>JAFGUF010000043.1 GCA_016938675.1 Clostridia bacterium | reverse complement strand
TGGTGACACGCTCCCATAGTCTAGCGGTCAGGACGTTGGCCTCTCACGCCGAAAACAGGGGTTCGATTCCCCTTGGGGGTACCAAAAAGACTCGTTATCTATATAACGAGTTTTTTGTTTTACTATATTAATAATATGATAATAAAAAGGATAGCTATAAGCTATCCTTTCAATTTAACTGGTTTTTAAATATAATATATTTCGAAGAATATATTAGTTATCATTAACAACTGAGAATACAACGATTCCTGTATATGGAGTATCAGATGTAGTAATGTTCGTACTTGTCTGCAGGAACATGTATATATCAGTAATGGTCACTCCATTTATGTCTGTTGCAGTTCCCCACGCTCCTGAAGGGTTAATATTGATTGGATCTGTATGATTTAGAGCACCCGTATCATTTGGAAGAACCTGCGCTGTACCGACATTATATGTACTCGTAGTATCTACAGCAATTGAGAATTCCTCATCACCATCTACAGCAGTATCATAGAAAATGCTAGTAGGCGTTGTTTCTGAGTTTATCCATTCATTGTCAGCATATGTCTGAATTCTGTAATCACCATTTGCTAAAACAAAAAGAGTGTCAGAGCCAGTAAATACCTGAGTAGCCTGATCAGCGTATGACATTCCCGGTGATCCTAAATCCCAGAATGGTCCTGCATACTCACTAGCGGTCATTTCACCATACCACTCCATTTCAAGCTGCATTCCTGTAGCTCCATTCGCAAGAGCAAACGCTGTGTTATTGGAAGTGTCAGTTACTTTAACTCCAATTAACCATTTATCTGTGTCACTTGGTGCAGCTACTTCCATCGCTTCTTTACCAACTGTAACTGTAAAATCAAAGGTTGCGGATGTTGCGGTGGGGGTTGGATCTGTTGGTGATGTTGCAGCCCATGTTGTGTTTGTCGAGTCTGGCTGGAATGTCTCACTTGTGCCCCAAACAACAATCCAGTTCAGCTGAGTTGAATCATTGTCAGCCTGTACAAATGATGGTAAATCAGTCGGATCTCCAGGTGTCGTTGAATGCCAAAATACCAACATAATCTCTGCAATGTCAGCAATAGTTTGCGGATCTGAAACTGTCAGTGAAATGCTGCAATCACTGGAGCGTATTAGCGGAGCTACATTTGTCACTGTAAAGCTGTCTATCACTGGCGGATCACTGTCAGAAATGTAAATGCTACCTGTGAAGTCATCAGCCATAACAATAACCGGAACCGCTAATACTGCTAACATCATTACAACCAGTAAAATGGTAAGTGTTTTTTTGTTCTTCATATACTTGTCTCCTTTTCATTTTCTTGTACTTGCATATCTATTTTTTGTTTCTATAATTATAAACCAAAAACTAAATACTCAAATACACCCATCTAACCTCATATATATACACAAATCGCATGGTATATTACAAAATGATTATACATTATGCCCAAATAGAAATCAACTGAATAACACAATTTCACATGATTTATTAACATTTTCATTGGAAAAAAGATAAAAAATTCCACCTAATTGTTAATAACTTCCTCATTCGAACACTAAACCAGGATTTTTCAACATTGGGGTTTCAATATAAATATCTTTTCCGAAGGTTTCACCAATTCTGCCTTCTACTAGAAATTGGACACTGCTGATATTCTCAAAGGCAGTTAAGGTGTTAACTACAGAATATACAAACATTTTTCTGTTTCCATAGGGCAGCACGCTGATCTCGTCATAAAGGTTCTCGGATACATTGACGACGCAGCAGCTATCGTGTACAAATACTGATAAGATGTCATCTTCAACGATATTTTCAGTAGTTATTTTTGATGTGTTTGTCTTGAAATCACTGTCAGCAAGGATAATCTCCTTCACCCTTTCTTCAGGGTCGTTATATCTTGTTTGACTCATTGCAAAGTCAATTTTAATTAAATATTCAAGGTCTCTGTTTGGCAAAAAAACAGTAACAATCTGGCCAATATTTGCAATAAACATCTCTTTGGTAAGAAGCGTTTCCTCAAGCGCTGGCTGTCCGTTAATGAATATCTGCAGTGCAGCTACATTATCATAGTAGCTTAACAAGGTAAGTGTTATTCCGCCGCACATCATATATCTTGTTTTATTGTCCATTGTTTCGTATTTCGGAGATTCAAGCCGGATTGTCAATACGCTTCCGTCCACTTCAGGCGGAGATGTTATGGAACTTGAGGCAATTAAAGCATTCTGCGGCACGCAAGACTGCATACCGCTGCCATAGTATGGCTCATTTTTTAAAAGCTTAAATAAATCATCTGCAGCATTTTCTCTGCTTACTGAGATATTTGTTATTTCAGCTATGAGAAAATTAGAATTCTTGTCCAAAAAATAGAGAATATTTTTATCTTTGCTTAATCTGCGCTCATCATCTTCAATAATATTGATGTGGTCAAGATATATAAGATGAAGCGACTCATCCATTGTAGTCATTGGGTTTACAAGAAGGCCTCTGTTTTGCATTTGCCTTCCATTAATCATTATTTCAACATAATCTATAGACTTCAGCTCACACAATGTATTAACTACAGCGATAATACCATTAAAAAATTCTTTCTCTGAAAATTTAGTGAAATCACCTGTCAGGTTAACAATTGCGAGATTCCTGCTCACAGTTATCTTATCCATGTTTATTTCACCATTGAAAGGCACTTTATAATTATCTTCTTCAGTTACTGTACTTGATAAAAGTTTGCTTGCGATAGCGTATATTTCACTGCCGCCCTGAACGATATTCACTTCTTTTACTATTCTTAATAAGCTGCTGGAAGTAAGATCAGGGAAATACATCGTTACAGTTTTTGTATTGATAAAGTCACTTTTCATTTGGTATATCTCGCCTACTAGGGAATTATCCAGCGAGTATGTTTCGGTATTATCATCAGCTGCGCATCCTGAAAATACCATTATTATTATTAATAAAGCGAAGATAGCCTTCTTAATTTTCATGAGTATTCTCCTAACAGCATTTGATTAAGAGAAACAATGGAACACTTCCATATGCCGTCTTCTATATACATCTTTATAGACAGGTTTTCAACTGTAGTGGATGTTCCGTCGGCATTCGCAAAAGTATAATTCAATACAATAACAGCTGATTTACCATCCAGTGATACAGTTGAGCTCAAAATTGAATATTCAAGCAATGATAAATTGCTCAGTTCAAACTGTCGCGCAGCATCTTCTAGCTTTGTATCAGGCTTATCTGAAATACTGGTGAATTTAAGTATCTTGGTCCAGTTTTTTTCTATTATTGAGTTCATGATGTTTTTAAGTGAATTAGCAGGAGAAAAAACAACCTCAGTATTTCTATAAAGAGGCTCAAGCAGCTGGTTTTCTCCTTCACCTGTAAAGCCCATGTCTTTTCGCGTAGGCCTGGTGCCGGTACCGTTATTGTCATAGTCAATATAGAACTGAACGTATGAATAGTTTCCAAGTTCCGTTACAGTGTTGGTTATTGAATATAATGCCATTTTTCTTGCGTTTAGCACAAGTGAATTATATTCATCAGGGTCTTCTATTTCCGCACCCAGTCCTTCGGGCGGAGTGAGAAACTGCTTACTCAATGAAACAAATAAAATATTCTCATTCCCAATAATAGATATAATCTTTGTTTCCGAATTAATATTTCCAGCAATGTTAGTTGAGTTGCTTTCAGGCCCACTAAGAAGTTCCTTTATCAGTACTTCTTCAACACTTTTGCTTTCAGGGATTGTCAGCGTTCTTGTTTCCGGAACAATATAGTTTTCTCCTTCAAGCTGAAAATACAGCATAAATTCTTTTGGCTGGACCTCACTTGTATCGTTTGGGAAAAGAGGAGTATCCTCCTTCTGATCTGTTTCGCTAATAAGCGGAGAACATCCGCTTAAAGCTGAGAATGCAAAAATTAATGCTAAGAAAATAAAAAATGTTTTAATAGAAATTTTCATTGTTATATTACCTGCTTATCAGTGCCCTTAGGCAGAATTACTGTAAATTTTGTTCCGACTTCCGGTTCAGACTCAACAAATATCTCCCCATCATGCAGCCTTACAATAGACTTCACTATGGATAGGCCAAGCCCGCTTCCTCCTGTCTCCCTTGCTCTTGCCTTGTCAACTCTATAGAACCTATCGAAAATATATGGTAGCTGCTCTTTCGGTATGCCTATGCCGTTATCTTCAACAATAAGTGTAATATTTGTGCCATCCTGTATAAGGCTTACTTTTACTGTACCGTTTTCACCGGTATATTTAACTGCATTTTCAATTATGTTAATACACATACGCTCAATCAGCCTTGCGTCAGCCGATATTTCGCACTCTTCCAATAGATTTGTTGTAATGCTTATCTTTTTCTTTTCAGCTATGGGCTGAATCTTCCTGCAGACGTCATCAAGCAGCAAATCAAAATCAAAAGATATGGAATGCAGCAGTTCCCTGCCCTCCTCGTCCTGCCGTACTAAGGTTAAAAGCTCATTTATCATAACTGTGAGCCTGTCTATCTCGCTGTTTATATCGCTTAAAAATTCGTTTGTCATATCCTTGCTGAAGTCGCGCTGATGCTGCAACGTTTCAACCAGCACCTTTATTGAGGCCATCGGGGTTTTAAGCTCATGAGATGCGTTAGACACAAATTCATTGCGTGTCCTGTCTATGTCCTCTAGGCGTTGTGTCATGTCATTAAATGTATTTGCCATAAGCGCCAGTTCACTGCGTCCGTCTATTGAAACCCTGTGGCTGAAATCGCCCTGGCTTATTCTTCTGATTCCCTGAGTAAGCACACGTATTGGCTTTACCATCGCGCCTGAAATAAACGCGCTTATTATTAATACCGTTCCGCCTGTAATAAGGAATACGACCAGCATCTGCCACCTTATAAGCGCAATCTGTTCAACTATGTTTTCTATGCTTACGCTTAATACCAATGAGCCTTTAATCTGAGATGCGGAAACAATAGGAACAGCGCAGTACATGACCCACTCATATCCTTCATTTGATTTGCCAATCAGCCTTTGCAGGCTTCCCCACCAGCTGGTAGAATAAAGAGACCTTCGCTCACTTGTACCTTCAAGCAGGTGAAATCCAAAGCCGGCGTCTTTCGCATCGCTCAAGACCTGCACAACTTCCGATTGGTTTAGTTTGTATCCGTTCAATATGGAAAATGAGTCTACCTGAACAATGCCTCGACTATCCACTATAAGCACTCGGCCTTCAAGCTCCGTACCTATGTTTTTAGCTAATGTCAAAAGTGAATCTGCGTCCGACTTGGTCAGAAGAGAAGCTGCCTGTACAGAATAGTTCTGAACAGATTCAATATACTCTGAAGCGGCGCGTTGAACCATATAGTCCTCAACGACACCGCCTACTAAAACAAAAATAACATATAACGCTGCCGCTATCGCCAAAAAATATGCGGCAACTATTCTCCACCTTATGCTGTGAAAAGGATTATTTTTCTGCAAAGTAATATCCGAAACCCCACTTAGTCAATATATACTCCGGCTGAGCTGAATCCGGTTCGATTTTTTCCCTTAATCGTCTTATATGCACATCAACCGTTCTTAATTCGCCCATATAGTCATATTTCCATACCGTATCAAGCAGCTGCTCGCGCGAAAAGACCTTGCCCTTATTAACGATAAATAGATGTAGCAAATCAAATTCCTTTGCCGTCAAATTTATGTCTTTTCCGTTAACCTGAACAGAACGGTTATCAAGATTTACAATCATTCCTTTAACCGTTATTTCGCTGTTTAAAACATCTGGTACAAGGGAATCAATACGCCTGAAAAGAGATTTAATTCTAGCTTTTACTTCAAGAATATTAAATGGCTTAACAAGATAATCATCGGCTCCATATTCAAGTCCAAGGATTTTGTCCATATCCTCACCTTTTGCAGTAACCATAATGATCGGGATTGACTTCGTTTCGCGCACCTGCTGGCACACTGCTATACCGTCTATTTTGGGCAGCATTAAATCCAGCAATACGAGGTCAAAATCACCTTCATTAATCTTTTGAAGGGCTTCTTCTCCGTCATATGCGACGTCAGTTTCATATCCTTCCTGCTCCAATGAAAATTTAAGTCCTTTTACAATCAACGGTTCATCGTCAACTATTAGAATTTTTTTTGCCATATAGTCCCGGTTCCTTTACTAATTATACTTATACATCCGCACTTAAAATAATTATACAATATATATACAATATATCATAACATATTTGTAATAATTTTAAACTTTTTTTTTAAATTATTGAGCAATTTGTTGCAGATATACAACATAAAACACGATTTTATGTAAATATATGTATATTAGTGTTATTTTTCTATTGATAAAATGATTCTTTTACTAGATTTCTTAATAAATTTGTCTATACTTTCAAGCGAGAGATAGTTCATTCCGTCATTTACAGCATCATACTTAATAGATTGCAGTTTCTGAGACTTGAAAAGTTCAATTTCTCCGGGCGAAACATAATAATTAATATTTTGTATTTTTGCGCCTGATATGCCATTCCAGAAAGAAGCATATTCATTCTGCCTGTAAAGCCATTTCTCAAGGTAATTCATATCGTCGGCTAAAATCTTTTTATCAAAGTTCTCGCCTTGCTGCTTTTTTATTTCAGCATATACTGATGAAAGCCATAGCACATCTGTCATTATGTGTATGCAGTAGCCCAGCAGAAAAGTATTGTCTGTTTTTCTAAATTCATTTGCGGCCAATGTCCAGCTGTTTTTTACGCTGTTTTCCCTGTAGTGTGAGCTGACAATGTCGTCCATACTGCAGCCAACACGAGCAAAGACTGCATCCGGTGCTATAGCACCCAGCAGATACTGACCTGAAATATTAATCCTCAGTTCATTTGCCACTTCATTTGCTATTTTTAGATGTATGGTTGCCGGCGCCATCTCCGCCGTATTAGAATATACCCATTTAAATGCCATCTTTTACTCCCTGATTCCATATTTGCATTGTACTTGTCGATACTGCAATAGCGCCGGCTTGCAGCGCAACATCAGCCTCTTTCTGCTCTGTTATCATTCCGCCCGCTATTATGGGCTGCTTTACGTATTTTTTAATGTCTGTAATTGCTTTGGGTATTACCCCCGGCATCAGCTCAATATAATCAGCCGCTGAGTTTTCTGCCATTTCAATTCCCGACTTGATTGAGCTGGAATCCAGAAGGAACATGCGCTGCACTGTAAGCATATCCAGCTGCTTCGCATGCTTAATCAGATGCTGTCTTGTGCTTATAACACCATGCGGTTTAATCTCTTTTTTTAGGAATTCTACCGCCCAGGTGTCCTTTCCCAGCCCTTCAATCAGGTCTATATGTACAAAGATTATCTTGCCCTTATTGTTAAGCATATTCACTATTTTAGGGAGCGAACATATATTGCATCCCAGCACAAATACAACCTTGCATGGCGAAACGGAAGCATAGCGCGCGGATTTTTCGTCATTTATCGCCGCAATGATCCTTGAACTTTCTAGTATTTTTGTAATTGTGCTCATTCCTACATTCCTTTGCTAATACAGATTATTTTATAGCCACTGCAGTTGTTCTGTCAATCATTCTTTACTTATTTGTTATTTACACAAAATAAAGATGCCATAAAGGCATCTTTATTATTTATAACTCATTAATTTATTTACTTATTATCCTTCTGCCAAGGCATCATCTCACGCAGCTCTTTTCCGACTTTTTCTATCTGATGCTCAGATTCCATTCTGCGCTTTGCATTGAAATACGGTCTTCCCGCTTTGTTCTCAAGGATCCAATCACGGGCAAATTTGCCTTCCTGGATTTCCTTTAATACCTGTTTCATTTCCTTGCGCGTTTCATCAGTAATGATTCTTGTTCCTGTTTTATAATCGCCGTATTCTGCAGTATCACTGATGGAGTATCTCATGTGTGAAAAGCCGCCCTTATTAACAAGGTCAATAATCAGCTTCATTTCGTGCAGGCACTCAAAGTATGCGCTCTCTGGCTCATACCCAGCCTCAACCAATGTCTCGAATCCAGCTTTCATCAGCTCTGTTACGCCGCCGCAAAGCACAGCCTGCTCACCAAACAGGTCAGTTTCGGTTTCTTCCCTGAAAGTAGTTGAAAGAATTCCTGATCGTGCTCCGCCGATACCCTGCGCATATGCAAGGCCAACATTCAATGTGTCTCCTGTTGGATCCTGATGAACACCAACTAGGCATGGAACGCCTTTTCCTGCAACATATTCAGAACGAACCGTATGTCCAGGACCCTTTGGTGCTATCATAAATACATTAACGTTTTCCGGCGGTATAATCTGTCCGTAATGGATATTAAAGCCGTGAGCGAACATCAGATAGTCCCCTGCATCCAATGAAGGAAGTACAGCGCTTTCATAAATCGCGGGCATTTTTTCATCGTTTACCAGAAGCACGATCACCTGAGCCATCTTAGCTGCTTCCTTAGCAGTTGCCACCTGAAGTCCTGCCTTTTCAGCAATTACCCATGATTTTGAGCCTTCATAAAGGCCTACTACCACGTCAAAACCGGATTCATGCAGGTTAAGCGCGTGCGCGTGTCCCTGGCTGCCGTATCCGATAACAGCGATTTTTTTATCCGTTAGATACTTTTTATCACAATCCTTTTCATAATATAACTTTGCCATAAGAAACCTCTTTCATAAAATTATTTATAATTCGAAATTATTTAATACAATGTCTCCTCGCTCCAAAGCGACCATGCCTGTTCGTGCAATTTCCTCTATTCCATAGTGCTCAAGCTCTTTGATAGATTCATTTATGTATTCCGTTCGGCCTGTTATCTCAATAGTGGTTGTCTTTTCGCCCATGTCCACTACCCTGCCCCATAACTGGCCGATTTTCTCCATTAATTCTACTTTATTTTTCTCAGAGTTCAATTTTATAAGTGCAACTTCGCTAAGTGTCTGCATCCCGGATTCAATTTCCTTTACGTGCTTAACATCAATAAGTTTTTCAAGCTGCTTTATTACTTGCTGAGCAATTTGGTCATCAGCATTCATTACGATAGTAATTCTAGATAAACTTGTATCCTGTGTTACTCCCACAGTCAGGCTGTCAATGTTAAAGCCCCGCCTGCTTATGAGCCCGGCTACCCTGCTGAGGACGCCTGGCTGATTGGAAACGATAAAAGAAATGATTCTTTGTTTCATGAGTTCACCATTGAATCTTTCAAATAATATTTATAAGAATTTATAATTATACAAAAATAATATTGCTAATAATGATAGCACTAATTATTCAGATAGTCAACCTAGACTTTTACTATTCCTTCATCGCCTAAAATATTTTTGTATTTGTCAAGTACAGGGCGCACATTTTCGGAAATAAACTCCTCCACTTGAGATGAACATCTGCCTGTAAATAGCCTCGCATCCATTATGCTGTCTATATCATCCTTTATTGAATCAAACTCTTTATCATTCTTTATTCGTTCAATCAGGTCGTTTTCTTCGCCGTCCATTTTCACTCGTTTGCCGGCTTCCATGGAGTGTAATCTTATTCTCTCATGCAGATGCTGCCGGTCACCGCCTTTTTGAACTGCTGCCATCATTATGCGCTCTGTTGCCATAAACGGAAGCTCACTCATGAGTCTTTTTAATATCATCTTTTCATATACAACCATACCGTCTGCAATATTTGAATAAATATTCAAAATCGCGTCAACTGCCAGAAATGCCTGCGGTATAACAAGCCTCTTATTTGCTGAGTCATCAAGAGTCCTTTCAAGCCATTGTACGGATGCCGTATTCGCAGGGCTTGAAGCAATGGAAATTACAAACCTTGCAAGGGAATTTATCCTCTCGCTTCTCATAGGATTTCTCTTATATGCCATAGCAGAAGAGCCTATCTGATCCTTTGAAAACGGTTCTTCTATTTCTTTCATGCTTTGCAAAAGGCGCATATCGTTTGCGAATTTAGCGGCAGATTGCGCAATCAGTGCCAGCACGTTAATTGCAAGGGTGTCAAATTTTCTCGGGTAGGTCTGTCCTGTTACGGGATAGAATTTGTCATATCCCATTTTAGCGCAAACTCTCTTTTCCAGCTCCTTTACTTTTTCACCATCGCCCTCAAACAATGCAAGGAAGCTGTCCTGAGTGCCTGTTGTGCCTTTCACACCTCTTAATTTTACAGTTGATTTCAGATGCTCAAGCTCCTCTAAGTCCATCAAAAGCTCCTGAATCCAAAGCGAAGCCCTTTTACCTACGGTTGTAAGCTGGGCGGGCTGAAAATGAGTGAAGCCCAACGCGGGCATATCTCTATATTTAAAGGCAAAGGTTTTCAGCTTGTCTATTACATTAACCAGCCTTCTGATGATCAAATCTATTGCGTTGTCAATTATTATTATGTCTGTATTGTCGCCTACAAAGCAGCTTGTCGCTCCAAGGTGAATGATTCCGGCGGCTTTATCGCACTGCACGCCATATGCGTATACATGGCTCATTACGTCATGGCGAACTGCCTTTTCACGCTCTTGTGCGACATCAATATTCAGATTTTCAGCAAATTCTTTCATTTGCCTAATCTGTTCATCATTTATTTTTAGCCCCAGTTCCTTTTCGCTCTCAGCAAGAGCAATCCAAAGCTTTCGCCATGTTTTGAATTTTTTATCGTCCGAAAAGCAATACGCCATCTCAGCACTTGCGTATCTGGTTATAAGGGGGTTTTCATAAATATCATGCATCTTTGTCAGCTCCTTGTTATCTTTGCTTATCAAAAACGCCCCTTAAAAATAAGGGGCGCAATTTTATCAGTCGCCTGTATATGGCAGCAATGCCATCTGTCTTGCACGCTTAATAGCTGTTGCAAGCCATCTTTGATGCTTAGCGCATGTGCCGGACATACGACGCGGCAGTATTTTGCCGCTCTCGCTTATGTATCTACGCAGTTTCGCTACATCTTTATAATCAATTTCTGTTGCCTTGTCGACACAGAAAGAACAAACTTTACGTTTGCGTCCCTTTCCTTTATATGAATTTTCTCCCATATAAATTGTTCTCCTTTCGCAGAATAATTGCCTTTAAATCATTTGATTAGAAAGGCATGTCCTCATTGATTTCAAGCATCTGAGAACCATCGTTGGATGAATCGGGAGCACTATATGAACCTCCGCCTGAACCGTCTGCATTAGACGATCTAAGAAATTGAACTTCCTCTGCTATAATTTCTGTTATATATCTTTTGTTGCCGTCCTTGTCATCATAACTTCTGTTTTGAATCTGACCGGATACCGCAACCTGAGAACCCTTCCTCAGATATTTGGCAGCATTTTCAGCCTGCTTTCTCCATACAATTATATTGAAAAAGTCAGTCTCCCTTTCACCGTTCTGATTTGAAAATCTTCTGCTTACACCTATTGAAAATGAGCAGACACTTACGCCGTTAGGCGTGGAACGGAGCTCCGGGTCTTTCGTTAAATTTCCTATTAATATACATCTGTTCATACTAATCCCCCGCTAAATAAAAATAGAATTATAATTATTGTTCTTCGTTTTCGCCTTTACGAACAACCATATAGCGAATAATCGGCTCTGTGATTTTGAAAACACGCTCAAGCTCCATTGGGAACTCAGGTGCGCTTTCGATATCCATCAATACATAATAACCTTCTGTTTTGTAATTGATTGGGTAGGCCAGAGTCTTCTTGCCCCACTTATCTACATTTATAACTTTGCCGTTGTTGCTTGTAACAAGCTCTTCAAATTTAGAAATGTTTGCGGCGATATCATCGTCGGAAAGCAGTGCGTCTATTACGTATAGCACTTCATATTTGTTCATGTTTCACCTCCTTGGTCAAATGCCCGATAAAATTTCTATCGGGGAAGATGGGTTCTCGACATGGTATTATATCATTAATTGATGTGCGGCACAACCGTTTTTTTACATTTAATTATTTAATCGTTCAACAAGTCATGTATCAAATGATTCTTATAGGCTGTAGTGCTTTATAGTTCATCAAAATACTGATATTGCATAATCCTTAAGGATATCTGCTCTAATCAATGTTTAAATACCTTTTTGAAAAGAACAACTAAGGAAATAATAATAACCAATGCAACCAGCCCAATAAAAATATATAAATTCCTCTTGACTAAGCTGCCGGAATTACGCCGGATTATCAGTACTTTGCCAGCATTTTCAAACGTAGTCTTTGACGAGGTTATTTGAATTTCTGTACTCTTTTTGCCAAATAATTTATCCATAAATCCACCCGCAGTTCCATCATAAACGAATTCATCAGATTGAACTTCCGGGGCAATTACTATCATTTCTGCACCTGGCAAAGAGAAAAAATTGATCATTTCAGTATCAAGAAATATTGCAGAATAATCCGAGCTGGTACTAATAACAGATCTTGTCATTTTCAATATCTTCTCAAGCCGCTTTTCAGTTAAGATTCTGCTTCTTGCATTTACTATAGTAATTTTGCCTTCGTCAGCCTCTAGTTTTAGCTTCTCATAATTTTCATCCAAATCGTCAGAATTATAGTATAAATTAAAGTACTTCTCAAGCATTTCATCAGCCTGCCCTATCGCAATGCCCTGATTAAATGCTGCATCAATATCCTCACTGACATCAATATCTAAAACTATCAGATATCCACCAACCCTTTTAACTACTCGAGAAACTTCTACCTGATCCGGGCTTATATTAAACTCGCTGCATGTCTCAGGCAGAATAGTTTCAAGCTCTGCCTTAAGCTCTTTTGCAGACAAATTTTCGTCACTTTTTAGAAAATCATACACTTCTTCATTTGTGCACTCAATTTGCAATATATAGCCATTAACTAAATCATTATATAATCCTACATTGCACCCGCAAAGTATGAATGATACTGTTATGGCCAGCATAACTAGAATTACCTTCTTCATGAATAAGTCCTCTCTTCATAAAAAATTGAAAGCATATTATTACTTTATATGTTGAGTTCATTAATAGAGTGTTCGGGTGTTTCGCCAACTCATTCAATATAATACCATTCGGACATCTTTTTGTCTATTACTTGGCAGCAACTATACTTAATTATCTAACTTCTTCATGCAAATACTGCCATCTGAGTTTTTTTCAATATGATAAAGAGTGTTATTTTCAGCATAGCCAATCTCAAACATACATCCGTAATCTTCGTTGTATTTTTCGTTAGCTCGAACTACATACAAAAAATCATATGCAGATGTAAGATATAATTCATATTCTTCAAATGTCAAAACCTTCGTCCAAATATCACCTCCATAGTACGGAGCAGTGCCGATACTGTCGTATCCGCTTATGTTTAATTCATCCATATATTCGTATTGGTAAATCAGATTTTCAAGACCTTGCCCTTCGGTGCATAGCAGCGAAAGGTTATCATCTGAATTTATTATATCTGTATATTCTTGCAGATTTTTATATGGCGCTCTGTAGTTTTGTGTTGCGACATTTTCTTCCTTATATGCAACGGCAATTTCGTATATTGGAGATAAATTTGTTATTGTAAGCATCGCCAGTATGACAATTGGTATTATTAAGCCTTTTTTTCTCTTGTTAATAAGGTTATTTATTATACTTCCAATGGTTATTATAAAAAATCCCAATAAATATGTATTAACATATCTTTCAACTGACGCTAAGCTCTTAGCTTCATATTCTGAAAATGAAAAGATATATATGAAACACAAACTTATAAAATAGATAAGGCTGCCTATACTTAAGCCTGCAAACAGTATTTTCATTCTCGGCTGAATATTTGCTTTTGAATTGCGAATTACTATGAGTGCTAGAATTAGCAATAAACATATAGTCCCAAGGCTGGTTATCGAGATAATAGTATTTATAGTAGGTCTTTTTACTATAAAGCTGATAAACGACCTTACAACGGATGTGCCTATACCTTGGTGATGAATAAAGGTGTCTATTAAGGCCTTTACGCTTATTCCGCTCGGATTCCTTGTATCCACTATACCGTTAACGTGCGTATATATCTTCCATGATACAAGAGCAAAAAACAACCCTGAAAACATAAAAATCGGAGTCTTAAAAAACTTAAAAATATCTTTCTTACTGAATTTATCATTTTTTTGCTTATACTTGTATATACTGTCTGCACATGTAATTATGAAAGATAGTACGGCTAGTCCCTGTCCTGAAGATTTTGTAAGGCAAAGTACTGTTGTTCCGAGAGCTACTCCTAAATTTCTTATTAAATAATTTTTTTCAAAGAAATCATTTAACAATATGTATGCAAATAATATGCCCAGCAAGGCGTCTACATATATTGAAGTGTAAAAATTATTGTAAAAAATAATTGGAATAACGACTATACCGATTGTAATAACTAAAATATTTAAAATTGATTTTGGTTTGATTTTTTTATAAAAAGGCATAACCAAAGAGAAGTATAATATAGGCATGGATGAAAAAATAATTCCTTCGCTATAGCTGCCTTTTAACTGCAGCAATAAATATTGAAAGATGGCTGTAGCTGGAGGGTAACTTTTATACAGTAAATTATAATCCTGATTTGCAAGGGTATTAAGATAGTACATATTCTTTACTGTTTTTCCCCAGTGCGAAAACTCGTCCCACTCAACAAAAAGCCTATCTTTGTTGAAATATGCAATAAACATAGCCATAAGTCCAAAGATAAACATATACACATTAATATAATTAAGTATTTTTTTCTTCTTGTAAATACAAAATACTATTGAGGCAATAAACCCTAGGATAATTATAAAAACTGAAAAGTAAAATCCTACTTTTAAAATCTTAAATATTCCAAAAACATATAAAACCACAATCATAAGCAAATTTATTATGGGTATTGATGAAGGAGTGTTTTTATTTGTGAAAACATTCAAAGCGAATGAGCCAAAAAGAACCAAGAATAAGTAAAAAATTATGCTATTCAATGTATATCCTCTAATGTTATTTTAAGGCCATTATACATTATATAATTTTTAATGTAAATATAAAGCATTGTATTGGTTTAGAAATTATTTTTGTTTCACTTGAAAATCAATGCTCCGGATAAATCTATTTATAGTCATACTCGTCCACAAGCTTTTTATAAACAAGTGTTAAATTACCACATATTAATTAATGGGCAACCATTATTTTATATAATAATATACAGGTATGCTCCCATCAGAAATTCCTTAGCTTACACTTATAGAATAATCCATTATTTCTCCTGTTCTCGGATCAATATAGTATATGAACTCATAGGTATTGTTTCTTCCTAAACAGAACTCATCCGCATTATCTGTGACGTTTTGTATTGTTACTCTCCACCAATAAACATTATTGTATGCAATTTGTATGTATGAGTTAATTATAATATCGTTTCGATCATCTACATTAGTTTCATAGTAATCAATTGTAGTGTTTGCTTTGGCAATAATATTTGAAATAGTACTATCAATATCTTCACCCGCTATAAATAAATATCCTATGCTTTCTAAAAGGGTTAAATCTTCTTCTTCTAATTCTGCCTTTATATATTCTAGCATGAATAATGTCTGTTTATATGCTATGTCTTCAATTTCTTTTTTACCCGGTATGTCAGCATCAGGATTATACGTATTTATTATATCCATTCTGCATACATATTGATCCTCACTCAGCTCAGCTGAAATATAGTTTCCCGTAAATGTTCCTTCATTGTTAATCTGGCTTATAATTATTGTACTACTACCAAAATGCGGGTTGGCTTCATACTCATAATCATAATTAAAGAAGCCGGGAAGTATTTTCTTTGCTTTGCTTATCGCAGCCTTGCCCGCCTCCATCTCATTCTGTATATCACTTATCTGATATTTAGGGTTCACATATTTTATCAATGAACCGTCATCCAAACTCATATAATATATTTCGTCGTTTTCATCAATAAATTTATATGAATCATAATAATCTACACTTGATTTAATAATATACGAAGAACTTAGCAAAGAGTCTTCTTTTGTGCTCCTTTTACCAATAAACTGAACATCTCCTAACAAGACATTTTGCAGATAAGTTTCTCCTTTTCCGGCGGCGTTAATGATACGTAATTGTGCACTTACGTAAAAAACTGTGGCTGCACATAAAGCAAAAACTATAGAAAAAATATATATTTTTTTGCTAATTTTTAATCTCATCTTCATACTGCAATATTATACCATATAAAAACAAAAAATATAAATTGTTTTGATGTATAGAATAGTATATGTTATTATAAGGAAATGATTAACATGTGAGGTATATATGTATAAAAAATGTTTTGATACATTAGACAGGTATCCTAAAATCTTTTTGGGCTTTTTATTATCTGCAGTGTTTAATTTTCTTCTTTATTATTTCTCCAAAATTGCATTAATACGAGCTCTAGGAAAAGCTCCAGAAATTTTGCTTCATAATCAAGATACTATTCTTGCACTAAATACATTGCTTTTCGCTTTTATAGGAAGTGCTTTGCTATCAGTATTTTTATATCCTTTTTTATTCAACTATATAAGAAATGCATCATTAGATATAGTCTCAAATGATGATAATTTATTTTTTACCCCTGATGAATTTACAGAATTGTTCGAAATTAGAGGTAGAGATTATAGCTATAAAACCGTTTTGAAATATGATTGGTATAAGCTAATTCTGCCATATTTTTTAGCTGCTGTATCTGCAATTTTGATAGTTGTTTTGTATTTTTTTCTTCATTTCTTAGGCGCAAATATCTTTCCTTCATTCATAAGCTTTATAGGTGTAGTCTTAATTTTTATAATTGCGATAATTTTTATTTTTGCTCAGATAGGAGGCGTTTGCGCGATTCTTGAAAACAATTTTAAGGAAGGATTACGTACACTATTCAGACATGGTAAAAAAGTGATTTTCTCACTAATTGGCACTAGTATTCTGCTAAAAATTCCAATAGTACTTTTATCCTTATTACTGAGCAAAAGCTATTTATATACAATTTCGTCTTACACATTTTTTTCTTCCGATACTTCATCGCTGCTAAATAGCGGTAATCCACTTCATGTAGCTCTCTTGATTTTTAACTTTCTTTACGGTATATACGTAGATTCATTTTTATATACTTATATTTTCCATAAATGTATTTACGAAAAATGTGATAACCACAGACTTGAGCAATATAATATAAAATTTGAGGGCAAAAAAGGGACAAGTGATTTTACACTGAATTCTTTCTTGTGCGATAATGAAAATGATACAGAAGGATAGCTTAAACATTTAATACCTTTATATAACGAAAAAACCGCCATTTCTGACGGTCTTCTTCGTATGGCGTGCCTGAAGAGATTCGAACTCCCGACCTTCTGGTCCGTAGCCAGACACTCTATCCAGCTGAGCTACAGGCACACTTGCATTTTGTGCTAGTTTATTCTATATTATTAGCTCTGCATTGTCAAGCCAAAAATATGAATACGATTATGCGTTTTTTTCTTTTTCAGCTTCGGCTTGCTTTTTGCTTCCGCCCATGTTAAAACCCAAATCAATAGCACCTGTCGGGCATACATCCTTGCAGTCGCCGCAGCGCACGCATTCAGCGGAATTTGGCGTTTCAGTAACCTTAATATTCATTAAGCACGCTTTGTGGCATGCGTTGCAATGTACGCATTTATCTTCTTCATAATTTAGTCTGTAAAAGCTGATTTTATTAAATAACCCGTAGATAGCTCCAAGCGGACACATATATTTGCAGAAGAACCTGTTAATAAATATGCTCAAGATCATTACAACGGCAAGCACGAAAACTTTCCAGTTAAACAGCCATCCGATAAGCAGCTGCAAATCAGCGTTGCCTGAGACAAGGGGTATCCCCGCCTCTAAAGTACCTGCCGGACATATCCATTTGCAAAAATACGGTGACGATATCCCAAAATCATTCGTCAAAAAAATAGGCAGCAGAATAACAAATACTATCAATATTACGTACTTAAGATATCTGAGTTTGCTGTCTATATTTTCCTTTATCTTTATTTTCTTTATTTTGATTTTATAAAGCAGTTCCTGAATGAAACCAAACGGACAGAGAAATCCGCATATCATCCTGCCAAAGAGGATTCCAAAGCCAAGCAGAAAGCCAAGAACATACAGCGAATATGGCTGGCCCTTTCTTCCCACTGCTCCCTGCAGTGAGCCTATGGGGCATGCGCCTAGTGCTCCAGGGCAGGAATAGCAGTTAAGCCCGGGAACACATACTACCTTTGTTTTTCCCTGATATATCGTCGAGTTTAAAAAACCTTGTACATACCCGTTTGTCGCGATTGCCGTCAATATCTGAATTATTCTTCTTTTCATATCAGCCTATACCTATGCATTCCAGGCAAATCCTTGTAGCTTTCGCTAATACGGTACCCGCCTCTCCAGTAATTGCACCTGCTATTATCAGTCCGATACTGATAATAAGAATTAAATATTTTACATAATAGGATTTTTTCATGCTGCCCTCCCACTTCTTAAAATTATTATAGCATTTATAAAATCTCACTTCAATATCACTATTTTTAATTGTCACAGTTTGGTGTCATTATTTTTAAGTTTATATACCATTCCTAAATAAGGGTTGTATATTCATATAATTAGTATTACAATACAATTTGTACAAAACTTGAAAGGAATAAGTGTTTTGAAAGAGAAGAAAACAGAAAATGATTTATCAATTCTTGACTCAAATGAAACAGTAGTAGAACTTGATACTAATGCATCTGTTGAGGGAGAAAATCAGACAACAGAGGAACCAAAAAGAATAAAACCGTGGATAATACTCACTTCTATAGTCTTAATAATTGCTATTATAGCTTTAGGTGTGTATACATGGTATTCATACAATACTTTGGCTACATATGACGGAGGCCGCGTTACAAGAGCTGAGCTTAACAGATATTTCGAGAATGCTCTTTTGGATGCAGGGCTTACTAAAGATGAGGTTACAGATATTGATACAGCTATGGATAACCTGCTATTGTCATTAGCCAATGAAGAAGTATTTTATAAGCAGCTTGAAAGCCTGAATGTCGGCGTGCTGACAGCAGAAGAGCTTATGGACATTGAAACAAGCTCAAGGAAAATAGTTGACGATTATGTTACCGCCAATATGGATACAATAATCGCTGGACTGCCTGAAGGCTATTCTGATAGAGACCTTCAAAAAGCAACCGACGAATTCGAACTTAACGCGCTAAACCAAAGCGGATATTTGGACTTCCAAAGCTATCTTGAAGCAAATATAAAGACAAGAATTTTTGAAAAAGCATATGCTGAATTGCTTCCCGATGAGGAAGTTGCCCCTACAGAAGATGCGGTTAAGGCCGAATTTGATACAATGGTAGCAAATCAAAAGGCAACATATGATGGAAATCCTGCTGCATTCCTTGATGAAGTCGACTCGCTTTCTTTCTCAGTTTATGTTCCTGATGGAATCAGATATGTGCGCCATATTCTAATTAAGATTGACGAAGAGACCTTCAATGAGATTTCCGCATTTTTAAATAGCGGTGATCAAGCATCTGCTGACGCTCTGCTTGAGGAGGCATTAGCCGAGATTAAGCCAAAGGCAGATGAAGTTCTCGCAATGCTGGACGCTGGTGAAATAACATTTACTGAAGCTATCGCTGAATATGGAGAGGATCCAGGAATGGAATATTATCCAGAAGGCTATCAGGTTTGCGAAGGATACGAAGGATACGTACCGGAGTTTACCGATGGCAGCATGGCTCTGGAAAATGTCGGCGACTACTCAGGGCTTGTTTCCACAATGTATGGCTATCACATAATTGAATATTTCACTAAGGTTCCTTCAGAAGTTGCAGCCTACGAAGACGTTCATGATAGTATATATAGCTATTTGGTAGATTCGAACAGGTCGCAAAAGTGGCTTGAATTCCTTACAATATGGCCACAGGAATTACATCTGGATTTCAAAAATTCTAAGTTAAATGATATCAGCATGTACTAAAATTAAATAGTTTAAAACATAGAAAAAGCGAAGTTTAAAAACTTCGCTTTTATATTGCGGCTATCTATTTTCAGGTTATTATTCCTGACTTGTTATTTTTAATATCAACTGGATATAATATTTTCAGCTGGTTCACTTTTGAATCAACTGCTCTCTGGCGAGCAGCTGAAAGCAGCTCGTGCTCGATTGTTTCTTTTGCCTCATCAAAACTTAAAGGCTTAGCGTCACTTTTTTCAGTTACTTTTATCAGATGGTATCCGAACTGTGTCTTAACAGGTTCAGATACTTTGTCTAATTCTAATTCAAAAGCAGCCTTTTCAAATTCGGGAACCATAGCTCCTCTGCCGAATTCACCCAGCAATCCGCCACCCTGTGAAGATGGGCACGATGAATATTCTCTTGCTGCATCCTCAAATGACATTACGCCCTCATCTATTTTTCCTTTGATTTCTTCTGCGCTTTCTTCGCTGTCAACCAATATATGGCTGGCTGTAACTTTTTCTTCATCAGCATATTTATTGGGGTCTTTCAAATATTCTTCTTTGCACTGCGCCTCAGTAACTTCTACTTTTGCAAGCAATTTATTCAGGGCATATGATGTTAAAAGGTCGCGCTTCATAATTTCAAGCTGGTCTTTGTAGTCTTTTTCAAATGCAAGCCCGTTTTTTGCAGCGTCGAGATACAGAAGCTTTTGAGTAACCAGCTGTTCAACTATCAGTTGGTAGCCCTGCTCGTTGTTGTACTGCGCACCCTGCGGGCCCATAGCCTGTATAAAATATAAAACGTCAGCCAAAGTTATGGGCTGTCCGTCTACAGTTGCTAAAATTTCATTGTTCAATTTCATTTCCTCCTTTTGGTTTAACCATGACATTCTAACACAGCTATTCAATAAAATAAAGGGTTATTCCAAACTATTGTTGAAATAACCCTCTTTACATATCATGTTTCTAAGATTAAATGCCGTAGATTCTTTTCGGGTTTTTGTATAGTATTGCTTCCGCTGCATACATTGCGCTGTCCATGTCCATCAATCCATATTCAATAAGCTCAGAAAACGCTCTAGCGATATTGTCCTTTGCCGTCTCAAGATGAGCATATATACTATCGAAGAACATATAGTTCCCGCCGAATCCGATAATCTTATTAAGCGGTAACGTGTCAATACACTCCTTAAGGCATTCTATGCTTGACAATGTAGATACAACATGGCTGCCCGAGAAGTTGATTATTACGTTGGGATACATCTTGGCCAAGGCTACAACCTCGCGCCAATAGGGCCAGCCGATACCCAAAATGTCAAATTTGACATCAGGATAATGCTCAAAGAGATTATTTAGATTAATCGGAGAAGCGTTTTTCAGCAGGTTCTTGTTGTCGCTCTGAATGCCCGTGTCAAACTGAATTACTACACCCCTGCCCCTTAATGAAGACAAAACTCTATGCATCATAAAGTCCTGCACCTTTACTGGGAACTCTATATGGTCTCTCGTTCCGGCGCCCTCATCCCACCATTGCTTCAGCATAGTGTCAAATGCAGCTTTGGCTTCAGGATAATGTACATCTTCAAAGTACAGGCTGCGTGCATTGCCAAGGCTTATTTTCAGCGCTACTACCCCTCTGCCAATCTTGTCAGTCAGTTCTTCGTCAAAGGCAGCGACCCAGTCATCCAAGGACTTTATTTCAGAGAAGTGCCTTTCAACCCATTTGATGACTTCACCTGATACCGGGCCTGGCTTTATGTATTTTTCAGGATGCCATACACGTTTGAATATCCTCTTATCCAGCTCCTGCTCCACCATGTCCTCATCAATATCCAAAAGGATTGCTTCAATATTAAACTTATTATAAAGTGTATCGTACACATAATCCTTATCTTTGCACAAAAGGTAATCGCTCTGCAGCTTTGCAAGGTTTTCAACAGAAATATCTTCAAGTCCATGCAGTTCTTTAAGGCTGCGCTTTAATGCCCTGAAATATCCCGTATTGGCGCAGGCCTTCAGATATGGCTTTGCCAGCTTATATCTTGTCTCAGCAGATACTTTCGGGTCTGTTATGCTGTTTAATACACTTTCTCCCACCATACCCGCAGATATCAGATCGCTTAAAAGATAATGCAGGGTATATGTGCAAAAAATATCCTTGTTTTCAAGGTCATAATTAATATCAGTATTTATATGCTCATGTGCATCAATTACTTTGATGTCATTCAGTTTTTCACGTATTTCTTTATAGTAACTCATCTCTAAAAATAGCAGCCTG
>JAFGUF010000042.1 GCA_016938675.1 Clostridia bacterium | reverse complement strand
TGGGGTTCATTATTTAAAATTGCCTGATACAGATGCGCTATGCTCCATCTCTGGGGGATATTGAACCCGAAGAGCGCTGTTAATTTCCCTGCCGCTTCGCCTGTTATGGTGTTCCTCCATGTACGGAATGGAACCAGCAGATTATCTTCCTTGTCGAATGCCATATATCCGTGCATCATGGCTGATACGCCCACTGCTCCTACGCTTTCTAGCTCTGTGCCGTACGTTTCATATACGTCCTTTTTAAGGCTGCTGTAGCAGCTCTGAAGCCCTGCATGGATATCTTCTAGTGAGTATGTCCAGATGCCTTCTTCTAGTGCGTTCTCCCAGGTGTGGCTGCCTGTTGCCAGTACTTTGTGCTTTGCGTCTATTAGCACTGCTTTTATTCGCGTTGACCCGAATTCTATTCCTAGGGTGGTGTCCGCATTTTCAATTGCTTTCATGTTTTCCAAAACTGCCCCCTTTGCATAACTAGATAACGTTGTATTTGTAATAGATACAACTATTCATAAAGAACCATTTCAGTTAGTCTATTTATTCTTGTGATTTTCATGCATTTATGCACTCTGGCCGCGCAGCCTAAATTTTAATTAAGCGGCTCGGCCTTAGTGCGTATATTCAAGTAAGCATGTTGTGTTTTGCCTATTGCTCGTTATCAGCAGTTTTTCTGCCTTTTGGTATCAGCCATCTAGGCAGCATTGTTATTATTCCGCCCTTTTCGCGAACGGCTAGGATTACGCTTTGAAGAAGGATAAAGAAGCAAAGCATAAGGCCAGTTGTGATACTCTGCCAATAAGGTTCGCGTAATCCTGAAGCAATAACTATATTACTAATAGTCTTTAGGGAAAGCACACCGAAAAGCGTGCCTATAACGCTGCCTACGCCGCCCGTTAGAAGTGATCCGCCGATTATTGCGGAAGCAATTGCCTGCATTTCGGCTGCTGTTGCGTTTGATGCATTTCCTGCGCCTGTGTGCAGAAGGTATACATATCCGCCAATTCCGGCGAGCAGTCCGCACAACAAATATGAAAAGAATTTAGTACGTTTCACGTTGATTCCCAGCATCCGAGCGCTCTGATGATTTCCGCCGACTGCATATAGATTGCGCCCGAAGCGAGTCCATTTCAATACTACAAATATTGCCGCTACCACTACCAGAGCCACAATTACGCCTGGCTCTATTCTGGCAGGAATAAAGTTGCCTGCCTTTCCATAGGATCCAATGCCCGGAATAACAATGCGGAAATTTTTAATGGCCATAAATGCCTCATTTGTCGCCGTACGCGGGGCTACGCTGACTATTGTTGTCATTCCCTTTGCAAAGAACATTCCTGCAAGTGTAACTATGAAAGGCTGTATATCAAGATATGCGATAAGAAAACCCTGAAAAAGCCCGAATGCAAGTCCGATTCCCAAAGCCATAGCCATGGAGCCTATGACACTGCCGCCCTTATCATCTAGGTATACTACGCATGCCATTGTTACGAGAGCGGTAATGCCGCCAACTGAAATGTCAATTCCGGCTGCTATCATAACTACTGTCAGTCCGCAAGCCAGCACTATCAGGAATGCATTATTATTAAAAATATCAAGAAACTGCTGAGGATTCAGAAAGCCGCCGCCCCATACAATCATTGCAATCACATACATCGCTACAAAAGTACTGATTGTGATAGTCAACAACAGGCTTATACTTGAAATTGGCTCTTTCTTCTTTATTCCCGGAGTTTCATTATTTAAACCTCTTTTACGTATCATATTATAAATTCTCCGTTATCTCAGTCATCTTCTTACGCCTTTTAAATAGCTTATCTCGCAATTGCACAGCGAATTTTTTTACAGTTGGTGATCCGATTACAACAATAGCTATGATTACGATTGCCTTGAAGGCTTTTACATCCGTTGATGCAACTTTCATTGCATAGAGCGTAATTGTAAGTGCCTGAATAATGTAGGCGCCTATTACAGAGCCGATAAGGCTGAATTTGCCTCCGCTTAGCGCGTTGCCGCCGATTGCTACTGCTAAAATAGCGTCCATTTCGATGTCCAAAAGAATAGTTTCATGATTTATCAGGCCTATCCTGCTTACGTTTATGCATCCTGCTATAGCAACGCATACTCCAAGTATCATAAAGGTAAGAAGCTTCATTAATACGGCATTTATTCCGTTTAGACGCGCTGATTTTTCATTGATTCCCACTGCCTGAGTGTAAAGCCCAAGATTAGTAAACTTAAGAACCAGTGATACAATAGTACCGAAGACCACAACTATAATGATAGGCGTCGGTATGGGTATGCCCGGAATGAAGCTGCCGATATAGCCAAGGAGCGGGCTCTCAACAGTTGGTGTGGCTCCGCCGTTTATCCAGTAGGCTATTGGCCGTCCTGCGGTGAATAGAATCAGTGATGCTATCATGGCCTGAATCTTAAATACCGAAACCAGTGTGCCGTTGAATGCGCCAAATAGTATTGCAACTAGGCATGCAGCCAAAAAGGCAAATAATATAACGACCATTGTAATCTCATTCTCGCGAAGCACGCGTACAAATACGCTGCCTGCGATGGCTGTTGCCGCGCCAACGCTTATGTCCTGTCCTCTGGCTGCTGCTGTTACCAGTGTCATTCCTATTGCCAGAATAGCAAGCTCGGATGCGCCGTTTAAAATACTGATTATATTTCCTGTAAGAACAATGTTTCCATCGTTATTTGTAGTAATATTTAGTGAAAAGAATCCGATATCCCTTATTACGTTAAATACAATTACAAGCAGCAGCGCAAACAACGGGATAGCCAGTTGAGACTTCACTAATTTTTTGAAAAACTGAATCATTTATCTCCCTCCCCCGCTATAGTATGCATTATTTTTGCCTGTGTCATTTCCTCACCTGTCAGCTCTCCGACTATTTTGCGGTCACGCATTACAATCAGCCTTGAGCAAGTGCGCAGCATTTCTTCAATTTCTGATGAAATAAATGTAACGCTTACTCCGTCTTCTGCAAGCTTCAAAACAAGCTTTTGTATTTCGACTTTTGTGCCCACGTCTATTCCACGTGTAGGCTCATCTAGTATCAGATACTGCGGATTAGTCAATAACCAGCGCGCAAGTATTGCTTTCTGCTGGTTTCCGCCCGAAAGCGAGCTAATCGGTGTATCAGTAGATGCTGTCTTTATTCCTAATAATTTAACGTATTTATCTGCAAATTCTTCGGCTTCTGCCTTAGAAAACGGATGGAAAAATCCTTTTTGCACCTGCAGTGCCAAAATGATATTCTCACGAACTGATAAATCGGCTATTAAGCCATCTTCTTTTCTATCCTCCGGCAAGTATCCAATGCCGTTTTTCATTGCGTCTTTAGGGCTTGCAAATTTAACGGATTTACCGTTAACCTTTATTTGCCCGCCGGTAATCTTGTCAGCGCCGAATATCGCGCGCACGCTTTCGCTGCGGCCCGATCCTAGCAGCCCTGCAAATCCGTTTACTTCGCCTTTGTGAATTTCAAAATCAAATGCATTCTTGCATTCTATGCTGGATAGCTTTGTTGCCTCCAAAACAACCGGAACATCTTCAATTAGTTTTTCGGTTTTCTGGTTCTTCAGCGCCGAGATATCATCCAGCTCTTTTCCCATCATTTTTGAAATCAACTGCAGGCGAGGCAATTCTGCTATTTCATATTGCCCTACCAGCTCACCGTTGCGCAGAACGGTTATTTTGTCGCATATTTCATATACCTGCTCAATAAAGTGAGTGATAAATATTATGCCGACTTCACGTGACTTCAAATTCCTCATAAGTGAGAAAAGCAATGCAACTTCATTTTCATCCAGCGATGATGTAGGCTCATCCAAAATCAGCACTTTGCAGTCCATATCAACTGCACGTGCTACTGCAACCATTTGCTGCACTGCAAGCGAGCATGTGCTCAGCTGCTGTGTAGCTCTCGCCGGAATATTCAGCTTTTCGAGGATCTCAGTCGTCCTCTTTTCAATAAAACGCCAATTAACCAAACGGTAATTACCCCGTCCGATAAACATATTTTCAGCTACTGTAAGGTTTGGACACAGAGTTATCTCCTGATAAACTGTGCTTATCCCTAAGTTTTGTGCCTCTTGAGGTGATTTTATTGTAATTTCTTTATCGTTATTAACGCCAGCTATTTTGATTTGTCCCGAATCTTTTGGGTGAACACCCGTTAATACTTTAATCAAAGTTGATTTTCCGGCGCCGTTCTCTCCCATCAGGGCGTGGATTTCTCCTTTACAAAGCGTAAAATCAACTTTTTGTAAAGCACGTACTCCCGGAAATGTTTTACAAATTCCCCGCATTGACAAAATAATGTCGTTCTTCATAGGTAACCAACCATCCTTTAAACTTTGGTAATTTTTAAAATGCGGTGCGTGTATGTGCAAACTTACTCATACACTCACACCGCATTTGTTTGATACGAAGTTGTTTAATAGACTAGGATTCTAATCTAATTAATTACTCTCCAAGACCATAAGTATCAATGTCTTCTTGTGTTATAACTGTTGCATCGAAGCCCTTTTCTTCAGAAATAACTTTCTTTTCTGTCAATGTTTCGCCAGCTTCAAGCTTTTGAATCATTTCTTCGATTACAGATGCCTGGAATGGGCTGCATTGTCCATCATAGTTCCAGTTGCCTGCCAGCAGTTCTCTAAGAGCCCACTTGTTGCAGTCAAATCCCATTACTATAACGTCTTTGCCAACGCCGTGTGTTATTCCGTTTTCATCCAATGCTGCAACAGCGCCTTTAGCCATGCCGTCGTTTTCTGCATAGATTACGTTGAAAGCATCGCCTGAGTTGATAACTGCTTCTACTATTTTCTTAGCTTCTGCTTCATCCCAAGTTGCTGTCTGCTGTGCAACCTTTGTCATTGTGCCGGCTGCGAATTCTGCGTCTAATGCTGCTGTACGGCCTATCTGTGCATCGCTGCCCATTGCGCCCTGAATGTGTATAACATTGTATTCGCTAAGGTTTTGTGCTTTAAGCCATTCTACAGCTGTGATGCCTTCCTGAGCCATGTCTGATACAACAGCTGCTTCATAAAGGCTTTCGTCAACGTTCATCATGCGGTCAAACAAGAAAACTTTGATTCCTGCTTCTTTAGCACTTGTCAGAACTGAATCCCAACCATCTGTAGCAGCGGCTGAAATGAGGAGATAGTCTACGCCGTCAGTTATGAACTGGCCAGCTGCATTCAATTGCTCGTCATTTTTCAGGCTGTAGAAAGTTGAAACTTCATAGCCGTTTGCTTCTGTGAATACTTTTTCAAAGTCAGCAACGTTTGCTGCGCGATATCCGGACTCAGCTGGTGGGTTGTTTACGATACCAACCTTGATCAGGCCGCCGTCAGTTTTGTCTTCCTTGTTGCATGCTGCAAAAGCAAATGCAAGTACAAGTACTAATACGAAAACTAAAGAACTCTTTAAAATTTTCTTCATAAAATTCCTCCTACTATTTTGTATTATATTCAGGCTTATGCCTGAAAAATTATCTAATATATTTGCTTAGGGTTTTCCAAATTATTTTCCGATGGAATACGGTTTCATCCTTCTTCTTCCAATGAGCCGCAAATTTTGTTTAAAGTATATAAAAACTTGTTCCTTTTTTATATAACATATTCTAAATACACTATTCAACACCATTGCGGCAAGTCCATAAGAATTCCAACCATATTGAATAAATAGCAAACAAAGATGAACTTTTTGTAAACGGGATTTTTTTGGGTCGTAGTAAATTATTTACCTTTTTTATTAAAAAAATTAACCCAGCAAGTCAGGCTCACACGTCAAACGGGTTGTCCTTGATTCCTCACGTTTAGCGTGCCCAACCGGCTAAAGCCATAAAAAAAGCTGACCCCCTTAGGAATCAGCCAAAAACAAATGAATAAAGTTATTTGCGATAGTTGCTATATCAATCCAGATTTTGTGTGTAATCTTTTCCCATGTATTCAATAGAGAGCTCAGATAACTTTCCGCTCTCTTTTACTGCCAGTAGTGCGTCATTTATCTGCCTTAAGAGTTTATCATTGCCGATGTTTATGGCTACAGCAAAAGGCTCATCAGCAAGATGCGCCGAGCTTACCGCGAATCTGCTTGGATTTTTGGCTACTGTGTCTATGGCTACTGCCATATCGCATATCAGGCAATCCAGCTGTCCTGCCTTAAGCGCTGCGATACATACTGCCATTTTCTCATACCGGATCAGAGTAAAGTCAATTTTGCCTTTCTGTTCCGTTGCAAGCAGGTCGTCTGTGCTCCCTGCCTCAACTCCAACGACCAGCCCGCTCAGGCTCTCAAGTGTCTTTATTGTGTCTGCCTGCTCAGTCGTTGTTACTATTACATGCCCGTTTTGAAGATATGGCGATGAGAAATCAATATACGCGTATTTCTTTTTTTCCTCAGTTACAGAGACAGAGGATATCAATACATCAACATCCTTATCTCTTAATGTTCCTATCATCTCCTGGCGGTCAACAACAACCAATTCAATGTCCACACCCATTTCCTCAGCTATAGCACGTGCCAAATCCACTTCGAAGCCTACCAAATCACCTGCTGTGTTTCTAAATCCCATCGGAGGGTAATCCTCCGTCACGCCGACAATAAGAGTTTCCTCGTATTTGTCTGCGCATCCTGCAGCCATCGTTGCAAGAATAACCAGCACAATAACCGCAATCATCATCCTTTTCATATTATTCCTCCTTCTCTGCTCCAATTAAATAATCAATGCAGTATGCACAAAACTTTTTAAACTCTTCTTCTTAATATCCCTTCTGTATTTATATCCATATATAATAATCAGTCATTTCTCTTCTGGAATCTATCTTTTCTTTGTTCACTTCATTAATAGTCTCTGCTGTCTATCATTTCCTGAGTTATAGTGAGGCTGTCGAATTCAGCTTCTTCCATGTATTTTTCTCTTTCTATTGTTTCTCCCTGCTCAAGCTGCTTAATCACTTCATCTACATATGGGCCCTGCAGCGGATTGCATTCCACATTTAATGCTATTTTGCCTGCAAGGCAGTATTCAAGGCCTAGCCTTGTTGCATCAAATGATATGACGATAACGCCGTCATTTACATTGCACACAAGGCCTTCTTCCTCCATTGCATCAATGGCTCCCAACGCCTCGCCGTCATTTTCGCAGTATACTACATCTATATCCTGTGTTTCCTGCAGGATAGCTTTCATCACCTCGTATGCCTTCGCGCGGGTAAAATCCCCGCATTCCTGGCTCACCATATCCCAGTTTGTATTCTCCGCAATGGCTTCCTCAATGGCGCTGCTTCGCCCGATCTGCGCAGATGATCCCATAGTTCCCTGAATATGGACTATTGTAATGTTTTCTCCCGCTCGCCCCTGCTCTGCCAGCGTCTTTTCAAGCCACGCCACTGCCTTTTCGCCCTCCGAGCGGAAATCCGAGCCAACAAATGCAGTAAAGAGGTTTTCATATCCCGGCTCAATATACCTGTCTGTTACTATTACATTTATTCCTGCTTCTTTTGCTTCCTGAAGTATGGAATCCCAGCCTGTTTCAACAATAGGTGAAAAAACGATATAGTCAACCTCCTGCTGGATAAATGTGCGGATTGCTCGTATCTGATTCTCTGGCTTGTTTCGCGCATCGTCATATATCAGCTCATATCCGTTTTCTTCGCTTAGCGCTGCTTTCATGCTCTCTGTGTTCGCAACGCGCCATTCAGATTCTGCGCCTACCTGCGAGAACCCAACAACTATCAAATCATTTTCCGGCGATTCAGCAGCAGGCAGCTCCTCTTTCATGCACCCGCTTACTAGAACTGCTATACATAGAGATATTATAAGCATACCTTTTTTCATGTGTTCATCTCCTTGTCGGTTGTCTGCGTAGGAATTGTAACAATTATTCTCGTGCCTTTATCCGGTGCGCTCTCCACCTGCAGCCCATACTCGCTGCCAAATAGTATCTGTATCCTTTCGTGCACTGTGCGCAATCCGAATCCTTCTCCCTTTTCAGCAGAAAGCGATGCCCTCACGGCTTCAAGCCGCTCTTCAGTCATTCCGTTTCCGTCATCTGAAACTTCTAAAATTATTCGGTCGCCTTCCTGCCTGCCCTTAACTAGAATAAGCCCTTTGCGCCGCTTTGCCTTAATTCCATGGTAAAGCGCATTTTCCACCAACGGCTGCAATGTCAGTTTCGGCAGAATATATCCTTTCAATTCATCAGCAATGTCTATTTCATACTCCATAAGATCACGGTAACGCATCTGTTGAATCTCAAGATAGCTTCTTATGTGCTGTTCTTCTTCTGCAAGGGTTATAATATTCTGGCCTCTGCTTAGAGAAAAACGGAAAAAGTTAGAAAGGCTGCACACAATAGTGACAGCAGCATCTATTTCCTTGGATTCTATGAGCCAGATTATCGTATCTAAAGTATTGTATAAAAAGTGCGGGCTTATCTGCGCCTGCAGAAGGGCTAGCTCTGTCTTTCTGCGCTGCTTTTCCTGGTCTGTGTTTTTTTCTATCTGCCTTTTAAGGCGGCCTACCATGTTTTCAATTCCGTCGGAGAGAATCTGTACTTCCTCTACATCAGCCTGTATAGGCTCGCATACCAGCAGGCTTCCCTTTCCTATGGCCTCCAAGCGCTCGCATATCTGGTCAATTGGGTCAACTACCCTGCTGGATAACTTCTGCGAATAGGAAAGCAGAAAATATAAAAGAACCAGCGACAAAATCATCGTTATGCCCATAACTACTATCATGTTTTCTATCATGCTTGTCTGCAGGTCATTAAGATGGACCGATTCGTAGTAAAGGTAAGTATACATGTAGGTCTGTATCAAATCTGTCAGCACGTAAATGTTCTGCTCCAGCTGGTCTTCACGGGATTCATATCCTTCAGTATCTGCAATCTGCAGCATCTTGTCCTCTAGGTTGTGGCAAAGGTTTAGTGCGCTGCTTATCGCCCGAAGGCTTTCCTTTTCTGTTGTTGTTTCAATCAGAGTCCTTGCTATTATTTCAGCAGACTTTACCTCTTCTAAAGGCAGTCCTTCTGAGTATTGGCTGTCGATTACATAGTAATACATTTTAAGGTCGACATCATCCTTGAAGTTCTGGTTAAAGTCAGACGCCGTTGTAACATTATTTAGTATGCCGTTGTACTGCAGCGCATATATTATGCCAGTGGATGAAACTCCAATAACAACAATGATCAAAGGAACAGCAACAAGCAGAATAATCTTCCACAGTTTTGCCTGCATAGTGACCTTGGAATTAAAATTATTGGGTGTTCCTTTTTTTACTTTATCTGAAAATAGTTTCATTGTTTGTTACCTCTGCGGTATTCGCTGGGCGTGCATCCGGCAACCTTTTTGAAAACAAAGCTGAAATAATGAGGGTCTTTATATCCGACTGCGAAGGCCACTTCGCTGGAGCGCCTATTGCTGCTGCGAAGCATTCTTTTTGCTTCATCAATTCGTTTATTGGTAAGGTACTCCACAAATGTCTGTCCGCTTTCCTGGCTGAACATTGCTGAGAAATAATTGGGGCTTATATTTACTTCCCTTGCTACCCTATCAAGGGAAATCGATTCTTCTGAGTAGTGTTCGTCAATAAAGCTTACTGCCTTGACCAAAAGGTCACGCTGCTGCTTTTTGCTTTCGCTGTCTCGCAATTCAATGACGTACTCCATCACGCGCTTGGAATAGCGTACCACTTCCCTTGGAGTTGATACGTTTATATTCGGCCTCAGCTCAAGCGGCCAAAAGCTTTCCGTGCGGTAGCCGATTGAGTCTATATATTCCTCTGCTACGAAATAGACCGTCATGGTCAAATACCGGCAGAACATAGGCAGAGAAACCATATCTTCCCCCGGAGTCTGCAGGAGCTGATCTATAAAGTGGTCTATTTCCGCCTTCTCGCCGTTGTTAAGGAAGTTTTTTATGCATTCCTGGTCAATTTCCTGTATGCACTTATCAGCCAGCGGCTCTTTGCTGTCTTTTTTCCAAATATCACCTATACTATCTTCTGAGAGCAGATGTTTCCCCGGGCAGAGGTATCTATATGATAGCACTCGGCTTGCTTCCGTGAAGCATGCCGGTATGGCGCTCAATCTGGAAACGGGCGTTCCGCATGCGATGTGCCAGTCTACATCGTTTCCGGCAGAAGCGCAAAGGTTTTCTATGCTTTCAACGCATTTTGAAGTTTTTTCCTTTATATCATCGCTGCCGCCTTTAATCAGTACGGCATATGTGGTAACGTTCCATCTGAAAAGTATCATATCTGAATTTCCGACTATAAACTGCATTACTTTTTCCTGAACCTCTGCAAGTGAATCGGTGTAGCTTTCCGGAGTGCTTCTGTTGTGTCCGGCGCTGTTCACGGAAAAAAGAACTACATTATAATAAAGTGAATTTAAATCTATATCGAGCGCTTTTGCTGTCTCTGATATTTCAGAGACGCTCAATCCGCCTGTAACAATCTGCTCAAAAAATCTCCTGCGAGAAAAGGCCTCGTATTCCTGTGCCTCTCTCTGAAATTTCTCGAAATATTCCAGCTGCTGGTTCTCAGCCTCCATCTTGCTGTAAAGAGAGCCCAAAAGCTCCATCATCTTTTCCTTAACAATCGGCTTTAAAAGGTACTGCTCCACCCCCATGCGTATGGCCTGCTGCGCATAGGAGAAGTCGTCATACCCGCTTACAATTACTATCTTGGTTCTGGGCAGTTCCTTCCTCACAAGTTCAATAAGAGCAAGCCCATCCATAAAGGGCATCTTAATATCCGTAATCAGCAAATCCGGCTGTATCTGACGAATCAGGGGCAGCGCAAGTTCTCCGTCCGGCGCGTCTCCAGCATAAAAAAAGCCATACTGCTCCCAATTGATGTTCTGACGTATGCCTTCACGTACTATTATCTCATCTTCAACAAGAAAGACCTTATACATTCGGACCTTCTCCTTCATCTTCTTCTCCGTCATAATGCACATATTACACTATGATAATATCATTATAACATAATGACATTTTAAAGAATTGAAAATTTTCTGATAACAGTTTGTTTTTTTACTTAGTTTTATTTGTAAAAACCCCATGGCTTAATAAAAAATACAGCCCTTTTCTTGGCCGTATCAGTATAATATTTATGATTTATTCTTTGCCTAAATGGAATGTCTTATGCAGCGCATTTACTGCTTTATTCTCATCCTGCGCATTAATCAGGCAGGAAATGTGCATGTGTGAGTCTGAGGACTGCAATATCTCACATCCTTCATTAAGGAGTGCAGTCACTATTCTAGCCATTACTCCCGGCACGCCGTGCATCTTTGTGCCGATTGCAGTCACTTTGCATAGGTTGTCGATTATTTTATAATCTACTCCTTTTGTGTCAAATATTCCAGCGGCCTTTTCTGCATCGCCCGAATCAATCGTAAATACAAAGTGGTCCGTAAAAATGTTAATCAAGTCTATGCTTATGCCTTGCTTTGCCATCTCATTTAATATATCTGAATCTTCATTTTCAGCTATTTTGTTTATAATAATCTGAGATCTGTTTTTCATGCTGGCAATGGATGTAATTACGCTGTCGTTATTTCTGGTTTCATTAACGGATATATCATATGTAATCATTGTTCCCGGTGTATCGTTTAATGTGTTTTTAATAAACATATTTACCTCTCCTCTTAATATCGCCTCCACTGCCCGCGGGTGAATGACCTTTGCTCCCTGCTGAGCCATCTGAAGCACTTCACCGCCATACATGCTTTCAATAATTCTTGCATCCGCTGCTATTCTTGGGTCAGCCGTCATTATGCCGTCAACGTCAGTGAATATATCCACTCTTTCGGCGTGCAGCGCTGCCCCTATCAGCGCAGCTGTTGTGTCGCTGCCTCCGCGCCCAAGCGTGGTAATCTCTATTCCGTCATGCAGGCCCTGAAACCCTGCAACAATGGGAATCACGTTATCATCAAGAAGAGCCTTTATATAGCTGCAGTTGATGTATTCGCACATTGCGCTGCCGCTGTCACCGTTTGTCATGATTCCTGCCTGGAAGCCTGTCACCGCGTTGGCTCTGTATCCTTCGGAATTCAGCATTGCGGATATTACAACAGAGGATATAATCTCACCGCAAGACATAAGAAGGTCTATATCTCTTTTATTTGTTTTTTCATCTTTTATAAGTTCCAGCAGGGAATCCGTTGCGTATGGTTCGCCCTTTCTTCCCATAGCGGACACAACGGCAACCACCTGGTTCCCGTTTTCTATTTCCGTTATTATCTTTTGCAGGCATCTATGCCTGTTTTCTTCCGTGCTTACTGATGTTCCGCCAAATTTTTGAACAATTACCGCCATTTTTGCTCCTTGCAGATAATGTATTTATCAATTGAATAAATCCGAATATTATTATGATATGGTTTGCTTGCTGGCATCATACCCTTCTTTTATTGATGTGCCGTTCTGTCTGTTGAAATTCTCTTTGTTTTTATCCATATACATTGAGTAAAGCTCATCTGCGCTCATATCATACACAAGGCACATGCTTACAAAAAAATGTAGGATATCTACCAGTTCTTCCTTTACCAACTGCTCATCCACTTCCTTTTTGTTCTTCCACCATTTAAAGTTGACTTCATCCAGCAATTCTGAAAGCTCCGAAATCATTGCAAGAGTCTGCTTTTGTATCCATTCTTCCTTTGATATTCCCTGCAGGCTGCGCCTTTCAACAATATCCTGATTGAGCATTTTCTGCAGCTCAAATACTTTTTCCAGTTTATCCATTACTTCTCTCCCTAAAATGCCTTATCCGCGTCTTCCGGCGGGTTTACTACGATTCTCCAGTCCAGGTCGCCTCTTTCCAGCCCTTTTATTGCGACCTCTGCCGATGCAAGATTCGTTGCCAATGGAATATTATGCACGTCGCATAGCCTTAAAAGCGCAGAAACGTCCGGTTCATGGGGCTGTGCTGTCAGCGGGTCTCTTAAAAAAATAACCAGGTCAATCTGATTATATGCAATCCTAGAGCCTATTTGCTGGTCACCGCCTAAAGGCCCTGAAAGAAACCTATGTATATGAAGATTTGTAGCTTCATTTATCCTTAGACCTGTTGTCCCAGTTGCGCATAAATGATGCTTTTTAAGAATCTCTATGTACGCAACACAGAAATTAACCATTTCATTTTTCTTCTTGTCATGTGCTATCAGTGCAATATTCATATTCTCCCCTTACTCTTAGCTTATGTAAACGACAAAACGTCTGCCCTGGATTTCGGTTTTCGCCGCAGCCATACGCACTCCACCAGGCCTATTCCCATCATATTTGTAATCATCGATGAACCTCCGTATGAAAAGAACGGCAGCGGAATTCCCGTAACCGGCATTATTCCAATAGACATGCCTACGTTTTCAAAGATATGGATGAACATCATTGACGCTACACCAATAATTATGAGTGAGCCGAACTTATCCTCAACCTTAGTAGCCAAATATACCATTCTGAATATCAGAGCAGCAAATAGTAAAACTATAAATGAAGTGCCCCAAAATCCTAACGTTTCGCCTGTTACTGCGAAAATAAAGTCCGATTCCTGAACGGGGATATAGTTAAGCTGGCTCATTGCAGTGGGGTTGAAGAAACCTTTCCCCAGTATCTGCCCGGAGCCTATCGCCATTTTTGAGTGGATAACGTTATATCCCGTTCCTGTGGGGTCAAGCGTCGGATCAAGAAATGTTAGAATCCTCAGCTTCTGCGGGTCACCCAGTACATTCCATATTGGTACAATTGAAACAAGTGCTCCCCCCAGAATAGAAAAAAGCATCCACATTCTCGTCCCCCCGACAAAAAGTAATACGCCCATAATAAATATATACACAACGCTAGTGCCTATATCCTGCAGCATCAATACAAGTGGTATTGCTGCCTTTAATAATACGGTAAATAGCTGTTTTAGAGTTGTTATTCCGTTTTCATATTTTGACATGTCTTTTGCCAACATTATAATCAAAACCACCTTCGCCATTTCAGACGGCTGTAGTTCTGTTCCGCTCGCTCCGCCGATAACCAGCCTCTTCTGTCCGTATACGTTCACACCAAAAACCAAAACTGCAATCAACAGCGCTATGATAGCAATGTAGGCTATGCCGATATATCGGCCGTATGCCCTGTAGTCCACTGCCATTAGTCCCCCAGCCACGGCGCATCCTAATACAAACCATATAAGGTGCCTTACAATAAATGATTTGTCCATTGCCTGTATATAATCCAGCCAGTTTGAGCCGAATTCGATGCCAGGCTTTCCTGTAGCATTAGCCAGCATTAACAGCCCCATCAACATCAGGGCAAGTATTATGCCTGCCAGCACAAAATCAAACTGCATCTTTTTTTTCTTTGCGATTTGTTCCATTTATTTTATTCCTTTTGAATGATCATCTGTTTCTGAAAGATCACGGAGTGATTTCATATGCGGCGGGCAATACCGGCGCTTCCTGAACAGCGTATTTCTCATCAAGGTAATACTCAATGATTTCTCTTGCAGTATAGGATGCCAATCCTCCTGAGTATCCGTGCGGGATCATTACAACTACTGCTATCTCCGGCTGATCAAACGGTGCAAAAGCTATAAACCATGCATTGTTTTCAAGGTCGATATCTCCTACTTCTGCCGTTCCTGTCTTTCCGCCTATTTCGTCAATGTATTTAAAGTTAGTAAAGTAGCGTGCAGCTGTTCCGCCGTCTTCCTGCGATACAACTTCAGCCATTCCTTCCTTTATAGCATCAACATATTCCTTGTCAATATTGAGTTCGCGCACAAGCTGAGGGCGCGATTCGTTTGTTATCTTTCCGTCAGGCGAAATTATCGCCTTTATCAAAGTGGCATCGTATACATACCCGCCGTTTACTATAGCTGATAGGTACCTTGCAACAGCAATGGGCGTAAGCAGAGTAACTGACTGTCCGATACCTGTAAGTATGTTTTCTGTATCTGTCCACTTTATTTCCAGAAGATATGCTGATATCTGCTTATCATATGATTGATATGGCGCGTTTTTAACAGCCTGAGCATCCAGATCAAGCTTGTTTTTCAATATACCGCGAATATCAGGACCCCACTCAATAGTGTTTGAAAGGACCAGATCCATAAGCGTTTCGGTTACTTCGTTGTATAGCTCTTCTTCGTATTCAAATCCTTGTTCTAAGCACGCTTTTTTCAAGGTTGCTTTTATCGCCGCATATACAGAGGCTGTCTTACCGGTTGGCGTCTTACCGCTGGTATATAGCACTTCTTGGCTTGCTATCTGCCCCGCAATTTCACCTGTAAGCTCAACATTTGTCTTGCTGTCTAGGCCCAGTCTCTTCGCCCATAAATTGAGTCTTTCGTTGCCCAAATAATCGGCAACTGTAAAGAAGAAGTAGTTGCAGGAGTTTTTCAGCCCCTCTACCACTGTCTGATTCTGATGTAAATATATTTTTGGATAAACCCAGCATGAAGGCGCCTTACCGGAAACAATATCCTGCGTCCAAAGTCCGCCGTCGTCTATTCGCGTTTCAAGCGTTATTTCGCCCTCCATCAATCCAGCCACGGCAGTAACCATCTTAAAGATTGAGCCAGGCGTTGAAGTGGAGGCAATTGCATTATTAAAAAGCGGATGCCTCTCGTCATCATAAAGCATTCTTGTATTGGCTTCTGATAATCCCCCGGTAAATACATTTGCATCATAGGATGGAAAGGAAGCCATCGCTAGTATATTCCCAGTCTGCACCTGCATAACAACTACCGCACCGGTTTCTGCTAGGTCAATATCCTCTATTGAGTCTACAAAAGGATCATACAATGTTTCTTTATAGTCGTTGTATCTTCCTCTCTGAATAGCGTTAATCTGCTTTATGTTTTCTTCCAGTGCATCTTCAGCAACTTTCTGCATGTCGACATCCAGTGTCAGCATCACGTTGTTTCCATCTGTAGGAGATATAACGGAAGTTTCGCTTACTACTTTACCCCTGGAGTCAACTTCCACTTTTCTTGTGCCTGTCTTGCCTTCAATGTTTGCAGATAGCTCAAATTCCATAGTAGCTTCTATTCCTGATATGCCGATAAGGTCTTCACGGGAATATCCGATAGCTTCATATTCTAAAAGGGTTGCTTCATTCGGCATCCTTCCCATGTAGCCTACAATATGCGACGCAAGCTCATTTTTGGGGTAGATTCTGATGCTTCCCTCCTCTATTTCCATACCATCCAGTTCAATATTGAGCATCTCTATCATAGCAACAGTCTCAAAGCTGACATCCTCTGATATGGTTACAGGAGCATATGACCTATAGGATGATTTCTGAACTTCCTGCCATATTGAAAGCAGCTTTTCAGCCTCATCATAGGATACATCTTCGGGAATGGAATATCTTTTACGCAGGTACCAATATATATATTCCGCGTCGACTAATCCGGCATTGAAATCTTTTTGTATAGAATCCGATATTGACATATTGTCAATCCATTTATTGATACGCGCAGGCATATCCTGCTCTTCTATACCGGGAAAATAGAATTTGAAAACGGTGCCTTCATCACCTATATCAACTTTGATGTTGAAAGTGGTTATGCACTCTCCGCCGTTTTCCTCGATTATATCGATCGTGCGGCGCATGATATCGGTATATTCTGCGCCGTATTTGCTGGTTGTCTTGCTAGGGTCCTTATAGAACACTACATTATAGCTGTTCTGGTCATATGCAAGCGGCACACCGTTAGTATCCAATATCATTCCTCTGCTGCCTGTAAGCCTCAGCTCCTTATCCAGGCCTGCAACGGCCTGTACGGCGTATTCTTCTCCATTCCTCCACTGCAGATTCAGCAAACCTACCAGCAGAATGAAGAACATTATGCTTACAATTATCATTACAACTTTATATCTATTTTTAAATTCACTGCTCATTTAGTATCACCTTCTAGCTGCCAAAGCCTGAGTTAATCCTTCTTCTTTTCTGATGAATTTCATTTCTCTTGTTAATCCATATATGGTCTATTACTGCAGCTGCACAGCTCAATAATACAACCAAAAGGCTTTGGAACACTAAGTCTATGTTTATTACTATCACACTTCTTGAGAAGTATAAGGATAAAAACATGAAAATATCATATACGAATAACGTAATAACAACAAAAATTACTGAAGATAAATAATGCTCATTATTGATATACTCGCTCAAAATTCCCGCAACAAAGCCTCCGATTGCAAAAGGTATTGCAGAAAGTCCGAGGCCATACCCTGTGAGGAGGTCTATAATCAGTCCGCCCAAATATCCGGAAAGCAGGCCGTATATCGGTCCAAAAAGCAATGCTGACGGTATTAGCGCAGCTACGAAAAGATTCGGCACCAACCTATCCATTCCGAAAACGTGCAGCGCCGAAACCTGAATAAACAAGCCGGCAAGCATCTGAAAAATACTAAGCGCTCTTATCCTAGCCATTGTTTCCGTCCTCAGTTACGTTGTTGTCCTCTTCTGTTGTGTTTTCGTCCGTTTCTGTCGTGTCTGTCTCTGTTTCTTCAGTGTCTTCTTCTATCACTGCTTCATCTATTATTTCCTGATTGGTCTTTCCTACAATTATCAGTACATCCTCAAGATGTGCAAAGTCAACAGACGGAGTAATCAATGCATATTTTTCCGCGCTGTCCTGCCTTACGACTTCCTTTACCTCGCCGACTACTATGCCCATTGGGAAAATTCCCATCAGAGATGAAGATACTATCGTATCGCCCGGCACTAAGTCAGCATCATTTAAAAGATAGCTCATCTTAATTTCAGGATATTCTGTATATGGGTTAATGCTGCCCTTTGCTATTCCGTTGTCGCGCGAACGCTGCGCCACCACAGGCACTGCGCTTTGGGGGTCAATTATTGTAAGCACCTTTGATGAGTTCGGATATACTTCAATTATCCTTCCGACCAGCCCATCCTCGTTGACTACAGCTGAATTCACTACAATTCCCTGATTTGCGCCGCGGTTTATTGTAAACTCCATAAACCAGCTGTTTGGGTCACTCGCTATTATTCTTGCATGCACATATTCGTACTGGGGATATTCCTCAGCAAAGCCAAGCAATTCCTGCAGCCTTGCATTTTCCTGCCTAACTGCCTCAGCAAATGCCAGCTCTGTTTCCAGCACCTGCACCTGCTCTTTAAGCGCCTGAATCTCCGCATCTGCTTCTTTAGGGTTAAAAAGCCTTTGGAAAAATCCTTTTACTCCGTCAGCTGCGTAGTATGTACCTGCCGCCACTCCTGTAACAGCATTGTTAGCGATATCTTCAAATACAGTGGTTCCGCTTGAAAGATATTCAGATGTGTCAGGCTCTTCTTGCTGCATCAGTTTGTATGCCTGCTCTTCAGTCATCTGTTCAGGATATCTTTTCCCGCCGAAAGTATTAATATATATTACTATTCCTGCTATGAATACGACCGCCATCATTATCCATGCGATTAAATTAGCATTTTTTCTCACTTGTTTCCTCCGCTTATTTAAGGCTATTTTCTGCCGGATACTCTTTGCGCAATTATACCCGCGCCAATTGCAACGCAGTCCATCGGGCTTTCTGCGAGCACCGTTTTCACTCCGGTTTCATATGTTATTCTTTCGGGCATCCCCTCAAGAAGGTTTCCTCCGCCAGCAAGCATAATTCCGTCTTCCATTATGTCCGCAATAAGCTCAGGCGGCGTCTCCTGCAGCACTTCCCTTATAGAATCAAATATATCTGTAAGGCACTTGTCCATCGCCGTGCATATTTCCCTTGATGTCACCTCAACACTCATCGGCATGCCTGATACATTATCCCTGCCCCTTACCAGCATTGATTTCAGGCTGCTTTCGGGCATTGCAGTGCCTATTTCAATTTTTATGCTTTCTGCTGTTTTATCCCCTATTATCATGTTGTATGTTCTTCTCATGTATGACACTATCGCATCGTCCATCTTCACTCCGCCCGTGCGAAGCGACTTGGCACACACTAAACCGCCTATTGATATTACAGCTATGTCACTTGTTCCGCCGCCTATGTCTATCAGCATTGAGCCCCTTGGCTCACTTATGTCCATTCCTGCGCCGATTGCGGCTGCGATTGGCTCTTCCGCTATCAGGACGGTTCTCGCGCCTGCCCTTTTTGCGGCTTCCCTTACTGCCTGCTGTTCCATTGTGTTTATGTCGCAGGGCACACATATAACCATATTATGCCCTTTTCTGGACGCGTTTTTAGACCTCAATGCTTTCTCGACGTATAGTTTAAGCATTTCATCTGTCACTCTGAAATCCGCTATCACTCCGTCGCGCAGCGGCCGCACAGCCTGCACTTCTTGAGTGGTCTTGCCAAGCATTCTCGATGCCTCAAGCCCCACGGCAACCACTTTTCTCCGTCCTCTGGAGCTTACAGCGGCAATAGAAGGCTCTCTTAAAACAACGCCTTCTCCCACTATATAAATAACTACATTAGCCGTGCCTAAATCTACTGCCAGATCATACTTCATTTTGCGGTTTATTGTCCTTTCACGCCGTCCATGGCAGATACCTCTTTGAGCATGCTGCGGATTTTTGCCATGGGAAAGCCCATAATATTGTAGTAGTCCCCCTCGATTGAGTCAATATACATTCCTGCGAGGCCCTGCACTCCGTATGCACCAGCCTTATCATATGGCTCATCTGTATTTATATATTCTTCTATCTCGCCTTCGGTCATTTCAACAAAATGAACTCTCGTAATCACATGATCTGTAATGCATTCCTCGCCGTCAAATACGCAAACGCCCGTTATAACTTCATGCCAGCTGCCGCTTAGCTTTTTAAGCATGCTGTATGCTTCATGCCTATCTGTCGGCTTTCCCAGAATATGCCCGTCCACCACCACTATGGTGTCAGCGCCGATGACTACATAGCCGTCAACCATTTTGTTCACGATTTCAGCCTTCAGCCTTCCCAGATATCTGGCGATCTCCGAGGGATTCATCTCAGGGTCATATTTTTCTTCAGCGTCGCAAGGCATAATGCCAAATTCAAGGCCCATTCTTGCAAGAAGTTCTTTCCTTCTGGGTGAACCTGACGCCAGCAATATTTTTTTTGTCTGCATTATCATCTCTTTTGTGTAACAATAAATTAATAATATTATAAAACATTTGTAATCTTTAAGCAAGCCTTATAATACTATTGAAAAAGCTCATCAACATATTTTACATTATTTTATACTAATTTTCAATTAAAAAGGAAATCATCTTAGTCTAGCTGAGAATAAAAAATATTAACCTTACTAATTACAGGCTTTCTTTCTCAGCAATGCATATTTATTTGCAGATTTTTGCCTGATGTGATAATATTCATTTTAATAAATATTATAATATCGGGGAATAAAATGGATAAAAAAATTCTAGAAAAGGCATCAGGTGCGAAGAAAGCAGCCATAAAGGTAGCTGCGCTTTCTGCTGACATTAGGAAAAAAGCTCTCCTTGCAATTGCTCAAGCGCTTAATACACAAAAAGACAAGATTTTTGCGGCAAATGAAGCGGACATAAAGGCTGCTGAAGCAGCAAACCTTGATAAGCCACTTTTAAAAAGGCTACTGTTTAACGATAGCAAACTAAGTGAAGTAATTGCAGGACTTGAAGCTCTGGCTAAAATGGAGGACCTGCTCGGAAAAGTGCAGATGTCCACAGAGCTGGATGTTGGCCTTGACCTTTATAGGATATCCTGCCCTATCGGCGTAATAGCCATAATTTTTGAGTCCCGCCCGGATGCTCTGGTTCAGATATCGTCTCTATGCCTTAAATCGGCAAACGCGGTGCTGCTAAAAGGCGGAAGCGAAGCGAAAAACACAAACAGAATTCTAGTTGAAATCATAAGGGACGCATCCACAGCCAGCGGGCTGCCTGAGGGATGGATATCATTGATGGAAACCAGAGACGATGTATCAGAAATGTTATCTCTTGATAAGTATATTGATTTGATAATTCCAAGAGGCTCCAACAGCTTCGTAAAATATATTATGGATAATTCAAATATCCCGGTTCTCGGCCATGCAGACGGCATATGCCATGTGTTCGTGGATGAAAGCGCTGATATTGATAAAGCAATACCCGTTTGCGTTGACGCAAAAACGCAGTATGTCGCCGTATGCAACGCTATGGAGACGCTGCTGGTTCACGAAAAGATAGCCGGCGAATTTCTTCCTTTACTTAAAAGCGCAATGGATCAAAAGAATGTGCGCCTTCTGGGCTGCTGCGAAACCAGAAAGTATATACAAATTGATGAGGCAAAAGACGCAGACTGGGATACTGAATACCTTGACTACATTCTGTCAATCAAAGTAGTTAAAGGATTGGACGAAGCCGTAGAGCATATAAACACACATGGCTCTGGCCATACCGATGTAATATTAACTGAAAATAAGGAAAGCGCGGATATGTTTGTCAGCCTTGTTGACAGCGCAGGCGTATACATAAACGCTTCATCCCGCTTTGCGGATGGCTTTGTTTATGGTTTCGGCGCAGAGGTAGGCATATCTACATCGAAGATTCATGCCCGTGGCCCTGTAGGCATTGAAGGGCTATTGACATATAAATATGTGCTTAAGGGAGATTATAATTATATTGAGCCATATAAAACGGGTGAGAAGAAATTTACTCATAAAAAAACTGACAAAAAGGAAATGTAGTATTATATAGGCATTGATTAAATTGCATATACTATATTGCTCACCAAGCAATGAATGTAATTCGGTTTAGATTGCGAATTGAAAATATTAAAGAATCCTAACAGGATCAAAATCTATGCTGTCACACGCAGCCATAACATATTTTATCCCGTTTATATCGCCTTCAAGGCTCTTTGCAATTTTGGGCGAGTGAATGTGCCCGAAGACAACGCAATCCGGCGAATACTTCTCAATTATCTCTGTAAAAAGAGTCGGTTCCTTATCAAGTGCAAACGGCGGAAAGTGCATAGCTACAATCAAAGCGGATTTTTTATCCGCTTTTTTTTCTGCCTCCTGCAGAGAAAGCTCCAGTCTGATTGCTTCTCTTTTATATACTTTTTCGTCCTGCTCTTTGAATTCCTGAGAATTCGGGCACACCCAGCCGCGCGTTCCCGCGATAACTATATCTGATATTTTGCAGCTGTTGTTTTGAATAGCAATCTGCTTATCAGAAAGCACTTCGCTGACCTTTGAATATGACGACCACCAATAGTCATGATTGCCTTTAATTAAAATCTGCCTTCCCGGCAGATCATTAAGCTCTCTTATGTCTTCCCCTGCGTCATCAAGGCTCATTGCCCATGATATGTCGCCGGGGATAATAACGATGTCGTCATCACTTATCTTTTTTATCCAGTTTTCCTTTATTTTATCCCAGTGGTTATCCCAATGTTCCCCAAATATACCCATTGGCTTATTCTGTCCGCCAGACAGGTGAAGGTCGGCAATTGCAAACACTTTTCTTTTTTTATTCTGATTCAGTATCAAAATCTTCCTTTACGTCTTCAGGTGCGTCATCATCAATGTCAACCAGCCTCATGCCGTCGAACTCATCGCTGTCGGTGTCTGCCTCTTCCTCAGGGCCCTCCTCTTCAATTGAATACCCGCTCATTTCCATCCGGTGCTCCAGGCAGGATGAGCAGATGTCCTCGCCGTCATCAAGAACATTCTCGCCGCATACAGGGCAGACCTCGCCGTCATCTTCGATGTCTTTAAATTCATTCATGCAAATTTTGCAGTATTTCATCCCAGGCTTTACATAGTTTAGCTTGCATCGAGGACACAGTTCAAAAGCCATCATAATACCTCCCAAAATAATCTACATATAATATACACTTTTTGATTATAAAAACAAACATTTTTTTTGAATTTTTAATATTTTATTAATGATTACATTAAGACATTAAATCGTAGCATTATATCGCTGCTTTTAATATTTCATTTTCAGCCCAATGGATATACTCAAGCAGGTCTTTATCGTCATTTCTGCTCTTCAATTTGTCCAGAATTTTCAGGTATTTTTTGTCTTTTGTATTTCCTATTACAATAACAACTGATTTTATAAGCTTCATTTTCTTTATCTCATTCGTGCCAATGTAGTTTCTCAATGTATTGAAGCTCTTTTTATAATTTTCATGTTCGCTGTCTGCCAGCACTGGGATATAGCATGCGTCCAGCAAATCCTGCGGCGGCTTAACCTTCGCTATTTTTAGATTATGCGGGCAGGCTACACGGCAGTCTGTGCATCCTATAAAGCTGCTTCCAACCATTTTTCTTATATGCTCCGGAACATACCTTTTTGCAGGCATATAGTGTCGTACGCATTTATTTATGTCAACAAATCCGTTGCCCTGCATTGCTCCGCCCTTGCATGACAGAGTGCAGCTTTCACAGTCATCACATATCTCTGTGTTTTCTATGTTCTTTGTTATATCCAAAGGTGCATTTGTCAATAAGCATTGTATATGGACGTAAGAGCCGTATTTTTCGTTTATAAGCAGGGCGCTCATGCCTCTTTTTCCCATGCCGGCCCTATAGGCACAGTGCCTGAACGAAATTCTGGGGGATGCATAAGCGGCATATCTCCATCCGCTTATTTCTTCCGCCATATTCTTTGCGCTGAAGTAGCATTCGTTTCCTGCTACATAATAGGCATCTACGTAAATATGGTCACTTGTAAAATAGCTTTCATCATATGGATTGTAAGCCTTGAGCAGCACTACTATTTTATCTGCGTCTTTCTTGTATGCTTTCGGGTCATATGTTATATCTGAGTCTTCCGCATAGCTGCTCTTTTCAAAATCTTTTTTATACTGCAAAAAAGGCTCTGCGCTGATCACTTCACACTCATCAAAGCCGTATTTTTCTGCAAGTTGTAATATTTCCTGATTTTTAGTCATTAAAAGACCTCAATGATTTCATCAGTTTCTCCTGTTATGCATTCGCCTCCGTGTTCGGTTACTATATATGTGCTTTCGACGCCAACCAAGCCTACTCCCTCTATAGATATCTTCGGTTCGATAGCAATTGTCATATTTGCCTCAAGCGGCACGTTGTATTTAGGGGCAATTACGGGAAGTTCATCCACGCACAGTCCGAGTCCGTGGCCTATAAACTTTACGTTCTCTCCGTTGGCACCCATGAAATGATTCAGGTATTTTTTATCCAGAATATCAATTGCCGCATTGTATATGTCGCTGGGTATAGCTCCGGGCTTCAGCATGCCAGATGCCAGCTTTTTTATTTTTATGCATGCATCATTAGCGGCCTTTATCTCGTCGCTTATTTTGCCCTTAAACATATAAATCTGCGTAATGTCCGTATGATATCCTTGCATTGTGAAATCCCAGTCCGCATAAACCAAATCACCAGGCTGCAGTGTTCTTTCCGCACTGCCGAATTTGGGCTGTGCAGGGTATATTCCCTTTGTGCCGCCCGGCCCGTCAAAAGAGGATGGGTACATGGAATTATCCCCGAAGGCAATCTCCCCTGATGAAGGATTCGCCTGAAACATATTAAACTGGTGTATGCCCTGATGCCCGAATTTAATCATCTCATATCCATATAAGGATGCAAGCTCCAGCTCACTCATTCTCTCTTTAAGCAAACCTGGCACTATCTCTCGCACAAATTTATTGTGCCTTGCCCCGACTTCTTTCATGATTTCAATTTCATAGGGTGATTTTATTGAACGCTGGTAACTTAATATTTCATCCAGCGACTGCACATTTTCGATGTTAAGATATTTATTCAGCATCTCAAAGAGGCCGATTGGAACTTTTGACTTTTCTATATATCCGTTTTCTAGCTTCTTGTCTCCCAGCACTGTTACTATGTCTCTGAAAGTATTCATCTGTCGTATGTCAGGGAAGCCGGATTCAAGCATTGCCCTTGCATAGCTTTTCCTTACAAAGTAGTGAGCTCTGCCGCTAGGCAGGAATATCAGAACGCTGTTTTGCATCGTGCCGGTAAAGTAATATTGGTTCACCCTGTCGAATATGACTGCAATATCCCAGCCCGGAGCTTTTTCGTTCATTAATTTATAGAATTGATCTATTCTATTTTTTATTTCTGATTGTGGCAGTTTCATTTTAAGCCCTCTAAGTACTTCTCTGTTGCATCTATCATCTTCTGCACGCTCTCCGGCGCTGGCCCACCGTAGGATTTCCTTTGCTTCGCGCAGTTCACTGTATTTATAGCTTCATATATGTCTTCTGCAAAATGCTCTGATATTTGCTTGTACTGCTCCATTGAAACCTGAGATAGCGTAATATTATTTTCAATGCAGAATAATACCAGCTTTCCTACGATTTCATGTGCGCTCCTGAAGGGCACTCCCTTTTTAGCTAGGTAGTCGGCTACATCTGTTGCATTGGTGTATCCGCCCTCCGCTCCCTGCGCCATGTTATCTTTGTTGAACTTTGCAGTCTCTATCATTTTAGTAAACATAAATATGCATGATGACACCGTGTCGTATGCGTCAAAAAGGCTCTCTTTGTCTTCCTGCATGTCCTTATTGTATGCAAGAGGCAGCCCTTTCATCATTGCAAGAGTGCCCATCAGGTCGCCGTATACGCGCCCGGTTTTTCCTCTTATCAATTCCGCTACATCGGGGTTTTTCTTCTGCGGCATTATGCTTGAGCCTGTTGAGTAAGCATCGTCTAATACTATAAAGCCGAATTCATCCGTCGACCACAGAATAACTTCCTCAGAAAATCTCGATAGATGCATCATAACAACACTGGCTGAATATATAAAGTCCAGCACGAAGTCTCGGTCTGATACGCTGTCCATCGCGTTTAATGTAGGCTCAGCAAATCCTAGCTTTTTAGCAGTGTAGTCTCTGTCAATATTGTAGGTAACCCCTGCCAGAGCTCCGCTGCCTAAAGGCATCTGCGAGCAGTTTTCAATAGTATTTTCTATGCGATGTATATCTCTCTTAAACATCTCCACATATGCCATCATATGAAAGGCCAGTGTAACGGGCTGTGCCTTCTGCATATGGGTATAGCCCGGCATTATAGTATAAAGATTTTCTTGCGCGATTTTCGTAAAGACTGCAATCAGCTCAACAAGCTGCTTTTTTATTTTGCCTGCGATATCTTTGGTGTACATCTTGCTGTCCACTGCCACCTGGTCGTTTCTGGAGCGCGCAGTATGGAGTTTCTTTGCCGGCTCGCCAATCCTTTCTGTCAGCAGTTTTTCTACATTCATATGGATATCTTCAGCGGATATATCAAACTCAGCAGTGCCGTTTTCGATATCCTTCATCACTTCATTAAGTCCGTTTACTATTTTCTCTGCATCCTCAGATGATATTATGTTCTGCTTCCCCAGCATCTCAGCATGGGCAATAGACCCCATTATATCGAAATAATAAAGCCTTTGATCAAACCTAATGGATGAGTTGAAATCGTCCACAGCGGCGTTTGTGCTCTTTGTGAACCTGCCTCCCCACAGTTTTTTATCGCTCATAATATCCTCCATTTTTTTAGTTTACATTTTATTTAGGACTATCCATGGGATAGTCCTTTAAGTATATTATATAATCTGTTGTCTATCAAGCAAAGCTTGCCATCTACTTTGCCATCTTCTCTTTCATCAGCGCGCTTACCTTCATAGGCAATCCATAGAGGTTGATGAACCCTTCGCTGTCTTTCTGGTTGTATACTTCATCCTCACCAAATGTAGCGAACTCCTCAGAATACAGACTGTAGTGTGATTTTATGCCCGCAGGTACAATATTACCCTTGTAGAGCTTCAGCTTCACTGTGCCACATACGGTCTTCTGCGTTTCATCAACAAATGCTGACAGCGCTTCACGAAGCGGCGTATACCATTTGCCATTGTAAACGAGGTCTGCAAATTCCAATGCCATCTTCTGCTTGTAATGCAATGTGTCTTTATCCAATGTTATAGATTCCAGCAGGTCATGTGCTTCATATAGAATTGTTCCTGCAGGGGTTTCATAAACGCCCCTTGATTTCATTCCGACAAGACGGTTTTCTACCATGTCCAGAACGCCTACTCCATGCTTTGCTCCTATTTCATTTAGCTTAGTTATTAATACAACTGCTTCCAGCTTTTCTCCGTTTACTGATACAGGTATTCCCTTGTCAAACTCAATCTCTACATATTCTGCTTTGTCCGGCGCATCCTCAATATTTTTGCATATCAGGTTAAGGTCGCTGTGCGGCTCGTTCCACGGGTCTTCAAGGTCAGCACCCTCGTGACTGAGATGCCATATATTCCTATCCATGCTGTAGGGGCGTTTCTTTGTAACAGGCAGCGGAATATTGCGCTCTTTCGCGTAATCAATTGCCTGCTCGCGGGATTTTATATCCCATATGCGCCATGGCGCAATTATTTTAATATGCGGATTCAATGCCTTTATGGATAGCTCAAAGCGAACCTGATCATTGCCCTTGCCTGTGCAGCCGTGGCATATGGTTGTCGCGCCTTCCTTTTCAGCTATCTCCACCAACCTTTTTGCTATGATCGGCCTTGAGAATGATGTGCCCAAGAGATATTTTCCCTCATATTTTGCACCAGCTTTTAATGTCGGTAATATGTATTCTTCTGCGAATACTTTTGTCAGGTCTTCAATGTATAGCTTGCTTGCTCCTGAATTTAAAGCTTTTTCATTAAGAGGAGCTAGTTCCTCGCCCTGGCCGACATCAGCAGCCATGGCAACCACTTCAAAATCATAGTTTTCCTTAAGCCATGGAATTATTATAGAGGTGTCCAGTCCACCCGAATATGCTAAAATTACTTTTTCTTTTGCCATTGTTTCCTCCGCGTATTATGAATAAAATCAATTCCTTTTTATAATTATACATATTTCTGCATAAAATACAATACCTTTTTTATTATTTATTATTTTTATTTGATTTATTAAAATCTTGCTAAACATTGAAATACCTAAATAGTGTACATTTTGCAGCTATTCAGTTGAATTCACTGGATAACATTCGTCATTTTTATATTTTTTGACATCATCATTTTTATGTGATACAATTTCTTAAATTATTACTACTCTTTCAGGTGGCACAAACATGAAAAAACCCTCAAAAAAAACAATTAAAATTATTGGTATTATCGTGTCTATTACTGCAGTAGTCACAATAGTTATTTTGCTGCTTTTTCCTCAGATAATGTATTTATTATCTACTCAACAGTTTAAAAATCTATCTGATGAAACAAATATTGTTGATGTATATGCTTCAAGGTATTATTTTGTCGCGCTTAGAGATGACGGAACTTTGGCATATGCCGGAAGAGATTTCACAATAGGATTTGACCCCAATGAAATAAATGAATGGCAGGATATATCTGATGTCTGTGTCTGCTTTGCTCGTATTGTCGGCGTTAAAAACGACGGCACTTTAATTAGTACCGCAACATCCGACCGTGATGTATTCTATGAATATAGACAATGGACTAACGTTAAGAGCGTAGAAACATGCCTTTACTCTATGACAGCAATAACGAAAGATAACAAAGTACTCACTACAAACAATTATATAAAATACAATGAAGATATCGACGATTGGGATGGGACAACTAAAATCAATGAAAAAGTTAGTATGCTTGCAGGCACGGGAAGCAATAGTTTAGAGGCTTTGGTGGGTATCAATGAAGACGGCACCGTTAACACGGCATACGGCATAGTTACAATGACTCCTGAATACACAAACCCTGATTGGGATAATATAGTTGACGCAAAAGGCTATAGCTCTCATATTATCGGCCTGACCACTGACGGAACGGTTGTCGCTTCCGGATCAAATGAATACGGACAGTGCGATGTAGAGGACTGGGATGATGTCATTCAGATTGACTGCAGCCCGACATATACAGCAGCGGTAAAAAGCGACGGCACAATGCTATTTGCAGGAGAAAGCGCATATATGAATTCTGATGTAACAAAGTGGTCAAATGTTAAAAAAATTATTGCAGGCGAATACCATATTGTTGCTCTTTTAAATGACGGCACAATGCTGACAACCGACAGCAGCCTAGATGTATCGGGCTGGACGAACATTGTTGATTTTGATTACAGCGGCTATTCAGTGATTGCTCTAAAGGATGACGGATCTGTAGTTTGTGATTTCGATGTGAATTGGGATTGATAAATACCCCAAGTAAGTTCAATTTCGTCCATATAAAGATTGAAGCCGGATAATTATTATCCGGCTTATTTTATAAGCTATAGCTGTAGCATATGCCACATTCCTATCGTCTCAAATCCGATACTGTGGTATATCCTTCCGGCGTCTTTATTGTCGTAGAACAGGCAGGTCAGCTTGCCCTCCTGCTGGAGGTCGTAGCAAAGCTTTGTCATCACCTTGCGCATAAGCCCTTGCTTTCTGTAGTCAATATGTGTACACACTCCAACTATCATGGCGGCCGATGATGTGTCCGCCGATGTCTGAGCCATGCTTACTATATCACCATCTTCATTTTTAATGCAGTATACCCTGCTGAAACCTTCCCTTATGTTTTTCTCTACATGGTCCTTTTCAACTTCACTTAAAAATTCATCTATAGTGTTCTGCAGGTCGCATATGCCCTGCGCATCCTCAGGCGATGCTATAATGACGCCCTCTGTGTTCAGTTCGCTTTCGTCAATCTGCTTTTCTAGCTGGCAGAAATATAGCTTCTTATGCTTTTTATACTCAACCAGTTTCGCTATCTTTTCAATAACCCAGTCTTTGCCGCTTATTACTTCCGTTTCAACAGGGTGCTTTGTTATAACATCCAGAAAGTCTGTTACGTCAGCATCCTTTTGAGAATAGTAGACAAGAAAAGACTTGTGATATCGCACAAGAACGCCCATAATTTCGCCTTCCTGGCTGTCTGTCCATACTTCAACATTCTTTCCCTGGCATCCGTATTTCTCAATATCACCAATAGCAAAAAGGTTGAATCCCGGTTCTCTGCTTAAGAAATTAAGCACAGGCTCAGCATCTGAATTCTTTATCTTTTTTATCATGGTTCTTCACCTTCACTTTCTATTGAAAATACCGCTTCTCTGATTATTTCGGCAACCGTGGGATGTGGGAATACCTGTCTTTTAATATCATCCAGTGTAAAGCCCTGCTCGATCATAATTCCGGCGCCATATATTATCTCCGATGCGTAGCTTCCTAAAAGGTGGACTCCCAGCAGTACGCGAGTGTCCTCTTCATATACTATCTTCGCTATGCCCTGACCGGCTTCATTTTCCGCCATGTACCTGCCGGAATAGTTCATTGATATTGTTTTTTCTTTGGCTTTCAGCCCATCTCCCAGTGCCTGATTCAATGTAACTCCTACACTCGCAGATTCAGGGTCTGTGTATATTACTGAAGGAATAGTACTATAATTAATTTTATCATCTATGCCCAGCATATTGTTGACCGCAGCCTCGGCCTGCCTGTATGCAGTGTGCGCCAGCATTGATTTTCCCGTCACATCGCCTGCCGCGTACACTCCATCAATATTGGTCTTCATAAATTCGTCTACAAGGATTGATTTCTCTGTGTTTACTCCGATGTTTTCAAGCCCGAGGCCGCCTATATTTGGTCGCCTGCCGACTGATAGAAGCACCTTTGAGCACTCTGCTGAGTATTCATTGTTCTCTTTTGTATAAGATACTTCTCCCTGTGATACTTTGGTCACTTTAGCTCCCAGTACAAACTCTATTCCTTTTTTCTCGCACTCTTTTTTTAGTATTTCAGCTATTTCATTATCTGTAGCTCCGGCTATTTTATCAAGCATTTCAATAACTTTCACGCTGCTGCCAGCACTTTGAAAATATGATGCCATTTCTAGTCCTATTACGCCGCCGCCTATGACTACAAGCTTCTCGGGTATCTCGCCTAGTTCTAGGGCTTCTCTGCTAGTTATCGCAAATCCGCTATCAATTGCCTCACTCATTCCATCAATAGGAATAATTACAGTGCTTGAACCAGTTGCCACAAGTATGTTTTTGCCATTATAAACAGTATCACCTGCTGCAATTTCAAATCCATCATTAGATTTACTCCTGATTTCAGCAGTTGCTGAGATCATCTCGACACCGAAGCCATCCAGCCTCATCTTTATGCCTGCAATCAGCTTTTTAACGGTCTTGTTTTTGCGTGCCATTACTTTTTTATGATTTAATGAAATTGATGCCGCTTCAATATCAACTCCGTATTTTTTTGCGTTCTCAGCGTGATTTTTGAGCTTTGCTGAATAAAGCAGGGTTTTTGTCGGAATGCAGCCTTCATTGAGGCATACTCCGCCTAAGCTTGCTTTCTCAATAAGCAGCACTTTTTTCTTTGCTTCTCCGGCTCTTTCGGCCGCCGTGTATCCGGCCGGGCCACCACCAATTATTATTAAATCATATACCATAGCCTGCTCCTTTTTTTGCTGTTTAAATGATTATATTATCATAAAACTACTTAGTCAACTTTTTGCTTGGCAAACCATTATTAATGCATAAATATCCTTAATCTGATAACAAATTTCAGAAAAAATATGTTATAATCATTTACGTGCAAATAAACATATAATCATATGAGGTGAATTTATGAAAAATATAATTAAGCTTACTAATCTGAGCAAAAACCAAAAGGAATATTCCGATAAAACGGTGACTGTTGCCGGATGGATCAGAACCCTTCGTGAATCCAAAAACTTTTCATTTATGGTAATAAGCGATGGCTCAATGTTTGACGGCGTTCAGATAGTGCTTGAGCCATCTTTAGTGGGTAATTACGAAGCTATTGTTAAATTAGGCATTGGCTCCGCTGTTATAGTTGAGGGACTCTTTGTTTTAACTCCCGAAGCGGCACAGCCATTTGAAATAAAGGCACAAGGTGTAGAGATTGAGGGCACAAGCGACCCGTCCTACCCCCTGCAGAAAAAAAGACACACCTTTGAATACCTTCGCACTATTGCCCATCTTCGCCCAAGGTCAAACACATTCAATGCCGTCTTCCGCGTGCGCTCACTGGCCGCATTTGCGATACACCAGTTTTTCCAACAGAAGGGCTTTGTATATGTTCATACTCCGATTATAACTGGCAGCGACTGCGAAGGCGCAGGCGAAATGTTCCGTGTTACGACCCTTGATATGGAAAATCCGCCCAAAGCTGAAGGCAAGATTGACTATTCGCAGGACTTTTTCGGCAAAGAGACCAACCTAACTGTAAGTGGACAGCTAAACGGCGAAACCTATGCAATGGCTTTCGGCGATATCTATACATTCGGGCCTACTTTCAGGGCGGAGAATTCCAACACCGCAAGACACGTGGCAGAATTCTGGATGATAGAGCCGGAGATAGCGTTCGCAGACCTTCAGGATGATATGCAGCTTGCAGAAGAAATGATGAAATACATTATTAATTATGTTCTTGAAAATGCACCGCAGGAAATTGACTTCTTTAATAAATTCATTGACAAAGGCCTTTTGGACAGGCTTAAAAATGTAGCGAACTCTGATTTTGCCAGAATTACATACACGGAAGCTGTTGATATTCTTCAAAAGGCGGACGTTGAATTCAAATACCCCGTAACATGGGGAAGCGACCTGCAGACCGAGCACGAAAGGTACATTACAGAGCAGGTATACAAGTGCCCCGTATTCGTAACCGACTATCCTAAAGAAATCAAAGCATTCTACATGAGGCTGAATGATGACGGGAAAACAGTTGCGGCTATGGATCTTTTAGTTCCGGGCGTGGGCGAAATAATCGGCGGATCCCAGCGTGAAGAGCGCCCTGATGTGCTGGATGCGAGAATGAAAGAACTTGGCCTTGACGAAGCTCCATACTGGTGGTACATGGACCTTAGAAAATACGGCACAGCCCGCCACGCAGGCTATGGGCTCGGGTTTGAAAGGGCAATCATGTACCTAACAGGAATGACCAATATTAGGGACGTTATCTCGTTCCCACGCACAGTTAACACTGCTGATTTCTAGGCGAAACATGAAATATGATACGAAAATATTAGGCATCGGCTATGATACAATTATTGAAGCCTCCGAACTTTTAAAAAAGGGGGAGATCGTTGCCATACCCACAGAGACCGTTTACGGCCTCGCTGCAAACGCGCTTAATATACGTTCAGTGAAGAAAATATTCACTGCGAAGGGAAGGCCGTCGGATAATCCTCTAATTGTACACATCTATGATCAGTCTCAGGTTTCTCTGCTTGCCAAAGACGTCAGCGAAAAGGCAAAGCAGCTGATGGATGAATTCTGGCCGGGGCCTTTGACATTGGTGCTGCATAAGAAAAAGGCAGTGTCCGATGTAATAACAGGCGGCCTCGATACAGTAGCCATAAGGATGCCAGCACACCCTGTAGCATTCAGCATACTAGAAGAGTGCCAGTTGCCCCTTGCCGCGCCCAGCGCTAATATTTCCGGTAAGCCCTCACCCACCAGTGCCCAGCAGGTATTTGAGGATTTGGAGGGGCGTATACCCATAATAGTCGATGGAGGCAGCTGCGACATCGGCCTTGAATCTACTGTTCTTGATGTCAGCGTTGACCCGCCGTGCATATTGCGGCCGGGAGCTGTTACCCGTGAAATGATTGCAGAATTAATTGGAGAGGTCAGCATGGATGAGGCCGTCCTTGACCCACTTAAAAAAGGCGCCGTTGCCAAGTCTCCGGGCGTCAAGCACAGGCATTATGCTCCGGATGCGGAGATAGAGATAGTAAAAGGCACCGATATAGCAGTATCCCGATATGTAAACAGGGCTATCCTTAAAGATAATGTTGACGGAATCAGCGCAGTAGTCTTGTGCTGCCAGGAGCACGCCAAAAACTACCCTTTTGATAAAATTATTCTAGGCTCTGTTCATCATCCTGAGTCAATAGCCGAGAATCTTTTTAATTCATTAAGGGAAATTGATAAAGGCGGCTATAAGAAAGCATACGTACAATACTACGAAACAGAGGGCCTAAATGCGGCAATAATGAACCGCCTGCTTAAGGCGGCTAATCACAATGTAATTGATGTGGGTTAGGCTGCTATATTGCGCCTCTTAAAAGCTTAATTAAAAGATTGTGAAAATAATATATCTTTGAGAACCACGAACCCTGCGTCATGTCTACAAGCTCCTTAAATGGCAGGAATGTAAGAATCATTGGTATAGCCAGGAACACTATATTGAGCAGCAAAAGCGCCTGAGCAAATCCGCCGATGCCTCCCGCTACCGAATCCATGCTATGCAGCACCGGGAAACTGAACACATAGTCAGATATACTAATAAGCACCATAAAAACAAGAAAGACAATGAAAAAGACTATTACGAAGCTGACATAATTAATTGTCATGCTTCCGATGGTCTGCTCCAGATAATCGCCCAAGGTGTAATAGCCGAGCCCGGCAAAAGCCTGGTCTTCAATATTTTTAAGCAGCAGGTCAGCAACAGGATATGGAAGGTCTGCATCATTTACTATAATTTTTATGTCATCCAGAGTTCTTTCATATACGGATATTTTTTCTACTTCTATTCCGCCCAGCATCTCTGATGCTTCACTGAAATGTATAACGGTAGGCATTATCTGCGGATTCGCAGTAATATCCTTTGTGACAGCTCCGTAAAAAACCAATCCGATTAAGATAGAAATAATTATATTAACTATATTAAAGATGCTTTTAAGAAACCCCTGGTTATAGCCAACGAGTATTCCGACAAGTATGATTAATACCGCAAATATATCTATATAGTTCATCCCTTTGCCCTTCCTGCCCTACTCCATTGGCAGCAGATAAAAATGCTCTTCACTCTGTATTACTATGGCTTTGCCCCGAATAACTGCAGGCACATCTACAATATCAAAGGATAGCTTTTGAAAGCTTCTGCTCGTTTTCCCGATTTCATATACATTAATGCCCTGTGTGGAAAATGCGTAAATATAGTCATCGGACATATACGCCTTCATTATCCCTGTCGGCATTGATAGCCTGAACTGCTCATTATCCTTGCCTATATACCACAGCGCTGATACAGGCGAGTCGTAGTCTGTAGTCTGGTTAGTCCCCATCAGGAAAGCTATATCGCTGCCTTCGCCAGGTATATAATCCTGCATCGTCCAGCCGTAAACTAAGATTTCTTCCTTTAGTACGCTTGTATATGAGTATGCCTGAATCTGATGAGTACCAACAACATATACCATGCTCTCCATTGGCATTGTAGCATAGCACACCTGGTTAGGAATCGTAATAGCTCCCGTCATAGATTTGCCGGGGTGGTCTGTCCTTACCTTGGATATCGTTATAGTGCCGTGCGAATCCAAAAGCAGCGCCCAGAGCTGATTGCCCGAGTCTCCGTAGAATCCTATATTGAGTATGCTCTGGGATGGAAACAGCATGTCATCAATGTCATTTGACTCATAGTCATATATGCGCGCCTTATACTGGCCCTCTTCCAAAGTTGCCAGAGCGAAATAGTCTTCACCGGTTCTTCCGAATAGTATTTTGCTTTGTTCTGTATAAAGCGGTTTTTCCAGTATGAGCACCCCGTCCTCATTGTAAATCTGCGAATTAGTAGAGCTCCACACAACAGTAACATTTCCTTTTCGCGAAGCCTCCATGTCAAACTCCGGGAGAACAACCCGGAACTGCTCCCTGCCCTTTAAATCAAAACTGATAAGGTCTCGCTGATCAATTACTATGAGTCCGTTTTCATAGGGATAAACCCTGGAATATATGGACACATCAAGCTCTATAAGGTCTTTTTCCAGCCTTGTAACTGGCTTAACCACAAAAATAAGCCATATATTAAGCAGAACAATCATTGCTGCAAGAAACAGCCAGAACATGTATCTGAGTATTTTTCTCTTTGTCGTATAGCGCAACTGGTTTTCCTCGTTTCAAGTTACTCTTAATTTCTAATTGGACAATTTAATTTTGTCAATGGCTATTATACTACATAAAAAGATGCCGTGCAAAAAAAGTTTTTGTTTTAATTTGGTTTTTTTTAAGTACAATATTAGTATATGAAGAAATTTAATTTAAAAACAAATACCATAAAGAAAATTATTTTTCCTTTTATCATACTGCTTGTAATATCAGCTATTTTACTGCTAAGAAAAGACAGCAGTTTTTTCAGCCTGTTTAAGGATGCGGAAAGGCTGAAGGAGTATATTTTAAGCTATGGTTCGCTAGCTCCTGTTATTTTCGGCGTCATCCAGTTTCTTCAGGTAATTATCTCCCCAATTCCCGGCAATATCACGACCCTTGCAGGCGGCGCGCTTTTTGGCTTCTGGAATGCATTTCTTATTTCATCAGTAGCAATTATACTAGGTTCTGCTGCTGCATTTGCAATAGCGCGTATTTTCGGACGTCCTTTTGTCGAGTGGATACTGGGCAAGGAAACAGTATCTGAACATTTGGATACGATTAACACCAACAAAAAAATTATTTTTGTGCTGATTATTCTTCTGCCATTTTTCCCTGATGATATAATATGCTTTATAGCAGGTATTTCCGGCATGTCATGGGGATTTTTCATGCTGACAATGGTTGCTGCACGTCCGCCCGGGCTGATTGTATCTGCGCTAATAGGCGCTAACGGGCTTAATATGCCAACTTGGGCATGGATTTTGATTTTTGCCTCAGCTGCATCCGTGATTTTCGCCTACATAAAAGTTAAAAACCACATTGACAAAAGAAAAGCCCCTAAATAAAGGTTTTGTGCAAATTTTAACAGGTTTTACACCGGCTTATTAACAATTATTGTGGATAACTGTTCTTAAAATGTGAATAACGCCGCTAAAAAGCGGCATCAATTACTAATAATATTTATAAATTGTCAATATGTGACAAAGGTCATTCAATTTCTTTAACTTTCCATTTTCGCGTACTGGTATCCCAGATGAACTCAGCATTTTTGCTCTGTATCACCGGACGGGAAAGCAGAAAACCGTTCTCCATAAGCTTGTCCATCATAAGGTCAGCATCTAAAGAACCGCTCAAATAACAATCAGAAAAAATAAAGTTCGAAGACGCAGAATCAAGGCTTCTGCCTGTTACCAGCGCATAGGATTCAGTTGAGTCAGTCAGCTGGTAGGCGGCCATTTCATCGGCTTCCATTTCTTTTCTGTGAAGTGAATTAAAATAAGCAGGCGCACCAATAGAAGCAACAATAACTATTATTGCTATTACTGCAATTAATTCTACTAATGTGAATCCTTTATTTCGCATTCTATCACTCCTTGATGAGCTATCCTTACTATATTATATCACTATAAAATGTATTTACAACTTAATAAATTAATATTTTATGTGCGGCTTACATCAGCACCGACACTTTTTAGCTTATCAACTATGTTTTCGTAGCCTCTGTCAATATATTTGGTGTTGGATATAACTGTTGTACCCTCAGCCATTACTCCGGCTACAATCAGCGCTGCTCCCGCTCGTAGGTCAGATGCCACTACTTCCGCGCCTGAGAGCTTCTCAACTCCCATTATTACGGCTACATCACCGCTTATCTGTATATTCGCGCCCATTCTTCTCAGCTCATCAACATGCCTGAACCTGGACTCAAATATTGTTTCTATTACCATTGATGTGCCTTTTGCGGTAGATAGAATCACCGTGAAGGGCTGCTGCAGATCAGTTGGGAATCCCGGATAAGGAAGGGTCTGTATATGAACCGCCTTCGGCCTGTTTAGCGCTTTGACTCTTATGTAATCTTCGCCTTCGATTACTTCAATGCCCATTTCAGCGAGCTTTACTGAAGCTGATTCCATATGGTAAGGAATGCACCCATTAATCTTTATGTCTCCTCTGGTTGCTGCCGCCGCCGCCATCCATGTGCCGGTCTCTATTTGGTCAGGCAGTATGGAGTACCTGCAGCCTTTCAGCTTCTGCGCTCCTTTTACTCTGATTGTCGGTGTACCCGCGCCCTTTACTGTGGCGCCCATTGCTGAAAGGAAGTTGGCAAGGTCAACTATGTGCGGCTCTCTTGCGGCATTTACTATGGTTGTCACGCCTTCTGCCTTTGCTGCTGCCAGCATCAGGTTAATAGTAGCCCCTACGCTTGAAACGTCCATGTATATTTCGCAGCCTTTAAGCTTTTCAGCGCTGCACACGTACACTCCGCCGATTAAGTCAATCTTTGCTCCCAGTGAGCCTAGGCCTTTAAGATGCTGATCCATCGGCCTTGAGCCTATGTTGCATCCGCCCGGGAATACTACCTGCGCCTTGCCGAATTTGGCAAGCAGCGTACCCATCAGGTAATAGCTGGCACGCATTTCTCTGGCTAGGTCGTCGGGCACTATCCAGTTGGATACTCCCTTAGGGTCTACTCTCATAGTGTTTCCTTCAATTGTTACATCCGCGCCAAGATGTTCCATCATCTTTTTCAGTACGAATACATCCTCAATTAAAGGAATATTTTCAATATAGCAAACATCGTCAGACATCAAAGCTGCCGGTATTATAGCAACTGCGGAGTTTTTGCCGCCGCTTACTGTAACTTCGCCTATTAGGGGCTTGCCGCCCTTTATTATTATTTTGCTTTCCAAGGATTAGTTCTCCTTACTTTTAATTGGCTTCTCTTATGAGCAGCCGCTGCAGCCGGAGCAGCTTCCGCTGCATGAACCGCCTCCGGAAGGCGAAGTATAGCACTTGCCCTGATAGTGTCTTATTATATTATTGCTTTTGCATGCACTGCAATGCACTTTCGCATCTGAGCTCAATACAAGCTCTTCAAATATATTGCCGCAGTCATTGCACCTGTATTTTAGTATCGGCATAGTTTTCTCCTGTTGCGCAGAGCCCTTGCCTCTGCACGCAGAATATATTGTATTACATTTTCATATATTTTTCAAGGCAATTTACCCTGGTATTAATTGTTAACAAATTGTTTCGAATTTGTTTAGTTCTTATTTATTCATGTGCTTGACATTAAAATAATAACAATATAGAATTACAATCATGAAAAATAAAAATAATAAAACATATAGCAAAGCTCTGTCTTTGTTTATTATATTTACGGCGGCATTTTTGTTTTCCTCATGTATAGACGGCGAGATAGATGTGTCAAGGCTGATGGAAAAACCTCTGGATTACACTATCCCCCACGTAAAGAACGTCGAGGAAAGATTCTGGGGCGATGACCCGCAGGTAGCGTCAGACTACACAGAGTATTATATTGATATAAATCCTGTATACGGCGAAAAGCTGAGGCTGAGCCAGGTTGAGATTCTGCCGCAGCTGATTATGGAGGCATATAACAATCCGGACAATATAGTAGACTACGAATTCAAGCAGAAATTCAATAACAAAATAACCGTTTATAATGACTCAAATCAAAAAGAGCTGGAAATTGAGCTGGCATCAGATGGCACAATTTTCGCAAGGCAGGACAAAGACAGCCCTGTTTTTCGCTTTCCGGAATATGTTTATTATTCAATAGAGGCGACGCTTTGGAATATGGGCGATGCAGACGTTGACATCACTGAAACATGCAATTCACTCATAGAGCCGCTTATAGACTGGTCACCCTCAAAGGGGCCTGAAATGATAGAGCTGAGGCTGGATCATGACATAAAAACGATGCTATATCTTATGTACGGATATGCTGACGCAGTATTTATAAGCTATACCAGATACTCAACGCTTGATTTAGACCAGCAGTATAAAATATATATGCTGCTCTCCTACTCCGGATATGAGTATTTGGAAGATGAACTTGATGGAAGCATCTCTTTTTATCCTCGATACGGTGAAGTAGTGCCTGTTCAGCTGGTCTATTCCTGGGTAGAGGGCGGGTTCTGGGCGCTTACAGATATGAAATTCGCGGAGCAGTCCAGCTATAATAAGTATACCGAAGTAAATATAAGAAAAGTGCTGCCCTTCCTTGATACGCAGGCCGCGCTTGAAGATCTTGACGATACCTCAACTCTTGAAGAGGAAATAAAAAGACAAGCCATGGAATACCTCTCATCTATAGGCAAGGGATACATAACAGTTGATGATAGGAAATAGAATTTTGACTATATCAAAAAAGCCCATATGGGCTTTTTTTTAAACTTTTTTATTCTCTCATCAGCGGGAATGTCATGCAGTGGGGCCCTCCGCCTGCCTTGAGTATTTCCGTGCAGTCCAGCTCGAAGACCTCAAAGCCTCTCTCGCGCAGGCTGCAGTTGACTTCATAATTCGCTTTAAGCGATATTACACGCTTGTTGCCCAGCGCCTGCAGATTGCAAAAATGCCTGAATACACCCTCTTCTTCGATTTTTATAATATCAAAATTATGCTCTGATAAATAATTCTTAAAATGCTTCGGAAGCCCGTCCCAATAGGCAACTGCCGTTTTTTCTCCTACAATATTGAATATCATATCAAGGTGCAGGTATTCTTCTTTTGCCTCAACTTCAATTATCTCGTAGCCAAAGAATTTCAACTGTCGCCTTATGTTTTCTATCCCCATTTCGTCAGAGCGCTGCAGCATGCCTACAGCAAGCGTCCTTTCATCCAGCTGCCAGAAATCTCCGCCCTCCAGATACCCTTCGGTGCAGCATGCAATCATAGGTATATCAAGCTCTTCAAGCTTTTCTCTGTACTTTTCAGTTTCAGGGCGGCGTACGTTTTCCTTGAATCTTCCAAGCACATAGCCTTCCTTAAGGTTGAATCCGAAATCCCTTGAATATGTCATGCTGGATAGTCCTTCAACAGGTTCAATTGTTTCCACTTCCACGCCATTGCTTTTATATATTTCAATGAGCTGTGCATGCTCCTCTGCGGCCTTCACCCTATCTATTTCCGTGCCTTTTTCAAGCCAATCGATAGAAATCTTATCAATAGGCTCAAGTGTCAGGTATGAAGGTGCGCTAAGCAAAACCTTCTTCAATATTCCAGTCGCCGAATTCACGTATGTCCTATGCATAAATCCCTCCCGAAAAAAGCATATAAAAAGTAAAAAGGGGAGCATTAAGCGTTAACTTAATACTCCCCGTACATGCGGTTCTTTTCACGGATTTAAGTATACAAGATGCATTTACCTTTGTCAATATATCCGCATTTTTGTAAATTAATTTTTGATTATCCGTTATAAATTAAAGTGCCGCTTTCTCCTTTTAAAGCAAGAGGCGCTTTATCCAGCGAAGCAATAAGTGCCTTCCTGTGCTTGCCGCCCTTTACGAAGTTGACTGCCGCCTGAACCTTTGGCAGCATGCTTCCCCTTGAGAAGTGCCCTTCTGCGGCGTACCTTTCCGCCTCGGCTACTGTCATTTTCTCCAAATCAACCTGCTCCGGCGTGCCATAATTCAACGATACCCTGTCAACTGCTGTAAGGATAAAGAAATAGTCAGCGAATACAGCCTCTGCAAGAAGTCCTGATGCATAATCTTTGTCTATAACTGCCGGCACACCAATGTAGCTGCCATCATCCTGCCGGACGACAGGTATTCCGCCTCCGCCGCAGGTGACAACTATAAATTTATGATCCAGCATGCTTTCTATTGATTCTTTTTCAATTATTCGAATGGGCCTTGGTGAAGGCACAATGCGCCTGTAGCCTCTTTTTGCGTCCTCTTTCATCACCAGCGAGGGATCCGCAGCCATCATAGCCTCCGCTTCCTCCTTGCTGTAGAAGCTGCCTATTGGCTTTGAGGGGTTTTCGAATGCGGAGTCGTTTTTATCCACCTCTATCTGCGTGACAACGGAAGCCACATACCATGGCTTTTTCTGCTCGAATATTTCGGCCTGCAAGGCGTTTTGCAGATGATATCCTATGTATCCCTGGCTCATAGCCGTGCACTCCGGCAGGTCAAAGGCCACTACTTTGTCATTGGCCTTTGAGGCCTCCTCAAACGCGAGGTTGATCATGCCCACCTGCGGGCCGTTACCGTGACTGATTATTATTTCATTTCCCGCCTTTATTACCTCAATTAATGGCTTCACTGCCTGCCTCACCTTTATTTTCTGCTCTTCAGGCGTATTGCCCAGCGCATTCCCGCCGAGGGCTATAACCGCCCTTGGAATATCATGATGATGCTCCATATGCCTATCCTCCTTGCTTTTTTCTTTATATAATTAATGATCCTTTAATCTTTCAAATGGTTGTTGTCAATATACATTAATTTTATATCATTTAATCGTGTAATGGCAATAATACTTTAATTACGAAATAAATATCATGCATATTCATTAGATTAATCAGGATGGCCCGTAGTATTCCTTAATAAATTACACAAGGATAAACTTTGAATTATTTTTCGTGCCATTTGTTACTATTTAATCAATCCTATGATATAATCAATACATATTTTTATAAATTACTAATGGTGATTTTATGAAATGAAATCTTCGCCACAATTAATAACAAAGCAACAAGCCGAGGCTTGTTTTCAGTCAAGCAAAACAGGCTCAAGGCGACTCTAAACGTTAGAGTTACTAATACATTATACAAGGAGAAATGCATATGGGAATAAATCTTAGAGGAAAGCATTTTTTAACACTGCTGGATTTTACTCCTCAGGAAATACGTTATCTGCTGGACCTGTCAAAAGACTTTAAGGCAATGAAGCGAAGCGGAACACCACATAAGTACCTTGAAGGCAAAAATATCGTGCTTCTATTTGAGAAGACCTCTACAAGAACCAGATGCTCATTTGAAGTAGCCGGAATGGATTTGGGCATGGGCGTCACTTATCTTGACCCAGGCAGTTCCCAGATGGGCAAAAAAGAAAGCATAGCCGACACAGCACGTGTATTAGGCAGGCTTTATGACGGAATAGAATACAGAGGCTATAGCCAGGATTTAGTTAAAGAGCTTGCTGACTTTGCCGGTGTTCCCGTATGGAACGGCCTTACAGATCAGTTCCATCCTACGCAGATGCTGGCAGATTTACTCACCATAGAGGAAAAGTTCGGAACGCTTAAGGGCATCAACTTCACATATGCGGGAGACGCCAGAAACAACCTTGGCAATTCTTTGATGGTTGCCTGCGCGAAGATGGGCCTTAATTTCACTGCGTGCTCCCCTAAGGAATTATTCCCTGCTGACGACCTTGTAGCCAAAGCTAAAAAAATCGCAGAGGAAACCGGAGCAACAATTACATTGACTGACGATGTAAAAAAAGGCACCACAGGCGCAGACGTAATATATACTGACATCTGGGTATCCATGGGCGAGCCGGAGAGCGTATGGGAAACACGCATTAAGCTCCTAAAACCATATCAGGTGAATTCGCAGATGATGGCAAACGCAAAAGATACAGCTATATTTATGCACTGCCTGCCCTCATTCCACGACACTAAAACGACAGTGGGCGCGGATATCGCGAAGAAATTCGGCATAACTGAAATGGAAACAACCGATGAAGTTTTTGAATCAAAACAGTCGGTAGTATTCGATGAGGCAGAAAACAGGCTGCATACTATAAAAGCCGTTATCTACGCGACGTTAAAATAATTAAGTAAACATATAAAGGCTGCCTTTAAACGGGCAGCCTTTAAAATATCTTTTGTTAAATTATTTTTCTTATGAAAGTAATGTCTACATTTATATATTTTTAATTTCTACTGTTGTTTCTAGCCTGATGTCATCGCTGGATGCGCCAATTAAGATGTCGAATTCTCCAGCTTCCATCACCCATCTACCCTTGGTTGAATTAAAATATGAAAAGTCATCCCTTAATAGAGTAAATTGAACTGATTTACTTTCACCCATCTTTAGGTCAATTTTTTCAAATCCTTTCAGTTCCTTAATAGGTCTGTTCTCCTCTGATACCTTGTCATGAATATACAGCTGCACTGCTTCCCTGCCGTCTGCATTGCCTGTGTTCTCTACGTCGCAGCTTACAATCACACTGTCTTTTTTAACATCTGCTTTTATATTGCTGTATTTATATTCGGTATAGCTGAGTCCATAGCCGAAAGCATACATTGGTGCTATGTCTCTTGCATCAAAATGCCTGTATCCTACATATATGGATTCAGTATAATTTACATCCTTAACACCGGGGAATTCGCCTATTGAATGGGATGAGTAGTCAGTTAGCTCCTTTGCAAATGTAAAGGGCAGCTTACCGGATGGATTGGCATCACCAAATAGAATGTTTGCCAATGCCCTTCCGCCCTCCATGCCGTTATACCATGTCTGAAGAAGTGCGCGGGAGCACTCTGATGCCACTTTCAGGTCGACTGCTGTTCCGCTCATATTGACTACAACAAGGTTTTCATTGATACACCATAGCTCTTTTATCAGTTCATCCTGCTCGTATGGCAGCTGGTATTCTGTGCGGTCTTTTCCCTCCACATCGTGGCGATGGTTCAGTCCGCCAACAAATATTACTGTCTCATATGCAGACGCTATTCTTTTAGCTTCTTCTCTTAAGTCAAACCTTACATGCCTGTCTGCGTTTTCGTCGCTGGTATACCCTCTGGCGTAGCCTATTTCACAGGCTCCTCCCAGGTACATGCTTATTCCCGTAAATGGCGTATGCTCATACAGAGCCTTTATCTCCGCGCTGCCTCCGCCCTCTGAATGAGCTATGATTGCATTTTCGCCGACAATAGCCAATGATTTAATTTTCCTAGCATCTAACGGAAGAATATTTTTTTCATTCTTTAGCAGTACAATGCTCTCTTCAGCTGTTTTCAAGGTGTATACTTGGTGCTCAATTGTGTTGCGCTCTCCTGTCTGCCTTGTGCCGTCCAGCATATTAAGCTCGTTCATCAGCTTAAGTATATGCATCACTTTTTCATCAACTATTTCCTCTGGTATTTCGCCGCTTGATACCATATTGTATAGATTATCAGCGAAATAGTATTTATCAAAATCTGTATATACGGCCATCTCAATATCCAGGCCAGCTCTGGCTGCCTTTTCTGTGGAATGGCAAGCGTTCCAGTCCGAAATAATAACGCCCTCAAAGCCCCACCTTTTTCTTAGCACTTCCTGCAGCAGGTATGTGCTCTCGCAGCAATAATCACCTCTTAGCCTGTTATAAGCAGCCATTATGGTCTTGCTTTTGCCTTCCTGTACAGCAGCCTTAAAGCCCGGAAAATATATTTCTTCCATGCTGCGCTCGTCCGCCTCCACATTCACTTTCAGGCGGTCAGTCTCCTGATTGTTCACGGCAAAATGCTTGACACATGCAGCCACGTCATTTTCCTGTATTCCCTTAATCAAGGGAACCGCCATCTTTTTAATAAGGTATGGATCCTCACTCATATATTCAAAGTTTCGTCCGCAGAGCGGGCTTCTGATTATGTTTATTCCCGGTGCCAGTATAACGTCCTTGTTCCTGCTTCTTGCCTCCGCACCCAAAGCCCTGCCAAAAAGATATGCGTGCTCTGTGTTCCAGGTAGCTGCTAGCGCGGAATTAGAAGGAAAATACGACACCATGTCATCGCCCTTTATGTGCCATCCCCACGTCTTGCCCAAAAATTCACGGCGGACACCCATCGGCCCGTCGGACATTCTAAGCGGTGGAATATTAAGTCTTTTTACTCCCTTTGTACGGAATATCTCGTCTCCGTGAACCATTCCGATTTTCTCTTCCAGATTCATCTGCTCAAGCAGATCATGAAGCTGTGTTTCAGTCAGCATTTTTGTCTCCTAAAGTTTAATAATGATTTACTCAGTTTTCAGCCAAAGCCATCCAATGCACAACTCAATTTTTGTTTTGCAACCACGTGATATTCATTAGTAGCGCCTTGGCTTTCCTTGTGCAATTGTGTTTATTAATAATTTTACCTGCTTTTTTAATTAACGCAAGTGTTTATTATGCTTTGCTGTCTGCGTTTTACACTTATGCTATTTTACGCTGAATTTTTCTGCAGCACCTTTTATTTATCATAGAGCACTTTTGCTTTAAATCCAAATCCAGTGTAGGCTATTCATTTTCAAAATATTGCATTATAGCCGAAATAAGCTATAATTAATCTATATTACTAGAGAAATTTTAATTTACAGGAGATTTTTTATGGATAAATCATTCATTGAATATATACAAAAAATAGAAGACATCGAAAACAGAGCTAAAATGGAGGAATTACTGGCTTGGGTTTCCGATCAGTTTCCGCAGTTAGGCACAAAAATCGCATGGAACCAGCCTATGTTTACAGACCACGGCACATTCATTATAGGCTTCAGCTCATATAAAAAACATATAGCTGTTGCGCCGGAAAAAGCAGCAATGGATATCTTTGTAGATGAAATAGAAAAGTCCGGCCTTAGCCGAACAACTCAGTTAATTCAGATGCCTTGGAATAAGCCAATTGACTACGAGCTGCTGAAAAGAATAATAGAGTTTAATATTGCCGACAAACAGGAATGTGCAACATTCTGGCGAAAGTAACGTAAAATTAAAATACTATATATTTTTTAGCCAAACTATCCTATTGAATAAGCAAAAAGGCAAGCTGATGTATGCCTTATTTTCTCATATTTACAGCATTGAATAAAGCCTGCTTGTTTTATAATAATGACTATTTATTTACAATGCTATCTGCTCATCTGTAGAATTAAATCCATACTTAATTTAAGCGCCTTCCTAGCACTTTTGTCTTGGCATTTTTCTGTACGGTTTCTTTTTTTTGCTGTGGCATAATTCTTATTGTAAGGCAATTATGTGTAAGCAAGATTTTGCCTAATTTAATTAAGTAAAAATCCAATTTCGTTTAAGTATATTTATTAATTATGGCGATTTCCGTTTATTTCTTGATAATTGCATTTCGCGGGAGTAGACTTATTATGTCTAATAAAAGGGCTATATCTGTGCCTTAAATCAGGCACTAATGCAGCTATTGAAAGCATAGTTTTCGCGGAGTTTAAATCAGTTTCGGTATGCAAATATATAAGGTTGTAATATCCGAAAAAATATATAACAAATACATTTTTTTAGATGAAAGGCAGGAATTATGGCAAGGATTTTAATCGCCGACGGTATGGACAAATCAGCGGTAGATGAATTAGAGAAACTTGGGCACCACCTTACAAATGAACATTATGAAATTGATGAACTCAAAAATCAAATTAAATCCCATGATGCGGTAATAGTACGCTCCGCAACCAAAATAACAAAAGAAATAATAGATGCTGCACTTGAAACAAATCAGCTAAAGCTTATCGTAAGAGCCGGCGTAGGGCTTGATAACATTGATGTATCCTATGCAGAAGAAAAAGGAATAAAAGTGGCAAACACACCCGGCGCATCATCTGCCGCAGTTGCGGAGCTTGCCATCGGGCATATGTTCGCACTGGCTAGGTATATCTACAGTTCAAATGTAACAATGCGCGAAGGGCAATGGAACAAAAAACAATACACAGGAATTGAGCTCAGCGGCAAGACGCTAGGGCTAATTGGGTTTGGAAGGATTGCGCAGGAAACAGCAAAAAGAGCCCACGCTCTTGGAATGAAAGTATTATATACCAATCGTTCCGGAGAAAAGCCCGGCTTTTCTGATTACACTTATATGCAGCTGGATGATCTGCTTAAGCAGTCGGATTTCATTTCTCTGCACATTCCTTTTGATAAATCAGCAGGCGCAGTATTGAAAAAAGAGCAGTTTGAAATAGTAAAAGAAGGCGCTTATCTTATTAACTGTGCGCGCGGAGGAGTTGTTGACGAAGAATCCATGCTTGACGCTCTCGACTCAGGCAGATTGAGTGCTGCCGCAATTGATGTATTCGCAGAAGAGCCCACTAAAAATGAAAGGCTCTATACTCACCCTAAAGTATCACTTACCCCGCATATCGGCGCATCCACCAGTGAAGCACAGGAAAGAATCGGCGGGGAAATAGTCAATATAGTTAAGGAAAATCTCTAGAACTACTTACATTTACAATACTAATTTGGAGGAATAATTATGGAACGTGTATTCAATTTTTCTGCTGGCCCTGCCTGCCTGCCTCTTGAGGTTCTGGAAGAAGTGCAGAAGGAACTGGTAAATTACAGCTCATCAGGAATGTCCGTTATGGAAATGAGCCACAGGTCAAAAACCTATCAGGCTATTATCGACAGCGCTGAAGCATCCTTAAGAAAAATAATGTCGATACCCGAAAATTATAAAGTGCTTTTCCTTCAGGGTGGTGCTTCTCTTCAGTTTGCCATGGTTCCCTATAACCTGATGACAAAGAATAGGAAAGCACATTTTGTAAACACCGGTGCATGGTCACAGAAGGCTATCGAGGAGGCTCAAAAGCTGGGCGAGGCAAACATTGTCGCCTCATCAGAAGATAAAACATTTAACTATATACCGGAGCTTTCATCATCTATGTTTACGCCAGATGCTGATTATGTGCATATAACCAGCAATAACACAATCTACGGCACAAAGTTCAATAAACTGCCTGATGTAAACGGCCTCCCAATTGTATCCGACATGTCCTCCTGCATACTTTCTGAGGTTATTAACGTGTCAGACTACGCGGTGATATACGCAGGAGCGCAGAAAAATATCGGCCCTGCAGGCGTAACCATCGTTATAATTCGCGAGGATTTGATAGGAAATGCGCCTTCATCAACGCCTACAATGCTCGACTACAAAACACACTCAGACAAGGGTTCCATGTTCAATACTCCTCCTACATTCGCAATATACGTTGCAGGCAAAGTATTTGACTGGATAGATAAACAAGGCGGAATAAGCGCCATCCAAAAAATAAACGAAAAAAAGGCAGCTCTTTTATATGATTACCTTGACTCATCCAGTTTGTTCAGGGGAACTGTTGTAAAGAGAGACCGTTCTCTGATGAATGTGCCGTTTGTAACAGGCAATGATGAGCTGGACGCGAAGTTCATTAAATTTGCTTCAGATAACGGACTCGTCAGCCTTAAGGGCCATAGAAGCGTCGGCGGAATGCGCGCCAGCATATACAATGCTATGCCGATTGAAGGCGTCGAAAAACTGGTTGACTGTATGAAAACTTTCGAAAAAGAAAATAAATAAATACTCGCCGAAAGAGCCTTCCCATTGGAAGGCTCTTTCTTTTTATGGGAGATATGTGGATTTAATATCAATAACCTTTGCCCATGTCTATTATACTTCCGTCCAAAGCGTTAACTGTTACTATATTAGGCCCGGTATATTGTGTCAGTGATATATATTCGCTTATGTCAATATTGCTATTGGTATCTTCCTCAGAAAGTTCAGTCAAATAATCAATCATTTCTTGTGTCCGCTTTTCGTATGCGTCACCGTATATTTTCCATGCAGGTACTGAAATATAGTATTCGCTGTCCTTTTCTTTCAACCTTACCATGTCAAATTCTATGCTTGTAATTGTAACTAATACTTCTTCCGTCCTTTCCGGATTCTGCAGGTAAGCGTACTTTGCGTATATCTGGTTTATGCCTAGTTCCAAAGCCTTAAAATAATCTATTTGAACTGCGGCGTTATCATTAACAATGTCTATTACTCTGTGTGGGTTTCTCCAATAAAATTTTGCTAGCTCTGTCCCGTTCATCCAAACCTCTATCTTTTCGTAAGGTACAGTGATCGTCGCCTCATAGTCGTCTGTATATCCGCCGTCATCGAAGGAATAGTCTATTGTTCTTTCGCCCACTATGCGCTCAAAGCAGAATACATAATATAGGTTTCCTTCATTCGAAAGCGTGTGTATATCGCCCAGCCTTACGCCCTCGATTCCCATCCTTGTTATTAAGTCCTGAGCGTTGCTTTTTGCCGCATCAAAATCTTCCGCATCTGTATCTACATCAAAGGACACGGCTAAATCATTTCCCATGTCGGTATAGGCGCTGCAGAAAAATGTTTCCCTGCCTGCAAAAGGCTCATCATAGGAAACATATCCCATATGGTCTTGCCCATAGTCAACTTTTGCGTAAAATCCGCCCCACTTTTCCGTTCTGCTCTCAAATTTTTCGATCACATCACTTTTTTCCGGGGCAGAAGCGGCCCGGGTCTTCAATTCCTCAATTACTTTGTTAATATGAGCTTTTATCTCATCAACATCTGTAATATCCTTATCTTCATAAAGTACTAACAGCTCATTATCATCCAACGTCAGTCGCTGCTACAGGTATATTATATTATTCTCATAGTCAGCCTTTGTGGATGTTAGATAATCATAATATGTTACCTCTCCGCCGAAAAACACCTCAGTCATTGCAGCCATTTCAGGCTCTGTAAAGCTGTATGGTTCCAGCCTTGCTATCGTTATTTTCTCCTCACTGATCGGCTCAACCCGTGCATCAATGTCTATTTTTATTGTTCCTGCATCATTACTCAGCTCATCTTTTATCCATACGGATTTATTGTCTGTATCCTGTGTTTCATCAGGCGCAGCTGTCTCCATAATAGCAGCTTCAAGCTCACCGTCGTTTTTATTCTGCACAATATCTTCCTGCGGCGTGGGCTGGCAGGCAGTAGTAAAGCATGTAAATATCATTATGAGTGCAAGAAACAAAGAAATGCCTCCTGCAGATTTAAGTTTTTTCTGTGGTTTCAGCATATTTTCAACTCGCTTTCTCAGTTTGCTCTTATCCTCGCAAAAGGATAATGCAGCCGGAAGCCAACCTGTGTTTCGTGAAAACCTTATTACGTCTATTAAGCTCTGGGAATAGATGAAGCTCTGCTCTGCATCAAGATACCTGTTAACCATTTCATCGCAGGATAGCTCAATATCTTCAACATAGCCGTTGTATCCAATCCATACAAGCGGATTGAACCAGTGAACAATCTTCGCAAACATCCAAAGAATATTGAAGAATATGTCTTTTCGTTTAATGTGGCACAATTCATGCAGCAGTATCATATTCAGCTTGTCTTCGGATATCCTGCCTGTCAGGCTTTTGGGCAGTATAATTGTTGGCTCCAGCAGTCTGAATGTCATTGGCGCGCCAACATAGCTGCAGACAATAACCTTTACTCTTTGCTTCATTTTAAGCCTAGCTTTAATGTCCTGCACCGCTTGGTCAATCACTCCTTCTGCTGGGGCACACTGCTTCATCAGCCCATTGAACGAAATAAAGCTCCACAGATTAATCAAGCCGGATATAGCTGCTCCTGCTATCCATATAACCAAAACATACATCAATAGAGAGATTGATTCCGCAAATTCAATAGTTTTTTGCAAAAGGCTTCCTTTAGCAGGGTTGTTCTCTGGCAATGCTTCATTTGCAGCGTTGTTTCCATTTATGTCCGATTCAGCTGAAGGTACAGTATCTTCAAAGTGAAAATTTTCTTCCGTTGCGTGTGTTTCTGCTGCTTCCCCAGTGAATATGTCTGTTCCATCTGTTTCGTTAGCAGTGTTTTTTTGCAGCAAACTGTCGAAATGCAGCGGAGAATTTATTGTAATCGGAATTATCAGCCTCAGCAGAACAAGCATCCACATCCAAATAACTATTCTATGCCTTATCTTGCCATTGAATGCCGCTTTAAGCGCTAGAACTGCAAGTATCATTATGGATGAATAAACAGACAACTCCAGTATGGTTTTCATAAAGTTCATTTAACTATCCTCATCTGTTATCTTTGATTTCTCTGATGTATTTTTCCAGATCGTCCAGCTCCTCATCGGATATCATCTCATTGTCTACAAAGCTGGCCACCATATGTTTAAGGCCCTTGAAGTGGCTGTTTAAATACTGGCTGGCATCCCCTGCAAGATATTCTTCCTTTGAAATTGCGGGAAGAAACTTGATTTTGCGGGCGCTTATCTGCACCTTTTGAAGCAACTTCTTTTCTTCAAGCCTTAGAAGGTATGTTTTCACGGTATGCCTTGTCCAGTTTTCGCTTCCTTCCAGTTTCTCCAATATAGACGCCGTGCTAGCCTCGCCATCTTCCCAAACCAGATCCATAATTACCTTATCATTTGATGACAGACTGGGATATTCTTTCATAGTCGGCTCCTTTTTGCTATTTCTCCATAGCGTAATTATGAGCAAGCGCTTTACTCGTATTTAAGGGTAATCTATTTACTCATATTTGTCAAGGGTTATATTCTTCATTAAATAGCTATACACATTTAGAAAGGATTATCAAAATTAAAGTGCACTTTGGTTTTCATCAACTATTCTAATTGTGTTCACTTCGATGCAAAAGTCAACATATTAATTGCATTAAAAAACTGCCTCCCAAAACGTAAGAGGCAGCAGAGCAGTGGAGAAGCGATAAAAATTCCTTAATCTATCCTTAAGCTTTTCTTAAGAAGCTCAATACTTTTTTCTTTGTATTTCTTGCTAAGCACCCCTAATGAAGCCATAATATAGTCAGCATCCAGCAATACCTTTGCTGTATCTTTGGGCATCAGCTTGAGCCCTTTGCTCATTAAGAGCGTACCTCTAAGTATGCCATAACCTCCTGGAAGCCTCGTCAGCGCGCCTCCTGTGCCTATTATATATTTAACGGCAGTTAAGTCCTTGCCCTGCGCAATGGTCCTTTTGCCGGCCGTTGAGAAAAGCTCAATAAATTCACCTGCGTGCCTTTGCATTGCAAGTTTGCATGCTGTTGATGTTAAAATCTCAGTAAATTTCTTATCAATATCTGTTATAGGTATAGGCATATGTTCGGCAATAATTTCATCCAGCTCTTCGTCATTTACTGCAAGAGCTTTTTTCAGCTCATCTCTTCCTGCCATCTCTATTAGATTTGATGCATTCACATAAACGCCTAGGTCGCCTTCTACTGTTCTTTTAGCATGGGGCTCAGGGGATATAAGCTGCCTTGATATTTCCTCACTGCCCTCTGTTACGGAGTGTATATCCGTTGTAGCTCCGCCTACATCAACGGTGACGACATCACCTAAAAATTCAGCAATAACCTTCGTCGCCTCCATCACTCCTGCAGGGGTAGGTATGATGTTTCCATTCACCATATCACGCACTCTGCCCATCCCCGGCGCATGCGTTATATGCTCTTCGAATACATCCTGTATGACTTTTCTGGCGGGCTCGACGTTCAGCTGGTCAATTTTAGGATATACATTTTCAACAATATAAAGTTTTGCCTTGCTTCCCTCGAATATCAGCCTTATTTCATCTTGATTTTGCACATTGCCAGCATAGATGACAGGCACATCCAGATGAAGCCCCGCTATTAGCTCGGCGTTATATATGGCTGTTTCCCTTTCACCATAGTTAACTCCGCCTGCCAGCAGCATAATATTCGGCCTAATCTGCTTGATCTTTTCAAGGTCGGTGCGCGTCAGCCTGCCAGCAGTTATCATATGTATGTTTGCGCCTGCACCAAGAGCAGCCTCCTTTGCGGCACGCACTGTCATGTCGTATACCAGCCCGTGAACCGTCATCTTGAGCCCGCCGGCTGCGCTGCTTGTCGCCAGAAGCTCATCGTATTGCATTTTATCCGCACCGAGCTTTTTGCATAGGTCATCGACAGCATTTTTAAGCCCGATATTTACATCGCCCTCATTTACAGTTGTGGGCGACTGCCCGGAGCCCAAAAATTCGGATTTATCTTTAATATTAAATGCATTGACAACCGTTGTTGTGCTGCCAATTTCCGCTACCAGTACATCAGCTTTCATATTATGCCTTTGCTTTGTTATTTCCTGTGTGTAACCAAGAATGTCGCTACGTGCTTGCCCTTAGTTCCGCGTCCGAATCCTGCATCAACGCCGGTCTTCACCGCCATTTCGTTGCTTACCTGTGTTCCGCCGCAAACTATGTTCACTTTGTCCCTTATGCCCTTTTCCACGCATAGATCATGGATTTTCTTCATGTTCTGATAGTGCACTTCATCGTGGCTTATTATGGTTGATGCAAGTATTGCCTCGGCGTTTGTCTCAATTGCGGCATCTACCAGCTTCTCAACCGGGCAGGATGTGCCTAGGTATTCCACCTCAATGCCCCATTTCTCTATTCCGCCGTGCTTTATGTCTATTATTTCGCGTAGACCAACAGAATGCTCATCGCTGCCTATTGTAGCCGCTACTACCTTCATTGGCCGCTTTTCGATTGCCTCCCATAGCTCATCATCATTAAGCACCACTGGCTCTGCAGGCATTTTCAGCTTTGTGATGTCAACATCTATGTCAACTTTTCCCTTCACTTGCAGCCTTGTGCCCTCCGATGGGTGCAGCACCTCAATGTGGATTACCTCAGGATTTTTTATGTTCATTTTGCCTGCAATCTCCAGCGCTGCAAACTCCGCTGTCCTCTTATCCGTCGGTAGGAATATCTCTACAACCACAGTACCGTCGGCCAGCCATTCAACTTCCGGTTTAACAAAATTGCTATTTCGATATTTTTCCGCTTCTTTCATTCGGTTAGCAACGTTGTCTTCGCTGTCTAATTCATCTATAAATATTATCTTATCAGGCTTTTCGAGTGTACAGCCGTCTATCAGTCTCGCGGGGTCATCCACCGCCTTTTCATCATACTGCGCCACATTATTGTAGCCGAAGTGCGCAGTAACGGGAGCCATATAGTCAATGTCCCTTTTATATACTGTGCCCGCTCCGATACCGCCGTCTATTTTTCTGCCTATGCCGTCGCCGTGTCTTTCCGGGTACTTGCCGGAATCTACGAAAAATCCTTTTTCCACAGCTTCAAAGTATCCGCCCTGGTCAAGAAGCTCTTCTAAGTAGAGCACTGCTCTTTCCTTTAGCTCTCTTATTTCTTCCTTTAGGTATCCGCTGTCTTTTAGCTCAACCATCTCAAGCAGCCCATCCAGCGCAACCATTGTCTGCTTTGCCGTGTCGCAGGCTTCAATATTGTACATGTGCCAAGGCACATTTCTGCCTTCATCTGGCGTTATAGTTGACTGTATATCAGCGCTTGTCAGCTTCGAAATCATCATATTCAGTACGTGGGTTACAGTCGCTTCCCTTGATGAGGATGTGATATATTTCGTGTTTTGCTGTGCTCTCATTCTATAGCCTTTGAAAAAATCACGCAGCGCAACAGCGTACGGCAAATCATACTTTGTGCATGGCAGCGGAGCCGCAGACGGCGGAACAGTTGACAGGCAAATATTCTCTTTCTTCATTCCAGCTTTATATGAGAACATGCAGTTGATTCCGTGCTGCACCATAAGCTCAGGCATCACCTTCCATGCTTCTCTAGCTGTTGCGTTTGCATTGTGAGCGCCGTCTATCTGCGCCATGTCCGCCCAAGCCATCACCTTTTTGCTCTCAGCTGCATCCACGAAGCTGCGCACCATGTTTATGTTCCTGTATAATACATTGTACTGAGGGTCCTGATGAGCTCCGTTTACGCCCTCTTCTGCAAACATTACGGCTATTTCAGGACCTGCCACGCCTGATACATACGAATGGTAGTTGATGGGCCTGCCCACTTCATCCTCTATAAAGTCCAGCGCCTTTCTATGGCAGCGCACCTGTTTTCTGGTTACGGGTATTCCGCCTATGCCCTGTGGCGTTCCCTCAATAAGCCCGTCATAGTGGCTCTGGCCTGCCGTGCGTATCACCATGATGTGGTCCGCTCCGTGCCATGCACTCATCCTCATACGCCTGATGTCATCTTCGAATCTTCCTGATGCTATTTCCGTTGTTATTACGGCATCCGGCTGGGGATCAAGATTATCAAAATACTGCACAGCGCTTGGTATGCCGATGCTGTTTTTCAATGGCTCTGAGCAGTCATGATATGTATGTCCGCCCATTTCAAGATTTTCAATCTTTTTTCTCCACGTCCACCCGCGCCTTCTGGGACGGTAATTTTCTATATCAGAAAGAATATCTTTTATATCAAGTTTTTCATTAATTTCGTAGTTTTTCATGGCAATCTCCTATCAAAATTTCAGGTCATCCCAGTGCATGCCCTCTAGCATCTCAAGACCAGCCTGTCTTACAGGTATATTTTCTTCTTTAGATACTTTATAAACAAGGTGGCCTACGCCCTTTGATATCAGCTCACGGTCAATGGCCATCTGTACCAGAGGTTTAGCCTCAATACTGGAAAATCCCATTCTTAAGAGCACGCTGCGCTCTATGCTGGGGGTTGTATGGGTTCTTGCCATGTCAAGCATCGGGTCAACTGTCTTTTCTAAGAGCTCCCAGAACCTTTCATTAAGCTCTTCATCACTTAAGGCTGCCAGATGCTGCCTTCTTTTTTCAAAATCGTCTTCTCTCTTTAAATAGTTTTTCATTGATGCGTACCGCCTATTTTTTCAATTATATCTTTTACGAATGCTTCCGTGGTTTTTGTATCCTCAGCAAGGAATTTTATATCACTGTCACTAATACTGTCTGCCTTTGATACGGCATTTCGTATATATGAAGCTCTTAAGCTATCCATATCTAGGTCAACTGCCTTTATCAAGTCCGGCGTTTTAGGCAGGATAATGTTCTGTCCGCAGACTTCATCCTTTGGGTCACCGATTAATAGCTCTACTCCGTTTTCCTTTGCGAAGCTAAGCTGCGGCTGCAGGTGCTTGCCTGCGCCTGTGTATTCAGTTTCCTGCGCAATAATTACCTGATCTTCATCCATCTCCTGCGCTATGGAAAAAGCCGCCGCCAAAGATGTATTGCCTGCCGGGCCTCTCTCCATGCCCTCTATCTGCGCCAAGGCTTCCGTTATATAGAATACTTCGCCCTGATTTACGGTTACATACCTATCCATGTATCTTAATGGACGTCCGGCAGAGCGCGGCACATCGGATCTATCCGGAAATGTGGAGAAAGGTATTCCAAAGCCTGTATGCCCGGTGGTAAATGATTTCCTGTTAAACTGCGTATCGCTCGCCATATGCAGCCCTTTTAGGTTTACGCTTGCGCCTACTATCTGCGTGCCTACTGCGCCAGCCTTTATTAATCCTCTTGCTGTACCTGTCAGGTTGCCGCCGCCTGCATTGGTGCACACGACTGCATCCGGGTCTCTGCCGATAAGGCCTCTGAACTGCTGCGCTATCTCATAGCCGAGCGTCTCAACTCCCGCTATGCCAAAAGGCGTATATAATGATGCATTAAAATATCCTGTGGTCTCAAGCAGCTTTAAAAATTCATAGAAAAGCTCCGGCCCAACTGTCAGCTGAATGACTTCTGCCCCATACGCCTCGCACTTTCTTGCCTTTTCTATTATCTCCGGCTGCCCTTTTTGGCGGGAATCATAGCATTCCTGAACTATTATGCACTTTAAGTTGTGCATTGCCGCCTGGCTGGCCACAGCTGCGCCATAGTTGCCGCTGGTTGCCGCAATCACGCCCTTATATCCCAGCTTTTTGGCGTGGTATACGCTGACGCATGCCCTGCGCGCCTTGAAGCTGCCCGATGGGTTTGTAGCTTCATCTTTCAAAAAGATACGGGCGCCTTTGCCTGCGGGCGCTAATTTTCGCGCTGCCTTTGTTAGATTTTTTAGCTCAATTATTGGAGTATTCCCTACTGAATATTCACGCTGTATCTTCACTATTTCATCCAGGCTATAGGCAGCCTCTTTCATCATACGCTCATAATCAAAGGCTATCGAGCCGCTCTCGAACTCCTCATAGTCTATTCCCACAGCACTTTTCATGATCTCATTTTTGCGTGCCATTACATTCTGATAGCTGTTTTTATCTGCCATATCATTCACCTATCAATTCTTTAAGCTGTCTGCCGATGTACATGGTCTCTGTTACACCTGTGCCGAAATTGATATCGAAATTCGGAGCTATTTCAAGAAGCTTTCCGGATATCTTTCTGCCTATTATGGTCTCTACTTCAACTATGTCTCCCAAAGCTGCGTATTCATCCATAAGGAAGCCTTTGTCCCACATTTCAAGAGGCACTTTTTTTGTATCTTCAGGCAGGCTTTCAGCCCGCTCTTCGGGCTTTAGCACAACATTATATATTCTTACCCAGTCGCCTTTTTTTGCTTTCATATATTCACTTCCTTTGCGTCTTTACCTGTCTATAAAGTCCCTCATGTCGCCCATTATGGCTCTTGGTACCGGCAGGTCTATCATTGTTTTTAGCCCCGGTTTTGCATTAATTACATGGGGTATCATGTTTACGCACATTGCTATTGTGCCTATGCCTCCGTCTACTTCCGGATTTATAGCCATGTTCACCTCAGGAGAGCCTTTTATTTTTATGTAGTCGCCTGTATGCGTTCCTTCCATTTCCGGCTCTATCTGCTGCGGGTGAATCATGTCAATTTTCACTTCACCGTCCACATATCCCTGCCCTGTCATGTTTATGCCTGCTAAGTTGCCTGCCGCTGCGTATCCGTAGGGCGATTTCCTGTAGACAGTTGTTAATATGGGCTTCATCTGCTGCTCAAATTTATTAAGCTTCCAGCCGATAGCATCGGCTATCATGTTTACGCTTTCCGCAAAGCCTACATGCCCTGCCAGCGTGCCGTCCTTTTCTCTTTTTTCGTATTCTTCTTTTGTTATGCCTACGCCCTGCTCATGCATTACGGTTTCGCCGAATGGAGAAAGGCTGTTTACTCTCTTTGCCTCAATATGCTCAACATCCTCCATGCAGCCAGTCAGGCACACTACCAGAAGATCCATAATAAGCCCCGGGTTAATGCCAGTTCCTAATACGGTCACTCCGTTTTGCTTTGCTATTTCGTCAAGCTTTGCGGTAAGTTCCGGCTCGTTGGCCTTAGGGTATGCCATCTGCTCTGCTGTTGTAATTACGTTTATTTTCTTATGAAGGAGCAGTTTCATCTTTTCAAATGCTCCCTTTGTAAATGAATCAGTCGCCAGAAGGCATATATCGGGTTTTACATTTGCCAATGATTTTTCGATATCAGGCTCAATTATTACATCGTCATATTTCTCGCAGCCTAAAACTTTTGCAACACTCTTGCCTGCCCTGTTAGGGTGCACATCACAAACGGAGACAATATCCACTCCACTTTTTCTGAGCAGCATTTTCGCCATACCTGCTCCCATTGCGCCAAAGCCCCAAATTGCAACCTTTACATTCTCCATAGCACTACATCCTTCTTTTTAAAAATTATTCAATATATACTTTTTCAACATATTCGCTAGTCATGACTGAAAGTATTCCGCCGTATTTCAAGTGAAATTTCACGATGTCACCAACTTTGTATTTCGTTCCCGATTGTGTAACATCCAGTATTACATGGTCGCTGCTGCTGCCGATTATCTCGATTTTTTCATCAAATGGCATTAATGACGCGATATCAACATCCTGCCTTCCAACGGCACATATTGCGCGACTCATTATGCCTTTATCTGTGTATACCGGCTTTTGTCCGAATGCATCAATGCCCTGCTCGCCTATCGGTACGGATGGCTTTTTTTTAAGTTCAATTATTTCCGCTTCCAGCACAAATACATCTTCCTCTGCGCCTTCCACCTTCCTGCCAAACGAGGTCTCCCTGCCCACCGCAAATATCTCGCCGATCCTTAGATTGTTTACTTCATCCGGCAATCTGCCCTGTTCTGTCAAGTAATAGCTGCTGGAGTTGCCTGCTGAAATGTATTTCAGGCTGATGCCATACCTTGACTGGATTTTGTGCTTCATCTCGATAAGCTTTGCCATGTGGTTAAATTTCGGAATAACCGCCCCGAAGCACGTAAGATTTGTTCCGATGCCCAGTACTTCTATTCCTTCAAAGGCAATAGCCCTGTCCATTGCTTCGAAAAAATCATTTTCATCGAAATAGCCTTCGCGAAGGTCTCCTAAATCAAGCATAATAATTACACCATGCGTTTTATTTTGCCGCAGGGCTTCAATTGACAGTAATTCTAAAGTGCTTATTTCTGAATTGAGTGATATGTCCGCATATTTTACAGTATCCGCAATTTCCGAATGCATAGGAATACGCAATAGTACTTTTTTCAGGGGAAGGTTTTGCATTTTTTTCAGATTTTGAATTCTGGAATCTGCAATTCCATCAAGATTATTCTTAACGAATATATGAACGAGATTTGAGTCAGCGCAGAAAACCTTACTGACCCCGAATATGCCTATGCCGATTTTGTCCAAATGATTTTTTACCAGTTTAACATTGGTTTCAAATCTGCTTAAGTTGATTACTACTCTTGGATACATTTTTAGTCCAATTCTAACTTGAAATGGCTTTTTACGTAAAATTCAGCCCTTTCAAATTCACGATAAAAAATAATATCTTTACATTAAAAAGTATACCAAAATACCGCGTTTTATTCAATAAATACTTGTATAAAATATTAATAGCTATATTTTTTAAGGTTATTATGTATAAAAACTTAATATTATGTTGTTTAATGCATAAAAATGCATCTTTTCAGCGATTTTTACACTTGAATCGTCCTATAATCAGGAAAAACATGCCCTATCTTGATTGAAATAAAACTATAGATTATCCCAATAATTCCTGCTAAAATAGCATATATGAATATATACGAAACAGAAGTACAGAAAATTATTATTAATGATGAACTCAACGGCAGTATTTTGGATATCGGAGGCGGCGGCGAGGGCATAATAGGCCTGGCCTTTGGTGAAAGAGTAACAGCCATAGACAATAGGCAGGACGAGCTGGATGAATCCCCCGCCATCTGCACCAAAATGCTAATGGATGCTGCAGACTTAAAATTTGAAGAAAATACTTTTGATACAGTTACTTCATTTTTTACGATGATGTACATTGATAAATCACAACGAAAAAGTGTGCTTTCCGAAATACACAGGGTGCTTAAGCCCAGCGGCAGGCTGGTTATTTGGGATGCAGTCATCCCTGAAAACACCGGCAACTATGACGCCTTTGTAATACAACTTAATATAACTTTTCCGAATCATGAGGTTAATACCGGATACGGCGTCAGATACATTGAGCAGGACGCAGATTATTATCTTGAATTGCTTGATAGAGCAGGTTTTATCTCAGCTCAGCTCGAAACTTCAGATAATACATTCAAGATAACGGCATATAAAAAAGGATAGTATAGATGCAAATAACTTTTATCACTTATTTAGTAGTGTGCCCGCTTATTTTTCTAGCGGGATTTATTGACTCCATTGCAGGCGGAGGCGGCCTTATCTCCCTACCTGTTTATCTGGCTGTAGGTCTGCCCCCTGCTGCAGCCGCCGGCACCAATAAATTCTCGGCCAGTTCCGGCACTCTTTTTTCGGTCATAAATTATTTTAAATCCGGAAATATCCATATTAAGGTAGCTCTTGCTTCAGCTGCTGCTGCTTTTTTAGGCTCCAGCATCGGCGCGAACATCGCTATTTTACTTGGCGAGTCATTGAAATACGTAATACTCGGCGTTATTCCACTGGTTCTATTAAGCTCCTTTTTCAAGCTGAATGAGTCAAAGGAATTAATATCCGGGGCAAGGCTATATATCTATTCAGTCATTATAGGCTTTGTAATCGGCATGTATGACGGGCTGGTGGGGCCGGGCACAGGCACATTCCTTATTATACTCTACACGGTAATTTGCGGATTTATGCTGAAGGAGGCTTCGGGCAATGCAAAGGTAGTTAACCTTGCGTCAAATGTGTCCGCGTTGATTATTTTTATTATCCACGGGCAGGTATTCTATCAGCTTGCTATCCCTGCCGCTGTTTTTGGAATCGCAGGCAACTATATCGGCTCACATCTGGCCATAAAAAACGGAAAAAAAATTATCCGCCCACTTCTTTATATTGTTTTGCTTGGCATACTTATTAAGATAATATTTGATATTGTATCCGGTTAACAAAGCGTAAAAACCGATTTCTTAAAATAGCCACTCACTCTGTCAAATTCTTCTGCTTTCAGTGCAATGATAGCTTTTATTTATCATACCCTTTTATATAGATTATAAATATTTCTACGCTAATGATTAAAAACTCCTAATTTACGATATCGGTTCTACAAATAATTATTATTGTCATATATTTCCTCTAATTGTAAACTTTTAATTTTGAGTGTGTTATTTTGTTTAAATGTGTGTATATTATTATTGTTTTTATTTGCTAGATAACAAAAAAAAGAGGCTGATCATGAAGCGGAAATTAGCATTATTGTTTTCATTGTGTATTTTAGTTTCCTTTTTTGCGGGGTGCAGTTCTGTATATGAAGATGATACCCCAAGTATAGGTGTATTTATGCCTTGCCTTGAAAGCGGCCACTGGGTGAAAGATGCAGAAGAAATTGAACAAATCCTTGGTAGTGAAGGATACGAAGTAACCACTTTTTATGCTAATAAAGATTATGAACTCCAGCTTGAACAAATTTCCCAAAGTATTGAATACGGTTTTGATGTTGTAATTATTGCTCCGGTGCAAGCAACAGGAATGGATGATGTATTATGCTCACTTGCAGATGCCGATATAAAAATAATCGCATATGACAGGCTTCCCAAAAACACCAGCTGCATTAGTTATTTTGCAACTTTCGACAGCTATCTCATCGGGGTGCAGCAAGCTGAATCACTAGTTGAAGGAATTCGAAAAAAAAGTAACGCGCCCTATAATATTGAAATTTTCACAGGATCGCCTAAAGACGAATATGCGGTGAATATATATGAAGGCTCTATGAGCGTTCTCAAGCCGTTAATAAACTCTGGCGAAATTAAAATAATTTCAGGTGAGACGACAATGGCTGATGCGTGCAATGAGCGCGGTGAAGCACTGCCTGCACTAGAAAGAATGAAGCGCATTCTTGAAGAATACTATTCAGGAAACTTCTCACTTAATGGAGTGCTTTCCCCTAATGATAGTATTGCGCTTGCAGTCATCTCAGCGCTGAATAGCTCAGGTAAGTACACCATCAGCAATTATCCAATAATAACAGGACAGAATGCTGATCTTCAAAACGTAAAATACATAGTTGAAGGTAAGCAGTATTCTACGCTGCTTAAAGATCCGAAGCAGCTTGCTCAAATAACCTGCAGTATGGTTGACGCAATTCTAAATGGAGAATCACCGGAAATTAATGATACTACCTCAAACGGGCTTATTGAAGTGCCTTCGTTTTTATGCGAGCCAATTCTCGTTACAAAAGAGAATTACATAAATGTTCTTGTCGATTCAGGATATTTCGAATACAGTGACCTTTTCCCTGATAGCTAAAAATCAAATTAACTAATCTAGAATTTAAGATTTTGCCGTTCTGCTTATATAGACTGTAGCTAGGTATCCGACTGCCAGCCATCCAATGGATATTATAAGCATTGCAGTAAGCTTTGACTCATTATGCCAGCACCCATGAAGATAAGTACCCGGCAATATTTTTGCTACACCTTTTGCTGTGCCTGCCCAGTCCGGCAAAGGCATTGCAAGCGAAGACAGCAGTATGTTTATTATTGATACACTGGTTCCTACAACGACCAGCTGAGTCAGGTTTTCAACCAATGTGCTCACAACAAAAGCCATCGCGCATATCCCAAGTGAAAACAAAAGCATACCCATAGAAAGATTAACCGTTTCCGATACTCCGGTATGCATATAAAGTGAAAGAAAAACAACAAGAGGAACAAAAAACACCATGCTGATTAATATGCTGGCAATCTGCGAGCCCATGCATACCATTGGAAGGCCAATATTGTGGGATTCGAACCTGCTCTTGAGGCTCTTTTTTTTGATATTGAATATCCACTCACCCGAAAGCATAACAGCAAATATGACAAATGAAGCATATACACCAACTGCCCTGTCCAAGGGGCTGGCCTGACGGTTTTCATAGGGAACTTCGCTGCCGCCTATGTACTCAATAGTTATAATATCTTCTTCTTTATAGTCCGTTTCTATTCTGCTAAGAGCTTCCTCATAGGATATCTGAGCAGCCTCTCCAAGATTATCGTGCATCTCAAGCAACGTGCTCTTAACAAGCTGCATAAGCCACAAATCCAGTATTTCAGATGATACTATCTCACTTACGGGGTACGCGCTGGTTGTCACCTCAGGTGATATAAATTCAACGATATCCGTAAAATCATTTTCTTCAATTTTATCTGTAAATCCATCCAGCAAAATAAATGCGCCATCCAGCCTGCCTGTAGAAACATACTTCAAAGCGGTCTCCCTGTCTGTCAACAGTATACTGATCTGATTATTTTCCTGAAGCTGGCTGATGAATTCATCTGCGTACTCTGCGCCGTCCTCGTCGACTACAGCTATCGGATACCTATAATCATCTGATTCATTTTTATCAGCATATATCCCAACAACAGCGGAGCATATCAACGCACCAATGAGGCATATAAGCACCACAGGATGCTTAAGGCTTGCAATAAACCTATATTTAATTATCTTTAAAAACATTTTCATTATAGGCTCATTCGCCTTCTTGTTTTGATATAGCTGGCTAGAAAAGCTGCTGCGGACACTGCAGATACTTTTATAGCCTCAAGTGCTATTCCTTCGCTCTTTACGCCGAATAAAGACGAGCCGAACATTTTAATTATTCCCGGAAGGCCAGTAAATTCCGAAATATACGCTATGCCTCTTGGCATTAGGTTCCTTGGAATAAATATTCCGGAAGCCATTGAAATAATCAGCGCAGCAGAAAAGCCAATCCATATAGAGGCAGTCGCAGACCTTGAAAACGAGCCTATAAAAAGCATTACCGAAGCAAAGTATAAAACAGATAAAACTACTGAAAGGATAATCTGCCACACTTCACCGCTGAAAAGGCTGAATGCCCCTGAAATTGCCAGGATAAATATCGAAGTAACCGCCGCCGGCAGTAAAAGGAATGCGCTGCCTGCAATAACCTTAGACAAAACATAGCCGAAGCTGTTTAAATAAAACCCGCCTCTGTCCATCACTCCCGATACTCTGTCTGTGCTCATCTTCGCCGCTATCGGAAGGGCAAGAAAGAATAGGCACAGCAGCATTGCTGATATTAAGTAGTATTCAATGTTCAGATAGTCCCCTGTAGCGGTTACCTCGCTGTATCCGCTGTATATCTGGGATCGGCTGATTATGTTAACAAAGAGCTTTTCTGCCATCGAAGAGTACTCTCCGGATGCCTGTTCCCAGCTGTAGCCCATATCCTGCATTGCATAGTACACAATATCTGCGCTCTTTTGCGCCTGATTAATATTTTTCAGCCCGCTCTTTATCATGTCATATATTAAAAGCGCCAGCTGCTTTTCTGTGTCCCCTGCGTAATAATAAATCGTCTGGCTTTCTCCGTGATAGAGGCCTTCCTGCAATCCTTGCGGGATGTGCAGCGCTGCAGCCGCCTCACCCGTTATAAGCATAGCCTTCGCATCCTCCAGGCTGTCTGCTTCCACGATCTCTACAAAGTCCTCAACGGAGTCAGATTCCGCAAGGTGCCTTATTATCATGTTTGTCTCATATGTGGGGTCTTCATTAAAAAGAGCTATTTTAATATTATTAAGCTCTGCTCCCCTGAAAAGCACGGGGAGCAGAGATCCTAATATAGTCGTTATTAATAATATAGGTACAATACATGCGATTATTGGCAATGTTATATTGGCAAAGTACCTTTTTGCCTCAAACTTTAAAAGCTTTAAAAATACCTTAGGCTTATCGCCCGAATATTTCATAGCTTAGTAGATGCCTCCGTATACTATCACTGAATACAGCTCTTCGAATCCATTTGCAGCATCTTCTGAGAGCTTATCAAAGAGGTCTTCCAGCGCTTCCATATCGGAAATTCCAGCGTATACATCATCTTTCTTTGACCAGCTTGGCAGTTTAGCCTCTGCATCCTCGCCGTAGATTAATGAATTTTCAAAGTCTATTTTATACTCCATGTCAGAATATACATCATATATCTTTATAGAGCCTTCAGTTGCGTATTCCTTATTTTTCTTCACTTCTTCTGTTTCGCTCTGCAGAGTAATCTTGGCTACATCTTCTCCGGCATCTGCTATTTTTATTTCGCCATCCATAGCAGTAATGTCACCGTCTATTTCCATTGTGAATTCAACTGTTGTTTTCATGTCCATGCCATAGTCGTCTTCACTTTTTACTGTCATTTCAAGTGTAGTGAGGTTCTTGCTCTCTGTCATCTCACCTTCGATGTCTCCGCGTCCCATATAGCCGTAATCATATGAGCCTTCGATTTCATAGACGCCCTTGTCGGTTTGTGTATATGTTAAGTCATATGTCATGTCTTCCATTTCATATGCCATTACGATTTCTTTTCCGTTGTTGTAGAAATTGTAGTATGCTTTTTCGCCGTCAAAGTCTGCGTCTAATGCTCCGTGATAATTATCCCCTGACAAGTAGAAAAGAACAAATGCTTCACCTTCTGAGTAGTCATCCTGATAGCTGACTTCATAGGCAACAGGTGTAAATCCATCTCTGTATATCCTGACTGTTACTTCAACTTCTACGTCATCAAGCTCATCCAGCATATCATCCATAGCGTCTTTCAGGTCTATTTCGTCTGTGTCAATCGGGTCATCTGCAAGAATGCCGTCATTTAGATATTCTGCTATTTCAACAATCAAATCTTCAAGCTCGTCATCGTCTGCCAGCTTCTCCAGAACTATTTCTGCCCAGTCCTTGAAATAGTCTTCGTCCATAGCAACTTCTACATAAGCCATATTTTTGTCTTCGCCGAATATTTCAATTTTCTCTTTGCCTTTTTCCAATGTAGCCCTCGGGAGTTCCTTCAATGCGAATTTCCTGAGTTCAAGCATCTTGTCTTTAACTCTATTCATCAGGTCAGTAAGCTCGCCGTCTTCATCAGATACAAGCAGGCCTTTGATTCTTTCTTCAAGTGTTGTATCCTTGCCGAGCTCAGCAGCTGATTCCAGGTCAACTATGTATTTATCAGCCAATACTGAGCTGATCAGTGCAACTTCGCTGCCGCTTAGGTATAGCCCGCCTGTTATAGCGTCAAGGTCGCCCAGTCCAACTTCAACCTCTGCTGCCAAGTCACCTGTGTCGTTTTGATATGCGGACATAATCTTTGCTTCAATATCTCCGTCAAATCCAAAATCTTCACCATTCATTGAGATTGTTGTCTCGCTCTGGTGTGATTCTGTCAAATACATAGGCTCTTCGTCCGTGCCTGCCTTAAGAAAATCTGTAACAGCATCCGGTGTATTGGCTATCAATACTCCCATCAAAAACTTTGGTGAATTAACCACTGCAAATACCACAATTATTAATACCAACAGTACTGCTGCTGCTATCCCAACAAAAGTCAGGGTTGACTTTTTCTTTGGAGATGTTCCCTCATTCATTTCGTTCTTTATTTCGTTTTCCATTTCTTCCTCCTATAAGTAATAATAGTTTTTTCTATATCAAAGCACTCTACAACTATCCATACTAAATTGTAATAATGCTTTTTGACCATGATTCAAGATTTTGAGCATAGTGGCTGGATATCAGCTGCCCTACTCCTTCTTTTGCCAGATTTTCGAGGTAGCCTATTACCTTTGTTCTCTGGGTGGCATCAAGCCCGGTGAAGGGCTCATCAGCTACAATAAAGCTGGGCGAATTAATAAGCCCTGCGGCAATATTAACCCTTCTTGCCATTCCGCCGGATAAATGCTTCACTTTTTTATGCAGGAATCTGTCCATGTCAAAAGCCTTGGAGAGTTCATCGATTTTTTCTGCCGTCGCCTTATTATCAAGCAGAGAAAAAAGCTTTAAATTGTCTATTGCCGTCATTTCTTCTATCAACGCATTCGCCTGAGGAATGTAGCCAATCTTGGTCCTGTAATGCTTTGCGTTCTCGCACGCGTCTACGCCATTTATTAATATTTCGCCGGAATCCATCCTGTCAATCAGCGCAATTACTCTCATGATCGTTGATTTGCCTGTTCCGTTGTCGCCAATCAGTCCAAAGACCTCACCGCTTAAAATAGTCAAATTAAAATCCTTGACGGCTTCTGTTCCGCCATAGGATTTGCAAATCTTTGTTGCCTTTAAGTCAAATTTTTCAGCAGCTATGCTTTTTTCTGATGTCACTTATTCTCTTTCCTCCATATGCGCTTAAAAATTCCGCATTCATTAAGCAGCCTATATGCTCTATTCACTGCACAGAAAATATATGTAATTATTCTTTTATTTTACTAATTAGTGTTATTATTTTAATGTGTTAATTATATAACATTGCATATGCAAAGACAAGCTATTTGCATCATACTGTGCAATAATTTGACTGTTTTATACGGAAATGTATTTTTAAAAAACAATCCAATAAAAACTTTAAATAATCATGTGTTTATTATATAATCATCTTTATGGTATTATTATCAGCAGACAATCTATCTCTTCATTTCGGAATAGACGAGATATTCAATAACATTTCATTTCAGGTGAAAGATGACGCACGTATTGGGCTGGTTGGCTCAAACGGCGCCGGAAAAACATCCCTGCTTAAAATAGTATCGCACTTAATGCCAAAAAGCGGCGGAAGCATCACATATAAAAAAGGCCTCAAGATAAATTACCTCAGCCAGATATCCGATTTCACATGTGAAAAAACTGTGTTCAATCAGGTTATGTCTGTTTTTGATGACATCTACGCTTTGGAAATAAAGCTGCGCGAAACAGAGCGACTGATGGCGGATGCAGACAGCGATACTTTGGAGAAGCTGGCAGATGAATATGAATTGCTTAATATGCAGTTCAATGAGGCCGACGGATACGCCATTGAGCGACAGGCTAGGTCAGTGCTTTCAGGACTTAATATTCCTGAGGAAATGTTTGAAAGGCAGGTTTCGACCTTATCCGGCGGGCAGCGCGCACGAATAGCCCTTGCCAGTGCACTGCTTAGCAGGCCCGACCTCCTGCTGCTGGATGAGCCGACAAATCATCTTGACATGAGCGCCATATCCTTTCTTGAAAATTATCTTAATGCTTCTTCAACTGCCTATATTGTAGTATCCCATGACAGGTACTTTTTGGACAAAGTCTGCGGGCAGATTTTTGAGATATCGTTGGGCACACTTACCCAGTATACAGGCAGCTACTCTGACTATGTGGTGAAGCGCGACGAGCGCTATGAACAGATGATGAAGGAATACAACGCCAATCGCGACCTCATAAAAAGGGAAGAAGCCATAATAGCGAGATACAGAAAATGGGGCAGAGAAAAGTCATTCAAGGCCGCAAAGTCAAGGGAAAAAAGGCTAGAAAAGATAGAAAGAGTTGATAAGCCTCTTAAGGAACATACCGTTAATTTTAAATTCCAGACCGCAAAGCGAAGCGGCGATGACGTATTGGTGTGCGAAAACATAGCAAAGAAATTCGGCAGCAAGCAGATTTTTTCAAATATTGACCTTCATATAAATTCCGGCGAAAAAATAGGAATAATCGGCGAAAACGGAATTGGAAAGACAACTCTGCTTAAAATCATCACAAAGGAACTTGCGCCATCAGAGGGCAGCTTCTTTCTGGGTTCAGGGGTTGCAATCGGCTACTATGACCAGCACCAGCAGAACCTGAGCCTTGATAAAACAGCCATTGACGAAGTATGGGATGCCTACAGGGAACTTACCCACCAGCAGGTGCGAGACACACTTGCCTTGTTTTTGTTCCGCGGAGACGACATAGAGAAAGAAATATCCAGCCTCTCAGGCGGAGAAAGAGCGCGGCTGTCGCTGCTAAAATTAATGCTCTCCAAGGCAAATTTCCTGATTCTTGATGAGCCCACTAACCATCTTGACATGGATTCAAGAGAAGTTCTGGAAGCCGCACTATACGACTTCCCGGGAACTATATTGTTTGTAAGCCATGACAGGTACTTCATTAATAATATCGCAACGCGCATTGTTCACATGGAAAAGGATAATTTAACCTCATATCCGGGCAACTGGGACGACTACCTTGCCCATCTTGCTATGATGCGAAGAGACGAAGAAAACGCTGACTCAAAAAGCAAAACCCAGCGTTCAAAGGAATTCAAGCAGATGCGCGAAAGCGAAAAGGAAAGAAAACAAAACGCTAAAGCCATCAAAGATATTGAGGCAGAAATTGAAAAACTTGAGGCAAAAATTGAAAATGTTCAGCTTCGCCTCTCTGATGCAGCCAATTTATCATCCGATGAAATCAGTGCCCTGAGCATAGAGCATGCGGAGCTTGCAAATGCACTGGAAGCCAAGGTTGAGCAATGGGCACAGATGTCCTCATAGGCTCTTATCCTTCTTATATTTATTGATATATTCCTCTTTAAAATCATTTACTGTCCTATTTTCCCTTGACGAATTATTTTATCAACGTATAATATATAATAATATTGTTTTAAGGACGGAATTTATTTATGAATGCCTTTGATGTGCTGAAGGAACGCGGATTTATCAAACAGACCACTTTTGAAGACGAGCTATATGATATGCTCGAAAAAGAAAAAGTGACATTTTACGTCGGATTCGACCCGACTGCCGACAGCCTGCACATAGGGCACTACATCCCCGTAATGGCAATGGCTCACATGCAGAGAGCTGGGCATAAGCCAATCGCTTTGGTTGGCGGCGGCACAGTAATGGTGGGTGACCCAACAGGCAAAACTGACATGCGCAAGATGCTCACTAAAGAAGAAATCGCAGAAAACGCGGAGAAAATAAAAGGACAGCTTTCCCGCTTTATGGAGTTCGGCGAGGGCAAGGCAATGCTGCTCAATAATGCAGACTGGCTGCTTAACCTAAACTATGTCGATTTTTTAAGGGATGTTGGCGTACACTTTTCCGTAAACAGAATGCTTACCGCGGAATGCTACAAAGCCAGAATGGAAAAAGGCCTTTCATTCCTTGAGTTTAACTATATGCTTATGCAGGGATATGACTTTCTCTATCTTAACCAGCACTTTGGCTGCAAGCTGCAGATGGGCGGCGACGACCAGTGGTCCAATATCCTAGCCGGTGCGGATCTAATAAGGCGCAAGGAGCAGACTCCTGCTTTTGCGTGCACATTCCCGCTGCTACTCAATTCTCAGGGCAAAAAGATGGGCAAGACCGAGGCCGGCGCGCTTTGGCTTTCCGCAGACAAAACCTCCCCTTATGATTTCTATCAATATTGGCGCAATGTAGACGACGCTGACGTGGAAAAATGCCTCGCCATGCTGACATTTTTGCCGATGGATGAAGTCAGGCGCCTGGGAGCACTGCAGGATGCACAGATAAACGAAGCCAAGAAGATACTTGCATTTGAAGTGACAAAGCTAATCCACGGCGAGGAAGAGGCGCAGAAAGCCCAGTCAGCTGCTGAGGCACTATTCGGCAAGTCCAATGACATGAGCGAAATACCTACAACAGAAATAAGCAAAGCTGCCTTTGAGGAAAAAAGCAGAATAACCGACATCATGCTTGCTTGCGGGTTAATTCCCTCCTTAGGCGAAGGCCGCAGGCTTATTCAGCAGGGCGGAGTGCGCATAGACGACGAGAAAGTTGATGACGTCAACTTCGCAGTAGCTTTGCCTGAGTCAGGCGAGTTGATCATCCAGAAGGGCAAAAAGGTATTTCACAGAGTAAGGATAATATAATTGGAGAACCTTCCCGAAAGCTTTCTATCCCTTGCTAAGGCTGGCTGCAGCGGCGATATTGTCATTAATAAATCCCGCTTTATAGGCTACGCGAAAATGGCAATGGATGAAAAGGAATCGCTGCAGTTTATAGAGGATATAAAGAATGATCATCCGCTCTGCAGCGTAATATGCTACGGATATGTGTGCGGATACCAGAGCCAGATACAGAAATACCACGACGGGCATGAGCCCGTAGGCGGCAAACCCATACTTTCAGCTATCAAGATGAAGAATTTAACGGGCGTCACCTGTGCGGTTGTCAGGTATTTTGGCGGCGTAAAGCTGGGCGTTGGCGGGCTGGCAAGGGCATTCTCATCTGCAGCAGCGGAGGCAATTGACGACGGCATGCCGTCGCTATATGAGCTAGGCAAGGAGATCAAGATAACCTACGATTACCATTACGACGGAAAGATAGCCTATCTGATGGAAAACTCCGATTTGGAAGCAGAAGAAAAAAACTATTATGAAAAAATAAGCGTTAACGTTCATATAAAGAATCAATACTACGATAGCTTCATAGGGCAATTAAGCGCAATAACAAACGGCACACATGAAATAAAATTAATAGAAGAAAAATACATGTGCTGACGCATAAATATCAGGAGATTAAAATGGAAGATAACAAAAAAGTGGTTTTTTCGGGCATTCAGCCCTCCGGCTCGCCGACAATAGGCAACTATATAGGCGCGATACGCAACTATGTAGCTCTGCAGGAGGAGTATGAGTGTTTCTATTCAGTTGTTGACATGCACGCTATCACCGTGCGTCAGAATCCGGCGGAGCTGCGACAGGCAACACGCAACCTGATAGCATTGCTAATAGCATGCGGGCTTGACCCCGACAAGAGCACGCTTTATGTGCAGTCCCATGTGCCTGCCCATGCCGAACTTTGCTGGATACTAAACTGCTTCACCTATATGGGCGAGCTCTCCCGCATGATTCAGTTTAAGGAGAAATCAAAGGGCAACGAAAACAGCGTTGTTGTCGGCCTTTTGGATTACCCTGTTTTGCAGGTTGCGGATATTCTGCTGTATCAAACGGATTTAGTTCCAATCGGCGCAGACCAAAAGCAGCACCTTGAGATAACCCGCGATGTAGCTATTAGGTTTAATAACGCCTTCTCCCCTACTTTTAAGGTTCCTGAAATTCTGATTCCGGAAGTCGGTGCGCGCATAATGTCCATAAACGACCCGACTAAGAAGATGAGCAAATCATCCGATGACCCGAATTCATATATTTTGATACTGGATAAGCCTGAAGATATTAAGCGCAAAATAAAAAGAGCCGTTACAGACTCTGATAATGAAATATACTTTGACGAGGAAAATAAGCCCGGCGTAAGCAACCTGATTACAATATATTCTGTAATGACCGGAAAAACAATTGATGAGAGCGTTAAGGATCTTTCAGCCCTTGGCGGATACGGCGCATTCAAGGAAAATGTTGCAGATGCAGTAATAGCGGCGCTTGAGCCCGTTCAGAAGCGCTACAATGACCTGATAAGCGACAAGGGATACATTGACTCCGTAATGTATAACAACGCTATGAAAGCAAGCTATGTGGCAAATAAGACGCTTTCGAAGGTTAAGCGTAAGGTAGGCTTTGCAGACCTTCCGAGGCCGAAAGCTTAATTATTCGAATTCAATAACTACAATCTCAGGTGGTTTAAATGTCCTTATTTTTATGTTGGAGTATCCTATCCCCGACGTAATAACTAGGGACATTTTTTTATGTATGCTAAGTCCGCTCTGCATGTTTTTCGGTGGAAAAAGGCTTACTTCATCGCCGAGGGGCTCAATGCCGAAAGGAAGAGCAAACTGCCCGCCGTGAGTATGCCCGGATAGCAGAAGATTGTAGCCAGCATTTTGGAATAAATCAGCTTCCGTCGGCCTATGGCATACAGCGATTTTATAATCAAAGCTGCCTTTTTCTTCAGCAGTAGTTTCCTTTATCGACTGCGCCATTACTTTACGATTTTTCTCCAATTGTTTTTTCTTGCTGTCTTCCGTCTGTCCCTCTTTTGCAATAGGGTCATCATACCCATCTATCAAAATTGATTGATCTTTATAGGATAGTATTGTTTTTTTGTTTTTTAGACTAATTACTTTGTATTGATCAAAAGCCTCTTCCATTTCAGCTTTTGTCTTTTCATCAGCCTTGTAAAAATGGTTGCCGCGCACAGCAATAGCATTAACTTTCCCTGCAAGCTTCGCGGCAAGCGCAGAGGCTGGCTCTGCGTCTTCGTCGTAGGCGTCTATCATATCGCCCGCAAACACCACCAAGTCCGGGCTTTGCTCCATGATTCTGTCCGCCAGTTCCTGCTGCTTTTCGCCAATTATGCGCCCGTGCAGATCTGAAAGCAGCACTATCTTCAGCCCCTTGAGCATGGCTGATTTCTCATCTGCTATTTTATATTTCCTGACTTTCAGCTTTCTGCTTGCCAGTATGCCTACACCGAAATACAAAACAAGCACAACTATAAAAACCATTAATAGATACATCTATTCTATTTCTCCTGCTGCCTTGGCAGACTGCCAAAGAACTGATAATAAATTGTCTCAAGATTGCTGTTGTAGAGCTTTCTTTTTTTATCTGCTTTTCTTCCGAAAATCGGCTGTGTCTGTTCGTATGAGGTGATAATGTGGCAGGAGTAGCCCGGGTACCTTCTGCATGCCTGTGCAAACTCAGAATACATTGTATGCAGCATATCCTTATTTGCCATTCGCTCACCGTAGGGCGGATTTGTTATAATATGCCCTCTGTCTCCTACCAGCTGCATATTCTTTGCCTTTTCAGTGCGCACCTGCACATCGCCTGCTACCTTCGCCTTCTTTATATGCGTTACCGCCATCAGCAGCGCTCTTTCGTCTATATCGCCTCCTGTTATGGGGGGAAGTTCTCCTCTGTATTCTTCATCCTTGCAGCGCTCTTTTGCTGTCTTGCATGATGCGTTCGGCCACCAGGGAATATCCTGATAGAAGAATTTTCTGTTCATGCCGGGGCCTATATTGCGCGCTAGAAGCGCAGCCTCAATCAGTATCGTTCCTGAGCCGCAGAAAGGATCGTGGAGAGGCCTGTCGAATTTCCATCCGCTTAAAAGCACCAATGACGCAGCCAAAGTCTCGCGCAATGCCGCCTCCGGGTTCAGCACCCTGTATCCGCGCTTATGCAGAGGCGCTCCGACCAAATCTATTGAAATGCTAACTATATTCTTATGAATTAATACATCAATATGGTATTTTGGTTCGCCGTTTACATACCTTATGCGGCGTTTGTCGCATATGCGCTTAAAAACCGCCTTCTGAACTATTGACTGAATGGTCTTCTGGGAAAACAGAGAGGAATTGACGCTGCGCGCAACCACGGTTGCCGATACGCCCTCTTCAATTATCCTTTCCCATTGCACGGAGTATGTTCCGTCAAATAATTCGTCAAAGTTCATGGCTTCAAAGCTTGCTACCTGCAGCAAAATACGGCCGGCAGAGCGTAGCATTAGGCTTGCTCTGCAGCCGTCTTCATGATCCCCTTCAAACATTACTCTGGATGTTGATACATCTAGCACATTCATGCCCAATGACTTAAGTTCTCTGTTGAGCACGCCTTCCAATGAGTATCCCGTTGTAGCTATAAATTTCAATTTGTGCCTCTATCTTTTTATCTATATAATATATTTTTCCAGATTGTCCTCTTTAACAAGCTTTGTCAGGTGCTTCATCACGTATTCTTCATTTATCTCTACATCTATCATCTGGTGCTCGCCGTTGGCGTTGAATGATACCTCCTCGAGCAGCAGCTCAAGCACAGTATGCAGCCTTCTGGCGCCGATATTTTCCCGCACTTCATTGACGTTGAATGCAAGGTCAGCTATCTTTTCCAGTGCTTCATCCTTGAATATCAAATTTACGTTATCTACATTCAGCATATGCTGGTATTGCTTTATTATGGCGTTCTCTGGCTGGGTTAGAATGCACAGAAAATCCTCTCTTGTGAGACTGGCAAGCTCAACCCTGATGGGAAACCTTCCCTGCAGCTCCGGAATCAAATCAGAAACGCTGGAGATATGGAACGCCCCCGCCGCAATAAAGAGAATATAGTCGGTTTTAACAGAGCCGTATTTCGTAGCTACTGTGCATCCTTCAACCAGCGGCAGAATATCCCTCTGCACGCCCTCTCTGGATACGTCAGGCCCGCCGTGGCTGCCTCTGCCGGCTATTTTATCGATTTCATCAATAAATATAATGCCGTGCTTTTCAGTTAGCTCAATGGCTTCTTCCTTCACCTGCTCCATATCGATGAGCTTTGCAGCCTCTTCCTGCTTGAAGATTTCTCTTGCCTGCTTTACAGTTACTACACGTTTTTTATACTTTTTCGGTATTATGCCGCCGAACATCTCGGTTATGTTTATTTCCATGCCGCTTCCGGGCACGCTCTGCATGCCTGAGCCGTTGTCTTCAACTTCTATTTCTATTTCCTTGTCGTCTAAATCGCCTGCCACAAGCTGTGAATACAAATCCTGCCTTTGCTGCTTTTCTTCCTCAGTGTCTACAGGGCCTTCCAGCTGCTGCTGTCCGGGCACCTGATTGTTCCCAAATATATTGCCCAGCACATTGCCTTGGGGCTTGTCCTTTTTGCCCTGCAGTTTTCTAAGCAGCCTTCTTAATGCAAGTGCATCTGCCTGCTTTTCAACGCTCTGTACTTTGTCTTCTTTCACCATTCTGATGGCGGTCTCAATAAGGTCGCGCACCATCGATTCAACATCTCTGCCCACATAGCCGACTTCAGTAAACTTTGTAGCTTCCACCTTTACAAATGGCGAATCGACAAACTTAGCCAGCCTTCTTGCTATCTCTGTCTTTCCCACTCCTGTCGGGCCCACCATAATAATATTTTTAGGTGTTACTTCATTCTGTATTTCTTCAGGCAGCATGGAGCGCCTGTACCTGTTTCTCAACGCTATCGCCACGGCCTTTTTCGCCTCGCTCTGGCCAATTATAAATTTGTCCAGCTCATGCACTATTTCCTGGGGCGTCATGTTATGCTTGTTCATCATTGCCTCCTGTTGTCTCTAAAATGATGTTCTTATTTGTGAATACGCAGATATCCGCAGCCGTTTCAATAGCAGCTCTTGCTATCTCCTCGGCTGTAAGCGCAGAATACTGCTTCAATACTCTTGCAGCTGCCAGTGCGTAATTGCCGCCGGAGCCTATTGCACATATGCCATCGTCTGGCTCTATTACCTCCCCGCCTCCGGATATTACCAAAAGGTCTGTTTTGTCGGCGACTATCATTAATGCTTCCAGTTTCCTTAATATCTTGTCGCCGCGCCAGTCACGCGCCAATTCCACAGCCGCTCTCTTTAGGTTGCCGCTGTATGCCTGCAGCTTAGCTTCAAATTTTTCAGACAGCGCAAATGCATCCGCCACTGAGCCCGCAAAGCCCGTAACTACCTTGTCATTATATATTCTCTTCACCTTGTGAGCTGTTGCCTTCATTATTGTGCTCTGTCCCACGGTAACCTGGCCGTCGCCGGCCACCGCGCATATGCCGTCCTTTTTTACGGCTACTATTGTAGTTCCCTTTATGTCCATAGTTGTTCCTTTCTATTGCCTCGCGCAATCGGCATCAATGCCGGATTACTGCACGTTAATTTCCGCCTTCATTCTCTCAATGCTCTCCATCGACCTTTTTGCATAGGCCTGCGCTTTGTCATTTTTGTTTTTTATCTTTTCTTCAAGAGGTGCCATGATTCCGAAATTGGCGTTCATTGGCTTTAATATCTCCGTTGCCGGATTGGTGGTATATTTTATTATCGCTCCGATAACGGTAGTGTCGTCCGGTTCCATTGGCTCACTTCCATGTATCTGCCGCTGCGCGCATATGGCCGCCCATAATCCTGCAGCAGTGGACTCAATATATCCTTCCACGCCCATCATCTGCCCTGCGAAGTAAAGCCCTTTTCTTGATTTCAGCTGCAGCGATGTATCCAAAAGCTTTGGAGAATTAATATAGGTGTTCCTATGCATTACACCATACCTGAAAAACTCCGCATTTTCAAGCCCGGGAATCATGGAAAATACTTTTCTTTGCTCATAAAGCTTCAATCTGGTCTGGAACCCAACAATATTATACAATGTGCCTGCCGCGTTGTCCTGTCGCAGCTGCACCACTGCATATGGTTTTTCAACTGTATGAGGGTTATCTATGCCTACGGGTTTCAGCGGTCCGAAAGCCATGGTCATCGGCCCTCTTTTTGCCATAGATTCTATTGGCATGCAGCCCTCAAATACCTTCTTTTCCTCAAAACCTTTTATGTCCGCTGTCTCCGCGGCAATCAGCGCATTGTTAAATGCATAGTACTGCTCTTTTGTCATGGGGCAGTTTACGTAGTCGTCGCCCCGGCCGTATCTTGACCCCTTGAAGGCTATTTCCATGTTTATGGATTCAGCGTTTATAATTGGCGCAACAGCATCATAGAAATACATTGACTCCCTGCCGCAATATCTGCTTGCTATGTCCTCCGCCAGCTCATCAGATGTCAGCGGGCCAGTTGCGATTATTACGAATTCATCGTCCGGTATTTTGATTATTTCCTCTTCTATCACTTCAATATTGGGGTGATTTCGCAGCTTTGCATCAATATATTCAGAAAACTTCTCTCTGTCTACCGCCAGTGCGCCGCCGGCCGGCACAGCTGTTTTGTCCGCCGCCTCCATAATAAGGCTGCTTAATTCACGTAGTTCCTGCTTCAATAGCCCTGCGGCATTCTCCACCCTATCTGAGCGCAGCGAATTGGAGCACACCAGCTCTCCGAATGTATTCAGGCTGTGGGCGGGTGTCCTCTTCACGGGTTTCATCTCGTATAGCTTTACTTTAATATTTCTTTCGGCCAGCTGCCATGCCGCTTCGCTGCCTGCTAGGCCTGCGCCGACTATCGTTATCTCCTGCATTATGTTCCTTTATGTCTTAATGTATTTATTCCCCGGCAGCTTTACAATCAATTCCTTCAGCTCCAGCCTTGATAAAAGGCTGATAAGCTGCACAGGAGAATAATCCAGCCGGAACTGTATCTCATCAAACCTGCTGCCGTTGTTGTCGATTACATTATACACTGACTGCTCCTGAATATCCATACTTTCAAGATGTATGCTTCTGTCCTTGCCTCCTTCGGTTTCCCGCCAGCCGAACCACTGCATAACATCGCTGTAGTCTATAACAAGTGAGCAGCCTTCCTGAATAAGATGATTTGGTGTATAGCTTTTATCGGATGTGATATTCCCCGGCACAGCCAGAACATCCCTGCCCTGATCCTGTGCATGGTCAATGGTCTTCAATGTGCCGCTGGTCTTTGCCGCCTCTACCACCAGTATGCCCTTTGAAAGGCCTGTAATTATTCTATTGCGTGCAGGGAAATGAAAAGGCAGCGGCTGCACAGTGGGTATATGCTCGGATACTATAAGCCCTGTTTCCCTTATTTTATTGTATATGTGCCTGTTGCATTCGGGGTAGCATATTTCGGGGCCAGAGCCTAGCACGGCTATGGTGTCTCCCTCTGCTTTCAATGCGCCTTCGTGTGCGCTTCCGTCTATGCCCATCGCCATGCCGGAAACCACGCATACGCCATTGCGTGCCAAATCCTCGGATATTTTCTTCGCAGTTTTTATTCCGTAATTAGTGGGCGTCCGTGAGCCAATTATGCCAAGCATGCGGTCTCGGTTCAGCAGCTTAACATTGCCGATGCAGTACAAAACAGGCGGCGGGTCGTATATGTGCTTTAAATTCTCCGGATATTCTTCGCTTATCATGGATACCGCTTTAATATTGTGCTTTTCTAATAGCTCCATGACTCTGTCAGCATATCCCTGATTCAGGCTTCTTAAAAGGTGCTCCTTCTGATACTCAGTAAGAAAGCTTAGCTTTTTAATGTCATTTTTTATGGAGGTTATGGTCACGCCAACATCCTGATAGTAATTAATCAGCTTATTAAATGACACAGGGTTCATGCCCTGTATGCTGTCCAGCCATATCCATTCTTTCTCCTGCGCGCTGTATTCAGCCATTTATCCAATACTTCCTGTCCAGCGTCCTATACTGCAGAGCCTCCAGAAGGTGCTGCTGAGCTATGCTTTCCGCACCTTCTAGGTCTGCTATAGTCCTGGCTATTTTTATTATTCTGTCATATGTCCTTGCAGACATTGATAGCTTCTTGAAATACTGCTTAAGGATCTCCATGCCTTCGTCGTCTATTTTGCAATATTTGTTTTTCTGCTCCGGCCCAAGCTGGGAATTGCAGAATATCCCCTCGCCCTTGTACCTTTCCCTCTGTATTTCCCGTGCTTTTTCAACCCGCTTTAATATTTCAGCGCTCGTTTCCTCCATATCCGATGAGCTAAGCTGCATAAATGGCACAGCATCAACTTCTACATGTATATCCAGCCTGTCCAGCAGCGGGCCGCTTATCCTGCCTAGATACCTTGCTATCTGGCTCTTGTTGCAGGTGCACTGCCCTGTCGATGACCCAAAGTGTCCGCAGGGGCATGGGTTCATCGAGGCGACCAGCATAATGTTTGATGGAAATACAGCAGTGCCCGATGCTCGGGATACCGTTATCACGCCGTCTTCCAATGGCTGGCGCAGTGCTTCCAGCACCGGACGCTGAAATTCGGGGAATTCGTCCAAAAAGAGTACGCCGTTGTGAGCAAGGCTTATTTCGCCCGGACGCACCTTGCTGCCTCCTCCGGTTAATGCAATTGATGATGATGTATGGTGAGGCGAGCGGAAAGGTCTCTTTAATATCAGCCCCTGTTCCTTGTCGAGCACCCCGGCAATGCTGTGTATCTTAGTCACTTCCAGCGCTTCGTCGAATGACATCGGCGGCATAATGCCGGCAAGGGCTGTCGCCATCATGGTTTTGCCTGAGCCCGGAGGGCCAATCATCAGCACATTGTGTCCGCCAGCGGCGGCTATCTCCATGGCTCTTTTCGCCAGGAACTGCCCCTTTATATGGCAGAAATCAATATTTGATTCGCTCTTTTCTATTAGCTTTTTGTATTCAACCGTTTCCATCGGCACAGCATTTATCTGCCCGTTTAATATGCCAATTATCTGCACAAGATTATCAACCGGCACTATTTCTATGCCGGCCACGCAGGAAACCTCGTTTTTGTTTTCACTGGGGATGTATATCCTTTTGAATCCCTGCCGCACAGCCTCAACAAGCATGGCTATTGCCCCGACAACTCCGCGCACACTGCCGTCCAGTGAAAGCTCGCCAATAAAGCAGCTCTCTGATAAATCTGCCTGAATGGTGCCGCCGGCGCAAAGCACGCCAAGGGCAATCGGCAAATCATAAACAGCGCCTTCTTTTTTTCTGTCGGCGGGCGCGAGATTCGCTGTTATTCTTTTAATGGGGAAAAACTGTTTGGAATTCATGATAGCGGCCTTCACTCTTTCGCGGGATTCCTTGATGGTTGCTCCCGGAAGGCCGACTACGTCAAAGGCGGGGATGCCGTTTGCGATGTTTACCTCGACCACCACATGGTATCCTTCTATTCCTTCGAAACCTAGACTATTTATTTTTGCCAGCATCAATGTGCTCCAATATTTATTAAGCTAATACTATTTCATATAAACTTAAATTTATTATAGGTTAACTGTCAATTCGTGTCAATTAAATATGTTGTATATTTCAATGCAACATAATTGCAATAGCACTCCATAATCTCTTTAAAAATCAAAAACCAATAAAATTAAGCATATTCATTCTGTAAACAGTAAATATTTGCGTAAACCTTGATTATATTAATCTCAATATTAATTTAATCAATATTCATATTAATTATTTTAATATAACTATTGACATAATCAATAAATGGTGGTATAAATATAGCATAAGTTAATTTTAGGAGCAAAAAATGATAAGAACGGCGCCAACAACATGCCCTGTATGCCAGGGCGAATACGAAATCACCACACTTACTTGCAAGAGGTGCGGTGCAGGTCTCAACGGACACTTCCACGGCTGTGACTTCTGCAATCTCAATCAGGAAGATGCATATTTTGTGCTGACATTCCTAAAATGCAGAGGAAGCATAAAAGAGATGGAAAAAGCATTAGGCATATCCTACCCCACTGTCAAAAGCCGGCTGGATAAAATAATAACTGCCCTAGGGCTGGATACGACTATGTCTAGGGATGAGATAAAAGCCGAACGACAGAAAATATTTGCCCGTCTGGAAAACGGAGAAATCACAGCTGACGAAGCAGCAGACTTAATTAGAAAAATGTAAGGAGACAATACGATGAGCGAAGAAACAAGAAAAATACTGGACATGATTAGCAACGGAACAATAACCCAAGAGGAAGGAGAGAAATTAATTGAAGCTTTATATGAAAAAGAAGAACCCAGAAAAAGTACTGGAAAGAAATCGACGCTTAGAGTGCGTATCGATGCCAGCGGAGATGAGGAAGGCGATAAAGCCGTCGTTAATGTAAATGTGCCTCTTATACTGGCAAAGAAGATGACAGGGCTTACAAAGCTCGTTCCAAAAAGCGCGAAAGATAGCCTTAATGATGAAGGCATAGACCTGGATGCCATTGACCTCGGAGAACTGATTGGCATGTTTGAAGACGGTGATATCGATGAAGATTTGGTTACTATAGACGCAGGAAGTGAAGAAAAGCCTGTAAGGGTAAGAGTTTATGTGGACTAAAAAAGCGCATTTTATATTTATATATATCAAAATAGATGCATTCAGGCTTCCGATATTTATTCCGGCATTCATATTGAATACGCTTATTACCGAGATTTGCGATCTGGTTAACTTCTTCACCTTCTATAGTGCAAAGATAACAGCCGCAATGAACATTGCAGAAGCGGCCGTACAATCAATTACTGATTTCGGCAAACTGGATTTGGTTGATATCGATGTCGTTTCAGGTAAGCATAATAAAAAAGTTAAGATCAAAATATTTACGAGGTAATAAAATGAGATTTGTAATTAAATTCGCGCTATACTTTGCTGCACTGTGCATCTTCATGGCAATAAACCTACTGCCTGAAGCAACAGTAAGCTCCCTGCTGATAGCAGCAGTAGTTCTTGCGCTGGTAAACACAATAATTAGGCCACTGCTTACGATTGTAGCACTGCCATTAAATATGATAACTTTCGGAATAGCAAGCGTGTTTGTAAATGTGCTTACCCTTGTAATAGCAGACGGGATATCAGGCGGTATACTGGCAAGTCCCTTCTGGGTAAAGCTCGTTATAGCAATAGTAATTATGGCTATTGACAACGGCGTAAGGTATTCAAGGAACTCAGTACGAGGAAGACTAAACGAGATAAGCAACTAAATATGTTTTTGTTTTTCAAAGCTTAGGCTGCAGGATTCATTCTGCGGCTTTAGCTGTTATAGAAGATATATGGGTACGGATGATAATCTGTGCTTTTTTTATTTGTCTTTTAATCCCGCATAGGATGCCTAGCAGGGTAAGGAGTTAATCGAGGCAGAAAGATAGATAAATACAAAAACCGCCGGAATCAACCGACGGCTTATTATTTTTATATATTGAATCTGAAAAGAACTACATCCCCATCTTTCATTTCGTAGTCCCTGCCCTCCGATCGCATCAGCCCCTTTTCCTTCGCCAGAGTCACCGAACCCAGCTCAACCAATACATCATACGGCACGACTTCCGCGCGGATAAATCCCTTTTCAAAGTCCGTGTGTATTTTCCCAGCAGCCTGCGGAGCCAGCGTGCCCTTCTCTATTGTCCATGCCCGCACTTCCTTCTCTCCTGCTGTCAGGTAGGATATCAATCCAAGCAGTGAATATGATTTCTGTATCAGCCTGTCGAGGCCGGAGCTTTCGACGCCAAGGTCATTTAGAAACATCAAAGCATCGTCTTTATCCATTGATGATATTTCATATTCTATTTCAGCGGATACTATTATGGTCTCCGCGCCTTCTTCCGAGGCACGCTTTTTCACCTGCTCTACCATCGCGTTGCCCGTTGCCAGATCGCCTTCTGATACATTCGCTGCATAGATAGTCGGCTTTATTGTAAGCAGGAACATATCTACGCAGAGTTCCTTCTGCTCATCTGTCAATTCCAGCGCTCTTGCCGGCTTTTCCTGAGAAAGGCCTTCCAAAATGCCTTCAAGCTCTGCAAGTTCACTTTTCAGCTTAGCCTCGCCTGATTTTGCCTGCTTTTTCACCTTATCTATTCTTTTTTCCACAGCCTGCATATCCGCAAGTATCAGCTCTATCATTATGGTCTGCATGTCGCGCACCGGGTCAATTGAGCCGTCTACGTGGGTAATATTATCATTTTCGAAGCAGCGCACCACCTGAACAATAGCATCAACATTTCTTATGTGGGAAAGAAACTGGTTGCCCAGCCCTTCGCCCTTGGATGCACCCTTCACAAGCCCAGCTATATCAACGAATTCTACGACGGCGGGGGTCACCTTTTTGGGGTTGTATAGTTCCGCCAGCTTATCCAGTCTTTTATCCGGCACAGGCACTATGCCCACGTTGGGCTCAATTGTGCAAAACGGATAATTGGCCGCCTGCGCGCCCGCCTTTGTAATGGCGTTGAACAATGTGCTTTTGCCTACATTAGGAAGCCCTACAATACCTAGCTGCATTTTCTCCTCCTAAAAATTAATAGTCAAGCTTTTTGTCAAGATAGTCTTTTAGCTCGCTTATTGGCACTCTGTCCTGCTCCATCGTGTCCCTGTCCCGCACTGTGACGCAGTTGTCATCCACTGAATCAAAATCATATGTTATGCAGAAAGGCGTTCCGATCTCGTCCTGCCTGCGGTATCTTTTGCCCAGCGAGCCTGTCACGTCATAGTCCACCATGTAGTGGTGAGCTAGGCTGTGGTATAGTTCCATTGCAGGTTCAGCCAGCTTCTTCTGCTGGGGAAGTACTGCTATCTTAAACGGGGCTAATGCATGGTGCAGCTTCATAACTACGCGCACATCGCCGTCCTCTAGTGTCTCCTCTTCGTAAGCATTGGCAAGGAAGGCAAGAGCCACCCTGTCCGCACCTAATGAGGGCTCAATGCAGTACGGGATGTATTTCTCATTAGTTACTGGATCCAAGTAATCCATATTTGCGTTGGCATGCTCGGCATGCGCCTTAAGGTCGAAGTCTGTCCTGTCGGCTATTCCCCAAAGCTCGCCCCAACCGAATGGGAACATGAACTCAATGTCACTGGTTGCATTGGAATAGTGGCTCAGCTCCTCCGGTGAATGGTCACGGAAGCGCAGGGCATCTTCGCTTAAGCCAAGGTTTACGAGCCAGTTCATGCAGAATTCTTTCCAGTAGGCAAACCATTCAAGGTCTGTGCCCGGCTTGCAGAAAAATTCCAGCTCCATCTGCTCGAATTCCCTTGTCCTGAATGTGAAGTTTCCGGGGGTAATCTCATTCCTGAAGGATTTTCCTATCTGTGCTATGCCGAAGGGCACTCTTTTTCTGGTTGTCCTCTGCACGCTTTTGAAATTCACGAATATTCCCTGTGCCGTCTCCGGGCGCAGGTATATCTGGTTGGCGCTGTCTTCGGTTACGCCCTGGAATGTCTTGAACATCATATTAAACTGTCTTATTGATGTGAAGTTATGCTCGCCGCATTCCGGGCATGGAATGTTATTATCGGCGATATATTTCTCCATCTTTTCATTGCTCCAGCCATCGGCTAGGATTTCCTCGCCGCGCTCTTTGCCGTAGTCTTCTATTATATTGTCTGCTCTGAAGCGCGCTTTGCAGTTTTTGCAGTCCATCAGTGGGTCGTCAAAGTTGCCTACGTGGCCTGATGCAACCCATGTTTCAGGGTTCATTAGTATAGCTGAATCCAGCCCAACGTTATACTGGCATTCCTGAATGAACTTCTTCCTCCATGCCTGCTTTACGTTGTTTTTGAATTCCACTCCCAAAGGGCCGTAATCCCAAGTATTTGCAAGTCCTCCGTAGATTTCAGACCCCGGAAAAATAAACCCTCTGTTTTTGCACAATGCTACCAGCTTGTCCATGCTCTTAGCTGCCATTTAATCATCCTCCATAAATCAAGTAAAAAAATAAAAAAGCCTCATCCCGGCAAAGGGACGATAGCTTTCACTCTCGCGGTTCCACCCTTCTTGCAGCCATATGACTGCCACTTAACAAAACCACATGCTCATGAGCGCCACAGTCATCCATGATTTGCCCGCCTTCCACTATCGCGTGCTCGCTGTAAAAACTTTGATAACCTTATTCTCAATCAACGCACTATTCAATTATTATGTATAATACACAATTTTATGTCCAATGTCAACTTAGGTAAAATAGAATATATTTTTTATGCGCCTTCCTGAACTCTGAAAACTTTCTGCATTATTTTTTCTGCTGCACCGTTTGCAATCACGATTACATCATCATCTACATTTACTACTATTTCGTCATCAGGCGACTTCAAAAGCTCGGTTCCGGTTTCCCTTTTTTTGTTTATGCCTATAGCTATAATATTATATAGCGCCTTAAGCTCTTTGAACATTTCACCATACTGCTTGCCTGCGTAGGGATTATCCTTAACGACTCTATACTGCTGGATGTCGTATTCCTGCTCGCTGACAGCAGATGACAAGAGGTCCTTCTCATAGTCTGCTACAGCCGGCTCAAATATATAGCTGGCAACCAATTTTGATGCGATTTCATTTTTGCTCATGACGTATGTGACGCCCGCGCTTACAAATGTATCCTTAAGGTCAGGGTTATCCAATATTACAACGAATTTTGCACCTGCATACTGCTTCTTTATATTCAATATCTCTACGAGCTTTTCTGAGTCGTCACCGTAATTTAGAAATACTACCTGTGCCTGATTAATATTAAGAAGCTCAAGAGAAAAGTATTTATTAATTTCTGAAAAACACACAAAGACATCTTTCTTATCAAACTTCTGATATATCAGGTCTATGTTGTCTTTGCTCGCTGTCATTATTGCTATCTTTTTGCCTGCGCCGATAAGCTGCGTAGCCACATCCTCCGCGAAGTTATCCCATCCTATTATAATGATATGATTCGTAAATTTTGTTCCCATAAATCCTAACTTCCTTTTCTCAAAACTTTCAGTAAGCAAATTCGTTATATTTCCTATAATCAAGCCTAAAAAACACAGCCCCGCAATAACAACAGCTATGTCAATTATTTTTCCTGCAAAAGTCAGGCCGATAATATCCTCATAGCCTAAAGCAAAAAAGGCCGACAGCACATACCATAAAGTTTCCCATATGGAGCCGAAGCCGCCAGAGCCTTCAGGGCCTGTCTCAAGATAATACAATGTTGCTGACAACAGAATATAGCCTATGATGCATAACAGAGTTATCAGGATGAATTTCAAATTCTTGTTCATATTATATCCTTGAAATATTTTTGAATTTAATATACGCATTATTACATTTGTATAAACATTTTTATGCAATTTTTATTCAAACTTAGAATAACAATAATAACGATCCGTTTTTCTGCAAGTCTTCATATACCCTATATATGTCTCTGGTCACTATACCCTGCTCTCTTTGTACCTAAATGGTTTTTAATTCTGTCACCAATGATAACCGTTTCCTAGCTCGGTGGTTTTTGCAGTTAATGCGCTCTTATATCATATTGAATAGGCCAGCTTCTTCTGCAACCAATATAGAAGTTTTAATCAGAATATACAATTTAGAGAGAATTTTAATGAATACACTTGCATTTTTATGCATCTTAATGTATATTATTAATAATTATTTATTTTATACAACTGCAAAGGAGCACAAAATGATTAAAGCTTCCGTTATCGGAGCAACAGGATATGTTGGCGCAGAACTTGCACGGCTGCTGCACGGGCATCCGGGCGTAGAAATAGTAAGCCTCTCATCTAAAAACTATGCCGGGCAGAAGTTCGGCGAACTCTACCCCGGCCATCCATGCGGCAGTTTTGTTTTGGATACGATTGATATACCAAACATAGCACAAAAAAGCGATGTAGTCTTCACTGCCCTGCCTCACGGTGCCAGCTGCGAAACTGTGATTGAGCTGGATAAATTCGATATAAGAATAATTGATATGTCCGGCGACTTCCGCTATGACGATATTAATATATACGAAAAATGGTATGGAGTTGAGCATAAATCCGAAAAGCTTTTAAAGGAAGCTGTGTACGGATTAAGTGAGCTCTACAGAGAGCAGATAGCAGGCGCTAAAATAACAGCCAATCCCGGCTGCTATACAACCTGCGCGATACTAAGCCTCTATCCTTTGCTCGAAAATAACCTTATTGAGATTGGCTCTATAGTAATCGACGCCAAATCTGGCGTAACGGGCGCAGGCAGAGGACTAAGCGAGGCGGTGCATTTCTGCGAAGTGGACGAATCCTTCAAGGCATACAAAGTAACCGGCCACAGACATACATCAGAGATTGAGCAGGAGCTTGGAAAGGCTGCAAACGAAGATATAATTGTGGACTTTACGCCCCACCTGCTGCCAATAAAGCGCGGCATACTGGAAACTATATACGCGAAACATAAAAGCGGAGTAACTGACGAAGAGATTGCATCAGCATATGCAAAATATAGCAGCGAACCATTCGTAACTGTGCTCGAAAAAGGCAAAATGCCGGAGATCAAGAGCGTTACCGGCTCAAATTCAGTTATTTGCGGATATACAATAAACAAAAGAACAAATTCACTGATAGTAGTATCGGTGATAGACAACCTGATAAAAGGCGCAGGCGGACAAGCAGTGCAGAACATGAATATTATGTTCGGGCTCGATGAATCCGCAGGGCTCTGTGCTGGCGCATGGTATCTATAATACAAAGGGGAAGCATAAATGAAAGATTTATATGAAAAAGCGGATATATTGATGGAGGCACTGCCCTACATTCAAAGGCTGTGGGGAAAACACGTAGTTGTAAAATACGGCGGCAGCGCGATGAAAGACGAAAAAATTATTCATACAATCATGCAGGATGTAACTTTGCTTAAGTATGTGGGCGTTAACCCGATTGTCATCCACGGCGGCGGCCCGGAAATAAACAGGATGCTTGAAAAGCTGAGTATTAAGTCTGATTTCCACAACGGCACCAGAATAACATCAGCTGAAACAATGGAAGTTGTTGAGATGGTTCTTGCAGGCAAAGTAAACAAAAACGTCGTATCAATGATTAATTCCATGGGAGCAAAGGCAATCGGGCTGAGCGGCAAGGACGCAAACCTGATAAAAGCAAAGAAGAAAATCTCGGCTGATGGTGTTGACCTGGGGTTTGTGGGCGAAGTTGTCAGCATAAATACTAAGCTGCTTTTGGAGCTCACATCCACAGGATACATCCCAGTTATCGCTCCTGTTGGATTCGGCGATGATGGAAACAGCTATAATATAAACGCTGATACCGTTGCCGGAGAGATAGCAGCCGCTGTTAAAGCTGAAAAGCTGATGTTTTTAACTGATGTGGACGGCGTGCGCATGAACCCAGAGGATAAAGACACACTAATTTCTATAATTGAAGTTGACCATATCTACCGTCTGATTGAACAGAAGGTCATTAAAGGTGGCATGATACCAAAGGTAATGGGCTGCATAAAGAGCATAGAACAGGGCGTGAGCAAAACCCACATTGTTGACGGCACACTGCCCCACTCCATCATCCTTGAGATATTCACCGATAAGGGCATAGGAACAATGGTGACGGCATGACGCTTGAAAACATAAAAGAATTAAACGACAAATATTTTGTAAACATATATACGGGGCGCTATCCGCTTTGCTTCACTGGCGGCGATGGCGTAGTATTAACTGACATCTCCGGCAAAAAGTACATCGATTTTGTTGCAGGCATTGCGGTGAATTCCCTTGGCTATAACCACCCTGCCTTACTTAATGCCATATGCGAAAAGGCAAAGAGCGTGATGCACTGTTCAAATTTCTATTTCATCAAGGAGCAATCTGAGCTCGCGGAGAAACTATGCCAATTGTCCTTTGGCGGCAAGGCATTCTTCGCCAATTCAGGCGCAGAGGCCAACGAAGGCGCAATAAAGCTGGCTAAGAAGTATTTCAGCAAACAAGGCATTAAAAAGCATAAAATCATAACACTGGAAAATTCCTTTCACGGCAGGACATTGGCTATGGTCGCAGCCACAGGCCAGGAAAAGTACCAGAAACCCTATAAGCCCCTAGTAAATGGAATAATGAATATACCAAAGGGCGATATAAAAGCATTGGAAGAAGCCATAGATGATGAAACCTGTGCCGTGATGATGGAGCTCATCCAGGGCGAAGGCGGCGTTGAGATGATGGACAAAGAATACGTTCAGCAGGTAAGAAAGCTCTGTACGGAAAAAGGAGTGCTGCTGATATTCGATGAAGTACAGACAGGCATAGCCCGAACAGGCAAAATGTTTGCCTATGAGCATTTCGGCGTAACGCCCGATATTATGACGCTGGCCAAAGGCTTAGGCGGCGGGTTCCCCATTGGCGCAATTATCGCGTCCGAGGAATGCTCTGCATTCGAGCCGGGCGACCATGGCACAACATTCGGCGGCGGCCCTATGGCATGTGCCTGCGCTCTGGCCGTACTTGACACTATAGAGAAAGGCCACCTGCTTGCTTCCGTTTCTGATGCAGGAGAGTGCCTGATGAGCGGACTAAAAGCATTAGAAGACAACTATTCAAGTACACTTAAAGCACAGGGTATGGGCCTGCTGACCGGGCTGAAAATTGATAAGTCTGTCAATGTAGGCATCATAATAAACCAAATGATAGAAAAAGGCTTCCTGCTATGCCCCAGCGGCGGCAACACATTGCGCATAGTTCCGCCCCTTATAATGGACAAAAAGAACATAGAAGAGATGCTTGCTGCGCTTGATCAAGTCTTAGAAAGCATTGAGAAAGAAAATGAATCTATATAGTTACAAAGAAATAAATACGCCTGAAAGAAGAATAATGGAAAATATAAATATACAAGTGCGCCCTGCAAAGCTAGCCGATATACCCGCTATCTCGGATGTGCTTCACGTCGCCTTCTCCGACTACTACAACGTGCTGGGCATAAAGATAAAGACAGCAAATGAAACATACGATGAAATAAAAAACGATATACTCACAAAGCAGGTATACGTTGCAACGGCAAACATGTTCAACATAACAGGCACAATACGATTCGAGGCAATAGACAACGTTTGCTACATTTCCCGCTTCGGCGTGCTGCCCAAATGGCAGTCCACCGGCAGCGGCGGACAGCTATTGAAGTATGCAGAACAGTACTGCAAAGAAAACAATCTTTCCGCAATGGCGCTGCACACAGCTACAAAGCTGAGCAAGCAGGTTCAGTATTATTATAAGCAGGGCTTTTTTGTTCACTCAACTACTGATACAAAGGGATATATCCGCGGGCTGCTTGTCAAAGAAATCCTTCCCGACTACTCGCTCGCAGGCATTATTGACTAGGATATTATCAGGTAGGCCAAAACAGCAGCAAAAAAAAGCGGCAGGCTCAAGGCTATCGTATTGAATGTGGCGTCGAAAGTGCGCAGCCTGTCAAAGAATTTATTATGAAGCACCTTCAGCCTAAATAGCAGCAAAGAAGCACCCAGCGTTCCGAAATAAATAAGTGACTTCTTGAAGTACTCGCCTATTTCTATGCTGACATCCACTCCATATAGAATCTTTATAAGCTGAGTGCCGAATATCCCGCCAGCCAGGCAGAATGCACCCAGCACTACAAGAACAATTTCTCTGTTTATCGGCACTTTGGATATTCCCTCTCTGCGCTTTCCAGGAAATATAGATGCAAATTTAACGAAATACAGCACTGTTCCGAAATTCAAGAATATCAGCAGTGCCTCCGTAAATATTGAGTTTGTGCTGTGTGAAATCATGTATTTGGATGTTGCACCATTAAAAAACGGAGCACCAGTAACTGCGAGAATTGCTCCGATACACGCAATCGAAACAAGCGGCATCGTCCTGAATACGCCTCTTATCTCATTTATATTCCTTGTCTCATATTTTTCGATAATTATTCCCGCACAAAGAAACAGCGCGGCCTTAAAAAGCGCATGGCTCACCATATGATAGAACCCGCCGTATACCGCTTCGCTGTCTCCTAAATTCAATGCCAGCATTATTATGCCAAGCTGCGACACTGTGCTGTAGGATAATATCAGCTTAATATCTGTCTGCGAAAGCGCCAGAATCAGCCCAATAAAAGCAGTAATTACGCCGCTGACAAAGAAAAACTGAGTGGTATCTATTACGCTGAAAGCATTTGTAATCCTGAAAAATAAGTATACTCCGCCCTTCACATAAAGCCCGGAAAGCACCGCCGATACAACGGATGGCGCACTGGGCGTTCCGTGAGCCTTAGGCAGCCAAGAAAACAGCGGCATCAGCGCAGCCTTCAATGAAACGGAGGTTATTATCAAAGCATACGGAAAGTATAAAACTCTTGCATCCGTCATCTGCTTTACTATTTCAGCGTTCAGCCTCAGGCTGAATGTCCCCGTTATTTTATAGAGCACGACTATTCCGAAGAGATAGAATGTCATTGAAAAGACATTGATAAGCAGATATATTAGCCCGTCGTACATGGACCTTGAGTCCCGCTTGTACATAATAAGCAGGGAAACAACAATAGTTGAAACCTCAACAATAATGAAAATAGAGAAAAGGTCATCCATTAGGAAAATGCCTGCTATCATGCCCTGCAGCGACAGATAGAGCATATAGAACATTCTGTCCACATAGTGCCTTGATGAATTGAAAATTACAAACATCATAAACAGGAAAGAAGACAGCATCACAAAAGACATCGACAGAGTATCGGCATAGAGAGAAATGCCCACCGGAGGAATCCATCTGCCTATGTTGAAATAGATTGCCCCTTCCTTTACCAATGACATTAAATATACGCTGACACCTAGCTGAAAAATCTGTGCGGCTATGCATACCCACAGGCTAGCCCGTTTTGGTATCAGATATATCAATATGCCGGAAATTATCGGCAATAGTATAAGAATGCTTAGGAGATAGCTCATAATTCTTTATCCCTCAGGTTTCTTGCCTTTTTCCAGTTTGTTGTTCCGTATTTATGATAGAGATTAATAAACATTGTCAGGGCAATCGCTGTAATGCCTACGCCGATAACAATGGCAGTAATCATCAGAGCCTGCGGCATAGGGTCAGCTATATGGGCGCTGTTTACTGTATCAGCTGCGATTGGCGCCTTTTCATAGCCCTTATTTGATGATACAAAATAAAGGATAATAGCTGTCTCCATGATGCCTATGGATATTACGCTCTTTACAATATTGCGCCTGGCAATTATGCCGTATACTCCGATAAAGAAAATGATGATTGCGGCGATTTCGCCAATGTTAAAGTTATTTATTATCCCCATCGCTACCTTCCTTCGTAGAAAACATATCTGAAAAATACAATGCTTAAGCCGCAGCTCACCTTTGCCGCTATTATTATATTCAGCGCCAGCATCCATATGCCGCCTAGTTTTTCGCCCATGTCCATGCTTCTTGATATTGTGAAAGCAGCCAGCAGCAATAGCCCGAGCATAAGAATCTTCTCTGCCAGCTTCAGAAGATCAAGCCTCAGCTCCCTGCTGGGCTCGCTTAAGTAGCGCAGGATGAAAACAGAAGACAGCACTGCTCCGCCCTGAAACCCACCGCCAACGCTGTCCGCACCGTTAACGACCACATATATTCCGAAAACCAATACTATCGGTATGAGTATCTTTGAAATGTTTGATACTATTACAGAATTGCTATTCATCTTTTTCACTCCAGGAAAACGTTATTACCGCAAGCGCAGAAAGCATCAGCACCATAGCCTCAAAAAGCGTATCCCAAAGCCTATAGTTTAGATATATCGCAGTTACGGAGTTGAGGGCTCCCGTTTCCTCCACATGGTGAGCAAGTATATAATCCTTCGCCTCGCTCTGCCCTGAATATTCCTCCCTTTCGCTTATGAAATACCCCATTAAAGTAAGAGCTGCCATTGCAAAGCACAAAACCATGATGATTGTTCTTCTTCTTTTATCCGTCATAGCCTGTCTCCTCAGTAAGGGATATAAAAAGTATATCCTTGTGTTCTTCCGTTCTTTCTATAAACTTGCCTATCATCTCCGAATTGAAGTTGTCACTTGCTGAATATACATTTATGCTCTTTTCAACTCCCACAACCAGAAGGTCGAATTTGTCCTGCTCATGCAGGGATTCATCATCCAGCTCTGTCCTTACGAGCTGCGGCTCGAACTCATGGGCAACTAGAAATTGCTCCATCTCTTCAATAAAGTTTTCTCCCATCTTCTGCGAAACTTCGCAGTCCTTATCCTCAACATAATATATTGTCATTATGCGGTATTTTTTTAGTGCAGTCAGCAGAAGTATAACAGATATTGTGCAGCCTATCACGGCCTCTGCAATAGCAAGGTCTGGAGCGTTGCTGAAAAGATATACAAATGATGAAAGCAGAGAAAATGCGCCAAGGTATATGATTGCCCTACGAAGCTTCATGGAGCTTACTGCTGCAACAGCAAGCACAATCATCATGGAAAAAACAATTATTTCAACAATTTTAATCATTTTTTAAATCTGTACCCGCTTTCGTATGCGCTGGCTGCTATCGCATGGGCAGAAAGCGGCGAAGTAATCAAAGAAAGAATCATAATAAGCAGAATCTTCGCCGCAAAAAGCAAATTCGGCGACATCAGCATCATGCCTGTCATCATCAGCATCATGCCCACTACGTCCACATTGGAGCTTACAAGCAGGCGCATATATATTACAGGGAAGCGGAATAATCCGGCCACGCCGAATGCAGCCATAATCATTCCGAAGGATAAAAGAAAATATGCAGCAATTTTTAGCGCCATCAAATGCCTCCTTTGTCGCGCACAAACCGCGCTATTAGCACATTAGAAATAAATGAAAGCAGCGTATATACAATCGCGATGTCCAGAAGGAAAGACTGGGATGTTATTATCCCCATCATAACTATGCTTATCGTTATCTTTGACGATAGCTGGTTAAAAGTAAGCAGCCTTTCCCATATAGTTGGGCCTTGTATCATCCTGACTATCACTACTATGCCCAGCGCACCAAGTATACCCAAAAAGTACTCCATATTATCCTTCATTCCTCGCAACAAGTTTTTTTATCTTTTTTTCAAGCGCGTTTATGTCCTTCGAATCGAAGCCAGCATCTTCCTTTCCTAGCTGCATGACAAGCAGTACATTCTCTTTTCTGTTCACTGTTACTGTTCCCGGAGTCAATGTTATAGAGTTCGCCAGAAGATCCAGCGTGAAATCATCATTAAGTACACTTTCATATCTGCTGTAGAAAAGCTTGGTTTTGCCGGAGATGGTCATGATAGCTGCCTGAATGCCCGATTGAATAATTTTTGCAAAAAGATAGAATACATATATTAAGAATCCCCAAAAACGCATGGGAAACAATTGATCGTAGGATTCAAAAAGAAGATACTTTCCTGAAAAAAGAATGGCAATAAAAGAAACAGCCAGTCCAATTAAAAAACTAAGCCAGCCCACATTCTCCACAAGTACCATATATACAAGTGAATACAAACACAATATTACTATGTACCTTGCAATTTTTTTAAACAAGCAATATCCCTCCTTTCTATATAATACCATAGAACACCTCATTAGAAAAAGCATAAATTATTATAAAAATTGAATATATCTTCAAGCTGATATATAATCTTTAGTGACGGACTCATTACTGCGCATTTTTATAAAAATAATGCACAATAGCAGAAGGAAAAAATATGTACAGGGAAGACAAAAACACAATAAAACGAATATTGCTGATTGTTTCAGCCTCTATTTTGGCTTTAGTTTTCCTATGTGCAGGGTATGTATATATCAAGTTATCGAAAATGCAGCTCAAGGACGGCACAGACGCAGCACCTGAAACACTGATGCTGGAGGATGAGTCCCCTTCGCCGACACCGTCTGTATCCTATACTCCTATTCCGACCGTAGACGAATCGCTGCTCTACACCCCAGCCCCTACCCCAGAGCCCGAAACAAATGAAGAATTCGGCGTAATCAATATCGCTGTTTTCGGCATGGACAATAGATATAAAAATACGATCATCGGCGGGCGAAGCGACGTTATTATGATACTTACCATTGACAAAAACACCAATTCCGTACGCCTGACGTCATTTATCCGTGATACACTCATCTACATCGCGCCCCTTGGAGACTTCAACAGGATCAATGCGGCTATTGTGTTTGCAAACGGCCCTGAAGGGGCAGTTGAATGCATAGAGCAGGAATTCGGCCTGGATATAGACCACTATATGGTGACTAATTTTGTAGGAATGGCAAGAATAATTGACGCAATCGGCGGAGCTGATGCCTACGTGACAAGCGCTGTTGCCCACGACTGCAACCACTGCATATACGAAATGAACCCGCTGATGGGATACCCGCAGAAATCAAACTACATTACATCATTCGGAGATGTGCACCTAAGCGGCATACAGGCAGTTGCCTTTATGCGGCAGCGCAAGCAGGACGGCGGATTCGCAAGGGATGACAAGCAGAAGGAAATCCTTCTGTCACTAAAGGAAAGCCTTGGAAGCCTGAGCATACAGGAAATAAACAATATACTCACCGTAGTATCTGAAAACGTAAAGACCGATATGAACCCATTGGAGCTGGTGGAGATGACAATGTATCTTTATGCCTGCAAGGAAGGCGATTACTGCTCAATACGCGTTCCTCTGGACGGAACATATAAGATGGGCTGGTACAAGAAAATGTCCGTCGTACAATACGACAAAGACAAGAACCTTTCGCGGATATATGATTTCGTTTATAAAGGGTTGTCGCCATATTCCACAAGTGAATAAAGTCGCATATAATATGCTTTTAAGCAGGTAAACAGATTTTATTATTGTGCATTATATGCTATAATAATGCCTATATTTTTACAGGGAGAAATGATGGACACAAACACCACTCACATAAACCACAGGCAGAGAATGTATGAGCGATACAGAAAGAGCGGACTGGATGGCTTCGCGCCCCATGAAGCACTGGAAATGATGCTTTATTATGTTATCCCGCGCAAGGATGTAAACCCACTGGCACACAGCCTGATAGACACATTTGGTTCGTTTTCAAATGTGCTGGATGCCCATCCTGATGACCTGATTAAGGTGCCGGGCGTATCAGAGCGCTGCGCTGTATACCTGAATATGCTGCCCAAGCTCATGCGCCTATATAATACTCAGAAGGCTCAGTCCTCTACGCCCCTTGACTCAGCAAGCAAGGTAATCGACTTTATCTCTGACCTTTTCTACGGATGGAATAAAGAGGTCTTCTATCTGCTTTGCCTGGACGCCAAATGCAGCCTTACGCAGTATGTACAGATAAGCGTAGGCGAAACGGGAGGCCTGCATGTACACCCCAAAAAAGTGGTGGAGTCTGCTATACGCTACAATAGTTCGCAAGTTATTTTCGCCCACAACCACCCTTCCGGCGTCGTTACACCCTCTGATGAGGATATCCTCTTTACGCGCAGGCTGGCAGTAGTTATGGCGACAATAGACATACCTGTAATTGACCACGTGATAATCAACGAGACCTCTGCCTATTCCTTCGCCCGTCAGGGGGAGATGCAGCAGATAAACAAGGATGTAAACATTAGGATAGCATCACCCATACAAAAATACAGCACTACCTAAAGGAAAATAAATGATAAGAATACAATCACAATTTAAGACGATACTTGAGATAACACCGGAATTCATGATAAAAAACAATATCAAAGGGCTCTTTGTGGATATGGACAACACCCTGCTTCCGTGGGACCAGACATTAATTAGCGATCAATCCATGCAATGGGTAAACGCGATGCAGGAATCGGGAATTAAAATATGTGTTATCACAAATTCAGGCAGCAAAAGAACTGATGAAGTAATGAAAAACACCGGGCTTTTATATGTGCCTAGTGCATTCAAGCCATTTCCCTTCGGATTTATAAGGGCGCAGGCAAAGCTTAAGATTAAAAAACAGCATATATGCCTGATAGGCGACCAGATGATGACAGACGCACTAGGCTCAAAAATATACGGCTGCAGCTACATAATAGTCGATCCGCTTTCACCAAAGGAACAAAAAATAACCTATGTAAACAGATTCTTTGAAAGGATTCTATTTGGCAGAGACATAAGGAAAAAAACTGATGACAAATAGAGAATATACTGTTTTCGGCCCGGCAGGGAACTCTGAAATGTTCTACAATGCAGGATATAAAAAGTCTGCAGATATGCCTGCCTTCCTTAAAAATGTCGGCCTGGATTGGTACGAATACCCCTGCGGCAGAGGCGTCAATGTCGGCGAGGCAACGGCATCTTCTATTGGATACAATGCCCGAAAAAACGGAATAAAGATGTCCGTTCATGCCCCGTATTTTATCAATTTTGCAAACCCTGAAGAAGAGAAAAGAATTAATTCAAAAAACTATCTTGAGTCGGCGCTTAATCTGGCGAAAGTTATGGGCGCTGAAAGAGTTGTTTTCCATCCCGGCACCTGCAAGAAGATGGACAGGGGCTACGCCATGGGCATACTGCTTGACTATATGAAAACGCTCATCCCTGAAATAGACAATGCAGGGCTTGGGGACATTACCATTTGCCCTGAAACCATGGGAAAGAAGAACCAGCTTGGCAACCTGAAAGAAATCCTTGAAATCTGCCAGCTGGATGAAAGAATTATCCCCACTATTGACTTCGGGCACCTGCACGCAAGGCGGCGCGGATCACTAAACACTGAGGATGATTTCGCAAGGGTACTCGACGCCATTGAAGATTCAATCGGCACCTACAGGGCAAGGAATATCCACATACACTTCAGCCAGATAGAGTATGGCCCTTCAGGAGAAATACGCCATCTTACATTTGAGGATAAAAAATTCGGCCCGTATTTTGAAAATCTGGTAAGGCAGCTTGTCAGGCGCAAAATGACAGCAGTTGTAATATCAGAATCCAGCGGCACAATGATACGGGATGCTTTGGCCATGAAAAAGATGTATCAAAATCTATTATGACTTGAGTTTTTGTATTTTACACTTAAGTTGGGAAATACTAAAACTCAACTGCATTTATTAAGTGCCGTTACTTAATTTTTTGATTTTACGGCTTTATACATCAATAATGTCATATATTTATTGGATATTATTGATGTATATGTTAGTAAAATCTAAGTTTATTGAGCATTTTGAAAAAATGCGGAAACTCATATATTATGATATATCTTTATTATATAATATATGATATAATATATGAGATATTTTTACAGGTGGTAATTTGAATGAACTTTTCAAGAGTAAACAAACTGATAACACAGGCAAACATAAATAACTGCTCCGGATTCATGCTGAAAGACAGAAATAATATCCGTTATTTCAGCGGATATACCGGCGAAGGTGCGGCAATTCTTTCCGAAAACGGCTGCGCCATAATAACCGACAGCAGGTACACTGAGCAGGCTCAGAAGCAGGCTGAAGGTTTCGAAATCATAACTTTTGAAAGCGGCAAATATTTAGATACAGTCAAATTAACGTGCGACAAACTAAACATTGACGCAATGTGCTACGAAGCAGACGTTATAACATGTGATGAGTTCAATACTTTGAAGGCAGGCCTCGGAGCAATTGGACTGGTGCCTACAAAGGCCGTCGGAATATCCATCAGGAAGATAAAGGACGCATCCGAAATAAAGATCATGAAAAAGGCTGCGCGGGTAACAGACGAACTTCTGGAGATGGCGTACCTGCTTTCAAAGCCCGGCGTATCGGAGCTAGACCTTGTGGCGGAGCTTTCATACCTTACTTTAAAAAAATATAAAGCCGAGAGCGCATTCGACACCATTGTAGCCTCCGGCGACAATGGCAGCATGCCCCATGCACTGCCCTCCGAAAGAGTATTTAAATCAGGAGACATGGTTACGCTGGATTTCGGCGCTGCACTGGAAGGATACAAATCCGACATGACCCGAACCTTTGCAATAGGCGAGCCTTCAAACAAAATGAAGGAAATATACCAAATAGTATACGATGCGCAGAAGGCTGCCCAGGATGCCCTGAAGCCGGGAGCTGCCTGCAAAGACATCGACGCTATTGCAAGAAACTACATTACAGAAAAAGGCTATGGAGAATATTTCGGCCACGGACTCGGGCACGGCGTTGGGCTGGACATTCATGAACTCCCAAGGCTTGCGCCTACATCAACGGAAATACTGCAGGAAAACATGGTTGTAACTGTAGAGCCCGGAATATACATCCCTGGAGTGGGCGGAGTACGCATAGAAAACACTTGTGTAATAACAAAAGACGGCGGCAAGGCGCTATTTGGCGCTTCAACTGATATGGTAAAATTATAAAGAAAGCAGAAAGGAATAATCAGAGATGATTTCAGCAGGAGATTTTAAAAAGGGTATTACTGTAGAAATAGATGGAAACATTTTTACAATCGTAGATTTTCAGCATGTAAAGCCCGGCAAAGGCTCGGCGTTCGTAAGAACAAAAATTAAAAATGTGCTCACAGGAGCCGTAGTTGAGAGGACTTTTTCACCTTCCGATAAGATGGTGAAAGCTCATATCGAAACAAAGGAGATGCAGTACCTTTATAACGACGGAGAACTCTATTACTTCATGGACAATGAGACATTTGAGCAGCTGCCTTTAGGATATGCCAAGGTGGAGGAAGCTCTGCCCTTCATTCTGGAAAATACTGATGTACAGATTAAGTTCTATAAAGGTGACGCATTCAGCGTAAGCCCTCCGAATTTCGTTGTGCTCGAAGTTACAGAAACTGAACCGGGAGTAAAGGGAGATACGGCATCAAATACCACAAAGCCCGCTACTTTGGAGACAGGCTTCACTTTGAATGTTCCTCTGTTTGTAAATATTGGTGAAAAAATAAGGATTGATACGCGTACAGGCGAGTACATGGAAAGAGCATAATATCAGATAAACTGATTCAATAAAGGATTAAGCAAAAGCTTAGTCCTTTTTTATTTATGTATAAAGCGACTTAATTAATAAGTACAGTCAATAAAATCAAGGCAATAGTCAGATTGCCGGAGAGGTTTTAGATTAATTTCTAAATTTCTATAATGTACTCCATAAACAAACCTTCCGGCCGCTTATATTCCTGATAAAGCTTCCCTCCGTTTTTCTCTATCACCTTCATTGATGGGGTATTGAACTGATAGCAGGAAACATGCACATCATGCATTTGAAGCTCTGCACATTTTTCAAGAGCCATTCTGAGTATTTCAGTTGCATAGCCCTTCCTTCTTTCCGATGGGCGGACACAATAGCCCACGTTGCCGTTGCCAGAAAGTATGAGCGCATCATTCAGATAGTGCCGCACATTATATATGCCGACTATCCTGCTGTCGCTTTCCCTCACTGCAAAGTAAGCAGAGGTTATCACATGCCCAGCAGGAAGCGTTTCTTCATTTTTATGGGCTCCGATGTATTCCAGCCACTCCTCATATCCTGATACCCTGCCAAGTCCTAAAGACCCATCCATTGATGAGCCTGCCTGCCTGAATTCATTTATGAGGTCGTCAGCATCGTGCTTTCTGCTTATATCCGGGATTTCACTCAGCAGGCGAGGCATACACTTCCTCTTTAAGCACGCCTATATAAGGAAGGTTTCTGTACCTTTCCGAATAATCAAGGCCGTAGCCTATTACAAACTCATCAGGTATTGCAAATCCTACATAGTCAACGACAATAGGCTTTTCCCTGCGCTCCGGCTTGTCAAGCAGCGTACATATTTTCAGCGATGCCGGGTTTCTGTCCTTAAGGATGTTTTCTATGTAATTAAGCGTATTGCCGGAGTCTAATATATCCTCTACAATCAGAATATCAAGGCCTTCTGCCGGGCCGGACAAATCCTTAAGTATCCTCACTTCGCCGGATGTCTTCGTGCCTGCGCCATAGCTGGAAACAGCCATGAAGTCCATAGCCATAGGAATGCTTATGTTCCTTGCTAAGTCGCTGTAGAACATTATTGCTCCCTTAAGAATGCATATCATCAGCAGATGCTTGCCCTTGTAGTCCTTTGATATGCGCTCGGCCAGCTCCTTTACCTTCTGCTGGATCTCCGCCTCTGAAATCAGTACTTTTTTAACATCACTATTCATTGCTTTCTCCCTTTTTATATGTAATCTTTAATGCCATTGCTGTATCGTCTGTTATTTTATAGTTCTCGCTTACGCCTATTCCTGCTGCCCATATTATTTCGTTTCCAATCGCAATAAGCGGGATTGTTCCCCTTTCCCATCGGCTTATTTTTTTGTCGATGAAGTAATCCTTCATCTTTTTCTTTCCGCCTGCCCCTAGCGGATATATTATATCTCCCGGCTTTCTTGTGCGAACGACGGGTGTTTCCTTTAAGGCCAGGTAATCTATATACTGCACATTTTTAGAGTGCGGCTTGCGAGCGTTCTGCATATTTCCTGCCATTTCGCAGTGAAGCATGTCCCCATTGCTGAGGTATGTCGTGCCGTCCATGTTAAGCAGCGCTTCCTCCAATGTTTCAGGAGCACTATCTTTTCTTACTAGCTCCACTCCCATTGCGTGAGCTCTTGCCTCATACTCACCGGGAATTTCTATAACTGCTCCTGTTCTCCTATCTGAAAACATACTATCTACTGCCGATATGTTTTTTTCATACAGGTCAGCACTTTTCCCAAGCCTTGCAAAGAGCATTTTAATCGCCCTCTTCCTTACGCTTGGCGCTAGGTCTTCAAAATCCTCATCGTACATCATAAAGCCGTCATCGGTTTTCACGGCGTTTTTGATCCTCTCTTTTGCTATCTGGTTTATAAAATCGCTGTCCTCATAGTAGCTCTTCGCCTGGCTGCACAATGTCTGTACCACAGCCGGATTAAGGTTTCTTTCAATTTCAGGGATTAGGCTATGCCTTATATAATTGCGTGTGTATTGGGTATCAGCGTTTGATTTGTCCTCACGCCAGCTGATATTGTTTTCTTTGGCGTACTCTTCTATCTCGGCTCTTAGCAAGCACATCAGCGGCCTTATAATATGTCCGTCAGTTGGAGGCATCGGAGATAGCCCGTCTATTGAAGTGCCTCGTATCAGGCGCATCAGTATTGTCTCCGCACGGTCGTTCATATGATGGGCAAGAGCCAGCTTCGCCGACGGGTGCTCCAAAAGGATGTTATTGAAAAAGCCGTGGCGAATATACCTTGCCGCGGCTTCAATTGACACTTTTGCTTCTTTAGCTTCCGCCAGGACATCTGCTGACGCTGTATAGAGCGGAATATTATTTTTGCTGCAGTAGGCAGCGACAAATAGCGCATCCTCGCCGGATTCCTCGCGCAGCCTGTGGTCCATATGGGCAGCAAAGAGCCTGAAAGGAACTGCCCTTCTGTAAAGAAGCAGCGCATCGCACAGCACCATGGAATCCACTCCACCGGAGAGCCCAATAATAACAGTGTCTTTTTCGTCTATCATGTGCTCTTCTCTAATAAATTTATGGATCTTCAGTGCGATGTCCGTGCTCAATTGATGCTCCTTTTATAGTGGGCTTCTGCTCTAAAGACTCGCCTCGCCTTTCGCTGTTTTCTAATCGATAGTAACCAGCCTCGGCCTGTCGGTTCGCCTCTTATTGCGTAGGAGATTTCATTGCATAAAATCTCCTTAATAAAGAATAATATTTTAATATTATATGATATTTATCATGACGGGTCAATGAATGCTTGCAATTATATTTGCATAAATACTTGCTTTTTCCTCTTTTACTCGGTGATAAGGAGTATTTTATAAAAAAATCATCATATGATAAAAATTTGCATTGTGCATAAATTAAAATGAATATATAATGAGTAAGGTATAAAGGAGAAAACAAATGAAACTAAACAAATCACGTTCTATACTCGTCGGTCTGGCATTCATGACTATATCCAGCTTCTGGGTAATGTATGACAGTGTTATCCCTCTAATATTAAAGGGAACATTCAATTTCAGCGAAGTAATAACCGGGTACATAATGAGCATTGATAACGTCCTTGCCCTATTCATGCTTCCGCTCTTCGGTATGCTTTCCGACAAAACAAATACACGAATCGGCAAAAGAATGCCCTATGTCGTGTTCGGCACAATAGCCGCAGTCATCCTCATTATTTTACTTTCATATTTTAATAATCAGGATACTCTAGTACCATTTGTTGTTGTATTGGGATTGCTGCTCATAGCAATGAGCGTCTATCGTTCACCTGCTGTCGCACTTATGCCTGATGTAACTCCTAAGCCTCTTTTATCCAAAGGCAACGCAGTAATCAATCTGATGGGCACAGTTGGCGGAATACTGGCGCTTCTAGCCATTGGCCAACTTTCACCAAAAGTCGGACATAATTATTTCAATCTGTTTGTATCTATTGCCGCCTTCATGGTGCTGGGCGTTGCGATATTGTTCTTTACTATAAAAGAAAATAAATGCAGGGAAGAAAACCCGGACTCAAAAACAGAATCCGGAGATGATAAATCCAGCGGAGTTTCTTCAAAGCTGCCTCGTGATAAGGCTATAAGCTTGGTTCTGATTTTAGGCTCAATTTTCCTTTGGTTCATGGGCTATAACGCAGTAACAACGGCCTATTCCAGATACGCCGTATATCACTGGGGAATGGAAAACGGGCTCTATGCTTACGCACTGATGGTGGCGCAGGGTGCTGCACTTTTGTGGTTTATCCCAGTTGGAATGATAGCTACCAAGATAGGCAGGAAGAAAACCATCATCATTGGCATAGGAATGCTTGCAGCAGCATTTATAGCTGTCAGCTTCTTCCCTACATTCAATGTATTAATACTCGTCCTGTTCGCTCTTGCCGGTATGGGCTGGGCAACAATTAATGTTAACTCCTATCCTATGGTTGTAGCCTTGAGCAAGGGCCATGATGTAGGCAGGTACACAGGATATTATTACTTTGCCAGCATGGGCGCGCAGATTGCAACGCCAATACTATCTGGTTACCTTCTGGAGCATGTTGGCTACTGGACTCTCTTTCCTTATGCAGGGCTTTTCGTTGTACTTTCCGCGGGCACATTCCTATTTGTGAAGCACGGCGACATTAAGCCCGTAAAACTAAATAGCAAACTAGAGGCATTTGACGTTGAAGACTAAAAAAATACATAAACCTTTAATATACGCTCACCGCGGCGCTTCCGCGGACGCTCCCGAGAACACAATGGCTTCCTTCGAGCTGGCAGCTCAGTACGAGGCCGACGGAATAGAGCTGGATGTAATCCTCACAAAGGACGGCGAAGTTGTCGTTATCCACGACGATGATGTGGACAGGACAAGCAACGGCAAAGGCACTGTCGAGCAGATGTACTATTCCGATATAAAGGCGCTGGACTTTGGCTCCTGGAAGGGCAGCGAATTCAAGGGCGAGAAAATACCTCTGCTTACAGATGTATGCAGGCTGGTAAAGGATAAAAACATGCTGCTTAATATTGAGATTAAGCCCACTGTCCGGTCATCTGAAATTGAAGACAAGGTTATATCCATATGTAAGTCAATGGACTTGGTTGATCAGGTGGTTATATCATCATTTAATCACTACTGCATGCGAAGCATCAAGAAAAAATTCAGCAAACTGGAAACCGCGATTCTATATCAAAGCGGCATAATGAAAGCAGGCAGGTACGCAAGGCACACAGTTAAGGCAGACGGCATACACCCGCATAAATACGCCGTCGTCGCAGAGTGCGTAAAAAGCGCCGCCCTAAACGGCATAAAGATACGGCCGTGGACGGTGGACAGCCCGGCAATATTCCAAAAGATGGCGGGCATCAAGTACATAACCGGCGTAATAACCAACCGGCCGGATATCATGCGAAAAGCTCTGAATGAAATAACCAATAAATAAATTTAAAGGCTGCCATGATATACTATCGGCAGCCTTTTATTTATTTCCCTTTTTCAGCCTCGTTAAGCGCGCTTTGTATAGTTTCCCAGTCATACCCTGCCCTCGCCATAGATGCAGATATTTTCTGCTTTCTTTTATATGGGTCTTCTTCTTTTTTATGCTTAAGCAGAAGCTTCCCTGCAAGGTTCAGGGCGTTTTCGTGTTCTTTTTCGTAGTCGTATTCATCGGTAATCTGCTGAATTATCTCATTATCTATTCCGTATTTTTTTAAGTCCGAAATGATATAATTTCTGCCCTTTTTCCTTGCGTTCATCCGGTCGCGCACCAATGTCTTCGCAAAAGTTTCATCATTCAGATAGCCGTATTCCATAAGCTTCTGCACGGAATACTCTATGGCCTCCTCGCAGTATTCTTTCCTCTCAAGGTATTTGCGCAGCTCGCTTGATGCCCTTATTCTGATTGAAATATAATCGAGGGATTTATTAAACGCAAGCTTTTTTTGGCTCTCTGTCTGAAGCCTTTGGAATTCCTCTTCGGTGAATGAATCGCCGATTTTTAGCCCTGATGCCGCTAGAGTCTCGTCAAAGAGTGAGTTATAATATACTCCGTCCGCAAATATAGATACCTTGCTTTTATTATTTACCTGTTTTTTTATATCTGTAATGATCATTGAATTAATGCCTCTGTTTTTGATGGTGCTAATAAATATTATATCACATAAAACCCGCCTTAACTTAAAAAAGGGATGCTTTTTTAAGCACCCCTTTAAGCATTCTAATTTTCCGGCCAGTTCTCCTTGTCTATGTTTGCATATACCTGCTCAATAGTGTAGAAACCACCTTTTATAATTATCTCATTTATATTGTCCTTATTTACGGCAACAGGCTCATATGCAATATACTTCACCATATATTTGCCGTCGTCATACAGCCCACAGTCGCCTATGTCCTCACCTTTTGCCATCTTTACGGCAATTTCCGCAGCGCCCTCTGCCAGCACACTGATTGATTTGTACACTGTCATGTCCTGTATGCCTTCAACTATCCTTTGGCATGCGCCCAGCTCCGCGTCCTGGCCTGTTATATACACCTGGTCAGTCAGCCTGTTTTCACTTAGAGCATTCAAGGCACCTTCTGCAACTCTGTCATTGGCGGCTATAATAACGTCGAATTCAATACCCTGCTCTATCTTGTCTGTGACATACTGGTAGGAAACCTCATCCCTCCATGCTTCTACCCATGTCTCGTCGACAATTTCGATTTTTCCGGCATCTATATACGGCTGCAGCACGCTCATGCACCCTTCATTTAGCATGAATGCGTTGTTATCCGTCTGTGCTCCGTTTAAAATCAGGTATCTGCCCTCCGGCACATTGTCCACCGCGCTTTGCCCTATCAGCCTGCCTACCTCGTAGTTATCGAAAGATATATACAGGTCAACATCTGCACCCATAATCAGCCTGTCATAGGCTATAACTTTTACATTATGCTCATGGGCGTATTTCACGGCGTCGGCAAGGCTCTCTTTGTCGTACGCCACAACAGCCAGCGTATCAACCCCCTGAGCCACCAAATCCCTAATTATCTGATCCTGCCGTTCGGCGTCTTCATAGGCATTCTTCACTATTACTTTGGCACCCAGCTCCTTTGCCTTGGCCTCAAAAATATCCCTGTCAAGCTGCCATCTTTCCACGGTCATCGTTTCAATAACGAAACCGATTATTATGGTATCGTCATTATTTATAAATGCTTCTTCTTTCTTGCAGGCTGCCATGGTCAGTAGAAAGGCCACAGTCATAAAAATGGCCCAAATCGGTATCAATCTTTTTCCGGTTTTCATATTGCCCCCCGTAAAGTTGTTCAGCCTTTGCTTTTCTGGTAAAGTGACGGAGATACCCCTTCGTGCTTTTTGAACAATCTGCTGAAATAGTTCGGGTCTGAATACCCGGACATATAGCAAATCTCCTTTACGGAATATTCTCCTTCTTCTATCAGTCGCTTCGCGTTGTCAATCCTCTTTTTTGTAAGCTGCTCTATGAAGTTTATTCCCATTTCATCCTTGTAGAGCCTAGAAAAATACTGCGGACTTATACTGAGCTCCTTTGATATGTCATCCAGTGTAAGCTCGCTGCCGAACCGTTCATCAATTATCCTGTTTGCTTTGTCGACAATTGATGAAATCTTTTTCTTTTTCGTCATCTGCACTTTGTTGACTATATACCTTATCTTCCCTATGCACATTGACTTAAATGTATCACTGCTGTCGCAGCTTAATATCTGGTTTATGTAATTCGAGTATTCCAGATAGCTGTCGTTTTCTATTCCGTTCTCTATGGCTATCCTGTGTGCAACCACCATCAATTCAACCAGCCTGTTTCTTATGTTTTCTCGTGTGTAAAACTCCGGATACTTATTGAAAATTTCGTTCAGCAGATTTGTGCTGGCGTGCTCATCGCCCTTTTCTATCAGGTTAATAAGCTTTTGCTCATCGGTAAATATATCGAAGTTCGTGTTGCCGGCGTTCATAGTGACGTCCGCTATATGCACGGCCTTATTGTCCGCGCTGTAGTTCAGCGCCTTCAGAGCTTCCTGATAAGAAATGCTGATGCTCTCGTCATCCCTTACGGAGCCGATTCCCATCTTGTAGTGCCCTGCGCGCCTTTCGCTGAGAACCGAAAGTATGCCCTCAAGATAATCGATTGAGCTTACCCTCTGCTGATACTCATCCTTCATATCCTGCGGCATATAGACAACCACTCTGTCAAACATCATCGGCCCGACTATGCAGCGGCTTTTTCTTTTCAGTTCGTCCCTGAAAAAGCTATAAAATTTCTGTATTCCTTCGCTTTCATCCAGCCACACTGTTTCCTGCTCCATGTCGCCTTTTATCTGAAGCACAAATATATATCCCTGCTTTTCAGTTATCTCAAATAGCTCTTTGTATTTGCTGATTTTAACTCTGTGCCCCTGAGACAGAAGCAGAGAATATATGCAGCTGTGCTCTACGTCTTCTAGCATCTTCTTCATTTTTTCCTGGGTCTTTATCTGCTGGTCAAATTTAATTTTTTCCCTGTCAAGTTCAGCCTTTATTTTTAGCAGAGTATCAATAATTGAAGCCTTGTTGACAGGCTTTGTCAGATACTCCGTAACGCCCAGCTCCACTGCCTGCTGCGCGTACTCAAAGTATTCAAAGGCAGACACTATAACAAACTTTATATTGTTGTGCATCCTTTTTATTTCGCGCACTGCCTCAAGCCCGTTTATCCCGGGCATCTTTATATCCATCATCACTATGTCCGGGCGCTCCAAATGAGCCTGCTCTATAGCCATTCTGCCGGAGATAGCAGTACTTACTACTTTTATATCGTCCATTTCATTCTCAACGATGTATTTTACAGATTCAATAGTAATCTGTTCATCGTCGACCACCATCAGTTTATACATGCCGTGTTTTTCCTTCTTCTTTGTTTTTGATCATTTGATGGGGATCTTAAGCGTTACTTTCGTGCCGTATCCCGGCGAGCTTTCAATCTCTACCACATCATCTGTCCTGAAAAATATCTGAAGCCTCTTCAGCACATTCTGTATCCCGATTCCGGTTGTGTGGCCTGCACTAGTGTTTTCGGCAGGCTCTCCTGCTAATATTTTTAGCCTTGTGGCCTCATCCATGCCAAGTCCGTTATCGCGGATTTCTATTCTCGCGGTGTCTCCCTCCTGCGTCATCCTTACGGTTATTCTTCCTTCGCTCTCCATGTCACCTACGCCGTGGATAGTCGCATTCTCGACAAATGGCTGAATAATGAGGGGCGGAACATCAAAGTCTTTTATCCCCGGCTCAATGTCGAAGTCAAAGTGCACCTTGTCGCCGAAGCGCACAACGAACATACTGCCGTAGGCTTTAACCATCTCAATTTCTTCAGATATTTTAACAACTCTGTCCAGGCTCTTTACATTATATCTGAATATCTTTGATATATCGTCGAGGAACACGGAGGTTCTGTCTGCCCCTTCTATTGTAGCAAGCTGCACGGCAGCGTTAAGAGTATTGAAAAGAAAATGCGGATTTATCTGCATCTGCAGAGCCTTAAGCTCCGCAACATCAAGAAGCGACTGCATCTCCAGATTCTCGATTTTCTGCTCAAAAAGCTGCGTTTCTGTGTCTGCCTTGTCCTTTAGTACGATTATATATTTTTTAATGCTGTGCTTCATTTCGTTGAATGCATTTGCCAGCACGCTTATTTCATCATCAGTTCCCACAGTAATGTCATCAGCGTCAAAATTGCCCTTTGCTATCTCCACTGCGGAATGAGACAGCTTAATAATCGGATTTGTAAGATTATATGCGATATAGATTATGATCATCAGATTAAGGCAGATTACCGAAACCAGCAATATAATATTAGCAAACATTAGCTTGGATAAGTCCTGCGATATGTTCCTATACTGTGCTGTATTGGTATCAAGGTATTTCAGGTTCAGCTTGTCTGCGTAGGCCTTTATGTACCCTGATATAATGCTTGCCTCGCTATACCTTTTCGAGTATTCGTTGCCGTCATCTACCAGCCTTGCCGCCACCGCGGCATCTGTCTCCACCAGATATGATTCAACCATATACAAAATATCTTTATATATCAGGTCTCCTTGGCTGTATACGCCCATAATATTTTCAAACATGCTCTCGGCTTGTTCTCTGAATTCATCTTTTTTCTTGTGATAGTTAAGCACACTCTCTGAGTTGTCAGTAACGAGATAGTCTACCAGGTTGCCGTCCACTTCCTCAAGCAGCTCAACAAACTGATCGAGCTTAACATTGGCAGCGAACATTTCATCCATCTTCAGTATCAGGTTATCCGATGTCCTCTGGATGAAAATACTGGTGAAGCTTGTCAGCAGTGTCGTAACTATGAAGAGCGCTATCATTTTTGTCCTGATGCTCTTGTGCACCTTGTTTTTAAAAAAATTCCTAATAAACTCCATCATATTCCCCGGCTAATCCTCAGGACCTGATGGAATGTTCATTGCGGTATAGACATCCAGGTCAACTGATATAAAATCAGGCTGCAGTGTGTCCGTTTCCCTGTTGCACAAAAATTCCACGCTGCTTTTGCCGGCCTGATATCCGTTTTTGTCTATAGTACCGAAAACTACGCCCTTTTCTATGGAGGCAATTATGCTCTCTGTAATCCCTGTACCAATAATTTTGACTTGACCAACCAGGTTTCTTTCGACAACAACTCTGGCTGCTGCCTCCGTGTCCATAGTGCTGGTGCAAAATATTGCGGTTACATCCTCATATTCTGTTAAAATATCTCTAACGATGTCCTCCGAGCCAAGCAGTTCGCTGTCGCAGTTTTTTGTTACCAGCAGGTTCATATTGCTATGCTCCTGTATATATGTCTGAAGCCCGGTCATCATTATGTCGCTGGATGAAGCCGTCGCCTTATCGTTATTACTGTAGTCTGCAGACAGAATTACGGCGATATTTATGGGTTCGTAGTCATTAGCAGTTTCCTTAAGGAATTCCCCTGCCCGCGCACCGTATTCATAATTGTTCGTACCGACAAAATAGCTGGTTGTAGTGTTCTTTGATTCCTGTCCTACTACGACCACATTAATGCCCTGCGCAATAAGGCTGTTGATGGCATCGTCCTGAGCTGTTGAGTTTTGTCCCAGAACTATAACTCCGTCAACCTTTGACTTTCCGGCTATATCCAGATACTCAATTATTGTATCAGCAGTGTTTATGTCGTCCACAATGTTCATCTCAATTGCAGCGTCATTTGCTTTCGCGGCTTCATACGCGCCTTCCTTGAAGTCCTGCCAGTATATATCACCGTTATCTGCGATTATAAGCGAGTAGTGATACTCCGGGTTTTCGTCAAATACATATGTGACGTCTTCTTGATATATTTTGTTTATCTTATTGTAATAATAAAGTGACCCGATCAAAGATACTGTAAGTGCCACAAAGAAAACCCACAAAAGTATTTTAAAAAGTTTGTTCATCCATCATACTCCGCAACAATCTTTCGTATGTCCATAGAACTGCGTGCAGATGCAAAGATTATTGAATCATATATAAAGTTCTCAAAAAATTCCTTGTCAAAAAACAACTCGGTTACATTTTCACCGTAATCATCCGCCATCTCGCCGATACCAAGCTTTGCGCCGAAGCCCAGCGCTATATCATAATTGGCCAAATATTCATCAAAGAATTCCTTAGAAAAGGTTTCTGCTGTAATGCGGGATATTATATATTTTTCTGTTAGCTTAACCTGCGGCTTTCTGAATACATTTACAAACATGCCAAATAGCTTGCCTTCTCTCTGAGGTATTTTAAATATAGAATATTCAACATTGTTCTCGTCAAAATATGCTTCTATCCTTTTTTCCGGCTTTTTGAGGCGGCTGTTTGTATCAATAAACATGACAGCCTCGCCTTCAGACTCAAGAACGTTCTTTAGTACGTTATATCTGAATTCAAACGGCTGGCTTACCTTAAAGTACTCAACCACTGTTGTTCCATCATTTTTTCTATAGCTGGTTTTTGCTTTCATATGCACTCCTTTTCTCCTATGTACATCGCCTTTTTATATAATACACCAGTCTTATAAATCATGCCATATAATTTTGCCTATGCTTAAATTTATTTAATATATATCCCTTATTATTTTAGCATCTGCAAACATATATTTCCCCATAAAAACACTTAAGGGCTGCCTTAAATTGACAGCCCTTAGCAAAACACTAATTTTATTTTACAGATGACTTGGATTTTGACATAACGTCAAATGCAACTGCACCTAGAAGAACCAATCCCTTTGTGAAGTCCTGCCAGAATACGTCAACACTCATTATTGACATACCATTGTTCAAGATACCCATTATCAGTCCGCCGATAATAGCTCCCATTACAGTTCCAACTCCGCCGGTAGCTGAAGCTCCTCCAATGAAGCATGCAGCAATAGCATCCAGTTCGAATCCTTTGCCCGCAATCGGTGATGATGCGTTAAGGCGCCCTGCGTACACTATTCCGGATATTGCAGATAGCATACCCATGTTAGTATAGGCAAGGAATAATATTCTCTTGGTCTTTATTCCTGAAAGTTCTGCCGCCTTGGCGTTTCCGCCGAGGGCATACAGATGCCTTCCTAATACTGTCTTATTCGTGATGAAGATATATATTCCAGCTAGTACACCGAAGATTACAAGAATTATCGGCAGTCCGTCATCAAGGCTTAGCCACAATGTGAAGAACGCTATAACCAGTGAGATCAATACCATTTTGAGTATCAGCAGGCTCTGATCCATTACCTCATAGCCTTTTGCCTTCTTTGTTCTTCTGTTCCAAAGAGTAACTGCGATATAAATCAATATTGCTAGAGCTCCAACAAGCATTGATGTGCCGTTGAGGCCGAATTGTCCTACATTAATCTCTCCTACAAAGTCAGCAACAGGCCTTGCTGCTATTACTTTGTATGCATCAGGCAGGCCAACAGTTTCGCCTTGAAGTATAATGTTGTTAATCGCCCTGAATACAAGCATTCCAGCTAGAGTAACGATAAACGCCGGAATCTGAATATAAGCAATCCAGTATCCCTGCCACGCACCAGCCAGTACTCCAACCAGCATAGCCAGAATAATTGAAAGCCATATTGGCCATCCGAGAACGGAAGCCAAAAGTCCGGACATAGCACTTGCAAGGGCAACAACTGAACCAACAGACAGGTCAATGTTACCTCCTGTCAGTATGCACATCAGCATACCTACAGCTAAGATAAGAATATAGCTGTTTTGATAAATCAGCCTTGTAACGTTTCTTGTCGCCAACAATATTCCGTTTGTCGCGATACCAAAAAAAGCTACGATGGCAATGAGCGCAAAAAACATTGCGTATTCTCTAAAATTATGCCTTAGGGCCTCTCTTAATTTTCTTATCATCTCTAATCTCCTTAATTACTTGCACTTCTGATTATGCATTGCATTACGTTTTCCTGTGTAGCCTTCTCTTTGGGCATCTCTCCTACTATTTTGCCTTCATTCATGATATATATCCTATCCGCTACGCCTAGGATTTCCGTTAACTCAGACGATATAACCAAAACACATTTTCCATCGCTTGCCATATCGTTAATTATGTTGTATATTTCGTATTTTGCGCCAACGTCAATTCCTCTTGTCGGCTCATCCAATAGCAATACATCCGGCTCGGCAAAAAGCCACTTACTCAGTACAACCTTCTGCTGATTGCCTCCTGAGAGGTTGCCTGCCTTCTGGAATATACTTGAGCACTTTGTCTTAAGCTTTTCTGCATATTCTTTTCCGATGTGTATTTCCTTGTCATCGTCTACAACGCCCTTATTGCTTAAGGACTTCAGGTTTGCCATTGAAGTATTTTTTCTAATGTCTTGTATAAGCACTAGGCCGGCATTTTTTCTATCCTCTGTTACGTATGCAAGGCCATGGTCTATTGCCTGCGAAACGTTGTTAAGGTGGATTGCTTCGCCGTCCTTTATTATCGTTCCTGATATGTTTTTGCCGTAAGCTTTTCCGAATACGCTCATAGCAAATTCCGTTCTGCCTGCGCCCATCAGTCCTGCAAGGCCTACGACCTCGCCTTTTCTAATATTAATGCTTACATCATCTATTACGATTCTTTCATCGTCAAGCGGGTCATATACTGTCCAGTTTTTAACTTCAAATGCAACATCGCCAATGTGCGATTCGCGTTTGGGGAACCTGTCCACCATTTCACGGCCAACCATTCCCTTTATTATGCGGCTTTCACTAATGCCTCCGGGAACATTTTCAAGCGTTTCAATGACCTGTCCGTCTCGTATAATGGTGATTCTATCTGCTACTTTTGCTATCTCATTTAATTTATGCGAAATAATAATACATGTTATATGCTGCTCTTTGTTGAGTTTCTTCAGCAGTTCAAGCAAATGGTTTGCATCGTCATCATTCAGCGCTGCTGTCGGCTCATCCAGAATAAGAAGCTCGCATTTTTTTGCAAGCGCCTTTGCTATCTCAACCAGCTGCTGCTTACCTACGCCTATATTCCTAATAACTGCAGAGGGCTTTTCCCTTATTCCGATTTGCTCCATAATTTCAGCTGCCTGAAAATTGGTTTCATCCCAGTCAATTACTCCGTTTTTTTGTCTTTCATTGCCTATAAAAATATTTTCAGCAATGGTCATATACGGGCTTAATGCCAGTTCCTGATGGATGATGGCAATTCCCTTTTGTTCACTCTCTCTTATATTCTTAAACCTGCAAATCTCGCCCTTATATAATATATCCCCTTCATAATCGCCAAAGGGATATATTCCGCTGAGAACATTCATCAGAGTCGATTTTCCAGCGCCGTTTTCCCCAACAAGTGCGTGTATCTCGCCCTCCTCAACCTGAAGGTTAACCTTGTCAAGCGCTATAACACCCGGAAAGATTTTGGTTATATTTTTCATTTCTAAAATGTGTTGTGCCATAAATACTCGCTCCTTAGAAAATATGGCGACAACATACTATGCTGTCGCCATAAATCATTGTATAGTTACCTATACGTGTTTTCTTAAGCTATTAGTTTAACTGATCAGCTGTGTAATAGCCAGAGTCGACTAGAAGTTCTTGATAGTTAGTGATGTCTGCGAACTTAGGATCGCAAAGATATGATGGAACCTGTTTTACGCCGTTGTCATATGTGTTGTTTGTTTCAACTTCTTCGCCTGCAAGAACCTGATCAACCATTGTTACAACGCGAGCTGCCAAGTCACGTGTATCTTTGAAGATAGACATTGACTGTTTGCCAGCAATAATGTTTTTAACAGAGTTAACATCGCAGTCCTGGCCTGTAAGAACTGGGAATGGCTTGTCGCCTGTGCCGTAGCCTGCTGCGTCTAATGCTGCTGTTATACCTTGAGCCAAGCTGTCATTTGGTGACAGAACTACGTCAATGTTTTCGTCAGCATAATAAGCTGTGAGCAGGTTGTCCATTCTGTCCTGAGCGCCTTCTGAAGCCCATCCCTGGATACCGATGCTTGTCCATTCGTCATTTGTTTTGCCTTCACCTGATTTGATTACTAATACGCCGCTCTCAATGTAAGGTGTTAATACGTCGATAGCACCCTTGTTGAAGAATTTTGCATTGTTGTCGTCAGGTGAGCCAGCAAATACTTCCATTGTGAAAGGTCCTGTTTCGCCATCAGCTAAGCCTAATGTGTCAACAATATACTGGCCCTGGATAGTACCAACCTTTTCATTATCGAAAGTAGCATAATAGTCACAATATTCTGTTCCCATTATAAGTCTGTCGTAAGCTATTACTACAATACCTTCTTTGTGAGCATCTTCCAAAACTGCGCCAAGAGCAGTTCCGTCTATAGATGCGATAACAAGAACGTCAACGCCAGCTGTTATCATGTTCTCAATCTGAGAAACCTGAGTAGCAACGTCATTGCTTGCATATTGTAGATCTACCTCGTAACCTTTAGCCTCCAATTGTTGCTTCATGTTGTCACCGTCTTGGTTCCATCTCTGCAGGTCCTTAGTAGGCATTAAAACGCCAACTTTGTTTCCGCCTGAATCTTTCTGGCAGCCTGCTGCGAATGATAGAACTAATACAAGTACTAACAAAACTATGCTTAACTTTTTAGCCATAAATAGCTCCTCCTATATTTTTTATACCTTAAAATAGTACTGCTTTATGAACAAAATATGAATAGACAATATTATGCTTCTTCTGTTTTTTTTTAACCTTTATATTCTATTAATTTACTATAACTGGATTTTATTAATATTTATTGTGCACAATGCTTAATAATGTCCAGTTTTATTGATTATTTGTGCTAATATGATAATAATTGAATGCTTAAATTTGTTATATTATACAGTAAATTTGTTTGTCGCTTTCCTTGCTGATGCTTATTCGTTCTTTTCAATGGTAATATAATTGCTTAAAATATTGCAAAAAAATAAGCGCGGTGTTGCCGCGCTTACTTAGATTTTTAGTCGTTATGCCCTGTGCATATAAGAATAACTCTTCCATTGACTTCCTGCCATTTGTACTGCCCTCCTGTCTGCTTGCAGTTAATATCATCTTCTGATAAGAATCCTGCTACAAACAGTGTGCTGTCTTCATCAACATAGTCAAGGTTTTCGTATTCTTTAGTGTGTGTGCCCATCATTGAGTAGTACTCATCTTCCAGCCTGTTAATTGTCTCTAAATTGCTTTTACAGGCATTTTCTCCGGTCTGGCCCGCTAAGGTTTTGATAGACGGTATTCCTACGATTAAAATAAGCGCAGCAATAGTCAATATGACCAGTACTTTGAAGAATGAGTATCCTCCTTGTGAGAATCTCTTCATCTTTATTCACCTTATTCTACCTTATTCTACTTGGCTCTATTTATCTATCTATCCGAAAGTATTTTAATATAGTATAAATTGCATGTCAATGCCTTAGTCTGTTAAATATTCAAATCAATGAAAAATAATTGCTTGCACGTGTGGTATTTTATTCTGTTAATGTAATATAGCAGGTAATTTGCATTTAATAAAAAAAATAAACACTTTTATGTTCGTGTCCATTTAAGTGAAAAATATGCCATTTTGTGTCAGTTGTCCATTACAAATAGTTTGTAGCCTTTGCCGTAGACTGTCTCTATAACCACCTGCCTGCTTTTAATGTACGAAAGCGAAAATCTAAGGCGCGCAATATGGTTCTGTATCCTGCTGCTTTCATCCACCAGAGAATCAAACACCTCTTCTTTTCTTACTATCCGGTTTTCATAATAGGAATTAAGCAGCTGAGCAAATATCTTATTCTGAAGCGATGGCAGCACAATGCTCCTGTGCTCTTTAATCAGTGTGCCTGTCTCTATCTCATAAACCAGATCCCCAAGGCAATACCTTTTGGGATGGTATTTGCTTTTGCTTATGGCAATATCTATTTTATATTTCAGTTCAATTTTATCCAGCGGTTTTACCATAACATCCACTGCGCCGCATTCATAAATCTGGTACTTTATTGCTTCATCAGCGTTAACAGCGAATATATTGGTGCTTCCGTTTTCATTTATGTATCTTAAAACCTGCGTCTTATCATATGAGCTCATGTCAATAATAACTGCATCAGCCGACATGCTGGCAGTTTCCGCCGCATTTGTTTTTAACTCACTGTGAGATATAATAGTAATATTACCGCTTTGAAGAAATTCCCTTATCTCATTCTCCTTTTCGAATATTACCAGCCTGAATTTAATCACTTTTCCACCTCGCTGCTTACCTTGGCATATCTATGGCTGACTTCATGGCTGAATACACTATGAGTACATAATAACACAACATCAGTAACTAGTAAATATTGTAATCATTGCTATACTTTTATTTATATATACAATAATATGATTTATAAAACATATTATTTATTTAAAAAAGCGCCTCGGCATCATTTACCGCAGGCGCTTAGGATAGCAAGCTTTATTTTACATTTACCACTTTCATTATGTTTGTGCTGTGGGTTCCGCCCAAAGGCACACCGGCAGTTATCACTACAATGTCCCCTGTTTCGAGAATATTCATCAATTTGGCGGTCTCAATTGACCTGAAAAATAGCACATCCATTGAATCAACTACATCCAGAAGTATCGGAGTCACTCCCCAGAAAAGCTGCAGCTGCCTTTGAACCAGATAATTGGTGGTGGTTGCGATTATAGCGCTTTTAGGGTGATAGCTGGATATAAGCTTGGCTGTCTTGCCTCCGTGGGTAGGCACTATTATAGCTGCGGCATTAAGGCAATGCGCCGTGTTGCAGGCTGCATAGCTAACTGCATTGGCTACGCTGTAGTCGTTGTCGCTGGTCTGCCCCCCTATCATAGATGTCTTCGGCGAATAGTCCAGAGATTTTTCCACCTCAATTGCGGACTTAGCCATCTGCTGCACAGCAAGCAGCGGATACTTTCCGGCCGCGCTTTCCCCCGAAAGCATGATGACATCTGTACCGTCAATGATTGCATTGGCAATATCCGAAAGTTCCGCTCTTGTAGGCGTGGGGTTATTATACATAGACTCCAGCATCTGCGTCGCGGTAATTACAGGAACGGCTTTTGCATTGCACTTTTTTATCACCATTTTCTGCACCAGCGGAATTCTTTCCTTAGCCATTTCAACGCCAAGGTCACCCCTGGCAACCATTATAGCATTGGTTACATCTATAATAGAATCAATGTTGTCTATACCCTGCTGATTTTCAATCTTTGATATAATTGATACGTGCTCTCCGCCGTTTTCATCAAGAAATGTTCTTATAAACTTGACATCCTCCGCACTGCGCACAAATGACGCCGCAATGAAATCAATCCCATTTTCTATTCCCGCAATTATATCATCCTTATCCTTGTCTCCGAGGGCGGGAAGTTTCAGAGATACACCCGGAATATTGATGCCCTTGTTGTTTTTAATAGTTCCGCCTATTATAACCTGGCATACTATATCCTCATCCTTTAGTTCCAAAACTTTCAGTTCCATGGAGCCGTCATCTAGTAGAATGAGTGACCCTGGATTTAAATCCATGTATAATTTATCGTAGGTTATCGGCAAGCGCTCGCTTGTTCCCAGAAAGTTTCCATGGCTTAGTGTCACTTTATCTCCGATTTTAAGCTCAGCCTTATCGTTTTCAATTTTTCCCACGCGCACTTCCGGCCCTCTTGTATCCAGAAGTATGGCAACAGGCTCGCCTGCGTTGATTCTAGCCTTCTTTATTTTTTCTATCACCGGCACAAATGATTCTTTGCCCCCATGAGAAAGGTTAAGCCTGCAGATATTCATGCCCGCCTGTATCATTTTCGTCAGCATCTCCTCTGTGTTGCTCGCCGGGCCTATCGTGCAAATTATTTTTGTTTTCTTGATGTACTTGTCCATATAATTATTTACCTCATAATATTTATGCTGTTATTATACCACTTTATCTCCTCCCTTGTATGAGAGCTCAATTAAAACGGTGTCATATCTTTATTTTAATGCCTTATATACCAATTGTATCACAGGAGTATAGGAAGCTATTGCGTAGTCCGTCCCCTCAAATTCCCCGTCCGGGCAGGGCGAATGCCTTTTGTTTGTAAGCAGAATGATTGACAAGTTGTTTTCAAGGTCTACTATTGTTGCAGTTCCCGTCCATCCGTTGTGATAGAATGTCGAATCAGAAACATATCCTTTTAATTTAGAGCTGGCTGTTTCCGCATTCCAGAAGCCAAGCTGATATTTCTTATCGTTAATATCTTTCATCCAGTTGGCAACAGTCTCTTCGCTGTATATCCTTACCCCGCCGTACTCACCGCCATTTATAAGCAGCTGATTAAGCACAGTGAGCCCATAGCAGGAAGCAAAGAGCCCAGCGTGGCCGGAGACGCCGTCCATGCAGTAATATGTATTCTCGTCATGAACCTCGCCCTTCAGTGTATACTGCCTTACTCCTTCAAAATACACAGTGCCGTCCCGAGTGTTTCCCATTCTTTCAGTGGCGGCAATATTGCCAACGTAAGCTCCTTTATCTAGGGGCAGATATGTTACCTCGTAGTCTATCCCCAGCGGTTTATAGATGTTTTCCCTTGCAAATTCATCTATCCTCATGCCGGATACTTCCTCTACTATCATCCCCAGCAGCATATAGTTAAGATTATTATATGAATATGTGCTGCCCGGCTCTTCATCCAGTGGAATCTGCTTTAAGAATTCATAAACGGTATCTCTGTCACGGGTTTTATACGGGCTGTCATCCTTATAGAAATAGTAGTTCTGCGTATACCCTGCATTGTGGCTTAGGAGCATGGTTATTGTTATATCTTCCCTGCCTCCGCCAGTATATCCGTCGATATAGTCTGATACCTTGCCGTCAAGGGATATTTTCCCTTCATCCAATAATTTCATTATTGAATAGGTAGTTGAATATATTTTTGTAAGGGAAGCTAAATCAAACAGCATATCCTGATTCATATCTTCAAATGTGTTCAAAAGATTCATTCCGTCATATTTCTGCGAATAGCCGTATGCCTTATGGAATACTATATAGCCATCCTTGGCTACCATAAGTACAGCACCGGGAAATCCGTCATCTATCTGCCCTTGAATAAAGGTATCCAATTCATCAATCCCGCTTAGGTCAAAGCCAACATTTTCTGCGCTTGTGTACTCCATACGCGGAACTTCATATGGCGTTATAGAGGGCCTTTGGGTATCTGTTGATTCCATTGTCTCACTTTCTGAAGCCGCTGCTGTTTCATCCGGCATTTCAATCAGATATTTTGCAGCGTCCTGCCTGTCCTGCAATGCCTCATAGGCCATCATCATTAACAGAAGAATGAGCAGCACAATGATCGCATAAATCACCATTAATATAAGTCTTTTTAAAACATTGCGGAAAGAATTTTTATTCAAATTATAGTCTTCGTTCATTTCTTTGCTTTTTCTATGATTGCTTTTGCGCTGTTTATTATGATTTCATTTGCCACATCGTTGTATCCGCCCTCCGGCACTATAATGTCCGCATACCTTTTTGACGGCTCCACAAACTCGTGATACATCGGCTTAACTGTGTTCACATACTGATCCAGAACAGATTCCAAGCTGCGCTTTCTCTTTTTTACGTCTCTGTTTATCCTTCTTATTAGGCATAGATCCGGGTCAGTATCTACATATATCTTCAGGTCAAAAAGCTCTCTTAGCGCAGGTTCAGCAAATATTAGTATGCCTTCAACCAAAACTACGGATTTCGGTTCAACACGTTTGGTTTCGTCCTTTCTCCTGTGGAGGCCGTAATCATACTCCGGTATATCTATGCTCATTCCGTTTTTTAAATCCTTAAGATGTTTTACAAGCAAAGATGATTCCAGTGAATCAGGATGGTCATAGTTTATTTTGGCACGCTCTTCAAAGCTTAGTTCATCGTGGTTTTTATAATAGGAGTCATGGGTAATCAAAACTGCGTCTTCGCCCAGCGGTTCATGGATTCTGCACGCTATTGTTGTCTTGCCGGATCCTGAAGCCCCGGCTATGCCTATAATAATATCTACCATCTTTTATACCTCATTAATAGAAACCTTATTAATAAATATTCTATCAAAGTATCACTTTTTGTGCAATTAAAATGTCCCGCTTCTGCTAACTCATGCTAATACTCCCTAAAAAAAGCGCATATATAGCAAAAAACCATACCTGATACTAGTCAAATATGGTTTCAATTAAATCATTTGAAAAAATTATATAGATATATGGGTGTCTAAATATCAGGTGTCTACTTCGGAAGTGTATCCGCAGTGAGGGCATGTAACAATAAATGTGCCCTTATTTTTGGGCAGCCTCATGCATTGTCTGCATTGTTTGCAAATATGATATTTATACAAAGAATTGTTATTGAATTTTAAAAGAAGATATTTCAGCCTGCAAAAAGTGCTCTTGCCGAATTCTTTCCCTTTATTCTTCATTTATGTCTTCCCTCATCTTCTGAACGAATAATTTCGTTCAAGCAGCAGTTCTGTCTGTGCCTTTATGCCCTTATCGAAATATTCTACCAAAATATATCATAAAAAGTTTTAATAATATGTGAACAAATTTTGAATACGTGGTTTTTTATTCCAACCATATGTTACTTTTGTGTTACGTGTGCTTTACAACTAATTTATATTGTGTTATCATCTAATAAGCGAAAGGACGCCTGAAATATACAGACATAAGGTATAAAAAATGATTTCAACAAAAAAACTGCTAATTATGTTTTTAGCTCTTGTAATGATTGCAGGATTTATATATCAGACAGATACGGCAAGCGCCGATGAAACAACCGAGCAGGCAGAAGCTACGGAAGAACCCATTCTGCTCAAAGAGGGCAGCGAAGGCGACGATGTAATAATGCTTCAGCTGCGATTAAAAGACCTGGGATACTACAATTACAAAATAACTAATTATTTCGGTTCATTCACAGAGCAGGCACTTATCGATTTCCAAAAAGTCAATGGACTTAGCCGCGACGGCGTGTTGGGCGAGGCAACATACGCTATTGTCTACTCCAACGATGCCATCAGAAAGCCTATTGAGGCAGTAGTTCAGCCCACACCCAAGCCTGCGTATGCAGGATCATCCAGGATACCAAAGGCTGCGCTCAGAGATTGGTTCACATATGTGCTTCCGAGGTTCTCAAGAGGTGAAGTAATAAAAGTGTTTGACGTAAAAACAGGCATCTCATACAATATGATTCGCGTAGGAGGATATAACCACGCGGACGTAGAGCCAGTTACAGCAGAAGACTGTGCAAAGCTTCTCTCCACATACGGCGGCTCATGGAGCTGGGAACGCAGGCCGATTGTTGTGCTTCTAGACGGCGAATACATAGCAGCATCCACAAACGGATATCCCCACGGATATGAAACTGTACCCGGGAATGATATGTACGGACAGGTATGCATTCACTTCTTGAATTCCAGAACGCATAATGCTGATGCCGTTGACCCACAGCATCAGGAAGCAATACAGTATGCATATCTTGCAACAAACTAAATTAATATACATTTTTTCTTGACAATGAATTCTCCATCTGATATAATGCCTTTAATTTAATAAAGGTTTAGGCGTTGAAGGAGATGGACTTGTAAAGGTCAGTTTATAGAGAGTCGGCATTTTGGTGAAAGTCGATAATTGCTTTGCTGGTAATCCCTCCCGAGCTGTTCCCTGAATAAAGTAGGGGCAACCGGATAATCCCGTTAGAGATTTAAAGCTTGTTTGAGCTTGAGGCGGTCATATTACATATGGCAAGTTGAGTGGTACCGCGTGGTTTTAGAAATTAATAACTGCGTCTCTTCATTTTTTGAAGAGACGCAGTTTTTTATTTTAGGTTTTTAGTTTGAAGTGAGGTGGAAAATGAAAAGGATTATATCATTTTTGGTGGTAAATGAAGTCGGCGTATTAAGCAGGGTGTCAGGCCTATTAAGCAAGAGAGGGTTCAATGTGGATTCCATTACAGCCGGAGTCACAGAAAACGAATCCATTACCCGAATTACACTGATGCTGGAAGCCGACGACCAGGTGGTTGAGCAGATGATAAAGCAGCTTGATAAGCTGCTCGTTGTTAAAGCAATTAAGGAGCTTTCAGTGCAGAAGTCCACAGTTCGTGAGCTGGCCCTTGTGAAGATTGGCACGCAGGGCTTTGCGAAAAAGGAGCTGATTGATGAAATCGCGGAAAAAAAGGGCGTCATCGCCGACATCGGGGAAGACACAGCAACTGTCCAGTTCGCAGGCTCCTATGAATATATCAATCAGTGCATCAAGTACATGGAGAAGTACGGAATTATTGAATTTGCCCGCACAGGCCTGGTGGCACTAGACAGCGGCGATGAAAGGCTGTGAAAACCAGATGAAAAAAATACAAATCTTCGATTCAACATTAAGAGACGGAGCTCAGGCAAGAGGCATCAATTATTCACTTGCTGATAAGCTCAACGTGCTCAAGCTCTTAGATAGCTTCGGAATAGACTATATTGAGGCCGGAAACCCGGCATCCAACCCCAAGGAGAGGGAGTTCTTCGAAAGAGCTGCTGATATCAAGCTCAGCCATTCAAAGCTGGTTGCCTTCGGAAGCACCAGAAGAAAAGACAGCAGTGCTGAAGAGGATGCAGGCGTTCAGGCGCTCCTTTCAGCCGGCACAAAGACTGTTTCCATCTTCGGCAAGGCATGGGATCTTCATGTGACGGACGTGCTGAATACGACTCTGGATGAAAACCTGAGTATGATTTTTGATACAATTGAGTTTTTCAAAAGCAAGGGCATTGAAGTAATATTCGATGCTGAGCATTTCTTCGACGGATACAAAGCAAACCCTGAGTACGCTTTCAAAGTGTTGGAGACTGCGCAAAAGGCAAAAGCTGACTATCTGGTGCTGTGCGATACCAACGGCGGAACAATGGTGTGCCAGATGCGCGAAGCTGTCAGGAAATGTGCCTCATCCTTCACAACACCTCTTGGCATACACGCACATAACGACAGCGAGCTGGCAGTAGCCAATTCACTAATCGCCGTTGAGGAAGGCGCCGTGCAGGTGCAGGGCACGCTTATCGGCTTTGGTGAGCGCTGCGGCAATGCAAGGCTGTCATCCATCATCCCTAACCTGGAGCTAAAAATGGGCTACAAATGCCTTCCTGAAGGCAAAATGAACGAGCTTTATGAAACATGCAGGCAGCTTGCAGAATTTACAAATCTGGTGTTTGATGAAACCCTTGCCTATGTGGGACAGAATGCTTTCTCCCATAAGGGCGGGATGCACATAGACGGGCTGAAGAAGGCAGAGGGTTCATTCGAGCATATCAATCCTGACTTAGTCGGCAACAGGCGGGAGTTTTTGTTGTCTGAAGTGGCAGGAAGGTCAGCAATGGCATCAAAGCTCGAAAGCGAATACCCGGAAGTCGCAAAGGATAAACAAAAAGTATCTGAACTGATGAATAAGCTAAAAGACCTTGAAAATGAAGGTGTCAGCTTCGAGGGCGCAGAAAGCTCCTTTAAAATATTTATTATGAAAGAGCTGGGCATGCACAAACCTCAGTTCAAGCTGATTCACTTCAAGGTATTCGATGAGCCGTCGCACCACAATACTTTCGGCGCGTATGCAGTGGTCAAGGTGGATGTCAACGGCCAGTCCAGAATGGCAGCCGCCGACGGAAACGGCCCTGTTAATGCTCTTGACAAAGCGCTTCGCGAGGCACTCGGCATATTCTATCCGGAGCTTACCAAAGTAGTATTAACGGACTATAAGGTAAGAGTTTTGGAAACTAGCCACGCCACAGGCGCTAAGGTTCGCGTTATAATAGAAAGCAGCGACGGCAAAGACTCCTGGCGCACAGTAGGCGTATCCACAGACGTAATAGAAGCGAGTCTATACGCATTGATAGACTCAATTGACTATAAACTTTTAGAAAACGAGGTACATTGATTATGGGAATGACTATGACCCAGAAAATCCTGGCCAACGGAAGCGGACAAAAAAGCGTAACCGCAGGGCAATTTATCAACTGCAGTCTTGATTTGGTACTTGGCAATGACATCACTACTCCTGTAGCAATAAAGGAATTTGAAAAAATGAATTTATCAGGGGTTTTTGATAAATCGAAGGTCGCAATTGTGCCAGACCACTTCACTCCGAACAGAGATATCGACAGCGCCCAGCAGTGCAAACTAATCAGAGACTTTGCCCACGGCAAAGAAGTCGAGAATTACTTTGAAATAGGCGAAGTCGGCATAGAGCACGCGCTTCTGCCTGAAAAAGGGCTGGTTGTGGCAGGAGACGTAGTAATCGGAGCAGACTCTCACACATGTACATACGGAGCATTGGGAGCGTTCTCCACAGGAATAGGCTCAACAGACATGGCAGCAGGCATGGCAACGGGCAAATGCTGGTTCAAGGTGCCCTCTGCTATCCAGTTTAACTTAACGGGTAAATTCAGCAAGTACGTATCCGGTAAGGACCTAATCCTCCATATCATCGGCATGATAGGCGTGGACGGCGCGCTTTATAAATCCATGGAATTCTCAGGCGAAGGCGTAGCAAACCTGACCATGGATGACAGGTTCACAATAGCCAACATGGCAATAGAGGCCGGAGCCAAAAACGGCATTTTCCCGGTGGATGATAAAACTCTGGAATATATAAAAGACCATTCAGAAAGAGAACCAAAGGTATTTGCAGCCGATGACGATGCTGAGTACGACCAGGTGATCAACATCAATCTGGCGGAAGTGCCATTAACAGTTGCAAAGCCTCATCTTCCTGAAAACACAGAAGCTGTTGACAAAATGGAAAAGGTGATGGTCGACCAGGTGGTAATAGGCTCCTGCACCAACGGAAGAATATCTGACCTTAAAGCGGCGGCGGACATCCTTCGCGGTAAAAAGGTGAAAAAAGGCGTAAGGACAATCATCTTCCCCGGCACACAGAAAATATATCTTGAAGCCATGGAGAAGGGTTACTTCAAGGATATGATTGAAGCGGGATGCGTAGTATCGGCTCCTACATGCGGGCCATGCCTCGGAGGGCACATGGGCGTGCTGGCGGCAGGCGAAGTGGCAGTATCCACTACCAATCGCAATTTCGTAGGACGCATGGGTCACGTGGACTCAAAGGTATACCTTGCAAGCCCAGCGGTAGCAGCGGCCAGCGCAATAGCCGGATATATCACAACACCTGATAAAGTGTAAAGGAGAAACGCAAAATGAAATTAGAAGGTAAAGTTTTCAAATACGGAGACCATATAGATACAGATGTTATTATCCCTGCTCAGTACCTGACAACGGCTGACCCCAAGGAACTGGCCAAAAACTGCATGAGCGATATAGACAAAGCATTCGCGAAAGAGGTTAAAGAAGGCGATATCATAGTCGGCGGCATCAACTTCGGCTGCGGCTCATCCAGAGAGCATGCGCCCCTTGCCATAAAGGGAAGCGGCGTCAGCTGCGTAATAGCCAAAAGTTTCGCTAGGATATTCTTCCGCAATGCTATCAACATCGGCCTTCCCATATTGGAATGTGATGAGGCAGTAAACGACGCCGAAAAAGGCGATATAATAGTGGTAGACACCGATAACGGAATAATCACAAACAAGACAAAAAACAAAGAGTACACAACACAGCCTTTCCCAGAATTTCTGGTAAATATCATTAATTCCGGCGGCCTGATAAACTCAATAAGAAAGGGCTGATTAAATGAAAACATACAATATAGCCGTCTTAGGCGGCGACGGAATAGGCCCTGAGGTAGTGGCAGGAGCAATTGCCGTTATGAATCATATCGCGCAAAAAAGAGGCTTTGCCTTTGAGTTTAAAAATTATCTGGCAGGCGGATGCGCAATAGACGCCGTCAACGACCCGATGCCGCAGGAAACTATTGACGGATGCAAGGCATCTGATTCAGTTCTCCTTGGCGCAGTTGGCGGCGAGAAATGGGACACCTTTCCCAGCCATCTTCGCCCGGAAACAGGACTACTAAGAATAAGAGCAGAGCTTGGACTTTTTGCCAATCTTCGCCCTGCACAGCTTTTCAAGGAATTAGCTGATGCATGTCCATTGAAGCCGCGCCTCATAGAAAACGGTCTTGACGTGCTGGTTGTGCGTGAGCTGACAGGCGGAATATACTTCGGCGATAAAGGCAGGGATGAAACATCCGGCTATGATACGCTGAAATACTCAGACTATGAAATAAAAAGAATTGCCAAGGTTGCCTTTGAGGTCGCTATGAAGCGCAATAAGAATGTAGTAAGCGTGGACAAAGCAAACGTTTTGGAGTCATCAAGAGTATGGCGCAAGTTCGTTGAGGAAGTCGCCAAAGACTATCCTGAGGTCAAGCAGAGCAATATGTACGTGGATAACGCGGCCATGCAGCTTGTCAGGAATCCGGGGCAATTCGACGTAATCGTAACTGGTAATATGTTCGGCGACATCCTCTCAGATGAAGCCGCAATGATAACAGGATCTATCGGCATGCTGCCGTCTGCAAGCCTGGCTGAGGGTTCATTCGGCCTATATGAGCCGGTGCACGGCTCCGCGCCGGACATTGCAGGCAAAGGCATAGCTAACCCGATAGCCACGATAATGTCGGTTGCAATGATGTTCCGCTACTCACTCGACCTAATGGAAGAAGCGGACATGATAGAAAATGCTGTAGCAAAGGCTATTGCGCAGGGCGCAAGAACCGCAGACATTGCAGTTGAAGGCGAAAAAGTATTGTCAACAGATGAGATGACACAGCGCATCATAGAAAATCTATAGAATAACAATAACATTCTAGCAAAGCAAATCAATTGTTAGAAAGCATACACAGCTGGCCAGGCCAGATGAAACGGAGAAAAAAATGATTAGTGACAGCGTAAAAAAAGGAATTGATAAAGCACCACACAGGTCATTATTTAAAGCAATGGGATATACAGACGCGGAGCTTGAGCGCCCGCTTATCGGCATCATTCACGCAGGCAGTGAAATTGTACCGGGGCATATCCATCTGGATAAAATTGCAAAGGCCGTAGCAGACGGCGTACGAATGGCCGGCGGAACTCCTGTGCTTATGAATACAATTGGCGTGTGCGACGGCATAGCAATGGGACACGCAGGAATGCATTATTCACTGGCATCAAGAGAGCTGGTTGCAGATACTGTAGAAACCATGGTTATGGCGCACGGATTTGACGCAATCGCATTGATTCCAAACTGCGATAAAATAGTGCCTGGCATGCTGATGGCTGCCGCCAGAATAAACCGCCCTGCTATTCTTTGCTCGGGCGGCCCTATGCTGCCCGGAAGAGACAGCAAGGGAGTGGAAAGAAACCTCAATGACGTCTTCGAGGCAGTTGGGGCATATGCCTCCGGCAATGCCGATGAAGAATACGTATGTGACATGGAAAACTCAGCCTGCCCCGGATGCGGCTCGTGCTCTGGGATGTTTACAGCAAACTCCATGAACTGCTTAACTGAAGTTTTGGGTATGGCAATGTCCGGCAACGGCACTATACCTGCAGTGGATGCAAAGCGCATCAGGTTTGCAAAGGAAAGCGGCATGCAGCTGATGAAGATATTCGAAGCTCAGGTAAAGCCAAGGGATATCATGACGGGGAAATCATTCCAGAACGCTCTGACTTCGGACATGGCGCTAGGGTGCTCCACAAACTCCATACTGCACCTGCCTGCAATAGCCAACGAATGCGAAATAGCATTGAGCCTGGACACAGTGGATGAAATCAGCAGAAAGACACCGAACTTGTGCAAGCTGGCCCCTGCAAGCAAAATGCATATATCCGATTTGTATTACGCAGGCGGAATACAGGCGCTTCTGAACAGATTGAATGAAAACGGCTATCTTAACGGTGACGTTATGACAGTTGCCCTCAAGCCTCTCGGCGAATACGTGAAGAATGCAAGGGTATCAAACGACAATGTAATACGTACAGTAGACAATGCCTACTCCAATCAGGGCGGTATAGCCGTCTTAAGGGGCAATATCGCGCCAAACGGCTGCGTGGTCAAGCAGTCTGCTGTAGCACCGGAAATGATGAAGCACAGCGGCCCTGCAAGAGTGTTCGACAGCGAGGAGGAAAGCATCGCGGCAATAACCAGCGGTAAAATCGTAAAAGGCGATGTCGTCGTTATCCGCTATGAAGGCCCTGCTGGCGGCCCGGGAATGAGAGAGATGCTCTCCCCTACTTCGGCTGTTGCTGGAATGGGGCTTGATAAAGATGTAGCGCTGATAACAGACGGGCGCTTTTCAGGAGCTACAAGAGGCGCTTCAATCGGGCATATTTCACCGGAAGCTAAATCAGGCGGATTGATTGCACTGGTTAAAGAAGGCGACATCATTGAAATAGACATACCTGAGAGAAAAATCAACCTTAAAGTGGACGATAAAGAAATAGAGAAAAGAAGGAATGAGTTTGTACCTAAGGAGGATAAGGTGCTTACAGGCTGGCTTAAGCGCTATGCAAAGATTGTATCCTCCGCAGATAAAGGCGCGATCATAAACTACTAGGCAGCAAAGGGGAAATATTTTTATGAAAATGACAGGATCAAAAATTGTAGTTGAATGCCTGAAAAAGCAGAAAGTCGATACGATCTTCGGCTATCCGGGAGGCGCGGTAATACCTCTTTTTGACGCGCTCTACGATGAAAGAGCCATAAAAACTATTGTTCCTGCCCATGAGCAGGGCGGCTGCCATGCAGCTGACGGATATGCCCGTACAACCGGCAAAGTTGGCGTAGTCGTGGCGACATCAGGCCCGGGCGCAACTAACCTGATTACAGGCATTGCAACAGCCTATATGGACTCTGTGCCGATAGTGGCAATCACCGGGAATGTACCCAATGTGCTCCTCGGCAAGGACAGCTTTCAGGAAGTGGACATTGTCGGCATGACTATGGCTGTAACCAAGCACAACTATAGGATAACCGACGTAAACGATATAGAGGATGTTTTTCAGGAGGCGTTTGAGTTTGCAAAATCAGGACGCCCCGGCCCCGTTTTAATTGACATCACCAAGGACGCGTTCATTAAGGAAGCCAAATACAAAGGCGAAGGAAAATCCAGAGTGGTAAACGGCAAAACACATCTGCCGCTGGATGAAATCATTACAACTATTAACGAGGCCAAAAAGCCAATGATTTTTTCAGGCGGAGGCGTTGTATTATCAGGCGCGGAGGACGAGCTGTTTACCTTTGCAAAAAAGATTGGTGCACCTGTAGCCCAGTCGCTGATGGGCAAAAGCTCATACCCCAGCGACGATGAGCTCTCAACCGGAATGGTTGGCATGCACGGCTCAAAGGCCAGCAACATGGCCTTCACCAACTGTGACCTCTTAATTGTATGCGGCGCAAGGTTTTCAGACCGTGTTACGGGCGACCCGAAGGAGTTTGCAAAGCATGCGAAAATCATTCAGATAGATATTGACCCAGCTGAAATAAACAAAAATATCGCCACTACATACCACGCAATGGGTGACATAAAGGAGATATTATCAGAGCTCAATAAAGCAGTGCCCGAAAAAGACCACCATGAATGGATAGCAGAGATCAACAAATGGAAGGCCGAGGATATTGAGCAGCTCTCTGCCACGCATATGCCAAAGGAGATACTTGAAGCAACTGCGGCAATAATGGGCGAAAGCACAGCCATAGTTACGGATGTCGGGCAGCATCAGATATGGACAGCCCAGTATTACCATTTCAAAAAGCATAATAAATTCCTAACATCCGGCGGCCTTGGCACAATGGGATACGGAATGGGCGCGGCAATAGGCGCACAGGTTGGCCTTAATGACAAAGGCAGAGTCATCCATGTGACAGGCGACGGAAGCTTCCGCATGAATATGAATGAAATGGCGACTGCCGTCAGATACAATCTGCCGATAATCAGCGTGCTCTTTGATAATAACACCCTCGGAATGGTGCGCCAATGGCAGACGCTTTTCTACGCCGGCAGATGGTCAGTAACGGATCTGCCCCCGCTCAACTTCACAGGCATTGCAGAATGCTACGGATACTTCACACGAAAAGTAACTACCGTTGAAGAATATAAAATCGCATTAAATGAAGCACTTGCTCAAGATAAGCCGGCACTCATTCAATGCATTATTGATACTGATGCAATGGTTCTTCCCATAGTTCCGCCGGGAAAAGCATTGAATAAAATTATAATGGACAGAAATTAAAAAATTAAGCTATGGGTGAAAATCCATAGCTTTTTATTTGTTAATTATTTTTCTTCTCCCGTCCAAGTTGCCGGGATGAGATCAGATTTTTCAAATAAACATAATATTTTGTGAACAAATCTCTTATATACATTTATCTTACTTGTCCACCCCATAAATCAGCCATGTTGTATATCTGAGCAGCATCTGCAATTATAAAAAATCCGCCGTTTAATTCCATACTCCTCTGCTCATATTCAGGCTTCATTTTGCGCAGCTTCAATGCCGCATGAAATGTGTCTTCATCAATAACAAACAAAAGTGCCGTCAAAAACGTGCCCTTATTTTGGTTTAGTACAAATCTTTGCAATTGAACGTATTTGATATCCTGCCATTTATAGTTTTTTTCTATGTCTTTATCCTCTGCGCTGTCCTGCAGATATATTCCATTTTCATCGTAGGTGTACTCTAGGCTGCAGCCTACGGTTTTTGCATATCTTGTGTAAACCGTGCGCCACGACCAGGGGATAAGCGGAGCCAGAATGAAAATAAACACGCCGAAAAATCCCAGCCAAAACTGTCCTTCCTTTACTACCTTGCTGCCTTCCATTGCTCCGGGGATTAAAAAGGCAAATCCAATTGCCAAAGCAAATAAGACGATTGCAATTATACGCAGGCTCTTTCGCTTTTTAAATACTTTATCGCTTGTTGCCTTTACAGCCATTTTGCCGCCCCCTTCATGTACAATGAGTACTCGTTCGTAATGTCTTTTTTGAAATGCTTCTTTATTTCATCCAAGATTTCGTCGCTGCACTTTACATACATATAATACGGACTGGTGCTTTTGGGTGAAAGCAAAGTCAGAAGCTCTTTTTCTATTTTCAGCTTTCCGTCATTCCCCATAAATATTTTTGGTGTGTAGGTAAGTGGATATGTGGTGATATTTTGCCGCACACGCTGTACAACTAAATTGGAATAGAAGTGTATTACATTTTTCCTGATTACTACGTGGCTTAAATTCTCCCACTTCATAAAGTGATTAACATGCTCTGTACTAAAAGTAATGCCTTCATCCTCTACAATAAATTTGCCCAAGCTGTATCGTCTGTCCCAAAAGGCCAGTATAGTCATCGCAATCGGAAAGGCTATTGCAAGCACTGCCATAAATGCATTATCGGCAAATACTGCAGAAAACTTCCCGCCGAATTCTGCAAAAAATACATAAAGCGTAAGCGCAGTATACGGTACTATAAACAGCCCCCATACTATACGGTTGCTTTTGGGGTCTCTACCTTTAAAAAGTTCAAATTCCATGTTTCACCTTCATTTAATTTATTTCAATTAAAATATATAATACTATAAAATAGATAAAATGTAAATATGAGGCACGGATATTGTGTTTTGCTTTTTATTGAATTGTAATTATGCGTTTGGTTAATCATGCGAAAAGCATCAAATCATATCCTAATGCAGATAGAAAAAATTTGCAATATTAACCAATCCACGGCTTCAATTTATATTCTGTTCATTTCAATTATGTCATTGAGCTTTTCTTCACTCAGGCCGCATTTTCTTAATTTATCAATTATAAATTCGGTTTTAGCTGCACAGTATTTATCTCTGCTGTAGCTATATTTTTCTGCAAGTGCTTTTTTAAGTTCGCCATATGCCTTTTTATCATCCGGGTGGTTGATTAAATAATCTCTGTATTTTATCTGGTTCTCAAGAGCTGTTATTCCATCTAGGCATACATACAGGTTATGTGCGGGAAGCAAACAGGTACCTCTGTACCTGAATGCTTCTCTGCCTGTTATTCTACGATCTCCTCTATGCTCATAGCCTATATCCAGCAGATTATTTATTATCAATGGCAAATCACCTTGATTATAGTATATTATTACAACATCAATTACAGGCTTTGCACACAAATCCTTTATTGAAGTCGAGCCTATGTGTTCTACTTTAATATGCGTGGATTGTATTGTCTTTAGATATATTGCTTTCAGTCTGCTGAAATCATCAGCCCATTTTGGATTATATTCAGTGATTTCAATCATATTCTTATTATTTAATATTAAGATATTACTTCAGTGCTTTCTTAATGCGCTTTATTCCCTCTCTGTGCGCCCTGCTTATTCCCATGGGGCAAAGAGATATATAGCCGCTCTCGTAGGCATATACGTCCGTGTGGGGCTCATTGGTTGCGTCGTCCCACCAGCCTCTGGCCCATATTTCGCCGTCCTTCTCCTCGAAATCATGCATGAAGAGCCTGACTCCCTGTTCAGTGACTTTAATTCCCTTCACGTCTTCGAACTTTTTCATGGGGAAATTAACATTTAGCACATACTCGCTGCTATAGAGTTTCTTTTCAAAAATCTCCTTTAGCACATTGCCTGTTTCTTTTCGTGCAGTTTCAAATCCGCCGAAATCCGTAGAGAAAGCTATTGCCGGAATGTTGTGTACTATGGCCTCAGTGGCGCCTGCAAGAGTGCCTGAATATATAGTATCCGTGCCTAGGTTCGGCCCGTCATTGATTCCTGAAACAACCATATCCACATCCAGCTTCAGATATTTAAGCGCATATATCACGCAGTCTGCAGGAGTGCCCTCAATGGACCACGCCCTCACATCATCGCCGAAGTTGCTGCGCTCATGTATCTTTACATATGTATGCAATGTTATGCAGTGGCTTGCGCCGCTCTGCTGGGTTTCAGGTGCCATCACAAATAGTTTGCCGTATCCTTTAAGGCTTTCAACGAGTATCTTTATGCCTTCCGCCTTATATCCATCATCATTAACTACTAATATATTCATTAAACAAGCCTTTTCCTTATTCTGCCTGAAATTTGGTCAATTATTGTAACTGTTACTATCAGCACAATAATTATAATGCCCGCTCTTGACCACGCTCTGTTTCTTATCGCGAAGATAAGCGGAGCTCCTATGCCGCCAGCGCCAACTAAACCAAGTGTCGATGCAGCACGCATATTGATCTCAAAGCGGTAAAGCGTATAGCTTAAAAGCTCCGGAGATACCTGAGGCAATACTGCGCGGAAGAGCACCTCGAAATAGTTTCCGCCGCAGGATTCCAGCGCCTCTTTTACGCCCATATCCATGCTCTCGATGGCCTCTGAGAAGAGCTTTCCCAGCATGCCGATGGAGTGGATTCCCAGTGCGAGTATTCCCGCGGGGGCACCCGGGCCGACTACTGATATGAACATCAGGGCAAGTATCAGCTCCGGAAAGCTTCTGATAAGCGTTACGATGACCTTGCCTACCCTCGCTACCTTTACTCCTACTATGTTCTGGCTGGCAAGTAGCGCGAAAGGAATTGCCAATATGGCCGACACGAATGTTCCGCTTATGGCTATTGCTATGGTCTCCAGAACTGCATAAGGAAGCCCGTCAATTGTCAGGTCCTTTGCGTATGTCAAATCAGGATGTATAAATCCGTCCAGCAGCGCGTTGATAGAGCTGGATGCCGTCTTCATAATGCCTTTGTATTCGATGCCTTTAAATCCCCATATAATCAGCGAAAATACTACAATGTAATATAGCGCTTTAAGGCTCATCTTTAAATAATTTCGTTCTTTTTTAATAATTATTTTTTCCATTAGACCAACCTCTTTCTGATGCTGGAGCTAACCAGATCGATAATCATAACCACGCAGAACGAGAAAATTATTATCATTCCTATCTTGCCGAATTTTCGCCAGGCTAGGTTGAACTCAAACAGCTGCCCTATTCCTCCCGCGCCTACGTATCCCAAGACTGCAGCGGCACGCACATTTACCTCGAACCCATACAGTGTGTAGGACAAATACTGCGGAAGTATCTGTGGCATTATAGCATATCTTAATATATTCAGCTTATTCGCTCCCAGGGATATCAGAGCCTCTACCTGTCCATAATCTATAGCCTCAATGGATTCATATGTCAGCTTTGATACAAGGCCGAATGTGAAAACAGACAAAGCCACAACTCCTGAAAAAGCTCCCGTTCCAAATACGGCAACAAAAAGAGATGCCAATACAAGTGCAGGGATTGTTCTGAAAATATTGAGTATAAACCTTAAGGGGACATGAAGCCATTTTGTCTTAATAAAATTATTCGCGGCTAATACGGCTATCGGCAGAGCAATAATCGCGCCGACGCATGTTCCCACTATCGCCATGCGGATAGTTTCCAGCATCGGCTTAACAATATTCGGAATGTAGGTGAAATCCGGCGGCCAGAACATCCTCTTCAGTATGCTCACGCCCTTAGAAAGGTTTCTAAATACATCAATTATATTAAAATGTGCTATAATGCCGCTTCCTACTATAATTACAATTACAGTAATAATAGTGGCTATTTTTTTGCGCCTGTCAGGCTTCGGGACAATGATTCTTTCTTCAGGCATAATCATTCACCCAAAACTTCGTCGCTGTGCAGTGCGCGTCCGTATACGCCTTCCAGATCTTCATAGAATTGCTTCTTATCCATGCCCTTCATCTGCACGTCGTAGATAACTTCCCCTGCCCTTACGCCAATTACGCGGGTAGCGTATTTCCAGGCGAGGTCAACATGGTGCAGGTTGGCAATTGTTGTAATACCGTCTTCTTCATTTATCTTTTTAAGATAATCCATTACCTGTACTGTGGTTATAGGATCGAGCGACGCAACAGGCTCATCAGCCAGCATCAGCTTCGGCTCCTGCGCCAGCGCTCTCGCTATGGCCACACGCTGCTGCTGCCCTCCTGATAAATCACTTGCCCTGTTATGCACCTTTTCAAGTATATCCACTTTCTTTAGCGCCCTGTAGGCTATCTGCTTGTCAGACTCCGGGAAAATCCCCAGTATTGTAAGCGCCGTAGGATTGTATGCCACACGCCCTGAAAGAACGTTATTCATAACTGACATCCTTTTTACAATATTAAACCCCTGAAAAATCATGCCTATCTGGCGCCTGATATTAATCAGCGCTCTTCCTCTTGCCTTGGTAACAGATTCACCCTGAAAGAAAACTTCGCCTTCTGTAGCGTCTATCAATTTATTCATCAGCCTTAAAAGAGTGGATTTGCCAGCGCCGGAAAGCCCTATTATCGCAACAAATTCCCCTTCTTCGATTTTCAGGTTTATGTTATTCAAAGCCCTTACCCCGTTGGGGTACACTTTGCTCACACCTTTGAACTCAATCACTGTACTTCTCCAATCAATCAAATAATATGGCTGCGTCTTAAAAAGCGCAGCCATACATTTAGGTTAAAAAACTATTTAAGCTTTATTATTCAAAGCTCCACTCTTCTTGCCTTGCAAGATATTCTCTTACCTGATCATATTCAGCATCTGTTACAGGTGCATATCCTTCGTGTGAATAGATAGCTCTGATGATTTCGAGACCTTCGTCGCTGGCAGCAATAGCCATGAATGCGTCTGCAACGCGTTGCTTCATTTCGTCGCTCATGCTAGGAATGACTGAAATTGTGTCATTAGGGATTTCTGTTGTGTTCATTACGAATACTACATTCTCCATAAGATCATCATAGAAGTCTTCACCTTCGAATAATGTACGTGCATCCTTGAATGTAAATGCTGCGTCAGCTTCGCCGTTGTATACTGCCAATATAGCATTGTCATGTCCGCCGGCATTCAGCCATTCAACGTCTGTTTCAGGGTTGAGGCCGTGGTCAGCTAAAAGGTTTGCAGGCCATACAAAGCCTGATGTTGATGTGAATGAAGAAATAGCTATTTTCTTTCCTGCCAGGTCTTCAACTGATGCGATTCCGCTGTCTTTAGCAACAACTAATTGTGACTTATAACCACTTACTAATGGTTGGTCAAGTAGCTTGCTGCCGTTGTCATCTACATCATAACGAAGAGATTTAAGGATAGCTTCTGCTGCGCCTTCATCAGCGGCCAGTACGTATGCTGTTGTAGCCAATAGGCCAACTTGAACCTGCTCAGAAGCCATAGCTTCGATAAGAGCATTATAGTCAGTTGCTACGGTTACGTTTACAGGCATGCCGAGCTCTGCTTCAAGAAGGTCTTGTAATGGTTTTCTCTGAGCATCAAGAACCGCTGCGTCTCTTGAAGGTATCAGCTGAACTTCAAGAACATCATATTCAGGTTCAGCAGGTGCTTCTGTTTCAGCAGGTGCTTCTGTTGCTTCAGTTACTTCTGAAACCTCAGGAGTTGATGCCTCTTCTTTATCTGCACAGCCTACAAACAATGTTGCAGCAAGAATTAAGACAAAAACTATTGATAATAATTTTTTCATGGTATACCTCTCTTTTGTTTTCTATATTTTGTAGTATATCACCATTAGTTAATGCATTCAATACTAAATATAGTTATTACCCCGCTTTGAACCAAATTAATACTCTCTTTAAACAATAGAAAGAGAAATATAATTAATTTGTAAAATCTATGTAACGTTAAGGCTCGCCGGATTCATTTGATTCTGCAATAGCCCTAAGAAAATTGTATATGTCCTCTGATTTTGGCGGACAGCCGGCGATATTTCTTTCAAATCCTGCCGTGCAGTCGCCTATCCCCACGGTGCCGCCCGCTCCGCGATAGCCCTGCCCTATTGATATTTCATCCACCAGCTTCTCCGTCAGGCCTTCAGCATTCAGCCTCTCCATAGCCGTCACAAGGCTGCTGTAGCATGCCGAGCAGGCATTGTCCTCCAATACCAGCTTAAGATATTTCTTCTCTTTTTGCTGCACCTTCTCAGTGTCTTTTATGTCGCCTATCTTTATAATCTCTGTGTCATCGTCCTTTATTTTGCCTACGCCAAGCTCCCATGCCAATTTTATATATTTTATATCGAATGGCTCATACCCCAATACTTCCGCCGCGTAGCAGTCCATCAGCACCGGGTCGAAAGCACCCGCTATCATATCCATCTGCTTTGGCCTGCCTCCCTCTTCAAAATAAGGGTCCGGGCATATGGCGTCCGCAATTATCAAATCCTGCTTTATTACGGTATTCAGGTAGGCAATGGGCTTATGCAGCCCCAGCGTATGGTATCTTCTCTTTTCAGCGTCAGGAATCAGCCCCTTCATGTTTTTAAGGGCGCAGGTTATTCCCGTCTGGCAATGCCCCTTTATCAGCGGAACGTTAATCAGGTAGTCCAGTTTTTCGACGTATTTGCTTACCTGTACCTTTAGCCCCCCTACATTGTGCTCCGTGCTGTCTGTCTGCTTTATATTTATAAATGGTATGTCATGCTTTCGGCATAGCTCAGTATATCCGCAGTAGTCTGCAGCGTCCTCGGTATTTGCGCCCACCCAGCTGCTTTCTAGGACTATAATGTTGTCGTATCCGCTTTGCTTTAAATACTGTATTATTCCTTCCACTATTTCAGGATGTGTTGTAGCGCCCTCCGAGGCCCTGGATACGCAGACAAGATTGGGCTTGATGCCTATCAGTATATCCTTGCTTCTGCCCTCCAGAGGGTTCATTAGGTTAAGGATATCCATCGTCATTTTTATAATATCTTTGCCTTTTATTATATAAATCTTATTATCTTTTTTCATGTTCTCTCCAAGCTCATTATATCAAAGTGCGACTAATCAGTCCATTAAAGTTTTTAACACAAATTCTTAAGTTTAGTGTATAATATTCAATTGTAAAAAACCCGGAGGAAAAATGAACCCAATATTTCAAAAAATGCTGAGCTTTTTTATCAGCGTGATACTGCCGATAATGCTGGGCTATGCCATAAAAAAAATATTCAGGCTTAGCAAAGATAAGTTTGACATTCTGCTTCAAATTAGCATTCTATTTGTTCTGCCGATATCCATGGTTCTGCTTTTCTGGGCAATGAATCCGGATAAAAACATGCTGCTGCTCCCGATCATTGGCCTTCTGACTCCGCTCATGTACCTAGGTTTCGGCTATCTGTTCAGCAGAAAAAAATACACCGACCCAAAGCAGAAAGGAAGCTACATAATAGCCTCCATGCTTAGCAACCGCGGCACAATAGGCGGGCTGGTCGCGTATATACTCTTTGGCGAAATCGGCTATATTTATGTCTATATGGTCAATCTCTTTGCACCTGTCAATAATTTTGTAATAGCATTCCCTTTGGCAAATTATTTCAGCAGCGAATCATCCGCTAAGCCCACGCTCAAATCAATATTCTTTAGGAAGACCAACCTGCCTGTAATCGGCATAATTGCAGGAGTGCTGCTGCATATTTTCGCGGGAGACCGCCCGGAATTCATAACGCCACTGGTTGACCCCCTTATAAAAGGCGCAGCATGGTTTACCCTGATCCCTGTCGGCGCATCCATTGAGCTTCACAGCATTAAAAAGCACCTTAGAAAGGTGCTGGATATCGGTATCATTAAGTTCATTATTATGCCAGTTTTTGGAGCGGTGATTGCGCTCTTATTCATCCCGGACAGGCTGATGGCTATAGCTTTTGTGCTGGTTCATACTATGCCTGTAGCAATAGATTCAGTTGTAGTATCTAGAATTTCAAAGCTGGATGAAAATGTGGCGGTCAGCGCATTCCTATATACAACAATAGTCTATCTTTTTATCGTGTTCCCTATGACATCAATAATTTTAAGCTAGATTCTGTTTACACCCGTTTGCTTCGCGGCAATGCGCACAGCCTCCGAAACAGCACTGCCTATCCTTAAATCAAATGCGTCAGGAATGATGTAGTCCCGGCTCAGCTCGTCTTCTGATATGAGCTGCGCTATGGCCAACGCCGCAGCCAGCTTCATCTCGTCATTTATATCTGAGGCACGCACATCCAGTGCACCGCGAAATACTCCCGGGAATGCAATCACATTGTTTATCTGGTTTTTATAGTCGCTTCTGCCTGTGCCAACAATATATGCCCCCGCTTTTTCCGCGTCCTCCGGCATTATTTCCGGAACGGGGTTGCTCATGGCAAAGCAAATTGATTTGTCAGTCATGGACTTGATCATATCAGCAGTCACTATGCCGGCTCTGGCAACGCCAATGAAAACATCCGCGCCGTTTATGGCGTCTTTCAGGCTGCCCTTTATTCTTTCCGGGTTTGTCCTCGCTGCAAGCTCCGCATGCTCAGGTGAAAGGTTTGGGTCACCTTGGCAAAGTGCGCCGTCTTTATCGCACACAATAATATTCTTTATGCCATACTTTAATAGTAGATTTGTTATCGCTGTGCCCGCCGCGCCCGCGCCTGCAACTACTGTCTTTATTTCTGCTTTGTCTTTTTTTGTTATCTTGAGTGCATTTATTAAAGCAGAGAGCACAACTATGGCTGTGCCATGCTGGTCATCGTGGAAAACAGGAATGTCGCATAGCTCCTTTAGCCTGCGTTCAATCTCGAAGCATCTTGGCGCGCCTATATCCTCTAGGTTGATTCCGCCAAAGCTGCCCGAAATATTGTATATGGTTTTTACTATTTCATCGCTGTCTTTGGTATTCAGGCAAAGGGGAATGGCATCCACGCCTCCGAATTCCTTAAATAGCACACACTTGCCTTCCATTACCGGCATACCGGCCAGCGGGCCGATGTCACCAAGGCCAAGAACCGCCGTCCCGTCAGTTATTACGGCTACTGTGTTCCACCTTCTTGTCAGCTCATAGCTTTTGTCAGCGTCCTTTTGTATCTGCCTGCAGGCCTCAGCAACTCCCGGAGTATACGCCAGGGAAAGCTCCTCCCTGCTGGATACCTTCACCCTGCTTATTACTTCAATTTTGCCCTTCAGCTCCTCATGCATTTTAAGCGCGCGTTCATTTATCGACATCTTGATTTTCAGTTTCCTTTCTCAAGCCTATGCTTTTTAGCAAAGAAAATTTTATATACTATATATCCTATCATGGCTCCCAGCACATTGAGAGTGATATCGTCAAGGTCAAAGGAACGGTTTCCCATATTGGCGAGGTTCAGTATCAGCTGCGACACCTCGATAAAAAGAGACCAAATAAGCCCGGGAATAATAATCCCGTACCACTTTCTAAACTTCGGAAATAGCATCGGCGGGAAAAATCCTGCCGGAATAAAAAGAATGATATTGCCCAGAAACTGCCGTGCCGCGCCGCTCTGTCCGCTAAGCATATTATGGAACTGCTGCGGAAGCAAAGAAAAGGGCCTTATGTTCCAAGGCGGTGCGTCATTTAGCTTCTCTGCAAATGTCATGCAATTGTCATATGATGCCGACGGGATTGTCATCAGCAGCATCACGCACATATAAGCAACCCAAATAAAGCTTAGTATTATTCTTTCAAACCGTTTAGCTTTTTGGGATAATATTATCAAAAGTATCGTCAATGCCAGCATTATCAGCAATTCGAAAGTTGATGGATAAATCGGCTGTATCAATTTCATTGTCTCCTACCTGAAATAGATTATATCGCCGGTAACTTTTTCTTCGCCGCTGCTTGGCGTGTTTATTACGTCGCCTTTGAATACCATAGTGCTCGCCGAGCCGCCCTCTAGGTTATAGGCTGTTTTGCAGCCGTAGTCTTCAAAGAGCTTAGCGAACTCAACCAGTGTAGGCCCTGAATAATCCTGCCTTCTTCCATCCGCTACTATTACTATATAGTGCCCCGGCGAAATCATGCCGATGCCTGTGCGCGGATTATTTGGGTTTACCGTTGAGCGGGTTGAAAAGTCGTCATAGGCAACATAATTTTCAACCAATATCGGCCCGTATGACCAGCACTGAACAGCCCCCTCATTCAGCAGCCTTTCCGCGTCAACCTTGTTCGGCATTATGCCTACCATCTCACCGTCGTCATACAAAACCAGCAGTTCATATCCCGATGAATCCCTATATATTTCGCCGTTTCTTATGGCGATTCCGTAATCATGGTAGGATATGAAGTCTCCGTTTATAGCAAGAATTGCGCCCTCTGCCTCGTCAAACATGGCAGACGTCGTCTTCCGAACAGTCCTGTCTAAGGTCTCGCTGGCAAGAAGTGAAGCTATATGGCTGGCGTCGCACCAAATCTCCGCCACGAAATACTGCCTGTCTGTTTCTTCCACTTTATCTATCAATATCTTAAGATCCTGCGATATGTGCGAATAGTCAGGCTCGACCACTCTGTCTACGCCCAGCTGATCTTCCGGCGGGATAGTCGGCACCGCGTCGTATTTATCAGACGGCAGATATCCTGACACATAGTATGTATTTGTGCAGTATCCGACGCCGCCCAGGAATTTAATCTTCAGCCACCTTCCCTTTTCCAGCACCTCTACCACGCTGTACTGCGGCAGTATGCCTATGCGCCTGTAGTCCTCGCTAGGGCCTGTCCTTACATTGAGGAAATCAACATCTATCCAGCCCACTTCCACCACCACGTCATCTTCAGACAATGGCAGCGGCGTTGCCCCGCCGTTTACTATTTTAGCCGTCGGGCCAGGCACAATTGTCGGCCTTGGCGTCGGTGTCGGCGTCGGCTCCTCTGTGGGAGCAGCCGTAGGTGAAGGCGTAGCCTGAATGGTTGCTGACGGCACAGGTGTGTATGTTTCAGCAGGAGTTACCTCCTCGCCAATATTTATTACATTCGTAAGCAGAAGAATAATAAAGACCATGGCTGCAGCTATAACGCTAAGCAGGACAATCATCAGCACCTTAAAAACAGGTGTGTATTCTGTCGCCTCAGCGAATTCCTCATCTTTAGTCTCTTGAAATTTTCTCTTGAATTTATTTTTTGCTTTTCTTAATTTGTAAAAAAAGTCACTCATGGCTTATTACCTCTTTATATATATAGCTTAATAGCTTAAAATGCCTTTAAATCTGCTGTTTTGCACAATTTTAAATCTATTATAACACAATATATAAAAATGTATAATAATTTTTGCCCAGCTAGGATTCACAGTCAATACTTTTATGTGCACTTAGAGCGTTTCTAGCAGCAGCTGTTGCAGCATCGAAACCCTGCTTTATAAGGCATATATTTATTCTTTGGCATATCAATTTATTCTCAAATGGTATTGACATCAATGCGCATAATATGATACAATTTACCACGCTGTTAAAGACTTGCGTCTGTAGCTCAGTAGGATAGAGCAACGGCCTTCTAAGCCGTGGGCCAGGGGTTCGAATCCCTTCAGGCGCGCCATTATTATCTTTCTATCTGTCACGCTGCAGGCTAGAGGCAGCAAAAGAATATTCATTTTATATGGTGGGTATAGCTCAGTTGGTTAGAGCGCCAGGTTGTGGCCCTGGAGGCCGTGGGTTCGAATCCCACTATTCACCCCATTCTTTT
>JAFGUF010000011.1 GCA_016938675.1 Clostridia bacterium | reverse complement strand
TACAATAAAGACGGTATACGCAGTGTAACTTTTCATTATAACGGAACGCAAAAGGACTTAGACCTGTTTATGAAAATGATTATTAGTGATTGCGTAAAAGCAGAGTTAGAATCATTATCCCGAGAATCACAAGATTAATCATTTCTCTTGACTTCTTCAGTTTCTTAGCATATGTTGTGTTCAAAAACAGGAGGCTCCAATATGGCTCAGGAACGAATAACCAGTATTAAACACCTTGCAACTCAACAAAACAATTCAACTCACAGGGAGCCATCTTTCACAGATGGCTCTTTCTCTATTTACGAAAGGAGCAAAAACCACTTGTACATAATAGGAATCGATCACGGCTACGGCGGCACAAAAACAGCAAACTGCAATTTCCAGTCAGGTGTAGTTAAATCAAATACTGTGCCTTTTACTAAGACAGGCGTTATTAAATTTGACAACACTTACTACATCTGCGGAACAGGAAGGCAAAGCCTTACCAAGGATAAAACCGAAGATGAAAATTACTTTATCCTTACGCTTGCCGCAATAGCAAAGGAAATAGAATTCAGAGGGCTGGATAGGACATGCGACATAATAATAGCTGCAGGCCTGCCTTTAACAACATTCGGCAAGGATAAAGCCGCATTCGAGAAATACCTTATGCCCCTTGTACCCATACGATATGAATACGAGGGCAATAAGTATAAAATCAACATACTGGATGTAAAGCTATACCCGCAGGGGTATTCAGCTATAGTAAATGAAAAGAATCTTCTTAACAGGGAACCTTCACAGATATTACTGGATATAGGCTCATGGACTGTAGACTGTATGATAATAAACAACTCAATACCAGATGCATCCTCATGCAGAAGCCTTGAGATGGGTATTATCCGCTGTATAGAGGAAATACAGGAAGAAGTAAGAAGAACCAGCGGATTATCCGTAACCTCTGCCCAGGTTGAACAGATACTCCAGAATAAAGAATGTACCATGCAGCCTGAAGTAAAAGAAATAATTAAAGCACAGGGCTATGCGTACACAAAAAAGCTGTTCAAACTATTAGAAGAATCCGGCTTTGACACTAAAGCTGTGCCGACTATTTTAATGGGCGGCGGCGCGCATATAGTAAAACATTACCTTAATCATAATCAGAAGATGGAGATATTATCAGACATCCATGCTAACGCTAAAGGATATGAATTAATAGCCCTGCAGGTAATGGAAAATGGAAAAGGATAAAAAGCGGTTTTCGGTAAGGTTTGATTTAAACAAACAGAATGATATGCACGCATATGAAATACTATCCCATCTTCCCCATGGCGAGAGAAGTTTATACATAATAAACGCAATACTTGAAAAGAGAAATGAACCGCCGCTTAAGAATACTCTTTTGTATGTGAAAGACAGTATTGAGAAGAAAATAGACCTGATTATGGATAAAATACAAAACGGCAGTATTCAGATAAACACACAGAACAATGGCTCCACTGACAAAGACAACTCTATCCCGGATGATGTTATGGACTTTATTAAAGGCCTGTAAAACAATCCAAACCCAAATATAAGCTGTACCTAATGCAGGGTACAGCTTTTTTACATACAAAAATAAGAAAGAGAGAACTAAATGAAAAAAAGAATCATAGTATTCCTTACCCTGTTAATCATGATACTTGCAGTGTTTATGCAGAATGTATTCGCTGTACCTCCAAGCAATCCGCACATTGACAGCGGCACTGCAGCTGAAGGCGGCAGCTTCTTTCAGTATTATGCGGACGGCGTATACAGCGACCTGAAAACTCCGCCCCACTATGTAGTGGAAACAGGGGAAGTTGCATACTGCCTGGAACACAATCTGGAAAGTGCAGACGGCGAACTATATCACTCTTTTGATGCAGTAAGCCTTTATTCAGGCACAACCTACAGAGGACTCCTCGCAATCCTTATGAATGGTTACCCTTATACTAATGCAGGACTCACTGACCAGCAGGCGAGGTATGCAACATCAAACGCAATCCGTTCATGGCTTGCGGAAAGCGCAGGCATAGGCTACAGGTTCATGGTGCCGGAATACGATTTGCTAAGATACAAAAGCGGGTATTATGCAGTATGGGCTTTTTATAAACAGCTGCTTGTATATGCAAGGGAAGGCTCCTCTGCTTATGTTCAATATTCAGTTTATACAAATCCAAGAACCGTGACATTAACTGAGCAAAGCGGAGAATTAAAAGGCGCAATTGTTGTCAGCATACAAAACTGCAATAACTACACAATAGATGAAAGCAAACTGCCGGATGGCGTTACACTAAGCGGCTATACAGGCAATAACGGAGATATCCTTACAATCACTGCCCCTTTATCCTACCAGGGAGATACAGTGACTTTGGACAAAGTATTTATTGGCAATACAAACCGTGCCAGTTCCAGCTTCTTCTGGCTGGATGCTTCTTCTGCCGGGACACAATCTGTAGTTGTAACCGCGGTTGACTCATTTACTACGGCAGCATATGCAAGCTTTACATTTACGTCCGAAGGGCCTGCTGAAGGCTATATTGAAATTTATAAAACAGATGAAGCAACTGGCCTTCCCCTTGAAGGTGCAGTATTTCAGATACTGGACTCAGATAATAATGAGGTTTCACAATTGTCGACTAATGTCGAAGGTTATGCGATTTCCGAATTATTAGAAGTAGGTTTTTATTCTGTAAAGGAAGTTACTGCACCGGACGGCTATGTACTAAATGATACCGCTGCAGAAAACGTTGAAGTAACCGCAGACCACAGCACTGCCTTGAATTTAACCAACAGAAAACAAACCGGAACAATACGGATTACTAAAGCGGATGCAGAAACCGGGGACTTGCCTCGTGGAGATGCGGTGCTAAACGGAGCCGTATTTGAGATATATGACAGTAACAGCAATTTAGTTGAAATACTGGACTGCGGAAACAACAATTATGCTGTATCCGGTGAACTTCCTTTAGGAACATATACAATAAAAGAAGTTACCGCCCCTTCTGGCTACACGTTGGATAACACAGAATATTCAGCAGTTATAGAATATACTGAGCAGACTACTGCCACAAATACTATAGATGTAAATGTAGGTAATGAAGTCATTAAAGGAAGCATATCCATACAAAAAACAGTGGATGTTCTTCTTGCTGAATGGACTGCCAATAATGAGGAATACCCTTTAAGCGGTATTGAATTTAATATTGTACATAAGGCAACGGGGAATCTTATCGAAACTCTCGTCACAGACAACAATGGATTTGATCAGAGCTCTCTTTTGCCATATGGTACTTATACAGTATCTGAAACTAGTTATCTTTACGGATATTATATCGCTGAACCGCAGGATGTTTTCATAAATGAAGATAATGCCGCATATGAACTTACTATTGAAAATCAGGCAGTAAAATCCAAGGTCAGATTAGTAAAAACAGATACTGCCACCGGCGAAACTATACAGACAGCAGGAACCCAGTTTCAGCTCCGTGATATAAATAATTCTATTGTAACATTAGATAACCAGAGCATATTCACTACAGATGATACAGGAACTGTTCTTCTGCCTGAACCTCTGCCGTTCGGAGATTATACACTGCATGAAATCACTCCTCCCTATGGATACTGGCTGGACAGCAATCCAATATCATTTTCAACCGGCGGCTCAAAGGGTGAAACATTAACTGTGGCCTTTTCTGATGACAAAATCCTTAAAAATATTTCTGTAATTAAAACTGATGAAAACGACACCATCAGAATGCTACCGGGTGCTGTGTTTAATATCTACAGCGGTAATGTTTTAGTTGATTCAATTACAACAAACAATGACGGAACAGCGTTATCCAAAGAACTGCCAGCCGGCAATTATATTATTAAGGAAGTACTAGCCCCTTCTGGATTTATCCTGGATGATACTGAATACGCTGTAACCATCAGCGATGATGAAACAATAGTATATACGCTGCATATCGCCAACTGCCCTATTGAGGTTGCACTTATTAAAACTGATTCTATAAACGACAGTCCTGTTGAAGGTTCAGATATTGAAATATATGATTCTGAAAACAATCCTGCCGCCAGCGGAACAACAGATATTAACGGACAAATCATATTGTCTGAACTCCCTGCCGGTGATTATACATTTAAAGAAACAAATGCGCCTGACGGATATATCCTCAGTAATGAAATATATTCCTTCTCAATAGATGAGTACGGCAATGCGGCAGGAACGACTGAATTTACCAACGAACCTACAGCAGTGAAAATCTTAAAAGTAATCTATGAAACCAGTGAACCTTTATCCGGAGCAGGCTTTGTTGTTAAAGGCAATCTTGGTTTAATCACATATTCTTTTTCACAGAATGCGGATGGTTCATATCACTATGATAAAAACGGTGAAGTTCAGGAGATTATGGTAAATGAAAACGGTGAAACTGTAATATACGGCCTACCGTCCGGCAGCTACTGGCTTGAAGAAAATACTGTGCCAGTAGGTTATTATCCCTGTGCTCCGGCTAAATTTATAGTAGATGATACTCAAAACACAGAAGCACCTCTCGAGATTATTATTCCAAACTCTGAATATGTAAACCTTGGCTTAGACAGGGACAGATGGTATCTTCCGGCTGCAATCGCCGCAATCGTCCTTCTGTTGTTTGCTGTGGTTGTTCTGTTTATTATGAAAAAACCTAATAAATAATTACTTTTTAATTTAAAGGAGACATATGACAAAAGAAATAAAAGCACTATTAGTGCCTGTAGGTAAAGAACCCAAAGAAATAACAATCGCAAATGAACTAAAAGCTTTGCAGGATGCTGTCAAAGGATATATTGAGTTTTTCTCTATATCCAGAGGCATAAATCTTATAGTGAACGAAGAAGGTAAAATCAACGGAATGGAAGGCAACAGGCTTGTTGGCAACGAAATCATCTGCGGTGATTTCCTTGTTGTTGGTGATAACGGCATGGGTGAAACAATATCATTATCACCTGCTCAGATTAAGCTATGCAAGGAGCATTTCAAAACACCATTGGAATTTACAAGGGAGCAGATTGAAGATAATCTGGTAGTCCGGGTAATTGATTTGAATAAGCCTGAATCATTAAGGGATACACGGCCTGTGCCTATGCCAAAAAGGTATGGAACAAGTAAAAAGAAAAACTATGAAAGGGAAAGGTAGATATGCCTACATCACAAACAGGTAAGAAAGTAGAAGAGTTCAGGTATAAAAATGGAACAATAACAATTATGGAAACTCCGGCAACAAGATTCGGAGTTTTATATTTTCCGAAGTTCTCGCTGAAAGAAAATGATAAATCACTTGGAAACTACTATGAAACTGCGTTTTCAACCATTGAAAAGGCTAAACAGCATGGAATAGAAATTGCTGAGCAGTATATAAAATCCATCAGTAAAAAGAAAGAGATTTCACTGGAAAGATAACTTCAATCGGGAAAAAGGGATTACAGTACCGCTGCCAGACCAGAATCCCCGAAAGACACAGCAGCTCTTAATGAGCCGGCATCTGTTAGG
>JAFGUF010000041.1 GCA_016938675.1 Clostridia bacterium | reverse complement strand
TATTCTATCATATTTAAATATGTATACAAACTGGCGCGCGACGTATAGCGAGAGCTGGTTTTCTAAGCTGCCTATGCGGCAGTATACGAGGCAACTATTACGACGGGCTGATATATGACTTTCTAAGCTGCCTATGCGGCAGTATACGGAGAAAGACCACTGCAAAAAATCAATAGACATTTCTAAGCTGCCTATGCGGCAGTATACTCACAAGTAACTTCTTGAACCATTTTGATAGTTTTCTAAGCTGCCTATGCGGCAGTATACGATCACAACCGTTTTGTACCCATGCTCCTCATTTTCTAAGCTGCCTATGCGGCAGTATACAAATCCTATCGCCGCATCATGCGCGGCTTTCTTTTCTAAGCTGCCTATGCGGCAGTATACAATCCTTTGTCATGTTGTCATGCCGTCATTATTTTCTAAGCTGCCTATGCGGCAGTATACTTTTTCCTTTCGTACTTATGAACCCACTATCTTTTCTAAGCTGCCTATGCGGCAGTATACAGCCCCCACATTTGCAAGGTCAAAAGATGGAAATAAAATAAATTGTTGTCTTGATTTTCAGGCCATTATATCGATGAGAGGATCTAATATGACGATACAGCTGCACAAAATCCAAAAAAGCGGTGAGTGGAAAAAAATGAGAATTATAGATACAAACGATTACTATTTCCACAATTGTGGAGGAAGCCTAGGGATAGATTTAAAACACAGAAAAAACGGAAAAATACTAGAGCTATATACTCCCGAATTTTATGAGATGGGCATTCATGAGTATGCTTATGATGCAGAAATGATCAAGAGAATATTTTCTGTAAACTACATCACGCAAAATGACTTTTCAAAGTTATTTCAACTCCGTCGCACCCAAAACCATTGATTCAGAGTTTTTATTATCTACTCTTTCTGATTATCTCTTCATTTTTAATATTTTAATAAAGTGCTTCTTCTCTTGTAATGTGTAAACCAAGTTCTTTTTCATTATTTCTATGAAACTAAATTCCATCATTCATTATCATAGAG
>JAFGUF010000040.1 GCA_016938675.1 Clostridia bacterium | reverse complement strand
CTTCATGATCATTGTTGATACTAGGGCCAGAAGTATCAGTGACAGGCTGAAGTTCCTGCTGTAGAGTACTCCGTTATATGTTCTTTTGTATATTATAAATATCCACAGCCCTAATATAAACGCCAGTATCAGCGCTCCTGCTGTCGCCAGCGGATCCAGCGCCGCTGTCGGCATGTTTTCCAGTACCGATTTCTTTATTATCTCCATGTTTCCTCCCGTTTGCCTGATTAATATTATAAATTTATATTCAAATCTTAGTGATATCTTCTGCAAAGCGCATACTTAGATATAGCTGACCTTAGTCCGACTGTCGTATTGATTATATCCCTAATATGCTCAGGCAGAGTTACATCGTATTTAATCTCAAGAATTAAAGTACCCGGGTCAAGAATGGGAACAGGCATCATAGTCGGCCTAAACATCTCAGTACTGAAGTTTCCTGAGTGCAGGTACTTATCAAATGTTATTCTCACATTTCCTGCCGGATATATATATGCTTCTCTGGTATAGTCAACCACTACAATCGGCTTAAGCCTGTTTACAACTATATCGCCGTACATCTCCTCAAAAAGAGGGTTAGCTCCTTCCATTAAGAAGCTGTATTTACCGTCAAGTATATTCTGAACCTGATATTTTGTTATCTTAGCCGATTCCTTGGCTGTAAACATATCATACTTTGATTTTTTCTCAAGTTTAATATTTTCGCCCTTGTAGTTATATAGCCTTATTCGCCATTTTTTTCGGTTCTTTATTCCGTCCATCTTCTCCCACATAGCGGTATTATAGATATCATCGAAATACAAAGAACGTATGTCGTAGCTTCTTGTGTCCGGGTCAGCAAACGGGTCAATAGGCATCAATGGCTTAAGCCTGTCTCGAAGCACCAGGTATTCGCCCGTTGATATATAATATTTTAATTCATGACGTATTTTTGGTATTTTCTGCGGCATTTCCTCTTCCTTTTTAAGGATTATTTATATATAAATTCTTTACATGTTTTTTACAACTATAACCGCGAATAATTATAGCATAATCGCATACTAATTGCCAGTTTTTTTAGGCTTGCTCGTTCACATAAAAGAAGCTATAAAATATTATTTGAGAATCTCTAGCTCATTTGTATGGGAAAAAACTGCGTATCTCTGCCTCGTCATCCGCCTCCATTGCATAGCCTATATTGTACTGTGCGCATGTAGCAATATCATTTTCCTGTATCTTGTTAAGAATGGCCAGCGTTATTTCACTTTCCTCAAAAGGAGTAGTGCCAGCTAAAACCAGCGCAGACAGAGCTATTTCCGTAACCGTTCTGAAGGCGGAGCCATATGCGCTCTCGTCCATTCGGTAAACTTCATCCTGATATATAATCAAAGTACACTGCAATACCTTATCACTTTTCTTCTCTGTAAAAACATGTACTTCAATCCCCGTGCAAGTCTCATCATTTACTTCTATTTTAAACACATACTCAAGATAATCGGAGTTATCCATTTGGGAAGCTAATGGACCGTTGAATATATCCATATCCCATTGCCTGCACAAATACAAAATCTGAGCAAAATATTCTTGAAATGTGAATTGAAATTCTCCGGGCTTTTGTTCATTAATTCCGTCAACTTTTTGCTTTATTTCTTCATTATATTCAATAGCCTCTTCCTTGTCTGTAATCAGGCTTTCTATTTCTTCTTCTAGGTTTTCGTTTTCATCTTCAACTTGCTCAATGTCTTCTTCTATCTCGTTTGCAACTCTTTGCATCTCTTCTATTGCATCCTTGTTTACGCATCCAGATGCAACAGCAACTATAAAAAGCATTAATACTACTATATATATAAATCTTCGCATATGTCCTCCTCTGTACTAAATCAGTCTTTGAGCCCAATAGGCAGAATTTGAAAAACGATATACTTGCCGTCCGCACTTACATAGTTCCGTCCCCATGCATTACCATCATAATAGAGCGCATGCTTAAATAATCTCTCAAAATAGTATTCAAACTCATCATCAGTATCATCTCTTCCGCTATTTAGCATAATAAATGCACTGACAAAAATATCAGAGTAATTAAAATAATGCTGGTATCCCAAATCACTTACTTCGCCGTCTTCTGCGTAATAGTATGTAAACTGAATTTTAGTTAACATTCCTGTGTCCAGTGCAGTAATTTCCGCAATGCACCTCTCTCCTGTGTCTTCAATATTGAATATTTCGCATGTATATATACTTTCAAAATGTATATCTTCATTCTCAAAGACAAGTTCGTCTAATAAAAAGATGTTATTTGCATTATACCAGAGTTCTTCAGGATTCTGATTTAGAAACTTCACTTTCTCTATATACTCATCTACATTAACATTGAAATACTGATAAGGCTTTATAGTATCCTCAAAGTACTCTCTATTTTGTGCTGTCAGTTCTTCAATTTCAATTTTCAGACCATTCTTCTCCTGCTTAAGTCTCAGGTTTTCATTCTGCACCTTTGCGTATTCTTCTTCCAACAAAGCAATTTCTTCAGTAAGACCATCATACTCAGCGGAGTTACAGGCCGCTAAAAGTACAATCTGTACAATCGCTAGCAAGTAAATTATTATTTTCCTCTTCATCTTTTCTCTCTTTCAGCTTCAAAATAAATTTGCTACAAATTATATTTAGTATTGCTTTCGAACCTTTTAATTTGTATATAATACCATAAGATACATTATGTCACAAGTCGGATTATTACCTGCATTTATACCCGTCCAAAAGCTTAATTATACAAATAAATTAAACTGTAATATAATTGATATAGAAATATTTAAGAAAGTACAGATTCAATGTTAAAAAAGCTAAAACAAAAAGCCCAATCCATAAAAAAGGATATACTTGCCCTGTACCTTGCGGGAAAGCATAAAGATACTCCGATAATTGTCAAAATATTGATCGTTATTACTACAGCCTATGCCTTTAGCCCAATCGACCTCATTCCGGATTTTATTCCTGTGCTTGGGTACATCGACGATTTAATCATTCTTCCGGCAGCCATTTTGCTCATAATTAAGCTTATTCCCGACAATGTACTGAAGCAATGCAGAGAAGAAGCAGAATCCATGGAAAACCGCCCCAAAAATTATATTGCAGCGGGAGTAATTATATTAATCTGGCTGACCGCAATAACTCTCATTATTATCAAATTGGCAAAAAACTAGTAGGAAATCACTTAATAATAAAGACAAAATTCAATATTAT
>JAFGUF010000039.1 GCA_016938675.1 Clostridia bacterium | reverse complement strand
GCCGGGTGAGAACACCAACATAGTAAACGAACTGCTGAAGATAGAGGGCGTATTCGACGCGACACTTATCAGCTATCAGGGCGACTACGCCGCATAGGCAAATGATTAATTGATTAGTATAAGGCAGCCGTATAAAATGCTGTCTTTTATTATAATTGTTACGCAGCAGAATTTTTATCAGTATTCATATTAATTCGGAGCACATTTAGGATGAGTGAAAAAAAACAAGATGAGCAAGTAAAAGAAGGCACTGACTACACGGAATATACCGAAGAAAAAAAGCGTGGATTTCAGGAAAAACTTCAGGATATTATGGAGAACCCAAAGCAGAAGGTCATAATAGTATCTTTTTTGCTGCTGCTTCTTTTTGCTGCGTTAGCGGCGGTTTATGCAGCGAATTATAATAGAAATCATGTTGTACAGGATACTGTATCTGAGTCTGCGACAGCTGTCAGCACATCAGAGAAAATCAGAATAAATGAATTCGTAATTAGCAACAACAATACTTTACGAGACGAAAACTGGGATAGCCCGGACTGGATAGAGCTATACAATTATGGAGACGAGCCCGTTTGGCTGGGAAGCTTTTATCTATCCGATGATGAAAATGACCCCATGAAGGCGAATTTACCAGAAATGTCGCTTTTGCCGGGTGACTATATAATTGTTCTGGCTTCAGGGAATGCACAGACAGAAGACGAATATATCCGTGTTCCTTTTCAGCTCAGCAGGGATGACAAAAGCTTGCTGCTTTCCACTGCGGATAGAGTAGTTGATAAAATAGACATTGAAAATATGCCGTCTGATATTTCCGCAGGTTACGGTGCAGACGGAGAAATCGGGTATTTTGCTGCGCCTACCCCGGGAGAGGAAAACAATACTGATATTTCTGAAAAATATGAAATAACCCCGATAAACATTTTTGAAAATCTCATTATAATTAATGAGTATATGCCAAACAATGTATTCAGCATAACGGATGATAACGGCGAGCATCAGGACTGGATAGAGCTATATAATCCTAACGCATTACCAGTGTTTATTGGCGAAATGTATTTATCTGATAACGAAAATAACGGGAACAAGTTAAAGCTTCCAGATATGGAGATTGCGCCGGGTGAATACTTGCTGGTATACGCGTCGGGCAATGAAGAAAGTGAAGAAGGCTATATCCACGCACCATTCAAAATAGGCGAAAATGACAATCAAATACTCCTTTTCAGCAAGGGTGGATACATTATAAACAGCGTTGAGGTGCTTGCCTTGCCTCAGGATATCTCAGTAGGCCTTGATGGCAACGGAAATATGGTATTCTTTGCTGAGGCTACGCCTGGAAGCGCAAACGATACCGTATCTGCTTCGACTATTGAAGGCCTTAGTGCAGTATATAATATTGATGAATCATCACGCCTTATAATAAATGAGTGGATGCCGAACAACAAATTCGGAATACTTGATGCCGACGGAGACGCAAGCGATTGGCTGGAAATATACAACACATCAGGATCGGATGTTTCGCTGAATGGATACTCACTGACAGACAGCATAGACAATATGTTTAAATGGAAGTTCCCGGAAAACTCAGTTGTTCCAGCAGGCGGATATATCATTGTATACGCAAGCGGCAAGGATAAAATTGCGGACGGGCAAATACACGCTAGCTTTTCTCTGGGCGAGGATGAAACCATATATTTGATTTCTCCCGCTGGAAAAGTAGCAGACAGTGCGAAGATGGAAGAGCTCCCGGGCAATGTATCCAAGGGCAGGGTGGAAGGCGGATATGGATATTTCTCTCTACCGACTCCCGGCAAAGAAAATACAACAGCATATGATGATCAGATAAATGCAGATTTAGATTTTGTACATACTAGCTTATATATCAGTGAGGCTGCAGCCAGCAGTGTCCACCTTGCAAGGTTTCGCGGCAGGTCGATGTATGAATATATAGAGCTCTATAACGACAGCGACGAAAAAATGGATATATCCGGTTACAGCCTTTCCGAGAATGAGTATTCCAGCTACACCTTTGAAAATGCCATCATCAAGCCCCATGGTTATCTGCTGGTTTCATTGAAGGGCTACACCAGTGCAGATCAAAATGCGCTGATAACTGAAGAGCTCAGCCTAAATTCCGCAGGGGAACGTATACTGCTTAAAAACAGCGACGGAATAGCGATAGACTGCTTCGATACAGGATATCTTCTTGGCGATTACAGTTCTGGTAGAGTGGAAGGAAATCCTGATTATAGGGTTTTTTTTATGGAAAAAACTCCGGGAGAAAGAAACAGCTCAAAGGTTTATTCTGCCTATGCTGCTAAGCCTGAATTTTCTCAGGAGGGCGGGCCGCAGGAAGACGGCTTTGTGCTTTCAATTACTGCAGACAGCGACGCAACAATATACTATACAATAGACGGTGGGATTCCTGATACTGATAGCAAAGTGTATGCAGGGCCGATGTCTATAACTCATGACACCGTTATAAGGGCGATTGCTGTATCAAAAGGAAAACTGCCAAGCCTTTGCACAACCAAAACCTATATACTAGAGAGACAGCATGATGTCCCTATATTCTGCATCAGCACAGCGCCAGCCGGCATGTTCTATGATAATTCAGGAATATACGCCAATGGAGCTGGCTATGGAAAAGGTGAATACCCATATTTCGATTCAAACTATTTTTGGAATGTTGAAAGAATGGCAGCCTATGAATATTACCTCGCAGACGGGCAGACAGCTCTTGCATTCGACGGAGGCATACAGATAGCAGGGGGGTATTCCAGAGCAAATGCGCAGAAATCATTAGCTATTAGGCTGCGCGATGAATATGGCCTTAGCGAGATAACATATTCTTTTTTTGAAAGCGGCACGAATACATTCAGCCATCTATTTTTAAGGAACGCAGGACAGGACAGCTATTTATCAAAAATGAGGGATGTTTTCATACAGAACTGCGCCTACGAGCTTGGAACAATAGACGGCAAGAGAGGAACGCCGGTGGCTGTCTATATTAACGGGCAGTACTGGGGGCTTTATAACCTTCGTGACAAGCTGAATGAGGATTATTTCAGGTTAAAATATGGCTACGATGATGACGTGCAAATAAATATACTGACAGAGTATTCAGAAGCAAAGAAAGGCTCTAATGAAGATTGGCTTGACCTTAAGGCATTCTGCCTGTCAACTGACTTTTCTATTGAATCGAATTATAATATGCTTGCAGAGCGAGTGGACGTGCAGTCATTTATGGACTATATAATTGTGGAGACTTTCTTCGGAAACGCCGACACTCATAACATTAACTTCTGGAAAGCGGACATTGAGGGCGCAAAATGGCGTCCAGTGCTTTTTGATCTTGACCTTGCTATTTTTGACCTAGGCTACAGCATGGTGGATGATTATCTTAATCAGTATACAGGCTATCATGATTTCATAGTGGATGCACTCAAAGAAAGCGATATATTCATGGAGCAGTTTCTGGAAAGATATTCATATATAGTGTGCAACATATTTACAGAGGAGTACCTTTTAGCGAAAATTGATGAGTATTCTGGACTGATGGAAAACGAAATGAAGAATCATATTGCCAGATGGTATAGCCCAAGCACATATGACAAATGGACAGGACATGTTGACAAGCTTAAAACATATATGATAAAAAGAAGAAATGACGTTGTTTCTGAGCTCCAGGAATTCTACGGAATGACTGATGCGGAGATAACCGCCTACTTCCCATATCACGCATCCAACTGACAAAGCTAAAAAAATCCGCTTAATGCGGATTTTGATATTTTACGTATAAGTTGTAGATTTACTTTTATTCTTTGTAGAAAAGCGCACCTTTCACAAAAAGCATCATCTGCTCAAGCAGGCGCTCATTGTCATCAAAAACATCAGGATATGTATATATTTTCATCCTGTCTTTGTAATATTCGCAGCTGTAGGAAAATTGCAGCATCATCAGCAGATTATCGATGAAAAATGCGAAGAAGCGCGAATCAATATCTTTTCTTATGAGGCCGTTGCTTTTCGCGTGCTCAATATATGCAGCATAAAGGTTGGATGTTATGCCTTCCACCTGGCTGGATATAAGCATTGCATACTCTGCGTTGCTTTCGGTGGCCATTTCATAATACAGCTTAGTAAAAGGATCGTTATCCTCCTTAAATTCCTGTATTGTCCGTATGATCTTTTCAAACATTAATATTGTGTCATCATCCTGCTTAATTACATCGTCGATTTTCTGGCTAAGGTGCATCATTGCCCATTCTACACAGGTTAGATACAATGCTCTTTTATTATCAAAATATTTATACATTGCGCCTATGCTAATATTTGACTTCTCCGCTATAACGTTGATATTAGAGCTGTTGAAGCCATTTTGGGCAAACTCATCAATAGCTGTTGACAGAATCATACGCTTCTTATTATCGTCTATATGATTGAATGTTTTTTTACATGACTTGAAGTTCATATCTATCTCCGAAACTGTAATATTAACATTATTTTAGCATATTTTTTACAAACATGAAATAAAACTAAATAAAAATAGAAAAATTTTGTTTCGAATTTGGATTTTTTAGCAATATTATTGAATTTTTCAGTAGTTATGCTATAATCAAGACAGAGTGAGCAATCACTCACCATTTAAAGATTTAAAAGATTATTGTATTAAGGAGAAGAACAATGCCTAATAATTATTCCATTACAAATTATCCTGACGCCGCAGAGATAACAAAGAAGCTGGATGAGCTGATTAAAAAGCCTGTTTATTCAATTAACAAAGAAAAACTCCATGATTATGAAGAAAATTATTTCAACAAAAAGTGCGCAAAATCTAAGCAATTGGTATCTGAGGCAGTTGCCTATATCCCGGGCGGAGTTCAGCACAATCTCGCCTTTAACCATCCCTTCCCAATAGTAATTGATAAAGCTGAGGGTGCATATCTCTATGACATAGACGGAAACAAATATTACGATTTCCTTCAAGCAGGAGGTCCAACTATTTTGGGCAGCAATCCTAAAGAAGTAAAGGAAAAAACAATGGAGCTAATAGACCATTGCGGCCCATCAACAGGGCTTTTCCATGAATATGAATATAAGCTGGCAAAGAAAATAGCAGAAAACTTCAAGTCCGTTGACATGTTCAGGATGTTAGGCTCTGGTACAGAGGGATGTATGGCGGCTATCAGGGTGGCAAGGCTTGCAACTAAGAAAAAGAATATTATAAAAATGGGCGGCGCATACCACGGATGGTCTGATCAGCTGGCATATGGAATAAGAATACCGGGTACAAGGCATATGCAGGCTCACGGCGTCCCAAAATTTGTGTTCAAAAATACACAGGAATTTTTCCCTAACGATTTAAAAGACTTGGAAAGAAAATTAAAGCGCAACAGATTAAGAGGCGGCACTGCAGGTGTATTGATTGAGCCGGTTGGCCCGGAAAGCGGAACAAGGCCGCTTGATAAGGATTTCAATAAAGGCGTTGAAAAACTTTGCAGAAAGTACGGCGCGCTATTAATATTTGACGAAGTAGTAACTGCATTCAGGATAGGAATGTCCGGCGCGCAAGGCTATTTTGATGTGTCACCCGACCTTACAGTCTTCGGCAAGGCCGTGGCAGGCGGATATCCAAGCGCTGGCGGGCTGGGCGGCAAGAAAGAATACATGCAGTATCTTTCCGCGGGAATAGCCGGGGGCCCCAAACATAAGAAGGCATTGGTTGGCGGCACAATGGCAGCAAACCCCTTAAGCTGCGCAGGCGGATACCACACATTATGCGAAATCGAAAGAACAGACGCTGCTCGAAAATCCGGAGAATTTGCCGACAAGCTTGTAGCGGGCCTGCAAAAACTTATAGATAAATATGACCTTCCATTTGTTACTTTCAATCAGGGTTCAATTTGCCATCTGGAAACTGTAGGAACGGTTCATTACTCAATTGATTGGAAAAAGCCTTGGACTATACCATCAGTTTTAAAAGCTACATCAAAACGCAAAAAAGAAATGGAGCACATGGGAGCGGCATACATGGCAGAAGGCATAATTACACTGGCTGGAAGCAGGCTGTATACTTCTGCCGCATTTACCGATGAGATGCTTGATGATATCCTTGAGAGATTTGAAAGGGTATTTGCAAATGTCGTAGCAATAGAGGAATAAAAAAATGAGCATGGATATAAAAACGGCAAAAGATACAGTAATTAAGGCGGGAAAGAATCTGGTTGAGCAAGGGCTTATTGCCAGAACATGGGGCAACGTGAGCTGCAGAGTTGACGAGCATACCATGGTCATTACGCCCAGCGGACGCGATTATCTATCGCTTACTGAAGGTGAGATAGTTAAGATGGATATTGCTTCCTTGGAGTATGAAGGCGACATAAAACCCTCATCGGAGAAGGCAATTCATGCAGGGTGCTACGGCAAAGGCGAAATAAACTTTGTTATTCATACACATCAGTTATTCGCTTCCATTGTTAGCGGATGCGGCATAAGTTATATTGAGACTGACAAAAAATATAACCTTCTTGGCGGAAAAGTGATATGCGCGGGATACGGACTGCCCAGCACAAAGAAATTAAGCGGAAATGTAATTAAGGCTTTGGCAGAAACAAAAGGCCACTGCATCATAATGAAAAATCACGGGGCACTATGCTTCGGCAAAGATTTTGATGAGACTTTCATGGCGGCAAAGCAGCTGGAAGAAGCATGCAGGGAATACATTGAGAATAAATATATAACAATTTCGGGACAGAAAGACTACAGCGATAAGGGATACGCAGAGTTTGTGCTCAAAACATATGGTGAAGTTCCTGAATCATTCAATGCTGGGAAGCTAAATTATGAGTTGTCAGATAATATGACAGCCAACACCTCGTTTTTTGTTAATGCTATGTCCAATCTTAAAAAGCCTCTATACCCAATGATTGACGACTTTGCGCAGATTGCGGGAGTAAAGGTGAAAACCGCTGCAAACAATGAAAAATCTATAAATAGGGCATTTAAAAATGCAGATGCCGTGCTTATAAAGGGATTCGGAGCTGTTTGCAGGGGCAAGGACATGGATGACGCGAAGGCAGTGAGCATGATAGTTGAAAAAAACTGCATGGCCTATATGGGGGCGGCATTGCACGACAGACCAAGGTCTATCAATCCGCTGGAGTGCGCGCTGATGCGAACAATATATAAAATGAAGTATTCAAAGCAGAAGAATAAATAAAGAAGAAGCAGGAGAGTATAAGTGAAAAATTATGTTATATCATATGATGTAGGAACAACCTCTCTAAAGACTTGCCTTTATGAGGCAGATGAAAAAATAAAGCTGATAGAAAGCCAAAGCCAGAGCTACAAGCTGACGATACTGCCAAACGGCGGTGCGGAGCAGGACCCGAACGACTGGTGGGAGGCAATGCGTGAAACGACAAAGGCAGTTATCAGAAAAAGCGGTATAGAAAAAGAAAAAATATCAGGAATATCCTTCTGTGCGCAGATGCAGGGCGTAGTGCTGGTTGATAAGGATGGTAATCCTGTGCGCAAAGCAATGAGCTACATGGACAACAGAGCCAAAAAGCAGATGGAAGAGACGCTTTCCGACGGGCTCAAAATAGGCGGCGTAAACCTGCAGAAGCTGATGAAGAGCATTAGCATTACAGGCGTTGTGGCAAGCAGCACAAAAGACCCGGTTTGGAAGTACAAATGGGTAAAGGAAAATGAACCCGAAATATATGCTGACACATACAAATGGCTGGATGTTAAAGACTTCCTTATATTGAAATCATGCGGCGAATTCACAATGACAGAAGACAGTGCATATGCGACTATGCTTTTTGATGTTAAGAAAGAAAACAGGTGCTTCAGCCAGGAAATGTGCAACATGATAGGCGTTGATATCGATCATTTGCCCAGAATAATAAAGAGTACACAGGCGGCAGGGCAGATAACAAAAGCAGCCGCTAAAGAGCTTGGATTAATGGAAGGAACGCTGGTTTTCGGCGGCGGCGGCGATGCATCACTAATAGGAGTAGGAGCGGGCGCAACAAAACCTGGCGACACACACATATACATAGGCACATCAGGATGGGTATCTACTGTTATAGATAAGCCTTTGCTTGATATCTCATGCAAAATCGCAGGCATAATAGGAGCTGATGAAAACAACTACAACTACTTCGCAGAGCTGGAGACAGCAGGCAAATGCATAGAATGGGTGAAAGAGCACCTTGCATATGAGGAGACAATTGACAGGCTGAATGAGCGCAGGACAAACGGTGATTATGAAGAAGTGGCTGTTGACCTATATGAGTACATGATGGAATCCATAAAGCATGTGCCGGCCGGAAGCAGCGGCGTGGTGTTTACTCCCTGGCTGCACGGAAACAGGTGCCCCTTTGAGGACACAAACGCAAGAGGCATGTTTTTCAATATTGGAATGGGCACAAAAAAAGCAGAACTTATCCATGCTGTAATTGAGGGAGTATGCTATCATCTGCGCTGGCAGATGGAATGCAGCGCAAAGAAGGTCGACATAAACGGCAGTGTCAGGCTGGTAGGCGGCGGGGCATTGGCGCCTATGACATGCCAGATATTATCCGACATACTCAATGTTCGGGTTGAGGTGGTGGGCAACCCGCAGAATGCGGGAGCAATGGGCGCAGCTATCATATCAACGGTTGGCCTTGGGATTACGGACAATTTAGAGCAGGCTAGCAGCCTTATTGAAGTGGAGAGAACATATTATCCGAACTCTGAAAACAGAAACGTATATGATAAAGGATTTGAAGTATTCAAACAGCTTTACTATAATAATAAAAAAACATTTGAACTTATGAATAAAAATGAAGCATAAACAGCTTTTATTAGGGTAGAATCTCTGATATAATCAAATTAATTTTGGAGGTGGCAAATGCAGGGAGAACTAACAAGACGCAGAAAAGTAGGCTATGCTTCAGGCATAATTTCTGAATCTGTACTCTATAATATGTTCTATACATATTTTCTCTTTTTTCTTACAAATATCGCCGGAATCAATCCGCAGATTGCGGGAACAATAATCGCTATTTCAATAGTAGTTGACGGAGTTACTGACCCATTAATAGGGCACATGGCCGACAAAAGAGGAATAGATAAGCGTAAAATAATGAAATCAGCCATTATACCTATGGCGATACTTTTTGTGCTTGCATTTACCAGATTCAATCTATCTTCTCAAACTAGTATTATATATTATGTGGCTGTTGCAGTAGTATTCTGGGTGGCCTACACATGCTATACGATACCTTATTATGCATTGTGTGCTGAGATGACAAAAGACTATGATGAACGCACAAAGATACGCGGAATGAGCTCCCTTATAAATGCCGCTCCGATATTTATAGGTAGTGCTGCTATTGTGTTTGTTGGATTTTTCAATGAAAATAAATTCATTGAAAGCACAAGATGGACCTTTACAGCTATAATTATTGCGGTAATATCAGTGCTGTTTGGCTTTGTAGCCTATAATTCGACCAAAAGGCTGAATTTATATAAACCGGATGAAGAGTCCAGTGAAAACATTTTCAAGACATATTTGCAGATAATAAAACTTAAGCCTTTTAAATACCTATTGTTCTTCATAGTTTTATTTATGTATCAGTCGTCGCTTGCACAGGCAGATTTGGTATATTTGCTGCAGTACAGGATTCAGGTAGACCCTGATGCTTTCATGCCAGTTGCGCTGGCGGCTATTGTAGGGGGAATGGTTATATTTGTTCCTATTACTACAAAGCTTGCGACAATAAAGGACAGAAGATTCACAGTAATTGCAATGCTCTCAGTTGCAACAATAGGGATGTTTGTTTTCCGGTTTATCGGAATAACGACTATTGTAAACATGGTTATAATGCTGCTTTTCTACTCTATGGGGCTTGCAGTATTTTGGACAACATTTTATTCATTCACATATGACATCTCAGAAATTGATGAAATGGTCAACGACAAAAGGCGTGTAGGCGCAATCACATCACTGCCACAGTTTCTTCAGAAATTAGGTGCTGCAGCCGGAATGTATACTTTGGGCAAGGTTCTTGAGCTGACAGGATATAATTCCGATTTGGCGGTGCAGACTAATTCGGCAATTATGGGAATTGAAAACGTTATTACAATAATCTGCCCCATTGCCATGACACTTGCTGTGCTATTTATGGTTCTTTATCCGGTAACAAAGGCCAGATACCAAAAGCTGCAGAAAGCACTGGAGGAGAAAAAAGCCGGAAATGAATATGAGAAAGATTCTCTGAATAGGCTGATATAGAGAAGTATATGGAATAGTGGATACCATACTGAGACACAAACTTAGTATGGTATTTACTTATTATAAGTATAAGTTTTTTCATTATTAGCATTGTCATATTATGGACATATGATATAATGGAAAAAACGAGATCAAACTCAACAGGTAATCAAATGATTTTTTCAAAAAGTATTATTAATGTATTTCGGTCCAAATGGAAGTCAGTTCTTTTCATTTCTCTTATTTTTGTCCTTACTATAGTCTTGAGTCTTGGCCTTAGTGTGTGGGCATCTGTCAGCAAGTTCCTGGAAGATTGCGATGACAACTACAAGACCATTGCGCTTTTTGAATACATGGGCACGGAGTATCCCGACGAGGATATTTATGATGAGGACCTTCAGGAAGCAGCAGAAAATTTCGACTATTCTTTGATAGAAAACAACGAAAATGTCATATTATTCGATAAATCAGAGCGGGCTTTGGGCTATGTAGAGGGCTTTGTGCGCACAGACAGAATGATGCCGCGCAAAGACTCGGCAGTTTTTGTAATTAACAGAATAAGATCCACGTATTCAACATTCAAAAGCAGTTCATATAGTGCTGATATTGTTGAATCTATTTATTACTGTTACTCCGATGTAAGCAGATATACGCGTATTTCTCCTCTGTATTATGATTTCACCGACAATTACGAGTCAGGTCATTATTATCTGGTTAACGGAGAAATAGGATATGGATCGAAAATGTATTCTTATCTTACTCCTAAGCCTTTTTCATGGGGCGCAGCGGATAAAGCTGGGTTTCCCGATGGTGATAAATACATGGTGCAAGATATCACTACAGAGGATGGCGGATATGAGGTAGATGATGAAAGTCCTATTAGCCTTATTACCCAGACATATAGTGTAACAAATAACAGTGTCAATGTTTATGCTGTTGACGATTTAACATCCAATTATATTTTTCATCAGCAGGAAGCATACATAAAAGAAGGCAGGGAATTTACACAGGAAGAGTATGATGCTGGCAGCAAAGTATGCATAGTCTCCGAGCTTTTCAAGCGGAAGATGGATATTGAAGTAGGCGATATTATCCCCATTTCAATTGTTGTCACAGAGGGCGTATCAGTCTATGAAAGCTACTGGGCTGGTACAGGATTCACCTATGAAGATGAATATGAAATCGTTGGCATAATCAATTCAAACATTGACTTTAATAACAATGTTTATATTCCTAAGCGCGACGATATTTCTTTTGCAGCCAATCATGTGGGCTATACATTAGGGCAGGCAGTGCTTATAAACAGCAAAGCAGATGAATTCTACAATGATATGTTGCCCATGCTTCCCGAGAGAGTGGAGATGACTATATATGACCAGGGCTATGCAGCAGTTGCCAAGCCTTTTATGGACATACTGAGGATAGCAAAAATAATCACAGTGGTCTGTATTATGGTATCACTTGCGGTTATTATATTCTTCGCTTTCCTTTTCGTATATAGGCAAAGGGATGTAAGCGATGTTATGATAAAGCTGGGTACGGGAAAGAAAAAGGCAATTTGGTATTTCATTTTCAGCACCGGGTTTATCGCGGTTATATCCGCAGGGCTGGCATCCATAGCATCATATAAGCTTTCATCATACGTTATTGAATTTGTTAGAAATATAGCTGCTAATTATGCCCTTTCAGATACCAGATACAGCAATGGCAGCCTGACTATTGTCAAAGAGATGGTATTCAACGTAAAAATTGAGTATCTGTTTTTCCTTATTATATCAGCCTGCGTAGTTCTTACTGCACTTATCTGTTCTTTCGCTTTTACGTTAAGCACATTTAAGAAGAAGGCAAAAAAGAAAAAGAAGAAAAGAAAAATGCACGCTGGGCACACCTTCTCATTCAGGGGAAGGAGCATTAAGTATTCAATTATTTCGATCATACGCGGCGGAATAAGAACGATGGTTGTTCCGATGCTTTCTTTTGTGGTTGTGTTATTTTTCTTCCAGCTCTCATCGACTGCGCAAAGCTACGAAGACAAGCTCAGCGAGATAAAGCAAGATACTGTTATAACAGGGATTTTTACTGACATAAAGGGGCAGAAGGCCAGCAACGTAATAGTGGAATCATACCAGCTTAAGGATTTGATAGAATCAGGCTATATAAACAATATATATGTATCAAAGACAGATTACTTTGACTATGTGGGCAGATCAGTTGTTGATGGGGAGCCAACTGGGCTGGAACAATTCTTTCCACCGGAATTGTATGCATATGATACATGGGTGGACAGTGTTAAGCGCGGGCCGAGGCTTATTTATGCGAATAGTATAAAGAACTCTCCCCAGTTTTTCTTTAGTTCAGAAGTCAATATGGAGTTCCTTGATGGCTACGATGAATCAATACTAGGGAAGGAAGTTGACGGAACGCCCTGCTGCATCGTATCAACTGATTATATGAAAGAGTATGGGATAGAGCTGGGCGATACAATACGCCTGTTTATGCTTAATTTGTTTTTAAAGGACAAGGACGCGGAATTAGATTATCTGGTTGTAGGCAGCTATGTTAAAGAGGGATTAAAGGACAACATATACTGTCAGCTGGAGCAATATATTGACCTTGACAATCTGTATAATTATCAGGGAAGAGACAATAGTGCACTCTTTTACTATACTTTTGATTCCGCAAACTTCACAATTGAAGACGCTGCCAAGCTTGATGAGTTTAAAGCCTTCCTTAGCGATTATGGATTCTCATCAGGATCAAAGATAAATACCTACAGAAATTTTCTTGTGCTGAATGATAAGAAATTCATAAGCACGGTGGATATGCTTAACCAGCAGATAAGGTACATTAATGTACTCTACCCGATACTTTATGCGCTGGTTGGCATAATAGCGCTGGTTGTATCCTATCTGCTTGCTGTAAGCAGGAGAAAAGAGTTTGCCATAATGAGAGGGCTGGGCGCGCCAAAACGAGTAACCTTTATGTCATTCTTTGCTGAGCAGGCTTTCCTCTGCATTATTGGAACGATGCTGGGAATAATTGCAGGATACTTCATTTTCTCAGGCTTTTCTTTAATTCAGATAGTATTAGTATCAGGATTTGTAATATGCTATATGATTGGCTGCCTGATATCAATACTGATAATGAACAATACAAATGCGCTGGCGATATTAAAATACGAAGACTAGAACATAAACCGGGGGATAAAGATGAGCATACTTGAATTAAAAGATGTGAAATACACATATCATAACCAGTATCAGAGCGTGGACGCCTTAAAGGGCGTAAGCTATACATTTAAAAAAGGCAAAATGTATGCGGTGGTTGGCAAATCCGGCAGCGGCAAGAGCACGATGCTGTCGCTTCTTGCAGGGCTTGATGTGCCCCAGGACGGCGAAATAAAGTATGAGGGCAAATCAGTGAAGAGTATGGACCTGAACGAATACAGGCGAACCAAGGCGGCCGTAATATATCAGGACTTCAAGCTTTTCCCTCTGCTTACTGTGGTTGAAAACATAATGTATCCCATGGAACTTTGCAAAGTAAAAGGAAGTGATGCAAAAGAGAGGGCAAAGGAACTGGCAAAGAAGGTTGCGCTTCCAGAAGCACTTTTCAATAGATTCCCCGGAATGATCAGCGGAGGCGAGCAGCAGAGGGTATCTATAGCGCGCGCACTTTCAATGGACAGGAAGCTGATTTTGGCCGATGAACCCACAGGAAATCTGGACTCTGAAAACGGCAACAACATAATCGATATTTTAAAGCGGTTGGCGCACGAGGACAACTGCTGCGTAATAATTGCGACACATGATTTGGGCATTGTTGAAAAGACGGACGTGGTTATAAGCATAGTTGACGGAACCATTGCAGAAATAAAAGAAAATAATGTCTAGAAATTTTGGTTTCTATATTCCTTTGGCGTAATCCCGGTTACTTCCTTAAAGGCGGCGCACATTGTGGATGAGTGGCTATAGCCCGCCTGGGATGCAATCTGGGTAAGATTATATTGAGTAGTCAGGAGGAGATCTTTTGCCTTGTCTATTCTTACACGCTTTATGTATTCACTTGGCGGCATGCCGGCATGGGATTTAAACCAGTCTGTATAATATGTAGTATTGTAGCACTCTAATTCAGCCAGAGTGCTTATTTTTATATTCTCCTGATAATTTTCATGAATATATGACACGCTTTTATATTTCCTGACTTCTACAATCTTGTCATAAACATAAAAGAATAAATATTTGTCAGATTCTGATATATCTCGATTCTTCGCTTCGCTTTTTATGTAATCCACTATTATTTTTACCCGGTCATTGAAAATATACCTGCAGTTATTGAGAAAAATCTCTCTGTCACTTTCTTTTATCAATGTTGGATTTACATTGATTATCAGGGACTCATCATTTTTCTCTCCGTTGTATTTGTGGTTTACGCTAGGAGGGATGTACCCTATGGAATTAGAATCAATAACATATGATTTGCCGTCGAACTCAATGTGCACTGCGCCGTCATATGGTAGCACAAACTGTCCGTAATCGTGCGAGTGGGTTTTTACATCGTTTGAGATATTTATGACTTTAAATTCGATTATCATATAAAGCTCTTTATACTTTTTCTATAACATATCATATTATCTATAAAAAGAAAAGATGCTTAAAACATATCCTTATTTAATTACATAAACAGCATATAAAGATAATGCGCGGCTGCTCCTGCGGCAAGGCCGCCGATAGTGTGGCTCAATATACTGGAGGATACCAGTTTTCTGTGGCGCAGCGCGTCCATCATTCCTACATGGGTGCTTAAGTATCCGCTCCAGCACATACCAATCGCTGTAAACACGGCTATATCGTTGCCTGAAATTAGGCCTAGTCCGAGCATCTTCGGGACAAGGCTCATGGCCGCACCCACTGCACCCAGAGCAGTAATAGGGAAGGCTATTGCCTCGCTGGATGTAAATCCGTATAGAGGAGTAAGCACAGGGGAGAATATATCACCCAGTTTAGGCAGCAGCGCCACGCCCTCGTATGCTGCGCCCTGATATCCGACTGAAGGGTCTGCCACCCCAAAGGTTAGGGTCATTACAATAGTGCAAATAATGAGAAGCCCAGGGATTATTTTAAGGCCCATCTCTACGCCGCTTTTGCCGCCGTCAAGCATGGAGCGCACCATCTTTTCCATGAAACCCTCACTGATATTTTCATCTTCAGCGACGTCGCAGTCTGCGGATTCGGCCTCCAATGGCGGTTTGTATGTGTCAAAATATTTTTTGCGCTTGATTATAAAGTTTAGCAGGCGTACACTAACTACGCTGCCTATAATAGCGCCGATATTTCCTATTATGGGTTCAATAATGAAACCCTGGCCTATCATGTAGGTAGTGAGTATCAGCCCCATGCCGAAGGATGTGCCCAGATTACAAAGGCAGGGCACCTGCTCCTTTTTAAAGTATTTTATGTATTTCTTGTCGTTGGCCAGCACGATTATAGCGGGATTATCAGAAAAGTAAGATGTCATTATTCCGAGGAAGGATGCACCGGGCAACCCGTATAAGGGTTTCATAAGGGGGGCAAATATTTTATTTAGGAGGTTCACTATACCAAACTCCATGAGCATATTTCCGAATGCACCCATCACCACTGATATGGCGAGAATATAGAGAGCTGTGTCTATAAGCAGGCGGTAGGCTGTATTCATAATGGAAGAAAAGAAATGAGATATGCCCATATTTGCGCTTAGAAAGCCTACATATAAGGAAAGCAGGATGAGTAGAATCAAAGCATAGTAGGTCTGCTTTGTTATCTTAGTATTCCGCATAACAGGCAGAACATTTTTGTGAGCTATCTGCATAATATCACCTCATAATAACGAGTATATTATAGTTAAACTTATGCGTAATTTCTGCATTTAAATTCATAATAAAATTAGGCGATTTTCATATAATAATCTGCAATAAAATAAGCCGCAGAAAATCTTTATAATTTCAGTACGGCTTATAAAATTTATACTCGGTTATCAGCTAAATTGGCTGAATGCCAAGGCCAATAGCCTCGTGCTCAAATCCCTGATGAGGCGAACCAATCATTCCGTAGAGGACGACTGCTATCCATTCCTTGTTTTCAGTATCGCCCAAAGAAAGAGGCCCTTTTACAACGGAGAACGCTAATCCAGTTGTGCGAAGTACTGTGTCCAGAGCCACGGGCCCGCGGCAATAGCCGTAGAAAGCTTCGCTTATGGCGTGATACAGCGCGTGTTCCTCGTGGTATGTTTCACCTATCATTTTTTCTCTTGTTACCGCAGTTTCCACTGCAGCGAATATCTTGCCGGCATTCATGGAGCCCGCATGGCCTTTGAGCAGCTTGTAGCCTTTTTCTTCATAGGTTTTTATGATTTTCTCTTCGCTTTTGTCGGCTATTGCCAGCGAGAGAGCTATTTTGCCTATTCCTGTGTTTGCCATATATACTTCACCTCTCACTAGGATAAGTATATCATAAAGGCGTTGAGTTTGCTCGCATTTATAGCATTACTGCTGATAAAATTTCTTTCTCTTTTTCAATTGCCTTTTTTTCCAGTTCTCCTGCTTTTTGATTCATATCTCTCACATATTCTTCATCTTTGATAGAGGAGAGGTTTATCTTCACATTAAGCAGAGCGGACAAAACGGCAGTTCTTGCCATCATTGCAGACACCATTCCATCTGTTACTGCGTTCTGGTTGCCTTTTGATACAACAGCCTGCGACAAATCCATAATATCATATGATTTCATGGCTACGCTTAATGGTACCTCGGCAGCCAGCTTAAGGGCATTCTGTATGGAAGCGCCCCTGTACTTTTTCTGCTCGTCTGTTTCTTTCGGCAATTTATATGCATCCATCACCTGCGTGAATGCTTTGCTATCCTTTTCGATATCATCAAGCAGAGACTGGCTTATCAGATTTGCCTTTTCTTTTATATCGATCATTTCGTTTTTAACATCTTCATATTTTTTGCTGCCCTCTGTGACGGATGCGACCATTTCCGCAAGTGCAGCGCTCAATGCGCCGGACAATGCAGCAATGCTGCCTCCGCCCGGTACAGGTTCATTGGACGCAGTTTTTTTTGTGAATTCAACAATGCTTAAATTTTTCATATGGTTCTCCTGTCTTTAACTATAGCTTTGCCGTTCTTTATGACTGTTTTCACTATATTTATGCCAGCGTAATAGGGCAGGAAGTCTATGCTTGGATAAGCCAAGATAATAATATCCGCTTTTTTCCCAGCTTCAATGCTGCCTACTTCATTCTGCCTGTCTAGTGCGCAGGCCGCGTTTATGGTAAGAGCTGTTATTATTTCATTAGTATTCATATTCATCATCAGGGCTGCCAGGGATATCAAAAGCGGCATGGAGCATGTGCATGAGCTGCCGGGGTTATAATCCGAAGCCAGCGCGACAGGGCAGCCGGAATCTATTATCATCCGAGCGTCAGCAAAGCTGTCTTTCAGGCAGTATGCCGTTGTTGGCAGCAGGGTTGCAATGGTTCCGGCTTCTGCCATCAGTTTTATGCCTTCCTTTGACGCCTTTAGGAGGTGGTCAGCCGATACTGCGCCCAGCTCAGCTGCCAGCTTAGCTCCGCCAATATCCACTATTTCATCGGCATGGATTTTTATTTTAAATCCCATTTCTTTTGCAATATGGAGGTATCTTCTGCTTTGCTCAATATCAAATACATCTTCTTCGCAGAAGATATCTGTAAATTCTGCAAGATTTTTTTCTTTTACTTCCGGCATCACTTTATTAATCAGAAATTCAAGGTATTCATCTGCTCTGTTTGCATACTCTTTGGGCACAAGGTGCGCACCCATAAAGGTTGAGACTACATCAATAGGGTGGGTTTCGTTAATTTGCCTTAATGCGTTAAGCTGCTTAATTTCGGTTTCCCTGTCGAGGCCGTATCCGCTTTTTCCCTCTAGAGTTGTTACGCCCATTTCAAGCATTGCGTCCGCCCTTTTAAGGCCCGTTTCAACAAGCTCATCAAGAGAAGCTTCTCTGGTTGGATTGACTGTGTTTGCTATGCCGCCGCCTTGCTTTAGTATATCCATGTAGGATATCCCATTAAGCCGCTTGGCGAACTCATCCTGCCGGTGCCCTGCGAAAACAAAGTGCGTGTGGCTGTCAATAAACCCCGGCAGCACGGCATTGCATTTGCAATCTAACTCAGTGTATTCATTGGAAGCAAAGCGGGAGACTATATCATTTGTATAGCCAATTTCTTTGATAATGCCATCTTCAATTAATACGCAGTCGAATTGCGATATGCCAATATCGCTCATATCTTTTCCCTTTTTGGGAGCTGCTCCTGCGCATGTTGCAAGCTGCGCAATGTTTGTAAGTATCAGTCTTTCCATATCAAAGCCTTGATTCCAGAACCTGCTCCATGCTGAAATTTTCAAGTCCCAGGTAATACTCAGAGCAGTCAATAAGCGCCTGCATGGGAACAAGACCAATTATCTCGCTGCCTAATACATTTACGCCGTAGCGTTTGCATTCCATCTTTACGGTTTCGAATGCTCTGTAAATGGCGGTTTTGCTGTAGTCAGTTAAGTTCATTGATACTTCGACTATGCCTCTGTCTTTTAGTTCCACGCCCATCGCCTTGCAATACCTGAAGCCTCCGCTTAGGTGGCGAATCTGCTTTGCGATTTTGTCAGCTATTTCAAGGCGGTCAGTATCCAGCTTTATATTGTAGGCAACCAAAGGCATTCTCGCGCCGATAGCCGTAACGCCGCCTGTGGGGTGCACTGTTTTCGGGCCGTAGTCGCTCTGCCATTCAGGGCTATTCATCTTTTCGGCCATTCCCTCAAATTCGCCTTTTCGTATCTTTGCAAGGTTTTCTCTGTTTGGCGCAGTTGCCGACTTTTCATAGAGGATAAATGGCTGTCCGCACTTTTCTGAGGCTATCTTAGCCACCTGATTTGCTATATCATCAGCTTCCTTAATAGTTGTATTTCTTATCGGAATAAAGGGAATTACATCAACAGCTCCCATTCTTGGGTGCTGGCCTTTGTGCTTTGTCAAATCAATTAATTCTACAGCTTTTACCACTGATTCGACCACAGCATCTCTCAAAGCTTCCGGCTCGCCAATAACTGTTACAACGCTTCTGTTGTGGTCTTCATCGCTGCTGTAGTCCAATAGCTTTACGCCCTTTTTCCCGCGGAAGCAATCCACTATTTTTTCTACCTTTTCAAGGTCACGCCCTTCGCTGAAATTAGGTACGCATTCAAGTATCTTATCCATTTTTACCTCCGTCTGAATATTCATCTACTAATTTATTAATCAGTTTATCATCCGCTATGTACGGCATTGTTATGCTGTTTTCTTCTCCGTAGTCTCTGTTATATGCCGCAACTGTCTCTATTGAGTGCTCGCAGCGTGCCCAGTTCCTTCTGGCGACTCCTACCATCACGTCAAAGGGCACAGAATTTTCAAGTATTTCATCCACTCTTTTGCTGCCGTCAAGCACCATGCCGTACCCGCCGTTAATTGCCTTGCTGATGCCTACGCCGCCGCCGTTATGCAATGCTACCATGCTCATGCCTCGTGCCGCATTTCCCGCGAAGCAGTGCACGGCCATGTCGGCGGTTATGTTGCTGCCGTCTTTTATATTGGATGTTTCACGGAATGTCGAGTCTGTGCCGCCTGTGTCGTGGTGGTCTCTGCCAAGCATCACAGGGCCAATCTCTTTTTCTCTTACCATTCTGTTAAATTCCAGTGCGATATCCCGTCTGCCGATTGCATCCTGATAGAGTATCCTCGCCTTAGTCCCCACAACGAGGTTGTTTTTCTTTGCATCTCTTATCCATATCCAGTTATCCATGTCCTGGCTTCTTCTTTGAGGATTAATTATGCGCATGGCTGCAGCGTCTGTTTTGTCTAGGTCATCTTGATTTCCGCTAAGGCATACCCATCTGAACGGGCCATAGCCATAGTCAAAAAGCATTGGCCCCATAATATCTTCAACGTAGGAGGGGAAAATAAATCCGTCGTCTGTGTTTTTGCCGTTTGCAGCAATTTCTTCTGCTCCCGCGTCAAAAACGGATTTCATAAATGAATTGCCGTAGTCAAAGAAATACGTTCCCGCATCGTGCAGGGATTTAACAAGCTGAAAATGTTTTTTAAGCGATTCATCCACCATTTTTTTAAATTTCGGCTTATCGCTAACGAGCATTTTGGTGCGCTGCTCAAATGTAAGTCCATGCGGGCAGTAGCCGCCGTCATACTGGGCATGGCAGGATGTCTGGTCGCTTAATAAATCAATATGAATATTTTTGTCTACGGCGTACTGCAGCAAGTCCACGATGTTGCCGTGGTATGCTATTGATACAGTTTCCTCCCGCTCCATATATTCTTTTGCCCATGCAAATACCTCATCTAAATTATCGGACATTTTCTTTACCCAGCCCTGCGTATGGCGTGTTACAATACGGGATTTATCAACCTCTGCAATTATGCCCACGCCGCCTGCTATCTCAATAGCCTTTGCCTGCGCACCGCTCATGCCTCCGAGACCGGATGTAACAAAGAGCTTGCCTTTGAGGTTTTCATCATTTTGAAGCCCAAGTTTAATGCGCCCTGCGTTGATAAGGGTAGAATAAGTGCCATGGACTATTCCCTGAGGACCGATGTACATCCAGCCGCCTGCAGTCATCTGCCCGTAGCTTGATACACCCATAGCAGCTGCCTTTGACCAGCTTTCAGGATTGTCGAACATTCCTATCATCAGCCCGTTGGTGATTATAACTCTAGGGCTTTTTTTGTTGGACTTAAATAATCCCAGTGGATGCCCGGATGCTACTACCAGCGTCTGCTCATCGGTTAAATGCTCTAAATACTTTTTGATCAGCCTGTATTGCATCCAGTTCTGGCAGACTTGCCCGGTTTCGCCGTAGGTTACCAATTCATAGGGGTAGAGCGCAATATCAAAGTCCAGATTATTGTCTATCATCACCTGAATTGCTTTTCCTTCTATGCAATTGCCTTTGTATTCATCTACTGGCTTACCGTATATCCTACCTTCGGGACGGTATCTGTAGCCGTATATCCTGCCGCGTGTCATCAGCTCCTCAAGGAACTCTGGCGCGAGCTTATCGTGCAGGTTTTGAGGGATATAGCGTAGGGCGTTTTTAAGAGCCAGCTTTATCTCTTTCTCATTTAGCAGCAGCTCTCTTTTTGGCGCTCTGCGGTATTTTGCATCCAAGGGATGATATTCAGGAAGAACATCGTCCAATTTTATTTTCATTGCATTTTGCAGGGTATTGTTATCTGACATATCTACACCTCATTTTCTGCGTTGATTATAGTGCCTTAATTATTTTATCGAATTTTTCATCTGTTATCAGATTTTCAATGTTGTTAATGTCGTCGTACATTTCTCTGTCATATTCCAGCATGGATACTTTGTCCCTTATTATATTATACGCCTCCTGCGTGGCATTACCAAGGCGCTTTTTTGTGCCAAGGTCTATTGCCTGGCATGCGCACATCATTTCCATGGCGATTACCCTGCGAGTGTTTTTTAGAATTTCCAATGCCTTTCTTGCGCCTATCGTTCCCATTGATACGTGGTCTTCTTGATTGCCGGAGGAGGGGATTGAGTCCACGCTTGCAGGGTGAGAAAGCACCTTGTTCTCAGATACCAGCGCAGCAGCAGAGTACTGCACAATCATAAAGCCTGAGTTTAAGCCGCCATTATTTACGAGAAACGCCGGCAGACCGTTGAGAGCCGGGTTCACCATTCGCTCGAGCCTTCGCTCCGATATATCCGCCAGTTCTGCAAGAGCAATTCCTAGGAAATCAAAAGCAAGGGCAACTGGCTGACCGTGGAAATTGCCGCCCGATATGCCCTCCATTGTGTCTGAAAAGATTATAGGATTATCCGTCACGGAGTTCATCTCGATTTCCACTTTTTCTCTAACATATTCAATAGCGTCACGGCTGGCGCCGTGTACCTGCGGCGTGCAGCGTAGGGAATACGCATCCTGTATCTTGCCTTCGCCCTGTATCATGGTGCAGTGACTGCCATTAAGCAGTTTTTTTATGTTTTGCGCGGCGAATATTTGCCCGTTGTGGGGCCTTAAGGCATGCAGTCTTTCATCCAGCACGCTGATTATGCCGTGCAGTGCCTCAAATGTGAGCGAGGCTGAAAGGTCGCATATATCTAGGAGCTTTAGTGTGTCATATACCGTGTGCGCCCCAACAGATGTCATAACTTGCGTTCCGTTTATCAGTGCCAGGCCTTCCTTAGCCATCAGCTCAATGGGATTAATTCCGGCTTGTTTCATTGCATCACTGCCCTTTAACACTGCACCTTTGTACTCCGCTGTACCGAGGCCAATCATTGGCAGCACCATATGCGCTAATGGCGCCAGATCACCGCTTGCGCCGAGAGAGCCCTTTTCGGGGATTTGCGGATGGACTCCGCTGTTGAGCATGTCAGATAAAGTTTGTACGATTTCATATCTCACTCCTGAAAAGCCTATGCACAGGTTGTTTATTCTAAGCAGCATTATGCCTCGAACGATTTCTCTGCTGAAAAATGCTCCGCTTCCAACGGCGTGAGATACTATAAGATTCTTCTGCATCAGGCGTGACTGCTCTTTGGATATGAAGACCTCACTGAATTTGCCGAAGCCTGTGGTTACGCCATAGACTATGTCGGAATTGTCTACGAATGCGTCAACCGTAGCGCGGGAAGCAGCTATTCTGCCTTTAGCGTCTTCGGATATTACTACCTCTGCATCATGCCTGCATACTGCGATGAAATCGTCAAGGCTTAGTTTTCCGCCTTCGATTATAATTCTGTTTTTCATATGTTTAATCACCTTTTCAAAAAAGAAAAAGACAAAACAACTGCAGTATGCAGTCATTTTGCCTTCTAATGTCTAATAACTATAGGCTTATTCTTTTTATGCTTTAATTATAGCTAAGACTAAAACTAAAGTCAATCGCACACATAAAAAGACATAGAAAACAAAATAAACATATCTATTTACCAATTTTAGATTGCAAAAACTGCAAATGTATTTAATAATGTAAATTAGTAATAAATAAAAAAGGGATGCAATATGAAGAGCAGAAGCAAATACGAACTTGATGAAAAAACGATCATAGAACTATTCAGAAAAGCAGGGATAGAAGGCGCGGTGAATATCGCTTCTTTGGGCGCAGGGGAATTTAACAGTGTGTATTCAGCTGACGCAGGCGGGAAGCACTATGCTATGAAAGTAGCGCCTGTTAATGCAGGCAGAATGCTTACGTATGAGAAAAACATGATGCAGCAGGAAGTATACTATTATTCACTTATGCGAGAAGTGGGCATAAGCGTGCCGGAAGTATATATAGAGGATTTTTCGAGAGAGACCATCGAAGCAGATTATTTCATAATGGAGCGGCTTTCAGGAAAACAACTGGATGAAGCTGAGCTAAGCGACGAGCAAAAACAAATAGCCAGCGCTAAGCTTGCCGGTATGGTTGCGAAGATGCATTCAGTAAAGGGTGATAAATTCGGCTACAGGCAAAGCGGCCTGCATGATGACTGGCACAGCGCACTGAAAAGCATGGTTGAAAATCTGATTAAGGACTGCGGAAACTTAAAAAGAAAATCAAAAAGAGGCAGGAAGCTTCTGTATTATATTGAAAAGAACAAAGATATTCTTAAAGAAGTTAGCTGCTCACTTATTAATTTTGATATTTGGCCTCCGAATATTTTCTGCGAGGTTGAAGGCAATGATGTAAAATTATCATGGATTGACCCGGAGCGTTGCCTTTGGGGCGACAGGATTGCGGACTTCGTATGCTTGGATTTCATGAATATGTCACTTGATAAGAAAGAGAAGGTATTGGAAGAATACAATAAAGGCTTAAAGAATCCTATAATTCCCGGACGCGAGGAGAATATCCGGTTATCCTTAATGCTTGCCTATCTTGCCCTCATCATGGAGGTCGAAAAATTCGCCAGGTACACAATTTTTCATTTTGGATATTGGCGCAATGTAATAGTTTCAAATTTGCTCTATAAAAATGCGTTTAAACAGCTTTCAGAGCTGTAAATAATAAAAGCCGCTGCCTGATAATTTAGCAGCGGCTTTTTGCTATAGCTTCTCTTCAATAATATCTGCTATTTGCTTTGAAGCCTGCCCGTTGCCGTAAGGGTTTGTGGATTTACTCATTTTTTCATATTCATTTTTATCATCAAGGAGGCTCTTGCATGCGGCGTATACCTTTTCCGTGCTGGTGCCAACCAGCTTCAAGGTACCTGCGGCAATGCCTTCCGGACGCTCCGTAGTATCACGGAGCACAAGCGCAGGCTTGCCCAAGGATGAGGCCTCTTCCTGTATTCCGCCGCTGTCTGTGAGAATCATATATGCTTTATCCATAAAGTTATGGAAATCAACAACTCCCAATGGCTCAATCAGTCGAATTCTATCGCTGCCGTCGAATATTTCGTTTGCAAGCTCGCGTACTTTTGGGTTCAGGTGCACAGGGTATATTGCTTTGACATCATCATAATCATTGAGAATATTATGTATTGCTATAAACATTGTGCGCATGGCGTCGCCAATGTTTTCGCGCCTGTGCGCTGTGATGAGGATTAGCCTGTCTTTCCCCACCCAGTCGAAAAGAGGGTTGTTGTATTCTTTCTGCACTGTGTACTTAAGGGCGTCTATTACTGTGTTTCCGGTCACGTAAACATTTTGAGGCTTTTTGCCTTCACTGATAAGGTTTTTACGTGCGGTTTCTGTGGGCGCAAAGTGGAATGAGGCGAGAAGCCCGATTCCCTGGCGGTTTATCTCCTCTGGATAGGGCGAATAGATGTCGTAGGTTCTTAGTCCTGCCTCCACATGGCCTACTGGTATCTGCAGATAGAATGCAGACAGCGCTGAAACAAATGCCGTTGTCGTGTCGCCGTGAACTAGCACCAAATCGGGCGAGAGCTCCTTTAAAAGGCCTCGCATGTTATTCATTACAGCCGTCGTTATATCAAATAAATCCTGATTCTTTTTCATAATTGAGAAATCATAATCAGGAGTGATTTTGAAAACATCAAGCACCTGGTCGAGCATTTCCCTGTGTTGCCCAGTCACGCATACGCGTACATCGAACTCCGGTCTTTTTTTCAGCTCATGTACCAAAGGAGACATCTTAATCGCCTCTGGCCTGGTGCCGAAAACTACAAGAATTTTTCTTACGGATTCTTTACTGCTCATATATATTATTTATCCTTTCGATATCCTTTTTTTATATCTTTTATGCAGCTTAAACTGACTAATTTGTGCAGTAGTCAAGTAGTTTATCTATATTGTTATCCAAGAAGTCGCCTCGCTGCACAATGGCATCCTTCAGCATGGATATTGCTTCCTCGAAGCTTTCAGGGTCTCTGTGATTGCTGAGCATGTTTTCGTGAAAAGTATATCCCCAGACTTCAAAATTTCTATCTATTGAGTCACCTAAAAAGGCAACATTTTCGTCAATAGCGTTAAGCAGGGATTCGTTGCTTAATGTATTGCGGCGCAGTTCTCTATAGCGTGCTATTACTTTCTGAACGAAGCTCCTATCCTGTACTAATCGGCTGAACCAATTGGTATCCACCAGATAGAATGCCTCATTGGATTTTTCTTCCCATGGTATATTGTCATAGGAGTTATTAAAATCCCATGTGGTCATTTTAATCTTTGAATCCGGAGCCATATCCTTGTAAAAGTAAGTCGAAAGATACCCTGCGTCGGTTATCAGCATCATTTCAGAAATTATAAAGTAATCGACAAATGAGCTCACATCTATATACTTTGCATAGCCTGTTTCTTCGTCAGCGAAATGATCAGAATACAAAGCTGTTTCAAATGCGTTTATGTCATTTGCTATATATTCTTTCTGAGGAGATGTAAGGTTGCCTGCTGTGGGGTAGCTGATACTTATTTCATTTGATGTATACCCGCTTGTCATTCCGAATGTCTGCAAGGCGTTTTCCTCTTCGCCTATACGGTCGAATTTAGCTATATATGAGCACCTGCCGGAAACCAGCGAATAATCACTCATGCTAAGCCTTCCTATATCGTTTGTGACAGGCTCTATTATTAGGTAAAGTCCTTGGTATTCGCCGTCTAAGTACACTTCGCAGTATTCTGTCTGTGGTGCCCATGGCAGAAGCTCGCGGGATACTTTGTATCCAAGGTAATTTCTTGAAAGTGACCTGTCGAGAAACGGCCCGTTCAGCACCCAATCGCTTGCTGCCGGCATACCGGCGATAGAATGCTCCGAATTCTGCTCTGGATCTTTATCTTTACGGAATTCGATTCGGTACTGCTTCTTATCAAACGTATAATAGGATGAGTTGCCTCTGTATGTAATTGCCGCGGTTAATGTCCGTGTGAGTATTTCGGACTGGTCAACTGCCTGTTCGGATATTTTTATCTGTACGAGAATTTCTTCGTCCTTTGATATTCTTTGTCCGTTTGTATTGATTTCTACTACAGGAATATATAAAGACGAGCCGGATTCTACATTATTGCTTTGCTGAGTATTATCCTGCGATGGCTCACTTAACACATTACCCGAATTTGTGTAGATTTCATTCAGCGCAAAAACCAAAGAGAGCATAACAGCGGCTATTGCTATGTAAGCAATTAGTTTTTTCATGATAAGCCCTTATCTTTATCTGGAAAGATCCTCTGCCTGGTGTGTCTGGTTGACATTTAGTACTCCCTCCACTTTCAGCAGCCTCTCCACTATGTCCGCCTGGTTTACAGCTCTTATTTTGTCGTAGCTGCTTTTCTTGATTTCGTATACCATTTCGCAGGATTCATGATCGGCATTTTTCATTTTCTGGACTGCGATTTTTTCAAAGTATTTTTCGACCGCATTCTGCACTTTATTCTGTGAATCCGGTGTGCAGGATACGATAAGCGTTATTTTGCCTTCCTGCTTGGTCTGCCCCATAATCAGCAGAAATGCAAAGACAACAACTGATGTTATTGCCGCCAGCATATACTGCGATACGCCGCAGCTGATTCCAACTGCTATTCCCCAGAATATATAGGTTGTGTCACGCACGTCCTTCACAGCTGTGCGGAACCTGACTATAGACAAAGCCCCCACCATACCCAAAGATAATGCTATGTTGTTGCTTATTACGCTCATTATAAATGTTGTTACGATTGTCATCATACCCAGCGATACATTGAATTTCTTGCTGTACGCTGCTCCTGTATATGTTATTCTGTAGGTAATCATTATAAACGCTGTCATTACTATGGTTACTGCATTATTCAATAAAATAGTTTTTAGGCTTAAGTTAGCCAGATCGGTAACGCTGCTTAATAAAAAATCACTCATTCCCTAATTTCCTCTCTTTCAGTTAAAAAGCAGTCTCGACTGCAAATATTTGCTGTTAGCTTCATTCAAATTATCTATGTTTTTAAGCACATCTTTTAGTGCGCCCAAAAGAAAATCATTATATTTTATTTCCAATACTCCGATGTCTTTCTCGCTTACAGCTGTAGTTAATATTTTTTTGTTAAAAAACAGTGACGGTATGGGCGAAACGCCTACATCATAATCGAATGTAATTCGTGTATCGCTGACCGGAAGGTAAAAGGCGCTCCTTTTGTATTCTACTATTGATTTTGGGAAGTAGCCCTCTGAAGCAAGGCGTGTATAAATTCGTATAGCTGCAGGACTTTGTTTTTTGAGCAGAAAACTATAGCGCGACTTCAATAGGCTGTCTGCTTCCTCGCGGGTAATGTCAACGGATGTCTTGAATCCGTCGGAACCGTTCTTTTCCTTAAGCTCCAGATTTATAAATGCAGTGTCCGGCGGATAAACCCTAAGCCGGATTTTGCTTTTTTCGCTGCTTCCTATTATGGAGTCAAACAAATCCACATTGTTAAATGTATCAAAATAGAGTGACCTTACCAGATAAAAGCCATTCTTCATATGTTTATCGGCCCGAAGGTAAGCGCCTATCTTTCGCTTCAGCCTCATAAACTCCGACACAGTTATTACATATTTTAGCTCTTTCCTGCCGATATTATTCATAAACTATTCCTTTGTCTAGCTGAAAGCAGCAAGCCGCCGCTCCTTCAATGGAAGGCTTAGAAGCTGCTTTGTGAGCAGATACTGAACAACTATACCTGCAAAGGCGGCTGCGGCGCACAAAATCAACGTAATAAATACGGATGCGTTTATGCCAAGCAATTCAATCCCGGCAAGCACTGCATAAAGCCCGCCCCATACCGAAGTCATCACCATTACGGCCATTACTGGGAATATGTTCGCAATTATTCCGAGGGCTATGCCAACTGAAACATTAATCCAGAAGTTATCAACCAATGGTGCAGTTATACTGAACCCAATGAATAAACCTATTATAAAGGCGCTTAGCCTGTACCATTTGTATGTAATTGCTGCCATTATGAGGCCTATAACTGTGAACGCGGTTACTATCTGTCCCATTGAAATTTTTCTCATTGCAAAAGTCAGAAACAGAGCAGTCATTAAAAACATGATTGCCGAGCTCGTTGGCCTGAAAATCTTGATTCCGAAGAAACATAGGAGAACCGCCAGCACAATTATTCCGAGTGATATTGCCGGCGATGCCCCGCTGAACTGCGCACCTAGGCCTGTGGCTTCTCCGAGTTTCATTAATATTATATAAAAAGCACTATTCAAAATACTATTCCTCCGTGTTAAGAGTAGATTGAGCAAAAATCTCAATCATTTTTTGGTTTTCCACCATGTAATAAGGCGACATTATACTTTCGATAATCAGAAAATCTGTTACGTTGTATGTCTTCATCATCTCAAGTAATGCATCACCGTCTGAATAGAAAAATGCCGGGTCTACTAGGCAGACCTTATCGTAATAGGGTATAAGCCAAGGTGCAAGGAATTTTGCCTGCTTGCCGCCCATTACCATAACGGAGCTTTCGCTTTCGCCGTCGCCCTCTATTATTGTGTGAGAGAAGAATTCTCCTATAAAGATATCCGTTGCCCTTCTTGAAAGCGCGATAACGGGAGAATTATATGTTCTGTATTCACTGTCGTCATAGGATGTTATCTCCTGGCTGTTGCTGCTGCCTTTTAGAATATAGTATGAAACAGTGTCAGGCAGGGTAAGCGCTTTATCAGCACCCGCCAGAAATCGGTATGTGCCTGAATATCCTTCGAATATCCATTCGTCATAGTCAGCGAGCGGTATAATCTGCGTTCCTTTATGCTGCAGGAATTCCTCCGCCAGAAAATATGCTCCAAGCGCCGTCCAAGTCTCATCTGTCCTGAAATATATATATTCGGTTTTTTTGCTTTCCAGTACGGACTGGGCGTCTATAACATCTATTTTTGTGTCAATACTGCTGTGTATTTCTTCTGTTGCCTGCTGCAGTGCATCGGCGTCCTCTATGGAAGGGATATAATCGAATGCTATCCTTCCGGGGATCACTGACAAATACATGTTTATATCATCCGGCATCCACTCTGCAGCAGCGTTTATAGCATTTGCAGCCACTATGACGTCTGCCTCCGCATAGGCATATCTCATAACAACCCTGTCATCATAATAGATATATTCATCTGTTATTCTTATAGGAGTATCTGATAGAGCTTCTCCGTTTGTTTTGCCGTCAGCGCCGTAGACAGTTTTTTGTTCTTCTTTTGCTTTTTCGGTCAATTCAATATCATGCTGCCGTATACCTGCGTACAATAAAGTCGCAGCAATACTTACTGCAACAACAGCAACAAGAGAAAGAACCCAAAGTGAAAATTTACTGCTGATGTTCATACTAGTACCTTACTGTTCATCTAAGCATACTTCACATACATTGCCGCTTTCAATATAACCATAGACAACACAGCGCCTAGAAAATGATATTTTCTCTTTTGCAATAATGGACTTAATTTTTCCGTTTTGGCCAATCTCAACATTTTCTTCTGTATATATATTATTCTGAGTAAATATATTCCCCAAAATTCTTGAGCCTTTTCCAAGGTATATATCGCCCTCTGCGAATACATTTCCATAAACTATTGCGTTGTCGCCGACTCGAATTGTTTTGTGGCTTCGGATGCTGCCTTTTACTTTCATGCCGTCCAATATGGAAAGGTCATATTTTGTTATTATGGATTTATGCAGTTCCTGGTTTTCGTCAGTGATGTCGTCGTCGACACTCTTAATGTTGCGAATTACTTCCTGGCTTACATAGTCTTCGTTGTTTGTTAAGGCTTTAGACACTGTCTTAAAATCCGTGTCCTTAGTGAATCCTAGGAATATCTGCGGTGCAAGCATCCTTGCGAAAAGGCAGTTTTCCCCTGTAATAATCCTTGTGTTGCTGGTTGTTATTATCCCCAGGCTGCAGTTATCCTCAACTGTTATCTCGCCGCCTGAATCAACCCAGCGTATGATGTCTATCCCGCTGCCGATCAGCAGGTTCTTCTTGCAGTAGATGCCCAGCAGTGTCTTTACTCCGACTAAGTATACATTTTTATTTGCGTATATTTCCTTATTGAATGTCATTCCTTCAGGCGGGACAAAGTCATAGTTTTCAGCATATATTATATAATTACATATCACAGGATACTCAATTGTCTTGTCGGCTTCCACTATTTTTTCGCTTGGCTTGAATGTATACTCCACAATGTTTTCAGAGTCCATTGCAGCCAGCTTAGAGCGGAAAGCGCTCCTGTAGAGGTCTGTAAAGTATTTTGGGTCATCTACCAGCAAAGTAGGTATAATCAATTCTTCGCTAGTACGCTTCTTTAGTACAATTAAGCTGTAAGTTATAGGGAAAAGCGCCATAGCGAAGAAGAGCACAATTGAAATTACGATGTAAATCATTTTGTCGTCTCCTTCTGGCGTTTAGATTTTGCGAATCTTTCTGTTTTGGCCCAGTGCACGTATCTTCCCGAAACTGAGTCCGCTACAGCGTCGAAAAATCCCAATGTTATATTCCAAAGGTAAAAATAGAAATTGAATGTAAGCAGCGGCAGAAGAAGTACGTCGTTTTTTATTCCGTCAATAAGCGCTGCTGTGGCAATTTCATAAAATGGCGCAAAGTTTCCGTAGCTGTTGTATGCGCCGAGGAACAAAATCACCCACCATCCGGTAAGTATTCCTATTTCGCCTAGGAAAAAGAGTATTATTGAATCAATGAGCCCCAGCATAAAAAGGAAGGGCACAAGGTATATTATAAGCAGAAGCAGGCCGTCTAGCTTTTCCCTTGCGTTCATATGCTTTGAAAACATAACAGGGAAAAAATATTTAAACATTACCTGATTGTGGCCTCTTGACCACCTGCGTATCTGCCTTGCCCGTACATTCCAGTTTTCCGGCACTTCTTCATAGCATTCCGCAGAATTGGCATATATTACTTTCCAGCCTTTTGTAAAAAGCCGGAATGTAAGCTCTGTATCCTCTGCAAGCACACGGGTGTCGAATCCGCCCTCTGCCATTACGAGGCTTTTTCTGAATCCACCTACGGTGCCGCCATATTGAGGTACTGTCCGTAAATTGTACCGTGCCTGCTGGTCTGCCTGATAGCCGCCGGACCGTTCTAGGTTTAGGAGCCGGGTAAGCCAGTTTTTGGCCGCGTTATGGGGTATAACCCTGCCCATTACTGCTCCTGCCTCGGGGTCCTTGAAGGCTGCTACCAGCTGATGTATCAGTTCTTTGCTGGGCCTGTAGTCCGCATCGAAAACAAGTATTATTTCATTTCTCGCTACTTTTAGAGCGTCATTCAGCGCAGCTACCTTGCCTCTTAGGTCGGACTGCCTGTGTATTGGATTAATAAAGCTGTATTTTTCTGCGTATTCATCCAGCAATTCCTTTGTTTTATCCGTTGAATTATCATTTATAGGGATTATTTCCATCAGTTCCTGAGGATAATAGCTGTCTATTAGCGAATCAAGAACATACTCTAGCACCTGCTCTTCATTATACATTGGTATAAGGATAGTCACAGGAGGCATTTCGCTGTCCTGAATGCTGCCATAGTAGATTCTCTGCTTTTTGTAGATGCGATGATATGCAAATATAGCGTGCCTCACCGCATAAATCAACATTAATACAAAGATGAAAATAATATATATTTTAAGAATGGTTATAACCATTGCCAATCATTTCTCCCTTCACCGTAGCCGAAATACCGTATTTCTCTATTAATAAAGATTGAATAGAAAAATACAAAGTATATAAATTCATACAATGGCCCAAGTGCAAAAAACAGGAAAGCCATGTATAGTGATGAGCCGACAGCTATTATGTAGCTGAAGGCAAGATATCTTACAATTCCGAAAATGAATGCGTAAACTAAAAGTATGAAAAACAATAGTACACGCCGTCTCATTTTGCCAAACCCTATTACACCGAGCACAAAGCCGGCTAATACGATCAGGGAAAACCACATTACTATCTGCTGTTTCATATATAATTCGAAATACTCTGTTGAAGAGAAAGGAAAATAACTTCTCGCAAACAGGAAATATATACTCGAAATCAAATGAATGATCAGAATGAATGAGAAATATATCGGAAGGGGGGTCTTTTTGTGCTCTCTCTTTGATGAATACAGACTGACTCCGAGGAGTACAATCGTAACAGCCAAGTTAATAAGAATTTCTGTATAACTTGGAAGAACACTAGGCAGGCTAAGATGGTATACGCCGCCGAAAACAGGAAGAAAGCTTGATGAAACTATCTTTACATTTCCTGCAGGCAGAACCATGCTTAGTGGTCTGCTGACTAATATTGTGATGAATTTGCTAATTTCTCTATAGAACAAAAGGAACAGCAACATTGTTGGCAGAACTAGTGCAAACATGTATATCAGCTGTTCCTTTGAATTAACTTTAAAACGTCTATATGTACGAGAAAAGTAGATATTGGCTCTTTTGCGCCTCTCGTTTATGTCCATTTATTTACCGCCAAGCTTCAGCAAGCTGAAAAAATTTTTGCTCCTTATATGTTATATCTATATAATTAGTGTATTTTACTATTTAATTATTATTATATAATCCTATGTATAATCTATTAAACACATTTTATTCCTGCTCTCGGTATTTTTGCTGCTTTCTTGAGCACAAAATGCAGGATATTTATATATTATAATAATACGATATACTAATAAACAGTTTTACATACATCTAAACACGGGATTTATATTGTGCATACCAGCAAATGAGTGTAAAATAAAGTAAAAACAGAAATAGGCAGATAATACCTCTACTGATATTTATTTGCCTGACATACGGAGAGACATGAAACAAGCATTAATAGCAGCAGCTGTTTTAATAATTTCGGCATTTGCAGGATGCAGGCACAATACTGATATGGACGAACTTATCATGGCAACTCCTGTCGTTCAGCCGACTGATATATCCACGGAAACCGCTCATTTATTTTCTTTGCAGCTGCCTGAAATATCAGATGACATGGAGCTATATAAAGATGGGTATGAGACAGTTGAGTTTCTAGGCGCTGCAGACGGCGACACAGCGGAGTTTTTGATAAACGGCGAAGCGGTCATTGTGCGAATGCTTGCAATAGATGCCCCTGAAATGAATTCAGATGAAGGACTGCAGCCATGGGCAATTGCATCAAAAGAATACCTTATCAGCTGCCTTGAAGGCGCAAAGAAAATAGTACTGGAGATTGATCAGGAAAGCGATATCTATGATAAATATGATAGGCTCCTTGCGTGGGTATGGGCAGATGGCGAACTGATTAATTACAGAATGGTATCAGAAGGGTTTGCTGAGGTAAAGTACCTGTATGGAGACTATCAATATAACGAAGCTATGCTTAAGGCCCAGGAAGAGGCGCAAAGGCTTGGTTTAAAAATATGGAGCGGTGAAGACCCGGATTATGACTACTCCGGCATAGCCATAGAGACTGATATTGCGTCAGCGAGAAATATGGATATAGGAACGATTGTATCTGTTAAGGGAGTGATAACAAATCTTTTTGGAGAGAATGCTTTCATTGAGGACAATACAGCAGCGATACACATATATACCAATAGGCAGCATTATGATGAGCTGAAAAAAGGCGCTGAATTGCAGATAACGGGGTGCATTCTGGACTATAACGGACTGCTGGAAATTTCTAACATTGACAAAAATGGTATATTATTAATTGCAAAGGGAAACTATGTTGAACCGAAGCGTATAAGCCTAAGTGAAGTAAATGAAGAAAACGAGGGCAAATATATCAGAATTGATGATCTTACTATAACGGATATCGTGTACACAGATGGGAAAAAAGGATACAATGTGTATGTGACAGGTGAAAATGCATCAGGTGTTATACGAATTGATAAATATCTTGAACCTTATATTGAGCCGGAGGCTTTTCAAATTGGCGATGTAATAGATGTAACAGGAAATGTAGGACAGTACGGAGATATGTATCAGATTATGATTGGCTCGATTGAGGACGTTTCGATAAAAAATCGTGACTGATGTGTAATAAATATAATAGGAACAATATTGTTTTAATTTGCGGTATGTTAAAATAGCATAGGTGCTAGCAATAAATTGACTAAAAAAAGTGCCTATGATATATTAAAAAATAGAAATTTATAAAGAGCTTGAATAACATGAAAAAGATAATTTTACTTATGATGATGGCTGCTATGACTTTGGCAGCAGGCTGCAGCACTGGAGATAAAGAAGGCAAAATAGACAAAATAACGGTTGTAGTAAGCGTTGTGCCGGAGGCGACCTTTGTTGAGGCAGTCGCCGGAGACTTGGTGGATATCGTTACGTTGATTCCCCCGGGGAACAGCCCTGCGAACTACCTGCCTACAACCAAGGAGATGCAGGCCATATCGGATGCGGACATATATTTTGTGATGCAGGTTCCCACCGAAGAAGCCAATATCCTGCCTAAAATAGCGGACTTTAATGAGGATATTATAATGGTTAATCTGCGAGATGCAGTAAGCGCGGAATACCCCTTGCGGCATATTCTGGGCCATGACCATGGAGATGAAGAAGAAACGGCAGAGGATGAACACACCGATGATGAGCATGCTGAGGAAGAATCAGTGGATCCGCATATCTGGCTTTCTCCAAGGCGTGTAATAGTAATGGTTAATACAATAGCTGAGGAACTTTCAAAGCTGGATGAAGAAAATGCGGAGATATATTCAGCCAATGCAAAGAAATATATTGAGGAACTGCAATCTTTAGACAGCGAAATAGACGCAATGGTAGCAGGGCTTGAAAACAAGACATTTATGATATATCATGGCTCCTACGGATATTTTGCAGACGACTACGGATTGAATATGGTTTCGCTGGAATCTGACGGCAAAGCAGCCACAGCCGTGAAGATGCAGGAAGTTATAGACCTTGCTCTTGAGCAGGATATAAAGTCCATTTTCTATCAGGATGAATTCGCAGATACTCAGGCAAGAACTATTGCTGAGGAAATCGGCGGAACAGTAATGAGAGCTGCACCGCTATCAGCGGACTACATAAAGGAATTAAGAGATTTTGCTGCGGCATTATCGGATAACGGAGAATAACACTTGACAGAGAACAATGTAAAATTTAATGATGTAAGGTACTGCTACGGCGAAGTCTGCGCTATTCATAACGCAGATTTTGAGATAAAGAGGGGCAGCCTTACTATATTCGTTGGGCCAAACGGCGGAGGCAAAAGCACACTGATAAAATTGCTTTCGGGATTTCTAAAGCCGGATAAGGGCAGTGTTGATGTTGAAAACAACGGAGCAATAGGGTATGTGGCACAGGGCTTTGGCTTTGACGATAGTTTCCCTATTACGGTAAAGGAAATCGTCCTTACAGGAACGCTTGATAAAAAGATACTGCCATTTAAAAAGTATTCAAAAGAGCAGCACAAAAAGGCAGAAGAAGCTATTGAAAAGGTGGGCCTAAAGGGATTTGAAAAAAGGGGCGTTAGCCAGCTTTCAGGGGGGCAGCTAAAGCGAGTGGTTATAGCTAGGGCATTGGCTTCTGATGCGGAGATACTGGTTCTTGACGAACCGGACAGCAACCTGGATATAGAAGCTGTAAAAGATCTCTATCAGCTGCTTAAAGACCTGAAGGACAGCAAAACCATTATTGTTGCAAGCCATAATATTGATTTTATACTGGATATATCAGACACTGCTGTATATATAAATAAAACTGCGAGGTTTTTTGAAAACCCGCAGGAACTCAAGGAAAAGCTTAAGGAGGGTATGATAATATGATAAACGCAATATTCAATTATACCTTCATGCAGAATGCCCTCATAGCTGCTGTACTTGCAAGCATTGTAACGGGCATTATTGGGACAATAGCAATTGAGAAGAAGCTCATTAGCATGTCCGGCGGGATAGCTCACGCATCATTCGGCGGCATTGGCCTCGGCTACTGGCTGGGATTTGAGCCCATATGGGGAGGCTTGCTTTTCGCAGTCGGAGCCTCTGCTTTGATATCGAATATATCACAGAATAAAAAAATTAAGGCTGACACTTTAACCGGGATACTGTGGTCTTTTGGCATGGCTCTTGGGATTCTGTTCATTGCTTTGACTCCCGGATATATGCCTGATATGACTAGCTATCTTTTCGGAGATATTTTATCGATATCCAAAAGTTCCATTGTATTTATGGCTGTGTTTACTGCGATAATACTATTGCTCTTTGTTATGCTATATAACTACTGGATCATATATCTTTTTGACGAAGATTACGCCAAGGCCAGAAAAATAAATGTAGGGATAATCAGAGCGCTTGTATATCTAATGATTCCTGTGGGAATAATAGTACTTATCAGGATAGTAGGCATCATTCTGACTATAGCCTTGATGAGCATACCCACATCTATCGCTAAGCTGTTTTTTAAGTCCTTTGGCAAGGTGGTTGTATCCTCGGTTTTCATCAGTATGTTTTTCTGTATATCAGGCCTCTTAATATCCTATTATGTAAATATTCCATCGGGAGTTTGCATCATACTCTTTTCTACAGTTGTCTATCTTGTATTGTCATTTGCAAGGTCTGCCATGCAGAAAAGACTCCATAACAGGAAGATGCACCATATGAACAACTGCGAAAACGAGCTGGCGCATCGGAAGTAAAGGCAGGTACCGAATATGAAGAAGAAAGAAATTATAATATTTGCAATCATACTTGCGGTTGCTGTAATCAGCATATTCGCAGTAAGATTAGCCACAGCAGGTGAGGCAAAAGGTGTGCTTATCACTGTTGACGGCGAGGAATACAGAAAAGTAAAACTGACGGAAAATACTGAGATGGTAATAATGGTTGAGACGGTATATGGAACAAATGAAGTCATTATTTCAAATGGCTCTGTAGATGTTGTCTATGCTGACTGCCCTAATCAAATATGTGTAGAAACCAAGGAAGCTGTAGAGATAGGAGATTTGATCGTATGCTTGCCGCATAAGATGGTGGTTGAGATAATTGCGTGGAACTGAAAGTATAAAAGGGGTTTACAATGATAAAAATTGCTGAGAATGTTTTCAAACTCGAAAAGATGTTGGTCAGCCAGGTTTACCTTATTAAAGATGGTGAGCAAGTAACCATTATTGATACAGGCTTTGCCGGGGAATACGCGAATATTAAAAATCAGCTGAATGAAATAGGAATTGAGCCTGAAAATATCAATTATATAATCATCACTCATGGACATATGGACCATATAGCCAATTTGAAGAAACTCAGCAAGATATCAGGCGCAAAAATATTTGTGCACGCAGATGATTTGGAAAGAATTGATGGCAAGGCAGACCCTGCGCAGATAAATCTCCTTGAAGGCGGAGAAGAACTGGATATTTTGGGAGGCATTCAGGCAATACACATTCCTGGCCATTCTAAAGGCAACATGGCTTTTTATGCAAAAAGAAGCGGTATACTTTTTTCAGGTGACTGCCTTTTTAATAACAAAGGGTTATCACTGCCGCCTGTAAAGTTCAATGATGATACTGAGCTTTTTGAAAAGAATGTTAAGGTGCTGTCAGAGTATGATATTAGCATAATATGCCCGGGACACGGGCCGCATATTGAAGGAAACTGCAATCAAAGAATTGAAGATTTGTTCGAATGAAATTGAAAGAGTTGCAAAAATTATTGCAGCTCTTTTTTTAGCTCTGTTACATTGCTCCAGTACCTTACGGGTATAAAGCTTCTCTGCAGCTTCTTGTTTGTCCTTTCCTTGATGGCAATAGCCTCAAAATACCTCTGCCACATGTCACGGAAGGATGTTTCCTCGTGGCTTAGAGTTACTTCACCCATTTTAATTCCGTTAACGAGTATCCATTCACCGCGGTCAGAAAGAATTGCGTTTTTGCGCTTTTCATCGTATATTATCAACCTGTCTTCAGACAGCCTTTGGGAGAAATGCTCGGCAATCAGCGAAAGAATATTATAATCGGTGCTTATGGATGAAAAAAACGATCCGTCATGCAGCTTTGAAAAGCGGAGTATCCCCAGAAACCTGTGCACTTCAAATTCGACTTTCCGGGACATCATCTGCATGAAGGCTACATTTTCCTGTGTCAGCATACAGTCCACATCTCGTCCTTTTTTGAATCCAAGCTTAATATATTCAAGAATATGATGCCCTCGAAGCTCACTCTCTGTCAGCCATACATTTACTACGGTTTCAAATGCTTGGCGTGATATTTTGCTTTTAATTGAATAGGCTACTTTCTGCGCTTGCTTAAAATCAGTAGTGATATTTCTATACTCATAGGCAAAGCTGCTTTGAAAATCGTCCGATGCAATGATATCGAATACATTTTCATGGCTGTAATAGCTTTTGTATACTGCACTTAGCAGCCCTTCGATAGTTCCGTCGCAGATATAGATAAATTCGGCATTTTCCATTAATACACCCCCGTAATTATCTTTTTTGCGTTTTCCATGTTTTCGCGTTCGAACATAGTTGTCTGCATGCCGAGGGGCAGGAACAAAGGTTTTTCATATGTAACCAAGCTGTTATATATCTGTGGAGTAGATAGAAATATCCCATTCATGTACTTTCCGCTGCAGGTAATGAAGTATTTTGCCCTTTTCATAACAACACCTATTTTTTTCAAATCTTCGAAGCTAAGCGGCCCCATTCGCCGGGCTGATATTATCCTGCGGGCTGATATATTGCCTATTCCGGGCACGCGAAGCAGCACAAGCAGGTCGGCTTTGTTGATTTCTACGGGGAAGAATTCTCGATGCCTAAGCGCCCACACGCATTTAGGGTCTAGGCTGTTATCGAGCATGGGGAATCTTTCGTCTAATATCTCGCTTGCGTCAAAGCCGTAGAATCTGAGCAGCCAGTCGGCCTGATACAACCGGTGCTCGCGCAAAAGCGGCGGCTTGTCTATTACAGGGAGCAGCTTATTTTGGTTAACGGGAACGTAGGCTGAGTAGTATACTCGTTTCAGTTCATAATATTTGTACATATACTGAGACAGCCGAAGTATCTGGTAATCGCTGTCCTGTGTTGCCCCAACTATCATCTGCGTGCTTTGCCCTGCAGGTGCGAATTTATCTTTATCTAGAAAGTTATTCTTATTCGACGTTATGGATGCGGCTATCTGACCCATGGGAAGGAAAATATTTTGTTTGCTCTTTTCGGGAGCTAAAAGCATCAGGCTGTCATTTGTGGGCAGCTCTACATTAACGGACATTCTATCTGATAGGAATCCTGCCCTTTCAATCAGCTCCTTTGATGCCCCGGGTATTGCCTTGAAGTGTATATATCCGCCGAAGCCATTGTTCCTTAAAAGTTCTACGGCTTTTATCATCTTTTCCATGGTGTAGTCCGGGCTTCTGAAGACGCCGGAGCTCAAAAAAAGCCCCTCAATATAGTTGCGCTTGTAGAAGTTCATGGTTATTTCATATACTTCCTGCGGCTCGAAGCCGGCTCTTTTGGTGTCACTGCTTCTGGAGTTTTTGCAATAGGCGCAGTTATAGAGGCAGCGGTTATCCATGAGCACCTTTAAAAGGGATATGCATCTGCCGTCAGCTGCCCAGGAGTGGCATATGCCCGGAAGCGCTGCTGAGCCAGTGCTGCCCTTCCTGCTGCTGCCGCTGGAGGAGCAGGAGGCGTCATATTTCGCTGCGTCTCCCAATATTTCCAGTTTGTCTATCAGTTCCATCTGCCGTCCCACCTGTTGATTATATTTGCTTAATTATAGCACATATGTTCGGTATATACAATCGTAAATATTTAAATGTAATCATCTGGAAATATCGCGCAAAATGTATTTTTATCTGTTTTTTAGGCATAAAATATAATTATTGTATTTAGACTGGCTTAATTATTGTAAAGTTGAGTTTGAAATATGCTAGCGGATTATTATGTTTACCTATAACCAAGTATAGTTAAGCACAATGTATGTAATATATATTGATAGTAGTACAGACCCTTCAAGCTTTGTGATCTTTTCATTCTTACCTCGAGTAAATATTCTGAATACAAAAAGTATAATAAGCATAGTTGGTATCTGAAGTTTGTAGAAATCAATAGGCACATCTAAACCGCCTGATGTCACCGCTGCTGCACTGCCTACGACGAACAAAACGTTTAAAATGTCTGCCCCAACAATGTTACCGACAGCTAGTTCACCATGGCCTTTTCTTACTGCTGAAATTGCTGTAACTAATTCAGGTAAGCTTGTGCCTAGAGCAACTAAAGTTGCAGCGATTATACTTTGTGGTATTCCGATACGGACTGCAGTTATTTCAACAGAAGGTATTAATATTTTAGATGAAGCAATAACAAGCAATATTCCACCAAATAATTTTGCTATTTGTACTATTAACGGACCCTTTTCTTCTACTAACACAGATGAAGATGTATTATTGTTTGCATGAGAAGGATCAGGTGAATTAATTGATAGCGGATTCCTTGTCCATCTTATAGAGAAATATATATATATGATTAGCAAGGCAATGAATAGCAATCCTACCATTTGACTTATATTTCCGTTATTTCTTGATAGAAATGGCAAGCAGACAATAGCTAATAAAAATCCGGCAGCCAGTTGTATTCTTCCTTGCCTCTTAACAATTATTCTATCTACCGGTAAGGTGCCCAGCAGTGCTGCAAGGCCAATAATTAAGCCTGTATCTGCAATAATAGAGCCAATTGCATTGCCTAATGCAAGGTCAGGATTCCCTTTTAAGGCTGCAAGTACAGAAACAGTTGCCTCCGGCAGGGTAGTTCCTAATGATACTATTGTTGCACCAATTATCATTTTAGGAACTCCCCAGTGTATAGACAGGCTAACCGCATTATCTACCAAAATATCTGCTCCCTTGCTCAAAATATAAAGCATTACTGCTATTGCAAGTGCAAGTATCAATGTAGGCTGGCTGTTTAATACATTATAGATTTGTACATCCATTATTTAATCTCCGTTTCTAAAAAGCAAAATAAAAAGACTCAATACAGCAGAATTCACTGTATTGAGTCTCGCTAGACATTGTCACTAAAGCCGGGAAAATAATTTCCGAGATGACGACTTTAATCCCTTGTAAAGGTTAGGTACTCCCTCAAACAATTAGTATTATACACAAATCCATATACTTGTCAATTAAGTTTTTTTATTCATCCTGATATTGTGCTTGTATGCAAAGATTTGGAGCTAATGAAATGATAAGCCCACTTTTTCGGCAGGATAGGCAGGTATAAAATGAATTTTTAATTTCAAAAAGAGCAATCCCCTAAAATCTAGTAGAATTCAGGAGGTTCAAAGCATATTAAAAAAAAGTATATTAGTTTATTTGTGTTTTATATTGCCGATAAGAACTTCTGTCCAATAGTCCTCATCTTCAGAAGGGAGTTCATATTCTTGAGCCAGGTCATTTTTGACATAGATTTTGAGCATGTTGCCAAGCCGGAAGTGGTCGTCTTTTGTTATCCGCTTTTCGATTATAACCTTGACCAGAGTATAATCATTAAAACTTACAGTATCGCCGAATATGGAGTATAAATCCGGAAAACCAATTAGAATATCTGGCGCGCCTATGCTACGCAATCTATCATATTCCGCCAGCACTTCTTCATCAGTGGGAATTATGTGGGTGTTGTAGCACAGTCCTTCATCTCCGCGGTTGAAATTATAAACGATGTTTTTGTCGAAATAGGCGAGGTATGCCGGTGTCCATTGGTAGTCTATATTTACCTGGTCACTGTTACCAAGAGAGTTTTCGCTAAGCCATTCAGCCATAATGAGCCTATCTTCAAATCCATTTTCAGATATAAACTCAGCTATTTCTCTGGCTGAGCAATAGGGTGTGCCAATTTCCATAGCGCACGCGGAAATATTCCAGTAGAGAGGGAAGCCAATCAGCACAGCGGGGAATATCCAGGCCAGCTTTCTAAGTTTGATGATATCATTTGCTCGTATTTTTTTTGTTATGGATTCAGGCAGGGGATATTTTTTATCGCTGCCGATGCTTATCCAGAACCAGAAAAGGAAAAAATACGCGATGATGCTAAGATGGTGCTCTGTAAAATACATCAAGCCGGCAAACGCCGCAAAAAGAATGTATGGAATAATTAAAATAGGAAGCGTTCCGTGCGTTTTGCCAATTATGTATACAGCGAATGCAAACACTGCAAAAACAAATGAACCAATTATTATGATTGAAGGGGTGATTTCACAATACATAAGAGTATAGTTGCCGGGTATTGATGTGAAGAAAGCGGCATCAACAGGGGCAATTAGAAGCATATAAACCAGTCTTATGATAAACGGGCTTTCGTAGTCACTAAGGTTAGCTGCGAAGGTATTTTCTGTAGGCATGATTATGTATACAATTGCTAGAGCGCTGATGAAAAGTAGAACCAGAGCATAAATACGCTTGTCTTTGATTAATGATGGAAAAAAACTTTTTAGTTCCTTGTCCTTCATTATTTCGATAAGCCATATAAGAGCTATTCCTGCGCTGAATAGAAGGCCGTATGCCATGGAAAGGCACAATACAAGCATTGAGAGGACATAAAGTAAAGGCTTTGCATTCCGGTCTCTGTATGTGACAGCCAAAAGTACAAAGCCAAGGAGCGTGAAGCTGTAGCACCTGCTTACAACACCATATATATAGAAAAAGTAATATGTGAATGGTATAAGGTAGCGTATGATTTTCTTAAAGGGTGATTTGAATATGATCAGGGCAGCAGCGATTGAATTTATTATAATTGCCGCTGACTTAAGTCCGAGCTCATAGGGTATGCCTGATTTTGCAAACAGCGCAAGGTACAAGTGCCAAAGCGGAGGGTGGCCTTCATAATGGGGTATGGAGAAAATAATATCAAAAAAAGAGACGTCTCTTGCTATGATCCATGCCTGAGCTTCATCAAACCATGGTTCATGAAATACGCTGATGATTGAAATTGCTGCAATGTATAAAAAAAGTACAGCCCATCCCCATCTGTCATCGGAATTTTCAAATTTATTCAGGAAGGATTTAATATCATTCTTTGCTTGTTTCATGGTATTCTTCCTCGGTATTTATCTGCCAAATTTGCTCTTTGTTTTTGCTTCCGGATAAGTATACATCAACGGCATGCATTCCAGTAAGGATTGAGTGATCCATATTGTTATACCTGTGCTGTCCGTTCCTGCCTATGCAGTAAAGGTTATCCAGCGTATCAAGATAAGCTTTTACTTTATCAAAATCTTTATAAGCCCCGAAGTAGGCAGGGTATGCCTTTTTCTGCCGTACTAGAGTGCTTTTCAGAACAGATTCCTTTTTTATCATTCCGATTTGCGATACTTCCTCTATTGCCATTTGAATGAAATCACTATCTTTCATTGTCCATAATTCGTCGCCTTCGCTGCAAAAATATTCAAGGCCGATAAATACTGTTTCTTTGTAGTCAGACACCATATATGGCGACCAGTTATTGAATATCTGCACTCTCCCAAGCCTGACATCTCTGTCCTGCACATATATCCAGCAGTCAGGGACAATGTCTGAAATGGTTTTAATGCCGGAATTATTCTTTATTGCGAGGCTGTCTACCAGAAGGCCAACTGTCATAAAATCTCGATAGGGAAGATTATCTGCAATTTCAGCAACATTACTGGGTGCGTTGCTTCCTGCAGCGTAAATTAAATCCTTTACTGGCATGGAGGAAAAAACTGCTCCGGGATTGTATTCATATGAGCTTCCTTTTTCGTCTTCAGCCCAAATTTTCATTATTTCGTTTTCTGAAGTTTCTATTTTGTTTACAGTGCGGTGCAGCTCAACATTTCCGCCCATTTTGACAATTTCATCATGCATATGCTCGTATAGGCTGCCAGGTCCTTTGGCAGGGTAGAAGAACTCCTCTATGAGGGATGTTTCAACTTTACCGCTTTTTTTGAAAGGTTTTAGAAGGACATTTAGCAAAGCTTTAAATAGAGAAAGCCCTTTTACTCTCTGCGCTCCCCAGTCCGGCGAGATTTCAGACGGATGTATGCCCCATACTTTCTCCGTGTAGCCTTCAAAGAACATCTCGTAAAGAGGCTTTCCGAACCGATTAATATAAAAATCTTCAAGGGTTTTTTCAGGCCTTTTGAATATGGAGGCGTATACATATCCGAATCCGGCATTCAGAGTGCGCAGAAGCCCCATATTTGCAAATGTCTGCATTTTAAGGCTTAGAGGGTAGTCAAAGAATTTTTTAAGGAAATATATACGGGATATTCTGCGCCGTCTGAGCAGTACTTTATCTGTTGCTTCAGGATCTGGGCCACCTTCATTAACTTCCACTTCTCTGTTTAGTAGAATATCATCTTTTGAGGGGGCTCCCTGCAGCGGCATTATTTCTGTCCACAGGTCCATTACTTCCTTGCTTTTTGTGAAGAATCGGTGTCCGCCTAAATCCATCCGGTTATCCTCGAAAACCTGTGTTCTTGAGATGCCGCCAATGTGTCCGGATGCCTCAAGAATCGTAACATTCAGGTTTTTATTTTGCTTAAGCAGTTTATATGCGGCACTCAGCCCGGCCGGGCCTGCCCCGATTATTACAACATCCTGCATTCAAATCCCTCTTTTAATCTATAAGTTATTGCCAAGCAAATATTTGGGCATAATTAGCTGAAGATTATCACTTTTCTTGCTATGTAATTCCAAAGCAGAACGGCTCCCGCCACAAAAACCTTAACTATCAGATGATGAAAGCCGAGGATAACGACGCATATATGCATGCCAAGCTCAGTAAGGCCCAGACCAATAAGCCCGATTACCGCAAAAATAATAAAGGTGATTACTTTCCGATTTTCGGTTTTTTCTTTCGCGTTTTTGAAAACAAACAAAATTGATAAAATATAGTTAACTGTAAGGCCGAATACAAACCCCGCACCTACTGCAAAATACAATGTATATCTCCAGTCGGGAAATAGAATCATTACTAAGTGAAGAACCCCGGCATCCACTAAAAATGCCAGCCCTCCTACTAGTACATATCTGAAAAGCTCTTTAAAATTCTCTTTCACTATGTTTCCTTCCAGAATCAGCTGAATTTATTATAGCATATATAAATATATGAGACCAGTACAAAATGCCTTTTAAAAATTCCAGATACAATTTTAGATTAACTTTCTGAAAATATGGTATAATATATATAAAATATACAATGTATACAATGGCACGCGTAAGCCTTCCTTTTTTGGAGATGGGGATAAAACCGCTATGAAAAAGACCAAACTAATTCTGATATTTCTTGTGATTGCTTTTCTGGCTGCCGCTGCAGCACAGGCGGGCAATGCATTTGTGTACGCAACGGACGAAAAAAATGGAAATGATGACAATCCGTCATATTATAAAGGCAGGGAGTGCGTGCCTAATCAGGTTATTATAGTTTATGATGACAGTCTGCTGGCGCAAGAATCGGAAGAAATCATGGAGGAATCCAGCTGGGAAACAGATATAACCGAGAAATCGGAAGAAATTGAGGGCTTTACCGATGATAGCTCCTCATCTGGTGATGGTACTAGTGAAAAGACAAAAGAAAAGAAAGAAAGCTATTTAAGCAAGGGAAAGACTGTCAAGCGAAACAAGAATGCTCTTGTTGTTGAGATTCAAGAAGGCATAACCATAGATGAATATATTGATGAGGCCGCTAATCAGCCGGGCGTTAAATACATTCAGCCAAACTATATTTACACGATAGATGCAACTGTGAATGACTCAGTTCCAAACACGAACACAGTGAATAATGGCTGGTTTTTTTATACAGTTGATGTGTTTTCCGCATGGGATTACGGATTTGGAGACAGCGATGTTGTAATCGGCGTAATTGACACGGGAGTGGACATAGACCATCCTGACCTTCAGGCAAATATACTGGCGCACTACGACACCGCAGATGAGGATGGCAGTGGCGATGACACAAACGGCCATGGAACAATGGTATGCGGGTTTATTGCTGCTGTTGCCAACAATAGCATGGGCACCGCAGGAATAGCGCCCTCATGCAAGCTAATAGTAGTGGATGCGTTTTCAACCACCACATCAGCAACTACAATTGATATTGGCGAAGCAATAGACTACCTTATCCAGCAGGATGTTGACGTAATAAACATGTCGTTCGGGGCATTGGGCGATGATGACCCGGCATTGGAGGCAAAGCTGCAATTAGCATACGAAAGCGGGATCGTCCTTGTGGCCGCATGTGGCAATGATAACAGCAGTGAGCCTCATTATCCTTCTGATTCACCATATGTAATAGGGGTAATGGCGTCTACAATAGATGATGATTTATTATGGACTAACAGTAACTTCGGCACAGTAAAGAGCATAACAGCCCCCGGGGTATATATGAAATCAACTGCGATAGGCGGTGGATACTCAAGCGGAAGCGGAACTTCGTTTGCCTCGCCTATAGTGGCGGGAGCGGCGGCGCTTTTATTAAGCCTGGATGATACACTTACTCCAGAGGAAGTTAAGGATATACTTTGCAATTCTGCGGACGATACAGCAAAAAGCAAAACAATAGGCGGCGATGAATACGGTGCAGGCAGGCTGAATATAGCTGCGGCAGTGGAGAGCCTGCTTACAGTGAACGGAATAAGCCTGACTCCGGAGGATGCAGTGCTTGATCATAATGAAACTTTGCAGCTCACAGCGGAGGTTTTCCCGGATGTTGCTGCGAATAAAAATGTAATATACTCATCAAATGATGAGTCGGTAGCGACGGTTGACTCCGCAGGACTGGTAACGGCAGGCAGCACAAATAACGGCACTGCAATTATAACCGCAGAAACAGAAGACGGCGGGTATACAGATACTTGCATAGTATATGTAGTTGATTCAAGGGTTGAAGGTGTTGACCTTGCGCCTGAAAGCGGCCACATTGATGTAGGCGAAACTCTGCAGCTCACCGCTCAATTTATTCCGTCGGATGCGACAAATAAAGATGTCACATATACTTCATCAGATGATTCAATAGCAGAAGTTGATGCATCAGGGCTTGTTACAGGCAAATCAATGGGAGAAGCAACAATAACAGTTACTACGCAAGAGGGTGGGTATACGGATACATGCACTCTGCAGATAGGGTATCCTTTAACGGGCGTCTCAATTGACGACGGCCAGGTGGAAATAGGCGGCACCTTGCAGCTCAGCCCTGTATTCGCGCCAGCAAATGCCACCAATAAAACTGTAACCTATTCATCAGATAATGAGCTGATAGCTTCAGTTGATGCTTCAGGGCTGGTAACCGGGGTTTCGCTGGGCAGAGCAACTATAACTGTAGTTACCGAAGAAGGCTCTTTTACAGATACCTGCGTAATCACATCGGGGCATTTCGCTGAATCAGTTGTGCTTTCACCTGATACCATATATATAGATATTGACGGATACAGCTCGCTGACAGCTGAGGTTTTACCAGTTGATGCCACCAATAAAAATGTCACCTATGAATCAAGTGATGAAACAATTGCAACAGTGGACGCAATCGGGGTGGTATGGGGGCACGCTGCAGGAACAACGGAAATCACCGTGACTACGGAAGACGGTGGATTTACAGACACTACTTTGGTTACTGTGGTGCAGCATGTGGAAGAGGTACAGCTTGATATTGAATCATACAATATGGTTGTCGGAGAAACTTTGGAGCTGGAGGCTGAAGTTTTGCCTTCAAACGCCACATATAAGGATGTAATCTATTATTCCAGTAATGAAACGATAGCGACAGTGGACGCAACAGGGATTGTAACATCGCACAGCCTGGGGGACGCCGTTATTACTGCAGAGTCGCTAGACGGTGCGCTTACTGATGCGTGCACGATACATGTCGTTGAAGAGATTATTACATCCAGCATTTATACAGTTAACCGAAAAGGCGGATATTATGAAGACGTCGCAATTGACACATCTGTACTTGAGATTATTGATTCGGTGGATCATCTAGCAGGTGAAGTGCATGTGTATAATTACGCTTTGGAAGAAGTAACCGAGGGTAATGTTTCAACAGGGTACTATATCCGTCTGATAATTGCAGGACAAACTTTGGATGAGGTACGCATCGTTATAGAAGGCGACTGCAGCCCGGACACCATCATAGATATAATTGACTATACATTAATAAGGCTGCACATACTGAAAGTATCATATTTAGCGGGTATAGAGCTGGAGGCTGCAGACGTAAATGACGACGGAGTGATTGACATAATTGACTATACTCTTGTTAGGCTTCATATTCTGAAGGTCATGGATTTGTATTACTGACACACCTAAATCTAGCTGTGGAACTGATGAAATAGGTAATAAGAAGACAATTTAAAATAAAAGCAAGAGCGGCTCATATTTTAGTGAGCCGCTCTCAGTATTATAATATTCCATTTGAAATTGATCAGGATATATAGCTGCCTTTATATCCCCATTCGCTTTTATCAAAATATATTACGTAGATTTTGCTCTTATCTATGCCAAGCTTGCTCTTTAGGATATTGCAGAGGAAATCGTTAGCTTCGGCTTTTGCATTGTCAGAGGCTTTGCCAAAGACCATTATCTCAACCACGGCACCGGAGTCCAGCTGGCTGCCTCCCATAAAAAGGCCGTCCACCGTCTGTATGTCCACCATTATAGTGTCTGTGCCTTTGCCTAAAATTCCCGACATATTGTCCGTAATTTCCTTTGCAAGCGCGGAAAGTTCATCATTTGTTACCAGTTTTTTTGTAGTTCTTAATGAAATATACGGCATTCTTAATCCTCCTTTTTTGTTTTTATCTATTATACTGCTGGATAATGAATAATTCAATGAGAGCTCAATTATATTTATTTATGTGGATCCTTCAGGTTGAATTCCGCAAGAAGCTTTCTAAATCTTTCTTCATCCTTCATGCTTGGCGGTATTTTGGTATTGTACAGGCAGTGCTGCAATACATCGGCATCCTTAAGCAATTCATCGTATTCTCCGTGGACTTTTGCTTTGCTGCTGTGGTTATGTATTGCAGTACAAATTATGTCTGTTTCTTTATCATCGGTAATATTCATTTCATTTAGTATGCTTCGCGCAAGCAAAGCTCCCTTTTTGGCGTGCTTTTCCGGGTCTAATGTTTGCAATGTGTGTATATCATGGAGCAAAGCCGAAATAATTGCGATTTCGGAATCTAAACCTCTTTTAAGCGCAATCAATGAGGCGAATTGGGCAACTCCGAAGATGTGCATTAAATATATGCTGCGCATCTCTCTGTTGTCTTCATAGATATATTTATTTAGATAATTGATTACTATGTCTATTCTGTTCATGAAATCACCATTTTTTATTTAATTATAACACAAAAAGCTATCTATTGGATAAGCCCCCGAAATAATCCATAAGCATAGCTTCCCTCACCATCGCCAATGTTTCTTTGCCCTCTTCAATAGCCTGCTTTGTACCGCATAATATTACATCGTCAATATAGTCAATCTGCTTTTCATACAGATTTCTTTTTTCACGAATGGGTTCAAGGAGCGTATTCAGTTTTTCTGCAAGGTTTATTTTGCATGCTGTGCAGCTAATCGCAGCCTGCCTGCACATTGAGCAGATGTTTTCATGCTCTGATTTATTGAATACTCTGTGGTATTCATTTACTATGCAGTTATCAGGATCCCCCCTATCATTAAGCCGGATTCTCCCTGTATCAGTAAGAGCCTTTTGAACCTTCTCTTTAATAATATCTGAGCTATCGGAAAGATAGACAGCGTTATTCAGTGACTTACCCATTTTTGCGTTTCCGTCCAGCCCTACGAGCCGCGGGCATTTGCTTAGCAGGGTATCAGGCTCATCAAATACGGGCTTATACAGGCTGTTAAATCTTCGTACTATTTTTCGAGTGACTTCAATTACAGGTATTTGGTCATCGCCCACTGGCACCAGGTCTGCACGGCAAAAAAGGATATCCGCCGCTTGGCTGACAGGATAGCCAAGGAAACCGTAGCTTAAATCCTTATAGCCGTACTGCTTTGCCTCTGTCTTTATTGTGGGGTTATGCCTTAAGGAGTTTACCATTACAAACATTGAGAAAAATATAGTCAGTTCCGCTATCTGAGGCACCATTGACTGTACGAATATTTTTGTCACATCAGGGTCTATGCCGACAGAGAGATAATCTATGCACAGCTCTCTTACGTTTCGGCTGAGCATCTCCGGCTTCTCAAAATGCGTTGTCAACGCCTGTACATCGGCAATAATAAGGAACTGTTCATATTCATCCTGCAGTTTTATCCTGTTTTCTAGGCTGCCTGCATAGTGGCCAAGATGCAGCCTGCCAGTGGGACGGTCGCCTGTTAGTATACGTTTTTTCTTGTTCATTTCTTTCTCCTCTTTATTTTGTAATTCCTGATTTATTGTAATAAAAAAAGCCCCTTGTCCCATATATGGGACAAAAGACTTGCTTCTGCGGTGCCACCCAAATTGATTGATTATATTTCAATCCGCTCTGTATGCAGACAATCATCTGCACCCCAGTGGTAACGGAAGGGAATCCCGGCAGATGCTACACATTTTCACTTCACAACTGCACTCGCAAATCCATTCGCTCATCTGCTGGTGCCGCCTTTCCACCATTGGCAGCTCTCTATAATCAGGATGTGACAAGTTACTTCTTTTGCTTAACGCTTTAAATATTTTTTGTAATTATATACTTTGAGTAATGTGAAGTCAAGTATATAGATATATATGAAAGCGGAATACATATACATTACGGTTTTAGGTTTTTAAATAATTTAAGTATGGTATAATTAATATCAAACAAAGTCAGGAGAAAAGCAAATGCTATATGGCGCAATAGAAGCAGGCGGCACAAAATTCGTATGTGCAGTGCTGGATGAAAAAGCAAACATACTTGAGAAAACTATTATTGATACACTTAATCCCGATTATACAATGGGAAAGACGGTGGAGTTTTTTAGAAATTATGATATTGTATCTTTAGGCATTGGCACATTCGGGCCAGTCAATATAGATCCGGAATCGCCAGAATACGGCACAATACTCAATACTCCGAAATTAAACTGGCGTAATTTCAATCTGATTAAATATATAAAAAGTGATATCAATGTACCCATAATAATTGATACTGATGTAAATGCGGCGGCACTGAGCGAATACAAGATGGGCGCAGGCAAGGGCAAAAAAAGTGTGCTTTATATTACTATAGGCACGGGCGTAGGAGCAGGATTTGTATCGGAAGGCAAAACACTTAAAGGTCTTACTCACCCAGAAATGGGGCATATACTTATAAGGAAGATGGAAGGCGATGATTTCGAAGGCGTCTGTCCTTCACATGGTAATTGCTTTGAAGGGCTGGTTTCCGGGCCGGCGATAGAGAAGCGCTGCGGGAAGAAGGCGCAGTTCTTGCCTGAAAATCATGAAGTATGGGGGTATATCGCCGACTATATTGGGCAGGCACTGATGACATACACCCTTGTGCTTTCTCCTGAAATTATCCTAATCGGCGGCGGTGTAAGCCAGCAGGAGCACATATTTCCGATGATACGTGAAGCATTTAAAAAGCATATGAACGGATATGTTCAGCACAGAGTACTGGATGGCGATTTATCCCAATATATAAGATATCCTGAAAACGGTCAGATGGCAGGGCTCTATGGTGCCTACCAGCTGGCGCTGCAGGCACATGAAGATAGCAACAAATAATATTATATAGTATAAAAAGTTTGAAATAATTAAGGCTTGAATATAATTGTGCAAAACTATATACTCGTACGTAAAGATAAAATTAGGAGCAGCCGATGGAAAACATGACTTTGCAGACGGTCGAAAGGGCGTTGATGGTGCTGGAGATTATATCTATTCAGCCCAAGAGCCAGAAGGAGCTAGAGCAGGCCACCGGATTTAACAGAAGCAATGTGCGTCGCCTTGTATTTACTCTGATGAACAAAGGATACATTGAAAAGGATTCTTCAGGTAAATATACTCTCGGATTAAAGGTGGTGGAATTAAGCAGCATAAGGCTAAATCAGGTTGAACTGAAAACAGAGGCTGCGCCGCTTTTGCGAGAGCTTTCTCTAAAGACAAATCAGGTCTGCCACATGGGAATATATTCAGAGGGCGAAGTAGTGTATATTGAAAAAATACAGCCGGTAAACTCCATAAGCATGTATTCTTCAATAGGTGTAAGAATTCCGGTATACTTAAGCTCGATGGGCAAGGTGCTTCTCTCGCAGTTTGATGATGAAGAAATAAAAAGAATACTCAAATCGACCAATATGGAAAAAAGAACAAAAAACACGCATACAGATGTAGGAGCCGTATTAGATGAAGTACGAATCGTTAGAAAAAACGGGTACGCCGTGGATAACGAGGAAAATGAGGATAATATTTTTTGCATAGGCGCGCCTGTCTATGACTACAGAAAAAAGATAATCGCGGCAATAAGCACAACAGGAAACAACAGAGATTACTTAAGAATAGATAGCGGTATAATCACTTTAGTTAAAAATACAGCAGATGAGATATCAAAAAGAATAGGCTATACGAAATAAAAAAACAAGATGAAAAACATCTTGTTTTTTTATTTAACCGGTTGACTGAAAAAATGAAAAATAGTATAATGTTCATATAAAGGCACTAGTGGTCACATAGTGAACAAACGGAGGTTAAAATGTCAGATTTAAGCACAAAACTGGGAAATATCGGCCTGATTCCCGTTGTTGTATTCGATAAGGTGGAGTACGCACTGCCCACTGCAAAGGCAATGATTGAGGGCGGGCTTCCTGTTATGGAGGTAACATTGCGCACAGATGCAGCTATCGAGTCGATGCAGCTGATAAAGAAAAATTACCCGGAAATTATTCTCGGCGCAGGCACGGTACTAAATGTTAAGCAGGCAAAGGCGGCTGTTGAAGCCGGATGTGAATTCATTGTAAGCCCGGGATTTGATGATGGTGTAGTCAGGTACTGCCTTAATAACGATATTCTTGTTACGCCCGGCTGTGTAACGCCTACGGAGATAACACATGCTTTGGAATTTGGGCTAAATATACTTAAGTTTTTCCCTGCTAGCATATATGGAGGTTTGCCGGCATGCAAGGCTCTTCATGGCCCGTTCAGAATGGTTAAGTTTGTGCCAACAGGCGGAATTGACCTTAGCAATCTTTCTGAATATGCCGATAAGGATTTTATCCATGCAATTGGCGGCGGCTGGCTTTGCAGCGCTAATGACATGGCTGAAGGCAGATATTCGAATATTACAGATACAATCAGGAAATCCATTGACGTGTTGCTGGGATTTGAGATTGCACATATAGGAATAAATATGGAAAATGAGGAAGTATCACTGGAGCTGGCAGCGGAGGTTTCAAAGGCCTTCGGAATGGCACTTAAGCAAGGTAACAGCTCCAATTTCGTAGGTACACAATTTGAGGTTATGAAAACGCCATTTAAGGGCAAAAACGGTCATATTGCAGTAAGGACAAATAATATTGACAGAGCTCTCTATTATCTGGATAAGAGAGGATATAAAGCGGATATATCATCAACAGTTGAAAAAAACGGTAAAAAGACAGCGGTTTATCTTGAAAACGAGTTCGGCGGATTCGCAGTACATCTGATTCAGAAATAGGAGGAAGGTATGAGCAAATATGTTACTTTCGGCGAGGTTATGCTTAGGCTAAAGTCGCCTCATCATGAAAAACTGTTTCAGTCTCCCGCATTAGAGGCAACTTTCGGCGGAGGAGAGGCTAATGTTGCGGTTTCTCTTGCCAATTATGGACTGGACGCAAAGTTTGTTACGGCATTGCCGGAAAACGACATTGCGGATGCATGCATAAGAGAGATAAGAGGCTTTGGTGTGGATACCAGTTCAATTGTGCGCAGGAAAGGAAGAGTGGGCATATATTTCCTGGAAGCAGGAGCAAACCAAAGGGCTTCAAATGTTATCTACGACAGAGCAGAATCGTCTATTTCACTGATGCAGAAGGGTGAAATAGACTGGAATGAAATATTCAAGGATGCAGAATGGTTCCATATATCAGGGATTACTCCGGCAATAAGCAAGGAAGCCAAGGAAATGTCACTGGAAGCTGTAAAAAAGGCACAGGAAAATAACGTTACTGTATCATGTGACTTTAATTTCCGAAAAAAGCTCTGGAACTACGGTGAGACTGCAGTAGAAGTAATGAATGAACTGGTAAAGTATGTTGATGTAGGCATAGCCAACGAAGAGGACTGCCAGATGTCTCTCGGCATAAACGTTGAGGTGGACGTAAAAAGCGGATCATTAGACACTGATAAGTATAAACTTCTGGGGGACAAGGTTCTGGAAGTGTTCCCTAACCTTAAAATGATAGCAATCACTTTGAGGGAAAGCAAATCAGCCGACATTAATGGCTGGGGAGCATGCCTTAATGACAGAGATAATTTCTACCTTTCAAAGAGGTATATGATAAGTGATATTCTAGACAGGGTGGGCGGAGGAGACTCCTTCGCGGGCGGCCTGATATATGGCCTCAGCACATATAAGGACAGGCAGGAAGCTTTGGAGTTTGCAGTGGCGGCCAGCTGCCTGAAGCATTCCATAATCGGCGACTACAACAGGGTGAAAAAGGCAGAAGTAGAGAAGCTGATGAAGGGCGACGGTTCAGGCAGAGTAAACAGGTAGAAAAATAAAGCTATTCAAGGCGCGAGATGTACATGCATTTTGCTCAATCTTATTATCAGTAAAAGGGCTGCCCTCAACAGCCCTTTTACTATTATTAAATACTAGCCAAATGGATAATTTACGATACGCTTGTGGTATAATTAATTAGTAATAATTTTTAAAGTGAGAATAATATGAAAATTGTAAGGTTTATAATAAACGGTGAGGAACATTGGGGCAGGGCAGACGAAGAAAAGAACATTATATATACAGATACTGAACGCCTGAGCAGGATAAAAGTATTCACTGAAGTAATTGATATCTTTAGTGATAACGGCAGTCAATTTACAGACGAGATTTCATTTGATGATGTAGAGCTATTGGCTCCGGTGATACCGACAAAGAACATTCTCTGCATTGGTAAAAACTACTATGACCATATTATTGAGTTTGACGGCAGCGACAGCCAAGCGGAAAGAGTGCGCGAGACGCCGATATTCTTTTCAAAAGCCCTCTCCAGCATAGCAGGGTCTGGGCAGCCGGTTTTGCTGCATGAAAACGCAAGCAGCAGTGTGGACTACGAGGCGGAGCTGGCCGTAGTAATCGGCAAAAAAGGGATAAATATTAGCAGGGAAGATGCCCTTGATTATGTATACGGTTATACAATTTTGAATGACGTCACCGCAAGAGACCTGCAGGCAGCACATCAGCAGTGGTTCAAGGGCAAAAGCCTGGATACTCATTGCCCCATTGGGCCATGGATTGTGACTAAGGATGAAATAGAGGACGGAAATAATCTGAAAATAGCGTCATTTATAAATGGCGAACTGAGGCAGAATGCCAACACGAGCCTTATGATGCACGACATTAAAGCGCTGATTGTAAGCCTCTCAAAAGGCATGACACTAAATCCCGGTGATGTGATAGCCACAGGCACGCCCAGCGGAGTGGGGCATGGGTTTAATCCGCCCAAATACCTAAAGGCGGGCGACAAGATGGAAGTAGTTATTGAAGGAATCGGCAGCTTAAAAAATGAAGTGAAGTCGTCACTATAACGGAGAAGAATATGGAAAGAATGTATGAAAAGGCGCTAGAGTCCGCCGAATATATCAAGAATACCTCAAATATGAGTTTTGAAATCGGAATTATTCTGGGCACGGGCCTAGGCGCAATAGTAGAGGCAATGGAAAATCGCGTATATATAGCCTATGAAAATATTCCTAATTTCCCAAAGTCTACTGTAAAGGGACACGAAGGCAAGCTATGTCTGGGAACATTGAACGGAAAAAAGACATTGGCCATGCAGGGAAGATTTCATTATTATGAGGGCTATACGATGAAAGAGGTGGCATACCCTATATATGTAATGAAGCTGCTTGGAATAAAGAAGCTGATAATAACCAATTCATGCGGAGGCATAAATAAAGATTTTGAGCCGGGCACGCTGATGATCGTAGATGATTTTATCAATCTGATGGGATCGAATCCATTGATTGGAGAAAATGATGAAAGATTCGGAGTCCGGTTTCCGGATATGACGGAGCCATATAAAAAATATCTGATTGATATCGCTGAAAATACTGGTAAGAGAGCAGGCATAAACTATAAACATGGCGTCTATGCCGGCTTTATGGGCCCGTATTATGAAACAGCCGCTGAAATAAGAGCATATGGCATGATGGGTGCTGATGCTATAGGTATGTCCACTGTACCCGAGACTATTGCCGCTAATTATCTGGGCATTGACTGCCTTGGCATAGCCTGCATAACCAATATGGCAACCGGAATACAAAAGGTTAAGCATTCCCATGAACGGGTGGTGCAAACTGCTCAAAAAGCGTCAGTAGATTTTTCAAGATGGATTTTAGATATTTTTAAGGAAGTATAAGTATTCGACACAGAAAAGGATAGATAAAGTAATGAGTAAAGAGCCTCATGTACATAACCATACTCATGAAGTCGGAGGAGTTAAGAACATAAAGACAGCCTTTGTTCTTAATTTCTGCTTTACATTGCTTGAAATTGCAGGTGGAATATGGACAAACAGCATGGCGATTTTATCCGATGCGTTGCATGATTTGGGTGATTCTCTGTCGCTAGGCATTGCATGGTATTTCGAGAAGAAATCGCAAAAAAGTCCGGATGATGATTTCACATACGGCTATGCCAGATTTTCATTACTCGGTGCCTTGATTAACGGAATTATTCTCATTGCGGGATCAGTATTGGTATTATCAAAGTCCATACCAAGGATTTTTTCTCCCGAAGAAGTTCAGGCCAAAGGCATGTTGATATTCGCAGTATTTGGAATAGTTGTTAATCTAGCAGCAATGCTGAAGGTAAGAAAAGGCGATTCTCTTAATGAAAAAATGGTGTCGTGGCACCTGCTGGAGGATGTGCTGGGCTGGGCGGCTGTGCTTATTGCCAGCATTATACTTATGTTTTTTGATGTCTATTTAATTGACCCGATTCTTTCTGTGGGAATTACTATTTATGTCCTTTATAATGCAGCACGGAACTTAAAGCAGGTAATTGATATTTTTCTTCAGAGGGCACCGTCTGAATTTTCGGCAAAGGAAATTGAGCAGCAGATAAAGGAGAGGTTCAGCCTCAAAAAAGCATACCATACCCACATATGGTCGCTGGACGGAGAAAAGCATATGCTGAGCATGCATATAGTTTTGGATGCTGATGATAATATAGAATCATCCAACAGTATGAGGCAGAATATAAGAGATTACCTAAAAGGAATCGGAATAGAGCACGCTACTATAGAAGTGGAATTCGAAAAAACTGAAGAAGAGAAGAATGTTTCTCATTGAGCAAATATAGCGACGCCGTATGCAATAAGCATACGGCGTCATCTATCTGATAAGCTTTGCCAACATGGTTTATAGCATTTGGCTCGGCATTGATTAGAGGGTTATTTTTTGTTGAAAGGAATAGCTTGCAGTTTTTATGGAATTATTCGCTGCAGCTGGTTCCATTCTTTGCGTTTATTCTATTTTTTAATTAGGCCTAGTAATTTTTCGTACTCTTCAGCGCTGATTTCGCCCTTTATCAGGCGTTCTTTGAGAAGAACTTCTGATGCTGTGAAGCTTGCGCTGCGCTTGCTGCTTCTAATTACTAAATATGCTGCTAATGCGACTACTAATATTCCTATGAAGAATAGCCATCCACCAGTATAGTGAAGCCTAGCCATATCAAAGAAATTTCTGCTGTATCCGAACCACATATTCTGCTCCTTTCATACATTAAGATTATTTCAATTCTTTTTATGTCTGTATTGTAGTACTCAAATATGTAGAAATTATGTAGCCATAAAATTTTTTCTACACAAAAAATACATAAAATAATAGTATATTGAATATCATAAAGTAAGCATAGGCTAAAAATATTTCTATATGATTACTTATAGTATATTTTGATTATGTATAGGGTAACTGTAAAAATAAAAACTTAATGGAAAGCAGTGGAGAAATGATTAAAAAGGAAAACATAAATATAACAGGCATGTCGTGCGCATCATGTGCAAATATTATAGAAAAAAGGCTGAATGAATCCGAAGGAGTAAGTAAGGTAAATGTGAACCTGGCTCTTGAAAAGGCTTCCGTCGAGTATGACGAAAGCAGTATTTCAAAAGAGAGGATTATGGATGAAATAGAAAAGCTGGGATATGGCGTAATAAGGGAGGAGCGCGGCGGAGAAAGCGACAAAGTGCAGATAAATATTACCGGTATGTCCTGCGCTGCCTGCTCGGCATCTATAGACAAGGTGCTGAATTCACTGGATGGAATAAAAGCAGCCAATGTAAACCTGACTACTGAAAAAGCATCAGTTACATTCGATAGAAGCAAAATAAAAGTGGATGAAATAGTGGCACGAATTAATGAGATGGGATACGGTGCGTCGCTGCCTGTAGAAAATGACCGTGATGTTGAAAAACTGAGGCGAGAAAAGGAGATAAGGAAATTAAAAGTTGAGCTGATAGCGGCAATAGCTCTTTCTTCCCCTTTAGTTCTCGGAATGATTCTGATGCTTGTTGGCATAGATGTGCCTCTGCTTCATAATCATTATTTTCAGCTAGCTTTAGCAACGCCGGTGCAGTTTATTATAGGATTTAAATTCTACAAAAATGCTTTCTATGCGCTAAGGGCTAAGAGCGCAAACATGGATGTGCTGATAGCACTTGGTACATCCGCTGCGTACTTCATGAGTATCTACAACATGTTCTTCCAGCAGGGAGCTATGAAGGATTTGTATTTTGAGTCAGCGGCAGTTATCATTACGCTTATCCTTCTGGGTAAATATTTTGAAGCAATAGCAAAAGGCAAGACATCAGAAGCCATAAAGAAGCTCATTGGCCTTCAGGCAAAGACAGCCAGAGTGATATCAGGCGGAGTGGAAAAAGATATTCCCATTGAGGATGTTAAGGTAGGCGATGTAATATCCGTTCGCCCGGGTGAGAAGATTCCGGTAGACGGAATTATAATTGAAGGTACATCCTCAGTTGATGAATCAATGATTACAGGAGAGAGCATACCTGTTGACAAAAAGGCTGGCGACAGCGTGGTAGGAGCATCGATAAACACTTTGGGCAGTTTCCGGTTCCGTGCAGCTAAAGTGGGCAGGGACACAATGCTTTCGCAGATAATAAGAATGGTGGAGGACGCGCAGGGCTCCAAGGCACCGATACAGAAAATTGCTGATAAAGTATCCGGAATATTTGTGCCTGTTGTTGTAGGCATTGCCATAGTTACATTCCTGATATGGTACATAGCATTGAAGAATGCATCAATGGGATTTGTAAGCATGGTTTCAGTGCTTGTAATCGCCTGCCCCTGTGCTTTAGGATTGGCTACGCCGACCGCAATCATGGTGGGTACAGGCAAGGGAGCAGAAAATGGTATACTTATAAAAGGCGGCGAGCACCTTGAAAGGGCATATGAAATTGACACTGTGATACTCGATAAAACGGGGACTATCACAAACGGAAAGCCTGAGGTTACGGACATAATTAGTTTTAAAGGAAGCGGCGATAAAGATGCACTGTTTCTAGCTGCAATCGCGGAGAAAAATTCGGAACACCCTCTGGCGAGGGCTATATATGAGAAAGCGCTGGAAGTAAACAAAAGCATTCCCGGGCCTGATCAATTCGAGGCCATTCCCGGAAAGGGCGTAACGGCGGAATATCAGGGCATGAAGATATTGATAGGCACATCAAAATTGATGGACGAGAGCGGCATATCAATAATCAAAGCAGAAAGCCAAGTATCTGAATTGGAAGGACAGGGGAAGACCGCAATGCTATTGGCTGTGGATTCAGAGATAATTTGTGTGATAGCAGTTGCAGATACAATAAAGGAAAACTCCAAAGAAGCAATAAAACAGCTTAAGAAATTGGGTATTGATATATATATGCTGACAGGAGATAATAAGAGAACAGCTGGAAGTATTGCAGCACAAGTGGGAATAGAGCATGTTTTGGCGGAAGTGCTGCCGGGAAATAAGGCAGACGAAGTGGCAAGGCTTAAAAATGAAGGCAGGATAGTAGCCATGGCAGGAGACGGAATTAATGACGCTCCGGCGCTGGCCTCCGCTGATATTGGCATGGCAATGGGCACCGGCACAGATGTGGCGATAGAGGCAGCGGATATTACTTTGATAAGCGGAGACCTGAGGGCCATTCCTGCGGCGATAAGGCTCTCTAAGAAGACTATGAGGAAGATAAAGCAGAATCTATTCTGGGCTTTCTTCTACAATGTTATTGGAATACCTGTAGCAGCGTTGGGATTTTTAAACCCCATGATAGCAGGAGCGGCTATGGCATTCAGTTCAGTGTCAGTTGTCACTAATTCGTTGAGCCTAAAAAGGTTTAACCCCAAAAGAAGCTGACGGCAAGGAGCAAAAAGATGGAAAAGAAAAATATACTTGTGGTGGATGATGAAGAGCGCATTGTTGAGTTTGTGGAATCCTACCTTGTAAAAAACGGATATAATGTAATAAAGGCATATAATGGCCGCGAAGCATTGCATAAATTCAATTCAAGTAATATTGACCTTATTGTGCTTGATTTGATGATGCCTGATATTACAGGTGAGGAAGTATGCACAGAGATAAGAAAATCATCAAGAGTTCCGATCATAATGCTGACAGCAAAAGTGGAAGAAGAAAATATATTAAAGGGGCTTGATATTGGAGCGGATGACTACATAACCAAGCCTTTCAGCCCAAGGCAGCTGGTAGCTAGGGTGGGGGCTATACTCAGGAGGACTGACGGAGAGAACTATTCAGTATCATCCTTTCTTTCTTTTAATTCCGGTGAGCTTACTATAGATACTATAAAATACGAAGTAATAAAAAAAGGAGAAGTGATTGACCTTACTCCAAATGAATACAGAATACTTTATACCCTTGCCAAGTCTCCCAAAAGAGTATTTTCCAGAGATGACTTGATTGATATAGCAATGGGAGATGATTTCTCAGGGTACGACAGGGCAATAGATTCACATATTAAAAACCTGAGGCGTAAGATTGAAGAAGATACAAAAAACAATCAATATATCCTGACGGTTCACGGTCTGGGTTATAAATTTGGAGGGGAAAATGAAGTATAGTTTAAGAACAAAGCTTTCCCTTTCCTATGTTGCTATCATTTTGATAGGCGTTGCGATTGTAAGTATATTGACAAATGTGATTCTTGAAAAGCAATTCAAGGAATATATTATAAGTCAGCAGGATCAGAATGAAACGGAGCTTGCGCTGCTTGTAAGGCAAAGCTATATATCCGAAGGTAAGTGGGACACTGAGTACCTTGAAAGCGTAGGCATGAACGCACTAGAGAGCGGAATGATTCTAAAAGTTTTGGATAGTGACGGCCACATCGTATGGGATACGACAGCCCATAATGACGGCATGTGCCAGCAGATGCTTAATTCGATGAGAAACAATATGCAGGGACGATATGGCAGAGCAGAGGGCGGCTATGAAGAAAAAACATATCTGCTGGAAAATAGCACTGGTGAAATAGGAAAGGTCACCATCGGATATTACGGCCCGTATTATTATACGGAAAATGATCTTGACTTCATAAATACATTGAATAAGCTGCTTATTTTAACAGCCGTTATTTCAACAGTGATGGCTCTTTTCTTTGGGGTTATTATTTCACGCCAGATAAGCAAGCCCGTTTCAAGGGTAATCCACAAGGCAGGCGAAATATCCAATGGCTCCTATGGTGAGAAGATTGTTGAAGAATCAAATACAAAGGAGATAGTTGAGCTTGTAAGTGCTGTCAACAATCTGGCGGAGACATTGAAGAAGCAGGAAGCGCTGAGTAAGCAGGCATCATTAGATATTGCGCATGAGCTGCGTACGCCGCTGACCACAGTGCAGGGCAATCTGGAGGCGGCTCTAGACGGAGTTATGGAGATGGACAGCGAAAGAATAGGCATAATGCATGAGGAGATATTGCGCATCAGCCGTCTTGTGGACGACCTAAGCAAGCTGTCAAAATATGAAAGTGAATCTTCAAAGCTCGATATTGAAGAGTTTGATATATCAGACACGATAGAAAACATCGTAAAGACATTTGAAGGCGATTTCAGAAAAGAGCACAAGAGTATATCGTTTGAAGGGGAAAGCAGAAATGTATTGGCAGACAGAGACAAGATTAATCAGGTGATGGTTAATTTGATATCCAATGCGAAAAAGTATACAACAGATGGCGGTGAAGTGAAGGTATCAGTTGAGCCTTATAAAAATAGGACGAAAATAACAGTTGAAGATAACGGAATTGGAATATCAGCTGAGGATCTGCCTATGGTATTTGAGCGGTTCTACAGGGCGGATAAATCCCGCAACAGGCGCACAGGCGGCGCAGGGATTGGGCTTACCATAGTTAAGACTATTATTGAAGCGCATGGCGGAGAGATAGAGATTGAAAGCGAGCCGGGCAAGGGAACTAAAGTTAAAATAATTTTATGATATTGCTTATTGACTAATAATAATGATAGCAGGAGACTAATAAATGACAGATGGCCTGAAATTAAATCAAATATCCGATTTATACATACCTGACGGCAGCGATATAAAAAACGCTCTTCAGAGAACGACAGTCCTTTGTATAGCCGCCCATCAGGACGATGCGGAGATAATGGCATATCACGCTATTCAAGAATGCTATCATTCAAAGAATAAATTTTTTACATCAATTATTATTACAGACGGCGCAGGAAGTGAAAAAATAAATGAGAGCAGAAGATACTCTGCTGAAGAAATAAAAAAAATACGCTTAAATGAGCAAAAAAGGGCGGCGAAAGTGGGCAAGTATTCCGCACAGATACAGATGGGGTATTCCAGCGGAGAGCTGCGAGGAAACGACAAAAGGATAATTGATGACCTGACAAATATTATTATTGCATGCAAGCCGGAGTATATTTTCACTCATAACCTTGCAGACAAGCATCCAACCCATGTGGCAGCAGCGCTGAGAGCTATGGATGCTTTGAAAGCAATAGAAGATAAAACTTGGCTGAAAGCATTTGTTGGGCTGGAGGTGTGGCGAGGGCTGGACTGGCTAAGTGATGATGACAAGTTGATTTTTGACGCATCGCAAAATCAAAGACTAGCACGCAGCCTTATAAGGACTTTCAAATCGCAGATAAAGGGCGGAAAGAGATATGATGATGCTGTCTTGGGAAGAAGACGCGCAAACGCCGTTTTTTACAGGGCAGATAAAGCAGACGAGATGAAATACGCCACATACGGCATGGACATGAGTGAAATAGTTTTTAACGGCAAATCACCAGAAGAATACATATCAGAGCATATTAATGGTTTCAAGAAAGACATAATTAACAATATTGAGCAGCTGAAATAATCAGCTGTTTTTTTGATAAAAACCTTGTAATTATCAATAGACGAGAGTATAATGATTACGTGGTCATACCACGCTGGTCATACCACAAAGTCACATCTTAAGGATTTATATGTCTTTAAAAAGCAGAAAACAGCAGTTTATAAACGAAATTGAGGAAAAAATTCTTTCCGGTGAATGGAAAATTGGCGACAGACTTCCCACGGAAAGGGAGCTTGTCGATGCTTTCGGTACAAGCAGGACGGTGGTTAACGCCGGGCTTGCTGAACTTTCCCAGAAGGGCTTTCTATCCATCAATCCAAGGCAATGGACAAAAGTAGCAGACTACATGAAGGACGGCAAGCTGGACGTTTTGTATTCAGTAATAAGGCATAACGGCGAAAACGTTGATATGAACCTGATGCAGGGCATACTGGACGCCAGAAAAGTGGTGGAAACAGAATCTGTAATTTTGGCGTGCAGATACCGAACCGATGAAGACCTGAAAGAGCTGGACGAGATAATAGAGGCTGAAAACGAAGTTACAGATATGGAAAGCAGGATAGCCCTTGATTTTAGATTCCATCATATGCTGTGCGTAGCAGGGCATAATCCCGTCTATCCACTTATAATGAATTCATTTGAGCCTATTGGGCAAAAGTATCTGAAGATTTTCTATTCTATGATAGATGAAAGTTTTAAAATAAGTGTAGAACACATAGACATTGTTAACGCGATTAAAGACCGCGATGAAAAAAGAGCAGTTCACGCGCTTGACACGCTGTTGTCAGAGGGCGAAACAGTGGTAAAGAAGTATGGAGGTATTAAAAAATGAGTGAATTCGCAGCAAAACTGAAAATACCGGGTAATTTATCTCCGAGGGTAAAGTATCTGAGAGATTACTTTTTTCAGGGAACAGAAAGAGAATGGAACAATGAATTCCGTTGTTTCACGACAGGGACGGACTGGGACATGCTATATGATGAGACTCCGTATTATATAGTCCCCGAAACGTATGCATTCCACAAGACATTTACGGCATCTACAAAGCAGGCTGCAAAGGTTGTTAAACTGGATGATGATTTCTGGAAGCAGCCTTTGGTTGTGCGCAAGGCGCAATTTTTAGACAAAGTGATGAATGAATATATGCCCTGCGAGATAATAGACAGGGATTTGCTGGCAGGAGCTAACTTCAATACCTTTACATCAATGTGCCTTACAAAAAAGGAGCAGAAAAAGCGAGACAAACTGCTGAACGGAAAAAACGGCGCGGCTCATGCTATGAAGTGGTTCCATGACCATGGATACGGCAACTCAGGCGCAACCAGCGGGCACATAATCGCTGACTATGAACGCATATTAAAGATCGGGTTCAAGGGAATATACAAGGAACTTGAAGAAGTCTTTGAATCTCTGACTGATAAAGAAAAGAAAGGCAGAGAAGGCGCACAAATAAAGGCCATGATGATAGCTGCCAATATGCCAAGAAAGCTGGCAAAAAGATATGAAGACAAGTGCAGGGCAATGGCAGAAACAGAATCAGACAAGCAGAGGAAAGAAGAGCTGATAAAAATAGCAAACAATCTAAAAGTGGTGCCTTGGCATCCGGCTGAGGATTTTTATCAGGCGATACAATCCCTGTGGATGGCTCATATGCTAATAATGTCCGATGAAAACTATCCCGGCCCAGGCGTTTCATTCGGCAGACTGGATCAGATTTTATATCCATATTACAAAACATCAAAAGAAAACGGAATGACAGAGGAATTTGCCAAAGATATTCTGGGCAGCTTCTGGTTTCATTGCAATACTGTGTATGATGCACAGATAAGGGTAGGGGCGAATCAGGGGATTACAGCAGGTTTCGGCCAGCTTTTCAATCTATCCGGAATGGGCAAAGGCGGCAAGGACATGACAAATGAGCTGACATACGTCCTTCTTGATATGATAGACGACATGAGCCCGATATTAGAACCAAAGCCTAATGTACGCCTGCACAGGAACTCACCAGAGAAGCTTCTTGATAAGGTTGTCGATATGGTTCTTTCATCGCAGGGCGCACCGTTTTTACTGAACTTTGATGAGCGTTCAATGGCGGGAATGCTGCGTGAAGCCAAGGAAGCAAACCTTGAGCACATGATAAATGAAGATAATGTGTATGATTACGCTTCAGTGGGATGTCTTGAGAATACAATGGTGGGAAATGACAGATCAGGCACGGTAGATAACAACCTTAATCTTTTGAAAGCAGTTGAGCTTGCAATGAACAACGGCAAAGATTTACTTTCATTTACTGACCCTATGACAGGAAAAGAAGAAAAAATTAAAACTGACGGACCAAAGACCGGAAGTTTCAGTGAGCTGAATACGTGGGAAAAATTCTTTGAAGCGTATAAAAAGCAAACGGAATATATAGTTGATAAAATAGCTGAAGTATATGAAATGACAGAATCACTGAGAGCGGAGTTTGTTCCGACGCCATATCTTTCCACACTAATAAGAGGCTGTGCGCAGAACAAAAAGGACATAACACAAGGCGGTGCTGAGATAAACCTGACCACAATTGAAGCTGTCACATACGCTACTACGGTGGATTCGCTGCTGGCAATTAAGTACCTTGTTTACGATAAGAAGATGTGCACATTAGAGCAGCTTGTAGATATACTCAAAAACAACTGGGAAGACAGCGATTACCTGCAGGCAGTAGCCAAAAACAAAGCACCAAAGTATGGAAGGGATGACAAAGAAGCTGATGAACTGGCACAAAAGGTAATGGATATATGGACGGATGAAACTTGGAAACATACAACAAAGAGTACGGGCAGGCAATTCCGGCCGGGTATGCTTAGCTGGAACTACTGGGTTGGAGATGGCTTTGTAATGGCAGCCAGCGCAGACGGAAGAAAGCAGGGACAATTTTTATCCAACGCCATATGCCCATCCAACGGAGCGGACATAAACGGGCCTACAGCCAATGCGAATTCAGTGGGCATAGCTTTGGGCGGAAAAGCGGAAACGGGTGATTTCGAGCACTACAAGAATTCTCTGCCTAACGGAGCAAGCCATACGATTACATTCTCGGCTTCTTTGCTTAAAAACAATGAATCTAAAGAAAAGTTTAAAGCGTACCTTAAAGGATACATTGAAAACGGCGGAACAGCTCTGCAGATAAATATCCTAGACAGCAATATGCTTAAGGACGCGCAGAAGCACCCGGATAATTATAAACATCTATTAGTCAGGGTAACGGGCTACAATGCCTACTTCGCATCCATAGGAAGAGCCCTGCAGGATGAGATAATTGCACGGCAAGAGCATCAGGGGATGTAAGAGCAAAATGAAAGAAGGAACAATACTAAATATTCAGAGAATGTCCACTGAGGATGGGCCGGGCCTTCGGACTACAGTCTTTTTCAAGGGATGCACCCTGCAATGCAGATGGTGCCATAATCCGGAAAGTATAAATTTCGCTAAAGAGCACGAATGGTTTGAAATGAAGTGCATAAGATGCGGTACATGCATAGTATCCTGCAGCAATAAGGCAATATCCTTTGTGGATGATCATATTTCTATAGATGAATCCTTATGTGAAAAGTGCATGGAGTGCACTGTGAATTGCCCGACCAACGCATTAGAAGCAAAGGGCGGCACGTGGACAGCGCAGGAACTATACGATGAGCTGATAAAGGACAAAGCATACTTCGGGCAGCAGGGAGGAATTACCCTTTCGGGAGGAGAAGTGCTGGCACAGGTGGATTTCGCATATGAACTGCTTATAAAATTAAAAGAAAGCGGAGTTCACACGGCTGTGGATACCTGCGGACAGGTGAAATTCGAAAACATTGAAAAGATTGCAGAAGCAGCATCATTGTTTCTATATGATCTTAAGATTTTTGACAGCAACCTGCACAAGGAAAATACTGCACATGGAAGCGAATTGATTATTGAGAACTTCGAAAAGCTATGCAGGCTTCAGCAGGAAAAGCAGGACTTTAAAATATGGGTCAGGACGCCGCTTATTCCCGGCATTACAGACACTGAAGAGAACGTACGGGATATAGCGGAGTTTATTTCGCAAAATAGCGCTGCTGTGGAAAGATGGGAACTTTTAGCCTTTAATAACCTGTGCGAGTCCAAATACGACAGGCTGGGCAGAAAGTGGGAATTTAGAAACGTTAAAAAGCAAAATGCTGAGAAGCTGGAAAAAATCGAAAGTATACTTAGAGAGTATCATAAGCTTAATGGTAAGGCGTTTGTGACCGGAGGAGAAAGTAAGATTTAAGGTGGTAAATATGAAATCAATTAATCAAGAAACAATGAATGAGTTTGCAAAAACATATAAAGTGGCGTTAATAAGCTCAATAGACGACATGGGCGAGCCGCACATATCATTCATTACTACGTTGCAGGCAAAAAATGAGACTGAACTGACTGCCGGCGAATTCATAACGGGTCTTTCGAAAAGATATATGCAGGAAAGAAATAAAGTCGGCTTTCTGGTAATGAGCCTTGGCAAAGAGTGGTGGAACGGCACAGCCGTCTGGAAAGACAAGAAAACATCCGGCGAAGATTACGATATGTATAATCAGATACCGATGTTCAGGTACAATACATATTTCGGAATACATACCGTGCACTACTTTGACTTATTTGATGTATCAGAAAAGCACAAGCTGGACATGGCGGGGATAATAATTAACGGGCTTATGAATTCTTTTGTGAAAACCGTATTCAAAAGGAAAACAGACCCCAGTGCATTGACCGCATGGGCATATAATCTCTTCAAAAATATCGCTACACTTAAGTTCATTTCATTTATTGATGAAGAGGGTTTCCCGAGAATTTATCCGATAGTTCAGGCTCAGGCCTGTGACAAAGGGAAGATAGTGATACCTATGCACCCATACTCGAAGGAACTATCGCGTATTAAAGAGGGAACGAAAGTTGCTGTGATGGGCATGAACCTGGATATGGAAGATGTGCTAGTAAAGGGAACTTTCCACGGATTTAAGGCTGGTATGGGCTATGTCGATATTGAAAGAGTATACAATTCTTTGCCTCCAGTGCACGGCTATATCTATCCGGTGGAAAACACAATCTAAGAACAAGAAAATTCTTTCAAAAATGCTCGGATTCTCTTGATTTTAATAGTATAATTTCATAGTTTTAACGCTGAACTTTTGCAAATAAATGTAGGGTTCAGTTTTTTTATTTTTTGTAAGATAAAGGATAATAAAAGCTTGAATTTAAGGTTAAATATGGTATAATACCAATAGTTTAATTCTAAAATATTACAATTTTATATAAAATAACTGATATTTCGACAGAGGTATTTATGAAGCATGTTGATAGGCGAGTAATTATTGTTTTTACTCTTTTGGTGCTGACAACTCTTATTTTTTCATTTTCTCGTATTGCTTATGCGGCTGCGGATGATGCGAGCTTGAGTGGGATAACTATTGATGGTGTAAGCGTCGCGGGATTTAGTCCGGATGTTTTGGAGTACAATATTGATGTGGATTGGTCGACAACTGAAATTGACATTTCGGCTGCTGCCACTGAGCCGCTTGCAGAAATCTCCGGTGATACGGGAAATCAAAGCTTAATTGTAGGATTAAATAGTTTTACAATTACTGTTGTGTCTGAGGATACTACCAGTCAAAGAGAATATGTTGTAAATATAACTAGGAATGAGGCTTCCAGTGATGCTTCATTATTTGACCTGTCAATAGATAATTCCACTATACAAGGTTTTTCAAGTTCTGTTTATACCTATAATTTAGAAGTATCTTATTCAGTGGACAGTATTGATATAGGGGCAGCAACCTCTGATAATAATGCGCAAATCACAGGAGACACAGGTAGTCAAAGTTTAGTAGTTGGTTTGAATGAATTTATTATTACATGTATCGCAGAAGATGGCGCAACTGAGCTAAACTATTTACTAAACGTATCAAGAGCTGAAGCTTCGACAAATTCGTTTATAGATGATTTGAAAATAAATGGTGAAACTATACAAAACTTTTCTGGTGATGTTTTTAACTATGAAATTCAATTGCCAAATGATATAGATGTGGTTGAGTTTATAGCAATAACAAGTAGCAGTTATGCGCAATTATCAGGTGATTTAGGTTCTAATGAATTGGCTGTCGGAATTAATGAATATAGTATAATATGTACTGCAGAGGATGGGGTTACAACTAGTACGTATACAATTGCAGTAACAAGAACTCCTTCGTCTGATGCTATTTTGTCAGATATATCAATAGACAGTAGTGCAATTTCCGGCTTTTCTAGCGATGTTTTTTCATATGATATTACGGTTGATTTTACTACAGATCATATAGAAATTGCCGCCCAAGTGCAGGATTCGTCAATGTCAATATCAGGGGACTTAGGTACTAAAATACTATATGCAGGAATAAACACATTCACAATTACCTGCACAGCTGAGGATGGAACTACATATAATAACTATATTTTAAATATAACTAGAACAGAGAATGCTGCGGGTAGAGCTTTTAGTAATCTTGGTTTTATACCCAACAGAGCTGCAGTTGATCCTGACAGAAATGTTGTGTATTGCACTGCTGTAGATGGATATAGTATTTATAGAGTTGACTTAAATAACGGTAATATCACATATAAAACTTTTGAATACAAGCCGACACACATGGAAGTTAAAAATGGGAAACTATATATTGCACTGCGTCAGGACTATGTTTATGGACAAGTCACGCCAGGCAGAGTAGCCGTTGTTGATACTGCTTTATTTGCTACAGATAATATTTTTGATGTTACAGTAAATCCGTATGATATAGCAGTAGATAATCAAGGTTATGTATATCTTTCTCCAGATACGGGCAGTTATGACAATAAGATTGATTGTTATAATTCAATAACTGGCACTAATCTTAACGCAACAGTTGCTCCCAGATTTTACAGTGAATTAGTGTTTCATGATGATTACAATAAGTTATATATGTGTGCAGATAATGGCACGCCTCGTGATATTGAAGTGGTTGAAGTATTAAATGGAATTATTACAAATTTCTACAATTCTCCATATCATGGAGAATATCCTATGAATGATTACATTAATATTTCACCCGAAGGACAGTTTCTTTTCAATGGAGCAGGTACAATTTTCCTTTGCGCGTCTGATGAAGAGAGTGATTTAGTTTTTGTTGATCAAATAGAAGGGTATGATTCAATATGTTTTGATTCCAACAATGAGTTCTATACATCAAACGCTAATACATTATTAACATACAATTACAATACGTTGGAGGTAATAGAACAATTTGATTCCGAAAATGATTTTGTTGATATCTTTTATAAGAATGATGAAGTACTATGTCTTCAGAAGAATAATTTAAATCAATATTTCTTTACTACAAATCCAATAGAATCATCCTCAAATGTTGGAGCAGAGGGGATATATTTGAATAAGAACGATTCAAAAATGATTCCCGGAGGTGAAGAAAATTTAGTTGCGACTGTTACACCGGACAATGCAACAAATAAAAATGTATTATGGACAACTAGTAATCCTGCAATTGCAAGTGTAGACAATGGGTTAATAACAGCGCATGCTTTGGGAGAATGTGACATTACAGTTACAACATTAGATGGAAATTACACAGATGTATGTACTATTACTGTATCAGATTTGCCTGTCATTGGAGTTTATACTACTTCAATAAATGCATTTGAGGAACTTGGATTTGTTCCTCTTGATAGTGGTGCTGATCCTGAAAGAGATGTAATTTATCTAACAAAAAAAGACTCGAAATTGTTATATAGAGTTGATGTAAATACTGGGCAAGTAATATATATGGAATTTATATATCAAGCTGAACGTTTTGATATTAAAAACGGAAAAATATATTTAACACTTATGCACAAGCCTCACGATACTATGTCTTCTGGAAATGAAAGCGGGACTATAGTAATTATTGATACAGCTACGTTTGCAGGCGAAAGCTGTTTCAATGTAGAATTAGATCCATACGACATTGCGGTAGATAATTCAAGAAATGCTTATATTACCTCAGGTACAGGTCAACTTTCTATTGTCGAATCATATAATTCAAACAATGGAGAAAAGATAAGCACTCTTAATAAAATTTACTACAATATAAAATGGGACTATAATGAAAAATATAATAAACTGTATAACTGTTTGACATCTTATACTATAAAGGATGGAGCTATTACTTCAGAGAATTATAAGAGTTCTTATGCTCTTGGAGAGCACAAAATGTCTCCTGACGGGGAATACATGTTTACCGGAAGCGGTGGTATATATACGTGCTCTGACATATTTGAAGATGATGTTCTGCTAGACGGTACAATTAATGAATTTACTTCAATATGTTTTGATTTAGATAACAATGCTTTCTATACAGCAAATGAGAATGTATTGCTTTCTTATGATTATAATATGAGAGCGGTACAGGACATTTTTACTGCAAATGACAACTTTGTTCAAATTTTCTTTAATAATAATCAGCTTATATATTTGCAAAAAAAATCAGCAGGCGAATATTATTTCACACTTAACCCTGAAGAAAGTCCTAATGATGTTCTTGTAACAGGCATAAAATTGGATAAAGAGCTGGCATATGTTCTGGAGAGCGAAACGGTCACATTAACTCCTGAAATCTCGCCCATTAATGTAACTAATAAAGATATTCACTGGTCGACAAGTAATTCATCAGTTGCAACTGTCACAGACGGTGTGGTATCAGGTGTTTCTGAAGGAACATGTGTAATTACAGCAACCACCGTAGATGGCGGATATACAGACACTTGTAATATTACAGTAATTTCACAGAATTCTCAAAAGGTAGCGATACTTTTCGGCGTGGCGGATTATGAAGGAGATGATAACGATCTAAATGGACCTGTAAACGACATGACAGCGATGAAAGCGGTGCTTGAGTATGCGGGGTATACAGTGTTTAAATACATGGATTATACTTCTGATGAGCTTTTGAGCAGAGTAGAGGCAATAGCGTCTTACCTTCCAGAGGACGCCACACTTTTGTTTGCATACTCTGGACACGGTGCAAATGGGGGATATATATTTGGCAAAGATTTTGTGCCAATTTCTGTATATGACCTTGAAGGCAAATTATCACTTCATACTGGCGTGAAAGAAGTAATTATTGATGCTTGCTATTCAGGTGGCTTTATAGATAGGGAGATGACAAGCAAATCATTTAGCATAGAGGAGACAGAGCAAAGCTTTAATGACTATGTAATTTCAGCTTTCAGCGGCTCTGAAACTGGAACAGGAATGGCTGTAAAGAGTTTGGCTGAAACTGGATATTATGTTTTGACTGCCAGCTCTGGATCACAGCTTTCTTATGAATATGCTTTTGACATAACTGGTTCGCTATTCGCAGAGGAAAACCTGACTCCGACTGTAATGAATAGTCAGATATATTATATACTTGGGTATTTCAATATAACATTACATGACGGATTCGGCCTTTATGACAGCACTCCATTTTTAGAATTATGGGCAGACAGCAACGGCGATAACTTTATAACATGGAATGAAATATATCACTACACTGCAGACTTAATAAATGAATATCAACAGGTACAGGTTTATCCGATAAATTCAGACCATATATTATATGCAGGCAATTTAAGCTCTGATGTTTATGTAACTTCGGTGAATATTCAGGAGAATGCACATATTGACATAGGAAGAAGCCTTCAGTTATTACCTCAGATTACACCAGCAAACGCCACAAACAAAACTGTCACCTACACAACAAGCGATGAAACAGTAGCCACAGTGGATTCAACAGGACTTGTAACAGCCGTATCATTAGGAACAGCGACAATTACAGTGACCACTGAAGACGGCGGATATGAAGACACTTGCACAGTAACCTCAGGGTATTATGTCGAGTCGGTTGATTTGTTGCCGGAGGAAGTACAAATCAATATAGGCGATAATTATACATTTACTCCCGTCATAACTCCAACGAATGCGACAAATCAAGCAGTCACATACTCATCTAGTGATGAAGATATCGCTACAGTAGATGCCATTGGCGTAGTATGGACTCACTCACTGGGAACAACTACAATAACTGTTACTACAACGGATGGAGGATTTACTGATAACTGCTTGGTAAAGGTTGATAGGCCTGTGGAGAGCGTAGAACTCCAATATGATAAATATAGCATGATTCCAGGCGACACACTGGCTTTGATAGCTACAGTTCTGCCGGATGATGCAAGGAATAAAAATGTGACATTTGCATCAAGTAATGATACAATAGCCTCAGTCGATGCATCAGGTTTTGTTACAGCGAATGCAATTGGCAGCGCTATAATAACTGTTACAACGGAAGATGGCGGCTATAGCGCGCAATGCGCGATAAACATTGCAGATGAGCTTATAACATCGTCAATCTATACGGTAAACAGAGAGGGTGGTTTCCTTGAGGATATCCCGATTGAAACGACAGTTCAGAACATAATGGATGCTATCGAAAACTCTGGCGGTGAAGTACATATATTTAATGAGACTATGCAGGAAATCTCAGGAGATATGGTGGTATCTACAGGTTACTACGTTCAGCTGATAGTTGACGAATCAGTCGTAGATGAGCTAATTATACTAATTGAAGGTGAAGTGCACTCAGACGGCATACTGGATATAATTGATTATACTTTGATCAGGCTTCATATTCTGAATGTAGCACAACTTGATGGAATAAGGCTGTTGGTTGCCGATATAAATGACGATTCTGTAATTGATGTTGTCGATTATACGCTGCTCAGACTGCATATTCTGAATGTAATGCCATTATATAATTAAAACAAAATTTGAAATAAGAAATAAATATACATAAAAAAGAGAGGAAAATAGATGTTAAAATTGAAAGGGAAGCTGCTGCTGACTCTTTTATTTGGTGCAGTAGTTTCGACTCTGATTACAGGAACGGCATTTGCAGGGGTATCGATTTCCGGTAACAGCCAGGTGTACGCTGGAAGCTCATATACATATACTATTACAGTGTCTGAGAATGCGTCTTCTATAATGGGAACCGCATCCACAGGCGGAGTGCTGGGCAGCCATTCGGCAACATGGAGCAAGGATTCATCTTCCGGCCTTAATTCTAGCCTTACTGCGACTGCTACCATCACAGTGAGCATACCATCATCCGCCGCTGTCGGCTCAACCGGAACAATAACAGTATCCGGCCAGGGCTCATCATTTGACCCGAATACATCAACAGTAAGTAAGTTCACTATTTCGGGGTCAAAAACGGTTACAGTTATTGCGCCTCCTGAACCAACGCCAACTCCTGTTCCTACGCCGACGCCTCCGCCAACACCGTGGGAGCTTGCAATACGTGAAATTAAGAGAGTCGAGAACGGCGGAAGCATAACGGTTGAGATGGACCCGGAATCAGAAAGAGAAATAAATGTGCCGGCAGAGGCCTTCAAGACTATACAGGACATGAGCGTAATTCTTACTATTGATTACGGCTCATTTAAATGCGTATTAGACGGAAGCAAGGTTGGTGTAGTACCCGAGAATATGGATGATGTAAACATGGGCATCACGTTGATTCCCGCTGAAAGACCGGATGACATGCTGGTATTCACGGTTAATAATACTTCTCAGTTTTTCTATATAGTGGATTACCTTATTGAGCCTTTTGTAGCACCTAAAGGCGATTTAATCTATGTATATCGAGAATACAAAAACATAAGTTTACTGGAATATGTAAATTCAGCTGATACCGACGGAAACGGAAACATATCGGTGAAGGTATTCGCGCCGGGGAACTATATTGTCTCAGCTGAAAGTATAGTAGGATCTGAAGGAAACATGGATGTAGAAGCATTGATAGAGATGTTCGCAACACCTACACCGGAGCCAACTCCAACGCCGACACTTACGCCGCCGCCAACTCCGACACCAACGTCGGCACAGATAGAAACCGAAAGAGAAGTTAACTATTCAGCTTTACTACTGGCGACTGTGCTGCTCGTTTTGATTGCAGTATTAGTTACTTTGATCATTATTAAGAAAAAAAGAAACAGCGTAAACTAAAATACTTTAGGCGCCGTAAGGCGCCTTTAAAATAATTTAGAATAAAGGGAATTAATATGATAGCTGCTCTACTACTTGTTATATATTTATCGTTTATAAGCCTGGGATTGCCGGATTCAATCCTTGGGACAGCATGGCCTGCCATGCAGGCGGAGTGGAATCTGCCTCTCGATGGAGCAGGGGGCATCTCTCTTTTTATAGTTGGCGGAACAATAGTCTCCAGCTTTTTAAGCGGATACTTTATTAAGAGGATTGGAACGGGTAAAATAGTTCTTTTAAGCTGCCTGTTAACGGGGCTTTCGCTTCTTGGGTTTTCATTTGCGCCTTCATATATTTGGCTTGTTATTTTGGGTGTTCCTTTAGGACTAGGTGGAGGAACTGTGGATGCCGCGCTTAATAATTATGTTGCTTTGCATTTCAAGTCCCATCATATGAATTGGCTTCACTCGTTCTGGGGCGTGGGCGCAACCATTGGCCCGCTGATTATGGGAATAGCATTGACGAGCAGCCTTTCGTGGAGAGGCGGATACCGAACTATATCAATTATTCAGTTGTCTCTTGCTTTCATTCTTGCAGTCAGCCTGCCGCTTTGGAAGAAACACCAAAGCACCAGCGGCAAAACGCCGGAAAAAAGCACAGAGAAGCATAAAATTATTGACGGGGACGCATTCAAAATAAAGGGAGTCAAATACGCGCTTGCTGTTTTTTTATTTTACTGCGCAATTGAGCTTTCAGTTGGGTTGTGGGGCAGCAGTTTTTTGATAGGGACTAAAGGCATATCTGCAGATACAGCAGCATACTGGATTTCTGTCTATTACGCCAGCATAACAGTAGGAAGATTCATTTCCGGCTTTGTTTCATTTAAATTAAGCAATAAAACATTGATAAGAATAGGCGCAGTTGTCACCTTTGCCGGAACGATTCTTATGCTAATCCCACTAAAGGAAAATCTTGCGATACTGCCATTTATTACGCTGGGGCTCGGACTCTCGCCAATATTCCCCGCGATGATTCACGAGACCCCTCAAAGATTCGGCGCAGAGAAATCTCAGGCTATAATAGGATATGAAATGGCGTTTGCCTATATCGGCAGCGCTGCGATGCCGCCTTTATTCGGAGTATTATTTAATAATACAACAATCAGCATTTTGCCACTTATGCTTATGCTGTGTGCTTTACTGATGATATTGTGTTCGGAAAAAATAAACAGAGCAATTTCTTCTAAATAAAATAAAATGAAAAGCTGCACCATAAATCAAGGTGCAGCTTATTTTTGATTAATTACTGTTCACCCAACAAACAGAGCCTTACCATATTTAGCGCGTTTAACGATGAGAAACGCCGATTGTACTCCCTGTTGCTTCGGCCCTGGTATTTTATCGTAGTGGCCTTCTTACCATCATACAGTGATATATATACAAGCCCCGCCTTTTTGTCGCCTGCGTCTTCCGGCCCGGCAATACCCGTTACTGACACTGCTATATCGCATCCCGTTGCCTCACGTAGTCCTTTTGCCATCTCCGCTGCCGTCTGTTCGGACACCGCGCCGTGTTCTTCGAGTGTAGCCGGGTCTACATTCAGCCTGTTTATCTTTGCTTCATTAGAATAGGTAACAAAGCTTTCATTTATCACATTGGATGCGCCGGGAATATCTATCAGCATACTTGTCAGCATACCGCCTGTGCAGCTTTCGGCAAAGGAAACATGCTTTTTCTGCTCATAAAGTTTGTTTATCACAACTTGTGCTAGGCTCTCATTTGTATAGGAGTATATTTTGCTGCCAAGAATTTCTGATATCTCGTCGCATACCGGCTCAAGCAGGGTAAGGGCTTCTTTTTCGCTTTCGGCTTTGGCAGTCACTCTGAGTAAAAGCTCGCCGCCTGTAGCGTATGTGGCAAGAGTGGGGTTTGTCTGTCCGTCGATAAGGTGCATAAGGGCTGTTTCCAAAGAGCTTTCGCCCATACCGAATATTTTAATATGTTTAGACCTTAAAAAGCTTCCTGTTTTCTTGCTGAGATAGGGCAGTACATGATTATAAAACATGGGCTGCATCTCCATTGGCGGACCGGGGAGCACTACTATAGCCTTCCCTTCGCTTTCAACTATGCATCCGGGCGCTGTTCCGTTGGGATTTTTGAGTATTATTGAGCCTTCAGGGAAATATGCCTGGCGCATATTGTTTATTGTCATGTTTTTATGAATCATGGAAAAAAAGTTCTCTATTTCTGTTTTGCTCTCTTCATCCAGAACCATTTCTTTATTCAGTGCCTGTGCTATGGCGTCTTTGGTAAGGTCATCCATTGTCGGCCCCAGGCCGCCGGTTGTTATTATCAGGTCGCATCTTTTTAGAACAGTTTGAATCAGTTCAACTACGCGCTGCATATTGTCGCCCACTACGTGATGATAGTGTACGTCAATGCCCATTTCAGATAGTTCGCGGGATAGAAACTGGGCATTCGTATTAGCGATCTGTCCCATCAGCAGCTCTGTGCCTACAGCTATTATTTCAGCTTTCATTTTGTGATATACCAAGCCTTTTTAGTTCCTTTGTGCCGCCTGTGATGTAGTCTGCCATGCTCCACAAAGAAAGGATTATTGTTATTGCTATAAAAATGTATTCGAACGGGAAGGATATAAAACCGAACCAGACCCATCTGACTAGAAGAACACATATTAATACTATCTGAGATATTGTCTTGAGCTTGCCTATTATGCTGGCAGCAATCACTTTGCCTCCTGCAGCAGAGACAACATTGCGGAAACCGCCTACTATAAATTCCCGTGCAAGAAGAACAATAACAACCCAGCCTGCCAGCATACCGAACTGAACTAAAGGGATAAGCGCAGCCAGTACAAGAACTTTATCCGCTATTGGGTCGAATATTTTCCCGAAGTTTGTAACCTGATTGTACTTTCTGGCGATATATCCATCCAGAGTATCGGTAACTGAAGCAATTATGAACACAAACATAGCTATCACTTTGGATATATCGGTATCCATGTATACAAAGTACATAAATACTGGGATGAGCAGTATCCTGAGGATAGTCAGCTTATTTGCGGTTGTCATTTTCATTTATTATTCTCCCTTGTAAATCATACATAGATGAAGCCGTAATAGATACATCATAGAATTCGCCGATAGCAAGCTCGCTGCTACTTTCTATTAGGATTTCGCCGTCGATTTCGGCAGTGAAGTCCTGGCTTCGCCCTACATAATAACCGTTTTCCCGACTTTCAACAAGCACTTTATACTTTTTTCCCACTTTTTCGCTCATTAAGTCTTCTGAAATTGTGCTTTGATATTGCAGCAATAGATCCCTGCGCTCGTCCTTTACTTTGTCTGCAACTTGATTTTTCATTTTGTATGCAGGTGTTCCCTCTTCTCTGGAATAGGAAAAAACACCTACATTGTCGAATGGGTACTTGCTGACGAATTCAGCCAGCTCATCGAAATCCTGCTGCGTTTCTCCGGGGAACCCTGTTATGTATGTTGTCCTTAATGTCATTTCCGGAAAGGCAGTTTTTATTTTATGATAGGTTTCAATGATACCTGCTTTGTTTGCATGCCTATTCATCAGCTTCAGTATTTTGTCGCTGACGTGCTGAAGCGGTATGTCCATATACCTACAGATGTTTTCGTGCTTTTTGTATACTGACAAAAGCTCGTCAGTCACCATTTCAGGGTACATATAGAGTACACGTATCCACACATTTTTATCTATGGACGCCATTTTATCGAGCAGTCCGGCAAGGGATTTACCGATATCTTCGCCATATCTTGTGGTGTCTTGTGCAACGAGGGTTATTTCCTTTACTCCTTTTTCAATCAGCAGCTTTGCTTCATCTAATATTTCGCTTTCTCCTCGGGAGCGCATGCCGCCTCTTATAGAAGGTATAGCGCAATATGTGCAGTTATTTGAGCAGCCCTCGGATATCTTTAGATATGCCCTGTGCGGCGGTGTTGTGAGCACTCTGCCGGACTCGCCGATAATGGCCTCGTTTATTTCGGCGCAGACATACCTTTCGCCGTTAAGGCATCTTTCCACATGGCTTACTATATCGGGGTATTGCGATACGCCGAGGACAGTGTCCACTTCAGGCATTTCATCATAGATAACCTGGCTGTACCTGCCGCTGAAGCAGCCGGACACAATAATTTTTTTTAGGTTTGTGCTGCCCTTCAAATCGGACATTTCAAATATTGTTTCTATTGCCTCCTGCTTTGATGACTGCAGGAAGCCGCATGTGTTTATTATGACCACATCGCATTTAGCGGGGTCATTTTCTATTTCATGGCCTGATTCAGCAATTTTTTTTAGCATTACCTCTGCGTCCACTTCGTTTTTGGGACAGCCCAAGGAAACAAGGCCTATTTTATATTTATTCATCATCACCTGATACTATCTGCATTGCAGTTCCGTAAGTTACTATTATTTCTCTGGGGCTTGATCCTTCGGCAGGGCCTAAAACGCCCACTCTTTCCAGGTCGTCCATTATGCTTGCCGCTCTGTTGTAGCCTATCCGCAGTTTCCTTTGTACGAAAGATGTGGATGTTTTATCATTTTCATATATTACTTTCACAGCATCGGGCATCAGCCTGTCAAAACCGTCACCAGATTCTCCGCTGAAGCTTCCGGGGCCATCCTGAGACTGCTGTTCAATTTTCTTGACATCTTCTATTACGGTGTCATCGTATTTTACTCCCTCGGCACGGAGAAAATCGCAGACTTTTTCCACCTCTTTATCCGCAACAAACGCGCCCTGCAGCCTTATAGGTTTGCCGCCGAATTTAAATAGCATGTCTCCGTTGCCTAATAGGTGCTCCGCTCCGCTGCCGTCGAGTATTGTCCTTGAGTCGACCAGCTGGTTTACGCTGAAGGCCACCCTGCAGGGGATATTGGCTTTGATTGTTCCTGTAATAACCTTTACATCAGGCCTTTGTGTGGCGATAACGAGATGCATACCCGCTGCACGTGCAAGCTGGGCAAGCCTATATATGGCGTCTTCCACTTCGGCGGATGCAACCTGCATCAAATCTGCAAGTTCATCAACAATTATTACAATACTGGGGAAGGGCTTAAGGCCGCTGCCTTTAGTTGCTGCAAGCTTATTATATGCTTCTAGGTTTCTCACACCGCTTTCAGCGAATATATCATAGCGCTTCATCATCTCCTTAACTGCCCAGTTGAGCGCGCTTGCCGCCATAGAGGCCTTAGTAACAACCGGAATAAGAAGATGCGGTATGCCGTTGTATATATTCAGCTCAACCTTTTTAGGGTCAACCATTATAAATCGCACATCCTCCGGCGAGCTCTTATATATGAGAGAGAGAATAAGGGCGTTAATAAATACGCTCTTTCCTGACCCTGTAGCGCCGGCAACCAGCATATGCGGCATCTTCGCAAGGTCTGCCACAATGTTGCGTCCGGTTATATCTTTACCCACGCAAATAGTAAGCGGGGATTTTGATGTCTTAAACTTGGAGCCTTCCAAAATGTCGCGCAAGCCAACTAGTGAGCGAGTGCGGTTTGGCACCTCTATACCTACTGCGTTTTTATTTGGAATCGGTGCTTCAATTCTTACGCTTGTTGCTGCAAGAGCCATAGCAAGGTCTCTTGAGAGGTTGTTTATCTTGGCAACTCTCACTCCCGGTGCGGGCCGCAGTTCATACCTTGTTACGGTTGGACCGCATGTAATATTGATTACTTTCGCGTCAACACGGAAGCTGCTTAATGTCTCTTCTAGCTTCATTGCGTTGGTGTGGCATTCCGCACGAAGGCTTTCATCCAGTTTGTTGTTGCTGAAGGCTATAATATCCAGGGGGGGGAATTGGTATTCTGTGGCGTGAGCCGGCTGCTTGGCAGTTGCTGCCGCTTTATAGTCATCTTTGTCTGTTATGTTTATCTGAATGGTGGGCTTGGCTTCGTCTTTTGTGTGCCTGCCGACGCTCTCTTTGCTGTGCTCTTCTTCAAGAGCCTGTGACCACTGATCTTCATTAACGCTGTAGCTATTTGTCCTGCCGGAGGAGATTGGGTTTGTGTTGTGCTTGAGCAAAAAGCCTGTATTCAGGTCTCCCTCTTCTGGCGATCCGGATTCGGAAACCCTGATATCTTCCACATAAAGAGGCTGCTTTCTTTCCTTCATTACATGGAGCGTGTCTGCTTTGGGCGAGGACGTGCTCCTCTGAGATTGATATTCAGGCTGAATCTGCCTGCGCTCTGTCTCTCTAGCCGGTTTCTCTGCACCGAGCTTCTCCAAAGGGGTCTGCTGGCTCATTCTTCGCTCTATGCTTTCGTCCATGCGTGCTTTTGTGCTCTCTGCAAGTGTACGGAGCGTACTTTTGTTTTTTAAAATTAGCACGATTAGTATATAGGTTAGCGGCACAAAAATGACGCCGAATATGCCGAAGTTTTTAAGCAGCCAATATGAAAGAACCCCGCCAAGCCCGCCGGCTGCCCTTCCGGTATCTGCACCGTAGCTATAGCATGATTTCATATATTCTGAAAAGGTCGTTATCATATAGTCGACTTCAACTACTCTTTTGCCTGCGAATATTTCACGAAGGAAAAATGTATGGAACAGTAAAACAGAGCAAAGGAAAAATATGCTCCATAATATCACCTGTCCCCAGTTTATGCCTACTGTTTTTTTGAAAAGCAGAACTATACCCAACGTTATGAGCACCATAGGTATAACGTACCCGAATGAACCGAATATGCCCATAAATACGGCTTTTATAGCTGGGCCGACCATCCCTGTAATGGGCGGCTGAAACGCAATAACAAGAAGAATAATTCCCGACAGGAGCATAGCTATGCCTGCCGAGATTTCTTTCTTTCTTATTTCTGCATTCAATGCCTTCTTCGATGTATTTCTGCCTGAAGCAGCTTTGTTTCCTGTAGTTTTTCTGCTCCCTGTTTTTGAGGAAGCGCTGGTCTTTTTTTTAGTTGTTGTTTTGCTTGGCAATACTTTCATCCTTTCTTTAAAAAAGTCTGAGGGTTTAATATTTAAAGGACGTGCTTATTTTAACATATCTTCCGCACGTAATACAACATATTACACGAATACGCAAAATATTGCCACGAATTTTATTAGGTATCGTTGCCCTGCGGCATGATTTATGTTGTAATAATAGTATTTATAGGGTAAAATATTTACAATAGATTTATAACTTCTGGAGGAAAAATTATGTCAATGAATAATGTCGAAATGTTAAAAGACGGCGAAGAGCGTATGGCTAAAGCAGTTGAATTCTATAAAACCGAACTGCAGTCAATGAGAGCTGGCAGGGCTAACCCGAAGCTGCTTGACAGGATAATGGTTGATTATTACGGAACGCCGACTCCGATAGCGCAAGTAGGCAATATTTCTGCACCTGAACCTAGAGTACTGGTTATATCCCCTTGGGATGCCAGCATGATAGGAGCAATTGAGAAAGCTATTCAGACATCAGATATAGGTATTAACCCAATGAATGACGGCAAGGTAATCAGGCTGATAATCCCCGAGCTTACAGAGGAGCGCAGAAAGGATTTGGTTAAGTCCGTCCATAAATTTGCCGAAGAATCAAAAGTTGCCGTGCGCAGCATACGCCACGATATCAAAAAGCATCTCGAAAAAATGGAAAAAGACAACGGAATCACAGAGGACGACCTCCGCAGGGATGAAAAGAAGCTGCAGGATATGACGGATGAGTATATAAAAAAAGTTGACGACCTGACAAAAGACAAGGAACATGAAATTCTCGCAGTTTGATAATTTGATAGGCGAATCGCCGGAAGCTGCTAGGGAATATCTCGAGCAGTGTAATATTGATGCAGTATTCGCAGAGACAAAGGACAGATACAATCAATATGAAATAAAAAGGGTAATAAGCGTTAAGCAAACAAAGGGAAACTCTCTGGAGATCATATTCAGTGGTTTTCCCCCTAGTAAGGAATAAAATGAAAAAAGACGGATACACCTATCACGGAATCCCGAAGAACCTTCCTGAACATGTGGCTATAATAATGGACGGAAACGGCAGATGGGCAAAAAAGAGGCTGCTGCCGCGCTCAGCAGGACACAGAGCGGGGGTAGAAGCTCTTCGGAACATAATACGTATGAGCAGCCATATAGGGGTGAAATACCTGACTCTTTATGCCTTCTCCACAGAGAATTGGAAGCGGCCGAAGGACGAGGTAAATGTGCTGATGAACCTTCTGGTTGAATTTCTTTACAATGAAATTGAAGAACTGGACAAGGAAAACGTTCGCATCACATTTATGGGAGAAATCTCGAGATTTCCGGATAAATGCGTGACCGCGATAGAGTACGCACTTGAAAGAACGGGCGGCAACACAGGGCTGGTGGTGTGTATTGCGCTAAACTACGGCTCAAGGCTGGAGATACAAAATGCCGTAAAGAAGATAGCAGAATTGTACAAGGAAGATAAAATTTCGCTTGACAGCATAAATGATGAATTGATAAGCAGCTGCCTTGACACAAGCCATATGCCGGATCCGGATTTGATAATACGCACAAGCGGAGAGCAGAGGCTAAGCAACTTTATGCTGTATCAGGCCTCTTATTCGGAGTTTTATTTCACTGATGTACATTGGCCGGACTTCGGAAATGAAGCCTATGCAAGAGCACTAAATGAGTTTGCCGCAAGAAAACGGCGATACGGCGATGTGAAATAGGAGTAGTTGATTGAAAAGCAGAATTATAGTAGGAATTCCAATAGGTATAGCCTTGATTGCAATGGCTTTTGTAAGAGGCATACCTTTTATAGTCTTTATTACTCTTATTGCAATAGTCAGCCAGTATGAGATGACAAAGGCTATGTTCAGCGCGGGATATCATCCAAACAGAAGGACAGCCGTGTTATTCGGACTGTTATTGTATCCTTCATATCTAGTTAGCCCCAATGCAACACTGCTGCTTTTTGCACTGCTTGTAACATACAATCTGATATGGGGAGTTTTTGATAAAACTGTTCGATTTGAGGACGCAATTATATCCAGCTTCACGCTGTGCTACCCCGGATCATTTTTCCTTGCGCTGATATTGATTGGAGAGATTGCATCATATGAGCTTAGCGTTTTGGTGATGATTATTGCGCTTCTTTCTCCGGTTGCCAGCGATGTGGGGGCATATTTTGTGGGTTCAAGATTCGGGAAGAAAAAGCTGGCCCCTTCCATAAGCCCAAATAAAACTGTTGAGGGTGCGATTGGGGGGATAGTATTCAGTATCGCCGTAATAGGGCTGGTATACTTTGTGCTTCTTAAAACAAACGTATTGTCCGGATATCCGGTAGTACTGTCGGTTAAATGGTACCACGTGCTTATATGCGCTCTTCTATGCACGATATTTGCGCAGATTGGTGACCTTATCGCCTCAGCGGTAAAAAGATTTGCAAATATAAAGGACTTTTCGAATATCCTGAAAGACCATGGTGGAATGCTGGACAGAATTGACTCAATTCTGTTTTCTTCAATGGTAGCATTGGTGTACTTTAATATAATAATGAAATAGATTAGGTAAATAAATTGACACAGGAAAAAAGGAAAATTATTATCCTGGGTTCCACGGGTTCAATAGGAACACAGGCTCTTGATATAATAGATTATCACAAGGACAAATTTGAGGTTGTAGCAATAAGCGGAAACAAAAACTATAAACTTCTTAATGAACAAATTCAAAAATTCAAACCTGCATACTGCGCCATTGCGGACGAATCACTTGAAAAGAAATTAATTTCAGACAAAACAAAAGTATTCTCAGGCGATGAGGGCATTATAGAGATGTGCAGGGTATGCGGCGCAGATATTGCTGTGTGCGCAATTGTAGGCATAGCGGGGCTCAAGAGCACCATCGCCTGCATAGAGAGCAAAATGACTATAGCCCTTGCGAACAAGGAGACGCTTGTTGCCGGAGGAAAACTGGTAACTGAGCTTGCGGCTGAATATAATACACCCATTTACCCGGTTGATTCTGAGCACTCGGCTATATTCCAATGCATACAAAATGAAAGCAATAGAAATGGTATAAAGAATATTTATCTTACAGCTTCCGGCGGGCCATTTGTGGATACGCCAATTGAGGACATGCACAAAATAACCGTGGAGCAGGCTCTTAAGCATCCCAACTGGTCGATGGGAGCAAAGATCACTATAGATTCGGCTACAATGATGAACAAAGGCCTTGAAGTAATAGAGGCGAAGTATCTTTTCAATGTGGAAAGCAGCATGATAAAGGTGTGCGTCCACAGAAAAAGCATAGTCCACTCGATGGTTGAGTTTAAGGATAATTCAATTCTGGCGCAGCTTGGCAGGCCGGACATGCGAATTCCCATACAATATGCTATAATGTACCCAGAAAGAATAGATTGCCCCAGCGAAGAATTGGATATTTTCAATACGGGCAGCTTGGAATTCGAAAGGCCGGATTTTGATAAATTCCCCAGCCTAAAAATAGCCTACAGGTCGCTGGAGGAAGGAAGAGGCAGGAGTCTTGTAATCAATTCTGCCAATGAAGAGGCCGTGGAGGCTTTCCTTAAGGGAAAAATAAAATACAATAAAATATATGAAATAATTGAAAGTGCATATAACACAATTGAATCTGCGGATGAAATGGACTTATCATCCATACTGGAAACAGACAAAAGGACAAGGATATTCTGCAGAGAGATTATGCACAAAAGGAGACAATAGATGATGAATTTAGTAACTATACTATTTGCGATATTAGCCCTAAGTATTCTTGTAGTAGCACATGAACTCGGACACTTCCTTTCTGGCAAGTGGCTGGGATTCGATATTTATGAGTTTGCTATAGGATTTGGCCCTAAAATATTAAAAAAAGAGAGCAAGGGCACGATTTTTTCTATCAGGGCATTCCCGCTGGGCGGCTTTGTCGCATTTGATGATGAAAAGAATATAGAAAACGGTGAACTTTCCTTTGACAAGAAACCTATATGGAAGAGACTTATCGTAATTCTAGCTGGCCCGGTAATGAATATAATAGCAGCGCTTATTATAATGATAGGTGTATTTACAGTGTCCGGAGTGGACCTAGTGGATGAACCTCTGGAATACTATGTTTCAGGCGTTATAGAAGGCGGCCCCGCATATGATGCAGGGATGGAAAACGGCGATGTATTCTACATGATGGAAGGGCAGCTGGTAGACGGCAACTATGATGTAATCAGTGATTCCTTGCAGGATGAAGATGGGCTGAATGTTACAGTAATAAGAGACGGCGAGAAAGTGGAGCTGTTTTTATTGCCGGAGTATGTAGAATCTGAAGGAAAATATAAAATCGACATAGGGGTTGCAAACAGATACCAGAGAGAGAAAGTATCTTTCTTTGAGGCTGCACGAGCAGGAACTGTTGCAGTATTCTCCATGACAAAGGAGTTGGTTGTCTATCTTGGCAGGCTTGTATCAACAGGTGAAGGCGCAAAGGACATGGGCAGCATTATAGGCGCAGTAGCGGTTATGAGCGATGTAGCCCAGCAGATGGATATATATTACTTTCTCTACATTCTGGCGTTTATTTCAATTAACCTAGGCATCATTAACCTTTTGCCAATACCTCCATGTGATGGGTTCAAGGTGCTGATGTACTTATTTGAAGGTATAAGAGGAAAGAAGATATCTTTTGAAACTCAGATGAAGATTCAGGTTGCAGGATTTATAGTTCTCTTCGGGCTTTCAATTATACTTATGTACAGAGATGTAGTAAGGCTGATAACAGGCGGATAAAAATGACCAGAGAAATAAAAATAGGCAGCAAAATAATAGGCGGAGGCAACCCTGTGCTGGTTCAGTCGATGACAAACACCGATACCGCTGATATTGAAGCTACAGTTAAGCAGATAAATGAGCTTGAGAATGCAGGCTGCGAGATAATCAGGGCGTCTGTTTACAATGAAGACTGCGCTATGGCTTTTAAAAAAATTAAAGACCAGATAAAAATACCCTTGGTTGCGGATATTCATTTTGACTATAAGCTTGCAATAGCGGCCATGGAAAACGGAGCAGATAAAATCCGCATCAACCCCGGCAACATAGGCGGCAAGGACAGGGTAAAAAAGGTGGTAGACTGCGCAAAGAGCCATCATGTGCCTATACGAGTAGGGGTGAATTCGGGTTCATTGCCTAAGGACATACTAGAAAAACATGGAAACGGCGCGAAGGCATTGGTTAAGGCTGCGTCCCGTCAGGTTAAGATGCTTGAAAAACTTGATTTCAATGATATTGTTGTTTCAATTAAGTCCTCAGACGTGGTAAAGACAATAGACAGCTGCCTGAAGTTCGCAAAAAAGTATGACTATCCTCAGCATATCGGCGTAACTGAAGCGGGCTCTGCAAGGCAGGGATATATAAATGCAGCTATAGGTATCGGTACCCTGCTTTACAAAGGTGTGGGCGACACATTGAGAGTATCCTTAAGTGGAGACCCTCTGCAGGAAGTATATGCTGCTTGGGATATATTGAATGCGGTCAACCTAAGGCACAGGGGGATTAACATAGTTTCCTGCCCGACTTGCGGCCGCAAAGGCATAGATGTTGAGAGCCTGGCAGAAAAAATAAAGCAAAAGTATGCAGGTGAAAGCAGATATCTAAAAGTTGCGGTAATGGGCTGCATTGTAAACGGACCGGGCGAAGCGAAGGATGCTGATGTCGGCATAGCGGGCGGCAAGGAATACTCCATAATATTCGCGAAGGGTGAAAAGCAGCAGAAGATAAATAATGACAAGGCCTTTAGCGCATTATGCGAAAAAATAGATGAAATACTAGAAAGCGAAAAATAAAACTATGGAATAGTCAGCTATTTCTATTGACTTAAAGATATGTGTTTCTTATGATATAAATACATATTTTTTTATGCATAAATAGTGAGATTAAGCAAGGCGGAATCTCCGATGCGAAAAGCAGCGAACAGGCAGCCTGAAGGTTTAAGTTAGAACCACATTTGAAAAAGGGAGATAAGAAATGTCAGCACAGATCGACAAGTTTTTCTATATTGAACATACAGACCAATTGAAGTATTTTCAGATTTTATCTGTAATGCCATATCCAGCTGACAAAAAAATATGCATAAAAGTCAATGGGTTTGCGGAAAAGTGCGAAGAGCTTACCGCAAAAATCGCTGACTATTTCAAAGACCACATTTCAACATCAATAATAGAAATAGATTATGAACAGATTACAGAACTTGATATTCTTTTTGGGAATGCAAGCCTTTTTCTTACCAATGTAAACCATATCGCAAAAGGCTGCACAGCGCAGCTGAAAACTATGAAGCTCAGCAATACAAATGGAGTGCTAAATGCTTTTTACCACTGGGATATCACGGAGGCTCAGGAAAAATCTCTGAAGGAAGCAGTAGCATATGTGGCAGGCAGAGTGAACGCCGAGTGTACATTTGAAAAGGCGAAAAAGACCATCGCGAAGACAACAGCTGCACAAGAAAACAAGAAGGCAAAGGATAAAACAAATGGCGGATACCTATTTGGCAAGGACACCAAGGCGGAGCTGACACCTATTGCCATGCTAAACGAGTTCACCGGCAATGCGGCGATACACGGATACATTACAAATATCGAATTAAAAGACCTTAAAGACAATGTAAGCCAGGTTTTAAGCATAGATATTACGGACTATGAAAACTCAATAACATGCGAAAGATACTTCCGAGAAGCAAAAAAAAGCCAAAAGAAAGTACAGTTTATTAATGACCTTAAAAAGGGGCTTTTTGTTCAGGTGCAGGGCCAATGCGAATACAATAAATACAGGCGCGAAAACATAATAAAGATTCAGAGCATTGCTGCATTAGAAGATGAGAAGAAAAAAGACGAGTCGGAAGAAAAAAGGATCGAACTTCATCTGCATACAAAAATGAGCACAATGGACGGACTTGTGGATATAGATGAGCTGATGGATACTGTCAGCAGATATGGGCATAAAGCTGTAGGCATAACTGACCACGGAACAGTGCAGTCCTTTCCGGATGCCCACATAGCAGCCAGCAGAAAGGGCATAAAGCTATTATACGGAGTTGAGGCATATTTATTCGACGACACAGAGACTGCGCTCACAGGCCAATCTAATGAGAAACTGACGGGTTCATTTGTGGTCTTTGATTTTGAAACCACCGGGCTCTATTCTGAAAATGATGTAATCATAGAAATTGGCGCAGTAAAGGTGGAAAACGGCGAGATAACAGATAAATTCCAGAGCTTTGTAAACCCAAAGAGAAATATTACTGCTGAGATTCAGAAGCTGACAGGAATATCAAACAGCATGGTTGCCGCGGCGCCAACTGAAGACGAGGCTATTGGGAGATTTGTGGAATTTGCCAGAGGCAGCGTGCTTGCGGCGCATAATGCGTCCTTTGACATGGGGTTTTTAAATGCGTCACTTAAGCGGCTCGGTATAGATGAAACGTTCGCCGCTATTGATACCATTCAGTTGGCAAAGAGACTGACCCCAGAAAAGAGAATTTTCAGGCTGGATAAGCTGTGCAAGGATTATAACATTGCATTAAGGTCGCACCACAGGGCAAATGATGACGCCGAAGCCACGGCCAAGCTGATGCTTATTTTATTCAGAATGCTTAAGGATAAAGGCATAGAAACAGTAGATAAAATAGACAGCATAAAAAACAAAAACATACAGCCGAGAAACATATATCATGCTGTAATATACGCCAAAAATAAAACGGGGCTAAAAAACCTCTACAGGCTTGTATCAATAAGCAACCTTGAATATCTTTTCAGGGGCAACCCTCATATACCAAAGAGCGAGCTTATGAATATGCGAGAAGGCCTTATTCTAGGCTCAGCATGTGAAGCGGGCGAGCTATTCCGGGGGATAGTGCACGGGGCAAAGGATGATGAGCTGCAGCAGATAGCTTCATTCTATGATTATCTGGAGATTCAGCCATTGGGCAATAACGCCTTCATGATAGCGGATGAAAAAATAAAGCAGGCAGGAAGCAAAGATGATTTAATTGCCTTTAATAAAAAGGTTATAAAAATAGGCAGAAAGCTGAATAAACCTGTCGTAGCGACAGGCGATGTACATTTTCTTCGGGAGAGGGACAGCATATTCAGAGCAATACTGATGTATTCCAAGGATTTCGATGACGCGGACAAGCAGGCTCCGCTATATTACAGGAACACCGAAGAGATGTTAAAGGAGTTTGATTACCTTGATGAAAAGACGGCGCATGAGGTGGTTGTAACAAATCCTAATAAAATCTGCGATATGATAGATGAGATAGAACCGCTTCCGGAGGAGAAGCTATACGCCCCGGAGATGGACAACGCAGCAGAGCAGATAATAGAGATGACATACGCGACAGCAAAAGAAATCTACGGCGATAAACTGCCGGATATTGTTCAGAAGCGGCTGGATAAGGAGCTTAATTCAATTACAGGCTACGGCTATTCAGTGCTCTATTTGATAGCGCACAAACTAGTAAAGAAATCAAACAGCGACGGGTACATCGTCGGCTCCAGGGGGTCTGTTGGCTCATCTTTGGTTGCCAACTATACAGGAATCACAGAGGTTGACCCTCTGCCGCCGCACTATACCTGTTCAAATTGCCGTTATTCGGATTTTGAAATAAACACAGCTGAGTACGGCTGCGGGCCGGACCTTCCTGACAAGGAGTGCCCGGAATGCGGCAGCATGCTGATAAAGCGCGGCTTTGACATACCGTTTGAGGTGTTTCTAGGGTTCAAGGGCGACAAGGTGCCGGATATTGACCTTAACTTTTCAGGTGAAAATCAGGCAGACGCACATAAATATACGGAAGTATTGTTTGGAAGGGAAAATGTTTTCCGCTCAGGCACAATATCAGGCGTAGCAAACAAGACTGCTTATGCATACGTAATGAAGTACTTGGAGCACCTTGGCAGAGATGCAAGCAAGGCGGAAGTCAACAGGCTGGTATCCGGCTGTGTCGGAGTTAGAAAAACCACAGGGCAGCATCCCGGCGGCATAATAGTTGTGCCGCACGAATACGATATCTACGACTTCACGCCTATTCAGTATCCGGCAGACGATATGGACAGCGGCGTAATAACAACGCACTTTACATTCAACATGCTGCATGACAGGCTGGTAAAGCTGGATATATTAGGGCACGACGACCCGACAATACTCAGGATGCTTCAGGAGCTTACAGGGTTAGACCCGCTTACTATCCCGTTGGACGACAAGGAAACAATGCAGATTTTTTCATCTCTTGAAAGTCTAAAGGTAAAAGAGGATGATATTTTGGCCGAAATGGGCACATACGGCGTTCCGGAATTCGGCACAGGATTCGTACGTGGAATGCTGAAGGACACCAAGCCCAAAACAATAGCTGAACTGGTGCGCGTAAGCGGACTGTCCCACGGCACAGACGTGTGGCTGGGCAACGCTCAGGATTTGATACGCAGCAAGACAGCTACTCTGCTTGAAGCCATATGCACAAGAGATGACATTATGCTTGCGCTGATAAGGTGGAATGTAGAGCCTAAAATGGCATTTGACATAATGGAAAACGTCCGTAAGGGCAGGGGACTAAATGCAGAGATGGAACAGGCGATGACGGACGCGAAAGTGCCGCCGTGGTTTATAAATTCCTGTAAGCTGATTAAATACATGTTCCCTAAGGCTCACGCGGCGGCCTATGTCATAATGGCATTCAGGGTGGCATACTATAAGGTTCACTATCCTCTTGAGTACTACACTGCTTATTTCACAATAAGAGGAGAGGACTTTGACGCACTATCCATGACATGCAGCCGCAGCAAGGCAAAAGAGAATGTGGAAAGACTCCGGGATATGGGAAACGACATCAGCGCAAAAGAAAAAGGGCAGCTCACAGTATGGGAGATGGTGCTTGAAATGCTCGCGCGAGGATTTGAATTCCTCAAAGTTGACCTGAAGCGAAGCAAGGCGGACAAATTCCAGATAGTTGACGGAAAAATACTGCCGCCTCTAAACCGGCTTCCCAATATAGGCACAACGGCTGCAATTTCAATAGAGCAGGAGAGGGAAAAGGAGATGTTCAGGACAATATCTGACCTGCAGAAAAGAGCGGGAGTAAATAAATCCGCGCTTGAATCATTGGAGATGGCAAGATGCCTTGAAAACCTCCCCAAGGAAAACCAGATATCTTTTTTCGATTAATCTTCGTCCATAAAGCGCAGCAATACATTATTTTGCATATCCATGCCTTTTTCGCTAAGAATAAGATGGGTATCACTGGGTACAATTAGGCCTTCATCAGCAAGGCCTTTTATTATGTCTGCATACTTATCTTTGAAACGGAAAGGCGAAAAGGAATCATATTTTCTGTATTCCATGCCTTCTGCAAGCCGGGTCCCAAGCATGATCATCTCAAAGAAGAATTCATCGTCTTGAAGTGTTGATTTTTCTTCAATTGCGAATTTATCACTGTTTATTTTTTCGATATACTTTTTTATATCCGGGGTATTGGTAAAGCGGAAATCCAAATACATGGAGGCCGCTGCAGTGCCAAGACCTAGGTAAGGATACCTTTTCCAGTACTTGAGGTTATGAACGCATTCATAGCCTTCTTTAGCGTAATTGGATATTTCATACCTTTGGTAACCGAGCGATAAAAGATGGCCTCTGGCGGCGGCGGACATAATGTATTCCTCGTCTTCTGACGGAAGAATAGTGTCGCCTTTCATGACTGATTCCTTAAGTGGAGTGTTATCCTCAAGCTTCAGGGTATACATGCTGATATGCTGCGCATTAAGAGAAGCGGCGAGGTCAATTGATTTTATAAGGTGCTCTTTAGTCTGTCCCGGCAGTCCGCTTATTATGTCAGCATTTATATTTTTAATGCCGCTTGAATATACCTCCTGAAATGTATGTATGAACTGCGGGACATTATGAATTCGTCCAATGGATTTCAGAATCGCGTCATCTGCGCACTGCAGCCCAAGTGATGCTCTGTTTATACCCATCTCATACAGCATTCTAAAAAGCTCTTTGCTGCCCGTTCCGGGGTTAACCTCAATTGAAAATTCCTTTATTTCAGTATTGAAATTTTTATAAATTGATTCAATAATCCTGCGAAGGTTATCTATGGGAATGCAGCTTGGCGTGCCTCCGCCAATAAAAACCGTGTCGAAGGCAGACTGTGAAAATGGCTGCCTGTACATCTCCATTTCTTTGCACAAAGCAGCCGTATATTCATCGATTAGGGTATTATTTTTTACTACTGATGCGAAGTCGCAGTACAGGCATTTTGATACGCAGAATGGAATATGAACATAGAGCCCAAATTTTTTATTAGTTTCCATGTTCCCTATCATATTCTATCCATAGGTCTTCATATTGAGCAACCACCGCTGCGTGTTCATCAGCTGTTTTGCTGAATGCTAGTTCCCCTGATTCAGGGTCTTTTGTGGCGAAGAAAAGGTAGCCTTCGTCCATAAAAGCTTCATCCGGGTATAGAGCTGCATCTATTGCCCTTTCAGAGGGCGAGCATATTGGCCCTGCAGGGAGGCCTGCATATAGATAAGTGTTGTACTTTGAGTCTATTGATATATCTTCATTTGAAAGCTTAATCTTATTTGTTCCGAGTATATACTGTACGCTGGCGCATGATTCCAGTTTCATGCCGTTTACTATGCGGTTGTAGAACACTGCGCTTACCTTCGAGAAGTCATTCGGCCTTGATTCACGCTCTATAATAGAAGCGAGGATTACAACTTCGTCAACTGTAAGTCCAAGTTCCTCAGCACGGGCAAGACGCTTTTCATTGAAAATCTCGGAGAATTTATTCAGCATTTTCTTGATAATTGTAGACTCAGATGAACCCACATATATTTCGTATTTGGCGGGATATAGATAACCTTCCAGCAGATATGGCCTGTCAGGGTTATCAATAGCGGCAACATCAGCTATAAAATTGTAGCTGGATGTATATTCATTAACATCAGAAGCTGCAGCTAGGAATGCGTCAACATCGCTTATTACTCCGTCGCTTAATAGCTTCTGAGCAGTCACGGTTATGCTTGAGCCTTCTATTATCAGGAACTCTGTCACCTGCATAGGGCCGTTGCCCTCTGCGAGCATCTCCATTATTTCCTGCATGGACATGGTTTTATTGAAAATATATTCTCCCGCCTGCATCTTTTTGCTGTAACCGGAGAAATCAATATAGTATTCGAATACTTTAGCGTTGTTTACAAGCCCGTTTTCATGCAATATCTGTGCAATTGAGCTGACTGCCGTCCCCTTAGGTATCTCAATTACAACCGGAGTAGTGTCAGTTTCTGATGTGGGCAGCCAATAATGGTTAAGAAAATAGTCAGTACCGAAATATATACCTGAGAGAACCAGAAGAAATGCTGAAAGGACAATTAAAATTGACCTTAAGAATTTCCAAATGCCATGATAAACGTCGCGCCTGCTGTAGCTGGGGTAGCGCCCTGATGAGCCCCTGTCATAGTCATTTCTTCGGTTGTTTCTGTAATTGTAATTGCTCACGGATATAACCTCCAGATTGCATACAAATAATGCTTAAGCTACATTATACCATAAATAATCTGAATTATGGAAAGGAAAAATGGAACGATAAATGAAATAATTATACCAGCAGCAAATCCTGTTACTGCGTATTGCCTGCCAAGGCCTTTTATTATTGAGGGCAGGGAGGTGTCCATGGCCGTAGCGCCGCAGGCAGCTATAGCGCCCTCTTTGGATAGCACTTTTCCAATGAGCGGAACGAATGCAATTGCTGTAAGCTCCCTTATTAGATTTGCGGTAAAGGCAATTGCGCCCATCTTCTCATCTATTTTGGCAAGCATAATTCCTGCTAGGGAATACCATCCCATCGGGCTTCCGATTGCCGCTGAATACAGCGGATTGTAGCCTAGAATGTATCCTACTATTACAGCGCCAGCTATTGAGCCGATCATTACACCCAGGCATATTAAAACAACACTGATGCTTATTGACTTAAGGTGAGCAAGATTTAGCTGCGACAGTCCCATGTCTATCCCTATAAAGAAAACGAGAGCATAAAGAGAGCCGTCTACAATATTTGAAAGAATAAGTGCATCAAACCTTATTAGTTGAAAATAGCCGATCACTCCGCCTGCTGCGACAAAAGCCAAAAATAGCAGAATGATTACAAAGCTGTGGCTCTGTGATTCATTTGTGTTTTCCACGATGAAGTCAGCGTGGCTGGTCAGCGATTTGTTCCGTTTTTTTAGGTGAAGCTTATTAGCGCCTGCAACAAGAAGCCATGTAAAAATGGAGCTGAAGGCAAGTGCTGATATGCCAAAAAGCGCAGAATGCAAACCAATAGAGCCAAAGCCGGCAATAAGCTCTTTATTGCTTCCTATTTTGTAGCCCATCATTGCAAGCAGTAAAAAAACAGACAGCATCTGCAGGCTGGAAATTGTCTTTGCAAATGCGCTGTGCCTGTCTGAATTGATATATTTATGTGCCAGTTTTCCCAGTATAAAGCCGCCTATTATAATGGCGGCCAGTATTGCTCCGAACATATTTTTAAATCTCCATAAATATCGGAAGAATCATGGGTTTCCTTCGTGTTTTGCCGTATAGGAATTTCTTTAGATCCTTGCGTATTTTTGCCTTCATATCCTGCCACTGCATCATTTCTTTTAGTGATGCGTTGTCTACTACCGACTGCACTACTTCGCGCATCTGGTCAATAAGCTCTTCAGATTCTTTCATATATACGAATCCGCGGGATATGATATCCGGCCCTGCAAGCAGGATGCCTTCACTTTTTGATATGGTGAGAACGACGATTATAAGTCCGTCCTGCGATAAATGTTTCCTGTCACGCAGCACCACTTCGCCTACATCGCCGATTCCAAGCCCGTCCACAAGCACCGCGCCGTTTGGAACCATGTTTCCCTGCTTTATGCTGTCTTCCGTCAGTATATACCTTCTTCCCAATTCAGGTATCACAATATTTTCCTTGTCCATCCCCAGCTTTTCGGCTAGCTGCCCGTGCAGCTTTAGGTGCCTGTATTCTCCGTGAACGGGGATAAAGAACTTAGGCTTTATTAAAGAATGCATCAGCTTTAGTTCCTCCTGGCATGCGTGCCCGGATGTATGGATATCCTCAAGGCTGCCGTATTTTACGTCGGCTCCCTTTTTAAATAATTGGTTTATCAGCCTATAGACCAGCTTTTCATTTCCGGGTATGGGGCTTGCCGAGAGCACCACAGTGTCGCCGGGAACGATGCTGACATGCGAGTGGTTGCCAGAGGCCATGCGCACAAGGCCGCTCATGTTCTCGCCCTGTGAACCCGTTGTTATTATGGTCAGCTTGTTGTTAGCATAATTATTAATCTGTGATATGTCTATCATGATATTCGGGTTAAGCTTGAGCTGATTAATATTTGCTGCTACTTCGCTAATCCTCAGCATTGACCTGCCCGCAAAGCAGACTTTCCTTCCGAAGAATTCGGAGTGGTCAATTATCTGCTGCAGCCTGTGGATATTTGACGAGAAAGTAGAAACAATTATCCTGCCCTCTGCCTCGTGAAATATTTCCTCAAGATTGCCGCTTACTGTGCTTTCGGATTGGGTGTAGCCGGGGCGCTCAACATTAGTTGAGTCAGCCAGCATCAATAAGACACCCTCTTCGCCCAGCTTTGCAAAGCCAGCCAAGTCCATAACCTGGCCGTCAACGGGAGTGAAATCCACCTTAAAATCACCCGTATGCAGGATTTTTCCTACAGGGGTATCAATTGCGAAGGCTACCGAGCCCTGTATAGAGTGGCTCACCTGAATTGGCTCCACTATAAAACAGTCGATCTTGATTTTCTGCCTAGGGGTGATTATATTAAGATTTGTTCCGTTAATATTGTGCTCTTTCAGCTTGGATTCAATAAGCCCTATGGTAAGCTCTGTTCCGTAAACGGGGATATTTAATCCCTCAATGTAATAGGGTATCGCGCCTATATGGTCTTCATGTCCGTGGGTAACAAAAAGCGCTTTTACCTTTTCTTTGTTCTCTTCCAGATATGATATATCCGGAATAACGATGTCGATGCCCAGCATTTCCTCATCCGGGAATGTTAGGCCCATATCAATAATAATGATATTTTTTCCATACTCAATAGCGGTGCAGTTTTTTCCTATCTCGTCTATACCGCCCAAAGGTATTATTTTTAAGTTTTTTGCCATTTTTATCTCCTGTGTCTGTTAAACTGTTCTAATGAGATAGCATCTCTTAGCTGAACAGTGATTATTCTAAAATATAAATTTGAAGTATGCTGCGGCAACAGCTATGCCGAGCACTGCGCCCATGAGTACCTCGAATGGTTCATGGCCGATTATCTCCTTAAGTTTTTCTGCGTCGAAGTCATTGTTGTCGCGTACAAAATCCACCAGATCGTTTATTATTTCCGCATGTTTGCCCGACTCTAGGCGCACATTAGCGGCATCATACATTACAACCATTGTAAAGACAAAAGCTATAAGGAAAATCGGGCTGTCAAAACCCATAAAAATGCCTGCAGCAACAGTTGCCCCCATAGTGGAGGAGCTGTGTGAGCTTGGCATGCCGCCTGATGAAAAGAAATCCTTTAGCCTGATGTTTCCGCCAGTAAATATTTTTAGAAACTGGGCCAGAAACCATGAGGTGAAGGCGACAATAAAAATGGGGTGCTTGAACATTATCCAGAAGTTCCAGTGCATTTAGTTTTTCCTCTCCAATATGTATTGTATAAGCTCAGACAGGAATTCGCCTTTATCACCAAAGTATGATAATGCCTTTCTTGCCTCGTCTGCAATTTTCCCTGCATAGAGCGTGCTTTCTGCTACACCCATTAGGCTGATGAATGTGGATTTGCCTTCGGCAGCATCCTTGCCTATGCTTTTTCCCATGCTCTGCACATCGCCGGTTACATCCAGTATATCGTCTTTTATCTGGAACAGAAGCCCCAGATTTTCTGCGTAGCTGTACAAACGACTAATGATATCACTATTGCAGCCTAAAATCAAGGCTGGGCATAGGCAGGACGCTAAAAAAAGCGCTCCTGTCTTTTTGCTGTGCATGTTTTTAAGCTCTTCAAAGGTCTGAAAACTGCCCGTGTTTTTTACATCAATTGCCTGGCCTCCCACCATACCCAATGGTCCGGAGGATTCAAACAGAAGCTCAACAGCTTTCAAATAATTTTCGCAGTTATCCTTTTCTATGCTCTTTAGCGCAGTTTCCATTGCCAAGTTCAGCAGCCCGTCCCCTGCCAACATGGCCATATCCTCGCCGAAAACCACATGGCTTGTGGGCTTGCCCCGGCGCAGGCTGTCGTCATCCATGCAGGGCAGGTCGTCGTGAATTAAGGAATATGTATGGATGCACTCTATGGTAGCTGCAAGAGGCATAACCCTGCTTGAGTCAAGCCCAAGCATCTGCGCGCTGGCAATCATAATTACAGGGCGCAGCCTTTTGCCCCCTGCGTTAAGAGAATACTTCATCGCTTCGCTTAAGGGAGCGTAATAATCAAATGAATCAGTAAAATCATAAAGATACTGTTCAAATCCGGTTTTTATCCGGCTGTATTTCTCGGAGAAACTATTCATCCTGTTCTTCTTTTTCTAAGCCGCTTATTTTCTTCACTTTCAGCACTGCTTCGTCAAGCTCTTTTTGGCATTCCTGCGCAAGGTTCATTCCGCTGTTATATAGCTTAACGCTTTCATCCAGGGATGATGCGCCGCCTTCCAGTTCGCTGATAATTTCTTCAATTTTCCCGATTTTTTCTTCGAATGTCTGTTTAGCCATTTTATTCTACCTTCTCCTTATCAATAGGGATGATGCCAATGGTGCCGTCCTTTGCTTTCAGCCGTGCTTTCCTTAGCCTCAATATCTGTTCGGTGGTGTTTATTATATTATCATCTTCATCCATTGCTATCATATATCCCTTTTCTAGGGGGAGCAGGGGGTGAAGAGGCGACAGAGCGCTCTCGCAAAGGGAGATCCGGTTCTGCTTGCTGATGAGCGTTTTTTCAATTAATACGCTCATTTTCTGCTGCATGTAATCAAGTCTCTGACTGTATTCATTAAGCCGATTTGTAGGCGATACGGCTGATAAACGAAGCCTGCTTTTTTCTAATGATGATTTAAGTGCATCAATTTTTTGCTCAATCAGTACATTCAGGCTATATAAATGCCCGCTAAGTATGCTGCGAAGCTCGTCAGCATCCGGCACGGCTCTTGCAGCCGCAGTTGATGGAGTAGATTCACGGACATCTGCAGTGTAGTCGCAGATGGATATATCCCTTTCATGTCCCACAGCGCTGATTATAGGGATTTTGCAGTTGAAAATAGCACGTGCAACGATTTCTTCATTGAACTCCCACAAATCTTCCTGCGAGCCTCCGCCGCGGGTGAGGATGATGACATCGCAGAGATTGTTTTCACTCATGTAGTCGATAGCAGCGGCAATGGTTTTGGATGCTCCGGCTCCCTGAACCATAACAGGATAGTGCAGCACCTCACATATTGGGTATCTTTCCTCAACGACCCGAACAACATCCTTTATGGCTGCGCCTGTCTCGGATGTAATGACACCCACTTTTTGAGGAAACAAAGGAAGCTTCCTTTTATGGATATCGTCAAAGAGGCCTTCCTTTTCGAGCTTTGTCTTTATCTGATGGAATTTCTCATACCAGTAGCCTATGCCTGAGTATTCCGCATCAGATACATTAAGCTGATAGTCACCGCCCCTGACATATAATGATACGCTGGCTGTTACTATAATGTTATCAGCATTTTTAAAAAGCACATCTTGGCCTACGCCGAACCATACGCAGCGAACGCTGGCGTCTTCATCCTTCAGTGTGAAATAAAGATGCCCTGCGGAAGAGACTGAAAGATTTGAAACCTCGCCTCGTACTTTTATATTTTTTAATGAATGTTCATATTCAAATAGTCTTTTAATATGAGTATTCAGGTCATTTACTGTATAGGTTAGCATCTATTCGTTGTTTTGCTCTTTATATGCAAGAAGGGTGTTTTTTAGCAGCATTGCAATTGTCATCGGGCCCACTCCGCCGGGAACAGGGGAAATGAAGGATGCCTTTTCCTTGGCGGCGTCGAACTCCACATCGCCCACCTGCTTGTCACCTATTTTATTCGTACCCACGTCAATTACTATTGCACCGTTCTTTATCATATCGCCTTTTACGAACTCCGCTTTGCCGAGTGCGGCGACCACTATGTCCGCGCGGGAAATTATTTCGCCAATGTTTTGCGTCCTGGAGTGGCATATTGTGACGGTTGCATTTTCTTTTAATAGCAGCATAGCTACGGGCTTGCCTACCAGCAGGCTTCTGCCTATTACAACAGCGTTCTTTCCGGATATATCAGTGCCCGTGCTTTTAATCATTTCGATTATTCCGGTCGGCGTGCAAGGAGTAAGGCCCTTTTCGCCTGCAACAAGCTTGCCTATATTTATCTGGGTAAGCCCATCCACATCTTTGGCGGGGCTGACTGCGTTCATCACCTTTTCCTGGCTGATATGCGAGGGTACAGGAAACTGAACAAGAATGCCGTTTACCTTTTTATCATCATTCAGCTTGGACACTAAATCAAGCAGCTCATTTTCAGAGGTGCTTTCAGGGAACCTGATAACTTCTGAGTCCATTCCTACGCGTCCTGCGAACTTTTCTTTATTGCGTACATATATTTGCGATGCCGGGTCTTCACCTACCAGCACAACCACAAGCTTTGGCACGCCATTTAGCTGCTCCACTTCATTTTTTATGGCGACTCGCACCTGCCGCGCCATCTCTTTTCCGTCAATTAGTTGAAACAAATTATCAGGTCCTTTCTTTCTTACGATTCAGTATTTTTGCAGTAATTTATTTATGTCTTTCAATGAAAACAGCCATCATACCTAAAAAGGATATAAATGGCTTTGTTTTTAGATTGATTTAAGTATACTGGAGAGAACCCCATTGATATACTTGCCCGATGTCTCCGTGGAATACTCTTTTGCTATGTCCACCGCTTCATTGATGGATACCCCCTGCGGGATATCATCACAGTATTTAATTTCGTAGACTGCTACCCTTAATATCGCCAAATCCACCTTAGGAAGCCTGTCTATTACCCATTTCTTCAGATGGGGCTCAATTATAAGGTCAATGTCATCAAGCTTTGTTCTGATATCTTTTATTGATTTTTCAATGTAATCGAGAGCATTTGTGTCCAAATCCAAATCGTCCAGCACCGAATGTAACTGTGTGGCATTCGGGTTGAAATCCAAAGAGTATACACACCTTACAAGGCCCACGCGTGCATCGCGCCTATTCATATGTTTTACCTTTTTTTATTTATTTTTTAGTTTTTCTATATAGTCTTTTATTACGTTATTGCCGTCCATTGACATGCCTGCTACTACACCAATGCCAATAAAGAGAATAACGAGTATGGTTTTCCAGAATCCGAGAAGCAGCATAAGAACCGCAACAACCATACCAATCAAGCCGCCTGCAAAAGCGCCTTTATGCTTCATTATAAAATCTTTCATTTCATTCCCGCCTTATGCCTTATTGTTTACAAGTACGTTTATTTCAGCTATTTCCATGCCTGTAATCTGCTGAATCTTTTCTTTTGTAGTTGTTTGTATTTCTTCGCATACTTTGGGGATTATAACTCCGTCTTCCACGGATACTCCGACAACAACAAATGTCTTGTTATCAACTATATTGGCTTTGGCCTTGGAGTCTATTACTCCGGTGATTTCATTGACATATTTGCATATCATGCTGTTGATTGTTGAAGCAGCTATCTTTATCTGTCCATTTTCCGGTGTGCCAACTTTGATATATTCGATTGGCTTTGCTTTAGGGCCTCTTCTTTTTTTGAATCCCAGTACAAGCAGCCATACACTGATAATCAGGCCGATGCCAATGCCGACAGTTGCTGGAATGAAGTTCACATCCTCATGATAGAGGTTATATAATACTGATGCTGTGGCATCGTTTATATCCCTGAATGTGAAAATAGGTATTTGCCAGGAAAAGAGCATCATTACCAAGGTTGCTGCAAGAATTATTATTGCCGCCAGTATAAAAATTAGCCTGTTAAAAAATCCGACTTTCATATTATATGTCCTTTCTATCTTCCCCGGGTTCGGGTCTTTTGAAGCTTTCAATTATTCTTTTGTTTTTTCTGCCTTTTCAGGAAGCTTTATGCTGTCCACATGAACATCCACGCTGGTTACCTTGAGGTCTGTCATGCTCTCAATGGCCTTTATTATGCTCTCCTGAACTTCAGCGCAGACTTTGTGTATATGCGCGCCGTATTCCACGATGACGTGCAGCTCGACAGCAGCAGTCTGATTATTTACGGTTACTTTCAGGCCCTTTGTCAGGTTTTTTACGCCCAGCATTTCCTGAATAGATCCTCCTGTTGTTCCGAGTATTCCTTTTACTTCTCCTGCGGCAAGCGCAGCTATTTTTGCGATAACGTCATTTGCATAGGTGACTTTTCCTGTGTCGTCTGCAACTATGTTCTGTGTTATCTGCTTTGTATCCTTAACTTCATTACTCATTATAAACATTCCTTTATAATTATTATTTGCTAATTAACATTATAGCATAACTTTTTGAAAATTACACCACTTGTGAAGAATTGTTAAAAAAACTATCTCCATTAATTCGGGTGCAGTCTTCCGCATATTCAGAGGGAGCTTTTAAGGTTGTATAATGCAACCAATTACTTTATAATGGATACGAATAAAATAAAAGACAGGGAAAAAATAAGTGAGTATACAATGGTATCCGGGTCATATGACCAAAGCAAAAAGACAAATGATAGACAACGCCAAAAGGGTGGACGCCGTGATGGAGGTGCTGGACGCGAGAATACCGCATTCATCGAAAAACCCGGACTTTGACGAGATATTTGCACATAAAAAAAGAATGATAGTGCTCAATAAGGCTGACCTTGCTGGCGCTGGTATGATGAAGGCATGGATTGAATACTATCAATCTATCGGAATAGACGCAATAGACATATGCGCAACAAGGAAAAACGACAAAGCGAAATTAATTCAATTTATTAAAAAATCCTTATCTGAAAGACTGGAGCGCAATAAAAAAAGAGGCATCAATAAAGATATCAAACTCATGGTTGCAGGGATACCCAACTCAGGAAAATCCACAATTATCAACCTAATGGCGAGCCAGGCCTCCGCAAAAACCGGAAATAAGCCGGGAGTGACGAGAGGCCAGCAGATAATCAGGGTGGCAGAGGGCATTGTGCTTTTGGATACCCCCGGAGTGCTATGGCCGAAATTCCAAAGCGAAAGGCAGGCAATGAACCTGGCATTAACCGGCGCTATCAAAGAGCAGGTGCTGGACATTTGGGAGCTTGCTAGTTTTCTTGTATCGGAGAGCCCGGAAAGAATAAAAGAGCAGATAAAGCAAAGGTATAATCTGGAGGAAATCGGCAGCGACCCTGCTGCAACAATCCAGGAGATAGCAAAAAAAAGAGGATTTCTGCTAAAGGGCGGTGAATACGATCTGGACAGAACTGCGCAGATGATAATAACAGAATTCAAAAACGGAGTATGGGGTAAGGCTGTGCTGGAGAATCCCGAGGAAATACTGTGATAGATATTGATAAGCTGGACTATGAAAGAAAGATTATAAAGCAGGGATATACAAAAATCGGCGGAATTGACGAGGCCGGGAGAGGCCCTCTGGCAGGGCCGGTTGTCGCCGCATGTGCGATAATGGACTTAAGCAGCATAATAGAGGGCGTAGATGACTCCAAGAAGTTATCGCATAAAAAAAGAGCTATACTGCTTGAAATGATAAAGAAAAGTGCAGTTTCATATGGTGTCGGTATAGTTGATATAGAGGTGATTGAAAAAATCAATATACTCAACGCCACTAAGCTCGCTATGGTAGAAGCATATGAGCACATGGATATAAAGCCAGAATACGTGCTTTGCGACGCGGTGAAGGATTTAAATATTCCAGTCCGGCAGGAAGCAATTATAAAAGGAGACAGCCTTTCTTATTCAATAGGGGCAGCTTCTATAATTGCCAAGGAAACAAGGGACGATATAATGATTCAATACGATAAAATATACCCCGAATATGGATTTGCTCAGCACAAGGGCTACGGCACGAAGCAGCACATAGCTGCCCTTAAAAAATATGGCCCCTGTGAGATACACAGGAAGAGCTTCCTGAAGAAAATACTGGGCGATGCCTATGAATAGAAAATCCTTGGGCAGCGCCGGCGAAGAAAGAGCCGCAGATTTTTTGATAGGCAAGGGATACAGAATCCTTGCAAAAAATTACAGAACCCGAAACGGAGAAATCGACCTTATCGCGGAGATCGACGACACGCTGGTATTTGTAGAGGTGAAGCTCCGCACATCATCAGCCTACGGCAGGGGAATAGAGGCAGTCACACAGAAAAAGGCAGCAAAGATACAGCAGATAGCCATTGCCTACATCAGCAAAAACTACGAGGCCGAGCCAGCGTGCCGGTTCGACGTAATTGAGATAAACAGCTCTTTTGCAAGCAAAATAACGCATATAGAAAACGCATTTTAATACGGAGGTTAATGTGAAGAGAAGATTAATTTTCATTATATTATTTTCGGCAATTTTAATATTACTATCAGGCTGCGGCAAGGCAGAGGTGCAGGATTACGGCGTCAATTTAATAAGTGACGGCGGATTTGAAGGCGACTTGTATGAATTCTGGGATAAGGACGTCTGGGTACAGATAGAGGGCTTCACCAATATCAGCATAGAGGATGAGGGCGGAAACCATGTGCTGAAAATTGAAAATACATCCCTTAATGATGCAAAGATGAAGCAGACTGTAAAGGTTGAACCAAAGCAGGTATATAAACTTTCCGGATATATAAAGGTTGAAGATTCAAGCTACGGAAAGGGCGCAAACCTATCATATGAGAATATGTTCTTTTATACTGAGGAACTATTCGATACGGATGGGCAGTACAGATATGTGGAGCTTTACGGAAAGACCGCAAAAGGTCAGGAAACCCTTACTGTGTTTGCAAGGCTGGGCGGATACTCCAATGAAAGCATGGGAACAGCCTGGTTCGATGACATCAGGCTTGAAAAGGTGGAGGAAGCGCCTGAGGGCGTCGCTGTATACAGCCTGGAGGAAAGCAAGCCGCAGAAAGCCGCAGTAAGCGAAGAAGGAAAAGTGAAGTTTTCCGGCTGGATGGTATTGATTTCAATTATCTTTATTGCAGCGTTTTTTTTCATAAAGCAATCTTTGGATTATGATGAAGATAAGCTGACAAAAGAAGAAGACGGCAGGCTATATAGGGCCATGTTCGCGGTAATCATTCTCATGGGGCTTTTAATCAGGTCAGTCTTAGCTGTGGCTGTGGCGGGATATCCCAACGATATCGGCTGCTGGCTGGGCTGGTCGTCTATTGCAGCGGACAGGGGCATAGCGGGGATTTATGACGGAAGCTCCTTTGTTGACTATCCGCCGGGATATATGTATGTCCTTTACGTAATAGGCTGGCTGAATAAAATACCGTTCTTTGCTGAGAACGCTGCAGCCACTGTAAAGATTCCTCCGATTTTAGCGGACATAGCCATGTCTTTGATTATATACAAAATTGCAAAAAGCAAGCTGAATGAAAAAGCTGCTTTGCTGCTTGCATCAATATATTACCTTTCCCCTGCGATTATCACGGACTCAGCAGCGTGGGGACAGATAGACAGCGTTCTGGCACTGATGGTAACCGGCTATGTAGTATTCCTTAACAAGAAAAATTTCGTCGCCGCAGGCGCTTTTCTGGGAGCAGGTGTCCTGATTAAGCCGCAGATGGGCTTTTTCGTGTTTGTATACATTACGGCAGTTATATTCTACATGAAAGAAAAAGGCTTCTGGAAAGGTGTGCTGGAATTTTTAAAGGGGACGGCTGCGGGAATAGCGGCATTCGCACTAATATCCATTCCGGTAATTATTTCAAGAGGCCCTCTGTATATTATAAACCTGTTTATCGAGATTCTTTCGTCATATTCATCCGTATCATTGAATGCTTGTAACATCTGGCCATTAATGGGCGGAATGTGGGAGAGAGTAGACGCGGCTTTCCTTGGCGCCACATACAGCGTATGGGGATGGATAGGAATGGGCATTGCGGTCATTATATTTTTCGTAGTGTCCTTCAAAGACAGGAGCAGGAAAAACATATTCTTCAATGCTGCGCTTCTGGTGACAGGCATATTTATGCTGGCAGGCAAGATGCATGAAAGGTATATGTATACTGCTATGGCACTGCTGCTGATTTCGTATATCTATACAAAGGACAGAAGGCACTTTGTTTTGTTTGGCATATTCACGCTTACTCAGTTTGCAAATACATCAATAGTGCTGGCTAATCAGTATATGTTTGGCTTCCGTCTAGGCGGATTTATGCAGAGCATGATGGCTAAGCAGAGCTTTGCAGAGTGGATTTCGACAAACAGTATGTTCCTATGGACGGCTGTCATATCCCTGTCTGCGTTGGCAGGATACATATACATGATATATGTAGGACTAAAGCCTGTGGACGCAAAAAGACAGGAAGAAAATGACCGTATAATGAAGGAAGAGAGAAGTTCGGCCAGGCAGGCGGCAAAAGAAAGCACAATAGAAGAAATAAACAGCCCGAAGTATACAGGGCTATTCAAGTCGCTTGGCAAAAAGGACTGGATTATAATGGGCGTATTGTCTTTGGTTTACGCAGTAGTCGCATTTTATCATCTCGGCAATAATTACGGCCCTGAAACGATGTGGAATGTTACCCAGTTTGAACAGGAAGTTATTGTTGATTTTGGCGAAGAAGTTGAAATAGACAAGATTATGTTTTTCAGGGCCCAGGGCACCAATGGATCGAACTTCACTGTAGATTTTGCGGATGAAAACATGGAAGATGCGTACCATACTTCATACTATTACAGGATTGACGATGAGAGCAAGCTTGAAAACCTGAGGCCGGAGATAGTGGACGAGTACAATCTGTCCTGGTCAGACTCCGAGATAATGTTTTCTAATTATCCCGCGATATTCAAATGGTATGAGATGGATGGGCAGGATACTGCAAGGTATGCCAGAATAACATTGCATAAGCCGCTTTTGAGGCTGGTTGAGATGGTTTTCATCGGTGCTGACGGGAAGGCGATACCAATCAGCGATATAATAATATCAAGCCCTGATGCAGCGGACGCGATACTTTTGTTCGACGAGCAAGGCACCGTGCCCGACAGAAATACATACATGAACTCAACATATTTTGATGAGATATACCATGCTGGTACAGCCTGGGAGCACATAATGTACTACAACCCATACGAGACCACACACCCGCCTCTGGGGAAAGTGATAATGAGCCTGGGGATAAGGATGTTCGGAATGAACCCATTTGGCTGGAGGTTTATGGGTACGATTGTGGGCATACTCATGATACCTGTTATGTATCTGCTGGGAATGGTCGTGTTTAAAAAGACCAGATATGCCACGATAGCCGCATTTCTGATGGCATTTGACTTTATGCACTTTACCCAGACAAGGATAGCCACGATAGACAGCTATGGAGTATTCTTCATTATGCTTATGTTCCTTTGCATGGGAATATACTACAGAATGAGCTTTTATAAGACATCGCTTTTTAAGACACTTATACCGCTGTTTTTCTCTGGAGTATTTTTTGGACTTGGTGCAGCGAGCAAATGGATAGGGCTATACGCAGGAGCTGGGCTTGCAGTTATTTTCTTCTATACGATTATCAGAAGATACATTGAGTACAATATGGTAAACAGAAGCAAAGCAGAAGAAACAGGGATTGACGAAGAGCAGGCAGAGCACATAAGAAAAAGCTTTAAAAAGAATACGTTGATAACAATCACGTTATGCATTGTTTTCTTCATAGTAATACCTCTAGCTATCTACGCGGCGTCCTACATACCTATCCTCAAGGTTGAAGAGGGCAGAGGCATCGAGTACATTATTAACTCGCAAAAGTATATGTTTAGCTACCACAGCGGGCTGAATTCCGAGCACCCGTTTGCATCTCCGTGGTATGAATGGCCGCTGATCATAAAGCCAATGTGGTATTACTCGGATAATTCACTGCAGGGCATGGGCAGAATGACATCGATAGCGGCATTAGGCAACCCGGCAGTCTGGTGGGCAGGAGTTTTGGCATTTCTATGGATGCTCATTACAATGTTTAGAACGCGGAAGACGGACAAGATGAAGCTCTTTCTGACGATAGCATTCCTGGCGCAGTATGTGCCGTGGATGTTTATAACTAGGTCTACATTTATATATCATTATTTTGCTTCAGTACCTTTTATAATATTGATGACAGTAATGATGATAAGAACCTTTGAAGAAAAGAAAAGATACCGAAAAGAGTATACATATGCATATATGGCGATAGTTCTGGCGTTGTTCGTGCTGTTCTATCCGGTTATCGCAGGAGCAGAGATATCTAGCGCCTATGGCAGCATACTTAAATGGATGCCTACATGGTGGTTTACATACTAAAAATAAAAAATAAGGAGAAAAAAATGAAAGCACAATTCAGTGAACACATAAAAAAGAAGAAAAGCCTTCTTAAGAAACTGATAGCTGACCTTTCGGAGGAGTTTGAATACGTTTCAGTATTGGCAACAGACGTGAAGGGCAAAAGATACGAAAAAGATTTCTCAACAAGCGGAATATCAGACATCATGATTTTTGAAAGAGGCTATGTAGCAAGAGTATATAACGGCTTATGCTACAGCGAGTATTCATTTGACGTATTTGACGAAGAAAATTATGACGAAGTAAAAAAAGGCGTAATTGAGACGGCGAAAAATGAAGTAAACCAGCTGTCTGATTATAACGTGCCGATAACTAAGTACCCCCTTGTTGAAGAAGATGAACTTAACGAAAGAGCGGAGTATGAAGCAGGCGGCGGAGAGCTGGCTCCACAGAAGATAATGGATGAGATGACAGGAATTATCGAGGAAGCTAAAGGGTATAGCGAGCTTCTGGTTAATGCAAGCATAAGGTATGAAGATACATTTGTATCAAAGGCCTTCTACAGCTCAAAAAAGGAGCTTGAGCAGGCATATGCGTTCTCAACGGCGATGATAATCTGCTTTGTAATGCGGGAGGGCAAGCTTAAATACGCATATGATACAAGCTCTGCAAGAGAGACTGCGACAACCTTCGGACAGGTAAAAGAGAAATACAAAAAAACTATTGATACAGCAATTGAGATGCTGGACGCATCTCCTGTAGAGCCGGGCGAATATGACGTAATCTGCGACCCGGATGTAGCAGGGCTGATTGCACACGAAGCGTTCGGGCACGGCGTGGAGATGGACATGTTCGTCAAAAACAGGGCCAAGGGTGCTGAATACATGAACAAATATGTAGCATCTGAGGTAACGAGAATGCATGACGGAGCAACGAGCGCTGTGGACGTAGCAAGCTATTTATTTGACGATGAAGGAACACAGGGCGGTGATACGCTGATTATAGACAACGGCATATTAAAAGCCGGAATTTCCGATTTGCTCTCTGCAATGCAGCTGGGAACCAAACCAACCGGCAATGGCAGAAGAGAATCCTTCGAAAGAAAGGCATACGCCAGAATGACGAATACTTTCTTTGCGCCGGGCAAGGACAAACTTGATGAAATGATAGGCTCAATAAAGTACGGATACCTTTTAGAGAAGTACGACAGCGGAATGGAAGACCCCAAGAACTGGGGAATACAGTGCATGATATCGAGGGGAAGAGAAATAAAGGAAGGCAAACTGACCGGAAAGGTAGTTGGCCCCATACTTTTATCTGGATATGTGCCTGACATATTGAAATCAATATCTATGGTTTCTGATACGCAGCTTGAGACGGCGGGCAGCGGATACTGCGGAAAGGGCTACAAGGAATTCGTGAAGACATCCATCGGAGGAACATACCTGAAGGCGAAAGCGAGGCTGGGATAATGGTTGAGAGACTTAAAAAAATATTGGAAAAAGAGATCGGCAGCAATAAATGGCTGATAAACTATGAGCAGGTTAAATCCAAGGAACTTTTTTTCATTAAAGACAGGATGGACATGAACCGCGCAAAAAGCGTGGAGCACTGCAGAGTGACAGTATATAAAGAGATTGAGGATGCAGGGCAGAGATTTTTGGGCTCGTCTGTATTTAAGGCTGCTCCAGGCATGAGTGACGAGGAAATAGCAGAATGCATAAAAGACAGCATATACAGTGCCGGACTGGTCAAAAACCAAGTGTACAGCCTAGCAAAGCCGTCCGATAGCCAACTGCCGCAGATAGAAAGCAATATTGACTTCGAAAACGGAATGGAAACTATTGAAAAAACAATAAAGCTGGTATACGGCATTGACGGTGAACGCACTGCCAGTGTGAACTCCATGGAAATATTTCTGCAGCAAAAGAGCATAAGGGTAGCTAACAGCGAAGGTGTCGATTTAGCATACACAAAGCCGGAGCTTATTATAGAGCTGGTGGTTGACTGCGAAGGCGAAAAAGAGAGCGTAGAGCTATATGACATGATAAAGGTGTCTTCATTTGATGAAGAATTCCTTAAGAGAAAAATTGAAGGCGATTTTATCAATGTTGAAAAAAGGGCAATTGCAGAAAAAGTTCAGATAAACAAGGAGGTTCCGGTTGTCTTAAGAGGAGCTGCCGTGTGTGAGATATTTTCATACTATACTTTTAAGTCGGATACTTTGGCAGTATACAAAAAGTATTCTCAGGCCAAGATAGGCGACGAAGTGCAGGGCAGCGATATTGCAGGGGATAAAATATCAATAACATTGAAGCCGGAGATCAAAAACTCTGTAGATTCCGCATATGTGGATGCAGACGGCGTTATTTTAAAAGAACTGCCATTAATTAAGGACGGCAGGCTCTTAGCCTATCACGGAAGCAGCAGATACAGCCAGTACTGCAATGTTGACATAACAGGAGAAATACCAAATGTATGTATACATGCAGGAAGCGGCAATTATGATGAAATGCTGAAAGGCGAGTGCATAGAAGTATTTGGATTTTCAGACTTCCAGATGGATGCAGTGACCGGGGACTTCGGCGGAGAGATACGCCTTGCCGTGCACCACATGGCAGACGGCACTGAAAAGCCTATTACAGGAGGCTCGGTAACAGGCAATATTGAAGATATACAAAAAGGTATGATTCTTTGTGCAGAAAGTGACATAACGGGACATTATCAGCATCCAAGAATAATAAAAATCAAGGGAGCTAAAATATCCTTCTAGAATAACAGCTTTTAAAAAATATCAGGCGTCTGTGAATTAACAGGTATGCTGCTAGCCGAGCTGCCCAGCTCAATGGCTGTAGTCATCATGTATTCATGGACGCTTATTACATTTGAGGCCGCAAAATACTGTCCGCTGTCAGAGAAAAGATACAGGCTGCCATACCATACAGGGCCGGTAGCGTATTTGAAAACATAATCTCCCTCAGGAATGAAAACCTGCAGTGAATCTCCGGATTTGATGTAGGCTTCAAGCATCAGGGAATTGAGGCTGTCATTTGTGGTATCGTATGAATAGAGCTTAATATAGCAGTCGAACAGGCTGTTTACGCTGATGTTGACTTCTCGGTATCTGCTGCCTGCTGCATTGTCAGTAATGATGGTGGTTGCATCAAACGGCCTTTCAGTAAAGAAGTATTTTTCTTCAATAACAGGGTAATATGAATTAAAAATATCTTCAAAGTATATGAACTCTTCATATATATTATTCACAATTTCTGCATAGAAATCATCATTTATTGTAAACTCATTTAGATGCTGAGAATAAGTGAAGTCAAAGCTTTTTGCATAAAGAGCGGTTTGACTATTATATTGATAGGATATAAGCTGGTTTCCGAAATCCTTGATCACTTGCGATTTATCAACTTGCGGCTGTTTGTTTTCATAATAAAACTCAAGCAGCATATTGCATACTTTGTCTATTGTTTCATCGCCGCGTTCTGCGCTGTAGTTTATAGTTGCCTTGGCGGTTGCATTGTTTGTGCCCGCTTTAATTATTCCGTCGATTATCAGGTTATCAATGTATTGCTTGGAGTACTCAGCGAAAAGCGACTTTTGCCATTCCTCTGTCAGTTGGTTTTCAGGGTTGTTTTCATTATATATTTCGGCGATATTATCAAGGGGTAGTTCCTTAATCGCCTGGCAGAAATAGGCCGTTGAAATATCAGACTTACTTATGTAATCTGAGTATATATTTTCTGCTGCCTGATAGCTGTCATTTTGTATGTTTTCAATGTCTTCGGCGATTACCTGTGCTTTAGGGTTAAGAGGGTCAATTGCGTCATCGAATTTTATACGCAATGTATATTCTTTTGTATACAGTGATTCATCACCTACAAATCCATAGAGCTGCTCCATAGCTCTTTTTTCAAGCAGCGGGATGTATTCGTTGTAAGCGGAGTAGTTAAAGTCCGCGGTATTTTCAATTTTCACCAGTTCCGGGTCTATAAACATGGCAGACACTGTGACTATTTCACCCAATACAGACTCTTCTGAAAGCGTGCCATAGTCAATTATCATATTAGATGCGAGTATACAGCTGAGTTCCTCAATTACGGGATTATTTATGTCAGTATATATCGGGCATATATCCTCCGTGGCGTTCATTATGGCATAAAGCCTTTGTGCGTATATATCGCTATTGCTTCTCGGCTGATTATCTGCAAAGGGAAGGAGCAGATAATAGCTGAATGAAGTAACAATAAAGCAGCCCGAGAGGACAGCGAGTGCAAGCAGGGCTTTTTTAAATTTTTCCACCTTATTGCGCCTCCTTCCAGGGCTCCGCAGAATACTCTATGTCGCTTCCGTTGCCGCAGCCTGACACGGAGAAAGCAATCACGTTTTCGCTGGCCCAGAATGAATTGAGGAAGGAATCATCAGCGGATGCTAAAGTAGGATTGTTCTTCAAAGCTGTATTCATAAGCATTGGCATGCCGGAAAGGGGCTGCGAAAGATCAAAAACCCGGCAGCCGGAGATAGTCAGCATGTTGAGATTTGGAAGGCTGGATGTATTCAGCAATGTTATCATACCGTCACAGTCGGATAACTCCAATACATGCATATTCGGGTATGCTGATACAAATGCTATATCAGAAAGCGAATAATTGCGCGAAATCGAAAGCCTTTCCATATTGCCGGGCAGTATTCCGCCTGCATCAAAGGTTAAGTAGGGGCAGTTAATTAATTCAATATCCCTGCAGGCAAGGGCGGCGAAATCGTCTCCCAGGCTTAGATTAAGACCGCAGGTATCAATCTGAAGCACTTCCAAGCCGTTGAGTACATTCAGCTTATATATCATTGGATCACTGATATCTTTGATGAAAAGCCTTTTTAAACTGGGCAGGCTTAAAATTGTTGTATAGTTTTTTGCTTCATTTCCGCCTTCGAGAAAGAGGCTTTTTAGTTCTGAAAAATATATCAGGTATGAAATATCGACTATAGATTCTGTATTGTATATATAGAGATGATCAGCTTTTGAAAAATCTGATACAAGCGCGTAAAAATCCGTTTGTCCTGACGCATCATAGCAAAGAGCATTCTCCATTACATCAACTGCGCGTATACAGTTATAGCTGTCATATGCCACCATCATTATTCTATGGATAGAAGAAAGCTCCGAGATTGACATTCTTATAGTGTCACCGTAATACCTTTTGGCATAAAGCTCATTATCAATATATAGTTCAACACTAGTATTTAGGTTAAGCAATTGGGATTTATAATCCCTTAATTGCAGGTATATACTCTGCTCATCGCCGGTTTTCTGATACATATAAATATAAGGGTTTGAATATATAAACGCGGAAGAGCTGTTTAGCTTCCGGAAAAAGTTCTCCATTGCAAGCTCCCCACCTTTGAGATAGTGAAGCTCTGTGTCAATTTCGTATCCGTATTTTTTGCTGTCGGAAGGCTGAATTTCGGACAAAAAAGCGAAATTGCCTATCATTCCGTATATTGTATAGCTGCTTTCGTTCTTAAACTGCCTCAGGTAGTCAGCGGCAATCTGACCGGAAAACAAACCGTCATAGAATGAACTTATTTGACTAAAGCTGTCATTTGTGCCGGAAACAATGCTCAGTGAATTTGTAATTGGGTCAAATGAATATTCAAGCACTCTGCTATCAGGATAAAGAGGAAGGTAACCCGAGGGGTATTCAGCGGTTTGAATGGCAGATGCTTTTTGGAATACGTATTTTACGTAGTCAAATGCTTTAACGAAGGGCTTTATCACGGCCTGATAGAGGGCTGACATCTTTGCATCTATAGATAGCAGGCTCTGCGGTGCTTCTCCGTCGGCGCAGGCCATATGGTTAATAAGCAGCAGCAAAACTGTTGCAAGCATTACAATAACAATAATTATCAGAATTAATTTTGTTTTTGAATTCATTAAAATCTCCAGATTTATTTACCTTGCGCAATAACATTATAATATAATTATTCTGAAATAATGTAAATATTTATTATTTAATCGGATAATATGATAAAATATATGCAAAGATGCAAGGAGCGCTTTGTCAAGTGGAATACATTGAGGCAAAAACTATTTTATCAGGATATGCTGAGAGCAATAATTGGTTCGGACTGAATTATAATATGAACCTCTATAAAGGCTGCTGCCATGGATGCATATACTGCGACAGTAGAAGCGAATGCTACCGTATTGAGGAATTTGACAGGGTGCGCGCGAAAAAGGACGCCCTGATAATTCTTGAGGGGGAACTAGCGGCAAAAAGAAAGAATGGCACGATAGGCGTCGGAGCGATGAGCGACACATATAATCCGTTTGAAAAAGAGCTTGAAATAACAAGGGGAGCCCTGAAATTAATTGACAAATACCGATACGGAGTCGGCCTATCCACAAAGAGCACCCTGATAACCAGAGATATTGACGTTTTCAAAAGCATCTCCCGGCATTCCCCGGTTCTTGCAATGTTTACGGTGACAGCGGCGGATGATGCATTGTGCAAAGTTATTGAGCCCAGAGCAAGCTTGACCTCAGACAGGTTCAGTGCGCTCAAGGAGATATCGTCTGCAGGCATATTTTCCGGATTGCTTATGATGCCCATACTGCCGTTTATTGAAGATAACGTTGAAAATATTATTTCTATTGTAGATATGACATATGAAAACGGAGGGAAGTTTATCTACCCCGGGTTCGGCGTAACATTGCGGCAGAACCAAAGAGCATGGTATTACTATGCTCTTGATAAGAACTTCCCCGGCCTTAAGCAGAAATATATTGAAGAATACGGAAACAGATATGAGTGCAGCATAAAAAACTACGAACAGATTTCGAAGGCCTTCAGGGAACGCTGCGATAAATACGGCATTATATACAGAATGAAAGATATTATTGAATATTCCCGCTCAGGATACAACAAAGAGCAGATTTCATTTTTTTAATTAATTCATGTAAAACATAAAGGCGGAGCAAATATAAACGTACCAATCCACTTCTTTATTATTAGGGAAGCGTAATTCCTTGCAACTTTCGTCTGCAATCTGCTATAATTGGTTTACACAGTATTGGAGGATAGCAAAATGGCAAACTACAGGACAGAAAAAGTAAACCATGATATACAAAGACTAATAAGCGAAATAATAAGAAGTGACGTCAATGACCCGCAGATACCAAAGATGTGCTCAGTGATAAGAGCGGACGTCACCAAGGATTTGAAATACGCAAAAGTATACGTAAGTACAATGGGCAATGTAGAGGAAAATGAAGCAGCAGCCAAGGCGCTTAACAAGGCGGCAGGCTTTATTAAGCATAGGCTGAGCGAAATAATGGCGACAAGAAGCGTACCTACGCTTAAATTTATAGCGGATAATTCCATATTATACAGCATTGACATAGCGCAGAAGCTGGAAGAAATCGAGCATAAAGAAAATGAAAAATAGCAGCATAGAAGAAATTGCGGAGATACTGAAAAAAGCGAAGAAACCGCTCTTTATCAGCCATGAAAACCCGGACGGGGACACATACGGAGCCGCTTTCGGAATAAGGGCAGGGATGGAAATGGAATGCTGCCCGATTGCGTGCGCATCGCAAGTCTACTGGCCATTTAGTGACCTGGGCGTGGAAGGAACAATTACGGACATTAAGGGCTATGATGCAGATCTTTATGTTTTTCTGGACTGCGCCGATGAATACCGCTGCGGTGAACTGATAAGTGAACAACTAAAGGAAGGCATAGCCTCTGTGAATATTGACCATCATGTCAGCAATACATTCTACTCTGATTATAATTATGTATACGAAAGGTCATCAACTTGTGAACTTGTATTTGATATACTGACCTATATAAAGGAGAGTATCAGCAAGAAAACAGCGGATTACCTATATATGGGCGTTGCAAGCGATTCGGGTCTTTTCGTACACGGATACACTACGCCTGAGACGCACTATACTGCAGCGAGGCTGATGGAATTCGGTGCTGATTTTGAGATGATCGGCAAGATTCTTTTTAGAACAGTAAGTATAGGAACAGCGCAGCTAACAGGCAAACTATACAACAACATGGAGATAGTAGACGGGCAGATAGTTATTTCCTATGTAACCGAGCAGGACTTTATTGACAGCAATTCATCCTACAATGACAGCGAAGGCCTCATAAGCCACCTAACCAGCATAGATAAAATGAAGATATGTGTGCTGCTGAAGCAGGTGGATGAATCAACCTTCAAGGCCAGCTTGCGCTCAACAAGGGATTATGATATCAGCAAGCTCGCTTTGGCAAACGGCGGCGGCGGACACAAGCAGGCCGCGGGATGCAGGTTTACCGGCAGCCTTGAGGACGTGAAAAAACAGGTGGTAAAGCAGATATATCAACTAGGTATACTATGAACGGATACCTGAATATATTAAAACCCCCAGGGATGACATCAAGCAATGTCGTCTCCATGGTAAGGCGCGTACTACAGATAAAAAAGGTTGGGCATGCAGGCACGCTGGACCCTCTTGCTGCAGGGGTGCTTCCCATTATGATTGGGAGAGCGACAAAGATGTTCGATTATCTTAATCTTGACAGGAAGGTATATACCACGGAGTTTACTTTCGGACTTGATACCAATACGCAGGATATAGAGGGCGAGGTATTAGGCAGAGCTGATAAAATACCCAGTGAAGATGATATAAGATGCATATTCAGCAGATTTACAGGGGATATATTGCAGACGCCTCCCAAAATATCTGCAATAAGCATTAATGGGAAAAGAGCATATCAGTTGGCCAGAGCAGGGGCGGAATTCGAGATGAAGCCCAGAGCAGTTACTATCTACAGCATTGATATGCTGAGAAAGACTGGTGAGAAATCCTATTTATTCAGGGTTGAATGCTCCAAAGGGACATATATTAGGAGCCTTTGTCGGGATTTAGCGGCGGAGCTTGGCACGTACGCCTATGTAAGCTTTCTAATACGCGATAAATCGGGGTATTTCGCCATTAATGAATCCATAACGCTGGAACAGCTGGAAATGCTAAAGGAATCCGGCGAAATAGAAAAGTACCTGATTGCCGTAGATAAGCCGATAGGGCATTTTTCGGAAATACATGTACCGATAGAGAAACAAAGTGCTGTGCTCAACGGAGCAGGCATAAAAACAAGCGATGAAGACATCGAAAACACAAGAGTATACTGCGGGGGAGAATTTATTGGTATCGGCTCAATTAAGCGCGGATACCTGAAAATAAAGAAAAAGTTTCATGAATAAGAAAAACAAATCAACTTTAGCGCTGGGCAATTTCGACGGGCTGCATCTGGGGCACAGAAAGATAATAAAAAAGGCTTTTGAAGTGTCTCAAAACGGGAATGTATATGTGTGCTCATTTGAGCCGCACCCGCTGCGGGTTCTTACGGATAATCCTCCTAAAATACTGACGCCAACTGAAGAAAAAGTTAGGATAATTGAACAGGAATTCGGAGCGAAGTATTACGCTATGAAGTTTGATAAAAAGATGGCGGTACTTACGGGCGAAGAGTTCATTCAGAAGCTACTCAGCCAATTTGACATAGACAATGTTGTTGTCGGAGCTAATTATTACTTCGGCAATAAAGCAAGCTATTCAACGAAGGACCTAAAAAGGCTGGGCAGGGAGCATTCATTCAATGTTTATGTAGTTAAGGAGCTTAAAATAGGCGGCAAGGTGGTTTCATCCACGAGGATAAGGCAGAATTTAGACAGCGGCAATGTATCGGTGGCGGCAAAGCTGCTTGGCAGGGAATTCTGCGTATCGGGCACATGCAGCCAGGGAAAAGGCGTTGGAAAATCCATTGGATACGCTACAGCTAACCTAGAAACAGAGCCTTTTAATCAGTATCCGAAACAGGGAGTATACGCCACAAGGACAATTCTGGATGGAAAATCATACCCATCCATGACAAATGTGGGATACAATCCAACTGTAACAAAGGAGCACAGAAGGATGATAGAAACCAACATATTTGACTTTGAAGAGGTGCTCTACGGCAGGGAAATATGCGTACAGTTCGTAAAACGGATACGTGATGAGGAAAAGTTCAGCAGTCTTGAAGAGCTTAAAAACCAGCTTGCGCTTGATGAAAAACACGCAAGGGATATTTTAATTTAGCACTTGTGCATATTGCATTTTTATAATATAATATGCAGATAATAAGAGAAAAATGTGCCAATGAAGCAAAAGAGTACTTAAACGAAGACACATAGAGAGTGGGCGCCGCCGGCTGTAAGCGCTCTGTGGAACGGATAAGGAAAGTGCGTTGCGGAGGCAGACAGGGTAAGCCCTATATAGCTGCTATGAGTGCCCTGATTTATTGTTAGGGAAATGAAGTGGAACCACGGCAATGCCGTCTTCAGTTATATGAAGGCGGCTTTTTGATGTATTATGGAGGAAATATGAAAATTATTAAGTCAGATATAGAGGCAGCGTTGCAAAGAGACCCTGCAGCACGGAGCAAGCTGGAGGTAATGCTGTGCTACCCCGGCATACGCGCCATAATATGGCACAGGCTGTCGCACTTTTTGCACACACACAAGATGAAACTGCTTGCTAGAATGGTGAGCCAGGCGACAAGGTTCTGGACAGGCATTGAAATACACCCGGGCGCAAAAATAGGCGGCGGTTTCTTTATTGACCATGGCATGGGGGTCGTAATAGGGGAAACCTGCGAAATAGGAAACAATGTAACGATATATCAGGGAGTCACATTGGGCGGAACGGGCAAGGAGACAGGAAAGCGTCATCCGACCATAGGCAACGATGTTCTGATTGGTGTAGGGGCGAAAGTACTAGGGCCATTCAAGGTGGGGGACGGAGCGAAGATAGGCGCTGGGTCAATAGTGCTAAAGGAAGTGCCGCCTAATTGTACGGTGGTCGGCAATCCGGGCAGGCTGGTCAGGTGCTGCGGCATGAAGATGGAATTGCCTGAGGACACAATGGACCAGATACACATACCTGATCCAATAGAAAACGAGCTGGTGAGCATAAAGGAAAGGCTTCTTGAGCTTGAAAATAAATTAATGCGGGGAGAAAGCAAAAAATGAAAATATATAACACTAAAACAAAAAACTTAGACGAATTTAAGCCAGTAAATGAAAGCAAGGCAAATATATATGTGTGCGGACCTACGGTATATGATTATATCCATGTGGGCAATTCACGCCCTCTGATAGTGTTTGACGTACTAAGAAGATATCTCAAATACGCAGGATATAATGTTAACTTTGTGCAGAACTACACAGATATAGACGACAAAATGATAGCCAGGGCAAACAACGAAGGAATAACCGTAAAGGAACTGGCGGAGCGGTTTATAGGAGAATTTGAAAAGGATACGGTGGGACTCAATGTACTGCCTGCTGATATCAAACCAAAGGCTACAGAACACATCGGCGAAATTATAAAGATAATCAAGACCCTAGAAGAGAAGGGGTATGCATATAAGAGCGATGACGGAGTTTATTTCGATACGGACGCATATGAAGACTATGGAAAGCTCTCCCAGAGGAATCTGGAGGATATGCAGGCAGGCGCACGCATAAAAGTAAATGACAGCAAGAAAAATCCGATGGATTTCGCGCTGTGGAAATTGGAAAAGCCGGGCGAGCCTTCATGGAATTCACCATGGGGCAAGGGCAGGCCGGGCTGGCATATTGAGTGCTCAGCTATGAGCATGAAGTATCTGGGAGAGACAATCGACATTCATTGCGGCGGAGAGGATTTGGTTTTTCCGCACCACGAGAATGAAACAGCCCAGAGCGAGGCAGCAACGGGCAAAGAATTCGTTAAGTACTGGATGCATAATGGATACATAAACATAAACAACCAGAAGATGAGCAAATCACTGGGAAATTTCTTCACAGTGCGTGACATCGGAGAAAAATTCGATCTTGAAGTATTGAGGTTCTTTATGATATCTGTTCATTACAGAAGCCCGGTTAATTTCTCATTCGAGTTGATGCAGCAGGCTGAGGCAGGGCTAAAGAGGCTGTATAATGCAAGAGATACATGGGCTGCTATAGCAGAGCAGGGTGAGCCCGACAAAGAAACACACGATGCAATTAATGCGATGCGTAAAGGATTCAAGGCGGCGATGGACAGCGACCTGAACACGGCAGAAGCCCTTGGAGTGATATTTGAATTTGTAAAGTTGATGAATATATCATTGAGCGAAAATGAAAATAGTGCCAATGCCTTTGCTGCGCATGAGGCATTGATAGAGATATGCAGTGTGCTTGGCATACTATACAGGGAGACAGAAGTAGAAATACCTGATGAAGTAAAGACTCTGCTGGATGACAGGGCGCAAGCGCGTAAAAACAAAGAATGGGCAAAATCCGACGAAATTCGTGATGAAATTCTTAAAATGGGTTATACAGTTGAGGACACAAGGGATGGGCAGAAAATAAAGAAAGCGTGATAGAAATCTATTTTTGCGTCTCGGATATAGAAAACTAAGAAAAATAAACTGAAAAATAAACCATTGAATATGAATTGAGTTTCAAAGAATAATATTACAAAAATGAGTTGACACACATCCCCGTATATTATAATATATAAATATACTTGGACATCCAAGTAAACTTCGAAAGGAGAAAGATATGAAGAAGTTTATAGTTGTTGTTTTAGCGCTGGCATTAGCGTTAAGCATGGCGGCATGCCAGAAGGAAGACGGGGGAATGACAACGGAAAAGGGAAAATTGAAAGTAGGGATGGACCTGCAGTACCCTCCGTTTGAGACATTTGACAATGACAACCAACCGACAGGAATAAGTGTGGACGTAGCACAGGGGCTTGCCGATGAGCTTGGCCTTGAGCTGGAAGTTGTGAATATGGATTTTGGAAGCCTGATAACGGCTCTTGAAACAGGAAGGATAGACATTGTAATAGCTTCAATGTCAATTACAGAGGAAAGAGAAGAAAAAGTTGATTTTACAGATCCATATTTCTATTTCAAGATAATAGGATTGATGAACAAGGAATATGCAGACAAAAACGGACTGACAGGCGAATCATCGGCAGATGATTTGTGGGCAGTAAGCGATACTCGCTTTATCGGAATTGCAGGGCAGATATCTGTAAGCATTCCCAAAAAGTATGGATTTACAGTTCAGGAATCAGCTGATAAATCCGCTGCCATTACAGAGATTACATTAGGCAGGGCAGATGTTCTGATCATAAGCCCTGAAGTAGTTGTAGACGCGCACAACGCAAATCCGGATACAACAGTCATCTTCTGGAATGCGCTTGATATCAGCCCGATAGGAATGGCTGTAGCGGAGGGCAACGCTGAGCTGCTTGAGGCAGCAAATGATTATATAGCTCACTTGAATAAAATAGACGGAGTATACGACATGCTGCGCGAAAAATACCTTGAAGTAATTCAGGAAAAATTCGGCCCGGATGCTACGATGGATTTCTACATAAATGAAAACTAAAAAAACATTTACTCAATCAATAAACAAACCAATACAGTTTTTTATGGCTGTATTGGTTTATATTGCGTTTATCGCATTTGTTATTTTGAGGGTTGCGCCTAATAACTTCTCAATCTCACGAATATTTGAATATTCAGGCCTCTTGAAGGAAGCATTCAAAAATACAATGATTATCAGCTTGTTTGCCGTGCTTTTCGGCACAGTACTGGGATTTGTTTTGTATCTGCTGAGGGAAAGCAGGATATACTTTTTAAAGAGCGCTGCGAATATATTTATAGAGGTAATGATGGGCACGCCGCTTTTGGTGCTTGTTTTCATCACATCCTTTTTTATCGGTGAAGCTTTTAATTACAGCGAGGACTATGTATTGGGCATTATAGCGCTGACGGCCTATATCGGCCCGTACATGGCGAATATGTTCAAGGGTGCAATAGAGAGCATTGACCCGCAGCAATACATTGTGATGGATTTATACGGCTTTACGGGCTTTCAGAAGTACAGATACATCATACTTCCGCAGATAGCGATACGCATGATGCCGCCTCTTATGAATAACCTATCCTATGCCATTAAGGGCAGCTCACTTCTATATGTGACTGCTGTTACGGAAATATTCTATGCTATCAAGATTATCCAGTCGAAGACATATGCGTATTCAGAGGGATATCTTGTGCTGTGGCTGGCCTACCTTGCGATTACTATCCCGCTTACCTTGCTGAATAAATATATAGAAAGCAGGCAAAAAGAATATGAAGATATCGATTAAGAATGTAACAAAATACTATGATAAAAAGGTTCTGGACGATATATCAATTGATATCGATGGGTATTCTGCTGTTGCAATTATAGGCCTAAGCGGCTGTGGCAAGAGCACGCTGCTACGGCTGATATCCGGTATTGAGTTTCCGCAGGGAGGCGAGATACATATTAATGACTGGAAATCAACCAAAGAAACAAAAAGAGAGTATCAGAACCAGCTGGGGTTTGTGTTCCAGAAACACAATCTTTTTCCTCACCTTACCCTTAAGCAGAATATAACTGTTATTTTGGAGAAAGTGAAAGGACAGAGCAAAGAGGAAGCAGAAGCAAGGGCAGAGGAGCTGCTTAATATGCTTCACCTTCACGATGAGATGGATAAGAAACCGGCGAAGGTATCAGGAGGCCAGGCACAAAGGGCGTCTATTGCAAGGGCGTTGTCTACCAAGCCGTCGCTTTTGATCATGGATGAGCCTACAGCTTCTCTGGATCCTATACTTACGCATGAAGTTCTTATGGAAATTAAGCACTTAAAATCTATGGGCAAGGATTTTATTTTCGTTACACACGAGCTTAACTTTGTAAAAAACTTTGCAGACTATGTAATATTTATTGATGAGGGAAAGATAGCAGAGCACGGTGAAACAAATATTCTTAATAATCCCTCGACAGACAAATTGAAAGCATTTATGAAAAATGTATCATATGATTAGGTTATAGAAATGAAAGAAGTATACAATTCAATACCTTCAAAAGTCAGTTCATTGAGACACGCGATGAATTTATTTCTGGTAGACAGGATGAAAAAGGCGGGATGGAAGGATATTTCGCCTTCACACGGCGGAATAATATATGCTCTGCTGAACAATGAGCTGCTGACGATGAAGGAGATAGCAGAGAGCGTAAAGCGTGACCCATCCACTGTTACAACGCTGGTTAATAAGCTTGTTAAGCTCGGATATGCAGAATACATAAAGAATCCGACTGATATGCGCTCCAAGTATGTCAGGCTGACAGAGCAGGGGAGGTCGCTAAATAAAAGCTTCAGCAGCATTTCGGATATGCTGATAAATACCATAGTTGACGGAATACCCGATGAGGAGATTGACGCTATAATTATTACGATAGAGAAGATGCGGAGAAATGTTTTGGGAAGCCTTAATGAGTAGGATTATTGCAGGTGAAGGCTGAATTCCCGTTTCAGTTTTTTAAGGCGGCGGTCTTTTCTTTTAGCAAGGCTGACCCAAGGCTCCATCATAAAATGGTGCAGCACATCGGCATCTTTTAGCGCCTCGTCGAATTTAGTATGCTTTTTCGCCTTGTCAGAGTGCAGCGAAATGGCTGTGCACATTTTATCAATTTCCTTTTTCTTAAAAAGATTTGAGTTTCTTAACAGCTTTTTTGCCTGCTCAGCGCTTAGATGCGCGTGATCCCTCTGCTGATCCTGCGTATAGGCGTATATATCATGCAGAAGGCCGGCAATTGACAGCAGCTCATCATCCAGGCCTCTTTTGTATGCAATAAGCCTGGCACATTCAGCTACGCCATGAAGATGGACATATGCCTCGCGCCGCAGCTGATATTTAGAAATGTTATCTATTAATTTGTCTATCTGTTTTGTGAAAATTATTTCTCTGCTCATGTTATCCCTTTGTTTTTTTAAGGCTTGCTATGCTGCGAGCGGATATGCCTTCGCCTCGCCCCTCAAAGCCAAGCTTTTCTGTGGTTGTCCCCTTTATATTGATTCTGTCTGCTTCGCAGCGCAGTGCATTGGAAATGCGCTTGATCATATCCGCTCGGTATGCGGATATTTTCGGTTCTTCGCATGCTACTACTGCGTCTATATTGTTTATTGTAAATCCCAGTTTGCTTATTTCTTCGTATACTTTCTCAAGCAGCTTAATTGAATAGATACCTTTAAATTTATCGGATGTATCAGGAAAGAGTGAACCTATATCAGGAAGAGAGGCTGCGCCAAGGATTGAGTCCATAATGGCGTGGGTTAATACATCAGCATCCGAATGCCCAAGAAGCCCTTTTTTATATGGTATTTCCACTCCGCCCAGCACAAGCTTTCTGTTTTCCGCGAATTTGTGCACGTCAAAGCCTATTCCGACACGTATTTCATCATTATTCATAAGTAGTTTTTCCACCAATTCTATGTCATCGGGTGTAGTCAGCTTGAAATCCCTCTGCGGAATTGCAACGACGTAGGTTGCTGCGCCTATCTTCTCCATTGCTCCGGCGTCGTCTGTAACAGGGATATTATTCTTGATAACATTGTCGTATGCTTTTCGTATCATGGCGTATGCGAAGCACTGAGGAGTGTAAACCTCCCACAATCCTTCTCTGTCGATGTTATTTTCAATTTTATCTTTGCTGACTTTTTTAAGCGTGTTAACCAAAGGCTTTGCCGCTATTGCGCTGCCTTTTTCAATGCACTTTTCCATACAGAGGCCTATGCATTCTTCATTAATCATCGGACGCGCGGCGTCGTGTATCATAACGTAGTCGCATTTGCCCTCTGCAGCCAGAAGCCCTGAATATACACTGTCGGATCTTTCTTCGCCGCCTTCTGTTATTTCTGCTTTTCCGAATAAATTATACTCTTTAAGCAGCTGTTCATACTTCAGGGTTTCGCCCTTAGGGCATACGATAATAATTTCATCTGTGTAGTCAGAGGAAATAAATGCATTCAGGCTGTATATAATTGCAGGTATAGAGTTTATAGGAAGCAATGTTTTAGGTGTATCGCTTTCCATCCTTTTGCCGCTGCCCGCAGACAGCACTATTGCAAAGGCTTTATATTTCTTTTTCATCCGGAGCAAAAAGTGTTTCGTAGAGTGTATCAGCCTCAGATTTTATGGTGGTATCCTTTATATCAACCACCTTGACTTTCTTGTGATATCCTCGTATATCAATGGATATTACATCGCCAATGTTTACTTCTGTGCCTGGCTTTGCCTTTTTGTCATTGATGGTTATCAAGCCTCCGGCGCAGGCTTCCTGAGCCAGAGAGCGGCGCTTAATCAGCCTTGATACTTTCAGGAATTTATCTATTCTCATAAAAAATCTCTTTTCATTGTTCTCGTAATAATAATAATATAACTAAGTGCATTTTGACAATAGGCAATGCAAAATAAAAGGAAGATATCTAGTTTTGAAGCTTTTAGCCGGCGAAAAACATAGATATGCAGCAGAACTCTGTTATTGCTTGATAATCTATACGGACCCGCCGCTCTTAATAACTTCCTAGATGATTTTAATAATAAAAATAACACACAATGGCAGAATGTCTTTTCAAGTTTGGAGGCTTAATAAAAACAGGGCTCTTATAGGGCCCTGTCAAAGTGCAGATTAAATCGAAATAAAATATATCTATGCTATTCGTTTCTTTCGCTTTTCAGCTCTCTTGCCATCAGCGCGCTTACGCTGTCTGTGGCGTCCTTGCCCTGATAAATTATGCTGTAGAGCTCAGATATTATCGGCATACCCACGTTGTATTGCTTTGAGAGCCTGTAGATTGATTTTATTGCGCCGATACCCTCGACTACCATATTGCATGAGGCTACTGCTTCATCCACGCTCAGGCCTTTTCCTATCAGCTCTCCGGTGTTTCTATTTCTGCTGTGTTTTGATATGCAGGTTACTATAGCGTCCCCCATGCCTGCAAGGCCTATGAATGTCTCCGGAGCTATTCCCATCTTGTCACCAAGTCGCATCATCTCATTTAGGGAGCGTACAATAAATGCCGCCTTCGCGTTATCGCCTCCGCCGCGCCCATCCAGTATTCCCGCCCCTATAGCCATAGCGTTTTTCATGGCTCCGCATAGCTCTCCGCCTACAAGGTCGTTATTTGTATATATGCGCAGTGTATTAGTAGAGAACATCACCTGTATTCTCTGGGCTTCTTTTGCATTGTAGGATATACTTGCGATGGATGTGAGCCCTCCGGCTATTACTTCCTCAGCGTGAGATGGCCCTGTCAGCAGGACATAGCCTTTTATATTGTCAATATCTATGGACTCATATACAACCTCTGAAATTCGCATAAGTGAATGCGGCTCAAGGCCTTTACTGGCGTTTATAAAAGTCTTTGGCCTGGTGATATATTTATTAAGCTTCTCTAGTGTGTCCCAGATGGCATGGGAAGGAAGGGCGATTAATATATCATCCGAAAACAGCGCAACCTGCTCAAGGCTGGTTGTGCCTCTTATTTTCTTTGATAACTGAATATCAGGGAAATAGAAACTTCTGCCTTCATTTATCATGCCTATGCGCTCTTCATCTATGCCGCACAGTAATACCTCGTGATTGTTTTTGCTTAAGTTCTGCGCCAGCGCGCAGGCCCAGCTGCCGTCACCCAGCACTGAAATTCTTGCCATGATGCACCTCTGCTTTCTGCTGTAATATATATAATTATAATGGTTTTTCATATATTATCAATATGTGCTGGTTTATTTGATGAATAGCCAACAATAATTTTAATTTGGTTTACATAAAAATAGTGTATTAAAAACGGAAGAAACGGCGGAGAAGCTATCTAAAATCAATGCACATCAGCAAAAGATATATTGCCCGAAGGAATTAAATATTGTATTATAAATAGTACAAAGAGGTGCAATTTTGAACAGTCAGCTAAAAGATAAATTAAAAGACTTGCCTGAAAAAAGCGGCGTATACCTGATGAAGGATATTGAGGGCAATGTGATATATGTTGGCAAGGCAAAGGTATTAAAAAACAGGGTAAAGTCGTACTTTAACGGAAGCCATGACAGCAAGACAGCGGTCATGGTGTCGCGCGTTGAAAACGTGGACTGGATCATAACAGACAGCGAAAACGAAGCATTCGCACTGGAAATGAACCTGATAAAAGAATACATGCCAAAGTATAACATTATGCTGAGGGATGACAAGCACTACCCATATATAAGGATTGACATTAAAAGCGATTACCCAAAGCTTACAGTAGTAAGAAGAGTGAAAAACGACGGTATGAAATATTACGGGCCGTATTTCAGCGCGACCAGCATGAGAAATACAATTGAAGCCGTAAGAAAAATATTCCCGATACGCTCCTGCAATCTCAATATAACAGCAGTAAAGGGCAAGATGAGGCCTTGCCTAAATTATGACATTGGCCGCTGCATAGCACCATGCAAGGCAGATGTCTCAATTGAGGAATATAAGTCATTGATTGAAAAGATGTGCAATTTTTTGGACGGCAACGATGACAACCTGACAAATGAAATACTGGAGCGCATGCAGGATGCGGCAAAGAGGCAGGAATATGAAGAGGCCGCCAGATACCGCGACATTCTGCAGGACATCACAAAGACCTTGTCCTTCCAGCAGAGAGTGATACTAAATAAGCTTGAGACATTCGACATAATAGGAATAGCCAGAAAGAACACAAAGGCTATTGCCTGCATAATGGTGCTGCGGGGCGGAAAGATAATAGGCAGCGAAAATATATCAATTGACGTGCCGATGGATAGCGATGAAAATGAAATAGCCGAGTATTTTATAAAGAGCTATTATTCTGATTCAAATGCCATACCGCTGAATGTACTGATAAGCCATGATATTGAAGAAGCGCAGGAGATGGAGGAATTCCTAGCGGAGCTAAGAGGCGGGCCTGTCCATATCAGGAAGCCCGAAAAGGGAGAGAAGAAAAGGCTTATTGACATGGCCTTGGAGAATGCGACTGCAAGCATAGACAGAAGTATTGAGCAGGATAAGCGCAGATGGGATAGGACGGGAGGAGCCGTAGTAGCCCTGCAGAATGCTTTGGCGCTAAAGCGGCAGCCCAAGCGCATTGAAGCCTTTGACATATCAAATATCCAAGGGGTTGATTCTGTTGCTTCCATGGTGGTCTTCGTCGATGGGGTCGCCAGCAAAAAAAGCTACCGCAGGTTTAAAATAAAGACAGTTGAGGGCGCAAATGATTTCGCTTCCATGGCTGAGGTAATACACAGAAGATTTAAGCGGGGACTGGAAGAGAGAGAAAAAGGTGAATTCAGCACAGAAAATAAATTCAGCTATTTCCCTGACCTAGTAGTTATAGACGGGGGAAAGGGGCAACTTTCGGCGGCAAGAAAAGCTATGGAGGATCTGGGAGTAGGGTATATTGAGACCATCGGCCTTGCTAAAAGAGAAGAAGAGGTGTTCTTTCCAAATAAATCTGAGCCTGCAATAATTGCAAAGGCTTCGCCTGCGCTGCACCTGCTGCAAAGAATAAGGGATGAGGCACACCGCTTTGCTATCACCTATCACCGCTCCCTTAGGCAGAAAGGCGGATTAAAAAGCGAACTGGATGGTATTGAAGGCATAGGCCCGGCTAGGCGCAGGGCGCTGCTTTTAGCCTTTCCGACAATATCAGCTATAAAAAACGCTGAAGTTGATGAACTTAGCGCTGTGCAGGGAATGAACAAAAAAAGCGCGCAGACAATATATGAATACTATCATACAAATGAAAGCGCTGAAGAGGAAATGTAATTAATTCACTGTGCGTTTTGTATATCTCGCACAACTAAAGAGGAATCGTTGCTTTGATAGAAGGAGGGGACTGGTGTCTCTTCTATGAAAAAGGCTTCCGCGCTTCCTTGAGCAAAGTAGTGTGTGCTCAAATATTCGCTCATTATCATTGATATAATGCTATATGAATTCAATATAGCAAACCTTAACTCCTTCATTGTATTTTTTTCATCTTGCATGTATTGATCAATAAAGGTTTTCAAATCGCTCGAAAGGGTTTGGGTAGACGAGAAATCAAATGGGGGTGTGCTGTATTCGCCGGTCAGGGTGAGGCACAGGCTGGAATTGTGCGTTTTAGTTTCATATCTCAAATGCTTTATAAGGCTCTTATTTTTAAACTGTTCGTTGGTATGGTATGGCGAGCAGTAGTCTGCAATGAAGTGGCAAATTATCCCCAGCTTTTTGCCCAGCCATTTTTCTCCGTATAGGGAATTTGCCATTTTGTTCGTTATGGAATCTATAATATACATGCTGTGCTCATAATCGTGCAGTATTTTTCTGTATTTTAAGTTTGTATCCGGGGAATATGAACCCTCCATAAATGAATCTCGGTCAATTAGGTTCTTCATTTCCGCTTTTAGCATATCATATACTATGCAGGCGATAAGCTTGTGTGTGGCAATAAGCAAAGAATCCTCCTAAAAGCTGAACAGTATCAGCATTTTTATATATATAACATAGCATTTGATTGTAATGGAAAAAACAAAATAATATTATATATACGTAAAGAAAACATTTAATAATCCGCGTAAGCAAAAAGGGCTGCGTACACGCAGCCCTTCAAATTTACAAATTCATTATTTATCTTTGTAAAAGATTTATCAGTCACCCCTCATCTGGGCGCGGTTCTGCCTTACTATATCCAGGTTTCTCTGGATGTAGCTTTCAAGGTCTGCTAAGATATCCTCAACATATTCATTGGCAGACATTCTGATTTCTTCAGCCTGGTGCTGTGCATTCTTAAGAATCTGCTCTGACTTCTCATAAGCCATTTTGGTTACTTCGTCCTGCTCAACCAGCTGCTCAACTTTTAGGTTTGCGTCGGCAATAATGGATTCAGCTTCCCTTTCTGCATCATAGAGTATTGTATCTTTATCATTAATTATATTTTGAGAGTCCAACACCACCTGCGGAAGGTTATCCAAGATATCATTTACTATATCTAGGCATTTATCCCTGTCCACGACCACTTTATTGGACATTGGCCTTACCGGGGCTACTTCAAAGTCTTCTTTCAAAATATGTAATAATTCAGCTATATTCATTATTTCCTCCTGTTTATGTAATCTTTCAATTTATTATATATATTTTTATTTACCATCCAACTGAAATCCCCGCCTAGTTTGGCGATTTCCTTAACGCTGCTGGATGAAATACACGCTAATTCTGGCTCAGCACATACAAACACTGTTTCAATATTGCTGTTGAGCTTTTTATTAAGCTGTGACATGTTGTGTTCATATTCATAATCGCCAGTGTTTCTTATGCCGCGAAGTATAGCGTCTGCGTCCTTTTGCTTAGCATAGTCAGCCAAAAGCCCGCTAAAACATTCTACTACAACATTGGGCATATGGCTAGTACATTCTTTAATCAGCTCAATTTTTTCATCTGTAGTAAAGGTAGGATGCTTTGAGTGATTTTCCAGTACCGCAACGTACAGCGTATCACAAAGCTTTGCGCCTCTTGCTATAATATTTTCGTGTCCCAGCGTAATGGGGTCGAAACTGCCGGGGTATATCCAAACGCTCATGCTTCACCTTCATACCTGAAAATACTCAGCGAAGTATTTCCGTATTTTTTATCCTGTAGTTTAATATATCCAGCAGGCATCGGTATGCTGCCCTTGCTGCTGTACTCAATCAACACTGAAGCGCCCTCCGCCAAAACAGGCCTGCACTGCTCAAGGATGCTATCATAAATTGCCGATTTATAAGGCGGATCAATATAAACGATGTCTGCTTTTACGCCTTCTGTTTCCATTCTGCCGATGGCCCTAAGGTAGTCAGCAGGGTAGATTTCGTATTCTTTCTTTTCGACGCCATATTCTTCAAGATAGCTCTTTATTGCTCCGCAGGATTTTCTTTCTCTGTCGCAGAAATGCACCTTTGAGCATCCTCTGCTTAATGCCTCCAGGCCGAACCCGCCCGAGCCTGCAAAAAGGTCAATCACTACTGCTTCATCAATGCTGTCATACAGAATATTGAACAAGGCTTCACGTACTTTATTGGATGTCGGCCTCGCTTGGGTTCCTTTGGCCGGATAAAAATTCCGCCCCTTGAAGCGGCCGCTTATAATTTTCATTGCTCTCACCAGCCGGTCATTTCTTATTATAACTAATAGATGCTTTTATGCCGCCAGATGCAGCCCGCATTTATTAATAATCAATGGATATTCTATCATAAATGAACGGAAATGTCATGTGAAAATTACGAATTTATTAATTTTTGATTAAATTTGCTAAATAAATACACGGAACCGTTATTGCTTGCTTTGCGTATAATAAAAAAAGGCTGCCTATTAAAAGCAGCCTCTCTGATTTATTTATTTGTGTTCAATCTGAACCTTTTCGAAAGCTTCTATTACGTCGCCTTCCTTTACATCGTTGAAGTTCTCTATGCCTATTCCGCATTCATAGTTTTGCGCGACTTCCTTAGTGTCATCTTTAAACCTCTTAAGTGATGATATTGCGCCTTCGAAGATAACTACACTGTCGCGAAGTACGCGTGCAGTGGATGAACGCTTGATTTTTCCGTCCGTTACGTAGCATCCTGCTATGTTTCCTACGCCGGTAACCTTAAATACGCTGCGAACCTCTGCGTGGCCGCTGACTTCTTCCTTGAATACCGGAGCAAGAAGGCCTTTCATTGCGTTTTCCACATCCTGTATCGCTTCATAGATGATTCTGTACGTGCGCACGTCGACTTTTTCTTTTTCAGCGGCATTTCGTCCGTTAACATCTGGGCGGACATTGAAGCCGATTATGATCGCGTTTGAAGCCGTGGCAAGCAGTACGTCATTTTCATTGATTCCGCCAACGCCTGTATGTATGCACCTGACGCGCACTTCATTGTTTGTCAGCTTTTCAAGAGACTGCTTAAGAGCCTCAGCGCTTCCCTGAACGTCAGCCTTAATTATGATGTTAAGATCCTTCAGCTTGCCTTCCTCGATTTTTCCGAAAAGCTCATCAAGTGAAATAGCAGAGGATGACTGAATCATCTCTTCGCGTTTTTTCACCTTTCTTTCCTCGGCAACCTTTCTTATGCGCTTGTCGTCAGCTGCGTAGATTGCATCTCCTGCATCGGGAACCTCTGAAAAGCCTATTACCTCAACAGGAACGGATGGGCCTGCGGATTCCACCTTTTCGCCTTTGTCGTTTATCATGGCGCGAACCTTGCCTGTAGCAAGGCCGGCAACAACGGAATCACCTATATGCAGTGTACCATTTTTGACAAGCACTGTAGCAACCGGGCCGCGGCCAATATCCAGCTGGGATTCGATTATAGTTCCTATAGCCTTTCCTTCCGGGTTGGCCTTGAGTTCGAGCATTTCTGATTGCAGAAGTATCATATCAAGCAGATTGTCGAGCCCTTCATGAGTAAGTGCGGATACTTCGCATATAATATTGTCTCCGCCCCATTCCTCGGCTACTATTCCGTGCTCCGTGAGCTCCTGCTTTACCTTTGAAGGGTTGGCAGCGGGCAGGTCGCATTTATTAATAGCGACTATCATGGGTACTTCCGCAGCCTTGGAGTGGTTAATAGCTTCGATTGTCTGCGGCATTACGCTGTCGTCTGCTGCTACAACAATTATAGCAATATCGGTTACCTTTGCACCGCGGGCACGCATGGATGTGAATGCCTGGTGACCCGGAGTATCAATAAATGTAATATTTTCGTCTTTACGTTTTACTGTGTATGCACCTATATGCTGTGTTATTCCGCCTGCTTCTCCGGCCTGAACATTTGCTTTTCGTATTGCGTCAAGCAGGGAAGTCTTTCCGTGGTCAACATGACCCATAACAGTAACGATTGGGGCGCGCTTTGCGAGAAGCTCCTCATCAATATGGGACTCTTCATGCTCATCAAGCATCTTCTCTTCCTGCGTTTTTGCAAGTTCCTGAGACAATTCCACTCCAAACTCCGCAGCCACTACTTCGGCAGTATCAAAATCTATAGTATTATTAACAGTAGCCATAATTCCTAATTTGAAGAGCTGGCCGACTATTTCGCTGCTTTGTTTTCCTATTTTTTCAGCAAGGTCTTTAATTGCAACGGTTTCAGTTGTAATAATTGCTTTTTCGATCTTGATTCTTTCAATAGAATTATAAGAAGGCTTTTTGTTCTTCTTACGCCTTGAACCTGTGGGGATATAAACATCACCAACGGCATAAGTTTTGCTGTATTTGTTTTGCTTTGGGTCAACAGCAGTCTTTTTGACCTTGGCTTGTTCGGCTGCTTTTCTTTCTTCTCTTTCCTTGTCTTTGCGCTTATTTACATATTGTCCAGAACGAGAAGGCCTGATGCCGGTGGTAGCAGGTTCTTTAACCGCAGTAGTTTTCTTTGCGGCTGAGCTATCTCTGGGGCTCCTTGTTGCGGCTGGGCGGTCGTCTGATTTATCACCGCCGTATGACTTGTCGCCATAGGGTTTATTTCCGCTATAGGGTTTGTTGCCGCTGTAGGGCTTATTCCCAGTGTAGGGTTTATTCCCGCTATATGGCTTGTTTCCTCCGCTATAGGGTTTATCGGATGAAGAATAGCTTCTGGGATTTGCGTTATTCTGCGGCGCGGATTCTCTTCGTGGCGGTGCAGTAGCAGCCTTTTTTCTATCCTGGTTTCTCTGCTGGAATTTTTCTCTTTCAGCTTTCCGCTTTTCTTCCTCCAGACGTTTTTCTTCTTTTGTGGGAGCACGCTTAACAACCCTTATTCCTATTTGAGGAGCAGAGTCAGACTTTGCTGTCGGTGCTTTTGTTGCAGCAGTTGCCGATGATTTTGGCTTTGCGGCAGAAGCAGCCTCTTTTTTAGGCTGTTCCTTCTTCTCAGCTTGAACCGGCGGTTCCGCAGGTTTGCTTTTGGCAGGTGCTGATTCAGGGGTTTGAGGAGCATCTGTCTTTTTTTGTTTTGCAGCAGCTTCAGTTACGGATTTTGCGGCTTTTGCCTTTGCTTTTGCAGCTTCCGCAGCTTCTGCCTCTCTGGCAGCAGCTCTTTCATCCTGTAGCTTCTTGGAAATCTGCGCTTCCAATTCCTGCAGCTGTCCGATTTGATTGTGCAGTTTATCCTTCGATATCCTTACTTTCCCTAATAAGTTGCCTGCACTACCTTTAGTGTCTTTTGTAAGTTTTTGTACGCTTACTTTGCTCATTTAAGACCTACGCACTCCTTTTATTGTATTTCTTTATCTAATTCCAAAGACAGATTTTTTATCTCCCTGGCGAATTGTTCATCATTTATTGATATTACTTTCATTGCATCCTTTGCCGTGAGCTGATAGAAAATATCCGAGAACGGTCCCGCTAAAAGCTCAACATTGTAATAGCTGCATATGTCGTTCACGTCTTTTGCTGACCTTTGAGAAGCGGTATCAGACAGCAGAACCAGCTTTGCCTTTTTCTTCCGAATAGAGTTTTTTACAGCGTCTGTTCCGAAAGATGTTTTCCCGGCTCTTATTGAAAGGCCTATCATTCCCTGAAGTTTGCTATTCAATTATATCTTCCTTTAGCTGATTTAGCAAATCATCATTTATTTCTACTTCCAATGCCCTTTGCAGAGCCTTTGACTTATGCGCTTTTGCAAGGCATTCGGTATTCCTGCAGATATATGCGCCGCGCCCTGACAATTTACCTTTTTCATCGATTACAACTTCGCCTTCAGGCGTCCTGACGACACGTATAAGATATATTTTCAGGAATCTCTCCCTGCATCCTACACACATGCGGACGGGCTTTTTGCGTTGAGGTTTTTGCTGTTTGCTGCTCATATTACTGCTTAATGCTATTCCTTGTCTTCATCATCTTCGTCAAACTCTTCGTCTTCATCCTCATAGAGTTCTTCATCGCCTAGCTCATTTATGCCATCATCTTCTGATGATTCATCAGAATCCTCGTAATCTTCACTCTCTTCATCATCTTGATCTGATGACTCAGGTTGTTCTTCGTCTTCAAATTCGTCCGTATCTGTATCGTCTATGTCAAACATTTCGTCATCGAACATATCAGTATCTTCTTCGCTGATGAAGTCGTCTGTGAAGTTGCCGTTTTCGTCAACCAGCTCCATTATTTGCGACTGGCTCTTTATGTCTATCTTCCAACCTGTCAGCTTTGCTGCCAAGCGGGCATTTTGCCCTTCTTTTCCTATTGCCAGCGAAAGGTGGTTATCAGGCACAACGACCCTTGCCTTTTTACTCGATTCATAAAGGTAAACCATCACAACCCTTGCAGGGCTTAGTGCGTTCGCTATAAACTCAACAGGGTCTTCTGACCAGTCGATTATGTCTATTTTCTCGCCACGCAGCTCATCAACCACGCGTTCAACGCGGATGCCCCTCTGGCCTACACATGAGCCTATTGCATCTACATTTTCATCAGAAGAATAGACTGCTATTTTGGAGCGCTGGCCTGCTTCTCTTGCCACGCTGACTATCTCAACGACGCCAGTCTGAAGCTCCGGCACTTCCATCTCGAAGAGCCTTTTAACAAGCCCTGGATGTGAGCGCGAAACAATTATCTGCGGGCCACGCTTTGTTTTCCTTACTTCCATCACATATACTTTTATTCTGTCGTTTGCATAGAGCCTTTCGTTGCGCATCTGCTCAGATGGGGGAAGGTATCCGTCGGTTTTGCCTAATTCAACGTAAACATTGTTGTTTTCAACTCTTTGAACAGAAGCTGTAATTACTTCATCTTTCTTTTCTTCGAATTCCTGAGTTATTATTTCTCTTTCAGCTTCCCTGATTTTCTGCACAACAACCTGCTTAGCTGTCTGCGCAGCAGTTCTGCCGAAGTCAACGTCCGTTACTTCCGTCTGCCAGATGTCGTCTATTTCGTAATTTGGGTTCGTAAGCCTGGCATCTTCCAGGGAAATCTCGCATTCGTCGTCAATAACTTCTTCAACAACATTTTTAAGCGCATAGATTTTTATGTCTCCTGTTTCCGGGTCTACAACTGCTTTTGAATCGTGAGCCGGTCCGACGCTTTTTTTGTAGGCGGCATTAATAGCCGTTTCTATTGCTTCTATTAAAAAATCTTTACTTATGTTTTTTTCTTTTTCCAGAGCATCAAGTGCGCTTATGAATTCAGCATTCATGTACAATTTCCTTCCTAAATTAAAATTCTATCGCTGGCGAAGCCTTGCCGATGTCTTTAAGGTCCAGCTTTATTTCCCCATTATCGCTTTCGATTATTATATTTTCCTCATCTGCCTGCTTAAGAAGGCCAGTGAGTTTCTTGGTTCCGTTTACAGCTGCATAAAGGCTGACTTCTATTTTCTTTCCGATATACCGCTTGTAGTCTTTAAGGTTTTTAAATTCCCTGTCCAAACCAGGGGATGACACCTGAAAGAAATCATATTTTTCAGCTATTTCTTCATTAGCGTCCAGTATAGGGTCAAGAGTCTTTGAGACAAGCTCGCAGTCATCAAATCCTATACCGCCTTCCTTATAAATATATATACTCAGCTTCCAGGGGCCGCCCGGATTTTTATATTCCACATCTACAAGCTCATAGCCAAGGCTCTCAACAATGGGCTCAATAATAGACTCGGCAATTGCTTTAACTGATTTTTTTGTCAAAATTTCACTTCCTGTTTTATCAAATATCTCCGATACAAAACTAAAGAGTGGGACTGCCCACTCCTTACCTCGAATATCTACTAAATCTACGTTTAATATTATAGCACAAAAAATAATTATATCAATAAAAATCTTTGAAATATGCCTGTAATGGGCTTTTAGCGAATAATAAATAAAGTATATATGAACTATGACTTAATAATAAAATCAAAATCTTAATGCTTTTATGGCATTTTGAGTGATTTAATTGTATAATGTGAAATGATAATAATAAGCATTTAAGAATATTAAACTTTTTTTGCGAAAATTAATAAGGAAATATAGATGAAAGAAAATACTTCACCAAGAAGAGATGATAAGAACGAACAGGCCATCATATGGCTCGCAGCAGGAATTACGCTTATCGGAGTTTTTAGCGTATATTTTCCGCCGGCAATAGTGCTGATGCTGTTTTTGGCTCCTTTTGCACTCAAAGAGGACATGCTAAGCTCAAAACCCGTATTTTCAATAATTATGTTCGCTGCCAGTGCCGGAGTGCTAGCTGTCAATATAGTATTAAAGGACTTAAGCAGCCCTATATATGCGGTCTATGCAGTAAGCACAGGAGCATCTGCAATGATTTGCTATATAGTTTGGAAGTATATAGGAATTGATAAATTTGAAGACGGATTTTTATATGCAATAGTGATTTCGATTGTTTTTGCAACAATTGCTTCAGCCGCTGCCTATGTCGCATTTGGCAGAGAGCCATTTTCAATTAAAATAGTAAGTATGGTTAAAGAATGGCTGATAAGCACAAACTCAAGCTTAATAAACACAAATATTAATGCAATATACAGCGCTGAGTACTATTTGAAGAACTCTGACACTGTAAATATGATAGCGTATATGCAGACTGTTTCAGAAAGTATTAGCAATGGAATTGAGGTGTCGAAGGCTGAACAGATTGCCTTTATTATGCCAAACATTGAAAGAATGGTTAACAGGATTTCAATGCACATTCTGATTACATATCCGGCATTCGCAGCTGTTATTACATGGTGGCGAGGAAACTACAGGTATAGCAAAGCATCAACAGCCGAAGCTGTCGACAAAAACATGAAGCCTAAGCCTTTTTCAACATTTAGGATACCAGCTAAGCTGACCGGTGTGGTTATTATCGGAGTGGTGCTTTCTTTTTTGCTTCAGATTTCTGAGTCATCGGATTTGATTGCAGGTGCTGGGCTAATATTGCAGGATATATTGTTTGTAATATTTTCTTTCCAGGGATTTGCTGTGATGGAATACTTCTTTAAAAGGGTAGAGATATTAAGATTTAGTTTTTTTAGAATTGTAATAATGGTTTTTATTGCTATAATAACAATAGGGGTAGTTCCGGTAATGATGGGTACAGCTGATTTATTCATTAATTTCAGGCTGGTTTATGCGAAGTCAAGGGAAATGAAAGAAAAGCTAAAGAATCATGTGAAGAAAAACGGAACGGAAAATAAAAGATAGATAACTGAAACAAAACCGGACAAAGAGGAGAAAAATATGAAAGTTATATTATTAAAGGATGTTAAAGGATCAGGAAAGCAGGGAGATATCGTTAATGTGTCTGACGGATACGCAAGGAACTTTTTGTTTCCTAAGGCAATGGCAAAGGAAGCGACAAATGAAAATATAAATATTGTTAACCAGCAGAAAGCAGCCGTAGTGCATCAGCAGGAGCTCGACTTAAAAGCTGCGAAGGAACTTGCGGGAACAATTGATAAAAAAGATGTTATGATCAGGCTTAAAGCCGGCGCCAACGGTAAACTGTTCGGTTCTGTAAACACAAAGGACATAGCAGACGCACTGAATGAGCAGCATAACATGGAAGTGGACAAAAAGAAGCTGGTATTGAAAGATAACATAAAAGAATGCGGAAGCTATCCTGTCGCAGTTAAGCTTTTTCCCAATGTGCAGGCAGTAATCAATGTAATAGTGGAAGCCATAGAGGAATAGATAAATGAGCGAAGCAAGGATGACATCGGGGAGAATACCGCCGAATAATATAAACGCTGAGAAATCAGTGCTGGGCGCAATGATGCTTTCTTCCGTAGCGGTTGCAAGTGCAGCGGAAACACTTCGTGAAAATGATTTCTATCTTCTTGCGCACCAGAAAATTTATGCTGCAATGATGAACCTGAATATCTCCGCTAAGAATGTTGACGTAGTTACAGTATCTGATGAACTGGATATGCTGGGCGTGCTCGAAACTGTCGGAGGCTACGCATACCTTACTGACCTATCGGACTTTGTGCCGGTTCTTTCAAACATTAATGAATATATCGACATCGTAAAGAACGATTCTTTGCTGCGACAGCTTATTGAGATATCCGGGGAAATAACTGATGACTGCTTCAACGACGAAAGAGCAACAAATGATATCATTTCAAGGGCTGAAAAATCAATTTTCGATTTATCGCAGACGGAAGACAAAAAGAGGTTTGTCCATGTTAAGCAGACGGCCAACGAAGTCATTAAAAATGTTGAATACAGGTTTAACCATCCTGATGATATAACGGGAATAAAAACAGGCTTTGCATCTCTTGATTCTTTGCTTACGGGATTTCACGGAGGAGAGCTGGTGCTTATCGCGGCACGCCCCGGCATGGGAAAGAGCGCATTTGCGCTGAATATAGCGCAGCAGGCCGCCTACTACGACAAAACCAAGACAGCGGTATTCACGCTGGAAATGCCTAGGGAGCAGCTGGTTGAAAGGCTGATGTCCAGCCTTGGAGACCTAGATCTTATGAAGATAAAAAAGGGAAGCTTAACAGACCTGGATTGGGATAAAATAAGCGAGGCTGCCGATGAGCTGGGCGAATGCGACATATACATTGATGATACTGCGGGAATAAACATCCCTGAAATATACAGCAAGTGCAGAAGGCTAAAGGCTGAGTATGGCATGGATATGGTCGTAATAGACTACTTGCAGCTGCTTTCTACATACGGCAGGAAGGAATCCAGGCTGCAGGAGATAACCGAAATGACAAGAATGCTTAAGGTTATGGCTATGGATATGGACGTACCTATTTTGCTTCTGTCGCAGCTCTCCCGTGCGCCGGAGCTCAGGCAAAACCATCGGCCGATATTAAGTGACCTTCGCGAATCAGGATCCATAGAGCAGGACGCGGACGTGGTAATATTCCTGTACAGAGATGATTACTATATGCATGAAAACCATGAAATACAGCCGGGCGCAGTTGCAAATGAAGCTGAGATTATAGTAGCCAAACACAGAAGCGGGCCTACAGGAGTTGTAAAGCTGACGTGGCATGGAGACACTGTAAAGTTTGTTGATACAGATAATCGGCATTCAATGTAGAATGTGTTTCATATCTTTACCTTTTTTTTAATTTAAAATTTTAAAAAATGATTATTTTAATTATATGTGTTTATATATTCATTGCACATATAATTAACGGCGTATTAAAGGATGCTTAATGAAACAAAATCTCCAACACAATAAATAGCAAACTAAAAGGCCAGGGCTTTTTCAAGCGAAACGGGAAAAGAGATAGCGACACCAATTGCAAGATATACAAATACATTATACGAGGAGAGTATATGAGAAAAGTAGTATTTATGGATTTTCACGGGACAATTGCGTATAAATCATATTCAGATACGTTGCACCAGGTTTTATCAGAAGCTCATCCGGATCATTTATATACCCAAAGCACTTTCAGGGACCTTTTGGATGGAAGCTATTTATGGGACAGCCCCGAAATAGCGCACCCGCAGTACAACAAGCCTGAAGCATGGTGGAGCCATATGGAGGCAAAACTGGCTGAAGCTTATTCCCAGCTTGGCTATAAACAGGATGCTCTGCAGATGGTGAAACGGTTCAGGGAACTATATACGGATGCAAATGAATATTTGATATATGAAGATTCGCTTGAAGCAATAATAAAAATCAGAAAAATGGGATGGAAGATCGTAATAATCTCAAATCATGTACCTGAACTTAAAGATATTATTAAGGCGATGCCTTTTGGAAAGTATATAAGAAAAGTTATATCATCAGCAAATATCGGATATGAAAAGCCTAATCCGAAATTCTACAAGTATGCACTGAAAAAAACATGTCGGCCAAGAAAGAAAATAGTAATTGGAGACAGCATACTTGCTGATATACAGGGCGCTGCTGCGGCAGGAATCCCTGCGATACTTGTACGCAATTCACTATTTAAAGACAGCGGAGACTGCCGCTACTTCGCACAGGATATGATGGAAGCAGCGGAAATCATAAAAGAAAATTTCAAGTAAATTTCTATCCTATAGCACTGCCTTCATCCGGCGTCGGCGAGGGAGATGCCGTTGGTGAAGCTGTAGCTGATGATGATGTGGAAGGCGACGGGGTAGGCTCATCAGTTGGCTCAGGAGTAGGATTGATATATCCTTCATAATCACTGGGATTAACTCTGATTTCCGGGTAAAAGTGCTTATACACGTCAGTGTAGAGATATTCGCTGCCTATTTGATTTCCGTCTTTATCATTATATATTTTATACACTTCACATGTTATGCCCTGACGCCCCTCAATGAATACAGGCTCGCCGCCTACCGGTACGGTAGAATCCTTGACGTATACAGGGTCGCCCACGGGTATTGTATTTATAGTTTTAACCCATATCGATATATGGTCGCAGTTTTCAAGTGGAGGGCCGTATATTTCAGCGTACACATTGAGCCCGTCAGTATACATTGCGATATAGATAGGATGATCCAGAGTATTTACGAACTTAAGGTCTGCAGTGCCGTAGTTAACTGTTGCGTCGCGGCCTCTTTTCAGATATCCCAGTTCAAAGGAGTGGTGGAATCTCTCGGTTATTTCAAGGTCTGACAGCAGAGCTGCGTTAAAGAGAGTGCCCGACACCTGGCATACGCCTCCTGCAATATCCGGCACAAGTTCGTTTCCGTCGATTATAGTGTTCGCTTCCTTGAATCCTGCCGCGGCTGTTCGCTGCCCCGTTGTATTATTCATGGAGAATTCCTCACCCGGAAGAACAACAGAGCCGTTAATCAGCGAGCAGGCAAGAGCTATGTTGTGCTCTCTGTTTGAGTTTCGGGCCTGGACTGTCTTGAAAGAAACAATAAGCTGCGTAATTTCTCTGTAATCCAGATTGGTTTCAGGGAGTATCTCCCATTTAGGAACTTCTATTTCGCCGAATGTCTGCTCTGTGAATGCATCTTTCGTCATTTGCCAGAGAGCCTCATCATCGGTCTGTATTCCCGGCACAGGGTCATCATAGGAAAACCACTGCTCTTTTGGCATGTTTTTATCCGGATGGAATGCAACTGCGGGCTCCGATGCCATGGTTGACTTAGAAAGCGCTATCTCACGAACTTCGTCTTCTATGGGGGATGGGTCGATGGTGCGTGTTGTATTCATATGTACATTATTTTCAGCGAGCGAAAGCACCAGGTTATACCTTTCAGAGTCTGATCCGCTCCTTCCAAGGTTATAGGCCTCCTCAATTATCTCGCTGGTATTGTAGGATACATTAACATCCTCTGCTGTATAGGTGTACTTCTCGTTTTCATCCCATATTACAGTAACAATGATGTCGCCTTCGTCTGCCTTAAGCTGAGAATTGACTTTTGTGATGGCTTCAGCCTTTGTGAGGCCGGTTAAATTGATATTGTCTATGTATATGCCTTCATAGAATGTGTCCTTATCAATGACTTCGCTGTATTTTTCATTTTGAAGGAAACTATACAAATATATTCCCGCAAGTGCGGCAATTATTAGCAGGCATACTATTAATATGGATGCCGCCACAGGGGTAAGCTTTTTTCTGACAGGTGCCTTTTTGTATCCGTTCACTGCTGCTGGAATTATTGCACCCTGCATGGTTTCATTATTGATTTTTTCTTCAGTGTTATTATTTCTATTTATATCGTCAAATGACATTTATATCCTCCCGGATGAATTTAGATTATTTATGCGAATTTCAAAAACAACTTTGCATAAATCTATTATATTATATACCATTTTATGTTTTTTTCAAATTCGTTCTGAATATTAGATTTTCATTATCAATTTTTGTTTATTTTAATAAAGTATTTTTATTAAAATAAGGGCGCAGATGAATGATAAAAACGCAATGTATATATAAATTATATAATGCTTTATTTTATTTTTATTATCAAAGAAATATGCTATAATGAACGAAAACTAAAAAAAAGAGGGAAAATATGCTGATTACTAACGCCCCGAAGGGCACCAATGATGTATTGCCTGAGGAAAGCTACAAATGGCAGTACATAGAGCAACAGATGAGAGAAGTTTGTGACCTGTATAACTGCAGTGAAGTAAGAGTTCCGACATTTGAACATACGGAGCTTTTTCTGCGCGGGGTAGGGGACACTACAGATATAGTCAATAAGGAAATGTACACATTCGAGGATAAGGGCGGAAGAAGCATAACATTAAAGCCCGAAGGGACGGCGGGAGTAGCCAGAAGTTTTATACAAAACAGCATCTTTAATAACCCTATGCCTATCAAAATGTATTATCTTAATTCGCCTGTTTTCAGGTACGAAAAGCCGCAGGCAGGCAGATATAGGGAGCACCACCAGTTCGGCGTGGAGATGTTCGGCTCGGAGGAAGCTACAATTGATGCTGAAATAATAACAATCGCGCTTGACCTATTCAAAAGGCTTGGAGTAGGCAACCTGGAGCTCAACATCAACTCAATCGGCTGCGAAAAGTGCAGGCCTAAATACAATGAAGCCCTGCTGAAGCATATCGGCGCATCAATAGACTCTATGTGCAATTCATGCAAAGACAGATACGAAAAGAACCCTTTGAGGATATTAGACTGCAAAAACGAAAGCTGCAGCACTGTGGTTGCCAATGCGCCGTCCACCATTGATTATCTCTGCGAGGACTGCGCGGAGCACTTCGGACAGCTGAAAAAAGCATTAGATAGCACAAAAATAAAATACACAGTTAATCCGAGAATTGTGAGAGGCCTTGATTACTACACAAGAACTGTATTCGAGATAATAACCAATTCAATAGGAGCGCAGGGCACGGTATGCGGCGGCGGCAGATACAACAAGCTAGTAGAGGAAATCGGCGGCAAGCCCACTCCGGCGGCGGGCTTCGGCATGGGCATGGAAAGGCTGCTTCTGGTCATGGAAAATGACGGCGTTGATATACCTGAACCTAAGAACGTGGATATTTATCTTGCAGCGGTGGAAGACGACGCCATAATAAAGGCTATGAGCATTGCAAGGCAGCTGCGCGGAGAAGGCATAAAGGTGGAAGCACCGCACATAAAAAGATCGCTTAAGGCGCAGATGAAGTATGCCAATAAGTTAAGCTGCAGGCATGTAGCCATATTATGGGATGAAGACATAAAAGAGGGCAACGCATTGCTTAAAGATATGATAGAAGGCAATGAAGCAAAGATAAAAATAGAAAATATAGCAGGAGAGATACACAATGCTGGTAAGTAATTCATTTGGCAGAACCAATATGTGCGGCGAAGTGACTGCCGCCGAAAAAGGCAAAAAGGTTGTACTATTAGGATGGGTGCAGCGCCGCAGAGATTTAGGCTCGCTGATATTTTTGTGGCTGCGCGACAGAACCGGCATAGTTCAGGTGGTATTCGACAGCGCAAGGGACGAAAAGCTGCTGAATGTGGCATCCGACCTGAGAAGCGAATACGTAATAAAAGTATCCGGCAATGTAGAACTGCGGGATGAAAAGAACATAAACCGCGACCTTAAGACCGGCGAAATAGAAGTAATAGCAGAAGAAATTGAGATATTAAACAAATCAGAGACACCGCCTTTTGGAATAGAGGATGAGACAGTATCGGAGACTCTTAGGCTGCAGTATAGGTATCTGGACCTGCGCAGGGAAAAGGTGCGCAGCACAATAATGAAAAAGGCTCAGGTAGCATCATCGGTGCGCAGCTTTCTGGATAAAGACGGATTTATAGATATCGAAACGCCTATACTAACGAAATCCACTCCGGAAGGGGCGAGAGACTACCTTGTGCCTTCAAGGATACACGAAAGCTCATTCTATGCGCTACCCCAGTCGCCGCAGCTATTTAAGCAGTTGCTGATGGTGGCGGGATTTGACAAATATTATCAGCTGGCAAGGTGCTTCCGGGATGAGGACCTAAGAGCCGACAGGCAGCCGGAATTTACCCAGATAGACATGGAGATGTCTTTTGTTGACATGGAAGATGTAATTAGTGTCAATGAAAGGCTTTTGAAGCATGTGTTCCGCGAAACAATGGACATGGAAATTGAAATTCCATTCAGAAGGCTTACATTCAAGGACGCCATGGAAACATATGGCTCCGATAAGCCGGACACTAGATTTGACATGAAAATATCTATAATTAATGACTTGGTGGAAAAATGCGGATTTAAGGTATTTACAGATGCTTGCGAGGCAGGCGGCACAGTATGCGCAATAAACGCCAGCCAGGCAGGGTTTTCCCGCAAAGAAATCGACAAGCTGGCAGATGTTGCAAAGCTATACGGAGCCAAGGGGCTGGCATGGATAGCAATAGATGAAAATGAGGTACGCTCGCCTATTGCAAAATTCCTAAGCGAAGAAGAAATAAAAAGCATCATTGATAAACTTGCAGCCAAAGCAGGAGACATAATACTGATTGTCGCAGATGAATGGGAAAGGGCGCTGAATGCCATGGGCCAGCTGAGGCTGGAGGTTGCAAGGAAGCTTAACCTGATAGACAATGATAAGTATAATTTCTTGTGGGTTGTGGACTTTCCGCTTCTTGAATATAACGAGGAGCAGGGAAGGTATACAGCCAAGCACCATCCTTTCTGTTCGCCGATGGATGAGGACTTTGATTTGCTTGAGACTGCCCCTGAAAAGGTGAGGGCAAAGGCATATGACATCGTGCTGAACGGCAACGAGATAGGCGGAGGCAGCATAAGGATACATAAGGCGGAGGTTCAGGAAAAGGTATTTGAAGCGCTGGGATTTACTAAAGAGCAGGCAAATAATCAGTTTGGATTTCTGCTTAACGCGTTCAAATATGGAACGCCTCCTCATGGCGGGCTGGCGTACGGACTGGACAGAATGATAATGGTTATGACAAAGAGCGACAACATCCGCGATGCCATAGCGTTCCCTAAAATAAAATCTGCTGCATGCCTGATGACAGACGCTCCAAGCTTAGTCAGCGAAGCGCAGCTGGATGAACTGGGGATTGCAGTTGTAGAGAAAAAGAAGGGCTAGAAAGTGGACTTAAGCAGGCTAGAGATACTGATCGGGCAAAAAAACACAGATATTCTGTGCGGCTCATCCGTTGCCGTAATTGGCCTCGGCGGAGTAGGGGGAATATGTGCAGAGAGCCTGACAAGAAGCGGGATTGGCACTTTATATATATGTGACGGCGACAAAGTGGAGCCCAGCAACATAAACAGGCAGATAGCTGCACTGCAGTCAACGATAGGGGTTAATAAGGCGATTGCGCTAAAAACCCGCCTGGAGGATATTAACCCTGCTGCTGAAATAAAAGCAATAGATAAAAACTGGACGGCTGAAGATAATTTTCTGCTTGGTGAGCATGTTGATTATGTTGTGGATGCAATTGACAATGTGCCGAATAAAGTTGATTTGATATGCATGTGCAAGGAAAAGGGAATAAAGATAATTTCTTCTATGGGCGCAGGGCTTCGGCATCACGGGAATATGTTTGAAGCGGCGGATATATTCAGGACATTTAATGACCCTCTGGCAAAGAAAATGCGCAGACTGCTAAAAGAAAGAGGCATAGACAGCCTGGATGTGGTATATTCAAAGGAGAAGCCAATGAAGGCGGAGGACACAATAGGCAGCGCGATGTTTTCCGTTGGAGCATGTGGTCTGCTGCTGAGTGAATATGTGGTGCACGCGTTGATAGAAAACAAGAGAGAGGAACAAATATGAATCAAAAAGACAGTTGGAAGCTACTCGCTGATGAAATGGGCGGAAACTATATTGCTACGAAATTATTAAAAGTACCTAAAGTTGAGCTTAACTACAAAAGTTTCAGGTTTCTTATTGATACATATACGGTCTCTACTGGCAAAAGCACAATAACATATACGCGCATGAGAACAGTATTTATAAACAAAGAAGAATTCAGATTCAAAATATATAAAGAAGGTTTTTTTCAGAAGATAGCAAAAGCGCTAGGGATGCCGGACATTGAAATAGGCGACGCACAGGTGGACGACAAGCTGATAATAAAGAGCCCAGTTGAATACTTGGCGGTAGATTTGTTTTCAAAGCCAAGTATTAAGGAGATGCTCATAGGCGTTAAGAACCTTAATTTGAGTGTTGAAAAGAAATTCTACGACAATACAGAAATGACATACAAAGAAAGCGTGCTGAACCAGACAGTGACAGGTGTAGTAAAAGATATTGAGATATTAAAGTCATGGTACAATCTGTTTTCAGCTATTATTGACGGAATGATAGAACTAAATATAACGGAAGACACAGAGCCACAAAACGCTCTTGTCTAAAGGCTTACAAGTAAAAAGGATAGAAAAATGAGTAATAAGGAATTAGTAAAAGACCATCCGCTAGGAGTGGTAAAAGAAATAAAGGACAACAGGGTAACCGTGATATTCAGAAGGTCGTCAGCATGTGGAAAATGCGAAGCATGCGGACTGCTTAAAGAAACTGGTGAAATGTTTTTAGAGTTTGATTATGAGGAACAGGTTGAAAAAGGCGAGGCAGTGGGCGTATATGTGGACGAAAAGTTTTTTCTTTTGTCGGCCTTTCTGCTGTATGGCATTCCCCTTGTAATGCTGCTTGCCGGCATAGGAATATCGTCAATATTTTTCAACGATGGCTATGGGCAGCTGCTTGCGGCACTTATAGGATTCACATTATGCGTAGGCACATATTTTGTGCTGAAAAGGTATGACGGGTATTTTGAGAAAATAAAGAAAAAGTATATGAAATATACGAAGATATAGAATCAGTTTGTATAAGTGCCGGGATGCACTATTCAATTAGTACTAAATAAATTTTTATATATAGTCAGGAGGCCAAAATGATTGATATCAAAGAAATCAGAGCAGTGGACAGCGAAATAGCTGACGCTGTGGAAGCAGAACTGAAAAGGCAGAGAGAGCATTTGGAGCTTATCGCCTCGGAGAATTTTGTAAGCCCAGCAGTGCTGGCAGCTGCCGGAACGCACCTTACAAACAAATATGCGGAAGGATATCCGGGCAAAAGGTACTATGGCGGATGTGAATTCGTAGATGTAGCAGAGAATCTGGCAAGGGACAGAGCTAAGCAGCTATTTGGATGTGACCATGTAAACGTACAGCCCCATTCAGGAGCGCAGGCAAACACTGCAGTTTACTTTGCAATGCTTAATCCGGGAGATACAATACTGGGCATGAACTTATCCCACGGCGGTCACCTGACACATGGCAGCCCGGTTAATATATCCGGAAAATATTTTAATATTGTTCCATATGGCGTAAATAAAGACACGGAAACAATTGATTACGATGAGCTAAGAAAACTGGCACTGGAATCCAAGCCGAAAATGATAGTTGCCGGAGCGAGTGCCTACCCTAGGACAATTGATTTCAAGAAATTCAGGGACATTGCAGATGAATCAGGGGCATACCTGATGGTTGACATGGCGCATATAGCAGGGCTGGTGGCAGCGGGGCTGCACCCGAACCCTGTGCCTTATGCAGACTTCGTGACAACAACTACTCACAAAACACTGCGCGGCCCAAGGGGCGGAATGATAATGTGCAAGGCTGAGTATGCAAAAAAAATAGACAGCGCAATCTTCCCAGGGACTCAGGGCGGCCCGCTGATGCACATAATAGCCGCGAAAGCAGTAGCTTTTAAGGAAGCGCTGACTGACGAATTTATGGCATACCAAAAGCAGATAATCGATAATGCGCAGGCATTGGCAGAAGCATTGAAAAAAGAGGGAATCAAGCTGGTATCAGACGGAACAGACAACCACCTGATGCTGATTGACCTTAGAAATACAGAAGTAACAGGCAAAGAACTGGAAGCTATGCTGGGAGAAGCAAACATAACAGTCAATAAGAACACAATACCATTTGAAGAGAGAAGCCCGTTTATAACATCGGGAATCAGGGTAGGCACGCCGGCTCTTACATCCAGAGGCATGAAAGAGGATGCTATGGAAATTGTGGGTAAGCTGATAGCAAGGGTTATAAAAGAAGGCGAAAGCTGCCTGCCGCAGGTTAAAGAGCAGGTAATAGAGCTTTGCAATAAATATGAACTCTATAACGGAAAAATAACAGAGTAGGATTATTTTATAAGGAGCCATAAATGCATGAATTGGAAGTGGCCACCCAGAAAAGGTGCCAGATAATTGATATCACAAAAAGGCTTGCAAGCATAATAAATGACAACAAGATAGAAGAAGGCATTATGACTGTGTTTGTTCCTCATACAACGGCAGGCGTAACCATAAATGAAAACGGCGACCCAGACGTAAAGAGAGACCTTCTGTATCAATTGGAGAAAATTGCACCCCAGTCAGAGGAATTCCATCACTTTGAGGGCAACTCTGATGCCCATGTGAAATCCACCCTTACAGGAGTAAGCCTGCAGGTGATAATAGAAAACGGAGAACTATGCCTTGGCACATGGCAGAGCGTATATTTATGCGAATATGACGGCCCGAGGCACAGAAAAGTTTGGGTTCACATTAAATGATAAAGCCTTTTTAAAAGGCATAATTTTCTTGCAAATGGCAAAACTATTTGTTATAATACGTTGGTTGCAGATTTGCAGCCAATAAAAACGGGCGGTCCTCTGGCGCGAGAAGCGGGAAATGAACGTCTATGAACGAGGTAAAAGGAAAATGATTGACATTAAGACATTAGAGCTAGAGCAGCTGCGCGACGATATCCCTGAGTTCGGCATAGGCGACACAGTAAAGGTAAACGTAAAGGTCGTAGAAGGCACAAGGGAAAGAATACAGGCATTCGAAGGCGTAGTAATAGCCAAGAAAAACGGATCAGTACGTGAGACATTCACCGTACGCCGCGTATCCTACGGCATAGGAGTGGAGAGGACATTTCCTGTACATTCCCCTAAAATTGACAGCATAGAGATAGTAAGGCTTGGTAAGGTTCGCAGAGCT
>JAFGUF010000010.1 GCA_016938675.1 Clostridia bacterium | reverse complement strand
ATCCTATGAATCGGAGCCGGTCAAGTTTTTTTCTTCGTCATTTTCATAACTTTTTTTATTCTTTCTTACTAAGCGTTTTGCCCGCAGGCCCCTTCACAAAAAACAGGGGCCGAGGAGCAAAAATGCGGCGGATATTAATCAGGCTGACTGCCTAAACTCCTATTCGTGCTCACCCTATAGGCCGCACATCAAACTTAATACAGCAAAAAGTTCCTATTCTCTGCGACGTGATACCTAAGGTTCACATTCCACTATGACCAGGATACTTTCATTTATCCGTCCGCCTGATTTATCCTTATGCTACATTTTTTCTCTGTTCATTGTTGTTGCATACCTTGCAAACAAGTTTCTCATTAAACTTTTCATTGTCACGCAGCATAGCTCTCATTATGCAAAGCATCTTACGGCAAACCGCAACAATAGCTATCTTCTTGCGGCTATCCTGCCCTGACTTTACTCTTTCATAAAATTCACGCATACCTTTGCTCTTGCGTATTACCTTCCATGCACTTTCGCATAGAACCCACCTTACAGCACTGGGACCATGTTTACTGATATGGCCAAGCCTTCTTGTTGAGCCGCTTTCATCAAGTTTTGGCGTCAGACCAAAATAACTGCAATACTGTTTATAATTGTCGAAGCGATTAAGGTTATCTGTATATGCCAATACTGCCTCTGTAGTACGAGGGCCAACACCTGGGATACTCATCAGCAAATCTGCTTCCTTTTTTTGTGAAAGATATTTATCGAGATAGTCAGTCACACGTTTTAGCTGGCATTCAAGAGTATGAAGTTCCTCCAGTAAATTGCTCAATTGCATACGCCATAAATCAAAACTGTCGATGTTATCTTCTTTAGCAAGCTGTTCCATCCAGAAACGATTGGATTTTTTCCACCAGCTTCCTTTGTCATAAGGCTCACTAAAACCTTCGCTTTTCAATAAGGCACGGGTCCTGTTTTTTACCTGAGTTACTTTCTGAACAACATTCTTGCGATGCAGTATCATCTGACGCCACTTACGAATATCTCTTGATGGCATATGAACCCATGGTATCTCACCTATACTTAATAGTACTGCCATCTTGCGTGCATCCATCCGGTCATTCTTCTTGGCTGTGCGGTATATCCATGTCATCTTGGAGGGATTAGCTACAGTAATACTATTAGCACAACCAGACAGAGAGTCGTAAATATAGCCTGCCTGTCCGCTGATCTCATAAACCATGTGGACTTTACTGCCATCTGATTTTTGTTCTTTTATAAATGCCTTCATTGCTGGTATCGTTGGCCTAATAGTCTGATATTTTTCTTTCTTGTTTCTCTGTACTGTACAGCAGATAATTTTCTTGTTATCAATGTCCATTCCGATATACTTGTCCATTAGGAGCCTCCTGAAAGCTTCTTGTGCCATAGAGCACGTTATATAAAATTGGGACGCCCTGTGCGATCCCGTATATGCTTATATCGGGAGGCTCCGATTACATAGCTTATCCGTGTCTAATTTTTATTCAGATATATTTTCTCAGCCGCGAGAAATGGGAGGGCGAAATGCTTAAACCTCCAAGCTTTTCGTCGATCCGGACTCAATCGCGGCCGTCTTTATATCTCTAATATATCCAATTCTATCTTTTATTGAATAAAATCGAGTTAGTCAATACAAAAATCAAATAATTTGTAAATAATAGCGTATAGGGTTTAGGGGATAGAAAAAGCAAGAATAGAGAAATCAGATTGCCGCACTTCATTCGCATTGACATTTTCTTACTTTCTCTGCGTGATAATATTCGTGTTTTTTCGTGTTCATTCGTGGTTATGAATTAGTATTTTTAACTGGATTCCGCAATCATTCGATTTCACTCATGACAGGAAAGTGCGGAATGACAAAGTCACTAATCTGCGCTTATCTGTCCGGCTGCGTCTAACGGCTACGCCGCGACGAGTGTCTATACCCATGGCATCTTCGATCTGCGGATTATTTTAAATTATTTTGTGTTTTTTGTGCATTTTTGCGGCTCAACCCAAAAAGGATTTGATAAAAGATAGAAAAAATATAAAATAGAACCTTTAATGTCGAGGTCGGCGAAATTAGCCGAGAGCGT
>JAFGUF010000038.1 GCA_016938675.1 Clostridia bacterium | reverse complement strand
TTATTGATAATAAAAATCTACGTTTCCCTGAATTTGGAGAGATTATTTTGCCGGTATCAAATTTAGCTAAATTACTATTGATTGAATTAAATTCAACTTTAACAATAGGCCAACAGCTCTCCCAACAACTAGAAATGATTCCTATAGAAGGTGATAAAGCATAGCACAGGTATTTTAGTAATATACATCACCCTTTAAAGCTCTTCAGTCGTTGAAGATACTATATAAAACTCTCCGGCCTCTCCTCTTAGAAGGCAAGCGCTCATCGTGATTCCTTTCATAAACCACTTGGGTGATGACAGAGAGGCTATAATTTCATCCCTGCGTGAGCGCATAGAGACCAAAAAGCCTATAAACCACATATAGTGTTATAAGAAAACATATTATTCCATATATAAAACTTTAATGTAAATTAATTGTATCATATAGTTACAATTGGTGTGCGAATTTGCATATAGTGAAAATAATGTTATAATGGTAATAGATAAATTTATCAAAAAAAATTTATTGGAGGTATTATTTATGAAATTATCAGCACCAAAGGCAATAGTATTCTGGATCGCAGTTGCATTAGCAGTAGTAGCATTGCTTATGGAATTAGGAGTACTGAACATCGGCTTCATCTCAGCAGTATGGGTAGCACTCGTTGCATTTGTACTCTTAGGTCTCGGAAACATACTAAAAGGATTCTAAGAAACGACACACGAAAAGCCCGGACTTAATGTCCGGGCTTTTTTATTATATAATTATATAGTTATTATTGTTTGTAATACAGATATCACATACTGCCTAAAATGTCCGCAAAAGGCCTTGAAGGGGAACTGGCATAATGCGAAAGCTACCCAAAAAGAATCTTTACTTAACCAACCTCTTAATAAGCGCCCTGACAGACTTCCAGGAGCTGACGCGGTACTTTGCGACTGTTGCGCCAAGGCCCACCTTTATGGAATATGCCCTCTCCGGCAGAGCTGCAAAAAGATCCTCATCGGTGCGGTCATCGCCCATGCCCATGATGAAATCGTACTCATCGCTGCGGATGAAATTGGACGCGCTCTGTCCCTTATTAACCCGGTTGTCCTTGATCTCGAATACCTTATTGCCCTCAAGCAGGCTTAAGTTCATGGACTGAATCATATTGGAAAGCGCAGCCTGCACCTCCCACATTTTAACGGCAACCATGTCCGGCTCGCACTGGCGGTAGTGGAAGGCCAGCGAGTAATCCTTCTCCTCGATTAGCGCGCCCGGCATGCGGTCGGCATACTTTTGCATAACGCTGAAAACGGATTCCTTCCAGCTGTTATCTAGGCTTGCCGTCATGGACCATTCGCCGCCGTATTCTCTCCACCATAGGCCGTGGGTTGCCAGCATATGTACCCTAAGGTCGCCCAACCAGGCATCCAACGTGTATCTATCCCTGCCGGATACAATGATGACGGTGTTTTTTTCATCCATTGTGAATTTTCGAAGCAGCTCCTTCAAGTCCTTATCGGGCTTTGCCTTGTGGGGCATGGACTTAAAGCCCACCAGAGTGCCGTCATAGTCCAGGAAGATAAGGCGGCTTTTTGCATGATTGTATGCATCGAGCACAGGGGAATGATCGTTTTCTAGGCTGATTATTTCAGACGGCAGCGCAGGGGAGGACACGTCCTTGAGAGCTGCGAGAAAATCGTCCGCCCAGAAGTTGACATTGTAGCGTTTTAGCCTTTTGTGCAGGATGGTGTTGATGTCCTTCTTGTCCTTTTTGGACATATCCAGAGCCTTCTTGATGCCTGTGGCTATGGCGTTAATATCGTTGGCATTGACCACGACAACCTCGCTTAATTCGCTGGCGGCGCCCGCGGTTTCGCTGATTACCACCATGCCGTCAAGATCGGGACGGGACGCTATGTATTCCTTCGATACAAGGTTCATGCCGTCGCGAAGAGGCGTGACAAGCAGTACATCGGCGTGCTTATACAGGGCAATGAGGCTCTCCTGGGAGAATGACTGGAAGTAAAACCATATGGGCATCCAGTTCATTGTGCCGTGCCTGCCGTTTACGTTGCTTACCAGCTCTGATATCTCGCTGCGCAGATTTTCATATGTGTTTACTGCGACTCTGGACGGTGCAACGATAAGGTGCAGCCGCACATTGCCCTTGTACTCCGGGTATTTTGTGAGGAACGCGTCGAATGCCTTTATGCGCTCGGGGATGCCCTTGGTGTAGTCCAGGCGGTCGATGGAGAGCACCATTTTGCCGCCCTTTATGCTCTCTATTACGTCCTTTTCATCCCTAAGGAATTCAGGGTTTGTGTATTTTTTTGAAAACCGCGCATAATCTATGCCCATGGGGAAGGCATCCACCTGAACATACCTGTCTTCATATGTGATGCGGTTTAGGTTATGCTCGTAGCCTAATAACCGGCGGACACTGCTTAAAAAGTGGCGAACATAGTCATAGGTGTGAAGGCCGATTAAGTCCGCGCCAAGCAGTCCCTTTAGGATTGTCTTGCGCCAGACCATCAGGCGGAAAATCTCGAATGACGGGAAAGGAATATGCAGGAAGAAGCCTATTTTTGTGTTGGGGAACTTCGCCCTGATGATCTGGGGCAGCAGCATCAGCTGATAGTCGTGTATCCAAATGATATCGCCGTCTTCAATTATTTTCTCCGCGGCACTGAAAAATTTCTTATTGACCCTTTTGTAGGCCGACCACTGATCCCTGTCGTACTCGGTTTTATTGGTGAAGTAGTGAAACAGCGGCCAGATTGTCCTGTTGCAGAAGCCGTAGTAGAAATCCTCCACTTCCTTCTCGGACATAAAAACGGGCAGGCAGTTGAACTGTTCGCCTAAATCCTTCTCGATAATGAGCTCTTTATCTGCATTCAAATCCTCCGACGGAATGCCCGGCCAGCCGACCCATACGCTGTTTGACTGCTCGTGGTAGCTTTTTAGACCCGTTGCCAGTCCGCCTATGCTTTTTTCATACTCGAATCCATTATCTTTTTGCTTTATTGTAACCGGAAGCCGGTTTGATATAAAAATTAACTTACTCATCTTTCTCTCCTTTGTATATCTTTATATATGTATATATTAATACTAACATCTATTGGAAGGTTTGTCCAATTGGGGAGGGGTGGAGAGGGGAAAAATACTATACTGTATCCTTAATGATGGACAAAAGATTCAGGATACTTATGAAAAAACCGATCCTATTTCTGATTTTCGTGGAAGAATAACGCTGGCTTGGACACAAAAAATGTAGATATGAATAAAAATCAGAACGGCATTGCACCGCTTGGCAAAACATAAGCTTCTTTAAAACGTACCAACATTATTAGGCAGCAGCATTATATTCATTTTCGGATTTTTTTGAATAATATTACCAGTCAAAGCAAAAATATGATACAATGTTTTTGGGTATAGTGCAAAGCATAATGCTTCTAATATTGATAAAGGCATAGTATATACTTTATTATGATTTGCTACCGTGCTAAAACCGCTTTTCTAATGCATACATATTTGTTTTGAAAGGGGTACCAATATGGCTCATCAGGTATTTATATCATATTCACATGTGGACAAAGCTATAGCAGATGCACTTTGCCACAAACTAGAAGAAGACTCAATAAGATGCTGGATTGCCCCAAGAGATATTGCGCCAGGCAGTGAATGGGCGGAATCGATTGCTGAAGCGATTCCCAAATCCGATGTGCTGATACTTATTTTTTCATCAAATTCAAACAAATCAAAACAGGTAAAAAGAGAAGTGGAAATCGCGATAGACAGCGATGTGGTTTTGATACCTATGCGCATAGAGGAAACCAAACCAACGGGAAGCATGTCTTATTACCTGTCTACTACACATTGGATAGATGCAGTTGGCAGCAAAATGGAAAAGCACTTCAATATTATCAGCAGTCGTATACAGGGCTTGCTTGGCCTAAACGGCACGGAGAAAAAGGAATATGAGGACGCTGCTGAAACAGCGGGTATAGAGAAAAAGAAAAGACATAAGCCAGAGAACAAAATCGCCAAGAAAAAGTCGAAATCTATTGCGCTTAGGATTTTTGCAGCAGCAATAGTAATTGGCTTGATAGCTACAGGCGTTATATTAGGTATGCGGCAGCAGGATACGCTCGGGACACAACAGCAGGAGGTGCCCAATACTCAGACTGCTGTAGATGCTGGCCCGTCAAATGCAATTAAATTCGAAGATGAAGTGATGGAAGCAGCAATTAGGGATACCCTTGAAGATATGGGCGTGACGACAGGCGAGAGTATAACCATTGAGGACATGAAAAAGCTGACATACCTAAAAATAGCATCTCAATCGCAGGCAGAGGCTTTGAGTGAAGAGTTCGCAGATGTGTCTTCTGGAATGATAATAACGCCATGGGATATTAGCAGCCTGAGCGGGCTAGAATATGCGGAGAACTTGGAAACTCTCGTTATAGCGGGAAAAGGTTTAACGGATATTTCCTCCCTTGAAAAACTTACAAAATTAAAGGTTCTGATTCTGGATGATAATAACATAAATGACATTTCAGCAATTTCATCAGCAGCATATTTGGAAACTTTGCACTTAAAGAGCAATCAGATAGTTGATATTTCACCAATAAAGGACTTTAATCACCTAAGTGAACTTAAGCTGGATAATAATAGAATCAGCGATGTAAGCGTTATTTCGAATTTAAATTATCTGAGTAGTTTGTCGCTATCGAATAATTCAATCAGCGATATAAGCCCCTTATCATCGCTTAAAAGAATAGTCAAATTAGATTTATCAGCAAATACTATTTCGAAAATTGATGCGCTGGAAGGTTACGCGATTCTTGAAGAACTGAATTTAAGCCGGAACCTTATTGATGGGTCAAATGTTTTTACAAACCTTACTTCACTTAAGGAACTTAACGTGAGCAATAATAATTTTGTGGATTTATCTACCCTTGTAAACTTAAAACTATTAAAGAAATTAGGATATAGCAAGGTAGCTGCATTTGCAACGGGTAACTATGAATACCTTTTGTCAATGTCGCAGCTGGATGAACTGATTCTGGATTCTGAAACTTACATAAAGTATATTAGTATTTTCTTCGAACTGAAGGGGAACGGATGCAGCATAGAGCTATCCGATGCGGCGGAAGACATAGAAGACAAACAAAAGAAGAAACCGGAAGACTATGGATATAACCCGGATGATGAAGTTAACATTGAAGACGAGACATTGGAGCAGGGTATTTTCAGAACACTGAACGGCATGGGCAAAAAAACAGAGGGCAAGCTGAGTGTTGCTGAAATGTTCGAGCTTGAATACCTGATTTTATGCCCAAGGGAATATTTTTCCGAAATAACAGAGTATTTTTTGTTTGATGATTTAAAATATATGAGCGATAAAATAATTGTATGCACAGATATCGATGGTATAGGTTCACTGGAAGGACTGCAGTATGCACACAATTTGAAAACGTTAATCATCCTTGATCACAAAATAAGTGATCTGGCGCCATTGGCTGAACTCTCTGATATCGAAATACTGGTTCTCGGTTATCTGACAAATAGACATATGGAAAATATGGATGTATTGGCTGGCTTGAAAAACATGAGAGTTATATTTATGAGCGGTGACGCAATTGAAGATTTAGATTTCATGAGTGAACTTGGGAAACTGGAGAACATATATATTGAGGGATATAACATAAAAGATATCAGCCCGATTGTGTACCTGCCGAATGTAATATTGGCATTTTTTAATAATTGCATAAATGTAAGTAATTGGGACAAGCTTAGCAACTCGCCTTTTTTGAGTCATTGTGAATGGCTTAGTTTGCACGGCAATAACCTTAACGGGCTGAAAGTTTTTGAGGATGCTGATAACCTTAAAATGTTAATTATATCGGATACAAAAAATGCAGATATTCAAAGTGGCGCTTCAGATGCAGTGCTTTTGCAGAGCCTGAATATTGAGTTCAGCGATATCAAGGATATATCTTCACTCCCCAATTTGATGAGTTTGGATTTTTTATCTTTAGATTCCGCCTTAGCAGAAGCCAATGCTGAAATCATAAATGAACTTGAAGGCAATGGATGTGAAATTTATTTGCATTGATATGGTAAAACTAAATGTGACAGTTATATTTGAACTGTCAAATTAATGAGTACACATGCCACTGCTGCGTATTTTATCTGCGCTGCTGACAATTGAAATATATGCAGAAAAAGGGTTTGACTCTGCCTTTGATAGAAAAAATTACGAGTTAATTTATGATTTGCAAGGCATTCAGGACACTTAAAGAAAACCCGATAATATTTCTATTTTTCCGAATACCTTAGGTATACCACATTAAGCCAGATTGTGCTGTCAAAAAGGCACCCTTCAGTTTCGCTTCGCGAGCCAGCCAAATGGTATCTTATGATGCCGCGACGGGCGAAAGCAGTTCGTAAGAACTGCGAAAGCCACCGAAAAGGAGAGCCTAATCGTATGAACTATATATTCGGCTTTTAAATAAGGCACACCTTGTGGTGTGCCTTTGCGATATAATTTTTAGTGCTTATTTATAGATATTCTCTAGGATTATCTCGTTTGTGCCGTCGACTATTGTAATAAGAGTTGCGCCCTGCATCTCCTCCTCGAAGTAGCAGGTGGGCCCGGTCTTAAGGCCGTAGGTGAGGCGAACGCCTTCATAGGTGACGGAGAGGGAATTGATATGGTCGTGGCCTACGAATACATGGGTTGTGCTGCCTAGCTCCACGATTTTATCAAAGAGCCCGGAATTATAGGGCGGCGCGCACACAGTTTCATGATTTACTCCGAAGGCTGTGGGGTCTGATAATTCGCCGGACTCCAGCATGCTTTGTGCATCTGCAAACTCCGGAAGGGGTATATGGAAAAACAGCATGGAGGGCACATCGCTCTGGCCATCCACTGCCCACTCGTACCAAGAAATCTGGTCTTCCTGGATGTAGTCATAGTCCTTGCCTTCCTCGTACTTGCGCTCGACATTGGAATCCAGGACTATTAATGAATATATAATATTGCCGTCGGTGTCAGCTATATTGATGACATAGTTGCCGACGCCTGATACGTTGCCTGGACCCATCTGAAAGAGTGAGTTTTCGGCGTTTTCGTATTGGTTGCCTACCCAGTCGCGGGTGCCTAAGCTGTCGGTGTCGTGGTTGCCCAGGGTGGTGCTCCACGGTATGCCGTAGCTTGAAAGGCGGGTGATGGCCTTCTTCGTCATAATGTCTGCAATGAGGAAATAGCTGTTGTCGCCCGTTGTCATGATGAAGTCGGGGTTTGTCTCCGCGACTAGCTCGTCCATCATTTCGAGGGCTGCTCTGTCCTTTTTGATGCTTGCGCCCAGCTGGATATCGGCAAGCAGCAGGATTGTGAAGTCCTCGCCGTCCGCTTTGGTGAGCTGGCTGACTGACGAGGGGTCGAAGGCGTCGGAGCTTTGCCAGATTTCATCGGAGGGTGTGCCCTTTAGGAAGAGTGCTTGTGCTGCTAGGATGAGGGCGGCTATGGCTGCGGTGATGATTATTATTGTTATTAGTATTTTGATTGGTTTTTTCATGGGGGTGCCTCGGTTTTGTATTTTTTTGTTTTGGGTGTGGGTATATTATAGCAGAAAAGTCAAGTGTGTTACGAATTTATTTAAATTGCAATTTAAAAATTTGTAAATGTTTCATCTAACATAATTAACAAGTAATAAAATCCTTTATTTCTTTATTCGTAAGTGCTTTTATTATTTCATTTGACACAAAATCAGTACATAAATGTTTATTTAAGTTCAAGTATTCAATCATGCTTTTATTACATTCATTTTCATCATTACATTTTGCATGTAATATTGCAAGTGCAAAATAAAGGCCGCTTTGCTTAGGTTCATCTTCAAGAACCATATTTATAAATTTAATAATACTTTGCAAATCATAGTTGACATGAAAGGCCCTCTTGTATGCTTTATATATTTTAGAACAAGGGAAAGCTTGATATGCCGTAAGAAAAGCATTACTATAAAGTGCTGTGTTTTTTGGTTTGAGTTCGAGTGATTTATTGATACAATGTTGAGCTTTTGTTATATCTCTTCGTTTTAAAAAATGATATATAGCCATGTTTAGATAATAGTCAAATGAATTTGGTTTATAAGTGTTCATTTTAGATAAATTTGTGTAGAAATCATTTAGGCTTGTGATATCCTTTTTATCATAATAATTATGTAAAGAACGTATAGCTAAGTTCATATATATTTCTGCACATCTAAGAGGGATCAATTTTCCAATAGAACTTTTGACCTCATCTTTTGCTTTCGCATTATAAAGATCGTTATATAAACTATCACATACTTTTTTTGCGATATCTATTTGTCCATCAAGCATGCAAGTGACACCAAGAACATATTGACATATATAATTAATTTTATCCGCGGTATTCAGCATAATTTCTAATTTTTCATCATTAGTAAAGGTTATTCTGAATGGTCTGAAATATCCCTCATTTAGTGAAGCTTCATAAAGTTTTGTTAATTGAGCATTATATTTTTTATGATTAATACCCATATTTAGTTCTAGCAAATACTTTTCATTTGTATTAGAATTATTAGAGACAATTTTTATAGTTATCAAATATTTTGCATTGGTTTTCTTAAGAATTTCGACTTTGCTTTTCAGGTCAACAAGAGCATCCTTGTTTGTGAGATGAAAAGGCACATATAATACTATGAAATCTATTTCCGTTTTATTTCTTATTAGTGTTTCAAAGCGCTCCCCCAATAGCTTGCGAAGCTCATCATATTGTTTTTTAGTCTGTGAATTAATATAAAGTAGTATTGATAATGAACCTTTCTTTGATTTAGGAAGTGTATTATATTTCAATACATTTCCTAAATACCATAAAAACAAGGCAAGGAGTGATAAAATTAAAATATACGAAAATATTTTTGGTAACTCAATTAGGATACTATAAAGTCCAATAAAAATTGTGAACTCAACGATGAACAAAATTAGTAGACTAAAATAAGTATTTTTATATTCATCAAATAGTTTTGTCAGCGTTTCCATATATCACCTTTTAAAAATACTTATAGATTTCTCTTACTTATTTTATCATTAATTGTTAAAAAAAGAAACTATTTTCAATTTAATATGAAGCCTATACAGGGAAGCTGAAATTCTGAATAATACATCCCCTGAAAGCGTGCGCTTTCTTTCCCCTTTAGCAAGAATAATACCTGCCTTCGGCAGATATTAACGCAATTATTTTGGCAGAATACTATTCAGAGCCGCCGCGGCTCTAAAGAAACCTCTCAGTCTCACTATGTTCGACAGCTCTCCTACAAGGAGAGCCTAGTAGTTGAATAAATATATTTTTCGATAAGTCTCCCCTTGTGAAGGGGAGATACCGAGTGAAACGAGGCAGAGAGGTCGTAAATTGCTATCACACAAAAAGGAAATAGAATAAAAACCCCTCCGCCGCCTTCGGGCGCCACCTCCCCGCTGTTTGGAGGCAGGGACTGCTCTTATTCGCCGCGACACCAAAGAAACCTCTCAGTCGGCTTGCTGCGGCGATTATTATTAATAATAGTAAACTTAGTTGTAAAATATTGCTAATGTGATATAATGTAAAATAAGTTACTAAAGTAGCAAATATCATGGAATATTACAAAGACTTAACTATGCATAAAATTCTTAAGGAGAGAAAAATGAAAAAGACATTTCCCACTATATTAATATTACTATTTGTCATTACACTTATTTTAGGTGCGTGCACGCCAAAAGACCCCTATATAGATGATGAAAAGGATGATGCTCTGCTTCAAATATATTTACTCTCTTGGAGTATCGATGAAAAAGATGTTGTTCATAAATATAATAGAGAAGTAGCTGAAGGAAATATTGACGGTCGGAGAATCGAAATAACAGAATTTGAGTTTGAAGAAATAGAAAGCATGTATGATACAATATCCACTGAAATGATGTCAGGAAAAGGCCCAGATATTATATTTGTTAATAAACGATTTAGCCAATATTTAGATTTGAATAAAATGTCTATGCAGGACGCATTTGCAGACTTTGATGTTTTAATGGAAAAATCCGATACTTTTTCTTTGGATGACTACAACAAGGATGCACTTGATACAGGAATTATAAATGAAAAAAGAATTATGATGCCGCTGTCTTACCAGATAAACTATATTGTAACAACCCAAGAGAATCTAGATGAAATAGATATATCAGTACCTGATTATCTTGAATTTCAGGATTTCTTTGAAATAATGGATAGATGTCATAATAATACGGATTCAGTAGGTGCTCAATATCCGTCTAGCCAGCTGTTTTATCAGATTATATCAGAAGATGGATTGGATACACAAGGATTGGATGAATTAGAGAAATGTATTAGTCTGGAAATTGAAGATGAAAATAGATACAACATGCTAGGCAATATTGGAATGGGCTCAGCCGGTTTTTATCAGGTTGTTTGCAGTGGTGATATTCTAATGGATTATCACTGGTCTGGCGGTGGAAACATAGGAGAATTTAATGCGGTCGGCAGCCAGTATAATGTAGTAGAAAATATGTATGAAAAGACTTTTGTTCTGCTGAATGAACCTACGATTAACTCTGAAATATCATATGGTTATATAGATTTAGGTTGTGTAATTAATATGAATTCTAAACATAAAAATGATGCATTTAAGTTTGTTGAGTTCTTATTAAGTGAACAATGCCAATACAGTGATGATTTCCGCATATCTTCATTTCCGGTGAATATTGCAGCATATGAGAGCGCTAAAAGCGACTTTGAAAATGACATAATAGGAACTGATTTTACTTACAAGCTTCCCGTAACACCATTGCCTGATGAATTGAAAGAAGAGTTTATAAATTTAGTTGAAGGTGTTAGTGAATATAGATATTTTGGTGGAGAACGCTACATCCTGACACACGTTGTTGGAGACTACATACAAGATTATATGGATAAGAAAATTGATTTTGATACAATGGTGGAAGAAATAAATAAAAAAATCAAGCTTTACTACAGTGAGTAGAGATAGATATATTTTTCGATAAGTCTCCCCTTGCTAAGGGGAGATTGCTGACGAAGTAAGCTAGAGAGGTCGAAAATCGTCTCTACAACTCCACGCCCAAATACTCACAAAGCACATCCACCACCAGCTGGTGATCCTGCTCCTGCGGCAGGCCGGAGACACAAATAGCCCCGATAAAGCCAGTGCCCTTGATAAAGATGGGGAACGCACCGCCGTGATATGTATAGTCAATCTCCGGCAGATGCCAGTCTTTCTCAATATCCTTATTATCGCGCGCAAGCAAAGCGCCCACATGCAGCGTCGACATCTGCACCTTGTAGACGGTGTTCACCTTCCTTTTTATCCAGCGCAGATTATTGGCGGTGGTGCCGGGAAAAGCATAGCCGAATACCTGCGATCCGCACACGGAAATATCAATCGCAACGGGGTAGTTATTCTGCTTTGCCTTCTGAACCAGGCGAAGCCCCACGTCCAGCGCGTCCGTATTATCAAAATGCTCAAAGCGCAAAAGCTGCTCCTGCCTCTCAAAAAGGCTGATGCGGCCTAATAAATCAATTTTGTCTGTCATATTTGCCTCGCTTAATATCAATTTAATAATTTTACTATACAACAATCCATGCAGGAATTCAATATAAGTCCTGTTATGTCACATAGGGATGTGCTAGAGTGCTAGCATAAACATAAATGATTCCTCCTATTTGGGCGCCTATGCGGCGTCCTTTTTATATGGGGTAAGAAGGAAAAGGTATGGTAAAGAGAAAGAATATAGAGATAGAGGGCGTGAATGTGGTGTACCGCCATGTGCTCAATACGGATGCGCGGATCATAATCTGCTATGGGGGCAGAGACAGCGGCAAGAGCTACTTCGTGGGGGGACAGTACATACCTGCGCTGCTGTGCGCGGATGAATATTTCCGTGGGGCGGCAGTGCGCAAGGTGGCCGCGACGCACAGGGACAGCTGCCTGCAGGAGGTGCTCGACGGCATCGACATTCTGGTGGAGCAGGCAGACGAAAAAATAGCCAAAAAGGCTAAAATTGCAGCGAAAAAGATGATTACACGTATGCGCAACAAATGGAAAAAAGAGCAGGCGGAGCTGCCGGAAGAAAAAAGGACAGAGCTAGCTATTGACGAGGAGAAAATAGTTGAGGAGTACCTTGAAAGGTTCTCGGAGGAGGAGCCGAATGCCGCAGAGGGAGTAAAACACACCGTATCGCCCATGGAGATAAAGCAAGCCAACGGAAACAAGATGATATTCAAGGGGCTCAACGAGCCGCGGAAGCTGAAATCATTAAAGGGGTTAAGCTTCGTGTGGGTGGAGGAAGCGGAGGATTTGAAGCGCGAGGAATTCTACGATTTGATGATGCTACTGCGAGCGGGCGGCTGGCAGCAGATAGTGCTGACATTCAACCCGATGGACGAGGCGCATTTCAGCAACGGGATGTTCGTTGAATCTCCTGCGGATGAAGTATTGGAAGCATTCGACAACGGCGAAAAGAAGGTGTGGGTGAAGTATCTGGAGGCCGATATAAACGGGGAGAAGCACAGAACCAAGGCATTGTGCCTGCGGACGACATACGAGGACAACGCATACATCACAACGGAGCGCAAGGCGGCAATTGAGCAGATGAAAACGAGCGACCCGTACCTATACGACGTGTACAGATATGGCAGGTTCGGCACGCGCGGCGGGCGGATACTGATCAACATTGAGGAGGTGGATTTTGCGAAGGCGGGGCATCAATTCACGGGCTACGACAACAGGGGCTATGCGCAGGATTTCGGGTTCAACCACGCCAACTGCATACTTAGCATTGCGGAGAAGGACGAGTGCCTATACGTATTCGAGGAGCTATACGGGAAGGAAAAAGACACCGCGGAGTGGATAGCCGAGGCGGGGAAGAAGGGGTTGGACAAGCGGCTGCTGATGGTGTGCGACAGCGCAGAGCCCGACAGGATAAAGACATGGCAGAGGGAGGGCTACAGGGCGGTGGGCGTGAAAAAGCACGCGGGGAGCGTGGCGGCGCAGATAGACAGGCTGAAGCGGTACAAGAAGATATATATAAATTCGGCGTGCACAAACACCCTGCGTGAGGCAAGGGAGTGGAAGTGGAAGCAGGGGAAGGACGGGCGGTTTATTGATGTGCCGGAGGATATTAATGATGATTGTATGGCGGCGCTGAGGTATGGGAATGATTTGTTTGGGGATAGGGCGAATAGTGCTGGAATGAGGAATTTGGGGAGGAGGTGAGTTTAAACTCCCTTCGATGCCTACGGGCGAGGAACCTCTCAGTCGGCTTCGCCGCCAGCTCTCCTACAAGGAGAGCCTAAGCGGTTGAAAATTAGATTGTATGGTAAAAATCAACTTTGGTGCTTGCGCGTGACAGCTCGCCGCAGTTGGTAGGGAATAAGCACTTTTCTGGCATTTACCTTGATAGACAGGCAATTATGTAATGTTTCATTGTATTCCATGTAGAAATCAATTTTTGTTCATCAACAGCATAGGAATGGTGTATATATAGATTTAAAGTATCTATAATGTTTTCTGAACTGAAATACCCTTTAATACTTTTCTTGTTCTTTTGTGCTTTATGACCTTGTGATTCAAATAGAAATTGATTTGTTATATATAAAGCATTACTGGTTACATCTTTTTCGTCATAGCCTTTTTTCAATGTTTGACTATGCTTATTATATACATACTTTGTAGATTGTTCAATTAGAGCTCTATATAGGAAAGCACAGGATATTGGATATTTATAAACATCAAGTGAGGATATCTCAACAAGAATGTTATTAATTTTCTCTCCAATTTCCGAACTAAAATCAACATTAAAACTCATAAATTGGTCTTCTGTGAAACCTAACTTTTTTCGAGATAATTTAAAAGGAGTGTGTGGTGGAGAGTAAATGTCATCATTTTCAGGGTCATTATCTGTATTTTCTTGAGGATTCTCGCTCATAGTAGGCGTGCTATCATGATTCTCTGAAGATTCATCTTCATCATTGGTGCTAGGTTGTAGAACAGCTTCTTTAGGTTTTGCTTCATTAAATTGATTAATTAAGTCAATAAGTCCTGTAATTCTTATATCTTCAAGTATTAATTTTTTCTGTTGACGTTTATTATAAATTTCACTACTTACTATTTTACTTATTTCTCCGTCTGAACAATATCTTTGCTCCTTACGAATTAGAAAGGCTTCACCCAATAACAATAGTATGTCTGAGTATATATTTTTTTGCTCATGTGGAATAATGACTTGTAGTTCTGTCTCGTCCAAAGCAATGCCTAATCCAACATCTTCATCATTTCCAATTAATGTCCACATAAATCTGTCAACCATTGGCAAATAATCTATGTTTTCTATTTCTATATCTGGGTACTTTGCTTTAAGCACATCGAAAACATTAATGAAAAACTGATATTTAATTATACAATTTTTAACTGTTTGTGTATGTTCAGTAGTATGTTTTTTAACATTATCTAGATTTTTGCCGTTTGAATTGAATAGACCCATATAGTAATTGTTTTTTTCCAAAGCAGACCATTTTCTTACACCGCTTATATGTCTGTCGCTTAAGAAAGCCTGAACAGATTCTCTATCTGTATATAGAGCAACAGTAGTTCTTTTAATATTATCTTTAGTTTCATCATCTAGAATAGGGTAATGGCGTTTGTAATTATCGGGTATTAATTCTCTGTCCAATAATAATTTACATGCGCATAACCTTCTATTACCTTCAACAACGATATATTTACCATCATTAAGTACGCAGGTTATCAATTCTGCACCATGTAACTCTTTTGTTTCAACAATTCTTTTTGCTAAATTTATAACATCAGCATACTTTAAGAGGTGTTCAATAATACTTTCTTGTGTAATTTCTTTTGTGCTCCTTTTAACTAAATCACTGGAAGCAAAACGAGGATTTTCTGCGTCCAAAAATAGATCAGCTGTATCAACTTCAATATATTCGTATGTTCTAGCCATCATAATCCTCTTTTCTTATTGTGTAATATTTCATAATACTTTTTATTTTTTTGCTTGTGGGTTCAGTTTTTAATGACAGAGATACTATTAAATCTTCCTTCTCAGCAAAGGATAATTTTTTGTATTTACTTTGCCATTCTTTTGTGAGTCCGATATCTTCAAAATTCTTTCGGTATATAACAAATTCTTTAGGCATTGATAATATTTCTAGATACTCTTCCTCATTGGCACCGAAAGCTTTATAGAAAAAATTTTCTCCGCCAGCAACAACACCTTTGGTTACGTTTGTTATTGCTCTTATATTACTTAGATAATGTTTATTCCAATTTTGTCCAACATAGTTTCTGTCTATTCTATCTATTGGAGCATATTTCATTGGAAATGAGAAAATCCTAACATTCAATTCTTTACCTAAGTCAATATTCAGCTTTAATCTTTTCCATAAATCAACAGGCTTATCTTTATAATTATATAAAAGGTAATTAGAAAAATGCTGAACTCCAAATTCAGCAGCTAATTTTAAGGCTTCGGTGTATATTTTTGAATAGTGTATGTCATCGAAGGCTAACCTAAAAGGCCTAATAGGTATTTTGGATAGGATAGACATTTTTTCTCTAGTTAATTGGCGCGCATCAATACCTTGATTAAAATCCACATACCTTTCTCTTCCAGATGGTCTATGATAATACGTCAATATTTCACGAAGTATATTTTCATTCTTTTCAATTACTAAATACTTATCGTCAGTAGATTCTAGATCTGACAGTATTTCTTTATATTTTTGGTCGTAAATTTTAGATTTTTGTATGCTTTGTTTTTGTTTTAAATATATTATTAGTTCATTAAGAATGTTATCAAAAGTATAGCCATCGTTTTTAGATTTCTTCAATTTTTTCATATACTCATTAAAAGGTAATTCTAAATAAAACTTTGTTTTCTTATCAAATCCTAATTCATATATGTCATTTACAACATCAGATAAATCATTTATTTCCAAACTAAGTATATTGTTATCCAGTAAAAGCAGGTTTTGCTTTTCGCCATATTCTTCTTTTATATTTTTTATTTGTCCTTTAATATTATTTGTTAGACAAAAATTAGGTTCAAGTATAGGAACAGCACAAAACTTGCACTTATTTGTACATCCTCTGGTAATGTATGCAAAATAATTATCGCCACTTGGATATTTATACTCTACCAAATCTAATATTGAATAGTCTAATGGCAACGTATCAATATTAACTTTATCAGCAAATCCTATTTTGCTACTATCAGTTAATAGTCCAGTTATAATATTAATTTTATTATTTATTTCGCCGCAAAGTCTTTTATTTAGCAATGTAGTCATAATACCACCAATATATATTTGGCTTGCTGGTAATAAATTTTCATAGTACTTGATTGTTTTAACTGTTTGTTTATAATTAAATGTAAACAAAGTAGTAATATAAATTCTATCAAATTTGTAATTGCAAAATTTATCCTTATCCATTTCACCTTTATAAAAAATTACTATATCGCCCCGCACTTTATGGTATTTGCTTATTTTCATAAGCCCCATTGGAGGATATTTATTTTTATAAGAAGGCTCAACGAGTAGAACGTTCATTAATTCTCCCTCAATTTCTTTATGTTTTTTATATTGGAATTATAAATACAAGTCAACTAAATATCGTTACATTATAATGTATTAATTATGTACTTTCAAGTACAGATAGAACCGCATAGTTTATGAAGAATATTTAAAAAAGTATACTATTATTATACCAGCAGCAAAGGAGAGTAGCAACAGAAAAATGTATTTATATACAAATAATGCTAGAATGTAGCATGCTTCAACAAAAAAATATCTTCAAGATGAACTTTTATGATGAAATTAAAAACTTCAAGCCACAAGAAAAACCTCTTCCCTAAAAACCATGTCCTACTATGTCCCCCGCAAACAAAGTAAAATGCCAATATAGACAACTAGGCAAAAAGAGGCAAAAGGGGAAAAGAAACATGCTCAACAACATGGAATGGCTGAAAAAAGGCGAGGAATTCCCGCCCATGTGCGAACGCGCACGCCTGAATAGATACGCCGAAAACAAAAGAATATTCGACAACCGCCACATGGAAGCATACAACGAGCAGTGGCGCCGCATAGAAAAAGTGACGGGCAGCACGGCGGAAGTCATCAGCTACCCGGTGATACTGAATTACCAGAAGAAGATCAGCCTGAAAACGGCTGATTTTTTATTCCAGGAGCCGCCGGAATTCTCCGACAACGTGAGAAGCATTGCGGAGAAAAGCGAGATTACAAGCATCGGCTACCAGGGGGCTATTGACGCGTCCCGATACGGCACGGCAGTATACAAGGTGGACATTGAAGACGGGCAGGGGCGCATAAACATATCATCGCCGGAGTACCTATACACCGTGGTGGAGGAAGACGACCGCAAAAAGGTGAGGCATTATGTGCTGGCATGGGTGAGCGAGGCGGAGGATAACATCGGCAGGGCGAAGAATTACCTGAACGCATATGTGCACAGCAAAGGCAGCTACACCAAGAAGGTATTCGAGATGAAGAGCGGCGTAATCGGCAGGCAGGTGCTGGAGGAAAAGGACGTGCCGACGGGGCTATCGGACTTCGCGGTGGTGCCGGTTCATAACGTGGTGACATCAGACAGCGTGTACGGCACGGATGATTACATGGACGTGGACAGCATAATATCGGAGCTGGAAGTGCGGACGGCACAGATATCCAAAATACTCGATACCCACGCCAACCCGACGCTATCGGGCAGCCAGAGCGCACTGACATATGATAAGCGCACGGGGGAATATTACTTCGACGCGGGGAACTTCTACGCGCGGGCGACGCAGGAGGAGCCGCCGCTTGAGTACATCACATGGGAGGCGAATCTGGACGCGAACTTCAAGCAGGTGAAGCAGCTATTAAATTACCTTTCGACGATATCGGAGATGGGCGCGGCAGTGCTCGACAATGATTTAAAGAGCGGGAACGTGCCAAGCGGCGAGGCGCTGAAGCGGCTTTATATTAATGTATTGGCCAAGGTGGCGCGGGTGCGTAACGGATTCGATACGGGGTTCAAAAAGGCGCTGAGCTTGGCCAGCGAAGCGGGAGCGAAGAAGGTTGGAACGGGTGAAATCAATATTTGGTGGAAGGATGGGATTCCGGACGGGGCCATTTAAGAAGGGGTGAATATTTTTTGTATTTTTTTTAATTATCGCAGATGATTGTTAATTTATGCTATAATAAGTGTAAATATGTAATAATATCTCTATTTAGATAATTAGGGGGAGTTATGGGAAAAGAAAATTATAATGGCGAAAGAAAAATTGAAAAACTTGATTTTCAATATAAGCTTCAGTTTGTAGTGATTGGATTAAGCATAATTATATGTACTATATTAATTTGTATTACTTTAGCTTTAAAAAATGAAGTGGAAAATCTGAGGCAGCAGAACATAATTCTAATTGAACAAACAAAATCATTAGATGAAAATGCAAAATTATTGCTGGAAGATAACGCTTCCGATGAGTCTATTGAAGTATACAATCAAAATGCAAATGGACAGGGTTTAATCTTCACAGAAGAACCTACTTCTTTGAAAGATGCAGTTGAGCTGATGGACGATCGTTACGATGATTTTACAAATAACTGGTCAACTATTCTTATGGTGACTGCAGCCGGACTTGGTTTGCTTGTAATTATTTTTCCTTTCTTTAACTATGTATTTTTGCAAAAGGATGCAGTGAAAATATATGAAAAGAAGATGAACAAGCTGCACAATAAAAAAGAAAAAGAGATGAATAGCATTATAAGTGAATTCGAGAGAAAATATCAAGAAGATGAAAATGTACTAAGAACCGCACACAAAAAGATGCAGGATGAAATTGATCTGAGTTTGCAAAATGGTAAAAATGCAAACGTTGAAATAGAAAAAGCACAAGGGAAATTAAAGCAAGCTAGACAGGGGATAGATAGTAAAATTGGGGAGTGGGAAGAAAGGATAAATAAGTATATTGAAGAAGGAAAGAAACAAATTGATAAAAGAGTTGAACTTGCGAATAAGACAATTGATATGGCAAATCAATATATTGAAAGTGCTTCAAATCCTGATGAAAATAGAAAACCTAAAGATATTAATGTGGAGTTCGAAGAGGCAAAAGACAGGGCAAGAGTATATTTCTTAAATGGTAATATAGCACTTGATAAAAAGGATTACAGCAAGGCGATAGAAAATTATAATAGAGCAATAGAGTTGGATGATGCAAATTATGGTGCATATTATAATAGAGGATATTCATATGCGCAGAAAAAAAACCCAAACTATGATAATGTAATTAGTGATTATAACAAGGCAATAGAATTAGATCCAGACTATGCTATAGCTTATATTAATCGCGGGAATGCATATGCAATAAAGGAAAATCCAGATTATGAAAAAGCAATAGAAGATTATAATAAGGCAGTAGAATTGGACCCGGACTATGCTATAGTTTATAGTAATCGCGGGAATGCATATGCAATTAAAGATAACCCAGATTATGAAAAAGCAATAAAGGATTATACTAAGGCAATAGAATTAGACCCAAGTTATGCTATAGCTTATAATAATCGTGGGGATGCCTATACAGAGAAAGAAAATCCAGATTATGAAAAAGCAATAAAGGATTATACTAGGGCAATAGAATTAGACCCAAGTTATGCTATAGCTTATAATAATCGCGGAACTGCGTATTCAAAAAAAGATAACCCAGATTATGAAAAAGTAATAAAGGATTATACTAAGGCAATAGATTTAAATCGAAGTTATATATTAGCTTATAATAATCGTGGAACTGCGTATTCAAAAAAAGATAACCCAGATTATGAAAAAGCTCTAAATGATTATAAAAGCTCAATAGAAATAGATTCAAATTTTGCTGGTGCTTATAATAATTTAGCATGTGTATACTTAGAACTATCAAAAAAAGAAAATAAAGAAGAAAATCTTGAAATAGCAAACATAAATATACAAAAGGCAATAGAACTTGATGACACAGAAGGGTTATTTTACTGCACATTAGCTGAGTATTATTATGAGTTAGGTGAAGAATATAAGGATAAGCAAAAAGAGGCTTATGAAAGGGCTATTGCGCTTGATATGAAGTGTGCACTAGGGTGTAATAAATGCCGTTTTCAAAAATCTTAAGGTTTAGACATCCAATGCAGAACATCCGTGAATAGTCACCTCTCAGTCTCGCTTTGCGAGCCAGCTCCCTTTAAAAGGGGAGCCTAGTAGTCAATGGAAGATATTTATCGATTGTCTCCCTTTGTGAAGTGGAGATGCCCGAGGAACGAGGGCAGAGAGGTCGGAAATAAAAGAAACAACAAAAAAAGTGACCAATTGAACAACCCACAGCACACCCACGGGTGTGTTTTTTAATACCCAAAAACAGAAGGGATACCTAAGGGATGAAATCCCTTGGGCGGAGGTTTGGAGGCAGAGCCTCCATAAAGGAGAAACATATGAGCAAAAACAAAAATAACAACCAAATCGGCAAACAGCCGGAAACAAAAACCATAGAAAAAGACGAAAGCCAAAAGGGCATCGAAGAGCTGCTGAAAGAAAAAGACAAGCAGCTAAAAGAATACGAAGGGCGCATTGAGAAGATGAAATTCGACAGCCTGCTGGACGAAAAACTAACAGGCAGCAGGGCAAGGAACAAGCAGGCCGTGCGCGCACTATTGGACATGGAGAAAATACACATGGAAGGCGGCGCAATAATCGGCGCGGACGAGCAGATAACAGCCATAAAGGCGAAGGAAGGATATCTATTCGAGAGCGCAAACACAGGCAGCACAAACCCAAGCGGCACAAAGGAGAGGGTGGATTTGGAAAGCCTGAGCGATAGTGAATTCTTCAAAATGAAGTTTAATAAGCAGTAGGTCGAGAGACGACAACAGCATAAAAACAAATGATTACAGAGGCGGCATAAGGCCGTCTTTTTGTATACAAAAAAAGCATGACAAGCGTGGGATATTGCGCGAAAAAGAAAGGAAAAATGAATGGCAAACACATTATTAACAATGAAGAACATCGCAAGGGAGGCGCTGCCTATACTTGCCAACAATCTGCTGATGCCTAACCTGATCCATCAGGACTACAGCGATGCTTTCGTGGGACAGGGCGACACAATACAGATAAAGAAGCCGCCGATTTTTACGGCAAATGACTTCGATACTGAAATCAGCGTGCAGGACGCCGCATTCGAGGGCGTGGACGTAAAGATGGACAAACTGGCTGACGTATCAGTGGAGATAACATCAAAAGAGCTCGCTCTATCCATGGAGGATTTTGCAGCCCAGGTTATGGAGCCAATGGCTGTGGCACTGGCGGAGAAAATCAACAAGGAAGGCCTGGAGCTGGCGAAGGAGATCCCATACTATTCAGGCACCGCAGGCACTACTCCTGACGACCTTGACGACTTTTCAGATATCCGCAAGGGCCTAAACAACAACGGCGCACCACTCACCAATCGCAGAGCAGTGTGGGACGTGGACGCAGACGCCAAATTCACACAGCTGGCATCGCTAGTTAAGGTTGCAGACAGCGGCACAACCAGAGCATTGCGCGAAGGCGAAGTGGGCAGAGTATTCGGCCTGGATAACTACTATTCACAGCACGTATATGAGCACACAGCAGGCGGCGCGACAGCAGCAACATCACCTAAGGTGAACGGCGCTGTGGCAGCAGGTGCATACCAGATGGCAATTGACGCAAGCAGCATGACAGGCGCATTAAAAAAAGGCGACTTGATGACTATTGCGGGCAAAACATACGTAGTGACAGAAGACACTGCTGACGCCTCAACTAATGCTATTGCGGTAGTAAAATTCTATCCGGCAGCACCAGAGGGTGGCATCGCAAATGACGCTGTAATTACATTCGTATCAGCAGACAGCGTACGCAACATGGGATTCCACAAGAACGCATTTGCATTCGTAACACGCGCTCTGCCATTGCCGAGCGACGCACAGGCATATGTTGTGTCCTTCAACGGGATTACACTGAGAGTCGTGAGATCGTATGACATCTCCACCAAGAAGGAGATTATGAGCATGGATGTTCTGTATGGGTTTAAGACAGTATATCCTGAATTAGCTCAAGTAAGGCTTGGCTAATTCAAGGATATAAAAACAATTATATAAGCAGGATACTTTGTGGATACAGATTGCGAAAGATACTTTTTTTAAATTTAGTTTTGAGAAAAATGGATAAAAAAAGTTTCGAAAGCAATCTGTTGACATATCTGAGGCAGATTTTTTAATTAGCTCAAGTAAGGCTGGGGTAAGGAAAGCTCTAACACCCTTCCGGCAGGCATAGCCTGCCACCTCCCCTCGGAGGGGAGGCTGACTGCTAGACACTATGTAGGCAGGAGAAAGTGAATAGTCTTGGCGCTGCCGTCTGCGGAGGGGAACCCTCTCAGTCTGCTGCGGTAGACAGCTCGGCTGGTCATAAATACTACGTATTTATTGCTCGCCATGCATCCAGGCTGTCACAATTTCTGCGAAATTGCTTGCGCCCAGTGCCTACAAGGAGAGCTCGGTAGGCGGAAGAAAAGTATTGGAAAAATCAGATGGGATACATAAGGGAAAAATCCCTTATGCGGGGTACGGGGCAGAGCCCCGATATCCGCATTTCTGTCAGCTCATTTAGACATGAGCTGATAAAAGTGATTGGAGGGAATGGATAACATGATAGAAGTAAATATAGATACATATGTAAATGTGGCAGAGGCGGACGAGTATGTGGGGAAATATTACCTGGATACGGACGAAAAAAGCGCGGCGTGGCTGGCACTGACAGAGGCGCAGAAAGAGGCGGCGCTTAGAAAGAGCGCCATGGCCATAGACAGCGTAATGTACCCCGGAAGGAAGAAAGACAGCGAGCAGGAGATGGAATTCCCGCGGTGCTACAAAAACGGGTACTATTTCCCATTGAGCTGGTACGAAACATACACCAAGGAGGGCGGCGCATGGCACTGCATGGCTGAAGTGCCGGAGAAGATAAAGCACGCGCAGGTGGAAGAGGCGTTGGAGATGGCGTGTCCTTCGGGAGACAGCACAGACTATGAAGTATTCAACGGAACATTAAGGTCGTTTTCCATAGGGAACTTATCGGAGAACTACGAAGCAGGCTACGGCGGATCAATAAATACTGTGAAGATGTGCCTGCGCAGCAAAAGAGCACAGCGCTGGATGGGCAGGTACGCAGGAGGCGGATTCGATGTCAATTAATTATGGGCAGGCACTGAAAAAGTACTTAAACCAGTCTGTATTGTGGCAGCGGTGCACCGGGCATGATGAGTACGGTACGCCGGTATATGCAGAGGGTGTGGAAATTAAGGCGAGGGTTATACCCATGCAGAAGATAGTAGCAGACAGCTTAGGGAAACAGGCGGTATCCACAACTACAGTGATTTCCAGTGAAGAGGTAGGATTGGAAGATTTGATTGACGGAAAAGCTGTAGTTGCTGTGGAGTGGAGCGTGGATAAGTGGGGGAAGAATATTGCGAGGCAGGTGTTTTTGTAAAGCATTTTTACGAAGCAAAAATGCAAAACAAGTATTTGAAAGAAACAATTAGGGGCGACACTTTGCGAAAGACACTTTTCATTTTAGAATTTGTTGTTTTTGCTAAAGCAAATAGAAAAGTTTCGAAAGAAAAGTGTGCCATGCAGGAGATAGAGCGACTAAGAAAATAAAACCTCTCAGTCGGCTTCGCCGCCAGCCAAGCAGTATCGTATATTCCGCGATGAGCGCATTTCCACTACAGGAAGAACCCAACCAAAACTATTTTATTACTAAAATTCCTCGCCTCGCCTTGTAGGAGAGGTGTCTGCCGCAGCAGACGGAGAGGTTTTAGACAACAAATCCAACAGCAAGGTGAGCTTTTTGTAAAAATAAGTTGGTGAAAAAGATGATTGAATTTAACGATAGAATTGTAGACGAGATAGAAACTGCACTGAATGATGCGCTGATGGAAGGCGCGGAAAATATCGCGGCGGAATCAAAAAAGAATGTACCGGAGGACACAGGCGAGCTGAAAGAAAGCTGCAAGGTGGAAGCGTCTGGGCATCTGGAAGCGGAAGTAATATATGATGCTGTATACGCGGCGAGAATACATGAGGATATGAATATGCGGCATAGGAAGGGGCAGGCAAAATTTCTGGAAGACGCATTCAATAATATGGCAGGAAGCGTAGGGAAATTGGCTGAGGGCAAAGTAGCGGAAGCTATTAGGGAATAAGGAAAAGGGAATAGGGAACACAAAAATGAGCATGATTAAGGATATGAAAACATACCTTGTGGCAAGAGGCGTGAGCTTGCCGATATACTTAGGGAGCATACCGGCAGATGAAACAGAGTGCGCAGGGCTATACAGGTATGCCGGCAAAGCGCCCCATAAAGAGGCGGGAATTGAGTGCATCGGGCTGCAGGTGCGAACCAGAGCGCAAAGCTACGAGGATGCACTAGCTGCTATTAACCTGATAAGCAGCATGCTAGGCAGCATAGGCGACGAGGAAACAGGCGGAGACGCAGTGAATATTGACGGCACAAAATACGCAAGAGTATATCCCATGCAGAGCGCTTATTCATTGGGCAGCGATGAAGCGGGAGTATGGGAAATTGTACAGAACTTCGAAGTAAACGTCATTGAATAAAAATATTGACGCACGCGGATAAATGCGATAGAATTACTACATCAGGCAGAGTAATTAATGTTATTGTGCATATTCAGCTTGAAGATGCAGGCAATCATAAGTATTTTCTGATAATTCATGCTCAGTATTGATGTATTGAATGCAAAAGATGTATTGATATAATTCAAATATGATAATATATGTGATGAAAGATTTATTTAAGGGACGGTAGATAAGAATGCAAAACGGTATTGAGCTATTTGACGGAGTGATAAAAGAAAACATCATTGTAAATAAAAAGTTTCTGCTTAAGCGGGGCAAATATATCCCTGTGTTTGCGAGGCTGGGACGAAAGATGGAGCAGCAGAGCAAAATTCGCCGCGAAGCACTGCAAAATGAGAATGTTGTTGTGCCGCCCATTATGATTATATCAATAACCAATGACTGCAACCTAAACTGCGCCGGATGCTACGCCTGCGCACAGGACAGAGCCAAGGAAGACGAGATATCCTTAAGCGACATCGACAGGACCATAAAGGAAGCGGAAGAGATGGGTGTTGCGATCATAATGATTGCAGGCGGTGAGCCATTAGTCAAGAAGGGCATACTGGATGTGCTGGCAAAATATGAGGATATGCTCTTTGTAATATTCACAAACGGGCTGATGATCAGAGGCGAAACACTGGATAAAATAAAGCGTATGAAAAACGCATTGTGCGCCATAAGCATAGAAGGAGGCAGAGAAGCAACCGACAAAAGGCGCGGCGAGGGCGTATATGACAAAATATCCGAGAGCATGGCGATGCTGGACGAAAACGGAGTGCTCTTTGGAACCTCGATAACGCTGACAAAAGCTAACTTCGACCAAGTGGTTAATTCTGCATACCTGAAAAGCATACAGGATATGGGCGCGTCGGTGACATTCATGATTGAATATGTGCCGTGCCAGGGCGACGAGGAACTATGCCTGACGGAAGAGCAGAAAGCAGACCTTATTAATAAAATGCCCGGTCTAAGCAAGGAAATGGACATGCTTTTGATACCATTGCCGGGGGAAGAGGACAAATACGGCGGATGCCTAGCGGCGGGCAGGGGATTTCTGCATATCAGCTCCACAGGCAGCCTGGAAGCATGCCCCTTCGCGCCCTATTCAGACGCAAACATAAAGGATATGCACCTTAAGGAAGCGCTGAAATCGCACCTATTGAAAAAAGTGCGGGACAACCACCATATGCTGAAAGAAGGCAAAGGCGGATGTACATTGGCAGCCAACAAAGAATGGGTAGAAAGCATATATAGGTAAATGAATAAAGGCTAAAAAGTAAAGGTAAATTGAGCAATAAGGCATTTAGCTGACAAAGACTGAAAAAGCATTAAAAAAGTGAAGGATGAGATTAATATATTTCATTGTGTAATACAGCTATAAATTGTATAATGTTACAGAATATGAGGTATTGATATGAAAGATAAAGCACAGATTGTAATAATTATACTACTTGTATTGAACCTGGCATTTGTAATAATATTCGGCATCGGGCAGCAGAACCTGAAAAAGGAAATTCAAAATGTTCAGATGATGGAGTATAACAACCTGAAACTTTTCGCAAGCGACATAAACACCCAACTGGAAGCCACACTGCTGAAAGACAAATTCAAAGTGCTTAGTTCGGAAGTTGAACTGAGTGATTATCATGATGAAAATGGCATGGTGTCAGGCGTTATAAATTTCCAGATGACAGATAATGAGGGCATCGAAAAGCTCTCCATAATTGTAGAGGAAATTCAAACCGGAGAAACCACAGAATACGGCGTCATTAAAAAAAGCGACCTGAATTATGAAGCCGGAATAAAAATAGCCTACAACGGCAGCTACTACTATTATGTGCTGGGGGATACAAGCGACGGAACAAACGTGATGCTAAGCGACAGGTATTATCTTTCAGGACTTGAGCTGATGAAAACGAGATCGCAGCTATCCTTGAACGAGCTTTCAATAACGCAGAACGCATTCTATATTGAAGGGGCAATATTAAACAGAAAAGACGCGCCGGAGATAGAGAAGGCAGAGGTATTAATAGTATCGTTCCTAGGTACTGACCCAACGGTGCCGGAAGAGATCAACGAGGACGACATAGCCGGGAGATTCGACATAACAGACAGCCTGCAGAAACTGGACGAAATAAGCGCAGTATCAGCCTATGGAAACGAAATATCGGATGAGTACGATGTGTATGAAATAGATGTGCGGGGCAAAGCAGACGAAGGAACGAACTATATGGCAAAGGAATTCGTCGAAGCCATAATAATAGTCACCTATTCTGACGGAGTCGAGATAAGGCTGGGGTAAATTAAGAATAAAGAAAAAAAGGAGATCTGCATTAAGGGTCTCTTTTTTATTGCAAGAAAAAAATTGAAGGCAAATACAATTTTTTGCGTATAAATATTTGTGGATAGGCATATTACCTGCTATAATAAATGTAATCATTTGGATATATTATATTTATATTAATCCGGAAGCATAGGCTGGGCGGGACAGAAACCAGCAGTGGAAAAACAAACCGGACGGAGGGAAACAGGCAGATATGGAAAATGAGAACCAAGGCAGCAAAAAAGGACTATATATTATACTGATTGCGTGCATATTGCTAGCAATTGTATGCGTGCTGGCAATTATACTTCTGAAAACTATGAACGTGGGGCAGATAGCGCCTACGCAGATGGCGGCAGAGACGCCGACATCGACACCGGAAGTAACAGAGAACTACCTCAGGCACCTGTAGTAACCGTGCCTGTAGATACACCTGCCCCTGAAAGCACACCATTCGCGGCGGTGACTATGACATTCGATGAAGACGCTGTTTGGATAAACCTGAGCCATCTGGTGATAAGGCCGCAGCCTGACTTCGAAACAGAGAAAATAGGGAATATACCGTATGGAACAAAGGTGATGGGGGAGATAGACGGCAACTGGATGTTCACCAGCTACAACGGAGTGGAAGGATACATATATATCGGGAAGATGAAGAGCAATGACAGGCCCTGCGTGGTATACAGTGCAAGTGACCTGCAGCCGCTGGATTGATTAAAAGGAATATTGAATATTTAAAGAGAGCGCTTAGGCGTTCTTTTTTTTGTGGGGAGTTTTAGGGGTAGCTATTAACACCTCTCTATAATATGAAGTGACAATTCACTATTTACATCCCCCTGAAAGCTTGCGCTTTCTTCCCCCTTTGGCAAGAATTATATCTGCCGAAGGCAGGTATTAACGCAATTGTTTTGGAAGAATACTATTTCGAGTCGCTGCGGCTCCAGGGAAACCTCTCAGTCGGCTTCGCCGCCAGCTCGGCTATCACAATTTCTACGAAATTGCTTGCGCCCAATGCCTACAAGGAGAGCCTAGGCGTATGAAGAACACACTTATGATTTTGAAAGGGGTTGTTAAGGGCGCAGCCCTTAATTATAAGGGTGGTGGGCGGGTATAGAAAACTAAATACAGTGGCTCATAAACAATCATTTCAGCAGGAGCAAGAGAAATAGACAGCGCATAAGCTTAACTAATTATTTAACATAAGAAACAAAGGAGAAAAACAAATGACCAAACCATTACCAAGGATAGGCGTGGATAAACTATACTACGCGCCTCTAATAACAGACACCGCAGAAGGAACAGCATACGGCGCAGCGGTGCACATGCAGGGCGTAACGGACATAGGCTACAAGCCCAACAGCAAACAGGTGGTGTTCTCCGCCGACGACGGAATATACGCCAGCATAACAACGGACGGCGAGATAGAAGTAGAAATAAGCGTAGCAGACATTCTGGCAGCGGATTATGCATACCTGATGGGCTGCGCCATAGCATCAAACGGCGTGGTGACAGAAGGCAGCTCGGACATACCAAAGGAAGTAGCGCTGGGATACCGCAGCATGAAATCCGACGGCAGCTATCGCTACGAATGGATACTGAAAGGAACATTCGCAAAGCCGGGGCAGACATCCAAAAGCAAAGGCCAGGGAGTAGACCCCCAGAGCAAGACAATAAAGTTCGCAGCGCTAAACAGAGTATCCGACGGCAGCACACGAAGATGGTACGACAGTGACAACGAAAAAGCGCCGATAGGATTGACGGACGCAATATTATCAGATGTAGATACTGGCTGGTTTTCTAGCCCTGACTACACTCCGGCTGCTCCGGGAACACCGATTGATGATTTGGCAGCATCAGCAGGTGGCGAAGGCGAAATAGCCATAACATTCACTGCACCTGCAGGCGCAGAGAGCATAAAAGCGCAGGTATCAGACCCATCAATAGGCACATGGGCTGATGCACAGACGGCAGATGAGATGACAGCTGAATCAACAGGCGCGGATATAACAGGGCTGACACCCGGCAACACATACAGCTGCAGGCTGATAGTGACAGGCGGCAGCAAAAACGGCATATCCAACGCAGCAAGCGCAGCGGCAGGAGAATAAAAATGAGAATAACCGTCTATATAGAAGGCCGGGAGCATAAATCCATCGAAAGGCCTAAGATGAAGCATCTGCGCGTAGGAGGGAAACTGATGGCGATGCAGGAGAAGGCAGCAGAAGAGCCCGAAATGATGCAGGACTATCTGGAGGAAGTATACGGATACATCAAGGATACATTCCCGACTATTGGCGACGGGGATATAGACAGCTTGCCTACTGAGAAGTTCACAGAGCTTATCGGCGATATAGCTGCATGGGCTAATGGCGGACAGGCAAACGGTCAAAAAAAAAGCTGAACTTTAAAGAGGGCTATAATGACATACTGATGGTGTACCAGAGCCTGCTTTTCAACATGGGATTGCCGCCATCTGAGGTGGACAAAGAGGATGCGGAGGTGCTGCTTGATGTGCTGGGGACAAAAAAGCGGGAAAGAGTGCAGTATATTGATGAGGTTTGAAGGCCTTATTGAAGATTGGATATTTTGCATATGGGCGAGCCTAGGCGTATAAAGAATAGACATAGGATGAAAAAAGGGTGTTTAGTGCGCAGTCCTTAATTTTTGGAATGCATTATAATGCCTTGACTGCAGCAGGCGAAAAAAGGCCAAATTTTTATACAAAATAATATGGATTACACATAGCAAAAATGTAAAATGTAGTATATAATTAAATTAAGAGGATATATTGAAAAGAGGAGACAACCCGCTGCAGCACAACCAAAAAGAGGTGGAAATATGGGAGTTATCGGCAGAGCTATAAAGACAGCAGTCGCAATCATTATTGCGGCAGGGTTTATGGCGTCGTGCAGCATAATTGAGGATAACTTCGGGCTGAATGGCGAAAGCAGAAGCGTTGATATATCCGGCAATGGAGGAGACAGCGAGAACCAAGTGTATGAAGTGTCATCCGATGCGAAAACAAATGAACATAAGGACGGAGCGGAACCTGACGAGAACGACAAGATACACGATATTATATTAGAATGCATAAAGGGAAACCTCGTAACATCGAGCTTTGGCTGGCTGCACTATCAGTCGCTGGAAGACGAGGCTGCAGACTACAGAGACAACCACATAATAGATAACAGCTGTGAAGTGAACACTGAACTGACTGACGAGAATATTACATTCATTACAAATGTGCTCGTAAGCACAGAATATGAAATACTGCAGGAAGATGCGGAGGCAAACACCGGATTTAACATTCATCTGGAATACGACACGGGCTGCAAAATAGAAATTAGACTAAGCGACAGCGAAGTATACATGAACATATGGCATGATGATGAAAAGGTTTACTGCACAAAGGTTCTAAACTGCGGGCTGTATGAATACATAATCATGTTTGCAGATGATGCAATAGACGGCTTCGCTATGGATGCATTCAATGGGATTGACTATGTGACGATACATTACGTAGAGGACAACGGCTTGGCAGAATTCTACGGAAACGGAAAAACAAGCGTGATCAATATTACAGAGGGCGATATACTGGAAGAAATAAAGCTCGCTTTTAAGGATGCGGAGGCAATCGAAACAAACGAGATGGCCGGAAGGGCGGACATAATACTGCACACGTCAGACGGCAGGGAGTACTACGGCAAAATAACATACCCACCGGAAGAAGACAGCACGGACGCAACTATTGTGATGGAAGGGTATTTCTGGTACAGATGCGAAGGGCTGTATGCGACATTAGGAGAGCTGGCAGCCGGCGACTGACCGCAGAAATATTAAAACAGCAAAATGAGCACCTTATTAAACGAAAATTTGATGAGGTGCATTTTTATGCGCGTAAATAAGCATTGAGGTGAAAAAATGACTGTTGGAGAACTAAAGATAAAGCTGAGTGCTGACACAGCTGAGCTAAGCCGCGGCATAGACACGGCACGAGGCGCGCTGGAGAACATGGAAAAGGGCGGAGTATCGGCTGCTTCGGGCGTTAAGTCGATGATAGCAGGGATTGCTGAAAACATCAGAGGGCAGTCGCCGCAGATGGAGAACGCAGGCAGGGAGATTTTCGGGGCGGTGGCGGAGGGCGCACAGCCCGCCGGAGAAGGCATGCTTAGCTCAATTACTGGCATTATGGAAAGAGTGAAAGCGGCTATTGGAAGCTACACCCCGGAAATGGCGCAGGCAGGTGGCGGCCTTGTAATAGGCATCGGGCAGGGGATAACGGAATCCACCGGATACCTGTTGGCAAAGGTAAACACGCTTGGCGCAAGAGTGCTGAATGAAATAGAGAGCGCATTCGAGATAGCATCGCCTTCAAAAAGGACGATGTATATAGGCGAGATGATCGGCGAAGGATTGGCCGAGGGAATAGCCAAAAGCCTAAGCAAAGTGGAGATATCAGCAGGGAGATTATACACTGCGGCTGAGCCCGCGCAGAGCGTAAAGAACATCTATAACACCTATAACTCCACATACAATGGAGCATCGGCGCAGGGAGATGCGGTGAACATGGCTGACTTTGAAAACAGGATAAGGAGGGCGTATGCTTAAGGTGGAATTTATAAGCTCCGCGGGAGAAGCGATAGAAATAGGCGCGAGCTTCCCCTATGTGCTGGGCAGGAGCTCTGGATTTTCCGGCAATGAGGTAACGACACGCACCGCAAAGGGATACAACCAACACGGAAGCTACTATTACGGGTCATTGGATGGCCAGCGAGTAATCAGCATGACAGTATATTTTGCATACGAAACGGATGCCGAAGGAAAACGCATGCAAAAGGACATAGCGAGGATATTCAACCCGAGGCTTGGCCTAGGGACTTTGATATATGAAGACAGCGCAGGAAAATTCAAAATTGGCGCGGTGACATCGCTGAAGCCGGTAGTATACAAAATAGACGATAGTGAAAACACAATGACGAGGGCTTTTGACGTGGTGCTGACATGCCCGAAGCCGGACTGGCTGAAATATGAACCCCGCAGCCTTAAGATGAACGCACTTACAGGCGGGATGACATTTCCGCTGAGCTTTCCTGTGACATTTGCAGAAAGCGGAACAGGCGGGTACATAGAATATTTGGGTGATAATCCTGCGGATATAATATTCGATTTCCGCGTGGCAGAGGGCGGAGAGAGCATGACAAACCCGAAAGTGACAAATGGCGCAGGGGAATACATCGAGATAGAAAAGACGATTTATGAGGGCGAGAAAATACTGGTGGATACCAACCCTGATAAGCCATCCATAATATTCGTTGGAACGGACGGAAGCAGGAGCGATGCCTGGGATGCGCTTGTATGGGGGTCGACATTTTTTCAGCTTGTGCCGGGTGAGAATGTATTTACATTTACGGCAACAAGCGGCGATCCGGAGGTATATGCGGAGTATAGGGAGCATTATGCGGGGGTGTAAGGTGGTGACACTCTTCAGTTTTGTTTTGCGAGCCAGCCAAGCGGTATCGTAGATGCCGTGAACGGCGAAAGGAAACGTCTCAGTCTCACTACGTTCGACAGCTCTCCTATTAGGAGAGCCTGACTAATAATTAAAGTAGAATGAAATTCTCAGCCTCTCCTTGTAGGAGAGGTGTCACCCGAAGGTGACGGAGAGGTTTTATTATATCCCATGTAAGCTATCATAAAAGGAGAGCCTTGCAGTTGGGACAGCATGTTTACCTATGAGTCTCCCCTTTCAAGGGGAGATGGCAAAATTCATAAAGAATTTTGTCAGAGAGGTAGTGAACCGCAGGTGGGATAAAACAAAGCACATCCTCGGATGTGTTTTTATTATGCAAAAAAACAGGACACATAAGATATAAAAACGATGAGGCGCGGCCTCCATAAGAAAGGAAAATATATGGCAAAATATAAAGGATACTTCGACGCAGTGGAAGGCAGCCCCAACTACGACAGCGGGGAATTCTCCAAAGTGATGGAAATGCAGTTTATGGGCGTGATGCCGGGATATAAAAATGAACTGGAAGTAACAGCCGGCACAGGGCTGCAGGCAGTAGTAGATAGCGGCGGTATGATATCAAAGGGCAGGTACTTTATAAACGATGAACCAAAAGATGGAGCAAGCCCGGAAACATTAAGCGTGGACGCGGCAACATCGGGATACCTGCGCAAGGACAGGGTTGTTGTGGAATTCGATATAGTGAACGCGGCGGCACAGATAAAGGTATCAAAAGGTACAGAAGCCGCAGCCGACCCGCAGGCGCCGGAGATAGCAGACGGCGAATCATTATGGGAAGAGCCGCTGGCTATAATAAACATTGAAGGCGGGAGCATTGCAAGCATAGAAGACGACAGAAACATATACGGCGCAAGGACAAATAGCCTGAGCAACCCATATTGTCAGGCAGAAAGAGGCAGCTCCAACCAGACGAGCGGAACAAACATAGAATACCAGGCGGCACCAAAAGACGACAGTGGAATGTGGGACGCGGCAAACCCCGACAGGCTGACAGCAAAGGAAGACGGGGATTACCTGCTGACATACGATATATGCCTGACGACCACACTTGTTGGGCACACGCAGACCAGCATAAACATAAACGGAAGCGGAGAGCTATTGACACGGGCATACTGCGACGGCAGCAACGCATTGATGAAAGGAGCGCATGTATTTAGCTTAAGCGAGGGCGACTACATAACCATTGCAAGCCCTGTAATCCTTAACTCAACCAATTATGTGCGCGCTCTGGAAACATACGTGACACTTAAGAAGATAAGCTGATGAATATAAGAGTGATAGAAAACGACCTGAGCGGATACAAGATAATCGCAGGAGCGGAATCGATAGTTTTCACTCAGGCATTTAATTCGCGTGGAAGCTTTGAAGTGGCTATTAATGCGAATAACCCCACGGCAAAATACCTGTCGGAGGACAAACTGCTTTGGATAGACAGTGAAAAAATCGGCTACATCAACAGCATAATAAGGGACAGAAAAGGCGGCAAGGCAGAAGAATATATAATAGCGCGTGGCGTGGAACTGAAAGACCAGCTTGACAGGATAACATACCCAGATAGCGGGCTGGACGCTGACAGCTACACTAATGAATACCTAGAGACAATAATAAAGAGCCTGATACAGAAAAATGCATCGGGCACAGCAGTGATAAGCGGAGTGGCAACGGCAGCCAGCGCTAGGCAGATAGCTGGGCTTAAGGTAGCCGCAGATGAGCAAAGAGGCCTGCGGATAGACTACTCCACAAAATACAAAGACCTCTCAAAGGAAATATATTCGCTGCTATTGAGCCAGCAGATGGGCCTTAAGGCATCGCTTGACATAGAAAACGGCAGCATTATATTCGATGTGGCAGCAGGCGAGGACAAGAGGGCACAGGAAGGGAAAGCCGGCGGAACAGTGCTGTCTCTAAAGACTAAGACAGCACTTGAGATAGTGGACACAACGGACAAGCAAAACTACAAAAATCTCTCCGTGACGGCAGGACAGGGAGAGGGCGCGGGCAGGCCTATTTTGGAAGTATACACAGAGGAATCAGAGCCTTCAGGATACGGCAGAAGGGAAGTATTCACCGAGGCGCGAGACATAGAAAGCGAAGAGGAGCTGGCAACAAGAGGCGCACAAAAGCTATCTGAAATATCCATTACAAGGGCGATATCTGCCAACGCGAACACAGCAGGTGCGTATAAAATAGGCGTTGACTATAAGCTGGGGGATTTTGTGAGCGTGGACACGGACACCGGGCTATATGACGTGCAGATAGTCGGCATGAAGCATTTATTTAAAAGAGATGAAGCATCGGCCGTTGAATTGATGCTGAACTATGATGTGGACGCCCGGCTTGCCGCGCTGATTACGGCAAAGCATATGGACTATGATGCTCTTGTCGCTGCCGGAACAGGCGGCGGAGGCGGAAACCCAGCATCATTATGTGCTCTTAGCGTGGCTATGTCTGCTAATACAAGCACTGCAAACGGCAATACTCTTAATTTTAACACTATTTTATATGACACTGCTGCGAAATATAACACTAGCGCTAAAGAATTTGCAGCACCAGTCGACGGACTATACGAAATAAAGGCCCAGATATACGTTCAAACGCCTATGGATAGAAACTACTATGGAATAGAGGTATATGTGAATGGTGCACTACATTCAGGTTCATGGAGATATGCAAGTGGTACTGCATGGTGCATTCCAATATTAACCAAAGATATTTTACTTGCAGCAGATGACGTTGTAAAGCTAAAAGCTAAATTCAACGATACAAAAGTAGTCATTGCAAATAATACATATACATGGTGGCAGATGACTTTAAAACGAGATGACAGTTAAGGAGAACATATGCTAATTCTAACTTTTAAAAATAGTGAACACATAAATATTAACAAGTTGCATGATGAGCTAAAAGAGGTGTTAAAGTATGAATTTATAATGCCCTTTACTGAATCAACATTTAATATCGAAATAGAGGAACTCAAAGAAGGCTGCGCAGAAAAAGAAAACATTGAATCGCAAATATTAACGGCTATTGCATCGCATGACCCAACTGCTGAAGAGCCAATAACTGAGGAAGAACGGCTAGACCAACAAGAGCTTTTGATACTGCAGCTATACGAGGTGATTAATAATGCCTAAGAAAAAGATAAAATATATGACAACCGAGGAGATGCTCATCGACATGATGAACAGGCAACTTGAAAAAGGAAATATTTTAGAGGACAGGATAAACAAAAAATATAAAGATAAAGTGAAGAAGGGAAAGGACAATGTCAACTGAATTAGCGGTAGCGATAGTGGCAGCTGTCCCGACAATAGCGGGGATATGGACGGGGCTTTTGACAAACGCAGGAAACAGAAAACTAAAGAACATAGAAATAGATATGTCTGTATGCAAGGAGGCGAGCTTTGCATCCTTGCAGGCGCACGTGGAGGCGGGAGCAAACGGCGAAGTGAAAAAGGCATATGAAAGGCTGAAGGAAAACGTATTTAAATAAAGGGAGATGACATAAAATGAAGAAGATAAGAAATATAACGGTATTTATGGCGGTAGTATCACTGCTGTTTTTTATTGCGGAGACATGGCTGAAGATAGACATACCCAAAAACGTGATGAGCATAATCGAGCTGGCGGCTGGCATACTGGTGGCGCTTGGCATACTCGCCGACACAGGGGAAGAGCCGCAGCCATTGACAAAGGCAAGCATGATAGAGAAGCTCAAATCCCCATTGGCGGTGGGAGCAGTATTCGCGCTGATATCATACATTATCTATAGGCATCTAAGCCAGGAGCAGGCGGACTACCTTTTAAAAATTCTTGATACGATCATCGCCGCCATATTCGGATTCAGCGTATATAACAACCCAAACAACAGAGAGGCAATAAGATAGCATGCTGCAGAGCAGATACATAAAAAAGGCGCAGGAAAACCTGATGGAGGCGGGATACAATGTGGGAGCGGGCGGAGCGGACGGTATATTCGGCGCGGGCACATTGAAGGCCGTGAATGACGCTATTGAGGAGGCTGTGCTGCAGAGGGAAGCCGAGGATGCTGACATACAGCAAGCGGCGGGCAATTTTATATTTGCCCGCCTGTTAAAATACGGTGACAGAGGCGAGGACGTGAAAAACCTGCAGGAGCTTCTAATAAACTGGCACATGGCATGTTACCTCGGCAAGGCGGGGGCGGACGGAATATATGGGCGTGGCACACAGGAAGCCGTGGAAGAGATGCAAAAGGGCATGAGCCATAAAATAACTGGAAGTGCGGACATTGAGCTGCTGGATATGCTTAAGGGTGAGCCTATTGATATAAGCAGGTGGATAAATGAGCAGACGGACGGCACAATGCCAATGGAGTGCAACTGCGCCGGCAGATACTGCGACAGCTTCGAAAACGCGCAGCCGGGCAAGACCAGTGTGGGGCTTTTAATACTGATTGAGCGGATACAAGCAGAGCTGAATAAAAGGTTTGGCAGGGAGGATATTGAGCTGCACCTTACCGATGATATGAACATGGCAAGTGCCACTGATAGAAACGGCGGGAATAGGTGCGAGACATGGAACTCTCTGCACGGCGGAGCCAAAAACAGCCAGCATATACATTGCAGGGCGGCGGATTTGTTTGTGGTTTGTCCTGATATTGAGGGGCTGAAAAAGCCGGCTGTTGGTGATTTGTATGCTGTGGCCAATGAGATGAATCCATACGGCGGCGTAGGGAAGTATGCGGGGAATATTCATGTGGATACGAGGGGGTATAGGGGGAGGTGGTAGGGACAATAAAATAATTTATTTAATATACAGTTTTGTATATTCATTAATTTCTTATGTGTTTTTCTTTTTGTATTTATTTAGTCTTATTAAATAGAAAACAAAGATTATAGTAGCCCCTAAAAATCCTCTTGCGACATCATCAATTTTATACCTGCCCCACATATAGTATGAAGAAAATATTGATGCAACAAAGTATAAACTTAGTGATATTGAAACAACGTTTAAAACTCTCAAATTTTCATTTTTATAATTAATAATAAAGCAAATCATTAGAAAAAACTCAACAGCTGAAAAAATCAGATGTACATATGCCGCAAAAGTAAATTTGCCATCAAAAGAATACAGCAAAAGGTCATTTTCGGCTCTAAAGCTCCATAATATGTGAATAGTGGTGCTTAAAACAATAGAGAAAAATATTGCCAGTGCTATTTTCTTTTTTTTTGTCCAATCTATTGAGTTAACGATATAGAAATTAAAAATAATAAATATCCAGTCAACAAAAGATATAGTATAATTACTAACAAAATACTGAGTAGTACCATTTATTTTAGAGTAAATAAAGATAGAAACAAAGGATACTAAAGGTAATGTAGCAAATAGAATTGAACGTTTTATATTATTTTCAGGTTTTCCAGAATGCATTTTAATAGTCTTTACTTTTATTTATTACATATTTGATAATACTAAATCAAATATCCAAGTTATTGCCATGGGAACTAAGGGAGAAACTAATGTTAATGTGAAATTCTTCATAGTTCCCCAGTCAAATGGCCATTCGGGAAGTTTATCTACTTCACTATATAGATACTTTATACTATTAAGGTTTTCAATCTCTTCGCTTGATACACTTATATCATCAGGTTTTAGCATCTCTTTAATTAAATTATTATATTGACTGCTGATTTTATTCAAAGTTATGCTCTTTATTCTAAGTATATTTTGCCTAAACAAAACTAATGGCGCTAAGAAGAATAAAGGTGCTAATACTACATAGGCAGCACCTAAAAATATCGCATACCCTATTAGTGTCGATGTTTCACCTGAAGCACCAATGAAAAACCAGGTATAAACCATTGCGCTAATATTTATGCCTAATACTGCCAATACTGCTTGATTAGCAAATCCAATCTGAGTTATAGGACGCAAACCACCTAATCTATCAGGATGCAGAACTTGGATTTGTATATCCGAATGCTCCTTAACAAGCTTCCGTAAGAATAATATTTCATGAACAATTAAGATAAGCACTAAAGCGACCATAAGAGCAAGTACTAGAGTTGCGAATAAAAACCAATAACCGGGCAATACAAATTCGCCAGTGCCCCTCGTTTGAAAGCTGACTATAGAGTCAGATGAAATGTCATTTATCGTTATAGGAAAAGTCAGACCAAGGAAAAGGCATGCAACAATAATTGCAATAGTATTATTCCTTTTAATTTTCTTATTCCATTTTCTAACAAGTTCTGAATAGTTTGATTTGACGATTAGTATACCTTGGTCCCTTAACTTAGTAATAGAATTGGGAATTAGCCACTTCAGTTTTATAGAAAGAAGAATAAGGCCTGGAATGGTTATTAAAAGATAGGCCATATAGTTATAGTCTTTATAGAATGATCTTTCTATTTCTCCATTGCGTATCATATCACCTTGATCAAATTCTACTATTAGCACTGCTAAACCGAAAAAGAACACTGCGGAAACAATGAAGACTAACAAGTATTGAACTGTACTCAGCTCTTTTTTGCGTGTTAATAAATTGACAGGGTTTCCACTTAAAAAATTTATATCCATATATAGAATCTTACTCCTTTCTTCAATAACTAATATATTATAATAATAGGTAAATAAAGTCAAATTTTTGACCTAGACATGAAGGACTTCAATAACTGAAAATTACCTTGCCTGTTATAATGAAAACTATCTAAACGTAATACATAATAACCAATATTATACATAACATCGCTTAATTCATCTCATACCCGCAAATAAGGTTACTATTCACCGAACATCTCAATCCCTTGCCCAATCGTCAGCATCTGGCTATAGACCCTCGGGTCATCACCAGTATACATCATCTCAACACAGTAATACCCGTAGTCATCCTCCAAATCAAAATGAATAATTATAATATCCGAAGGATACACGGTGAAGGGCCGCTCATCTTCATTTTCAATAGTCTGAATACTGGGAATATCCCTTTCTTTTATAAGCCCGCGGGATATCAAATCCAGCTGCATACGCTCATCATAGATAAAAATCGACGACATTGCTTCAATCATTTCCTTGGAGTAGCAGCGCACTGTAATGGTGCCCAGGCCGTCTGATGTGCTCATGGAAAGTATGCTCTCTGGCATAGTGAAGCGCAGGCTCTCCGCCGGCTGCCAGCCATCGGGGCAGGGCATGGACACAACGGGGTAGGACTGGTTTGTGTATACGCCGCCTGACAAATCAAGAGAAAAAGAACCGGATAATTCATTCGACGCGGCTCTGTTTAGCTGAACGCTGTAGAGCATATGAAGGGCGATATCGTGGGAGGACTTTTCGCCGAATGCGCGGAAGACTATCTGATAGTACGAGTCGCCGACATTATATACACCGGAAAATATTTCATTGTCATCCAGCATAATTTTCGTGATATACCCAGTGCCGTCGCCGAAGTATGCAGGCGGCAGAAGGGAGGCGTATTCAATGCTCCTGCCGTATTGCAGCAGGGCGGAGCTTTTGTCCTTTTAATATAGGCCGCTTAGTGTAGCGGCGGGGTCTTCGCTGCGATAGAATTTATATACGTTAAGGCTGTATGAAATATATCCGCTGTCTTCTATGACGCCGCTGGCGCAGAAAACGGAATTTGTATTGGTGTTGCTTTGCTGCGCTAAAAAATACGGCAGGTCTATTGATAGTGTGCCGCTGTCTATCTGAGTATTCACATAGCTGACATCAATTGAAACCTGGTCTTCAGGGGCAGGAGTGGAAGCCAGGAAATTTTCCGGCACTTCGGTTGTAAAATGTGTAGGAGACGGCGTTGGCTCGACGGCCTCAGCCCCCTGAAAATGCCGATGCTCACATGATGTGAAAACAAAAACTAATGCGGCAAGAACGGCAATCACGGCTTTTTTCATATAATATTAACCCTCGCATTCAATGAAAATATTTTAGCACAGGATAGGCAGGAGTTCAATGTAAACCGAACGGAAAATCCATCATTTCGGCGGCATCCTGCGCAAAATATACTGTGTTATTTAAGGTTTTGGGTCAAAATATACACATTTTTACGAAAAATAATAAAAAAAGCAACGAAAAATGTTACATTATTCTGCCAATTGGTTATATATTAACCATATCTGTGAGGAGGGTTAAATTATGTGGAACATAATGGTGATCAAAGTAGGAAGTATAAGCGAAGGCTCATCTAAGGTGCAGTCTTTGCTAAACGAGTTTAACTGTTCCATTAGGACTAGGGTGGGCCTGCATGAGGCAGGTAATGTCTGCGGAACAGAAGGATTAATCATTCTTGAATTAGTCGGTGACAAAGGGGAAATGGAGAGTCTGGAGAAAGCTCTTAATGAACTGCCAACAGTAACCGCGAAGATGGTAGACATTTAAGGAGTTGATACAAGAGAGAAAATGGATAATTAAGTAGTACAAAGGGGCATGAATGCCCCTTTTATTTTTTTGCTTTTTTGCTTCCAATATTTTGTACTGGCGCTGAATATGTAGTATAATATATCCGTAATATGGATAGAACTATAACAGAGGTTTATATGATAAAGAAGATAATAATCATTATGGCTATGCTGATGGCAGCAATAGCTCCTTCAGCGCTGGCAGACGCTGCTTACCCCACATACCTAACGGACGGGGATTTCATAACGGTAGATTATGAAGTGATGACAAACGAGGTTGAAATTGGCAGCGAATTCGAATGCGAGATAACGATCACCAGCGTCAGCAGGAGCCCGTTGCAGCTAACCTATATTTACTTGGAGGGAATAGGGCACTATTTTGACCTTTCAAGCATAACCGACACAGACAATATGGATGGTTATATTAACATTAAGCCATATGAGCAGATTACGCTGGAGGTAAGCTTCACGGTTGATACATGGCTGAGCAATATCTATAAGACAGGGCAAGATTTCTATGTGGATACACGGCCGGTTGTCTATTACCTAGATGACTGGGAAACATATGAATATGAATTGAAAGAAGAGGGCGAGAGCGCGCCTGTGAAAATAACTAACCTTAATGACGGCAGCAAATTCATTGAGTTTGAATGGCTCGATGACAGGGATACATTCTACTACAATGCTGAAAAGGTGCAGGATATTGGCAGCGAGCAGGGGGAGAAGACATACTGGTCAGGCGAAATGCAGGTATCCTACAAATACACAAATGTCAGCGGACAGGAGATGTTCGGCGTCGCGCCCGGCGGAGACTATATAGCGGACGGATTCTTCCAAAGGGAAGACCCTGCGGATGCTGTGGGGCCATTTGAATACAACATGAGCTTCGTCTTTACTTATGAGGGCATGTACTATTGCATACTGTCATCCAGGGAGTACAATATTGGCTTCCTTGAGCCGCCTGCAGTAAAGCTGGAATACCATTTGGTTTCGCAGGATAATTCCAAGGGAACAAAGACATATGAGTTTACGGTGACTAATGCGTCTGAGGGCAAAATAGAGGATTTCTTCCTTTCAACAGATTATTTAACGCTGCTTTTAGAGAACGGCACTTTTGAATATTATACGATTGAAGCAGGCGAAGCACTGCAGATTGAACATACCTATGAAAAGGACAGAGCTATGGACGGGCTGGCATATGGTGTGCTTTTAGACGGAATACTCTATGAATGGAGCGTCTGGCTGGACTACCCTGTACCGGATGAGATAAGCCTTGAGCCATATGAGCAAATCTGGTATCCGTATATATATGATTACGACTGGTATACCACCTGGTATGATACATGGTCTTCTCAGGAAATATGGTTCAATTACTATATGTATGAGGATGAGGACGCTTTTACATCTGCGGATAATGAAGTATCTTTGACACGTACGCCAGCAAGCCAAGAGGCCGAGCCTGCAGGTGATGAAGAAAGTGGAGCGCTGCCTTCAGAAGCACCAGCTGATGAAATCACCGTAAAAAGCCGCTTTAATCCCATGCTCTGGATGCTATTCATCGTGCTTGCACTTGTTTTTGCGGCAGGTGGGCTGATTATCAGCGTTGTGAGGAAGAAGGGGAAGAAGGAATAGATAGGGTTTTTATATCCTATATACCACCCTTTTTTAAATAATAAATTTGTAGTTCAGACAATTAGGCTCCCCTTTTCGGTGGCTTTCGCAGTTCTTCCGAACTGCTTTCGCGCGTCGCGGCATCTACGTTACCGCTTGGCTGGCGGCGAAGCGAAACTGAAGGGTGTCCTCTGAGGCTTCTCTATTAAAAGAAAAAGGACATCTAAGATGTCCTTTTTGAGTTTCAATTTAATGTGTTTAGAATACCCTGTCGTTTTTTTCCTTGATGTCTCCCTGCTCTTTGTACCGTTCTATGCAGCTTTCAATCAGCTCCAATGTCTCCTCAATTCCGTGGTATTCATTCACCGTGGTCACCGTTTCCTGCAGGTGCTTGTAGGTCTGGAAGAAGTGCTTTATCTCCTTTAATATGTGGGGATGTACATCCTCCAGTGATTTTACGCCTTCAAAGCGTGGGTCTGCGTCCACCACGGCTATCACCTTTTCATCCTGAAAGCCCATGTCTACCATGTCGAGGTATCCCAATACACGAGCGCTGACAATGCAGCCGGGGAATGTCTTTTCAGAGGCCAGTACCAGAATGTCCAATGGGTCGCCGTCCAGCGCAAGAGTGCTTTCGATGTATCCGTATTCTGCTGGGTAGGTCATCCGGGAGTATAGCACTCGACTCAGGCGAATCCTGCCCGAGGGCTTGTCGATTTCATATTTGTTTATTGTGTTCATGGGGATTTCAATGATCGCGTCAATGATTTTTTGCATTTGTGCCTTCCTCTTTTCGCTATAGAATTACAGTATCATACGAATTTATATTTTTCAATTATTATTTGCTTGCAGAATAAAAAAACTTATTTAATATGGTATTTAATTAATGCGCTGAAATATGGTATACTCAAGTATAATATAATTTCTTTAAGAGGCCTAAATATGAAAACGTTGAGGAAATGGTTTCTTGCCGGGCTTGCGGTTCTGCTGCCTGCCGGCGTCACAATTTATGTGCTGTACTGGCTGTTCAATCTATTGGACGGCGTGCTTGCCGAGCCTATCCACTGGATATTCAAAAAGGATATCCCCGGCATAGGGCTTTTGGCTATAATAGTCATTCTGCTGTTAGTAGGCGCGCTTACATCCAATTATCTGGGCAAGAAAATGGTTGGCTGGTTTCATTCAGTTGTGGAGAAGATTCCCATTGTCGGCAACGTGTATAAACCCGTCAGCAAAATAGCAGCCAGCATTTCATCTGAGAAATCAAAAAGCTTTCAGAAGGTTGTGGCTGTGGAGTTCCCGTCAAAGGGAATAACCAGCATTGGATTTATCACCAATGAAAACGTGCGCATGGGCACGGATGATAAGGTCTGTGTGTTTATCCCCACCACTCCAAACCCCACAAACGGCTTTCTAATCTTTGTGAAGAAGAATAAATTTAAAGAGCTTGATATATCAGTCAGCGAAGGGCTGAATATGGTTGTCTCCATCGGCAATGTAATACCTGATAATTTGCCTCACAGGGAGATGCCTGAGGTTGAAAGCCAAGGTGAAGGGATTTAGTACTCCACCGTCTCCAGGCACAGTCCGCACGATGGCGCAGTGAAGCCCGCCAGCTCGCGATTATTTGCCTTAAAGACTGCATCTATTACTTTTTCATCCATTTCGCCTGCTGCTATCTCAATCAGAGTGCCTGCTATTATGCGCACCATGTTATAAAGAAATCCATCCCCTGTAAATGAAAGCTTGACAGTGAAATCATCTTCTGCGATCTCGATTTTTTCTATGGAGCGAACGGTCGACTTTTTGGTTCTGTCGCTGGAGAAGCCGATAAAGTCATGCTTGCCTAAAAATTGTTCCGCTGCTTTTTTCATTAATTTTATATCAAATACTTTCTCACATTCATATACGTACTTGCGCTCAAAGAGTGGCGGATACTTAGCGTCAGCTTTCCAGATGGTGTATATGTATGTTTTGGATTTGGCGTTGAACCGGCTGTGGAACCTGTCGTCGGCAATTGCAACGTCGTTTATCACGATGTCTTTTGGGAGGTACCGATTTAGATCCCTGCGCAGCGTATTGCAGTCAATTTTTTGTTTTACATTGAAATTGGCGACCTGCATTTTCGCGTGTACGCCTGCATCTGTCCTGCCTGCACCTATTATTTCGATGTGTACGCCGAGGTATTTAGAGAGCGTCTCCTCAATCCGTGCCTGTATGGTGTCGCCTGTTTTTTTGTTGCGCTGCCAGCCTTTGTATTTTGTGCCGTCGTAGGATATCTGCAGTTTGTAGTTCATTGTTTCCTCATCTCTTTTTTTTAATCATTCAGCCCAAGCCCATCCAATATCCTGTCGCGGTTTTTCTCTATTCGTGCCGTCCTTGTGGCGGATTGCTTTGCCTGGGAGATAAAATAAATATATGCTCTCTGCCTGCCGGGAGTCAGCTTTTCGAATGCCTCACGGAAGGCGGGGTCTTCGCTGAAGGCTAAGGAGAGCTCCTCCGGGATGTCGTATTCTTCAGTCTTTTTTGTTTCAACTTTTAGCCCGGCTTTCTCTATGGCGATAGCCTCCGCCATATATTCGGCTATTGTGCTTTGAAGCTTTAGTATTTCATCAGTATGTGTAAAGCGTATCTGTCGTGCTGCCTGGACGTTCTGCGTCTGCTGAATGAGCACGCCTGCAGGGTCTTTTAAAAGCGCTCCCTTGATAAATAGTATGGCGCAGTAGTCCTTGAATTCGTGTATCAGCGCCACGTTGGAGCCGCCTAATGTGTAGCAGGGCTTGCCCCACTTCACGTCTTCTTTCATCTCATCGCTGCAGCCTGATAATATGCTCCTTAGAAGCGTCATTTCATCTTGCCATTTTTTAAGGCTGCCTAGGTAGTCATCAACTTTTGGGTTTATTTCAATTCTGCTCATTTTGCGCCTCTTTTCTTGGATGAAACTGAGCTATTCTGTCTTTTCTTCGGGTTTCGCGGGGGTTTCAAAAATGCATTCCTCATATCGCGCCCTTATGATGAGCAAATCGACAAATATCAGCAGGGCAGGGCAGCCCAGCAGTATTATAAGCGCTATCCACAGTATGGATATATCCGCGTTTACCGCAACAAAAATATAGAGCATTGATGTGAAAAGCAGCAGCACAATTTCCTTTGCTTTTGTCTGGTTCGGGTATTTTTCCTTCAGTCCATTTATGCTTTCTTTTTTATCTTCCTTTTTGGCTATCCTGTTATGGAGTATATATCGTAGAAAGTCCTCGAAGGTAACTCCGTGTACTTGCAGGCCGCCGGGCTGCTTCATTTTTCTTTTGCCGTCCTGTCCTATGGTGTAGTTCTTCTTACGAGTGCTGTAGGAGAAGAGCATATATATTAATAATAGAAAGCACCAGTATATAAAAAGCACTGTAATGATCCCCTCGACTAAGGGGCCCCATTGATTCACGAATATCGCGGCGATTATTATAATTATTAGCAGTGCAATGTATTGTATCTTTATCAGTTTCATATGTTTGCCTTTCAGTGTTTTATTATTATGCCTGCGTAGTGTTATCGTGGGATTTTGCTTTGACTCTGTTTATAATGCTGTAGACTTGGGCAGCATCACTCAGATCAAAAAATGCAGGAGGTATCGGGCAGGTGAAAAGCCCAGGACGTGCATAAAAATCCATGCCGGAGTTTGCATAAATTGAAGAAGCAAGCACTAGTTCCCCGAAGTAAAGAGAGCCGAATCCATCCCTGTTCACCTTTTTCTCAATTATCGGAAGGGATATAATATCGAGGGCTATCAATTTTCTGCGCATTGTATCTTTTAATATTAGTATTCTTCTGTCAGTTACGTAGTAATATGTGTTTCTATTAAGGTATGATTTATAGAAGAACCTTCCGATGCCCATATAGATTATTTGCAAAGTAAGAAAAGCCAATATTAAATAAGCAAATACTGGCAATTCAGCTGTGAATGATAGCTTTATCCATAAATAGATGAAAAATACGCCAAAAAAGGTAGCTGGGAAAAAAAGCAAATCCGCTGTTCTGAACAATCTGCCGCTTGGCTGTCCATTCCATAATATCTGCTCATCCTGCATCAGTTCATTTTCAATAATCCGTTCCATCTGTACCTCCATATTTACGTAATTAATTATACACTTTTTTCCGCAAAAAATATCATTACTGGTGCAAATTATACGAAAAATATAATAAAGCAGTAAGTTTTGATGGTATGTGAGCAAATGTAAAGGGCGTACCTCAAGGGACGCCCGCAGCTTTTGTATAATTATATTATTATCTTGCTATTTTAATGACACTTACTTTAGCCTGACCTTTAATTATGCTCAATATACTACCCGCACATATCCTCATAAATTTTGCTGAATGCATTGCCGCTCTTAGCGGATTTCACAGTATGCAAGATTTTTGCAGCGCATTCCTCAGGAGTGTTTTCATATGTGTTTACTTCTATATCATAGTGCTGAACAAAGTCCATAATCTCATACTGATACCTGGCCAGCCCGATCATCCTGTCGCCTCTGGCTGCTTCCCTGCGCTCCAGTTCCTCCGGAGGGCAGTTCACCTTTACGAATGTTACAGGCAAATCGTGAAGAACCTCAACGCAATCTTTGAGCCAACCGGGATTCTCAAGCACTGTATCCACTATAACGTATTCGCCATTTCCGCTCAAGTTAAATATAATAGGGTTCATAACTTTCATGGCAGAATTCATCGAAATAAGGAAATCATCTTTTTTTTCGAAAAACTTAGGGTGCATCATGTTGCACATTGTGTCAAGCTGCAAATGATAATATCTCTCCTCTGATAGCTCCTGTATGGTTCTTGCCAGGGTGCTTTTGCCGGAGCTGGATGTGCCGTTCAGCACTATAATTTGTCCGTAGTTCATTTGATTTCTTCCTATTGATTATTATTGAATTGCTGGCCGTTACTATATCATTGCCTCTTTAATGAGTGTAGCAGTTATTTGGCTATAGTCAACCACCAATATGATTATCCAATCACTTCATTATCCCAGTCTTCGCTGATCAGCCTTTCAAAGTCCACAAAGCGGTGCACCCCATTATCCGAGGAACGGAATATAATAGAGGTTTCATCCGGGTAAATATACTGAATAATAATGGACTCCGGGCCGTTCTTCCATACGTTGAGTGTGCTGTCATCGCCGTAATTAAGCGTAAGCGGCGCGCCCTCGGGCACAGTATCTAAATACTCAGAGTAGTATGCAGAGAAAACCGATCTCCTTATCTTTGCGTAATTCTCGGCAGCTATCTTTGTGGTTACTCCGTTGTATTCTGCGGTGAGGGAATCGTGCTTCTCGGCGTATTCGCAGCTTTGTGCGTATGCTTCGGCGAATGCTCTGTAGTCCGCCGACACAATCGTAGAATAGACGTATATACCGGCAGCAAAAATAATTGGTGCCATTGCCAGCAGTATATATACCCACAGCGGCGTATTTCTATATTTAACTTTAGCCATTCATTAACATCCCTTCCTAAATCGGAGTTATTCCCACTTCGGATTGCCCCAGTCTTCGCTGATCAGCCTTTCAAAATCAACAAAGCGGCATATGTCAGCTGTCGCGAAGATGATCTCCTCATTGTCTGACCTTACATACTGGATTATCACGCTTTCTTCGTCCTTTCGCCATATCCGCATTATGTCGCCGTTGCCGAAATCAAAAAGTATAGGCTCGCTTGAAGGCAGCGGCTCTTCATATACTAAAAAGCCGCCGCGCATTATAGTCTCTGCAATAGTTTGTGAGTTTTCTTCAATGATTTTGGTATTTATGCCGTCATATTTGGCGCGGAGGGAATCGTTCTCGTTGGCGTAATTAACGCTTGATACAAAATCAGTTTTGAATTCGTTGTATCCGAGTAGTTTATTTGAGGACGCACTAACGGCCAAAACAAAGATGACTATAGGTACTGTCGCGGCTGTTATGTAAATCCACAGCGGCACTTTTCTATATTTTTTCATAGACGGCCTCCTTGGCATTATTTTAACATAAATTACACCTTATGTAAAATGCGCGCAAATCAGCCCAAATATTATGGAATGTGTATTATTCAGTTTCCTGCCACTCGCTGTTGCCCCATTCCTTGCTTATCAGGCGCTCTAAACATACATAGCGGGAAACGCCAAGGGTGGAATAGCATATTTTGCTTTCATGGGCGGGTATATACTGCACCAGATAGGTGGTTTTGTCCTTTGCCCAGATGTTCATTATGTCTCCGTTGCCGAAGTCGAATACAATTGGCGGATCTTCCGGGACTTTCAGCTCCAGCTGGCCGAAGCCGCCGCCCACAATCGCCCGGTAGATGGCTAAGGCGTTGTGATAGGATATTTTTGTGGATTCGCCGTTTAGCTCCGCACGGAAGGAATCGTGATCCTGGGCGTAGGTTATGCTGTCGGCGAAGTTCAGCTTGTATTCTTTGTATTCAAGGCTGTCGACCATCCAAACGGACACGATAATAATGAATATGATAATAGGAACTAATGCAGTTAAAATATAAACCCAAAGCTTGTCTTTTTTGAATTTCATAGTATCGCCTCCATGTATATTATATTACAGTTATAGAGGATATTCAAACAATCTGTTTATTTTATGAATGACCGAAAGGCTGCATATCAGAACATGTGAGCTCTCTGTTTATCAATTGAACGGCAATTTTTAATGCGTCTATTCTGCGAATCAGCAGGGTATGTTGTGATGTGCCTTCTTTGAGCTTTGGGCGTACTTTTTCGCATTTGCTCACAAGGGATGCTAATGCACGCTCAGCCTCTGTCAATTCTTCCTTTGTATATATATCCATTGATATCCCCTTTTTAGAGCTGCTGAAATGCAGCGTCAATTAAAAATAATGATAGTAATATTATACTATATATCAAATTTGCTTCAAAGATTTATTCAAAAATATGTTAATATTCAATTTATTTGTGGTAAAATAATATCCAAAGATAAGGAGTGGCGCATGGCTGATATTAATGAGATAAAAGGCATTGAAATATATGATGGCGATGAGGTGTTCTACGGCGCTGACCAGCACTGGTTCAAAAAGAAGCTGAGTGCCATATCCGGCTGCGGCCCTACAACGGCTGCAATGGCTCTTGCCTACCTTGCAGAGAAGGAGAAGATGTGCCGCTGCATATATAAATACTCCGTGCCCTTTCAAAAGGATGAGTTTCTGGATTTCATGGAGGAAGTGCGCCTTGATATCAAGCCGAATTTCGGGCCGATGACTGACCCGGAGGATTTTTGCCGCAAGTGCGCTGACTATGCCAAATTAAGAGGCGTTAAGATATCCTATGGAATAGCTGAAAAGCAGCTTGAGGCCAAAGAGGTATTTGAAAAGATAGCGCAGCTGATTGATGACGGTGTGCTGCCATCGCTTTTAATCCTGCGTAACCCCCATAAGGAGATTAATGAGTATACCTGGCATTGGATGACAGTGACGGGCTATAATAGAAGCACTATGGAGATTTCGGTTGCCACCTACGGCAAAAAGCATAAGATGGACTTTAATAAGGCTTGGAATCAGAAGAAGCCTTTTTCGACGGATGTGGTGTGGTTTTATAATTAGCAAGTGATGAGTAATAGTTTTGATTTATGATTAATATTAGAGGCATCTAGTAGAAAGAGAATGTAAATGGAATTTTATGACGAATATTTTAGTTTGCCGAATTCATTAATTTCAAAAGGAGATAATGAAAGAATCAAATACAAAGAAGAGTACATTAGAAAAAAGGCTAATGATAACTATATATATAAGTTTATTCCTTTCACTGATGATATAGAATTGAATGAAAGTAAAATAAATTTATTAGCTAAAAAAGAACTATGGGCTAGTTGTTATGCATATTTTTCTGACAAAAGTGAAACACAATATAATTACAATATAAATAGAGTAAACCGGAAGACAAGAATATCTATAAAAGCAATTCGTAATATGATTTTAACTTCAAAGGAAATGAATGACGTATCTTGCTTCACCTATGAAAAATGTGAACGTATGTGGACTGAATATGCGAACGGTTATAATGGTATTTGTTTAAAGTTTGCATTATTAGATATGGACAAATTTTTTCCAGTAATATATCTTGACAAAGAAAAAGTGGATTTTACTGGACAATTAATTGGTGCATATAATAGTACTAGTATAGAGAAAAAATCGAATTATAGTGAGAAGCTTGCTATATTACCATGGGTAATGAAAAACAAAACATATAAATGGGAAAATGAGTTACGTTTTTTATGTGGAGACGTTTATGATAGTGAAGATGGTCCAATGGGAGGGAGAATTTTAGCTGGGAAGAAAGCCTTAATGGGTTACAGAGGGACTACATATAGTTATGACTACTGTGGTATAAAACTGGAAGAAATTATCATCGGTAAGAACTGTGATAAAGAATATTTAAGAAGAATAAAAATGATTGAAAAAGAAATATGTGGCTAAAGAGTATTCAATATCTTATTTGACAATTTAATTTGTTGGGATACATAAGGGACTAGTCCCTTATGCGGAGTTTGAGGCGGAGCCTCATAAAACATATTACTACACCCCTCCTTGACAACCCCCGCCCTATATACTATAATAACCCCTGTCAAAACAAAATATTAGTTGTTGGGGAGCTGTCTGCTGAGATTCGACATCCGTCGTAAACCCTTTGAACCTGTCAGGATAATACCTGCGTAGGGAGAAGAAACAGAAGTTTTTTTCTGTGTCTTAACAATTTCAAAGCATTCAACACTCCTTATACATTACGTATGAGGTTTTTTTATTACAATGATTTAGCAAAGTGAAATCACAATTATGTTTGTTTTGTTCTCGTGGCAGACGCAGAAATTATTAATAATTTAATGCGCCGTAAACCCATGAGAATCAATAATCAGGAGGAAATATTATGAGAGAATATTTCAGTATGTTTTTCGGCAAGTTTACAGAGGACCCCGTCGTAACGGGAATCGCGCTGACGGGAATCATTCTGCTAGCGGCGATACTATTTATTATCAGCAGGCAGAAGATGTCCACCAGAACTCTGGCGGTGGGCGCAATATCTGTGGCGATTGCCTATGTGCTTTCCTTTATCACCCTTTACAAGATGCCCTACGGCGGCTCCGTAACCCCGGCATCTATGTTGCCGATTATAGCCTTTGCATGGGCTTTCGGCGCACCGGCCGGCATAGTCGCCGGCATAGCCTATGGGCTTTTGCAGATGACACAGGGGCTTTATTTTATGCACCCGGTACAGTTTTTATTTGATTATATCCTGCCCTTTGCAATGCTCGGCTTTGCGGGATTTTTCAAAGGCAAAAGCCTGCTTTTGGCAATACTCGTTGCAGGATTATTAAGATTTCTCTGCCACTTCCTGGCGGGTGCTGTTTTCTGGGGCATGTACGCCGCCGAAGGGCAGTCGCCGTGGATGTATTCCTTAATATACAACGGCTCCTACATGCTGCCGGAGATCATTGTGTGCATGGTAATTGCGGCTATACCCGCTATGCGGAAGTTTATACTGGAGCTTAGGCCGGAGGGAGCAAAGGCATAAAATTGACTTTATTCAATCTAAAAGGCTGCTTATAAGGGCAGCCTTTTTGTGACGTATGTTTGGTTTTAGTCTTTCAGCCATTGTTTAGTAAGATACTTTGATTTTGTCCGCATATTCATAGGATATAAACTTTTCCATATCACTATACTTCCAAGCATCTTCTTCATGGGACAGAGAACTAATTTTAGTAGCAGAGAGCTTTCCGAGCGAATTTATCACTCTGTCAATAATTAGCTGTTCAGCAGTATTAAATATTGACAAATCATAATTATTAAGACTTTTTACTATAGTATTGGTACTATCGCTTGTTTCTATTTCTTCATAAACATATTTTTCTTGTAAATTATAGATTATATTTTGGTAGTAATGTTTCTCTATAACGGGACCGTATGTGTATTTAATATATTGTAATCCCGTAATACTTTGGGTAAGTTCTTTGAAACTTATAAAGTCAATGTAGAAAAGCATTTTGTTTATTGAGGTTTTGTAAACACCGTCGAATTTATTGGCCATGTAACTAATCAATGTTTGGACTCTATCGATGTCAAATTTGCGATATCCATTGAATATGCTCGCATCATGAGTTAAGACTTTTTCTATAATTGCTTTATATATGTTATCATTACTTTTTTCTTTTTGCTCAAACAATGAATCATATGTTTTTTTTGTAATTCTTTTTTCTAGAAATGCATTATCTACCATCTCGTAAAACTTAATATCATCAGCTATTATAATTTTTAAAATATCATTGTGGCTTTTGTTTGCTAATGCTCCTCGTTCATAACGATTTATTGTCATTTTACCCCAACCAAGAATAGCGGTTAGATCTCTTTGTGAGATATTATATTTTTCTCTTAGTTTGATAATATCATCTCTAGTTATTAAATTATTAATTTCTCTATATTTATCATACAATCGTAATAAGTTAGCGTTTTCTAATTCTTCTACGAAAACGTCTTTCTGGCAGCTGTTGCAAACGCCGATATTCTCTAATACATTTACTTTACAATTTTTATATTCTTCTATATAGTTTTTCCTTATGCTATATTCAACATTATTTTTACAATTATCACAGTATACCTTTTTCATATAACTACCTCCTTTTTACACTATTTCAGTCTAGAATTCGCCTTCTTCGTGGAAAGATAAGCATACAACTTGAGTATTAATCTCAAGTCTTAATTTAATATAAATATCAATTTCAATTTCCATAAATGGGTAAATGAAGAACCAAACTTCACCTTCCTTTTCTGTGTCTCTATCGTTTTCCGGTCCTTTATAATAGTGAGTGTAATTCAAATTAAATATTATGTCTTTTGTGTCATCTATTGTTAGTCCGTGTTTTCTTAAAAAGTCCATATTTTTTGGTCTCTCAACAAATGTAAAACAACCTAATGCTAGACATTTTTTTATGTTTATTAAATATTGATTAATTATTTTATGTTTTATATTGTTGATTGTCTCACCTCAATACAGAAACCTTTGTACAATGTATTATATCATATGTATTTAAAAAGTGCCATCAAAAAATGGCACTTTTAAAAATGTTTACAATTTAATGACGCAGAAGCATTTTTATTTATACCACTCCGTCCTTTTATACACGCCCTTATCCCTCGTGAACATGCCCTCATCCACCATCTCACGGCGTATGGTGCAGAAGTCATCATGGAAGTCAGCGATTATGATGTTTACCTCGCGCTCCAAATATTCTCTGTCGTGCTCAAATGATTTTAATATTTCCTCTAGCAGCACGCGCTTTTTCTTTCGCTGCACAGGCATAGCGGTTATTTTGCCGTGCTTCATAAACGTATTGATTATTTTGTCCTTGTATTCGTTCTGCCGCTCTTCCCATAGCTCTGTTGTGTCCTCATCGGAGGTGATCATGGATAGCAGGGTGGCGTTAAGTGCATCCGTGTTCACGTAGTACATCACGTAATACTGCTCCTTTGTGCTGCTGACCAGCCCGACGGATTCCAGCTTTTTAAGGTGGAACGACACGGTGGATGCCGACAGGTCAAGCCGCTCGGAAAGCAGCTCCACATACATTGCCTCGCCTAATAGGTTGCTTAGTATCCTTAAGCGGGATTTATCCGCAAGGCATTTGAAAATCTCTACTGAATTATCTATCATAATTGCCCTCCGCCAGTTTATCAAATATATCCTTTATCTTTCCGGATATCTTTAGCTTCTCGGTCTCTATGTATATTTTCTCAAAGTCGCCGGCGTCCTTTGCCTCCTGCAGGCTTTCCTCCCAAGCAGCTGGAATTTTCGTGAAGAAGCCTTTGTATATGTCCACCATTTTCTGCAGCCTTTCTTCATCTGTGCCCTTGTGTGCCTTAGCCTGATTGTAGCTGACGTTCAGTACGTCATTATAGAGCCCTGCGATATTGCCCTTGATCTTTTCTATCCTGGCCTCATCGTCTCTGCTGTCTTCTTTCAGCTCTATATGCTTTGTTGCAAATTCCTCCTGCAGGCTTTTTAGCCTATCTGACATTTCTTTTTTTAATGTTTCCATCTAATCACTTCCTTAATATATGATTCTATATTCATCGAAACAAATAATATCATATGGATAGATATATGTCAATACGGAATTTAAAATTATGTTTTCGTCAATGGTTAGAAAACACGCAGATACAAAAAAACTGCCGCTAGAGCAGTTTTCTTATATTCATATTATGCAGGGCGTTACTTCATCAGCTTGTCCCGTGTCTTTTGATCGTACTTTTCCAGCGCATACCTATATGCCACCCGCGGCATGGTGTATTTGTTTTTCAGCAGGTATTCAATAACCTTTAGGGGCTCCTTCTGGGAGAGTACCTTCAGCATCCAGCCGTAGCCTTTCAGTACCAGATTGTTATCGTCGTGCATCAATATGTCCGCTATGGAGTAGGGGTTTATCTTCTTGTACATTTCATGGTTAATTGGGTATATCAACGATACTGCGGCCGCGCGGCGGACAGCGAAATTCGGGTGCTTTGTCCATGTCTTCACTGCATCGAAATATTTGTTCTTCTGCGCCACTAGGCAGCCTAGTGCATGGGTGCAGAAGTCGTCGCAGTCGTACCAGTCACTTACGTATTTTTTCAGCCATCTCTCGAATATAAGGAATGTATCGTCGTTGTACTGGCGCTGCACGCGGTATGCCCAGTCGTAGGCTATCAGCCACATGTGCGGCCTTCTGCTCTCCAAAAGGCTCTCGCTTAATGACAGCACTTCATCTATATTCTTGTCGGGCAGTTCCTTGAAAAGCTGTGCCGATATTCTTCGGATATCTCCTGTCAGAAGGTTCTTTTTCTCGGCTTGTGTATCTAGTCTTATCTGTATTGTCTTTACAATGTCCATCTTTTCCCCTTGTATCGTTTACTCTATATTTATATAAACGTATTAATATTTTTAATATTGCCAAAATTGAATGATATTAAACGAACATAGGCCCGATATTGCAAAAAGGCAGCTAAATAGACGCTTTTTTTATATAATACTGATTAATTGTGTTATGTAACAGCGACATTTACCCTGTTGGAATCAGGGTAAGTTTCGAATCTTTGATAATATTTCGTCGTTTTGCGCTGAACAGCCGCCCAGTGCCAGTGTGCCTGAAATTATTAAAAAAATTAGAATCTATTTCACGCTATTCTCATTCGAGAGGTATTCCCAGAAAAATTATATCACGCTTTTGCCATTATATGCAACAGAAGTTATTATTATGATTTTGGCATTTAGCTTATTTTTTAAGTATTGCCAGCATGTGATATTTCTAGATGCTTCAATATCCCCATATTCCTCTAAAATTTACTTAAATCCTAACGACCTTGAAAATAAAAACAAATTAGCATATAATTTTCTTATACACTAAATTTGAGGAGAGTATCATTATGGCTGATAAAATTTCTGTAATTTCAGCTCCGCGTTATCATGAAATAACTATCGAAATATTAAGGCGGATGACATTCCACGACTGCAAAGGCGCTGTAGACTATGATCAGGAAAAATTGACTCAGGAATATTCAAAGAAATATATCGAAATATATAATTTGCTTTCTGAGATGAATGACTATAAGAGCAGATTGTAGATTGCAATACCTATAAATATCATTCATTTTTCCGTTTAACCAAAATTAGCTTCTTGCGAGCAAACGCACAAACAGCACCTGCTCCTTCTAAACAGATGCTGCCTGCTATAACGTTATATATACATACAATGGATGCCCTGCTGAAAGTCCCCACTCCTGACAGTTGTCCACTGAATATACCGATTGCAATGTGCCGCCGCACGGAGGGAGACCTTTATTATGCCTTAGCAGATATTGTCCCCCATTGGATTATGTGCTATAATATATTGTACGAAACGTTCGTTATATTGAATGTTTTGTATATTGTACAATACGTACAGTATATTGTCAATAAGGAAAATTAAAAAAATGGAAGATTATAAAATTATAGTGGCGGAGAACATAAAAAAGCTCCGTGATCAGAGAAAACTGAGCCTTGATAAGGCAGCCAAATTAACCGGCATATCAAAGAGCATGATAGCCCAGATAGAAAAGGCGGAGGTCAGCCCGTCAATGTCCACCATGTGGAAGCTCGCCAACGGATTCAAGATATCCTTCACTGAGCTTATGAGTACGCCGGAGACGGAAGTGGAGACAATAAAAAAGGTGGACAGGACTCCACTGGTTGAGGACGACGGTAGATTCCGCAACTATCCCATTGTCTATTTTGACCCGGTAAAAAGATTTGAAACCTATCTTGTGGAGACGGACGAAAAGGGGCATCTGGAGGCCGAACCGCACCCAAATGGCACTCAGGAATATGTGACGGTTATAAGCGGGGAACTGAAGCTTACCATTAGCGGCAAAAGCTATACACTTAAAAAGGATGAGACGATGCGCTTCCGTGCCAATTGCACACACTCATACGATAATGCAGGGCAGGGGATGTGCCAGTTTTATATTATTATTTATTATGCGGAGGCGAAGTGAGGAATCTAAGCTCACCCACCACCCTATAAATTAAGGTGCCTTAACAACCCCTATTAAAATCAGAAGTATATAGTATGAACGAATAGGCTCCCCTAGAGGGGAGCTGTTGAGCGAAGCGAAACTGAAGGGTGTTTTATAACCCTCCCATGCAAGGGGAGGAGGGCCGAGCTTTGCTTGGCGGAGTGGTATCCCGCCCGTAGGCGATTAAGGCTTATCCCCTTACTCCACCAGCACCTTCTCATCCACCAGCACGCATTTTTTCAAATTATGCTCATCATCAAACCAAAGCTTAAAAAGGCCTATTTTACCCACAGTAAATTTCTGCGGCTGGAATACATCAGCAACAGTGTTCCAGCATTTTTTTGCTTTTTTCAGGCTGTCGCATTTGGATATGGACACATGGGGGATAATTGTGTACGGCACATAATATGGCGAACTTTTATCAGAAATGGCGGAAAAGAAATGATACGCGTTCTCAAAATAGTCCAGCATGCTGCGGTTTACGTTTACGTTAATATATGTTACAAAGGTGTTTTTGAACATGCATACAGCGCTGGATAGAAACTCTGCCTTCTTTTCGTCAATTTTTTTGTATCTCTCAAATAGTGAGATAATCTCATCTGTATCAATATTTTCATACAGGCTGATGGCGATATGGGGCACGACGTCGCCCTCCACGCTGCTTGAAAGGCAGGGGAACCCCTTTTTTGCGCAGCCTCTCCATAGGGATTTGACATAGTCTTCAAATTCCTTATCAAAAAGCAGGTCTATGGAATAGCCTATATTCATGGTGTGCTCCTTTAATACTGCTTTATTATATCATATTTATTTAATCAATACTAAACAATGGAAAAATTCATTCTTTTGGATAATAATTCATATATTTCATTGCTTGGGGCATTTTTTATATCGTTGATATATGTTATAATCAAGCCGACAAGGAAACAAAACATATGACAGATATTAAAAAAATTATAGAAATTGTTAGGGAAGCCGGGGCAATGTTTTCTCGGCGTGATTTTGACGTGTCCTTAAAGGGCAGCATATCCGACAAAGTAACGACTCTTGATGTAGAGATTGAGAAGTTCCTTAGAGACAAGCTGACATCGTTCATTGAAGGCAGTGGCTTTATGGGCGAGGAGAGCGAGGCCAAGGGGCTAAGCTGCGAGTATGTATGGGTGGTTGATCCTATTGACGGCACGACTAATTTTATACGCGATTTCGGGGTCAGCTGCGTATCCGTTGCGCTCTTGAGGAATGGTGAATTGGAGGCGGGGGTAGTCTATAATCCCTACCGGAACGAGGTTTTCCATGCACAAAGAGGGCAGGGCGCTTATCTTAACGGCAAAAGGATAAAAACATCCGGCATGCCTTTTGAGAACTCAATTGTAATGACATCGCTGCACCCATACTACAAGGGCAACGTACAGGTGGTGCTCAATCTTATCACGGAGCTATACCCGCAGATAGACGACACAAGGCGCACGGGTTCGGCAGCTATTGATTTATGCATGGTGGCCTGCGGCAGGGCGGATATGGCATTCAAAGTGGTTTTAAGCCCGTGGGATTATGCGGCGGCTGTTTTGATTATCCGTGAAGCTGGCGGCATCGCAGGGACGCTGGGAGAAGGGGATATAACATTCGATAAGGTCATCCCCATTATAGCGGCCAATAATATTGAAAACTACACAAAGTTCAAAGAGATTGTCGAAAGGCATCTCGGAGCAGGCTGACAAATATATTTACGAGGTAATTATGGACATAAGCAAAGTGATTGAAATAGTCCGCGAAGCGGGAGATATGTTCAACGAGCGGGTATTTAAAGTTGAGCAGAAAACCACTCTTTCAGACAGAGTGACAACTATGGACATAAAAATCGAAAAGCTGCTCAAAGAGAAGCTAATGGCCCTGCTGCCGGAAAGCGCCTTTATGGGCGAGGAAAGCGAACAGGAAAGCGTTGACACCGATTATCACAAAGGATATGTATGGGTGGTTGACCCCATTGACGGCACAACCAATTTCGTGCGCGACCTTCAGCAAAGCTGCGTTTCCGTTGCGCTGCTTAAGGATTATGTGGCGGTGATGGGCGTCGTATACAACCCCTATAAAAAGGAGATGTTCTACGCAGAAAAGGGCAAAGGCGCATACCTGAACGGTGAGAAAATACACGTATCAAACCAGCCATTTGAGAGCGGAATGTTCTTTACATCCATGGCGCTCTATGCCAAGGAGATGTCCGAGGCTTGCCTTCATGTGCTTGAGGAAGTGTACGCCGAGTGCGACGACTTCAGGCGATTTGGCTCGGCGGCCATTGAGCTTTGCCTACTTGCCTGCGGCAGAGGGGACTTGTATTTTGAGATCAGGCTGCTGCCATGGGATTATGCCGCGGGAGTTTTGATATTGCAGGAGGCGGGCGGACACGCCAGCATACCGCAGCAGACTTTTATGTCATATGACGTACCTGTGCCGGTGGTTGCTGCAAATACTGAAGAGAACTACTATAAGCTCAAAGAAATTGTTGAACGAAACATGGATTTATATTACAGGAGGCCTGAATGGAAAGAAAGAAACGATCTTCCGTTTTAGAGCATGAAAGCCCAGTAGAGGGCACAGGAGCAGCAGCATATATAGACGAAGTAACCAGCAAGAAAATCGAAGACCATATGGAAAAGTACTTAGGAAGCAATGAATATGTATTCCATGAGTTGGTTTCAACTTTAGTGCATATTGATGTATTCTATTTTAAGCCCACCGCAGAAAGAAACTATCATATATTTATGACCCAGGGAATGAGCAACCTGCCCATGAACACCCCGAAGGGCGCAGAGAATTTAAAGTATGCTGAGCTCATTGTCTGCCTTCCGCCGGAATGGAAGGTATCCGAAGAGGACTTCAAGGACGAGAAGAACTATTGGCCGGTAAGGATACTAAAGGCTCTTGCTAGGTTCCCGCATGAATACAACACTTGGCTTTCCAGCATGCATACTGTGCCGAATGGAAATCCGCCTGCGCCTTTTGCGGAGAATACTGGCTTTTCAGGCGTTCTTATAATACCGCCATTAAATCTGGAAAAGGGCTTTCATTCACTTAAGTTAAATGAAAAGAAAACGATCAATTTCTATACACTCATTCCGCTCTATCAGGAGGAGATGGACTATAAGGTTGAGAAAGGCTTCGATGCCCTGCTGGATAAAATGGATGAATATGAATTAAGCCTTGTGGTGGATATTCATAGAAAAAACATGTGCTCAGGCTAAACATTAGAAAAACAGAATAATATATATATCATAATGAACATTTTTTCCGTTTAATGAGGTATCTTATGTGGTAAAATAATATATATACAGCAGAAAACGAAATAAAGATTCAAAATATAAAATAATGACGTATGGACTTTTACAAGGAGAATAACATGTATTGTAAATACTGCGGAAACAAAGTCAAATATTACGATAGATATTGCAGCAAATGCGGCAAGCCAATAGGAGCTCAGGCAGCTGAAAGCCAGAGCACAAACAGCAGCGATGTAAGCAGCTTCGAGCAGACATATCAGCTCAATGATGGGCCCACAAGGCCAGTGCGCAAAAAGCACACAGGGCTTATTATATTCCTTGTGCTTTTTTTCCTTGCAGCCTTTGCTTTTATTGGGGTCATAGTTTTCGAGATTATAAGGAACGCCGGAGACTTCATTGATGAATACGCCGACACAGAAGATGACTACTGGGCAGATGAAGACATAATGGAATATGAGAAAGCGGAGAAAGCGGACTCAGATGACAGCGACAAGGGCTCCCTTGGCATAGGCGGCGCCGATTCCAGCTACAGCGGCACGCAATCAGGCGGCGAATTGCTCTCCGAGACGCCCATTTTGACATTCCTGCTTTCATTCAATGATGAAAAGATGTCTTCGGACGCATTGGACTGGTACGATATACTATATGGAGAAGGCTATTACGAAACCGGCAGCGTAGATGACTATTACAGGGCATCCAGCAATGGCACATTTTCCTTTGTTCCGGCGGATGAAACCAGCGGAAAGTCAGGTGACGGAATAATATCGCTGGATCTTAATATGAAGCACCCCAGCTTCAATTTCTCCCGCAGTGAGGATGACTATTACAGCGAGGGATATGATTTCTTCGAGCAGGTGCTTACAATGACTGATGATTATATTGACTACGGAGAATATGACAAGGACGGTGACGGCATCATTGACCCAAAGGAGCTGACCGTACTTTTCGTTTTCGCCGGATATGAGGCATATGAAGAATTTGACCTGGATATATCCACGTATTCCTGCTCGCTTGAGTATGATTATTATCTGGAGATAGACGGCGTTGAGATAGGCGAATGCATATACACCGCGGAAAAAGACCCCTATAATGAAGAGGGCGACCAGATTGTGGCTATTGGCGTGCTGTGCCACGAGCTAGGCCACGCCATAGACCTTCCGGATTTGTACGACACGGATTATTCCAGCGAAGGGCTGGCCTTCCATTGCCTGATGGCCGGAGGCTGCGACAACAGCATTGGCTATAATCCATATGGCACGACGCCCGCTCCGCTCACCGCGTGGGAAAGGGAATACTTAGGCTTTATTGAGCCGGAAGTTATAACAAGCGACGGAACATACACCCTGCATGCTCGCTCTTCGGACGAATATAATATTGTTAAAATTGATGACGGAGATGGATACTACCTGCTGGAAAATGTGGACTTCGACGGCTTCGGAGAAGGGCTTGAGATGTATCTTGACAGCCCGGGCATAGCAATATGGTATGTAAACAAGAGCGTAGTTAGCAGCTCCAAGAGATTCTACAACAATGATATAAACGACAACGAAAACGAATACGGCGTTATGCTGATTGAGGCCAATGGAACGCATAACCTATACAGCGCCAATTTCAATTATCAGAAGACATATGACCATTATTTCTACAAAGGCGGCGACGATGAATACACATCGGCAAGCGGCATAAATATTGAGATACTGGATAAGCCGGGCGATGAGATGCAGGTTAAAATTACGCTTCCGTAAATATTCAAAAGGCGCCGCAGGGCGCCTTTTTTAAAATATCAGTTAAATGCGTTCTCAACTGCCTTGAGAACAGAATTGGTGGTTGCGGTTGCGCCTGATACGGTGTCAATATCCACCTTCTGGCTGGACACAACAGTATCAAGCACTTCATTGACAACAGCTTGCTGCCCATCGTTGCCATAATTTATAAGCTTGACATCGGTTATCTCGTGGTCTTTGACTGTTGCCTCCACTTTGCAGCTGAACCTGCCGTTTTCGTACGCTCCTGTGTATACGCCATCGTCAACTTGGGACAGATCTACAGAATTAATATCCAGCTCTCTGGCTTCCTTGACGCCCTTCAATCCGAATAACCCTGCTACGATAAAGAGGGCAATGAACCCAAGGAACACAAACAAAACTACTTTCAATACTTTCTTCATTCTTTTTCTCCTGTTAAAATTTTGCCATCAGCTCAGCTGCTGAGGCTATCTCCTCTTCCCGCGCTTTTGAAGACCAGTGGATATCAGCAGTGTTTATCATATTACCGCCTTTTTTGGCACATTGATTCTTTATATGGTTTATGCCGTTTGTGCCGCCGAAAATTGACCTTTTGAAATACTGCGTAACATAGCAGTTGATGTCCTTGCCTTTTAAATCGGCATGTTTAGCTAGGTATTCCTGCATCGGCCGGCACAGCATTAATCCGTTTATAGGTGCGCCGATGACTAATTTGTCATACCCGCTGACATCCGGGATATTTAGTAGCTGCACATCCCTGTCGCTGCCTGAGCCGGTCTTTGTGGCTGTCAAGCGCTCAATTGCTGCGCTGTCGCCGTTTTTTTCGATTTGTTTTTTGATTTTTTCTGCAACGCTTAGTGTGTTGCCAGTGTCTGAATAGACTAAGATTCCGATTTTCATCAATTACCTCTCTTTTAAAATAAATTCAACAATGTTGTCAAGCTGCAAAAGAGCGTCTTCGCGCTTCATTCCGTAGGAGGAGAAATAAAGCGTTAAAAGCCCGTAAAGGCTGTATACTATTGCGCCGAAGACCGCGGGTATCTCCTCCTGCTTTATGATGCCTCTGTCCGCAAATATCTGATAGGCCTGCATGCGCATCTCATTGAATCCTGCATCGTCCATTGGGGTCTTGCCGCTCTTTCTTATGGGGAAGCTGTAGAAGAAATGGTATACATTCGGGTTGTCCATGAAGTACTCAGCTAGTTTGCGGTTTATGGCCTTTACGCTCTCCAATGTTCCTTGCTCTGCGTTTTGATTGCCGCCCATCATGTGCATCATGTCGTATATCATGGCGTTTCGCGTCTCGAACATCAGCTCGTCTAGGTCGGCGTAATAATTGTATATGGAGCCATAGGAGTAGCCGGCGAGGTCGGCTATCTTGCGGACGGTCACGTTCTGCGCGCCTTCTTCCAGGATTAGCTTCTTTGCTGCCTCTATAAAGTATGACTGAGTTCGGGTGTGTTTTATTGCATTTTTTTTATTATTCATATATTTTCCTTAACAGTTGTATAGTAAATGAACAATGTTAAATATATTAACATTGTTAAGTATAGGGTATAAAGAGTGGGTTGTCAAGGGGAGATTTCAATCTTTAAATATGAAAAAACAGAGTAAATGCAAAATTAACATGATGTACTTAAGCAGGTTATTACTATTTCATTTGAGTTATTTTATCAATTATGTATTCTGCGGTACTTTCGCCTGAATAAGCAATGTAAATACCTTCTTTATCATTCATCATAAATAAATATGTAACGCCTTCCTTATAGAAATACGCTATCTTCTCGAAATAATCATTATAAGTAATAACTAAGTCTTCCGCGTAATTATTCTTCACAAAGGATAAATAGCACCTATCTATCAGTCCTTTATATCGTAGGCGAACATAAGAAATATGTGATAATTCCTTCATGTTGCTGCTGCTTGTATATTCAATATCATAGCCGAAAGGAAGTAGAATCAATGATTTAGATTCCTGATAATAAACAGAATAGTTTGCTGTTGAATATTCATCATCTTCAATAGGCTGATTATTTAATAATTCATAGGTTATTAAAATCGGTTCATTTTTCGCATAGGCTTCGTTGCTAAATATTTCGTAATTTGCAGCTTTTGAAGTCTCAGCTGATAGAACAAATAAAAGAATCAAAATACAAAATATAATTATACGATCTCTGACGAAATGTTGTCTGTAGGGTGTATCCATGTTTGGCTTGCCTTTATAATATCGCTTTAGCTTTAGATATTCCATTGCCTTGCGGACGCATAAGGCTACACTTACAGCCGCAAAAGCAGCACCGCTCAATTGAGTAAATACATTTAGCATATCTGAATATACTCTTGATTCGAAATATGGAGAAATGCTAGTAATAAAAAGAGATAGTAATAAAAAAATCATAAAGGTCAATGACCCAATACTACGGTTGCAGTCATTGACTAGAATAGATCGCTCACTTTCCTTTCTAGCAGGAACAGCAGAAGGGGAATCATAGCTTGTGTAGCTGACCTTAAGTTTTGATTTGTTATTTCTTTTATTTTTTCCATTATCAAGGGGACTTTCGGTTTCATGATATATATTTAGTCGTATAGTGCCCTCATAGGGCTCAGTTTTTTTCAATGTTGCAAACAGCCAGTTTGTTTTAATTATATACAGACCTTGTGCTGCTAAATCATTAATCCATTTCTCAAATTGGTCTATATAAAGCCATGGTGCAGGGATGAATTTGCGTATACGTTTTTTATTCATTGTTTCCTTTCAATCATTGTAAATTTAGGCTTTTGATGAGGATTGGCTCTGTATATGAATTCTTATTCTTCCGCCTTCGCCTTCCTCATCTTCTTAACCTTAAAACTCAAAAGAATAATAACCCCAATAAACAGCACCGAAGCACAGGACGCAACAATAATAATCATTTTTTCCTTTGCACGCCGCTTGATTAAAGCCTGCTTTTATTGCTGTTCTGTATCCTTGCTTTCTTCAGCCAAGCCCAAATTGGTTTTCCATTTTTTATTCATAATAAGTATTATAAGCGCTGCAACTGCACCTACCGCTGATACCGCAGAAATAATGATTAAGGCTCTTTGAGTCTTAACTTTCAGCATTAGGTTTTTTTCAATCTGCATGTTTTCAATGCTTGCCGCAGAGCCGCTTATCGATATTTTTACCGGAGCGTCAAGAGGTATATTTACTATTGTTTCTTTAGGAATCACTTCCTTGCTGTCTGCTGTTTCACTGTATGGCAGTGTAAATACCGCTGTACATTTGCTGTTTTGCAGAAACTCCGTAATATCATCAATGACTAGCTGGGGATGAACCTCGTAGACCTCTTGGTCCAGTACGCCTGAAAGGTCAATTGCTGCATCCAGAATATAGCTGGACGAATAAAAATCGCTGTTATAATTAAGTGTGACACTTTCAAATGGCGTTATCTTATTTGTCATAAATTCATAAAGCGTATTAAATGCCTCTTCTCTGTCTGCGCATTGCCTTTGCATTGTTCCTGTCAGCACTATGCTCTCGTCAGTTATATCGGTACTGCAGATAATACCGTTTTGTTCCCAATACCGTTGTATATCCAGTAGGAATAGCTCTAGCTGGCCATAGTTAGGGTCATCTTTATCAAGCCCGGTAAAATTCAGGATATATGAATAGGTAACCAGATTATCCTGCGTAATTTCCGCATCAATCCATATATCCGCACAGCCGGAAAACACGAATATAGTCATTAAGATGATGGCTGTTAATATTATTTTCTTTTTCATTGCTGCTCCTTTAAGTTTTAAATTATTATTAGTTCAGTATCAGGGGATCAGATACCTCTACTGTTTTATCAGGAAAAGTAATAAGAACTCTAAATATTCTTATATTGTCCTCTTTGAAGCTCTGAGTCATATAGTAATACTCTCTCCTGGCGTAATCGGCAAAAATTCCAAATTCATATTTCTCGGTAAATTTACCATGGCCTTCTTGTGTTCCATCTATGGTGTTTACGATAGATACTATCTCATTTGATGAATCATATGCAACCAGTGTATATATAACATTTGAATCCTTATAGGGAGTGTCCCAATATACTTCGATATTTTTCATTCTGCTGTCCGCTTTAACCCGCATATTAAGGTCACCTATTGGCTCGTGCACAGTAAATTCGGGAGTGTCAACATCAATGAAGCTATAGAAATAGTCCGCTAGTCCATCAACTCTGTGAGGCATTTCAATGCAGACATTGCTGTGTGGTGTTGCGTTGAGGCAGTATCTGAAATTATGCTGCAGAGCCTCATAGACTCCATCAAAGAGCATTGTACCCTTGCCGAATTTTCCGAACTTCTCGGTTCGTCTCGCGTTTTTTGAGCCCATCAGGTACATATAGTCATTTGCGGCAACTTTATAAAGAAACCAGTTGTTATTCTCCAAATAGTCCGCATTATCAATGAAATCGACTTTCAGCTCACTGCTGCCTGCGCTGCGCAGCTTATAGTAATCGGTATCTTTATCTTTATTATTGCCGTTCAATCCGAAATAGTAGTGAGTGTAATGGTAGCCGTATGCTGTACTCATTGCCTGGGCAATATCCCTAGCGGTAGTTTTTGAATCCACATTGTAAATATATAGAATACCTTTTTCATATGTATCATAGAAACAGCTGTCTTCCGGCAAAAAGCCGAAAATGTAGAGAGGTATTTCATTGGGATCGTATATGCTTTCGTAATTGCTGCCATAGTGTATTCCGCTTCCCTGCTCAAATATAACTGCTTCAACATATTTGATTTCGTCCCCGTGGGAATTACTGAATAGTTCAATGGCGGCACTTGACATCAGAGTGGCATCCCAGTCTTCGCAGGAAGTTAGGAAGTGAATATCATTATAAATATATTCATTTTTGTATGCCATTAAGTAGCTGAAATCGTTCAGTTTATGGGACCGCTGCTTTTCTTCATTGATATAGCTAAGACTTATCTGGGCATAGCTTTTTTTGCTGTAATCCAGCTTTTCAGTATCTTCAGGATATGCATAGCTGGTGCCTATAAGCATAGCCAGCAAAGCACAAAGCAGAGAAACTGCCGCTAATAGTATACAGATATTTAGTAGGTTTAATTTAGTGTTTTTCATCTTTATCTCCTTATTAACTTTTTTATCAATAAGTGATGATAATGGGATCTGAAAGCACAACTGTTCCGTCAGGGAAAGTAATGCTGATTCTGAATTTCATCTGCGCGCCTTCTTCATAATAAAAATTTATCTTTTTGTCTTCCTGAATATCGCGGTATTGTCTGCCGCTGTACTTGCCAAGTTGTGCGCTGCCTGTTTCATGTTGGCGAAAGTTTGTAGCAACCATGACTACTGCGTTGTCGTCTGTATCATAGCCTATTAGTGTATAGCAGATGCCATCCCCTGTATAGGGCTGATCCCAGGTGAAATAGTGCTGATTTATGCCAGGCTTTTCCATTTTCAAGTTTAATGTACCTAGGCTTTCTACTTCAGTATACTCAGGCGCAACCTGGCCGACAAAGTGGAAGAAGTAATCAGCCAGTCCGATAACCTCATTCGGAAGCGGCATTGCCACATTTGAATGAGGTGTGGCATTTCTGCATTCAAGATAATAGGGATTATCAAGTTTATCGTTGTTGTTCCGGTATATTTCAGGCTTCCATGTGCTGTCATAGAAAGCGTAGACTTCTTTTGTGCTGGGTGAGCCCATAAAAAATACGTAGTCATTGGCGGCAATTTCTATAAGGCACCATTTTTTGTTTGTTTCGCTGCCGTCATATCGGCTCATGTCTGTGATTACCTGATCATAGTTTTTTGCTCTTAACCGGTAATATTTTTGCCACGTATCATCGCTAGTTCCTGATAAACGAAAATAATATTTGACAAAATACTCTCCGTAAGCACGGCTTAAATCAAATGCGGTATCTCTCACGTCAGTTTCTTCATTGCAGCCGTAAATAATGATCGAATTTCTCCTATAGGTAAGCTTGTATAATGAATCTGCACTAAAAAAATCATTGAGAATCAGCGGAATATCAAATGAAAGATATGAAGGTGCTAATTCGGCAGATAGGGGTTGTTCCGCTTCGCTGCTGATGATGACTTCCGAAATAAGTTTCATTTCATCTCCGTGAGTATTCCCTAGGAATTCTCCCGCAAGAGCATTCAGCATTGAATCGTTCCAAAAATCCAATTCACTTAGGAAAGCAACACCTTCTTCCTCGATTGAATACAGATATTCTGAATAGTCAGTAGAACTTCCGATTACAGGTTTTTTGTTCTCATGCAGGTGTTCGGAATATTTTACTGATTCGTTAATATGGTCTGCTGCAGAAAGGAAACCATCCAGTGAGGACTTTGCGTCTATGTAACTAAATAATGAAAACGAGAAAACAACGATTGCTGCGGCACCAAGTATAGCAAGAACAGAAAATATAATTAAAAAACTACTATTCTTCATCTTTTATCTCCATATAGATTAATAATTAAGCAAGCTTCCGGCGGATGTCCGCTAGTAGGTAATGATTATTGGGTCAGAAAGCAATACCAGCCCGTCTGGGAACGATACTGAAACCCGGAATTTCATTTTTTTGCCTGGTTCATAAGTAAATGCATGCAAATCCTTGTCAGGTATAGTAAACGGATTCATCCAGCCGCCAAATACACCTATACCTGCTACAGCTTTTTCATCACCGCGCGTGGTTTTTAGCATTATTACAACATTATCATCCATATCGTATCCGATGACAGTATATGCAACGTCATGGCTGGTAAATGGCTGATCCCATGTGAATATGTGCTGTGTTCTTGCGCCATTTGGAGTCCCGGTCAGATTAAGCGTGCCTATTGGTTGATCGGGGATGACCACTGAGTATTCATCGTCAACAAAGCTGTAAAAGTAATCTGCCAATCCTTCCGTCTCATAGGGCAGGGGAATGGATACATTCTCGTGGGGCATCCCGTTTTTGCATAACTTATAGTCATAATTAATAAGGGTCAGGAAGACAATTTTGCCTGCATTATACAGTGTGGCTTTATCGGCATTATCATAGAATTTCTGAACTTTAAAGGTGTTTTCTGAGCCCATTAAATATACGTAGTCCTCAGCGGCAATTTCGGAAAGGTACCATTTGTGGTTTTCCAGATAGTCCTCGTAGTATTCTCTGTCGAGTATAACATCATAGTCTTTATCAAACCTCAATTTATAGTACTCCGTGTTGCGGTCGGCCGCGCTGCCGGAAAGGCCAAAATTGTGATACGTAAAATGATGCCCATATTCATGGCTCAGCACAATTGCCAAATCCTCAATTTTTGTTTCATCACTAACGCCATAGATATTGATTGTGCTTTTTTCATATAGACAATCAAACGTGAGATTTTCAGGAATAAAGCCGTAAAAAGAAACAGGCACTTCATAGCCGTAAATTGAACGCGAGTGGGAGCCGGCGGTGACACCATCGCTTGTGCCGTATACAATTACTTTATCCAGATAGTTGATTTCATCGCCATGTTTGTTTTGATAAAGCTCCTCGGCTAAAGCCTGCAGTTCCTGCTCATCCCAATACGGAGTCACACTTAAAAAATAAATACCGTCTTTTACATAGGAATAGTTATAACCGAAAATAGTGCGTTTTTCAATTTCATTGTTATGATATTTTGTAGTCGTATTCTCAAATTCCTGCTTTATTTCTGCTGCTGTCAGCTTTTTTTGCAGCAGCAGAGAAAGAGCTTGGGAATTCTCGCTGTATTCAGGGTATTCCTTGCAAAAATAAAATATTCCGGAAAAAGCAATGAGTAAAAGTACTACAAATATTAAAATAAATTTAGCTTTTTGATTCATTATTCTTTGCTTCCTACAATCAGTATATTAGGCCATGCCGCCTATATCTCTATATCCTTATAATCAATCTCTTCTGAGTCCGCTTTTTTACGCCGCTTAAGCTTTAGGCTTAAAAGCACTATAATACCAATCGCAAGCACCGAAGCACAGGACGCAACAATAATAATCATCTTCTCCTTTGCACGCCGCTCAATCAGATCCTGCTCATAGCGCGCATTGACATTATTGTTGATGATACCCGAAAGGTATATCTCCTCCGGCGCATCAAGAGAGATGCTTTCATTTACAGTTTTCTGGATTACTTCGTCGGATTCTTTGCTTTCATTTGAAGGCAGACTGAATGTAACGTCGCATTTAAAGTCGCTGAGGAATTCATCCACATCTGCGCCGACGGTGCTTGGGTATACGGTGTAGATGTCATCATCGATCATGTTCTCAAGGTCCAGCCCAGCGCTCAGGTAATAATCCTCATAATAGTAGTTCAGGTTATAATCGTACTCAACGTCTGTAAATGGCGACACTTCATTTGTCATAAATGAATACAGCGCAGCGAAGGCCTCCTCGCGAGATTCATAGTGCCCGCTCATTGCGGCCGTCAGTTCGAATCCGCTGTCAATCTCTATAAGCGACGATGTAAACCCTGCGCCTTTCCAGTGCATCATGATTTTACCCAGGTAGGATTTGATCTCAGCACGGTTTATGTCGTCATCTTCGATGCCTGTCACTGTTATTTTATATGTATAATCTACGTTATTATCTTTGTCAATGGATGCAGTTATATCAAGCTTTGTGCAGCCGGAAAGCACGAGAATCGCAGCCAGTATAAAGAGAACCGGAATATATTTAATCTTGCTTTTCATGTTCGCTCCTTGTATATGGTGTACTTTTAATTACCTTTAGTATTCAAAATCTAAAGGTTCAGATAGGAGCACGCTTCCGTCGGGGAACACTATGCTCACGCGGGCGCGCATCTTTGTGCCGATGTCTAGGTCCCAGCCAAGGGAGTATGTATATATCCAGTTGCCCTTTGTTATCTGATGTGTGTAGTAGCCGAAATTGGCAACGCCTTTTTCATCTCCTGTCCTTGTGCGAACCATGTACTGCGTTTCGTCATCTTCGCTGTAAAGTATCAGAGTATATATTATATTACTGTCTTTATAGGGCGTATCCCATGTGAATTTATGCTGCCTCGAGCCTGGCTTGGTCATCTTCAGGTTAAGGGTTCCGAGGGGCTCTCGCTCCTCGTGCACGGGCGGCTCTTCATCTATGAAGCTGTAGAAGTATTCTTCCAGCCCGTCAATCTCGTCCGGCAGGCCGCCGCTCACGTTTTCATGGGGCGAGCCGTTCCTGCAGAATTCATAATTGCTGTTCACCTTTTCAAGAGCGGAGTCGCCGCCCCGGGCGTAGATGCCGACTTGATCTGCTGTATCGAGGAATTCCACTATGCGGTGCGCCTTTTCAGAGCCGAGGAAGTATACATAGTCTTCGGCAGCGTATTCCACCAGAAACCACATATGGTTGTCCAGATATTCCTGGCGTTCGCCTGTATCCAGAATTATTTTGTCGGTGTTCTGCGACCTTAGCTTATAGTATTCTGTTTTTTTGTCCAGATCGGAGAATGTAAGGCCGAAATGATAATATGTGAAATGGTGGCCGTACTCATGGCTTAGCACAACTGCCATCTCATCGACTGTTGTGTATTCCTCCGCGCCGTATAGGTTTATCTCGGCCAGCATTGTTTTAGCCTGGAATTTTGAATTGGGAAGGAAATCATATAGCCCCACAGGGATTAGGAAGGTCTCGCGGTTTCTGGAATGCGTTCCCGCGTATTCGCCGTCTGTTCCTTCATTTAATATCACTGTTGATACGTAGTCTATTTCCTCGCCGTGCTTGTTGGCATAGAGCTCATCTGCAAGCAGCGCCAGGTTTTCAACGTTCCACGCGTCCACATTGCTTAAAAAGTGTATGTTGTCCCGCTCATATACATATGTGTACTGCGAGTATGTATCCTTAACCATTTCCACGTCTTTGACGCGCTCCAGTGGGTTTGCGTAGATTTCTCCGTCATCTACTGCAATGGTTTTTTCCTGCTCCATCGCCTCATATTCTTTTAGCGTGTTTGAGTAGGTGTAGGCGTAGTATCCCACTGTGCCAAGTGCGCCAAGTGCGAGGACGCATATGAGCACTAGGCTGATTATAGTCATTGTTTTTTTCATATATTTCTCCCCAGATATAATACAAAATACATTATACAATACTTAGGTAAAATATGCCATAATTGTTTGAGATTTTTTTATAAGAATAGGTGCAATAATGAAATGAAGTAAAATTAAAAGGCCGCTAAAATAGCGGCCTTGAGTTAAGCAAACTTCATTGTATATAGTTGTTTAAATATCAGGCTGTCTTTTTAGGCTCAGCCAGCTCCACATGGAACATGCTCTTTGAGTCGGGGTTTACATCGCCGTACTTTATAAAGATAATAATTGACTCGATAAATCCCAGCATATATACTACTATCACTACGCCCAGCGCCCAGGGTGAACTATAAAAGTAGGAAAAGATAACATAGAGAAACAAAAGCCCCGCAGGCGCCTTAAGAAGCCATGTGTGCATCATAATTGCCTTCCTTGTGCGAACAAGGGATACGACAATGGAGAGCACTATCATGCCGATAAGGACATAAAGCAGGGGCAGAACGGGCGTAATCTGCTCCGGATAGAGCACGTAGATAAAGTACGCCGTCGTAAGGTATAATGCAAGGTCACAGTAGGAATCCAGTATCTTGCCGAGGTCTGTTTTCTGATTGAACCGGCGTGCCACCTGCCCGTCAAAAAAGTCGGTGCTGGCGACCAGCAAATAGGTAATCAGGAAACCAAGCCGCATATTATGATGAACTTGATATAATAATAACGGTATGAAAAGCACGCGGCATATGGTAAGAAAATTAGGTACTGTCAGATTTTCTCGTTTGAACATATATACTCCTTTCTTCTTTTGCAAAGTTTGCTATGTTAATTATATCAGCGCTTGAGTGCTATAAAAAGAAATAAAGCCTTTTAAAGGCTCTATTTTATTGATTGTTAACTTTTAATTTACTTAAATGGCTTATGACTCCAATGAATAGTAATCCATAACGGATGTTTCTATAAAACCGCAGGATATATACAGATTCAATGCCCTTTCATTGGCGCATTCCACCTCCAGCTGAGCCTTTGTGTATCCGCGCTGCTTAATTATGCCGAGAGCCATGGAAAGAGCTTGCCTTCCGTATCCTTTTCCCCTGTGCTCAGGCAGTATTCCGAAGCCGCCGATATAGGGCATATCTTCTGTGTAGTCCACCTTTATTTTGCCTATTATTGCGCCTTCTCGCCATATGACGTATGTTACGAAATTCTCCGATATTTCATCCTCAAAAAGCTCGCCGGAGCCGAAGTACATCTTATCCTGCCTTCTTACCTCCGGCAGGTCATCCCTGCATGCGGGCTTAAGTGAAATCTCCATGTTTCCTGCATCCTGCTGAAGGCTTTCGTTTTTCATCTGGTATTCGGATGTTTTGTATTTTGCGCCTGATTTCAGTATGAATTCCTTGCCCGATGCTGCCCTGCGGTCGGCAAGCAGCAGTACGCTTTCAAATTCCCTTCTGCGGCATTCCTTCTCTACCTCAGCAAATAGCTCTGTGAATATCCCCTGTCTTCTGAAATCCGGGTGAACCATCCCGGTTACCTCCGCTTCCTTCGGATTAAAGCTCAGTATGCTGGCGTAGCCAATGAGGCTATCATCTGCGTAGCACAGGAATTCGTTTATGTTCTCTGGATTTTTAGATAGCAGCTCAGCCGCTTCATTTTTGAAATCCAGCTCTAATTTCAGATGGATATTATCGTGGGCGCGGCATATGCTTTCGAGCGCTTTTACTTCCTTTATTTCCTTTTCGCCCAAAATATTGAGCGATAATATTGTTGTATTATTCATATTATCCCACCCATCCTGAATCAATAACTTTGCCACTAAAGGCGTCTATTGTGCAGCTGAAATATACATCCCTGTCAATAGCTTCGCTCATGCTTTCAATAGCAGAGCCGGTTATTTTCCATATGGATATCTCCCACAGCCATTTTTGGCCGTCATATATGAATAAGCATTTTGCCAGATGCCCGTCCTTTTCATACAGAGCGAACTCCGTGTCTTCTGTTTGGCTGTATGCTTTGCTTAATGCTTCCTTCTCGCTAATTGAGCTGCTTACCTGCGCATTCTTGCTGGGGCGTGTGTGCATCTGTATGTTTCCCACTTTGTCAGCAGGCACTGAGACCGTTATGAACCTGCCGTTGCGCATGCCGTCTGAATCCAGCTGAAAAATTATAAATTCATAATTGCTGCCGTCAACCACTTCCCACATTGTGTCGCTTTGGAAAAACGCGCTGTCCCAGATTGCAGCCTCAGAGTAGGCGGCTTGCCTCGCCTTTTCCAGTGTCAGGCCTTTTTCGCTGTCTGCGGCGGAGGCGTCATACATGTAGCTGAATCTGCCAGCGAAGGCATCTATCCAGTATTCCGTGCCGTTTTCATCTTTGTACTTATAGTATTTCTTGTTCAGATAGTAATCATCTGTGTAGTATTTTGCGGATTCGCCTGTGGCTGCGGCTATTTTGCTGTGTCCGCTTCTAATCTTGACTAGGTTTACTGCCAGAAATATAAAAGCGAGAATGAAGAGCACCGCCAGTACTATTTTTATTATCTTAAATGTTTTTCTCATTTATTATCCTTATGTAGTTTAAGCAAATTTTCTTTATTGTACCATATTGATGTGCAGTTGAAAACCGGGTTTTGGTGCATGTATGGAAAACATCAAAGAGGTATTATGTTCTATTATCCTTATTGTAGGATTATCAGGTCGTTGCCGAAGGCTGACCTAACCATATCCAGTACTTCATTACCTACAGGGGACCAGCTTAGGTTCAGTACATTGAGATTTTTCAGATTTTCTATACCATTTAGGTTGTTCACTTCAAATTCTATTAAGAGTATGGTTTCTATATTCGGAGCGTTGAATAACCCGCTTATGTCTGAACACATAAGGCTGCTTAGTTCTACCACGGCGAGCTCTTTAAGATTTCTAAAATCCGGTAGCTTATCATCTTTTAATTGAACGTACATGTTGAAATTATACAGACGTATGTATTTTAGTTTGGTAAGTTCCGATAAAAACGAATAATCAAGCGGATAATCATAATCTATATATCCTGAAGCATCGTAGAAATAGTTTTCATATATATTGAATTTCTTTAAATCTTTCAGATTTCTCAATGGGCTAAAATCAGAAATTGAAGTATTCAGTAAAGTCAGGCTATTTAAATTTTGCAGCCTCCCTTTGAACATGGATATATCTGAAATATTTGCCAGAACTAATTCTTTTAAATTATCTAATTGCATCATCTCAGAAAAATCTTCAACATTCTGAAGATCAATAACCAGTTCTTCTAATTTAGTCAAGTTTTCAAGAAAGGAAAGGGTGGTTAATTTGTTTTCTTGCTCCATATTATTGCCATCATTGCAGACAACGCAGTAATTATAATAGTCTATCGGCAGTATTAGAGTTTTTAAATCAGTTTTTCCTTTTATTAAGTCCAGATTTTCTTTGTAATGCAGTGATGAATAGCTTCTATTCAGATCTAGGACTTTTAAATTTTCATAGAACTCAAGAAATGATAAATCGATTATGTCTGTATTGATTATTCGCAATTCCTCAGCATTCCCAAAAAGCTTCAGGAAAGAGTAGTCCGGACGTTCAGTGCCATAAACAATTAGTTTTTTCAAATCAGGCGGAACGGATTTTAGGCTTTCATTTAGCAGGTTATCGGTGTTTATCAAGAATAGTTCTTCCAGCTTATCTAAATCTGAAATATTTGATAAATTTTGAAGACTGACGGAGTTAATATATAGTATTTTTAAATTTGGGAAATTATCTAGAAGGCTTATTTTATAAATATATGAAGAAATTATTCTGAACTTTTCTAGACTCTTTATGGTTCCGATATTCACATATTCATAGTCCTCACCTAGCCATATCTCAAGATTCGTAAGGTAGGGCAATTTTGTTAAAAAGCTAAAATCACTCAATTCCACACCTAAGCTTAGTGTATGAAGCCGATGCAGATTTTCTATGTCGCTGGCATTTAAATTGGTATATTCTATGTTACTGCTCAGAATCAGAGTTTCAAGTAAAACGAATTCACACAGGCTCGCCATATTCAATGTGGAGTTAAACTCATCATGACTGTTATACTCCGGCGCTGCAACCCACAAATGTGTTAGTTCGTCTTTTGCATATAAAATATCATCTAATTCTGAGCTGATATTGGGGCTAAAAAACATTACATTTTTATAGCTGCTTTCATCAATGATATTATCATTCCAGTCATATGCCCTGATATATAAATTCTTAATCACTACATTAAGATATTTTTCATTGAGGTACAGACACCCGTCAATTACAGAATATATTCTTCCATCCAGTTCTACTTCATAATAGGCGACATCAAAATCGTTAAAGTAGATGCAAATGCAACTATACGCTCCATCTCCCCACACGCCTTCTGAATAGGCATATACACTGAAATTCAAATTCAAGCTTATATCATCTTTGCTGCTAATAAAGCTTTCGTCTATTAGCGGATAGTCAATGGGCTCGATGGTAGGCTTCTCTGTTTCTTGATGAGCTATTGGCTTTACTGTCGGTTCAGGGGTTACTCCAATACTTGAATCAATATGGCTGCTTTCATCTGTGACAGGCGTAGCCGTAGAGTCGCAACCTGCGGCAGCGCAAATAGCAAGTACGAGAAATATCATCAGGAATTTATGTTTTATCATGCAGGCACCTCTATATATATTATGCTAATTATAATCATTATTGTAATATTCTGCAACCAATCGTTTAGCTATACTATTTTCTATAGTATCCTTTTGCCCTTCACACAACACACCATTTCAATAAAACTCAAATCTATGCTATAATAATCAGTATAACATTCGTCTGAAAACGGAGAAATAATATGGAACTTCTAAAAGCTATATTCGGCAATATACTAGGCCTTGATGGGTTTATAATCATCATTATAATACTCAATATTTTCGTCGCGGGCACATTCACAAGAAGGCTGTCTAACAAGGCGGAGAATACCATGCGCAAGGTGGTATACAAGCCCATTGACGAAATTGTGGAGCAGATAGGCAAAAAGAGCAAGGAAGAAAAGCTGGATCTGCACGAGCTGAAAGATTTGATTGAGCGCCAGCACGTATGGTATCAGGTGTTTATATCGGTAACGAGCATAATGCCGCTTCTTGGCATACTCGGCACAGTAATATCGCTGCTTGGCACAACTGCGCTGGAGCAGGGCATAATACAGGCAAATTTTTTGACGGCACTTTCGTCCACATTTTGGGGCATAGTCGGCGCAATAATCTGTCGCGTAATTGAGGGCACATTAACCCCCGGCGTGGAGCGCAACCAGGACAACTTTGACCTATTGATAAACAAGATAAGGTAAGCATATGAAGACGAGAAAATCCACATTGGAGCTGACGCCACTACTGGACGTTGTGCTCATCATACTTTTTGTCTTTATGATGATGCTTGCCCAGCAGATGGCAGAGAGCGCTGACATAAAAGAGCGCGCCGAAAGCGACGTAGAAAGCATGGAAAATGAACTCGCTGTCGCAGAGGACGCACTTGAAAGCCTACAGGAGGAATACGACGAGCTGCTAGCATCCAGCGAGATGACAGCGGATGAGCTGGAGCGCATGAAATACATATCGCAGCAGCAGCAGGACACTGCGGAAAATCTCGCCAAGGCAGTAGCGGACTTTATTGACGCAGAACAAGACGACATACAGAAGCTCCTGGATGAAAACGAGGCGCCGTCCGCTGAGATGCTGGACAATATGTCGACTGAGGACATTGCGGCGGAACTATTGAAGTACGAGGCGATATCCCGTCAGTTTTATTTTATAGATATTGAGCTTAAAACATCGGCAAACAGGTTATATATAAACAAAGAGAGCACGTCGCTTGGCATATCATTCGACCAGGTGAGCGACGAGGCGGGCAAGGCAGACAAGATTGAGGCAATCAAGAGCCTGATAGAAACAGACATTGAAAAGCGCCAGGGCGGCGCGCAGATGGTGTTTATCACGCTGAAGGTATCGGATGATGAAGTGTACCAGTATGCGTGGGAGGTGGTGTGGTCGGCCATCGGGGAGATACAGGAAAAATACGGTACTGATAAGATTTTCAGGACACATATTACATTAATGAATAATTAGGAGGACGATATGGCAAGAGAGAAGAAAAAAGGGCGCTTGGGTGCGTTTGTCGCTGGATTGGTGGTTATGGCTGCTGCTGCGCTGGGAATAGGCGAGTTTGGCCTTGGCAATTTTGAGGGCGGACTGGTATCTGATATGTTTGCGCCGGCAGAGGAAGTAATAAATGACACGGTTAAGGATGTTCTTTATGACGCTGAGGTGATGGTTGTTGATAATGTTATCACATTGGACGGCAAGGAAGTGACATTGGACGAGCTTAAATCAGAGCTTGCGGACTCCGCGGGCGACAGGGTGCTGTTGATTGACGGCGGTGCTACGGTGGCTGCATGGCAGGAGGTTTTGGATGCCTTGAATGAGCTGGATGTTATTGTGGAGACGCAGTGATAATAAGTTTGATTGATTAATGAAAAGAAAAACGGCTGTGAGGCCGTTTTTTTGTGGAAAATTTTCTTGTATAGCACACGCGAAAATGTTACTATATGTAAACAAAGATAAAATATACATGACAAAGGAAGAGATAATGATAAAGAAAACATTTAATACTATTATAAAGCATCCGTTTATTTTCGTTATTTATGTATTAATGGTTGGGATTGCAAGTGCTTCATTTTATACTTTAATTTTTGTAATACACAAATATAGGGGGTCTGCTCTTTCGATAAATTTATATCTAACTCTTTCAAAAATACTTACAGCAATATTTTATAGCGTAGTGATATATTTTATATATCTTGCATCTACGGATTCTATCAGCAAGGGCTGGATTTTTGTGGGGTTGAAGCGGTGGTGGAGATACTTACTGGTAGGAATTGTATTTGCAATACTCTATTCGATATTAACTAATATATTGAGTTTTCTCTTTGTCAGCAACGCTGATGCAATTATTAATGAATTTACGATACTGAGTATAATCAATTATGCGGTTGGATATATACTAGGGGGAATATACATTTTGGCATATATACCTGTTATAGTAGAAAATAAATTTGCAGATGGAATAGCAAATATATTCAAAGTATGCAGTAAGTTTTCCCTCAAATTCTATGCAGTGTATTTCATTCTGAATTTATTCTCTCTCATAAGTGTAGTTTACTTAAGTCCCACGGCTCTTGCTTTGAATAGCATTAATAGAATTATTATGGACTTTGTAGCTGCTCCTGCGATTACTTTGTTTTTGTATCTATATGGTATGAGGCTATATGTTAATGAGAAAGGTAAAATGGAAGATAGTGAGGATGAGGTAAGCGGAGAGGAAGAGCAAGCTAGTTGATATTTGGAATAGGAATAATGAAATAAAGCGGCGGGGTGACTCGGCGTTTTTTGTATGTTTTTATGTGATTTTTAGATATTAAGTA
>JAFGUF010000009.1 GCA_016938675.1 Clostridia bacterium | reverse complement strand
GTAACCTCATTTTACACCCTGGTTGCTTTTGCGGTCTATTCTATTTTTCTCTTCTGTTGCACTTGCTATTATAATCTGCCGTGTCACCCGAAGGTGACGGAGAGGTTTTATTCCATCTCATAAAATCTTCGCAAATCCCCCTTGCTAAAGGGGGAAAGAAAACGAAGTTTTCAGGGGGATGGAAATAGCTTTGCTGCCCACCGCCATATAAAAAAAGGAGCTCCACATTAATGAAGCCCCTTTTATATTAATAATCAAATCAATAAACTAAATCCTACTCAAAATTTATCCTCTCGGCCTCCACAACAAGTGGACGGTTCATTATCCTTTTATTAATGCTTAATACATACTCGCCCAAAAGGCCGATAAAAAACAGCTGGAGCGCTCCCATAAAGAAGAACCCTATAACCAGCGGAGCGATACCTGCAACGAACCTATCCCAGTATATCAGCTTATAAATGAAGTAGCCTATGCCTACAAGAAACGACAGTATCGAGATAATGAACCCGGAGAATATCGCAACCCTCAGGCCTATCTTAGTGTAGGATGTGAATGAGAGCATTGCAGCGTCATAATACTTATAGAAATTGTAGCTGCTCTTCCCTCCCTTTCTTCTGTTCTGGGTGTACTCGATGTCCTTCCTGTTGTATCCGAACTCAGCGACTATCCCGCGCAAGAATGGCGTCGGGTCATTAAGCTTGCTAATAACATCCAGGAATGCCTTATCATAGAGCGCAAATCCTGTGAAATTAGATATCTGCTGCACTTCGCTCATCTTCTTTATTACCTTGTAGTAGAAGTTTCGAAGGGCGTACATTATGGGGTTTTCCTTGCTTGTGGTCTTTACGCCGCATACTATTTTGTGTCCTGCCTCCCATTCCTCAACGAACTTCGGCAGCATCTCAATAGGATCCTGAAAGTCTGCACAAAGCAGAATGGAGCAATCCCCTGTGCCCTGGAAGAGTCCGTAATACGGGGAGTTAAACGGCCCGAAATTCTTAACATTGAATATCGCTTTTATATCCTTGTCATTGGCGCACAGCACACGTATTATATCCTGCGTATTGTCAGTTGAGCTATTGTCTATAAAGACAAATTCATATTTATATTTCGGTAAGTCCTTTTTGAACATCTTTTTCACTTCATCTGTCAGCTCAACTATATTTTCCTGCTCGTTGTAGGTAGGTATGATAATACTGATTGTCTTACTCATAATCTTTCTCCGTTATACTTATATAAATTCTTTTTATTCCCTCTTTGAATGATACCTCAGGCTTCCATCCTGTCGCCTTTTTAAGCCTTGTGATATCCGGCGCTATGCTGACCATTCCTGTGGCGGGGTACTTGATCGCCCCAAATAGCAGCCTGCTATCTGCGCCCAGCACCTCTTTCATCTCGATTACAAAATCCTTTAGCTGCCTTGTGTCTCCGCTGCCGAAATTATATGCGCCGCTTGGGCAGTCCTTCTCTATTAGCTGAATCAATGCAGATATCGCATCATCAATATAAAGGAAGTCCCACATCTGTATGCCCTCAGTCAGCTCGCAGTCCTCGCCTTCTATCATCTTTTTAACCATTGATATTACCATTGTTTTTTCATAATCGCCTTCGCCGTACAGACTGAAATATCTTGGCTCAATCAGCGTTATGCTTTTCTCTTTGCACAATTCATTTGCTTTATTATATAGCCGCAGCTTCTCTTTTCCGTATTCTGTAGCCGGAGCGCACTCAGTATCCTCTGTGATTATTCCCTCATGGTGGCCATACTCCGCCTGGGAGCCAGCCAGCACAATTTTGCTGCAATTCATATCGGCAAGAGCCTTAACGAGATTAATAGAATTAGTGTAGTTCTCCTGCTGCATCTTTCTATTATCCCTGTCGCTGCCCCTCGTTCCGTTCCAGGCGAAAAGCACAGCGCAGTCTATATCATAATCGAAGAATGTGCCTATCTTATCATAATTACCCATGCTGCACTCAATGACTGAATGATTATTATGGGTTGGCAATGGAGAAGCCTTGCTGGAATTTTCCCTGATAACCGATATTACTTCATGGTTATTATATAATAATTTATTTACTAATTTCAGTGCAATAAAGCTAGTAGCACCGGTTACAAGTATTCTCATGCCTCTCCCACTTTTGTGTCGATTTTAATTGTGTTTTTAGCCACCCTTTATTTTCCGCTTTCAGCCTTTAATATATATTCGCTGATTTTCTTGCCTGAAATTCCGCAGAGATCCCTTAGATAGTCCTGCTTGCCAACGGCGCTGACGTACTCATCGTTTATGCCTAGTCTGTCTATCTTTGCCCCGCAGCCATTCTCCGCTGCTACCTCGCACACGGCGCTGCCGAAGCCGCCCACTATGTTATGCTCCTCCAGCGTATATATGGTTTTCATCAGTCCGCAGAAATGGTTTATTATATCTTTGTCTATGGGCTTAACCGTAGGGAATGAATACACTCCACAGCTGATGCCCTTCTCTTTAAGAATATCCGATGCCTCAATTGCCTCATTGGCAATAGCCCCTGCGACAAATATAACGGTGTCTTCGCCGTCTTTTAGTTTGATGGCCTTGCCAAGCTCCACCTTTATGTCTCCTGTATGCAGCGGCTTTTCTCCGCCCTTTCCGAGGCGTATGTAGCACGGGCCTTCAATTTCCCTGCTCAATACTGTAACCTGCTCCGTTTCATACGGGTCGCACGGAGTGAAAACCACCATTTTAGGCAGAGCCCTCATAATGGCAATGTCCTCCGTGGCATGGTGAGTCATCCCCAGGTATCCGTACGCAAAGCCTGCACCTACCGACACAATGTTTACATTAGCGTTGTGGTAGGCGACGTCATTTCTTATCTGCTCCACGCAGCGCAGCGTAGGGAAATTGGCTATGGAATATGTATACACGCAGTTGCCCTCCAGCGCCATTCCCGCAGCAACTGATGTCATGTTCTGCTCGCTTACACCAGCGTTGATAAACTGCTCCGGGTATGTCTCCCAGAAGTTCGTCAGCACGCCGTAGCCCAGATCGCCTGTTATGAGGCATACTTTTTTGTCTTCGCCTGCCATGCGGCTAAGCGTTCTTATAAAGGTATTTCTCATTTCTCCACCTCCAGCTCCGCCACAGCCAAATCATAGAATTCGTCTTTGGGGTCTCTGTAATGGTAGAGTATATTATTCTCCATGAAGGATACACCCTTGCCCTTAATTGTGTGTGCTACTATGCACCTCGGCTTATCCGTGCGAGGCCTTAAAAAGGCATCTTTAAGCTCCGCATGGTTATGCCCGTCAACTTCAATAACATCCCAGCCGAAGCACTTAAATTTCGCCGCGAGGCTGCCAAGCTCAATTGTATTCTCACAGTAGTCAAGGCTTTGCATTTTGTTGTGGTCTATAATTAAGGTTAGGTTGTTCAGCCTGTAGTGGTTAGCAAAAAGCGCTGTCTCCCATATGCTGCCCTCGTCGCATTCGCCATCGCCCACAACTGTGTATACCCTCGCATTAGAGCCCGCCTTTTTCAGGGCCATTGCCTTGCCGGAGGCGACACATGCGCCGTGGCCTAGCGAGCCCGTGGAGAACTCAACGCCCGGCACATCCTTGTGGGATACATGACCTGACAGCCTACTTCCGTTTGCGCAGTGGGTCAATAGCTCTGACACATCAAAAAAGCCTACCTCGGCGAGCGCTGCATACAGCCCTCCTCCCGCGTGGCCCTTGCTAAGTATAAACCTGTCCCTGCCACTATCTTCAGGATTGTTTATGTCGTATTTTAGTATGTCGCTGTAGAGCACTGCTATAATATCCGCCATCGAAAGTATACATGCAATATGAGACCCGCCCGATACATGGGTCATCTCTATTGCGTCCCTGCGGATCTTCAGCGCAAGTTCACTGCTTGTAATTTTTTTCTCACTCATTTGTTTCATTCCTAAGCGCCCAGAACTTAATCAGTACAAAATTAAGCGGCACAGTCACAAAAAGATTTAGTATGGGCACAAGCTTTTCGTCTATGCCGATTATATCCACCATTATATATAGCAGCCCTGTGCTCAAAAGGAAGGTGCATCCATATGCTACGAATGTCTTTACTATTCTGGATGTTTCTCTATCCTTGGGTGCCTCGCTGCTGTCATTGAACACAAACCTGCTGTTTAGGTAATATGCGTTTATTACGCTGACTATAAAGCCCACTGCCCCGCCGACGATATAGAGCTTCGGATTGATGAACACAAATATATAATAAATCACAAGGTAGATCAAAGTGTTTAAAACTCCCACAAAGCCAAAGCTTATGAACTGGGAAATTAGTCTTATATATTTGTTTTCGCTGCTATTATACTTGTCTAAGAAATCCTTAATTTTTTTATATATATTCATGTATCTGCTTTTCTGCAATTTTATTTAGGTCACCTGAATTCAGCCTTTCCTTGCTGAATTCAACTGTTTTTTCTATAGCCGTTCTTACATCCCATTTAGGAGACCAATTAAGTCTTCTTTTCGCCTTGGCGCAGTCCAGTTTCAAGAAGTTCATCTCATGGGGCCCATTTATATTGGTGGTCTGCCAATTCGCTCCCTCGCCCCATACATCGCATACCAGCCCTGCGAGATGCCCTGTCGTTACGCAGTCTTCAACCTCCGGGCCTATATTATATGTATCAGCAATTCCAAAATCTTTATACTGCATTTCAGCAGTCAGCATGTAGGCATAAAGCGGCTCTATTACGTGCTGATATGGCCTTACTGAGTTTGGGTTTCTAACGTCTATGGTCTTGCCGCTAGAGAGCGCTCTTATGCAATCGGGAATTATTCTGTTCTCCGCGAAGTCGCCCCCGCCTATCACATTGCCTGCGCGCATTGCAGACACAGGGATGCCCGCTTCATCCAGGAAAGACCTTCTGTAGCTTGCAGTCACCAGTTCGCTGCAGGATTTGCTATTGGAGTATGGCTCATAGCCATCCAGCGTGTCGCCCTCCACATAGCCCTCTTTTTGCTCTAGATTTTTATATACTTTATCGGTAGTTACATTAATTACAGAGCAGTGCTTTTTTGATTCCGTCCTTACGCACTCTAATATATTTACAGTACCCATTACATTGGTTTCATAGGTATATGCCGGCCTCTTATAGCTGTCTATAACCAACGGCTGCGCCGCTAAGTGGAACACCACATCGGGATCGCACTTTCTATATACCTTTGCCAGCTTATCATAGTCTCTGATATCGGCTATCACACTGTTTATATTTTTATCAAGCTTAAGCAGATTAAAAAGGCTTGGCTCTGTGTTAGGCTCCAGCGCATATCCGGTCACTTCTGCGCCTGCCATCAGCAGCATTTTGCATAGCCAGCTTCCTTTAAACCCCGTTGAGCCTGTGACTAAAACACGCTTGCCCCTATAAAACTCGAGCATATTACCTCGCCTTCCAGGGCGGCTTGCCTGTATCCCAAAGAGCTTCAAGCTTGTTCTTATCCCTTTGCGTATCCATAGGCAGCCAGAATCCTTCGTGCTTATAGGCCATGAGCTCGCCATTTAGTGCCGACTGCTCCAGCGGGTATTTTTCAAAAACTGTGGAGTCTCCTTCAATTAAATCGAATATTCCAGGCTCTAAAACCATGAAGCCGCCGTTTATCCAGTCCACGTCGCTCTGGTTTTTCTCGCGGAATGCATTCACTGTATCCCCGCTTAAGTCCAGAACGCCGAACCTGCCCTCAGGCTGCACTGCTGTCAGCGTTGCCATTTTGCCGTGGCTTTTGTGGAACTTTACAAGCTCTGCAATGTTTACATCGCTCAGGCCGTCGCCGTAGGTAAGCATGAAAGGCTCATTGCCGACGTATGGCTGAATCCTCTTTACTCTGCCGCCGGTCATGGTATTCAGTCCTGTATCAATAAGCGATACTTTCCATTTTTCCAAGACGCCGTTGTGCATCTTATCTATCTTGCCGCTTTCTAAATCCACCGTTACATCGCTTTGGTGCAGAAAATAATTATGGAAATATTCCTTAATCATGTATCCTTTATAACCGCAGCAAATAATGAACTCATTAAACCCATATGAAGAATAGTGCTCCATTATGTGCCATATGATTGGCATGCCTCCGATTTCTATCATTGGTTTTGGTTTCAAATGGCTTTCTTCGGAAATTCTGGTGCCGAATCCACCCGCCAGCAAAACAACTTTCATATATTTTCCCCATTCGTTTTATTACATTTACTATACCATATTTTATGGTTTATGTACAAAAAATATTTGGAAATCTGGTGGCAAATCTGTCTTCCGTTTACATTGCTTTTTTTCTAATTTTGGGGGAGTAATCATCCTAATAAAAGCAGGTGGAAGTGATGGTAAAGTGGGGATAATGTACGCGCAAACGAGAGGCTAATCCAGGATTTTTATTCTGATTACATGATTAGATGCTTTATAGCTTTCTATTTCACACCAATGGCCTTCAACTTCTTCTTCCATTAAATCTGATATATTTCCTTCGGGATATCCTTTTCTACCCACATGAAATTCCTTACGTTCCGTAATTAAGTGACAACCTCCATTGTATCTATCTACCGCGTCAACATAAACTGTTTGTACATCCTTTATATCGAAAGCATACTCCACCATATATACACCCGTTGTAAGGAGTATCCATAACAAAGCTATTGCAGGCAATATCCACAGAAGTTTGTCTTTTAATTTATATTCAGCAAATGCATATCTACATTTTATCAATGCTCCAATTGCGGGCATACTGGCGAATAGCGGAATAAAAATAGCCATTGAAAAGAAAGTTTTGTATATTGCATCTGTATGCTGCAAAGTTATCTCCATATTTATTAATCCAACACCTTTATTCTAATTACATCATTCCAAGTCTTATAGCTTTCTATTTCACACCAATGACCTTCAACTTCATCTTTCATAATAAATACTACGTGTGTATCCGAATCATATTTCTTATT
>JAFGUF010000008.1 GCA_016938675.1 Clostridia bacterium | reverse complement strand
GTAACCTCATTTTACACCCTGGTTGCTTTTGCGGTCTATTCTATTTTTCTCTTCTGTTGCACTTGCTATTATAATCTGCCGTGTCACTCGCAGGTGACGGAGAGGTTTTTATTTCATTTCCCTGAAAGCATCCTACAAAGAGACCCTATTTTGAAACCTTTCAGTCGGCCTCGCCGCCAGCTCCCCTTAAAAGGGGAGCCTAATCGTCTGAAGAATAAACTACTGTTTTCAAATAGGGGTTGCTAAGGTCCCTTGATTTTCGGGTGGGGTAAGAAAGATTATACTTCACCATGAAATTATATATTTTGCTTTTGTCTTAGAGTTATTTATTATATAATTAATGTATATCGATGGGGATATACAATTAATCAAATTTCATTATTTATTCGCTAAAATAAACCGGAGGCACAAATGGCCGAAATAGAAATAATAGAAGCGACGCGAGAAATGGCGCATGAGCTGGCGCAGGTGCACATATCATCGTGGCAGGCAGCCTACAAGGGGCTGATACCGCAGTCATTTTTGGACAGCCTGTCCATAGAGAAGCGGGCGTCACGCTATAGATTCGGCAGTGAGCTGGACGAGGGATGCTTCTTTTTCGCAGTAAAGCATGAGAGCAGGATAATCGGGCTTATTTTCCTCAAGGGCTGCGAGGACTGCCCAATAAAGGCGCTGGGCGAGATATCGGCAATCTACCTTGCACCGGATAGCTGGAGCATGGGCTACGGCGGACAGATGATTGCATTCTCGCAGGACTACCTTGCGAAGCTAGGCTACAAAAAGGCCGTAATATGGGTGCTTGAGGATAACATCCGCGCAAGGCGATTCTACGAAAAGCACGGCTTCAAATATGACGGCGGGCGCAAGATAATAACCCTGGGTGCGGAGGTGCCGGAAGTGCGGTATTCAAAGGACATTGTGTAACTTATGTTTACATGAAGGGAACATGATATGAGCAATTTCTATAAGCATTGGTTCAAGGGCGCGGAAAAAGCAATTGAAGAAATGGACGAAAAGGGCAGGGATATCTTCTTCTCCGAGTGCGGAAAGGCATGCTCAGAATCCTACACAAAGCAGATGTATATTGATGAATATAATTCATCTGAAAATCTTGATGATTTTATTCAAAAGCTCTCCCAAAAATTTAAGGATATGAAGGTCGCGCGCATAGACGAGAATACGGTGGAAATTAAATATTTATCCTGCCTTTGCGATCTGTACGTCGACGGATACATAAGCAATCCGCAGCTTTGCCTCTGCTCAAAAAAGAGCCTGCTCTATAATTGGGAGGCGGTTTTGGGCGAGGGCAGGGCGAAAGCTGAGATGACGCACTCTATTTTATCGGGTGATGAGTACTGTAGGTTTGTTGTGAAGATTAGGAAAGAATAAGCTCAAAGAATTATAAAGACTATCCTATTGAGATACTTTCAAAGACACATACTGAATAGCCGTATAATTAAGCTAATATAACAATCTCTTATTTAAAAAGAAATTTATTTAGACAATTCGGCTCTCCTTTTCGATGGCTTTCGCAGTTCTTTCGAACTGCTTTCGCCCATCGCAGCATCTTACGATACCGCTTGGCTGGCAATTTTGAAGAAATTGACTGAGAGGTTTTCCTGGAGCCGCAGCGACTCTGAATAGTATTCTGCCAAAATAATTGTGTTAATACCTGCCTTCGGCAGATATTATTCTTGCCAAAGGGGGAAAGAAAGCGAAGCTTTCAGGGGGATGGATTACTTATATAATTGCGTTAATACCTGCCAAAGTGGAAAAGCAACGAATCCCACCACCGCAAGCGGTCCCCGGCAGATTGTCAAATCAAGTGCAACAGGCACGAATAAACTCAATAGGCGAAAGCCAGCCAAGGCATTTACGAGGACGATTATTGAT
>JAFGUF010000007.1 GCA_016938675.1 Clostridia bacterium | reverse complement strand
TTCAAAAAGTCAAAAACGGTGTAGTGGGTAGTCACAGTCACGGCGTGACTATAACGATGCGGCTGTATAGTCATACCGTGACTTGCAGGGACGAAAAATGGATCTATGACGTTTACTTGCCCAAACTTTTTCTACGGACGACGGTGGAATGACTCACCAGTTGCGGCGGCGCCCGATACCGAAGCAAAGCGAGAGTGTAGAGAAGCCCGCACCCCGGCGCAGCCCGATACCGAAGCAGAACGAGAGCGGAGAGAACAGTGTGAGTTTGAGCAAGTGTGTAAGTAGTGTGCACTACGGAGGCAAGCGACCAGCGGAAGCTCTGAAAACGTAGTTTGCACACACCCGCTATCGGCTGCGGAGTAAAGGGCGGAGACGGATTAGGTGCCCAAAAAAAGAGAAGAATATTTCTATGATCGGAGGGTATTATGCATGGTTTTGATTTCTTTATATGAATGATCTAAAATTCCAAAATCCCACAGATGCATAGAATTTACTAATATTGTATCCGGAAAAATTCATTGCTAATGCGAATATTGCAAATATGTGGCGGGCCTTCCTGGGGTGGTATGGAAATGCAAACTTTGCTGATTTCGAAAGAACTTCGGGAAAAGGGAGAGGAAGTTCATATCTTTTGCTCGGCTGATTCTGAGCTGGAAAAGCATGCAATTGAAGATGGGGTACCATGTTCTGCCGGGCTTTTCGATCCCGGATCAGGATTATTTCCTTCAGTCAAAGCTTGTAAAAAATTGCTCAGGGATTTTCAGCCTGATATTATTCATTGCCAGCGCTCGCATGATCTTGCAGTTATTTCTATAGCCCTGCGCAGACTTGGTCGTAAAACGCCTTTGCTTTATACACAGCGCATGGAAAGTCGCTATAAGAAAAAAACTATAGTTCATCGACGCATATACAGTCGTGTAGATCGGTTTTTTTGCGTGTCGTATTTTGTGCGTGAGAATTTCCTACAAACAACACCTGCAAAGCCCGCGAAAACTTTTGTGATGAATAATGGTGTGGATTTGAAAAAATTTAATCCGGATAGACATGCAAAAGATGAAATGATTCGGAAATTTGATCTTCCGGAAGCAGATCTTTATATTGGAATGAGTGGTCGGATTAGTTCTATGAAAGGGCATAAGGATTTTATAGAAGCGGCATCAATTATTAGGCAGAAATCCAATAAGAAAGCGGCTTTTGTAATGGCCGGACCGGCAAGTGTGGGAGAAGATGGGTTTGCTGAAGAAATTTACCGTTTTGCCAAAGAAAAATTAAGCAGCAACGTTTATAAATTCATCGATTTTCAGAGTGATTTATCTGAAATTCTTACCGCATTGGATATTTATGTTTTTCCATCTCATAGAGAGTCATTTGGCAATGTGCTTATTGAAGCCATGGCTATGAAAAAAGCGGTGGTGGCTGTGCATGCAGGAGGCGTAAGTGATATCGTGAGTTGTGGCATAGATGCACTATGTGTGAAGCCACAGGCCCCGGAAGAAATTGCCGAGGCTGTTCTTATCTTTATTAACAATGAGGGGCAGAGGAGTGAATTTGCAGAGGCAGCACTAAAAAAGGCGCATACTTTTAGCCGTGAGGTTTTTGTGGATAATTTATTGAAGGAATATCAGGGATTTGTTTACCGTAAAGGACAATAGAACGCAGATTTTTATTAGCCACGGATTCACTGATTTTTTTTGAACACAGATTAAACAGATGACTCAGATTACATTGGTTGTTTGAAATAAATTAGCGCTTTGTTCGCAATGCTCTCTTGCGCAGGATGGACACAGATTGCATTGTATCATACCACCTCTCGGCGTAGATTGCATCTAAGACGAAACTATTTACTGTTTTTCTCTACTACGTAATACTCGCCCTCGCACCCACACTCACACTGTTTTAGCCACCGATGCACAGATGAAAATACATGGTATCGTACTTCAATAAATACGGATGCTACACCTCGGATAGAAATATACAACTGACTTTGGTAGCTTTTCCCACAAAGAAATAGAACATAGATAGCTTTTCTTATGCGCCTCTGCGGCTTTGCGAGAAATAGAATGCAGATAGCAATCTTATCGCACTCCTTCCAGTGCCGACGATTCCAAGCCGCATACTTGTATATTCGTGCGACGTTGGAATGCCGTCA
>JAFGUF010000006.1 GCA_016938675.1 Clostridia bacterium | reverse complement strand
ATCACCTTCAAGCAGAATTATAATGCCGGGAACTTCAAAAAACATAATAAAAGATATCCGTACGCCGGGTGAATCTTTGTGGTTATCGCTAAATTCCATGAACGGCAAAGCAGTTGCGAAAAATCTTGGAGCGTTGGGATTTGCGATATTTGACGGTGTTGATTCCACGGCAGCAAGCGGTATTATTAAAATGAAAAGTGATACGTATGGCTGGACAACAAAAGGAGTGTTGGATAATGGTTCTTTTAACGCGTTTCCGGCCCTGCCTTCTACTAGTATAGTTAATCATGTTGCCCCATATGCCGGTTCTTATTCTTCAAACTTTGATTTATACAACAGTGTTTATCCTGAAAAAAATGGCTCTGTTTATAATTTATTCTGTTCCACTGATTTTTTAAGAAGTGAATATGCATATCCGCAAATATCGGGTTATGGCATTTCAAAATGGAACGGCGAAAAATGGAACTTTCAGTATATAGAGCCGCATCTTAGTTCATATGAAAATTTAAGGTATGGCTACAGCAGAATTGCTGATTTTGCGTTCCGCTCAACTGCGGATGGATATGCGCTGATTAGGCGTATAAATTCCGGTGTTACAGAGGCTGAATCATCGGCGGTTCTGCAGTATAACGGTACTGGCTGGAGCAGGTCAGAGCTTCCCGGGGATCTTGATATATATAGCACTAATATAGAAGGCAATATTGCAAAAGATTTTATAGCGGCAGAATACGGGCAGATACTTGAAAGGGACAGGGTAATGGTAACTGTTACACCGCCATTAACGCCCGGTGTTACTGTTTACAGCACTCCTCAGCTCTCCGGATATGTTCATTTAGTCTGGGAACCTGTGTTAAATGCAGGCAGCGAGATAAACGGTTACAACATATACAGAAAACATGATAATGAAGATTTTATTTATGTGGGCACAACTGATAAGAATACAACGGAATTTTCGGATTACCGTTTTATGACTGTAAAAGGGGATTATACTTACAAAATTACCGCTTTTGACAGATTTGGAAATGAAAGCGAAGCTTCACAGGCACAGCCTGTGAATATACCTTATTTATACACGCCGACTTCCACGCCTTCTGTTATATTTACGCAGACTTTTACACCGACATATACGGCAACGCCGGCCAATGTTGCATGGGCTCAATACGGGCGCGATACAAAACATACGTTTAAAAGTAATTATGGGGGTTATGCGCCGGCCGCGGCCACTGCGGTTACCGGAGTTAATGTTGCGCTTAATTTCTATGCTCCTGACAATATAGGTGACATTGTTGCCGATAAATCAGGAAATATATATTTTCATACAACTGATGAACAGCAGAATTACATATTTAGAATAAGCGCTGCCGGGGAAATGGATTATGTTATTACAAGAAACGGCACGAATTCGGGAATTGGCCTTTCAGAGAATGGAAACCTGTATTATTCAGTTTTTGACCCGTATCCGTCGCCCACAACGGGGCTTACATCCTATGCCGGTTTACACGCAATGGATGCTATTTCCGGCGAAAACAGATGGAACATAAGCAATGACTGGTTCTCTGACCATATGCAGCCGGGGGATGGTGTGCTGTATGCGTATTCAAGAAGCAACGGAATAAGAAAAATAAGTGACAATGTTACATCGGCAACGCCTATGTGGAGCGCGGGAAGGGCATTGTGCCAGCGAATGACCGGTAATAATGCGGCAATAGATGCCGAAGGAAATGTATATTTTACGGAACCCGTCAGTGTGTCAGGCTGTTTAAGTCAGAGCGGAATAAAGGTTGTGAAATATAATTCTGCTGGCGATAAAGTTAACGAAGTTTCAATAGAACAGACGGGAAAAACTTTTGAATATGAAAATTCAGAAATTCTTATTGATGACCAGAATGTATCCGGCAATTTCCTTTATGTGCGTGTAATTGATAACAACAATAAAATATATTATGTGGTTATAAATACGGCTTTAAGCGCAATCAGCAAATTTATTGATACGGGCTTAATATATTCGGGCAGCAGCAGATACCCGCTGGGTGCCATAGGGAATAGAACAGGCACCCGTGGATTGTATTATCTTGCAAAATATAATGCGAAAAATACCGTTATGTTCTAT
>JAFGUF010000037.1 GCA_016938675.1 Clostridia bacterium | reverse complement strand
GGACAGAATCGAACTGTCGACACAGGGATTTTCAGTCCCTTGCTCTACCGACTGAGCTACCGAGGCATAAATGGCGACCCGGAAGGGGCTCGAACCCTCGACCTCCAGCGTGACAGGCTGGCATTCTAACCATCTGAACTACCGGGCCATTATATGTTATTCATTCATTTATAAAACAAATTGGTGGGCCTTCAGGGACTCGAACCCCGGACCAACCGGTTATGAGCCGGTTGCTCTAACCAGCTGAGCTAAAGGCCCCCATTACTGATGAACAACAAAATTAAATTGGTGACCCTAGGGGGAATCGAACCCCCGTTACCGCCGTGAAAGGGCGATGTCTTAACCGCTTGACCATAGGGCCATATATTGTTTGTTTGGTCGGGGTGAGAGGATTCGAACCTCCGGCCCCATGGTCCCAAACCATGTGCGCTACCAAACTGCGCTACACCCCGTCTCTTAATAGTGACCGAAATATAATATACTACATCATGACCACAATGTCAACAAAAAAATACAAAAAAAACTAAGTTTAAAATGCTGTTTCCAGCCCCGGTTAGATGTAAATTTTAGGCTTGGAAAACATCCAGAAAATCAAAATTTAGCTACTAAAAATTATGAATAATATTACTAATTCCACGTCTGCTTAGCACTCACCACTTTATAGGTATTATATTATTTTTTAGCAGAAACTTATTCGTTTTGGAAAACGGTTTACTTCCAAAGAATCCTCTGCTAGCAGATAGCGGACTAGGATGTGCTGATTCTATTATATAATGACGGCTGTTTGTAATTAGCTCAGCTTTCTTTCTTGCAAAATTTCCCCACAAAATGAATACCACAGGCTTTTCTCTTTCGTTTAGCTTCATTATCGCGTTATCTGTAAATTGCTCCCATCCAAGGCTTTTATGTGAGGCGGCCTGATGCGCACGGACTGTAAGTACAGCATTCAAAAGCAGCACTCCCTGTTTTGCCCAGCTATCGAGGCAGCCCGATGTTTTCATAGGCGCGCCCATGTCTTCAGAGAGCTCTTTATATATATTAATTAGTGAAGGCGGCAGCTCTACGCCTTCCTTTACTGAGAATGCAAGGCCGTGTGCCTGGTTTACGTCATGATAGGGATCCTGTCCTATTATGCATACTTTTGTATCCGCCAACGAGCAATATTTAAATGCATTGAATATATCTTCCTTATCAGGATATACTGTATTGTGGGTATATTCCTGAACGAGCTTTTCCCTGAGCTTAATGTAATATTCTTTTTTAGCCTCAACATCAAAGATTTCCTGCCAGTCATTTCCTACATTTATAGCCATGCCCTTCTCCCTGTGCTTTTTTATAATTATAGCATATTGATAAAAATAAATGTAGAATAAAATGTTCTGTTTTGCTATGCCCCCTCAATAGTAAGCTTGTCCGCAATAAGCGCTATAAATTCACCATTGGACGGCTTATCATTCTTTGTATATATATTATATCCAAAAATTTCATTTATATTTTCAATCTTCCCTCTGCTCCATGCCACTTCTATTGCGTGGCGTATTGCCCGCTCAACCTTCGAAGGCGTTGTTTCGAATTCTTCTGCTACGCAGGGATATAGCTCCTTTGTTATCGCATTGATAAGCGTTGGCGTCTCCATAACCTTTTTTACAGCTATCCGAAGAAATTGGTATCCCTTAATATGCGCCGGTATCCCAATTAACAAAAAAATTGATGTTATATTTTCATCTAGGCTTTTCTTGTGCCTATCATTATAGTTTTTAACAGGAGCGCTGATAAATATATCTTCTTCCTGAGTGCTCATTGACTTAATTCTGCTGAGAACTATTTTTAAATCAAAAGGTTTTATCATATAATAGTGAACATTTAATGACATCACCCTGCGTATTATATCCTCATGCCCGATAGCCGAAAGCACCATGATCCTGCTAATTGCTATTTTTTCACTCTGAATAATTTCCAGAACCCCTATTCCGTCAATAACCGGCATAACCAAATCCAAAATCAATACATCTGTATGCATTTCTCTTAGATGCTCAACCGCTTCCCTTCCGTTATGCGCTATTGCAATAACCTGCGCAAAATCGCTGTTATCTATTGTCTGGCAAATCTGCTGTGCGAGAATTTTGTTGTCTTCTGCCACAATAACTCTAATCTTGTCCTTCATGTGATACCTCTGCTTATTTTCTTCTATTTTTTACGTTATATTTATATATTTATTTAGATTTCTTTTTACGAATGTCGAATAATGTCGACCAGTGTCGTATAATACCATATATGTAATTATTTAACTTTTAGATATTAAAATTATATCATGTTTACAGACAAAAATAAAGCATGTTATAAAAATAAATCCTAAAAATACAATATTTTCAGGATTTATGTCTTTTGTATATTTCTGCGTGCTAAAGCGTTATTTCATTATGAAACTATATCCATCCGAGTGCTATAAATACAATAAGCATCACTATATCCAGTCCGAATAGGCCGCCGATAAATATCCTTCTGTTTTTCGGCTTTGCATCGTGGCACAAAAATGCCGCAACGAAAAATGGAATATATACAAATATCCAAACTGTCAGCATGCCCCACCAAGGGTATACCCATTGGAAAATAGGAGATGCAGCCAGCGGAACTTCTATCAGGGAGATTAGGAGCGCGTTTATCACCGCAAACACTATTCTATTATTGATTCCAAGGATTTTCATATTCTTATCTTCCGGGAGTAGTTTGGACATAATAAGCCCCGCAACTGAAAACATGAAGCTTATCTCGATGCCTACGCCTACTAGAATTACAAATGCTGTGCCGCCGCTTGCCGTCCACAGCGCGTGACCTGAAAAATGCTGTATCAATGCATTAACTATTTCTACAAACCAATGCACCGCGTACAATGCCAATCCTGCTGCGAGCTGATTATACTTTTTTTGTTCAATGCTTGTGAAATACACATACAGTACGAATGCCAGCATCACAACAAGGCCCCAGTTAAGATTGTCCAGCTTCCGTAGAACCGACAGTGTCTGCTGGGTCACTTCCGGCTGGCTTAAAGCTTGATTAAACATAAAGTTATCCTCCTTCTTTTTTACAGTATTATAATTACATATTATAAATTAAAATGCAAGTAGATAAATGATTAGTATCTCCAAAAAGACAATAACTTAATGTTTATATTATTTTATATTAGTACGTTTTATATTTTAACATTCGCAATACAGCAGAATTACTTAAAATTGTTTGATTATATCTATTCAAAATGATAGAATAATCGTGTATGGCAAGAGCAGAGAATAAATTAATAAAAAACGGCCTTTCATCCCGTATAAATGTAAGAAAAGCTGCCTATTCTGTAATGATAGCAAGCTGGCTGCAGATAATAGCTTCACTTTTGCTTGCAGTTTTATATTTTACTGGCAACTCCTCTATTTCTACCTCTGTTATGGTGCTTGTTTTGATTCCTTTGGTAATTATCGGCAACGCGCTGCTCATGCGGAATTCCTGGAGCGTGCTTTTAAGCAAAGATGCGCAGACAGAGATGATGCAGACCATGACTGGGATTGATGAATTGAATAGAAAACTGCGTGCGCAAAGACATGATTTTATCAACCATCTTCAGGTTGTCCATTCCCTTATCCAGCTTCAGGAGTATGACGATGCTGCAAAATATATAGCAAACACTTACGAAGATATCCGCCAGGTAGGCGAACTGCTGAAAACAGCAAATCCAGCAGTTAATGGACTGCTGGCGGCGAAGAAGCAAAAAGCAGCAGAAAACAATATTAATCTTGAGTTTCATATTACAGCACGGATTGAGCGCGCACCCATCCCCGACTGGGAACTATGCAGAGTGCTTTCGAATCTGCTTGATAATGCTATCTATGCGGCAGCCGAGGTTGCCGGGTCTGTGCACGTTACGCTCCGTGAAGATATCCATAGCATATATTTCTCTATTGAAAACTCAGGAAATATAAACAATTCTGTATTAAGCAAAATTTTTGAGCCCGGGTTCACAACAAAGGGTGAAAAAGGCACTGGAATGGGCCTATATATAGTAAAAGAGACGATAGAAAAATACAGCGGACAGGTAACGTTCGAAACAGGTGAAGGCACAACTCGGTTTTATGGCTATATTCCTGCGTCCCACAAAAACATAACAAGTGACATTTGAGCATTATTTTTGTATATTGCATTCTTATATTGTTTCATTAGGCTTGCTTATATATTAATATGTATCATATACGAAAATAATTACTGGAGGTAATTAACATGGATGTTATAAATGAGATTTCAATCTTTTTTGGCAATTTAGGCTGGATAGCAGCTGTATGCATCGTGCTTGGTACAATATTAATAATTATAGAAATGTTTACACCAGGTTTTGCCGTTCCCGGTATCAGTGGTATAATTCTTCTGTTACTTGGAATAGTATTCACTGCAAATTCATTTTTGCAGGGCTTAATAATCTTTCTGATCATACTAGCTATCCTTACAATTGTGCTGATATTTGTAATTAGGTCAGCGACAAAAGGAGCAATTTTTAAATCCCCTTTGATTCACAAGGATAAAGAAACTGCGGACAAAGGATATATCAGCACTTCTGATATGCAGGTCTTTGTAGGCAAAAGCGGGAAAGCAATAACAACACTTCGCCCTGCCGGCACATGTGATTTTGACGGTGTTCGACTGGACGTAGTTACTGAAGGTGATTTTATTGACAGAGGCACCAAAGTTACCATCATCAAAGTAGAAGGCAGAAGAATCGTAGTATCAAAGAGCAAATAAATTAATAAATAAAACGACTTATCAAGAAAGAAGGTAAATTTTATGGAGTGGTTAATAGTAATTGTTATAATCGTGGCATTTGTACTTTTGGCAATCTTGTTGTCATTTGTTCCAATCGGATTATGGATTAGAGCGGCGGCATCAGGCGTAAGGATAGGCTTAATTCAGCTTATAGGTATGCGCTTGAGAAAAGTTTCCCCCGCTGCAGTAATCAACAATATGGTTACAGCGACAAAGGCCGGTATAGGCCTTGAAACAGACAAATTGGAAGGCCATTACCTAGCCGGCGGCAAAATTGACAGAGTTGTAAAGGCTCTTATCGCTGCTCAAAGGGCAGGCATTGACCTTGGATTTGAAAGAGCATGCGCGATTGACCTTGCTGGTCGTGATGTTTTGACAGCAGTACAGATGAGCGTTCAGCCGAAAATTATCGAAACACCGATAGTTGCAGCTATTGCTAAGAACGGCATCGAACTCCGCGCCAAAGCAAGAGTAACAGTTCGCGCCAATATCGACAGATTAGTCGGCGGCGCAGGCGAAGAAACAATCATCGCACGTGTTGGCGAAGGCATAGTAACAACTGTAGGTTCTGCTAAATCACATAACGAAGTTCTTGAGAATCCAGACCTTATATCTCAGACAGTTCTTAATAAGGGACTTGACGCAGGTACAGCATTTGAAATTCTCTCAATAGACATAGCAGATGTAGACGTAGGACGCAATATCGGCGCACAGCTGCAGATGGATCAGGCAGAAGCAGACCTGAAGATAGCTAGAGCAAAGGCAGAAGAACGCCGCGCGATGGCTGTTGCTAAAGAGCAGGAAATGGTGGCGCTGGAGCAGGAAATGAGAGCAAAGGTTGTAGAAGCCGAAGCAGAAGTTCCAAAGGCTATGGCAGAAGCATTCCGCGAAGGAAACCTAGGCGTAATGGACTACTACAATATGCAGAATGTAAAGGCTGATACAAAAATGAGATCCTCGATTTCAAACATGGGAACTCCTAAGAAAACAGAAGAATAATTAAACTTGACAAACTATACAGGCCGCAGAACAGACTGTGGCCTGTATCCATCGGAAAAGAGGTGATTTGATGGACGGTATTGGAGGAGTAATATCCTTAATTATATTTATTGCTTTTGCCGTACTGCGTGGTTCACAAAAAAACGCGAAGCAGCAGCAACAGCAACAGCAGCGTCCGAATACAACCAATACTAATACTTACGGCAGTAACAATACCATTCAAGCCCAGTTGAATCGCGCCATGAACCAGATAAACGATATCAAAAAGGCCGCATATGATCAGACACAAAGCACAAATCCAAATGCTGCCAATAATCAAAATACAATGAATCCTGAGCGCCAAGATGTATATAGAAGTTCTTTGGAAGGACAGATAGTCGAGGGCGCGAAGGTCGAAGGATATCAGGTTGAAGGCACAATTATAGAAGGATATAAAATGGAAGGTGCCCAAGTGGAAGGCCTTACTCAGAAGCACAGAACAGGCAAATTCAAGCCCGACAGCTATGCGGCAGCCGAGACGTCTATGCAGCCCGGCTTTGCAGGAGAAGGCTGTGATGAGCATTACGATATGGAGATTGAATATTCCAGCGTAGTTAAAAATAGGGTCAATAAAAATCCATTATATTTTTCAGATAACCCATTACTTCAGGGTATAGTGATGTCTCAGGTATTAGAAAGGCCAAAAAGAAGGCAATATTTTAAATGATTAAGGTACTGATAGCAGACGATGAACAAGGCATGAGAATGATAATCCGCAAATTTCTTGAAAAGTCAGGCGGATTTGAAATCGTGGCAGAGGCGCAAAACGGCCAGCAGGCATTGGAACTTCACGGACAATACAAGCCAGATGTAATATTCATGGATGTTGAAATGGATATTATGGACGGCCTCACCGCTGCCAAGGAAATAGCCGACATTAACCCCCGGTGCAGAATAATATTCGCTACTGCCCATGAAAAGTATGCATTGGATGCTTTTCAGATTTTCGCCTTTGATTACCTTGTCAAACCCTTTGATATGGAAAGGGTTATGAGCACACTTGACAGGATAAAGGAAAGCGTGAGTCAGGTAATCGCCAAAAACAGCGAGGATGTTAAGCCCAGCGGCATGTTCTCAAAAGAGCTGAATAAAATAATGATAAAAGACAAAGAGTGCATGGTATTTGTTGATATGGCAGATATACATCTCATTCAGCGGGAAGAAAGAAGCACCGTTATTTATACAGCTAATCAGAGATTTGTAACGAATGAATCACTGGGAGAACTACAAAAAAGGCTTGATCAGGATTTGTTCTACAGATGCCATAAATCATATATTGTAAACCTAGCAATGATTTCAGAAGCGTATCCATACGGAAGGTGGACATATGTAATTAAGCTTAAAAATATCAAAGAAGACGCATTGATGACATATGAAAAGTTCAATCAGCTGTCAGAAAGATTTGCATAAATAAAATATTTGAATCATATTTAAAGCGGAGAAATGCCTCCGCTTTTTTATTTGCAGCAATTTCCGCTTATGCTTTATTAGCTTTCCTTATATAATATTCTATGATATAATTTACTCGTAGCCGGCATCCTTTTATATGGAACCGGACGCAAAATAAAAATTATTTAATTAGAAGTCAAGTATCTTTATAAAAGAGCTTGAACGGAGGTAAAAATGACTAAAACTAACACATCGGACAAAACCAGAAGAATGGTTACTTTATCGGTACTTATCGCGATCACTTTGTTCCTTGGGCTTACGCCTTTTGGGTATATTCGCATAGGCCCGTTCTCCCTTACACTGCTATGCATTCCCGTTATAATCGGCGTAATTGTTGAGGGGCTCTATGCCGGTTTGATATTAGGTGCAATATTCGGCCTAACCAGTCTTTTTCAGGTATTTATGGGCGACCCTCTTGGACTTTTTTTGTTTAATATAAGTCCGCTAAGAACAATCCTGATGATTTTTATTCCAAGGCTTCTTGTTCCGGTAACTGCGCATTTTACACATGTTTTATTGCAAAAATCTAATAAAAACGTTGTAAAGAAATCCACATACATAATTACATCTATTATCGGCTCAATGACAAACACTTTCTTTTTCCTAGGCTTTTTATACGTGCTCTTTCAGCCGGAGGCAGCTCAGGTCAGCGAAGCCCTTGGAACAACTGCGGATGGCCTTTTGCTTACGCTAGGAGGCATTGTATTATCAAACGGAATAGCAGAAGCAATATTTGCTGCCGTTATAGTATCTGCAGTAGGTTTAGCATTATATTATACATTTGGAAAAAAGGAATCTGTAAATGATAGCAACATTTGATATTGGCAATTCAAATATAAAAATAGGCATATTCGACGATGATGAACTGGTTCAGTATGTCAGATTCGCAACAGACACACGTAAGACAGCGGATGAATACGGACTTCAGCTGATGAGTGCATTCAGCTATTCGAATATTAATAAGGAAAAAATCGACGGAGCAATATTTTCATCTGTTGTTCCGTCCATAAATTTTACAATGGAGCATATGCTCCGTGTTTTTCTGGATGTCAGAACAGTAGTTGTAGGCCCGGGAACCAAAACAGGAATGAACATCTTCTATGAAAATTCATGGCAGGTTGGCGCAGACCGCATAGTTACCTCAGTGGCAGCAAAGGAAATATACGGGCCTCCTGTAATAGTAGTCGATTTCGGCACGGCAACTACATTCAACGCGGTTGATGCGGAAGGCAACTTTATCGGCGGAGCAATTATGCCCGGCATTAAGCCCTCCACAGATGCTCTGGTTCAGAATGCTGCACGCCTGCCTAAAATCGAGTTTATTGACCCGGGTGTCACAATAGGCAAATCAACTGTTGAGAATATGCAGTCGGGCATAATCAATGGTTTCAGCGGCGCTGTCGACAACATCGTGACCAACATGAAAAATGAAATTGGCGGCAAAGTAACAGTTGTTGCAACAGGCGGTATGTCTACCCTTATCGGCCCTGTAAGCAAAACAATAGACAAGATCGACGCAAGGCTTGCTCTTAAAGGACTCAGAACATTATACTATAAAAATATAAAATAGATTTCGGGGAGAAGAAGATGAAAGTAAATGTTGCCATGCTTGGAATGGGCAATGTAGCCACCGGAGTATACAAAACAATATTGCAGAACAAAGACATTATCCTTCATAGGGATAATGTCGAGTTTAATATAGTGAAAATACTTGTAAAATCCTTGGATAAGGAAAGAGACCCTGCAATACCCAGCGAGATTCTTACAGACGACATTAACGAAATAATTAATTCTGATTCAATTTACCTTGTAGTTGAGCTTATGGGCAATATTAATCCCACTCTTGAATATGTGTCCGCGCTGCTCGAAAAGGGCATTTCTGTGGTTTCCGCTAATAAGGACATGATCTCCCAGCACTGGCCTCATCTTGAAGCCTGCGCTAAAGAGGGCGGTTCCGGCCTATATTATGAGGCAAGTGTAGGCGGCGGAATACCCATAATCAAGACTTTCCTTGATTCTCTCCAGTCAAACAAAATCAAGAAGCTTTGCGCTATTATAAACGGAACAACCAACTATATATTAACCAAAATGACTGACGATGCTGTGCCCTTTGAAACTGCGCTTAATGTGGCGCAGGAAAAAGGCCTGGCAGAGCCCGACCCAACCAGCGACGTAGAAGGATATGATGCCAAATATAAGCTTTCAATACTTGCTTCATTGGCTTTCCACTCAAAAATCCCTGTGTCTAAAATTTACTGCGAAGGCATAACGGGAATTCTTCCACAGGATATACAATACGGAAAAAACTTCGGGTATATTATCAAGCTTCTGGCAATTGGTAAACGTGAAGGCAACGATATTGAGGTCAGAGTCCATCCCGCCTTTATTCCGGAACGCCATCCTCTTGCCTCCGTGCGTGATGCCTATAATGCTATATTCATTGAAGGTGATGCTGTTGGGCAATTGATGCTTTATGGACAGGGCGCAGGCGCAAGCCCGACGGCAAGCGCAATAATATCGGATATGATAGTGGCCAGCCAGACCGCAATCCATAAGTATACTACATTTGAAAATGTTGATGTGCCTAGCAGCCAGATCACATTTATTGATAATTGGACTTGTGAGTTTTACATCCGCCTTATTGTGACCGATGAGCCCGGAGTACTCTCCAAGGTTGCAGCAATCTTTGCAAAGCACAGCATCTCTTTGGAATCTGTTGTGCAGAAATCCATAGGCCACAGTGAAGTTCCAATTATTTTTATAACTCACAGAGCAAAAGAAAAAGATGTTAAAAATGCTCTTAGCGAAATGAAGGCAAGCGGAGCAATAATTGATATTGCTAGCCTTATAAGAGTAGAACGATAGGAGACAAATGAATACACTAGATAAAATTGCACAAGCACTGATTGCCCTAAAATCAGTTGAGGTAGGCAGCCTTGTAAAAGCGGCTCTTGAAGAGAATATCAGTGCGGAAGAGATACTGAATTCCGGCCTTATAAAAGGAATGAATGAAATCGGAGCTCAATTTAAAATAGGAAAAATATATGTGCCCCAGGTAATGCTTGCAGCACGTGCGATGTACACAGGGCTTGATATCCTGAACCCAATACTATCAGAGCAGAATGTTGAACCTGCAGGAATCGTTGCAATCGGTACTGTAAAAGGCGATATGCATGATATCGGAAAAAATCTGGTCGCAATGATGATGGAAGGAGCCGGAATAAAAATTATCGACCTGGGTACAAATGTTACAGCAGATAAATTTATAGATGCCATAAAAAACGACGGCGCACAGATTGTAGCTATGTCTGCACTTCTGACTACAACCATGCAGGAAATGAAAACTAACATTGAGCAAATAACCAACGCAGGACTCAGAGATCAGGTGAAGGTAATGGTAGGCGGCGCTCCAATCACGCAGGAATACGCAGATGAAATAGGCGCCGACGGGTACACTGCAGATGCAGGAAGCGCTGCTGAAATGGCTAAGGAATTTTTGAAATAGTATATTTCAATATTAAAAATATATATAAAATTGGAATGGACAGCAAAAAAAGTATGGAGTGCGCAATGAAAACAAAAGCAAAAATCTTACTAGTTTTAATGATCAGTTTTTTCTCCTTATTCGCTTTTACAGACAAAGCCAGCGCAGATGGCAGTATTGGCGTAACCGGAACTTTTTCGTCATACAAGTATAAAATTGTTCAGGGTGAAACCATAGACACTCCCCTCTTAAACATAGCTTTTGTAAATAACTATGATTATGAAGTACAATTGAAATTATCTCAGGATGCTCCTGACGGCATTACAATTCATCTTGAAGAAGAGATTGTAACCATTGCCCCAAATTCAAATATAAAAATACCCATAGTTATTTCCGCCGCTGAGAATGCAATTCCTGGCGAATATGAGATATATGTCAGGGGCAGGCTTATTCAGGAAGTAGTCGAAGGCAGAATAAATGTCGGCTCTGAATACGCCTTGAGGACAACTATTACTGTCTTTGGTGAAGCCGCTGACCTTGAAATAGACGTTGTGGATCTAGCTGGCGAGCCTATACAAGCAGATATGAACCTATATCAGGTTACAGACGGAAATATGGCGCCTCTGGCTTACTCAGGAAACGGCAAGATAGTAGAAAGGGTTATCCCCGGTAAGTACTCAGTTTTTGCATTCTGGGACGGTTATCAGCTTGTTAAGCATGAATTTGAAGTAGCTAATGATGAGCATTACAAAAAGACACTTGTGGCGGAGACCGTACAGATATATGGATTCTTCGCTACACCGGTTCTGATGGAGGGCAGCGATAAACAACTGGCTACTGCCAATATAACCTTCGTTCTGCATAATATATATAAGCAGCTCAATAATTCCAGAGTAGTCCTTGTAGTATATAAAAATGACGAGCTGCTTGAGAAGAAGGATATCTTCATCTATGATACGCTGGAAGTTAAGAGGCATGAGCTCGGGCTTAACTATGTGCCTGCACAGGGCTGGGACAAGGCAATATATAAATTTGTAATTGAGTTTTACGTAGATGAGCACGACGAAAACGGTCAAATAACGAAATCCACTTTATATGCGAGCAGCCTTCCTGCCTATCTTGATGTTTCAGGGCTCACTTTTAAAAAGATTGCGTCTGTTTTGCAAAACCGTATCCTGCTTCTCTTCATCCTTGCAGGGGTAATAATTGGATTGTTCTTACTATTCAAATACTTGATAGCAAGAGCTGGCAATGCAGGCGCTGGAGATGCAGTCAAGCCTATAATACCTGCCAGCAAGCAAACATGCCCTGACTGCGGCGGAAAAGGCACAATGGAATGCCCTGTTTGCAACGGCAAAGGCACCACGCCATATGGAAACATCGAAGAAGAATGCATGTACTGCGACGGCCTTGGCGAAGTGATGTGTGCCGCCTGCATAAATCAAAAACACCTGATTGTATGCCCGAAATGCGAAGGCGAAAAGCAGGTAATGATAAACGGAGAACTGCATGACTGCACATATTGCAATGGTCTTGGAAGCGTTGTTTCAAGGCAGCATTCAAAGTATATAGACGGTGTAAGAATGAAGCTGGGCAAGAAAAACAAGTAGATAAAACGGGGCTGGACGCATCAATGTGTCCAGCCCTTTAATAATGTTTATAAGCCAAAAAAAACCATACTTTTCCTTATAAATCTTCTGCCGTTGAAATGGCTTGCTTTTTACAAAAAGTTATTGACAATGGGTGTATTATATATTACAATATCCTAGTCTGAAATCGACAGGTATGATCCATTAGCTCAGCCGGTAGAGCACCGGACTTTTAATCCGGGTGTCCGGAGTTCGAATCTCCGATGGATCACCAAAACAAAAAAGCCTAATAGGCTTTTTTATTTTGCCCGGAAATGTGTAAACATTTTGCAGCCCGCTCTGTTTTGAAAGAACAGCGATGCTGAAAGCTGTATTTTGCGAAGCAAGATGCAGTGAAAGGGAGAAAAGCTGATTTTGAGGTAACTGTCTTGTGAAGCAAGAAATCAACAAATAGCAGTGCATATAATAAAGTGAATTGCGCAAATAATGACACAACTTCATCAATACGATGTTTCTTTTAGAACATCCCTTTTTACTTATAAATTAAAAAGAGGCACACATCACTGCATGCCTCATAATCAATAATTTATTTATTTATTAAGCCGTCTTATCCTTATATTTAATAAAGTACGCAGTGCCTATGAAAAGCAGTGCCGCATAAGCAAACAGTATCATCAAAGGAAGAAGTATGCTGCCGCCTTTCTGCGCCGTTGAAATGGCGTACATAGCCCATCGCTGCGGAGTGATTACAGATATTTTGGCTAAAAGCTCCGGCATAAACTCAATCGGCCAAAAGCATCCTGATATCATGCATGAGGGTGCAAGTATCAGATAGAAGATTGCATTGGCTCTGCCTGATTTCTGAACGGCAGACGCAATAAGCACACCAAGACCTACACCGCAAAGCAGATAGAAGAACAATATTATAAACATTTTATAGTCCGGTACATAAAAATCTATCTTTAACACATATTTTATAAGTATAAGCACTAATGACATTTGTATCGTTAGGATCACCATATTGCTTATTACGTTTGCCATGGTGTATATACTGGGGCTAACGGGGGCTGTTCCAATTCTGGCAAAGGTTCCTTTGCGCTTTTCCTCCAGTATCATAAAAGCCGTTGTGCTTGCACTCATCAGTACAAACATTAGATACATTCCTATTAATGGCTGTGTCGCATATATATTCCCGGAAGAGTCTTCAACCTTTTCAATTTCTATCTTTACTTTTGCATCTTCTAATCCTTGAATGATCTCATAGTAGGTATTAGCATTATATTCTGATCCAAATGCAGCATCTTTCAGATTGCTAATCTGCATATTAAGCGATACCTGCATCCATGCTGCTCCTTCACTTTCCTTTAGTGATATCATCTCAACCTTAGGAGCATCTCCTGATAAAATCCGATCTTCGAAATCTTTAGGAATAACCAGCACAAAGCTTGACATCCCCTCTGTTATATATTCGTCAGCGTCTTCTCTATCTATAGCTACAACCCTGAATTTTTCAGATGATTCTATCTGATTAATCAGATACTCTGAGGATGCGCTATCGGATAGGTCAACGACTGCTGCGGTATATGCCCATCCGCTGCCCGATGTAAACAGAGCCGCCATTCCGATAACCACTGCAACAGGCACAATAAGGTGAAGGAGGATGCTTGAGCGGTTTTTTGCTACTCTATACAAAATATTTTTAACAACAATCCATAATTTATCCATAAATATTCACTCTCCTTCTCCTCATAATAAGCACTGAAATTCCAAAAAACAAAATGCTCAGGCTTCCGAATATAATAAACGTTTTTATCATATTGCTGTAATCATTGCTGTATATCTGCGCTGTTATTGAGCTGTTTACCCACCATATGACTGAGAAATACTTCCCTACCTCAGCAATTGGGCCTAAATCCTCAAGAGCCATATATGCGCCGCCGAAAAATGCAGTAACTGCGATGAACATGTGGGAAGCAGCTGCTGCAGCTCCTACTGACTTGAAGAATTCACCCAGCAGCATACCTAAAGATGTCATGATGACTATCAGTGCTAAGATAACAAGCAGCGGATATATGGGCTTATCGCCCCAGTTGACACCGTATGCAATCCTGGATATCAATATAACAATACCTGTTCTTATTGACGACACCGTTACATATCCGAGTACCTTTCCTGTGAATAGCTCTGTCGGCTTAATAGCTGTGGTTGCTATTCTCGCAGTCATCCCCGCACTTTTGTCTGTTATTTCCTCATCAAGCGGGGTCATGAATCCATAAAGAACGAACAGCGCTGCCATTACCACTCCGTAGTAGTCCATGGCTGACGGTTGATATTTTTCATCAAGACCAATTTCTTCAATATAATTCCCTGAGACGTCATCACTTACGATTCCCTGTAAAGCCATTGGATTAACTTTCGCAATTTCATAAATTGTGTTATACCTTGCAGCAAATGAGCGCAGTGCAGTTTCTAAAATGGAGCTTGATGTATTCACTTTGTTATTTTTGTAGTAAACAATTGTACTCGTATTTTCATCTATTTCTACATAAGCAGTGATTTCGGTAGTCCTGAGCTTTTCAATCTGCTCTTCTTTATCTTCCGCTTCTACATATGTGGAACCTTCTGTCAGCAGCTCATCCATCATTCCTTCGATTCCTTCACTTATCTGCCCTGGTTCCCCCACAACGCTGTATGTGATATGCATTTCATCCAGGTCTATCCGCGTGTCTGTGCCTATCTGCGTGTCGAAAGCTAGCCCCAGAACGAATATCAAAACCAGAGGCATTGCGCACATTATAAGCATAGTATTTACATCCCTAAGGCTTCTAAATATGATTTTCTTCGCTATACTTAAAGTCTTCATATTAATCTCTCAGGCTCCTTCCCGTTAGAGACAGAAACACAGTTTCGAGGCTGATATTGCCCATATTAATTGAACGGATAGGTATATCATTTTCTCTGCAAAAAGCTGTTATATCACCAATGCAGTCGCTTTCTTTATTTGTCTCTATACTTATTACATTCTCATCGGAAAATATCTTAGTTATGCCTTTTATTTTTTTCATTTCTGCTTCATTTGCATCTATGCCAATGTCGCTCTCAATTACTATCGTTTTTCTGTCAGAAACAAGATTCTGCAGCTCTTCATATGTCCCGCTTGCTATCAGCTTGCCGTGGTCAATTATTCCTATCCTTGTGCATATAGCTTCCACTTCCTCCATGTAGTGAGTAGTGTAAATAATTGTTGACCCCATACTGTTAAGCTTCTTTACAGATTCAAGTATATGATTTCTTGACTGCGGATCTATTCCTACTGTGGGCTCGTCCATTATGATTAGTTTTGGTTTATGAGCAATAGCGCAGGCTATATTCAGCCTTCTTTTCATACCGCCTGAAAAATTTTTAGGCATCTCTTCGCTCTTTTCAGTCAATCCTACAAATTCCAGTGCCTCCATTGACTTCTCTTTTAGTTCCTTTCCCTTCAGTCCGTAAAGAGAGGCAAAGAATTCTACATTTTCTCTTGCTTTCAAATCCTCGTAAACTGCAATATTCTGCGGAACAACCCCAATGTCTTTCTTGATTTCCCTTAACTTCTTATTGAGTTCTTTGCCGAAGCATTTTACATCCCCTTTGTCCATGCGCAAAAGGCCACACAAAATATTAATTGTCGTTGATTTTCCTGCACCGTTTGGCCCAAGCAATCCGAATATTTCTTTTTCTTTTATATTCAGGCTTATGCCGTCCACTGCAGTTACATTTTTGAAACTCTTTTCTAGGTTTTTTATCTCCACTATATTTGACATATGAATTACCCCTTTCTATGTTTCTAAGTATACAAAAAAGGAAATCGTTCCGCTAGGGAACAATTTCCTTATTACGCAATGACTTTAGTCATGTTCTGCTATGTATTGCATGCACCATTATGCATCAATCCTTAAGATAAAATATAGCAATCTCCGTTCTGTGCCTTAAGCTGAGTTTGGACAATATATTGGTAATGTTGTTTTTCACAGTGCCTTCAGAAATAAATAATTTATTCGCTATATCCTTATTTGTAGCACCGCCTGCAATTTCAATTACTATTTCTCTTTCTCTTTCAGTCAGGTTTATAAGTTTTTGTTTCTTGTCGTCCGAAGAGAAGCTTAGCTTTTCCATCACCTCTCCCTGTACAACTGAATTGCCATAATATACAGAGATGATTGCATTGATTATCATATCAGGCGGATTATTTTTCAGCAGGTATCCTTTGGCTCCGTATTCAAAACTCTTTTTAATATATTCATCCTCATCAAATGTAGTCAGCACGAGCACTTTTGTGTCAGTATCTGCTGTAATCTCCCTAGTGGCTTCCACACCGTTAATTTCGGGCATGCGTATGTCCATTAAGGCCACGTCAATGCTGTTTGATCTGCAGTAATCAATAGCTTCTCTTCCGTTGTTCGCTATAGCAGCTACATTCAGCCTGCCGTCTTGCTCAATAATCATTTTCAGGCTTTCGGTTATCAGCCTGTCGTCATCCGCCAAAAGTATGTTTATAGCCATAATGCCCCTTTCATATTATAGAGGAAAAATCATCGTAACTGAAAATCCGCTGGTGGAATCAAAAATTGCGTGTCCGTTCAGCGCTGCCATTCTCTCCTCAATGCCTACCATCCCAAGGCCCTTAACAATGTTTTTGCATCCGTTTCCGTCATCTTTTATGCTGATCCTGTAGAATTTATTGTGCTTTGCAAACTGAATTTCGCAGTTATCAGCGCCGGAGTACTTCATCATATTTGTTAGCGATTCTTTGATGTTTGGTATTATAGCCTGCCACATTCCCTGCGATATAGTGCTGATATCACTGTTGTATTTTACCTTAATATTGATATCCGACTGTGTTTTAACGTTGTCTATGATTGCCTGAATGCCTGCAATATTCACAGTGCTTATTTCCGGCTTTGCAGATTTTAAAATATTCCTTATGGAATCCATGCCCGTTCTAAGGTTATCAATTACCTCCTGGAGCATGTTTTTGGATTTCTCGCTGTCTTTTTCTATTATGTATTTTATCGCTTCCAGCCTTAATATATTGCCCGAAAGCGTATGCCCCAGTTCATCATGCAGAGCCTGCGATAATCTATTTCTTTCCTCAAGCTGCGATTGATATGTGATGCTTTCCGCTTCCTGATTATAGTTTTCAAGCTGTTCTTTCATGTTGTAATGGCTTCTGCTTAATTTCTCAATCTTGGTATTGAGCTCAGCGATTTTCTGCGCTCCTGCACTCTGCATGCTGAAAACCAACACTGCAAAGCCAAAGACCAATACATAAAGTAAAATAAAACTCCGCGGCAATATAAAAAGCCACGCCAGAGATATAAGATAAACAGGCCATCCCTTTTTTATTATAACAGAATTCACCTGATTCAAGTTCAGAGGAAAAAATAAGGCCATTGGATAGAAAAAGAAAAGAGAAACACCTGACAATATTAGTGACGCAGCACATAATACCCTTGAGACTTTTTTCTCATAAAATATATAAAAAAGAAGCTTAAGACATGCATAAATTATTCCAATAAGTAAAAATATATTTCTGGCTGAAGTATCAGCTTCGTAAATATAGAAGCTGTAAACAGCAAAAAGTATCATTTCCGATATTACTAAATAATTCATGCATGTCCCTTAATCATCTTACTTATTTATACTTCTCGTAGAATTCCTTATAGCATCTGTATGTTTCATATACATCTGCCTTGGATACCAGCTCTAATGGAGAATGCATGCTGTGTACTGCAACTCCGCAGTCTATAACGTCCATTCCATACTCGGCCAATATATATGCTATTGTTCCGCCGCCGCCCTGATCAACTTTCCCAAGTTCAGCTGTCTGATAGCTTATGTCTGCATCATCGAGTATTTTGCGTAATTTTGCAATGAACTTAGGATCAGCATCTGATGAGCCTCCCTTACCTCTGGAGCCTGTATATTTCGCGAAAGCAGCACCCTTTCCAAGAAACGCAGTATTATATTTTTCTGTAACTTCTGGGAAATTGGGATCATAGCCTACGTTTACATCAGCGCTTAGCATTGCACTGTTTTGCAGGGTGTCTCTTAATGCGATGCTGTCATAGACTTCGTTATTTAGCCCTTTTTGTATTTTTGCGCAAACATTTTCAAAGAACTTTGATCTCATTCCGGTAGCTCCCATGCTGCCTACTTCCTCTTTGTCTGCGAATATCGCTGCACATGTCTTTTCTGGTGTCTCCATATCCATTAGTGCTCTGAACATAGTATATGAGCATACTCTGTCGTCATGGGCATATCCTGCAACAAAGCTTCTGTCAATGCCGTAGTCTCGTGCCTTTCCGGCCGGAACTATCTGCAGCTCAGCAGAAACAAAATCCTCTTCTTCTATATCATACTTGTCTTTAAGCAAATCAAGAACTGTTTGCTTTGCACTGGTTTTTTCTTTATCGCTTTCATCCTCTTTTGGTATTGAGCCTATAAATACATTAAGCCCTTCACCAGTGATTCCCTCAGAAAGTGTTTTCTGCATCTGATCCTTGCTCAAGTGTATAAGCAAATCAGATATTCCGAATATGGGGTCGTCATCTTTCTCGCCTATTGATACTTTTACATCTTCACCGTTTTTCTTGCACACTATTCCGTGAATTGCCATAGGCATAGTTACCCACTGGTATTTTTTTATCCCGCCATAGTAATGTGTCTTTAAAAGCACAGTTTTGCTGGCATCATCCTCATACAATGGATTCTGCTTCAAGTCCAGTCTAGGCGCATCCATATGAGCGCCTATTATATTCATTCCTTCAGCAATATCTTCCTTGCCTATTTTGAATAATATCAGCAGTCTGCTCTGGTTAATCGCATATACTTTGTCTCCGGCCTTAAATGATTTCATTGAATTGATATCTTTAAATCCTGCTTTTTCCGCCTTGTCAATAATGAAATCAGCGCATTCTCTCTCGGTTTTGCAGGTTGATAAAAATTCTTTATAATCTTCATTGAACGAGAAAACCTCTTTTTTTGTTTCTTCGTCATATTTATTCCATGCTATTTTCTTTTCCATATTTTATCCTTCCTGATATTTATTAATTTTTCCTATATTAGGCTATCATCTTTTATTCATCGTGTCAATTCAATAATGTTTGTCGGCTCATTAAATTATAATTCAATTATTGCCGCCTCATATGGCTTAAGAATCACATGACCGTCTCCCGCAAAGCTGCTTTTTCTTATGTTGGTTAATATTACTTTTGCACGTGCCAAATCAATATCTTTATCAATTTTTGCATGTGCTCTTTTGCCTGTCAGATTTATAATAACCAGCAGCTTTTTGCTTTCATATTTTCTTATATAGCTGATTGACCGCCTGTTCTTTTCATCCATTATCTTAAAATCGCCATATACCAAAGTATCTATCTCTTTTCTGAGAGATATTATCTTTTTATAATAAGTTAATATTGAAGCCGGGTCATTAGCCTGTTTCTCCGCATTTATTTTTTTATAGTTTGGGTTCACCTTAAGCCAGGGCATACCGGTTGAAAACCCTGCATACTTTTCACTGTTCCACTGCATGGGTGTTCTAGCGTTATCTCTTGATTTACTATGTACCGCCATCATCGCAAAGGCCGCAGGTATGCCTCCTTCAACCGCTTTTTTGTATGCATTGATAGTGGCTATATCCCTGTAGTCATCAATTGAAAGGAGCTTTATGTTTGTCATGCCAATTTCTTCTCCCTGATACACATAAGGAGTTCCTGGCAGTGTATGTATAAGTGTCGCTAACATTTTTGCAGACCTTCTGTGATAAGTAGTTACATCACCGAATTTTGATACCTGTCTCGGTTGGTCATGATTGCTGAAATACTGGCTGTTCCAGCCTCCTCTCTCTATTACAGTGTACCATCTGTTTACCAAGTCCTTGTATTTCAGTACATCAAATTTTCTGCTGCCATGCAAAAGCATGTTCCAAAGTTCACCAATCACAAAGAGCATTATCCTGAAGAAACCTTTCGGTACTGCATTGCCTACTGATTCAACATGCTCAAAGTGGAAAACCATATCAAGCTCTTCATTTTTTACATCAACATATTCCAATGCAATGTCCGGCGTTACCATTGGTGTTTCTCCCACCGTCATTACATCATAATTGCTGAGCACCTTTTTTCGCATCTGCTTAAGATAGGTGTGCGTTTTTTGATTATTAGCGTAAAGAGCGGGATCGAACACATATCCGTCATATCTTTCACCGAAACGCACTGAATCCAGCAAGCCTTCAGGCTTACCTATAAGGTTAATTACATCCATCCTAAACCCGTCTATACCCTTATCAAGCCACCATTTCATCATATCAAATACTTCATCAACAACTTTCGGGTTTTCCCAATTTAAATCCGGCTGTTTAGATGTAAAAAGGTGCAGATAATACTGTTTAGTAGCTTCGTCATATGTCCACGCGGGAATGGAAAAATAGCTCTCCCAGTTGTTTGGCTCTGATCCGTTCTTGCCATCGTGCCATATATAATAATCCCTCTTTGGACTATCTTTTGAGGATCGTGATTCAATAAACCATTTATGTTCATCAGATGTGTGGTTTACAACCAGATCCATTATCAGCTTCATCCCTCTTCTATGAATCTGCTCGAGCATTCTCTCCCAGTCTTCAATAGTGCCGAACTCATCCATGATGCTTCTATAATCAGATATGTCATATCCATTATCATCATTTGGCGACTTGTAAACCGGACTAAGCCATATTATATCAATGCCAAGTTCTTTTACATAATCAAGTTTATCGATTATTCCGTTTATATCACCTATGCCGTCTCCATTTGAGTCTTTGAATGAACGAGGGTAAATCTGATATACCACCGCCTCTTTCCACCAGTTTTTCATGCTTCCTCCGCTTGCCTATATTAAAATATTATGATAATTATAGCAAATAAAATGCAACATATAAATGAATAAAAATTAAATATTTACGGCTACTTTAATCTTTTATATGTTTCACTTTCGTCTAGTTGCAACTTCAGGGAGTAAAAAGCAATTTTTTTATTTGAAATATTTATATATTTATAGTATGATTGTATTAATTAATAAATAAAGGAGAGGTACGCAATTATGAAAAAGACTTTTATTCTTTTAGTAATGCTTTTGGTTTTAGGAATTGTATTGTCCGGCTGCGACGTGGTATACGACATTCAAAAAGATGACAGTGTTATAATAACAGTGTCATGTGATGAGGATGACGTTGATGAATTCGGAGAGGATTTCGACTTTGATGAAGGTGATCTTGATAATAAAGAAGACCTTCAAGATGTTTTAGACGATGTTCTTGATGTATATGACGATATGGGCTTTGAACTCGAAGGCGAAATAAGCGTTAAGAAATTTGACAGAACAAAAAATGACGACTTCACATTGGTTTTTGAGTATATCCCGACTGATGATGTTGAAGATGCCATGGATAACAATGAAATAGCCATTGGCAGTGCTTTAGATGTTCTCGATGTGTTTGCCGATAATGAATATGATGAGAATTTCGAAGATATTTACGATGATGAATTATCTGATGATGTTGACGATGAATTCTTCTATGCTTTCGATAAAGAAGGCGACGAAATGACAGACAAAGAAATGGAAAAATATTTCGATTCCGCTAAGCTTACAAAGCTAAAAGCTGCGTATGTAGAAGCTGGTGATGATGTTGAAGTGTTTGTTCCTGGAAAAATTCAAATAATTCTTGGTTATGATGATTCAGTTGATATTGACGACGGTGCAATTTCTTCCGACAGCTCATTTATAGTTGTATACAAAACCGGAAGCAGCGTTTTAACCGTCTTCCTGATACTTGCCCTCCTTGCAGGCCTTGGTGTAGGCGGATACTTCGCATATGATAAGTTCTTTGCAAAAAAGGGAGATGAAGGCGAAGTTGCAGTTGATGTAGGTACAGAAGAATAATTCCTAATAAAACAGACTAAAAAGCCGCTTTTGCGGCTTTTTTATTTTCAGAATAATTATCAGCTACTTGAATGTTTCCTTGTATTCAACATAATCATATGTGATGCTATCCATATCAATAGGCGAACTTTCATCCGTCCCTATATATATAATTTCTGAAACATATCTATGAAGATGCTGCTCCGATCCAGGCTCCTTTGGTGGCCGCTGAGTAATATAATTGCCCATAAATAATACCGTTGTAGTAAGGCCTCCATCAAGATTGTATGCCAATTTGCAGCCCTCATTTTCGAATATCCTAGCCAGCTGTACCATATTCAGCCCTCTTGAGACTGTAAAATCTCTTCCGTCACAAGCAACCATTACATAGTGCCCCGGCGCAACATAGCCTATCGCACTTCTAGGATTTCTGTCGGAAAGCCCAGAATACATGCTGCTATAGTTAACTTCTCCGTTTTCTATTAGTATCGGCCCAAAAGAAAATGCCTCTGTAGCTCCCTGTTCGAGCAGATACTGTCCGGTAACATCATCCTCCTCAGTATATGCTTTTATGCTGCCGTCCTCGAAAAATGCTATCATGCTTTTACCTAGGTAATCCCTTATCAGTGTAGAATTCCTGATTATAATGCCCTGTTTGGAATTACCCCCGTAATAATATCCGTCACTGCTCTGTGAATAAATCGCATTGTATTCGTCGGAAATATAGCTGGCTTTATATGATTTTAATGAAAACACTGAATCGACATCGCCATTGCCCGTTGAAAACAAATCAAAATTCTCAGTGAAAACGTGTGTTATATATACGTTGCAGTCATATTCATCTATGTATCTCTTCTCAAGAGCAATATTTAGCTCATTGTCTATATAAACCCAAGTCAACTTGTCTTCTATATATCCAATTGCTTTTTCATCCGCGTAGAAATCATCATTTACTGTCATATTGAAACTGTCATTATTATCAACAAAAAGAGTTTCTTCAATTGGCACTTCTTCAATTTTTATATAGTTTTCAAATAGAAAATCTGTCCAATAAATAGCTGCCCCTTTTTCAACAATAATTGCATCATATTCACTGCATATATATAAGATTCTGCACTCATCCAACTCATTATGAATAGAGATTTCTTGTGTTTCTTTAATATTTGAATTATAAATACAAAATATTTCCTTGCCTAGATGCCCTGCAATAGAGAATAAATAAGCATCTTCAATCTTTCCATAAAATTTATAAATGTCACTATTTGATATAAGTACCTCTTTATTATTATCGTTCAAAATTAATCTTTCCGAAAGAGAGCCACCTTGCCACTGTTCCACATAGTATTCTCCATAACTATAATAATGCAAATATTCCTTTTCATCAATTTCTACTGATTCTTCACCGTTATAATAATAAACAATGCTTTTATTATTATAAAGCATGCTCTGCTGAACAGTATAATAGAAACCATCCTCCACGAAAGAGAAAGCAACTGCGTTTCCCGAATTTATTACATTAATCTCTTTAAAGTAACTATCATACTCGACAAGTCCTTTTTCACGCGAAAGCAGATACACTCTCTCCCCTTTAATAAACATATCCGTAAAGTTGCCGCATAGAACCATACATAAATCAGTACCGTCTTTTTTCATTTCATAAACATTATATGGGTTTAAAAACGAGTAACCGCTTCCAATATTTTTACCTGCGATAAAATAAATATAATCTCCAACTATATTTATACCACTAATTATTAATTCCGTATCCGAACTGCATATTGGCAAAAACTCTTCCGCTTTGCCCTGACTATTTATCTTGTATATTCCGTATGTCTCATCAATCGCAAACGGAACATATATGAATTCCCCATCACAGGCTGCTTCATTTTCGTACTTGCTTCTCCCAAAGAGATTGTTCTTCCAGCTTTGTTCTCTGTTTTCAATTTCCGCAATATAAACCTGTGCATTCTCGTAATTAGTATCTTCTTCTATTACTAATTTAAAGTGCTCTTTCGCTTTTTCAAAATTTCTCTCGTTGTACTCTACTAATGCATCATTATAGTTCTTATCAGAATCCCTAAAGCTTTGTATCATTCCATCGATATCTATCATTGAAGTTTGAATGATTTCATAATCGAATCCTGCCGATTTTGCTTTCTTGAGCTTTACAGTGTTTAAGCTATCATATGCCTCGCTGCAAAGCTCTTCGAAATGTTTGTTAAGGATTACGTCTAAAAAAACCTGATATTCACTCTCGAGGCTTTCATATAATTTATAGGCAGATACGTAATCTTCTTCATTTAGATAAATGTCTATATTTTCTTTTAGATTCTCTATGTATTTATTTTCTTCATATCCTTTATACGCTTTATAAAGCAAGAATAAAATTGTAACTGCTACCAATAGAGATATTACAACCAATATTTTTTTCATTATTTTCCAATCCTTATGTGCGTATTATAACATATAAAAACATAGTTGTTTTAAAATATTAACATTTAGAATACCAAAAAACCACCCCATGAGGAGTGGTTTTCAAAATTGAGACCGGCAACGACCTACTTTCCCGGGGGGTCGCCCCCCAAGTATCATCGGCGCGGAAGAGCTTAACTTCTGTGT
>JAFGUF010000005.1 GCA_016938675.1 Clostridia bacterium | reverse complement strand
TAACTATGATCACGTCGCCACATCCCCGTTCATGTATCAGGATAAGAAAACGCTGCACTCCGCAACCGTTCAGAGTCGGGCCGGATATTAGCATTTTCATTATGGCGTTATGGCTGCCTGTCCGGGTTGCTAAAGATTACAATAAGTGTTACCTTATATCAAAAAGGAGATTTGATCATGTCACAGACAAAAGGCGTCAAGTTAGACGACACGACACAGCAACGGCTTCTTGCTCTCGGTCGCATCCGCGACAGATCGCCCCACTGGCTCATGTGCAAGGCAATCGAAACATTCCTGGATCGTGAAGAAAAATACGAGCAGGAAAAGCGCGAAGATATGGCGCGTTGGGAACAGTATCAATTGACGGGCGTTGCCGTACCTCATGAACAGGCTGCTGAATGGCTTGAAAATCTGGCACAAGGGAAGGTGACTGCGTGCCCCGGATAATGTGGCTGCCGGATGCATTGGCCGATGTCGAGCGGCTTCATGCTTTTCTGTACGAAAAAAGCCCAGATGCGGCAGCACGAGCGGCAAGGGTCATTCTGGACGGAGCCGGTCTGCTGAAATCAGTACCGGAAATTGGCCGCCCTATGGACGATGACACCGGCAGACGTGAACTGATTCTCTCTTTCAATGCCGGTTCTTTTGTGCTTCGGTATATGTGGGATAAGCACGATACTGTTGTCATTATTCGTGTCTGGCACAGCAAAGAAAACAGAATGTAGAGCATTCTCAAACCAGACATCTTAGACTTCATTCATCGAACGAAATGGCAGAATTCCTCGATGATTCCTGCACAATAGTTTACGCTGTTGCGAGCGCCCCCCGCCTACAGATTTTTCAACCAGTACAACCCATTTTCCTTACATTTTTCTTGTGCAAATTTCTTATAAAACACGCCAACCTCCTTATTCTCATAATCAAACACATCACATTCAAATAGATATGCAATTATCCCATAAAAATCACTCATAAATAATTGAGTCTCTTTTAAGAGATCGCTCTTAGATAACGATTCTATTATTGGACTCAAGCTTTTTTGCTTAGTAGCTCTTCTCTGCAACGCATCTTTGACATAATCACTCATAGCAAAACCCTCATTAACATCAAGACCGTTAACAAGCGCATTAATAATACTCGTCGTATTTTTATTAACTCCTATCCTAATAGCTTCATCATCACTTATCACACAATAATTTTCATTCCAACAATGCTCTAATGAAAACCCAGAAATTATTTCATAAATATTTTTCAATATTGCATCTTTTTCAACATCCAAATCGTTATTTGATAACAAAGAATCACCAAGGATTTCTTTAACCTGCAAAACCTCTTGAGGTGTTAACCTAAAATATTCACTTTGCGGCAATCTACAGTGAGCATAACGCTTATGCAGTATTTTTTCTATTCCATAAGTATTAATAGCTTCTTTTACAGCTAAAACCTCATCGGGCTTTAACTGCTCCATACGACGCTCAACATTGACAGTTACTCCTATTTTATATAAATCAGCGATCCTAATCAAGTAAACATATCCTCTTTTCTCGGAAACCTCTCCTATTAAACTCAGAATATCCATATTAATAGATCTATATTATTTCAGCAAAAACAAATACTTTACTAATGGAAATTCATAAAAAAGCTAATAAAATAATGCCAAGTTTATCTGAAATTATTTTTACTATAGAAGGGCATCTCTATTTATTCGAAAGCAATATATCTTTCATAAAAAGAATAACTTAGCAATCACGAAAAGTCCTGAATTTCGTATAT
>JAFGUF010000036.1 GCA_016938675.1 Clostridia bacterium | reverse complement strand
TATACTGCACCCCAATGTCAACACAATAATTTAAAGAAGCTAAGTTATGACAACCTTTCTCCGGCAAAGCCGGTATTTAATTATTAAAACAAATACTGCAATCTATTAGATTCAAGCTGCAGCCACCTGTTCCTGATAATATTCTGTAATCGGTGGTTTATAGCTTACAGATGAGTGGGGCCTTACACTGTTATATTGAGGAATGTATTCATTAAGCATTTTTCTAATTTCTTTTGGCGAGTTGTATTCATTGATATATACTCTATCATATTTCAGCGTTCTAAAGAATCGTTCCGTACGGGCATTATCAAGACATTGCCCTTTGCCGTCCATTGATATTTTTACATTCTCTCCATCAAGAAGCTTTATGTAATCGGGATTAGTGAAATGGCTGCCTTGATCACTATTTACAATTTCCGGTTTGCATCCTGTTAACGCTCGCTGCATACAGCGTAGTACGAAACCCTTCTCAAGAGTGAGCGACATTTCCCAGTCTACAATATAGCGGCTGTACCAGTCTATAATTACAAATAAATACACAAAGCTGTTTCTGACCGGAATATAAGTGATATCTACGCCCCATACCTGATTTGGTCGTACTATATTTAAATTCCTTAAAAGATATGGCCTTACATATTGCGCATGATACCTTTTAGAGAGGTTTGGCTTTGGATATATCGCGTAGATACCCATTTCCCGCATAAGCCGCCTTATCCTCTTTCGATTAACTATCATCCCATACCGATTACGAAGATAGGCAGTAATTGTACGGTATCCCCACGTAGGCTCATCTGTGTGTATATGGTCTATCTTGTGCATTAGCGATATTGTTTCATCAGAAATGCCTTTGTGCGGTCTTGCATATATGCTGGTTCTGCTTATCTCCAATAGCCCTGTTTGCTTAGTCAATGATATCTTCTCATGTTTTGTGACCAGGTTTTTGCGCTCTTCTTCTGGCAACTTCTTCAGATTTTTTTTTGAGCCAGTCGTTTTCAATTGTCAACTGACCGACTTTCCTTTCTAAATCTGATACATGCTCTTTTTCTTCAGCCAACTCTTTCTCTGCTTCTGTCGGTCTTTTGTCAAAGACAATAAATGCTCGCTCTATAAATTCACTTTTCCAGCGGCTTATCATTACTGGGTTCAGTCCTTCTTTGCTTGCTATCTCACTTACGGTCTCTTCTTCCCTCAGAACCCTTAGCACTATTCTCGTTTTATACTCTGCTGTATATTTCGTTCTCTTTTTCATGTTTCTATTATAACTTACTATTCCCTTT
>JAFGUF010000035.1 GCA_016938675.1 Clostridia bacterium | reverse complement strand
TGTGGTAACCTCATTTTACACCCTGGTTGCTTTTGCGGTCTATTCTATTTTTCTCTTCTGTTGCACTTGCTATTATAATCTGCCGTGGCATCCGCAGATGTCGGAGGGGTTTTTATTGCATTCACCTGAAAGAATAGATATTTTCTCCTGCGGGGAAACCTCTCAGTCAATTTCTTCGAAATTGCCAGCTCTCCTACAAGGAGAGCCTTAGCGTTTAAACCATATACTTCTGTTTTCAAAAAAGGGTTGTTAAGGTACCTTAATTATAAGGGTGGTGAGGTAAGGATCAATGAAAAAGGAACAAGCTCAGATATTCATCCCCCTGAAAGCTTCGCTTTCTTTCCCCCTTTAGCAAGGGGGAGTCGCCGCGGCTCCAGAGAGAAAGCAATATTATATATTCAACACAAACCTCCCTTGTTAAAGGGAGGGGGACCACGAAGTGGTGGTGGGATTCATAGATTTAGCATTCACTGGATTATTAGATTTTTTGACCACGAGGGAAACCTCTCAATCAATTTCTTCGAAATTGCCAGCCAAGCGGTATCTTATGATACCGCGATGAGCGAAAGCAGTTCGGAAGAACTGCGAAAGCCTCCGAAAAGGAGAGCCTTAGCGTTTGAAAAAATAAATTTACTATTTTAAAAAGGTGTTGTAAAGGAGAGTTACCCTAGCTCCAGACGCAAAGAAATATAGCTTCTCCTCCCCCCAGCCTCCCATTGAGGGGAGGTGCCCGAAGAATGAGGGCGGAAGGGTGTTGGAGGCGAAAGCCTCCGAAAAGATTGACCTAAGCGGAACTTTAATAATTAAAAGAGACTACAATCAAAAAAGCCGCCGGATTAAACGACGGCCTTGTATAAAATTTTAATTATTTATTTTCCAATATCCTATCCGCCACATAAAGCCCATGCGCCGCAGCGTGTGAAAGCGACCGGGTGAATCCTGCGCCGTCGCCTATAGCGTATATATCCTTCATGCCCTTCAATGCGAAGTCCTCTGTTTCAGGGCGAGCGGAATAATACTTGCACTCGATGCCGTATAGCAGCGTGTCGTGGTTGGCTGTGCCGGGGGCAATCTTGTCCAGCGCGTGCAGCGTCTCAATGATATTATCCAGCTGGCGCTTTGGCATGCACAGGCTCAGATCGCCGGGTACTGCATTCAACGTCGGCCGTGTTGTGGACTGCTTTAGCCTCTTTTCCTGAGTCCTGCGTCCTGCTTCCAGGTCGCCAAGGCGCTGAACCAGCACTCCGCCGCCGCTTATCAAATTAGCGAGAGATGCCACATAGCGGGCATACTCAATGGGGTTTTTAAATGGCTGGGTGAAGCGGATAGTGCTAAGCAGTGCGAAGTTTGAGTTCTCTGTTTTTTTATCCTCGCCCTTGTAGGAGTGGCCGTTTACGGTCATTACGCCGTCGGTGTTTTCCACCACTACATTGCCACGCTCATTAAAGCAGAACATCCTTGTCGTGTCGCCGTACATCTTTGACCTGTACCATATCTTAGGCTCATAGATCTTTTTTGAAAAGTGCTCCCAGATGATAGACGGCAGCTCCACGCGCACGCCGATGTCCACCTGTGTGTTTGTCATGACGATGCCGTTTTTCCTGCACCACTCGGCGAAATCCCTGCTGCCTGCTCTGCCCACAGCGAATATGATCTTGTCGGCTTTTATCTGCGAGCCGTCCTCCAGATAGAGGATGTGCTTTTCCTTGTCTACGTCCACGACTTCTGTGTTTGTCGCTATCTCCACTGTTTCATCCACCTTGGATATCAGCTTTAGCATGGTATCGTAATTGCTGTCTGTGCCCAGGTGCTTTAGCTCCGCCTGCTGCATGTGCAGATCGTGCATTAGGCACTGGCGCTTGAGCTCATTGTTCGGGGCGTATCTTTCCTCCGTCGCGCCGTGGCCTATCATTATGTCGTCGGCCTGCTCGATATAGTCGAGCACTGTTTTATGGGGAAGGAAATCCGTCAGCCAGCCGCCGTACTCTGTGGAGATTACGTATTTGCCGTCGCTGAATGCCCCAGCCCCAGCCATGCCCTCCATTATAGCGCAGCTTTCGCAGCTGATGCAGGTATCGAGCTTTTTGGTGATCATGGGGCAGGAGCGCCTGGATAGCGGCGCGCCCTTTTCAATGATAATTATATTTAAGTCTTTATCTTTTTCGCTTAATCTGTGCGCCGCCATAATGCCGCTTATGCCGCCGCCAATTATGGCCACATCATATTTTGATTTTTCTGGTTTCATGGGATTGTCTCCTTTGCGTGAGGGGCGTACCCCGGATATATCATTGGAGCCGCAGAGATAATTATACCACAAAGCTTAATCATTATGAAAACAATATATAGCAAAATATAACTTGAATGGACTGCGGATAAAATCTGATGCAATTCAGTATACGAAATTTATTATTAGTCTCATCAGTTCTGGAGAGATTACGGAATACAGGCACATCACACCTTTCATTCTCATTCATCATTTTAGGCTACATATACAATTCTTCGAAATCTGCAATATTGTATGTTTTTTTATCGTTATATATAACGTTATATTTAAGATAATTAATATATCGCAAAATATGCTTCATAAATTATATTTTATTATTAATTTGCATTTTGTTGACAATTAAGATATAATCGTTTCTGAATTTTACTACTAAAGTATAATATTACAAATGGAGTCTTATATGCTTATATTTCCTTTAATTATATTTATTATCATAAGTTATACCGTTTCTGCATTATTGAGTGTTTCGCTGGCTAAAAGCATACCACTGGCCACTTTGGGGATTTCGCTATTTCTCTATTTAGCAGGGATATTAGGTTTTCTGCGGCTAGGCATATATATCATCGTAGCTGCTGCATTTGCAGCACTGGTATACAGCATTGTATTGGCAGTAAAAAGCAAAAGCTACAGCTTTAAAAAGCTGCTGCAACCGGCATTGATTATATTTGTGTTTTTATACTTGTTAAGCATTTTTAATACTTCCGGGATTATGCTGATAAGCAATGATGAGTTTTCACACTGGGGTTTAATGGTCAAAAATATGTATCTTACAGGCTCTTTTCCCCAAATCCAAAGCTCAAATTTGCTCTTTTACAGATATCCGCCAATGCTTTCGGTTTTCAAATATTTTATTATATTTTTTCAGAACAAATTTGTTGAGTCTCACTTGTATTTAGCGGGAAATGTATTGTATTTTTCTCTTGTGATCGTTCTATTTGATGGTATTAAGTGGAAACAATATAAGCAAATAATTATTCGATTTTTCCTCATTCTTCTTGTGCCGTTGCTTTTTGAAGGCAGCTTTTTCCAAAGCATTTTATCAGATGGCATTTTAGGGGTTATGTATGCGATGGCGCTGGTTTACTGGTTCATGTTCAAAAAAGATAAGGGCACTTTTGCATTATGTACTTTTCTTCTTGTCTTTCTAGGGCTTTCGAAAGCCTCCGGACTTGGGCTTGCCATCATGGCGGCGCTGATGATTGCAGCAGATATTATTTTGGACAACGGCAAGCGCACAAACGGGGAAAAGTTTTTTGAGTTTAGCAGGTATAAAAGAATTGCTTTTGCATTGCTTCCTATTGCAATTATAATTTTATCCAATCTTACTTGGGTTATCTACAGTCATCTTTCTTCCTTTAAAGGTGATAGTTCTACTCGGCTTGTTGAAGGCATACTTAATCTATCCAGTGGTGGTATTAAGCCTTATTATATTTCGGTACTGCAGAATTTCTTATATTCTTTGTCAAAGGCAGAGGTTTCACATTATATCCTGAGCATGACTTGGATGTCATGGCTGGCTGTGTTTGGGCTATTGGGTGTTTATCTGTATAAACTGTTTTCAAAAAATGCAATGAACAGAAAGAGTATACTGGTTTTTATTATTGGTTTCTTTATAAGCTTTTTTGGCTACATGCTCTTTTTGCTGCTTACCTACTTGTTTTCATTCTCAGAGTATGAAGCTGTAAATTTAGCATCCTTTGATAGATACACCTACACTTATTTTATTGCGATAAGTATGGCATTCATATTTGCTTATGTAATTGGTGAGCATAAACTAAAGAAGAAAACAAAAAGAAGTGTTGTTCTATTTTGTTTAGTTGTTATTTTAGTCCAATATCCTATTCTTGCGGAGTTGTTTTTATATCCGCAAAATGTTGCGTCGCATACGCAAAGCGTAAGGGAATCCTACAATGCGGTAGAGAACCTAAATGACAAAATTGATTTTGAAACAGAAAAATTGATGGTTGTTAACTTGGGAGAAGGAAAGTACAACAGGCTATTAAGCAACTACAATAACACTCCTTATCTACTGGCAGGTGAAGCAGAACGTGTCGGCTTGGGAAATAGCAAAACAGGCGATGAAACATTGCTTTATGATACCCCCGAAGACTGGGTTAGTGAAATAGCTGAACAATATGATTACGTATATATTTGTGAGTTAAATGATACTTTTATGTCTGATTTTAAAGATGTATTCGAAGGTGAAATGAAGGAACATACACTCTACGAAGCAGTTACTATTGGAGATAAAGTTGTATTGAAAATTGTTATTGGGTAAATAGAGGCGTAGGAAGAAATTATTGATTTCATAAAATCCACTCGTCATGAAAAAATCATCAATGGTTTCAAGTCATTTTACAGTTTAATACATTTATGTTATACTGTACAAATCTTGCGGTAAAAAAACATAGTTGAGGATTACAATGATTAAGACTAGAATATTCACATTTCTTTTTTCACTCGTCATAATTTCTGCACTTTTTCTTGTGGGCTGCACTAGCAGTGAACTTACACAGGCGGATGAATTCAGTACCAATTTCAATACGCCGGAGTATACGCCAATTCCAACGATTGAATCTACAGCAGTGCCTGAGATAGAGGAAGATATAACGATGAAAGAAGTATCTGTTGAAGATGGTTTGATAACGTTAAAACTTCCTGAAAGCTTTAGCATAATGGAAACACACCCGGCGCAAATATTTACAGCAAGTGATCATACAAGTATTATATCAACCAGTGATTACACCATGAATATAATACGATTCTACCAAAAGGAAGACCCTAATTGTCTGCAAGAATATCCTTATGTTTTCGAGAAACCCGCGGAGATGCTGGCAGAAGGTGTTGATTGCAAGATAACAAGGATAAAAGAGGATGTATCATTTGGAGACGGAGTGGGCTTCATTTCAAAGATTGAAGTATCATTTGATAAAACTAAGTATGCAGCCACAATTATTGGCCCAGAAGCATATTACAAAGCCACGATTTACAGTGAAGGCACTTTTTCTAATGACGAAGATTTGATTATAAGCATATTGGAAAGTATTCAGCTAGATGCCGAAATCGAAAAAATGTACGCAGATGATTTCGAAGTAAAATTTGCAAACAATAGGTACTACAGCAGCCGCAAGGATGGCGCAAGTATCGGCTGTCCGGACGGATGGACCTATTCTGAGTCCACTCTTTTATCAAGCAGCGACAGCATTATGTCCATTGTGACAGATGATAATTATGGCTCTATTACAGTAAATTGTTATCCTAAGAATTTATATGCCTTTGAGGATATGAATGATTTCATTGTATCGATGTTAGAAAAAACATATAAAAGAGGACTTATTGAAGAGATTAACCTAGATGATATTTATCGTGATTTTTCCGAAGAAAGCGGACGAATATTCTTCGTTTACACTACAAAAATCGGCTTTGTACACTTTTTTATGGAGTATGAAGACGCATATTATTGTGTAGAAGCCTTATATTCCGGAAGCAATGAAGACCAATACATGGAGCTTCTCACTGTCTCTGATAGTTTCAGTGCGTCAGAAAAAGAATACCTTTTTGACCGTACAAATTGATTAAAGGATGCTATAATAAAGCAAAAAGCATGAGGGTCACATGAACACACTCGGCGTATCGGGCAGCACTATTATGAGCGACCCGCAAAAATTCCATCAGCTATTTGAGCACAAACTGAATCATATAGAAATCGGCGAGTTCGCATCGCGACGGGATGTGCGCGCATTTATTAATATGCTCAAAATTTCCGGTGCAACCCTTGGCATCCATGCGCCAATACTGCGGGGCAGAAGCAAATATGATGTAATTGAGCAGGTGGATTTCCCGCCCAGCACAGCCATAAGGCACCTCGAAAGGGATGCAAAAATGGCTAAGCGGATGGGTGCAAAGTACCTGCTTGTCCACTTCCCCTTTTTCTCAAAAGAAACTGCAGGCGATACAAACTCCATTATAGAAAATGGCCTTGCTGCATTGTATAAAATTCAGCAGAAATATCATATCCCCATTGTCTGCGAGCCCAAGCTTGGGCTTTTGCGTTCTGCTGCAGGCATAGAGTACCTGAATAATTTTATGGTGGATATATGGGCAAAGTACCAGCTTAAAATCTGCATTGACCTGGGCGATTATGTGATGGCGGTAGGGGATAAAAAAGCCCTCAAATACATTAAAAAGTGGTCAGACTTTATAATGGTTGTGCACCTTCATAATGTGGACTATCCGGAAGGTCATTATTACTGGAAGCCCATGCACAAAAACGATGAAACCGACGGGCACCACAATCTGCTGCCTATAATGGAGTATCTCGCAGGGCTAAAGGACATATACTTTGTTCTGGAGCATACGCCGCATATGGGGTATCCGCAAAGCTATGTGCTAGAAGGAATAGAGTATGTTAAGGGGATGGTATTTAAGGAATAAATCCCGTCTTTTGTCAAATATATGTTTGAATTGACAAATGCATCCTGCTATAATAACAGGTGATAATAAAAAATCTTCAGGAGTATTTCAATGAAAAAATTCGCAACCCGCCTCTACAGCCCCGCAGCCGCAATATTGTTATTGCTGGTATCACTTTTTTCAACAGCAGTTTCATACGAAATGGATCCCTACAGCTACATGGATGAAGATGAACAGGAATTTATGCAGGACAACTACGGCAATATCGAAGCAGACATGTACCAGGTGCTCGTAGACACAGAGGAAGTGAAGATAACCTCTCTGGGATTTGGCTCAGATACCTATGGCTTCGGCTTGAAGCTGGAGATAGAAAACAAAACAGATGAGGAATTCACTGTGCAGGTTAGGGAATTCTCAATAAACGGCTACGGAATAACCACATATTTTTCACCGGACGTTCAGCCCGGCAATGTGATCACTGACCTTTTAGAGTTTGACACGGAAGAGATGACAATGGTCAGTATAGAGGAAATAGTGGACATACAGTTTAAGCTGCATGTCTTTACATGGGATGATTTCAATGACGTTTTTAACTCCGATTTAATCCATATAAACACCGGCAGCAGCTACGTACAGGAATATATTGAGTTTGAAGGGAAAGAGCTCTATAATGCCTACGGCATAAAAATAGTGCTTCTCGATTTAGACTATAGCAATCCCGCTGACCCGAAGATTTATTTATATATTGAAAACGATAATGATAAAGCGATGAGTATTCATATGTGGGATTTTGCCATAAACGGACAGACAACGGAGTGCTACTTCAGCGCAGATATACCTGCGGGAATGCGCTCAGTCAGCTGCCTTAACAAGTATGACAATCTGCTCAGAACATCAGGCGAGGACGAGATAAATGCATTGACGTTCGAGTTCATGGCGATCTCATCTGATTTTAGCTTTAACTTGGATATAGACCCGATAACGGTAACAATAGAGTGATGAACAATATACATTCGTACAAACAGTTATATGAAAGCTGACGGTATGCAATCAACGCTGCGCAGCCTGTGGAAATGGTATTTGAATTATATATGCGTCCATCAGACTACAGTGTATCAATTGACCCGTATCCAATAACTGTGACAATTATATAAAATAAAGCTGCTATAAATATATAAAAATATAAGTATATATAATTATTATTTAGGAGAGAAGAAAATGAAAAAACACATTACACGCCTCTATAGCTCGGGGCTGTCGGCGCTTCTTATCCTCATCCTGTTGATATCCTCAAGCAGCGGAGCCGAGAATGATTTCGGCGGATATCAGCAAAACGGCCTTCAACTGTTTTCGAGTAACTATGACTACACAAAAACGAACATCACACCGGAAATACTGCTGGATAATGAATATGTTACAATCACAACAGTCGGTGTTGACTGCACTCTGGGTTCAAACGTAAAGCTGGAGCTGAGCGTCTTCAACAAAACAAACTCGGAGTTTGTAGTAATGACAAAAGAGTTTTCGGTTAACGGTTACGCCGTGCCAAATGCTTTTGCTGCATTTGTTGGCGGTAAGCAAACTGAAACAAGCATAATGACGCTTGACTACGGTTCCTTGGTTTTTGCGGAAATTGGACAGATAGCCGAAATGAATATGAAATTCTATATTTACGATCATGAAAAAAGCGAAACACTATTTCTATCAGATACAGTTACTATTGATACCGGCAGCAGATATCAGCAGCAGTACAAGGAATTCGAAGGCATTAAGCTATACAATAATGGCGAAGTTAAAATTGAGCTTCTGGATGTGGACTACAGCCATCCTGATAAAGGCCCGCTAATTTACCTTTATATAGAAAACAACAGCAGCCAGTCTTTGTATTTTTCTTTGCGGCATTTTTATGTTTACGACATAGATGTACAATTATCTTACGGAATAAGTGTTCCCGCCAATATGAGGTCGGTAAGCTGCGTAAATAGTTGGCAAAATCTTAACGAACTCGGAATACTAACATGCAATGAAATGATATTCGACTTCGATATTTTTACCATTGACTATCATGCATATGATGACCCCGACCCGGTGACTGTAACAATTGAATAGAATAAAAGAACAAAAAAACTGCCCTTGATTAAATATCGCGGGGCAGTTTTATTTTGCTTTTTTATTGGGTTTTCGCTATATTCGGGCAGTTAATGATGGTTATTTCAATCAGCTTCTGCAATGCGCCAAAGTCATCCTCGCTGCCTGCAAGCTGCGCTTCATTTGCGATATTTACAATGCGCAGGTTATTGAGCTCTGCAATGTCTAAAGATGTGCCGGTGATGCCTGTTGAATCCAAATGCAAAACCATCAGCTCCGGGAATCTTTTAAGGTCGGTTGTTGTGGAGGTCACCGCGCCCTTTGCAATATCTAGGCTTTCCAAATTGACGTAGAAAAACAGCGCGGACATATAGCCCGTTATGTTTGAGGCGTTGTCCAGTTTCAAATTCCTTATATCAGACATGGAAGCAATATCGGACAATTTTCCCTCGAATGCAGCGCCCTGCAGGTGAAGCGATTTGAGCTCTGCAAAGTCTGCTATGTCCTTGAGATCGCCGTATACTTCCGGCATGGATACAATGCTTAGCTTTTCAAGATTGTCAAGCTCCGTAATCGTTGAAATATTGCCTGTGATGCCGCTGATATTTGAAAGGGAAAGGCTCTCTAGGCGGGATATGCCCGCAAGCTCCAGCAATTCTCCGCTGAATTTGCCGCCGGATAGCTCAAGGCTCCTAAGGCCGCTGATTTTTTTCAAGTGCAGTATCTCGCCCTGAATATTTTTGTTGTCGGCAAGCTTCAATGTCCTTAGCCCGACCATCTGCACCAGATCACTTATGTCACCTTCAATTTTTGTGCTGCGAAGCTCCAGATAGTCAAGCACTGCATAGTCATCTATCACGCTGAAATCCCCCGTCAGGCTGGGCGCGTCAATTATAACAAGCCGCCGCATGTTTTCAAGGCCTCTGATGTTTTTCATCTCGCCTTCTATTATCTTAGGAGCGTTCAGGTAGAGGCTCTCTAGGTACATGAAGTCGTTTATGTTTTTCGTGGTTATCTTGTTCTTCCTGCCTGCGTATGCTGAGGGCAGATCTATGATGTATAATGACTTTAAATTGTCGCTTTCAAACTGGGGGAATTCATCCCGGCGGTAGTTCAGCAAAACTAGCGTCTTTACGCCGTTTGGCACTGTGCCGTCGGTTACTATGCACACATCCGACATCACCATGCGCCTTGTCATTATGCCGTCTTTATCCTTAAGGATTATTTCCAGAGAAAATAGCCTGTCAAACATCCTGTCTATCAGCTCGAATGATATCTCTGTCCTGTCCCAATAGGGCATGAAGACAAAATTGAGCGGCTGGCCGTCGATGTTTATTTCGATGTCCTCGCATACGTCAAATATTGTGAGGTTAAGGCTGTCGTCTTCAAATGGGATAATGGTGTCTGTAGAAATCAGAAAATCCAGCGCGTCCGCTTCGCTGCCTATTTTGCCCTCTAGGCTGCAGGCAGAGAGCAGCGCGGCAGCGCAGAGCACAAGAATGAGCGCTGCGGCAGTTATTTTTTTATGCATATAATCACCTCTTTTTATCTATCTATAATATATCATAAATTCATTTGCACTATAATATTTTAACATTTTTATTACTCTTTGCAACAATTATATTACATTTTTGATACGGATGGATTATATGGGGGGGGAAATGAAAGGAAGAGTACTTAACTATTATATGGGTACCATGCTTGAACATGAACCACATCAACTTTATTATAATAAAGGGTTTTATAGAATATATACCTTATTATGATATAATTCGTAATTGAAAGAGGTGATATTCATTAGTAAATATAAATTTAATCACTATGTTCCTACAGTATATACTAAGGCATGGAAAAATGAAGATAATAAAATATGGCTTTGCGATGAATATATGTGTACCTGTAAACATCCTGAAAAAGAATTAGCCGAAAATTCCCTTTATATTAAAACATGCAAAGATTCAATGGCTCTAAATGAAATGGATAAAGAGGAGATTTTTTCGATACTTGATAGCTATGACATTGAATATAAAGGACAAATATTAAAAAGTGTTGATGAGTATATTCTTAATTATGACAACTTCGATGAATGGAAAATAACTCAGAATGGACTTAAAGTAAAAAAAAGGAATATTAAGAATATTATCAACCAAAAGAAAATAAAGAGTATTGAATTGAATTTTGACAAAGTTGAAAATGGTTGGAATAACTTTATAGTGAAAATAAATGAGGTTGTTCTAAATGTGAAAGAAGGACTAAATTACGATGATATCTCTCTACTAAAAGAATTTATTTTTTTGCAAAAATATAGAACTTTAAAATATAAACATGAATTAGAAGAAGGCATTAAATTTATTTTTAAATTAGTCGAATTACCTGATGATTTATGTGAGCTATGGGAGCCCGAATTTGTTAGATCTCATTTTATTAAAGCAGTGGAAACTTCACAATCTTTTTCAGATAAAGGGAGTTACCAGAAAATATACGATCTAATCCAAAGCCTTCAAGTTGTTTTTTTCATTGCAGTTGATGCTCGGGATTTTATAACATCTGATAATCCCGTTTGCCAAATTGTAGATAATCAATTTTACAAGGGTAAATTTAATGGATTGTATTTACCTCTTACACCAAAAATAGTGTGTGGACTGTTTAAGGGAAATAACCATCAATATACTATTACTAAATTAGCAGATAACAAATGCAGGAAATTAAATAGGAGGTTTAAAGATAATAAATATAAATTTTATATTTCTTCCCAAAAACCTAGTAACATGACTGAAGGGGAATGATAATTATAAATACTATTTTTTTTATAATATTGTATTGTATAGGTAAGCGCCCTATGAGAAGAATTTATTACGGACCATGAGTCTAAGCATTCACAATTTCCGCGAAATTGCTTGCTCCCAGCACTTTGCGAGAGGTGGTTCTGGAGCCGCAGCGACTCCCCTTTGCCAAAGGGGGAAAGAAAGCGAAGCTTTCAGGGGGATGGAATGTCTCTAATTCAATCTATCAATAATCTCCTTATCAATAGTATTACAAACCTTTTCGAAATTATTATCTATATCATCATTTGAAAATCTTACAACTTTTAATCCAAAGCTCTCTATTATTTGCGTCCTTTCTCTGTCTTTTTCAAGGTCGCTTTCATTATAATGCTGCTTTCCATCTATTTCTATAACAAGGTTTGCCTTCTTGCAATAGAAGTCTGCAATAAATCTGGTTATCACTTTCTGCCTTAAAATGCGCACAGGATAATCACACAGAAATTGATACCATATCTTTTTCTCCTGAGGAGTCATATTCTTTCGTAGTTTCCTAGCTGTTTCTGTTAGGGTTTTATTGTGTTTATGCATAATTTCCCTTTATATTTCTATTTTATGCTTTTCGTTTACGAATCCCACCACCACTTCGTGGTCCCCCTCCCTTTAACAAGGGAGGTTTATCGGAGAATATGATATTTCTCGTTGCCATTTTCTAATTTTCCTGGAGCCGCAGCGACTCAAAATTATATGCTGCTAGTATAGTTGCGTTAATACCTGCCTTCGGCAGATATTATCCTTGCCAAAGGGGGAAAGAAAGCGAAGCTTTCAGGGGGATGGATTACTTATATAATTGCGTTAATACTTGCCAAAGGGATAAAGAAAACAAAGCTTTCAGCAGCATGAAATATTCCTACCTCAGCACCTTCCTCACCACGACCACAGTAACCATAGACATCAGTAAAAGCCCCATAAAGCCCTCAAGCCCGGTGCAGAATGTCTGCAGGTCGGTGAATCCCGTATTCATCGGCGATAGGTCGCCGTAGCCTATTGTAAGGAATGTAATGGTGCTGAAATACATGGCCTTTAAAAATGAGCGGACATTGTCTGCGCCTGCGAACGCGCTTAGGTAGACAAGGCCGAAGGCAAACACCGTGACAAAGCAGCTCAGAAGAATATTGCTTATCTTCGTGCCGTAGCCGCTGATTGCCCCGAAGGCGGCGTTGAAAAGCTTCTTGCCCCAACTTTCCTTCCATTTCAGCGATCGGGTATTGTATTTCATGTGCGCGCGGTGGGCGGAGTCCTCGTATTCGTATTGTCCGGTGATGCTGTAGTTCTCTTTCAGCAGCAGAAAGTCATGGGCGGCCATTGCATACGCAGTGCGCCTCTTTTCAGCGGAGTCCATCTTCCCTGATAGATGCGCACGCTCTATGGCTCGGCGCGCGTGGTTTTCCTGCCAGTCAATATCCAGCCTGCCCAGGTTTTCGCTGGCGGCAAAGCTAAGCTTATCTTTGATTCCGCTAATTCTCATGTGGTCTTTATTGATTACTGATTTTAGGTGGAGGCTGCCAATCTCGGTAAACTGCAGGTTGACATCGGATACAAACTTGATGGCTTCAAAGCTGACAATGCCCGCCTTTGCCGACTTAAATATGATGTCGCCGTCGCTGAAGCCGGTGTAGTGGAAGGTAAGGCTGCCCTTTCCGAAGTCGGACTTGCTGAAGTTCACATGCCCCTCGCCGAAGTTCGCCCCGTTGAAGCTCATCTTCTCCCCGGAGAATCTGGAGTAGGCGAAGTTGACATTGCCCTTGTCGAAGTTGGCGTTGGAGAAATTGACGCTGCGCTCGCCGAAGTCCGCCCGGTAGAAGCTTAGGTTGCCTCTGCCGAAGTTCGCCCTGTAGAAATTGACATCCCCGCCCGAAAAAGAGGCATTTGCAAAGGATGCAGAGCCGTCAAAGTAGCTGAAAGCGGCGTCAAAATCATATAAAGCAATGCCTTTTTTCACCTTGAGCGTATTAATATTAAAATCGGAAAGGTAGCGTCCGACGAAGCTGATGCCCTTTCCCTTGTTTATCATCTCCGCTGCCTCTGCGAGGGTCATCTTTTTATACAGCAGGTAGCAGCTGGGGGAATACTTGAAGTGCGCAAGTATCTTTACGATGCCTTCCTTATCGGTGGATACGTACTTCGTGCTGACGCAGGTATAGTTGTGGAAGTCCTTGTCGTAGCGCTGGCGGTCATCCTCGGAGTACATCATATATTTTTTTATCTTTTTGTCTTCACTCATCTGCATTTACCCCCTTTATATTATTATAGCATCTTTTTTGCTGTTAGCGAATAGGGGCGGTGTATTCGCATAGGTGTAAGGGGGGAGGGGGTGTAATATCCAAGCATTTTTCTCTACTTGATATTCTGAGCCCACCCACCACCCTTTAAATTAAGGGCTGCGCCCCTAACACCCCCTTTTTAATCAGAAATTTATTCTTCAAACGCTAAGGCTCTCCTTGTAGGAGAGCTGGCAATTTCGAAGAAATTGACTGAGAGGTTTTCCTCTTCGGTGGCGTTCGTGACTACCACCTCTCTGCCTTCCTTCGTCAGGCATCTCCCCTTGAAAGGGGAGACTTATCGCTGCATATAATAAGTTAACTAAAAGGCTCCCCTAGAGGGGAGCTGTTGAGCGTAGTGAGACTGAGAGGTTTCCCTGGAGCCGCAGCGACTCTGAAAATGTCCTTCATATATAATTGCGTCAATACCTGCCTTCGGCAGATATTTTCCTTGCCAAAGGGGGTATAAAAGCTAGATTCAAAGCTGATTAAGAGATATTATACTTGCCAACTAATTACATCGGTTGTAAACTTATATAATTGAAGATAGGATAAATTAAATCACTGGAGGCAGGAATTGATAAGCAGAGAAGCGAAAATGGTGGAAAAAACAATAAGAAGCATCGGGGTGAATAACTTTACGAGGAAAATCGTGCTCACTCCGCTTAGGCTGTCGAAATATTTAGAGCCTCCAAAAAGCATATTCAAAAAGCATGAGGTGCAGGTGTATGAAGTGCTGGGCAGAAAATGCGTAAATGTTAAGTCAGCGCAAAATGCCGCAAAGCACATAATGTATTTCCATGGGGGAGCGTATTCCGCGCAGGCCACGAAGCCCCACTGGAGCCTTGTCGACTATATGCTCACCAATGCGCCGCTGGAGGTGACATTCGTTAACTATCCTCTTGCGCCCGAGCATAAATGCCCGGAGACCATCGAGATGGCAAAGGCAGCCTACAAGGAGGCCTTCACAGGCAGCAATCAGGAGATTATACTGATGGGCGACTCCGCAGGCGGCGGGCTGGCAATGGCTATCGCCCAGGTAATAGAGAAGGAAGATATTATGCCCAAGCCTGCTAAAATCGTTATGCTCTCGCCCTGGCTTGACGTATCCATGGATGATGAGCTGCCGCAAGCACTGGCAGAAAGCGACCCTGTGCTGGACAATGAAACATTGAAGGAAGCCGGAGAGAACTACGCAGGGGACATGGACACAAAGGATTTCCGCTGCTCGCCTATCTATGGCGAATTCAGCGGCGAATGGCAGATGGCCCTCTTTACAGGCACGCATGATATATTGAATTATCAGTCAAACAAACTGAAAGAGATATATAAAGATTCCGGAAGGTTGACATTTTATGAATATGAGGATATGCTCCACGTGTGGATGCTGTTTCCCATTCCGGAGGCTAAGGATGCGAAGGAACAGATAATGGAGTATATCGGGAAATAGCAAGATGCATGGCGATGCTTAAAATTAAATATAATAACAAATTAAATTAATAAAAAGAGGAAAGAAACATGGCAAAAAAGAAAAGAGTGACCAAGAAGCCGAGTAAGACAACAACGGTAAAGAAGGCGAAGAAAAAAACCAACACAAAAAAAATAGTATTAATAGTTGCGGGCATTTTGCTTTTAGTAATTGCAGGAGCTTTTTATCTCTACACGCAGGATTACTACAGGGCTGAGCAAAGCGTATCAGAAAAGTACGACACAGATGAGTACAAATCAGAGAGCGTAAGAAACGCATATGTATTCTACCCAGAAGCTAATTTAGACACAGGCAACGGATTGATATTCTATCCCGGCGGCAAGGTGGAGGCCATTGCCTACGCGCCTCTCATGCAGCAGCTGGCCGACAAAGGAATAACCTGTGTGCTTATGAAAATGCCATTTAACCTAGCGGTATTTGATGTAAATGCTGCAAACAGGGTATACGATGAGTTTCCGGAGATTAAAAGCTGGTATCTGATGGGGCATTCCCTGGGCGGCGCGATGGCCAGCAGCTACGCGGAGAAAAACTATGATAAGCTTGCCGGAATGATTCTGCTTGCGGCATATCCTTTAAACGATGCTGATGTGTCATCCCTCACCCTGTATGGAAGTGAGGACTATGTGATCGACAAATCAAAGCTCATTGCCGCCGAATACAAGATGATAATGATTGGCGCAAACCATGCCTACTTCGGCAACTACGGCGAGCAGGAAGGCGACGGCACGGCGATGATAACCCGCGAGGAGCAGCAGGAGCTGGCAGTGAAGCTGATCACTCAATTTATTGCAGATACAACCGACTAAGGAGCGCATATGGAAAGTAGAATAATCGCAGTAACCGGCAGCTCAAAAGGCATTGGATATGCCTTGGCTGAATGCTTCCTGAAAAAGGGGCAGAAGGTAGCGCTGATGGGCACAAGCCAGAAGTCAGTGGATGAGGCAGCAGACAAGCTGAAAGCCTACAGTGATTCCATTCTACCCTTGGTGTGCGACGTAAGGAATGCTGCCAGCATAGGCGAAGCCATAAAGAGCATAGATGAAAAATACGGCCGAATAGACATATGGATAAACAACGCAGGCGTAAACCACCAATCAGAAAGCATATTTGCCCTTGCTGATAGTGATATAAAAAATGTCGTGGACGTCAATGTATACGGCGTGGTAAACGGAAGCCGAGCGGCAGGCGAGTATATGAAAAAGCAGGGCTCAGGCGCAATATACAACATGGAGGGCTTAGGCAGCGACGGCAGGATAGCCAAGGGCTCGGCATACTACGGAATGACAAAGAGGATGGTGCGATACTTCACCCGCTGCCTTGCAAAGGAACTCGATGGCACGGGCGTAATAGCGGGCAGGCTGTCTCCGGGAATGGTGCTCACTAAGCTGCTGCTAAAGGATGTTGAAACATCGCCCGAGAAGGAATCCACACTGAAGATTTTTAAAATCCTTGCCGACAAGGCCGATGTCGTGGCGGAATTTTTAAGCGATAAAATACTAAAAAACAGCAAAAACGGCGCCTATATAGCCTGGCTTACAACGGGCAAGATACTATGGCGGTTTATGACTGCGCCAATCACCAAAAGAGACCCAATGAAATAAACCAAAGCTCCTCTGATGGAGCTTTTTCTTTTGGCCTTTTTCACATAGCTCATTTATTTATGCACTTTTAATTAAATATAATTAATATAATATTAAATAATATTAATATAAATATTGACATATAAATTAATAATGTATATACTGTATTTGACTTGCAAGTTAATAAAATTGAATAAACCACACTTATGAAAGCATTATTCAAAAGGAGATCAGTATGGAATACGCCATCAGAATAAACAATGTAAGCAAAAGGTACAAAAAGACTGAGGCACTCAACGAGCTTAATTTGATGGTGCCAAAAGGCAGCGTATACGGCTTCCTCGGCAGGAACGGAGCGGGCAAGACGACGACCATTCGCATAATAACAAGACTTATAAAGAAGGATAAAGGCGAAGTCTATGTGCTGGGCAGCGACGCGCAAGAAAACAGAGCGCAAACGATGCAAAATATCGGCGCCATTGTGGAAAGCCCGGCCTTCTACAGGAACCTAACCGGCAGGCAGAACCTTAAAATAGCGGCGGACCTTTTCGGCGCGGATAAATCCAGAATAGAGGATGTAATAAAAATCGCGGATATATCAGACTACGCCGACAGAAAGGTAAAAGCATACTCAACAGGCATGAAGCAGAGGCTGGGCATTGCGGCAGCCCTGGTGCATTCGCCAAAGATACTAATACTTGATGAGCCGACCAACGGCCTTGACCCGGCCGGCGTAAAAGACCTGCGGAAGCTTATAAAGGATTTGTCAAAAAACCTCAAAATAACGATATTAGTGTCCAGCCATATCCTGAGCGAGGTGGAGCAGATAGCCGACTATGTGGGCATACTGCATGAGGGCAGGCTGATGGATGAATTCAGCATGGACGATATCAACCTAGGCGAGCAAAAATATCTGCTGCTAGAAACAGACAGCACAGAGAAGGCCGCAAAGATTCTTAATGAAAATAAGGACAAGCTGAATATTTCGTCTGTATCGCAAGGAACGGGAAAAAACCAGCTGAAGATATTCTGCGGCAGGGATGCAAACGCACAGATAAACAGCATTATGGCATCGAACAATGTGATAGTTTCAGGAATGTCATCGGTCAAAAACACGCTTGAAGAAAGGTTCTTCGCGGTAACAGGCAGCTCGAAAGTCGAAATGGAGGGAATATAATGCTAAAACTGATTAAAAATGAATTCGTGAAATTCAGCAATTCCTATATCAATATTGTGGCCTTCGCGGCAATGCTTTTTCCGGTAGTTTTCACGGCGCTGATTTATAGGTTTACAGATAGCTTTACTCCCAACTGGAGCAACTATTTAAACAGCCTGCACCTATTTTACGGGATATTTCTTGGCGCACTGATTCCGTCATTCGTGGCGATATTCGCAGTATATTATGAGCTGAAAAGCGGAACAATAAAGAACCTGATTACGTCTCCCTACAGCAGGGTAAAGATTATAACGGCGAAGATCCTATATGTGATGGTTTTTGTCGCACTGCTGTATATTGCAGTTGGCATAATAGTGTATTTCTCAGGCGTGCTGATAGGCCTTAGCGCCTCGTTTGCAGATGCACTTCACGTGATGATTATGGTATCGTTAACGGGAATGACCACAATTATACTCGTACCTATGATGATATATTTCACGTTGGTTTTCAAGAATTTCGTTGTACCGGTTGTAATCACGTTTCTCGGCACAGTAATCGGAATACCGATAATTAATTTGGGCCAGTCGTATTATTACCCGTGGATGATACCCTCCAATTTCTTTTTCAGGTTCGGCAATCCAAGCGATGCGGATTTCTCTATGCCGCTGATTTGCTTTGCCTTTTTCGTTGTGGTTTTCTTTGCGCTTAGCGTCATTAGATTCAAGCGGATGGATATTGATGAGTAGATAGATATAGTATCACGCTCAAGGATTGAATCTTTCATCCACGGGGAAACCTCTCAGTCGGCTTTGCTAAAACCACCGAAAGCAGACACTAGGAAAACACCCTTCAGTCTCGCTTCGCTCAACAGCCAAGCGGTATCAGAAGATGCCGCGACGGGCGAAAGCGACTTGGAAAGTCGCAAAAGCCACCGAAGAGGGGAGCCTATACGTT
>JAFGUF010000034.1 GCA_016938675.1 Clostridia bacterium | reverse complement strand
GGTGTGGTAACCTCATTTTACACCCTGGTTGCTTTTGCGGTCTATTCTATTTTTCTCTTCTGTTGCACTTGCTATTATAATCTGCCCACCTCCCCTACAATGGGAGGCTGGGGAGAATGCTCTATATTTCTTTGCCTCTTGAACCAAGTTGACATCCCTTAACAACCCCTTCTTAAAATAATGAATTTATTGTTCAGACGATTAGGCTCTCCTTGTAGGAGAGCTGGCGGCGAAGCCGACTGAGAGGTTTCCCTAGAGTCGCAGCGACTCTGAAAAATGCGATGCTTATATAATTGCGTTAATACCTGCCTTCGGCAGATATTTTACTTGCCAAAGGAGGAAAGAAAACGAAGTTTTCAGGGGATAAAGCTTTCAATCAAATAGACTAACCTCACCCCACAACACTCATCAAACTCATCAGATACTCCTTCTCATTAGAAGCATCAATTTTGAATTTCTTTCGCTCCGCAGTTATATCCGCAGGAGCGTACTCATAGCCTGAAAGCTGGCTTTCGAAGTACCCGACGCCCGATGTATACTCATGGACAGTTAGGTTATAGTCGTTTATATTCTCTGCGGGAACGTACCCGGTTATGGTGCAATTATCCCCCGTAATCTCCGGCGTCCCTATACTGGCCTTCATTATATTCAGGTCATTAATAGCCCTGCCCATCATCACAGTCGGAACAGAGATAACAAAGCTGTGAATCGGCCAGAGCAGACGGGTCTTTACTTCGTTGATCGCCCTGAACAAAACCAACGGCGCAAGCCTCCTGTATTCGCTGGGCGCGGAGTCCACGCTGTTGAACTGATAGTCCGTGAGGCTGATTTCGATATCTGTAATCTCCCAGCCGAAAAGCCCTTGGTCAAGGCAGGAATACACGCCGTCTTTAATGGCGGCAAAGTATTGCTTCGTCATGCCGTCTGTTTGCACATCAAGCCTGTAGACTACTCCGCTTCCTAAGGGCAGCGGTCTGATGCGCAGGGCTATGCCTGCAGCAAAAGGCAGAGAAAATATGCGGACGGAGGCCTCCGCCTCAGATATTGGCGTCTCCATATAGATGGTCATGGGCTTATCGAAATGAACATCTAAATTGAAATCACGGAGAAGGGTTTGCTCAACAATTTCCATCTGGATTCGTCCGAACATGTTTAGGTATATTTCATCCGAAAACTCACTTAATTCATAGCTTAAGTATGGGTCGCAGTCAGCCATTATTGTAAGTGCTGACAGCAATGCTGCGCGGCTGGAAATGGTCGTGGGGCTTATCTTCGCTTTCAGCGTTGGCTTGCCCAGGTCAACCAGGCTGCAGCTTTCCTCCGCGCCGAATGTGTCGCCGATATTCAGGTGCCGCGCATTTATCAGATAGCCTATTTCTCCGGCAGAGAGGTAATCAACCGGCTGCACCCTGCCGTGCCTCCATGTATAGAGGGATGTAATTTTATCCTCACCTATGTAATCGAACTTTTTTATGCTGCCGCTTGTCAGCCTGACTACTGTATTGCGGATTTTGCCGTCGGTGTAGAATATCTTAAACACTACGCCGCCTAGATCGCTGCGCTCCGGCTCTTTAAATATCGGCAGCAAATCATTAATCGAGTCCAGCATATTATTAACGCCGATGTTTTTAAGGGCGCTGCCAAACATAACCGGATAGAGGCAGCATGTTTTTACGGCGCGCTGCAGCGATTTGTTCAGCCTTTGCGCATCAATAACCTTATCTTCCAGATAGTCAGACAGCAGTGTTTCATCGCATAAGGATAATTTCTCTATTGTGATGTCGTCTGTAGACAGAGGCAGATTATTAACTATTGCTTCCTTAGTTCCTTCGTTTTCTACGCTTTGGGTTATAAATATATCCTTCGTCAGCTGCTTTTCAATACTGCTGATAACCTCCGCTGTATTTACGCCTATCCTGTCGATTTTGTTGATGAATATAAGGGTAGGCACGTTCATCTTTTTCAGGCTTTTAAATAGCAGCCTTGTGTGGGACTGCACGCCCTCTCTTGCAGAGATCACTAAAACCGCGCCGTCCAATACCAGCATGGAGCGCTGCACCTCGGCAACGAAATCCACGTGTCCGGGGGTGTCTATTATATTGATCTGCTGATTTTTATAGTCATAGGACGCGGGCATTGAGTAGATGGATATTCCCCGCTCGCGCTCTATGGAGTTGCTGTCGGTCTGGGTGCTGCCCTTGTCTACGCTGCCAGCCGCCTTTATCGCACCTACGTTGTATAGCAATTGTTCTGTTAGAGTTGTTTTTCCTGCGTCTACGTGGGCAAAGATGCCTATATTTTTAATATTTTTCAATTTGAATGCCTCTCTTAAGTAAATCGTAATAAGTATTTTAGATAATTAGAATTTAACAAAAGAACTGCATTAAAAAAGCGCATCCATACTTAGAAGCGCTTAATTGGTTCAATAAAATGTGCAGATAATACTACAAGGCTACGCGAACAATATAACTTCCAAGCAATTCTTTGTTATTGTTCGTTTTTGCCACGCCTCTCACCTCCTGTATTTTCTACGAGTATTATATTACATTATTTATTGTTGTGTGTCAATATGCAGGTGAAAAATGGAATGCTTGCGGGGGATGAAATTGAAACCTCTCCGTCACCTGCGGGTGACACCTCCCCTACAATGGGAGGCTGGGGAGAATGTACTCAATTTTTTTGCCTATTGAACCAAGTTGATATCCCTTAACAACCCCTTTTTAAAATAGTAAATTTATTTTTCAGACGCTAAGGCTCTCCTTGTAGGAGAGCTGGCGGCGAAGCCGACTGAGAGGTTTTCCTTGGAGCCGCAGCGACTCTAAATAATATCCTGTTTAAATAATTGCGTAGTCCCTGCCTCCCAACAGCGGGGAGGTGGCATCCGAAGATGCCGGAGAGGTTTTTATTCTGCATAACTTACAAAAAAAGAGTGCAGATGGTTCTGCACTCTTTTATATCTTACTTCATCTCAAGCTTTAATTTCTCAATCGCCAGCAGCAGCCTGTCGCACCATGCGTCGAATTCCTCATCCACCAGCTGATATTCGGGGTGCGCGAGGATATAATCAATGGTTTCCTTTATGCCCTGGTCGAATCGCGTAGTGCACACAAATTCCGGCACAGCCCGCTTTATCTTGCTATTGTCAAATACTACGGAGCGTGCCTTGTCTCCCAGCAGCGCGCCGTTGAAATCATACTGCGAGCATTCAGCAAGAAGCTCCGATGATACAAACCTTAAGTCGGGCTTCACATTGAGCGCTTTTCCTATAGCCAGATATATCTGCTCCCAAGTAAGGCTCTCGTCCGATGTGATGTGGAATGTTTCCCCTATAGCGTGGATGTTATTCATGATCCCTACGAAGCCGACTGCGAAATCCTTCGCGCTGGTCATCGTCCAAAGGCTTGTGCCGTCGCCGTGCACTATTACGGGCTTCCCATCCATCATGCGCCTTATCACCTGCCATGAGCCGTTGTCCCCGTGCACACCAAGAGGCACCGACCGTACATCATATGTATGGCTGGGGCGTATTATAGTAACAGGGAATCCTTCCTCCCTGTATAAATCCATCAGGTATTTTTCGCATTCAATTTTGTCTCTGGAGTATTGCCAGAACGGGTTGGCAAGAGGCGTGCTTTCAGTAATCAGGTAATTAGAAAGCGGCTTCTGGTATGCGCTGGCCGAGGATATGAATATAAACTGGCCTACTCTGTCTTTGAATATCCTGTAGTCTCTTTCCAGATGCTCGCGCTCAAAGGCTATGAAGTCAGCGACTACGTCGAATTCCAGCTCGCCGAGAGCCTTCAATACTGCCGCCTCGTCATTGATATCGCAGGTAATGTATTGTACTTTGTCCGTGCCTAAAAGGTCGTTCCTGCTGCCTCTGTTCAGAAGGTATAATTCATGCCCGTCTGCAATCAGCTTCCTTGATATGCTGGTGCTTATTGTGCCTGTTCCGCCTATTAATAATGCTTTCATATGTACTCTCCTTTTATCCTTGCCTTATTATATTATAACCTATCAGCAGACTATAAAACAACAATTCTTAGCGCTTGATGCATATAGCAAAAGGAGGCGCATAAGAATAATATGCCTAAAGATGTATTATATATGAATAAAGTATAAAAATATTCTTAAAATTGGTGCCGTTACTGTAAATTCCACGTTAAGAGTGATATAATTATTATGGGTATTTTTAAGGATAGCGTCAAGATTTCAGTAATAAGATATAGAAATATTATTATAAAGAGAAGAAGGGAAGGCGCACCAAAATGATTAGAATTTTTACTGACTCTACATCCTATATTCCAAGCGATATTCAGCTGGAATATGGCATTTCAGTTCTGCCGCTCAGCATCAATATAGAAGGGAATATTATTCCGGAAACGGAAATATCCAATGAGCATTTCTACAAACAAATAAAAAAGTCCGGCTTACTTCCAACCGTCGTTGAGGTTCCTACAAGCAAGATTGAGTCCGCTTTTGAGGCTGTGGTTGATGAAGGTGATATTGTTGTGGCTATTTTTATGTCATCCCGGGCAAACGCAACATATAAAAACGCAATTGAAGCACGAGAAAACATAATGAAGAAAAACCCTAAGGCGACCATCAAGGTGATTGATTCGCTATCCTTTGCTATGGCTGAGGGGCTGGCAGTGCTCGCCGCGGCGGAGGCGGCTAGGAGAAGCAAATGGTTCGAAGAGGTGGTTGAGGCGGCGCAGACGAGCCTTAAGTGCACGAAATTTCTTTTTATCCCCTCGTCAACGAAATTTTCTGTGCTGGGCGGAAGGATCAACAAGGCGCAGGCAATGGTTGGCAAGGCCCTGCAGGTGACGCCTATATTGGAAGCAAAGAATGGGGAAATCGGCCCTCGCGAAGTGGTGGTATCGAGGGCGAAGGCAATGGAGCGCATGCTTGAAATATTCAAAGCACATGTGGATATTTACGGGGCAAAGGATGTAGTAGTGCAGCATATTGACTGCATGGAAAGGGCGGAGGAGCTGGCTGAGCGCTTGCGCGGCATGGCAGAGGTTGAGGTTTCCATATGCGACATAGGCCCGGTGGTGGGCTGTCAGGTGGGCCCGGGAGCGCTGGGCATAGTCTACAGGACGATTTCTCCGATTCCGGAGGAAGAAGAATAATTATGAATTTGCGGGCGGCCTTAGGGTCGTCTTTTTGTTAGGAGGAAGTAAACACTAACAATTCGTGTGGGTCAGCTTTTTGACCTCTCTGACCTCATGCTTCGGTCATCTCCCCTTAAAAGGGGAGACTTATAGGAGAATAGTATATTTCAATGCTTATGCTCTTGCTTTGTGATTTGTTTTGGAAACTCACAGCCTCGTTTTACTTGGCAACTCGTCTATTACAATTTCTATGAAATTGCTTGAGCCCAGCGCCTACAAAGAGAGCTATATAGGTTGTATATATTTTTCACTATTCAAAGTATATTGAGATAAGAAGGTAAGCGATATTGTTGGTTTCTGTTGATTAGTATTATAAGATTTTATTCACATCAATATTGTATCCAATTGCCTTCATTTCTCTTGCTATCTCATACTTCCACGCTTCAGCAGAATCAATAGTTATATATACTACACCATCATTGTCACTTGGAATCTCGACACCTTTTTCTACAAGCGCAACTACTCGCTCACGACCCAGTTTCCCAATTAAGTAACCATGTTCAAAAATTACATTCTGCCTTGCTCTTGGATTTAATGTATCACTTTTATCTTTTGAATTGCCTAAATCACAAGCTGTATATAAAATTATGGCATATCCGACAGATGTATGTTGTTCAAGCTTTTCAATTATTGTTTTACCTTTTGACGCTACTTCATGTAAAATTATTGGCTTTAAATCTATTTTCGATAAATACCTTGCCACTGTGTTCTTCATACCACTGTCATGCCCATGAACTATAAATACTTTCTTATTATCCAAGACTATATCTCCTTTAGATTCATCTGCAGTAGGTGAGGCAAATTCAAGTACTTTTAGCTCTAGTTTAAACTTTACTATTGCAAGATTCCTTAAATGTACTGCAAAGCTATTTTTCATATTAATTCTGAACGAAAGTAGCCCGTTTTTGATATGTGGGATATCCCTTTCGAAAACGGATACTATGCTGTCAACAAGCTGTTCTGCAAGTACACCATTTTCACTTTCAATAATTTCAGTGCATTTATTTATATAACCCATATAAAGTTCTCTTTTAACCATAACTTGCCTCCTTCTATGGAAGATTATAACACTTTCATCATATGATTGCTATATAGGCTTTGCCAGATTTACATAAAAGTGATACAAGATGCCACAAAACAAACACACCCCCACCGACCAAATACAAAAAAATAAGAGCCACAGTAAACACTGCAGCTCCTATAATTTTTGGTCTAGGTTGATTTATCTCTCCAGTTCAGCTATGCATTTCTCGCAAACATTTTTACCTTTGAAGTTTTTATTGTTGCGTGCATCGCCACAGAAAACACATGCGGGCTCGTATTTTTTAAATATAATACTCTCGCCCTCAACGTATATTTCCAAAGGATCTTTCAAATCTATACCTAAAGTTCTGCGAAGTTCAATTGGAATTACAACTCTGCCAAGTTCATCGACCTTCCTTACAATTCCTGTAGCTTTCATTATATCACCTTCTTTTACATTTATTTGTATTGCTTAATATCATTATATTCTTCATGGAATATAAAGTCAAATAAACCAGCAATATAAAGGGATTTTAACGGTTTTTTTACCTGTATTCTTTATTCTTTTCATAACTTTGGCCGCAATTCCAGTGATATTTTATTTTGCTAATAGCTCTCATTGATATTATAATGAATAAAATACCTACAATCCGAAAGGCTGCGATATTATGATAAAGAATCCTATACTGCCGGGCTGCTACCCAGACCCTTCTATCGTGCGGGTGGACGACACCTTTTATTTGATAACTTCGAGCTTCTGCTACTTCCCCGGAATACCAATATTCAAAAGCAAAAACCTAGCCCAATGGGAGCAGATAGGGCATGTGCTGGACAGAACCAGCCAGCTGCACACCACCCATGAGTGGATGTCGGCGGGCATATTCGCGCCGACCATCAGGTACAACAACGGCACATTCTATATGATCGTTACAAACATATCAATGAACGCGCAGAATATGATTGCAACGGCGAAAGACCCGGCTGGAGAGTGGTCGGAGATCAGGATAATAGAGGGTGCGGACGGCATAGACCCGTCGCTGTTTTTTGACGATGACGGAAGGGCATACTACACAGGCTCATCCCAGTATGTGGACGAAAACGGCAACGACAGGCGCGGCATATGGGCCAGCGAGATAGACATTGAGAAGATGGCGCTAAAGGGCGAAAGGAGGGTGCTCTGGCATGGCGCGCTGGAGGGCGCAGCATGGCCGGAAGCGCCTCATATATACAAAAAAGACGGCTGGTACTATCTGATGATAGCAGAGGGCGGAACGGGCAGGCACCACGCCGTGACCATAAGCAGAAGCAAGAGCCCCATGGGCACATATATCGGCAACAAGGCCAACCCGATTTTGACTCACAGGCACCTCGGCAAGGATTACCCCATATGCAATGTAGGGCACGCTGACCTAGTGGAAACAGAAGGCGGCGAATGGTACATGGTGTGCCTTGCGACCCGACCGACCAAGGAAGGGCATCACGAACTGATGGGCAGAGAGACATTTATAGCCCCAGTAATATGGGAGGACGGCTGGCCTGTGGCCGCACCTATGGTGGGAAGGCTGCAGGATGAATATCCGCTGCCTAAAGGCTGCGCAATGGATTCGAAATTCCAAAGGGCAGGGGGCAAATGCGATTTTGACAGCCCGGAGCTATCCATGGAGTGGAATTTCCTCGGAACGCCATTCAATAAATTCTGGAAAATAGAAGACTCCATGCTCAAGATAAAATACCTCTCCACTCCTTTTGTGCCGGAGCGATACAGCATGGATACCGAAGAAACCTTCAACAGCCACAACGCCCACAGGGAAAACCACATTCCCGGATTTATAGGCAGAAGGCAGCAGCACCATGAATTCAGCGCGCAGGCAAAGATGTCCGCCGATATCCGTATGGGCGAAACGGCAGGGCTGGCAGCAGTGCAAAGCGACGCCAATATAATAAAGCTGGAGTGCCGAAGACTAGACGACGGGCATATCCGCGCAGCATGCATAAAGGGAAGCACCATACAGGAAAACGATCAGTTCAGCTATGAAACAAAAGAGGAGTCATTCATAATAATTGAGGCCGCGGCTCACGAGGACATATACCTCGAGATAAAGGGCTCTGGCGCGAAATTCAGCCTGTATGCGGGAAACAAGCCGAGCGGCGAAGCAGTGGCTTTGGATACATTCGCCGGACATCTAGGCAGCGAGACAGCAGGCGGATTCATCGGAACATACATCGGAATGTATGCACACGCGCGAGAGGAAGATGACGACAGATATGCGGGATTCGATTGGTTTAAATACGAAGGTAATGAAAAAAAATAAAATAGTAGCAGTTATATGCTTTACTAAATGGTAAAATGAGGATATAATGTAATTGGATATTAACCGGGGCGACAGCTTCGGACGAAATAACAATAGATTTGGTGCTTCTGCGAACCTGCAAAATTTTTTGAGTTAAAATGATTTTTTTTCCTTTTAAAGCATTTTCACCGCATAAGCACCTTTTTTCATCAGTAGAGCAAATCGGAGGCTTCATGCCTCTTTTTTGTTTAGATTAAGCTTGGTTTCAGCAGGATAAATATAGTATAATCTGCTTAATAAGACTATTTTGGAGCTAGAATGAAAATATCATACACAGACGGAAAAGACAAAGACTTTATCATGATGTGCGCGCGGCTGGACAATGCATTAAACGAGCTGGCCGGAGGCCTAGAAAACAGGCAGGAATATGTTGAGCACAACCAGCTGGATGATATAAAGGACGCAGCGGTTGTATATGTTGACGGTACGCCGATAGCCTGCGGAGCATTCAAGCAGCTCGACGAAGAGACAGCGGAAATCAAGCGCGTTTTTGTGGAAAGCAATTACCGTGGCAAGGGTGTATCGCGCCAGCTGATGGCATTCCTTGAGGATGCTGCCAGAAAAAAGGGATACAAAAAGTTGGTACTGGAAACCGGCCGGAGGATGCATGTTGCAGTAGGGTTTTACAGGAGTATAGGGTATACTGAAAGGGAAAACTACGGGCCATATATTGGCATGGAGAAGTCTATTTGTTTTGAGAAGTGGTTGTAGGGGTTTAACCGTAAAAATTGTAATGATTATATTACATTAGGCAAAGATGCAGCAATTTTGCGGAAGAAAAACTTGTGACAAACTCTAACAATATGATATAATTTTAACATTAAAGATGTTAGAGGTATATGCATTTTGTTGAAAATTGATTTTAATTTTATAAATGAAATTCTTAATTCAGATGATAATAAAAGTATTAGCTGTACAGTTGACGAATATCTTTTAAGCCAATATGAAAATTCATCTAAGAATTTATTCGAATTTATAAAAAATGAGTTTAATAAATATGAACTTGCGCAATATATAAAATATATTAGTTATTATATAAACAGTAAAAACCAAGTAAATTGTTTAAAATACCCTCCTCGTAGTATAGCATATATCGAATTTGGCGCAAATTCAAAAACAACTTTATCATATGAGCATGCTGCAGTTATTATTAGAGAAACCGGTAGCAGGGTGTTTGTAGTTCCCTGTTCTTCCAGTCTTTCTGCCCATAAAAAATTGGAGAAAAATCCGGATGAATACATGTTCGGAAATACTAAAAATGGTTTTGAAAAAGATACAATATTATTTATTCAGGAGTGCAAGTGGGTAGACAAATCCATGATTAAATTTCAACCAACCAGAAAAGTAGACCAACTTTTTTTTGAAGATATATATAATAAAATATTCAGAAACTTATTTCACAAATATCACAAAATTCTGAAAGAGCTTGAAGATTCAGAAGCGGAAATGAAAAAAGAGCTTAGTTCATATATTAATACGATTGAAGAATTAAACAATCAATTAGAGAGGGAAAAGAAAATTAATCTAGAGCTAACTAATTTATTAGACGATGAAACATCGCCAGACATTGACAGCAGCAATTGATTATGGTAGAATATGTGCATAGACGTGGACATAGTTTCCACAGTACTTCGAAAGAAGTTGATAGTGAAGGAGTTCTCTTAAAAAGGAACTCCTTTTTCAATTATTTCATATCATACCTAAAGGCTAAATTAGTTGTTATAGAAGCATATTTTATTTTCATTCTCTTGCTTGAATCCAGCTTGTTGGCCGCGCTTTACTAATGAATACCAATAACCCAGACCCCGCCTTCCAAGAACACATCAAAAAGCCCCGCATTTTCAGCAGGGCTCACAAATCATATTTTAGTTACACAGCGTCGCCTAAATATCTCTCGGTAGCAATCTTTATAACGCTGGTTACAAGCTCGGCGTAGCCTATGCCGTTCTTTTCGGCTATCATGGGCATGTCGCTGTAGCCGGGAGCCAACCCCGGCAGGGGGTTAATCTCGATAAACTGCAGACCCTTCGTGGGAGACATACGGAAGTCCACGCGTGCCAAATCCCTGCAGCCCAGTACATTATATATTTTTTTCGCCGTCTCCATCATCAGCCGTTCGTTCTCCGGCTTCATCTTGGGCGGACAGGTATATTCAATTTTTCCTATGAAGTCCTGCTTTACGCTGTAGTCATATATATTGTGCCCTTTTTTCTGGAGGAATTCGATCTCCATCGGGCGCATCACCTTTACATCGTCGCCGTTGCCTAATATACCAACTGTGAATTCCCTGCCGTCTATGAATTCCTCAATTAAGAGCGGCTGGGTATATGTTTCAAAAAGCGTTGTAACCAGTCTTCTTAATTCGCGCTTGTTTTTAACAATCGACAGGCTGGATATTCCCTTGCTGGAGCCTTCCGCGTTGGGCTTGACGATAAGGGGGAAGTGCAGCTTGCTTTCCAGCTTATAATCCCTGTCATACACCACCTGAAAAGCAGGGGTTTTGATATTGTGGGATAAAACTACGTGCTTGGTCAAGGCCTTGTCAAGGCATATGCATAATGTCGTGGCGTCGGAGCCTGTGAATTTTAAATTGAGAAAATCCAATAAAGCAGGAACCTGGGCCTCGCGGCTTCTGCCGTTCTCGCCCTCTGCTATATTAAAAATGATGTCGAAATGTTTGCTTAATAGTTTTTGCGGCAATTCTTCGCTTACTTCCAGCAGAGTCACCTCGTATCCGCTTTCTGTCAGCACTTTTTCTATTGCCTTGATCGTGTCGATGGAGTCGAATTCCGCTTCCCTTTCGGATTTACTTCTTTTAAGATTAAAGGTAAATCCAACGGAAGGGAGGGGAACTTTTTCGTCGTTTGCTGCAGTCATTTTCCTCACCTCACTTTTTGTGTGCCTGCGCATATAATCCCGAATAATATACCTGTTTTTATTAAAAGTCAATATAATTTTTCTGGGTTAAAAATGTGCTTTTTCTTATCCCACCCACCACCCTATAATTAAGGGCTGCGCCCTTAACAACCCCTTTTAAAAACAGTAGTATGTGGTTGAACGTACAGGCTCCCCTTTTCGGTGGCTTTCGCGGCTACCACCTCTCTGCCTCGTTTCACTCGGCATCTCCCCTTAAAAGGGGAGACTTATCATTGCATAAATTCATTTTTCAATTAGGCTCTCCTTGTAGGAGAGCTGGCGGCGAAGCCGACTGAGAGGTTTCCCGCCCGCAGGCGAAAATATCTATTCTTTCAGGGGGATGAAAAGGCAGTGCACCCCACCCAGCGAAAAAAGCGGCCCGTCAGCCGCTTTTTCCACATTATATATGTATAATTTTACCCCTGATTTTCCGCTAAATATTTTTAAGCACTACAGCTGTGCCCATGCCGCCGCCAATGCAGAGGGAAGCAAGCCCGTATTCGCTCTTTCTCTTTTTCATCTCATGAAGCAATGTCACCAGTATCCTTGCTCCGCTTGCGCCCACCGGGTGCCCCAGCGCAATTGCTCCGCCGTTTACATTGGTCTTTGCGTAGATTTCATCCATCGTCATGCCGTGGTCTTCAGACAGCTGGGTAACCACGCCTATGCTCTGGGCGGCGAAGGCCTCGTTGAGCTCTAAGATATCCATATCCTTCAGCTGCATGTCGGCGTCTTTCAATGCGTTCTTTATTGCAGGAACTGGCCCCATGCCCATATATGCAGGGTCAACTCCGCCCTGGCCCATGCCGACTATTTCCGCCATAGGCTCAAGGTTATATTTCTTCACTGCGTCCTCGCTGGCTATGATCATAAATGCCGCTCCGTCGTTTATCCCGGAGGCGTTGCCCGCGGTTACTGTGCCGCCTGATTTGAATACCGCACGAAGAGCGGATAGCTTTTCGAGGTTTGTCGCCCTGTTGGGGTACTCATCAGTATCGAATACTATAGTTTCCTTGCGTGATTTTATCTCTACCGGAACGATCTCATCCTTGAATCTGCCCTCGTCCACGGCCTTAATTGCCTTCTGCTGGGATGAATAGGCGAAGCCATCCTGCGCCTCGCGGGATATGGAGTATTTCTCGGCGATATTTTCTGCTGTCACGCCCATGTGCTGGCCGGAAAATACATCCGTCAGTGCGTCTTTTATCATATGGTCTGTTACTGTAATGTCGCCCATTTTCATACCGGAGCGCACAGATGCGGGAAGCAGCATAGGCGCTGCGCTCATGTTCTCCGCTCCGCCCGCTATTATGATATCTGCCCTGCCAAGCATCACTCTTTCAGCCGCTGTAATAACCGCCTTCATTCCGCTGCCGCATATCATGTTTATGCTGTAGGCGCATACTTCCTGAGGGAGCCCAGCCTTTATGGCTATCTGGCGGGCTATGCCCTGGCCTAGGTCGGCGCTTAATATATTGCCGCAGATTAATTCATCCACATCTGCGGGGTTCATCCCGGTTTCTTTCAATAATTCGGCTGCGACAATGCTGCCCATTTCTGCCGGGTGCGTGCCCTTCAATGTGCCCATAAATGAGCCGACTGCTGTCCTTTTCGCTGCCGCTATATATACCTTCCTCATGCTGCCCTCCTTGATTTATATATGCTGGTTATTAATGAATAATTTTAGTAAATATCTGTGATTACACCCTCAATGCTCCTCCAAATTCTATATTTTGTCAAGGGTTTTTGGTAATTCGATTATTAATTAAGTTTAATTGGTTTGTGGGTTTTCCTTTTAATAATTCAGCCGCCTTGCATGCCCGTAAGAAACAAAAAACTTCATTTTAATTTGCATTTTTTGCTTTTAGTACGATATTTAATAAAAAGGAAGAAATTTGTATGATTTTGCTTGAGAATTAACATGGATGTGTTATATTATAATATGGTTATGAAATTGCGAATTTTCGGAGGATAATATGAACATACTTGTTGTTAACGCTGGCAGCTCATCGCTGAAATATCAGCTGATAGACATGAATACAGAGAAACCGCTTGCAAAAGGCACAGCGGAGAGAATAGGGATAAAAAATTCCGTACTGACGCACAAAGTCCCTGGCAGGGAGCCTGTGGTAATAGAAAAGAAAATGAAAGACCATAAGGACGCAATCAGCCTAATGATAAAGGCGCTGACAGACAGCAAAACAGGCGTAATAGCAAGCATGGACGAGATATCTGCTGTAGGCCACAGAGTGGTGCACGGCGGCGAAAGCTTCGCTAGGTCGGTATTAATAGACGAAACAGTAATTAGAGCAATTGAAAAGAACGCCGAGCTTGCACCTCTGCACAATCCGGCAAACCTGATGGGCATACGCGCCTGCCAGAACGTTATGCCGGAGGCTAAGATGGCAGCGGTTTTCGACACAGCATTCCACCAGAGCATGCCGGAGGTAGCCTACCTGTATGCTATTCCATATGAAATGTATCAGGAGAAGAAAATAAGGAAGTACGGATTCCACGGCTCATCCCACAGGTATGTTGCGTTGAAGGCGGCTGAGATGCTGAACAGGCCTATTGAGGAACTAAAGCTGATTAACTGCCACATCGGCAACGGCTCATCCGTATGCGCTATTAAGTACGGCAAGTCAGTGGACACCAGCATGGGAATGACCCCGCTTGAAGGCCTTATCATGGGTACACGCTGCGGAGATTTGGATCCTGCTATCATCCAGCACATAATGAATTCCTACAAGATGACCATCAATGAAGTAATGGACGTGCTCAACAAGAAATCCGGATTCCTAGGCCTCAGCCAATATAGCAGCGATAACCGCGACATAATGAAGGCCGCGCAGGCAGGCAACAAGCAGTGCCAGATAGCGGTGGACGCTCTGGAATATCAATTAAGAAAATATATCGGTGCATATGCAGCCGCGATGGACGGAGTGGACGCCATAATATTCACAGCCGGCATAGGGGAAAACAGCCCTGAGCTGCGCACAAATGTTATCGGGGGGCTCTCATTCCTTGGCGCAGCAATTGATGAGGAGAAAAACCTGCTGAGGGAAGACAATATGGATATCTCCGCAGAAAGCAGCCGAGTTAGGGTTCTGCGTATTGCGACAAACGAGGAACTGATGATAGCAAGAGATACGCTGGAGCTCATCAGCAAGTAAAGCCAGCAATATTGATTTTACAGCCGCAGGTATTTTGCCTGCGGCTTTTTGGTGCAGTGCGCAAAAGGCTGTGCAGGCTGTATTCCCTGAAAGATTTGTTTTCTTTAACCATTTTATTTTAAGGTAATTTTAACCTAGACGCCTGCGGGCGAGAACCTCTCAGTCAATTTCTTCGAAATCGCCAGCTCTCCTGAGAGGAGAGCCTGACTAATAACTAAAGTAGAACAAAATTCTCGGCCTCTCCTTGTAGGAGACGGCAAGCATGTCTGCGGAGCAGACTGCGATGGGCGAAAATCACTTTGAAAAAGTGACGTAAGCCGGAACCCGCAGGTGACGGAGAGGTTTTACTCCATCCCCCAAAAGCTATTCTTCACTGCCTGCCAGCAGAGTGCCGCAGCTTCACTTTTCGCCCCGCTTAACGTGCAATTAACAATAAGCTATGCTATAATGAACAAAAATTAATTTTTTTTAATAATCATATTAAATTCAGGTAAACAAAAGGGAAGAAGCAGTATGACTAAAAGAAAGAAACAGAGTATAATAATCTTGCTTATACTTCTTTTAGTGTACACACCTATCTTCTTTATTTCAGTTAATTTAATCAGGGAATATAACGAATTTGAAACATATAATGTATTCGGATACAGCACCGGAAACATAATAGTCGATATGGCAGATTCAATTTCAGGCGGAGAAGATTCAGAAATGACAGAAGAGGAGCTTGAGATTTACGGCTCGCCATGGAGGCGGTTTACGGAGCTTCTGTCCGCGGGATACGATGAAAGCATTACCCAGGCTGTAAACCTGTTTACAGTGACTGATGTGAAGGATGAAAGCCCGCTTGATTCCTACTATATCTATATTGATGAATACAGCTACAATCACCTTGTCAGCGACCTGCCCCAGAGCGGATTCCAGGAAGTGAAAGGCTACCTTAAATACAATGACGGAGCAATGCAGAAAGTTGATTTAAGATTCCGGGGCGACAACACATGGCACTGGTATTTCACGCAGAAATCCTGGCGTATAAAGACCGAAAAAGACGCGCTGATAAACGGCGCGAGAAAGATCAACCTGATTAACCCTCTGGAGCGCTCGGCAACGGTGGACTACCTAAGCTTTCTTATAGCGGATAAAATGGGCGTGCTGGCAACGGACGCAAGGCCAGTCAGAGTATTTGTTAATAATAATTACATGGGCGTAGCCATAGAGACCGCGCAGACGGATGAATACTTCCTAAGGAATAACAATCTGCTGCCCTCGGAGCTGTACTCCGGCGACCATGTATGGATAGATGAAAACAACCGCAATTTAGGCTACTATGGCACGCAGCTTTTTGAAACGGCGGACACTTCAGGCTGGGTGAAGATGGCTGAAAACAACAACATTGCAGCTGACGACTTCACATTGCTATATAACCTTATAGAGTTTGTTGAAGGAAACCAGCAGCAGATATTTTCCTACGAAATTGAAAACTATGTAGACATAGAAAAGTACCTGAACTGGCGCGCCTGCATGAACATAATAGGCAGCATTCACGCCAATAACAACCACAACCAGAAGCTATATTTCGATCCGTCAAGCGGAAAGATGCAGCCAATATTGTGGGATACCGACGGGCTCGCCTATATTCCCTACCTTAGGCCGCTCTACTGGCCCATCAATGACATGGACGCAGTGATAATGAAAAACCCCGAGTATGCAGACGAAATGCTGAAGATAGTCTATGAAACAATCAATGAAAGCGTAACAGAAGAGGACGCCCAGCAGATGACAGACTACGCATATGAAAGCATGCGGCAGGATATATATGCCGATTTGTACAAGGACAATGTGGTGAAGTTCACCTTCAACAGAAGCTACACGAATAAGGAATTTGACCTAAGCTATTACGACACAAAGGAATGGATAACAAATAGGTACGGATACATAAATCAGGCGCTTGAATACACAAAACTAGAATATATGATTGAACAGGATGGCAGCGTGCAGATTATGAAGGTGCTGGTGGACGGCCTGACGGGCGCGGAGATAGCATCCATAGATTTTGAAGATATAGCAGGCGGCACAAAAATATATCGGGACACAAACCTAAACGGCAAGCTGGATGAAGATGACGCGGAGGTTGCATTCGCATTGGACGGAAACAGCGCAGTGCTAATGGATGAAAAAATCTACCCCGTGCTGCTCGATAAAAAGTATACCGATTTCGGGGACAACTTTGCGCCGTGGGCCAATGCCTGCCAGTCGCCGGAGTATACATACATCGTAACAGGCGGCGGAAACATAACAGGCATCACGGCAGAGAACACAGTGACAGAGCAGCAGATGGAATGCATAGCCGCAGAGGAACTTTCCTTCGCTGATAAGCAGGACTACACAACCCACCCATGGAGCATACAGAAAGACACGCAGCGCAGTGATGTGGTTTTCGAGGCGGGCGAATATATAATTGAAGAGGACTTAATTATCAACAGATACTCAACACTTCAAATCAATGCAGGGGCAAAGCTGCTGATGAAGCCGAATGTCAGCATATATGTATTCGGGCAGCTACATATAGAGGGCACTGAAGAAAACCCTGTTGTGATAAAAGCATTTGACGAAAAAAAGCCCTGGGGAGTGCTGGCACTGCAGGGGCACTACAATCCGGGCGCGGTGCACACCATTGATTATGCCCTTATTGAGGGCGGCGGCGTGCCCCAGACATACGACAACGCAATGTACACCGGGATGGTCTCCGCCTACAACACGAATCTGGTGCTGACAAACTCCGAAGTATCCTATAATAAGGTAGGCGATGACGGGATCAACATAAAGCAGGGCAGCCTAAAAGCGGAGATGTGCGTATTCCGCGGGGCAAACTCAGACGCAATAGACTTTGACTACAGCACAGGAAGCATAAGCGGATGCTACTTCACAGAAAGCGGCAACGACGCCATAGACCTGATGACATCGCCCGTGCGCATAGAAAACTGCTATATAGAAAAATCCGGTGATAAGGGCATATCAATCGGCGAAAGGTCCGCACCGGTTATAATAAACAACATAATATATGGCTGCAACATCGGCGTGGAGATCAAGGACGTATCCGATCCGCAGATAGATAGCTGCGTGATTGCGCACTGCGGCATTGGCATAAACGCATACCTTAAAAACGACAAATACGAAGGCGGCGGGCTGGGAACAATAGAAAACACGATGATTATTGGCTGCGGCACATCAGCCTCAGCGGACAAGAAATCGTATGTTAAATTTATCAACTGCCTTACAGATAAAGAGATAGCGCAGAGCGAAAACATAGATATATCAGGCGACGTAATGACAACGAATGATACGATAGACTATAGCAAGGTGCAGCAGGGCGAATACGCAGGCATAGGATTGGCGGAGGCAATAGACACATGGTGGGAGTAGAAAAGCAGCCGGAGCTATTCAACAGGTGGGAGCTGAAATACGTTATCCCCGTAAGGCTGATGCATGAAATTATCGGGGCTATGGCAGGCTACGTGCTGCCGGATGAAAACGGCGAAAACGGCATGTACAAAATAAGCAGCCTCTATTATGATACCTACGATTTCAAATTCTATCATGAGAAGCTAGACGGCGTAAAATTCCGTCAGAAGGTGCGGCTTAGGACATACGGCGATGAGGATGCCCGCTTTTTCGAGATTAAGCAGCGCTGCAGCTCCACCGTGCACAAAAAGCGAACAATGGTGGACAATGAAAGCGCGGGCGCACTGGCATCAGGCGAAGGCCTGGAGAATGCAGACAGCGCTGCGCAGGACATAGAGTATCTTTTCTCCGTCTATTCGCTGGTGCCCAAAGTAAACGTAACCTACCTTCGCAGGGCATACTTCGGCGTATATGAGGGCGACCTGCGCATTACATTCGATACGGGGCTAAAGTGCTCCAAAGCGGGCAAAGAAGACGATGCGAAATACATGCTCTATCCCGGCCTTGCCGTAATGGAAGTAAAGGCCGACGACAGAGTGCCCGTGTGGATGATATCCATAATACAAAGGTATAACCTAGAGCAGGGCAGAATGAGCAAATACTGCATGGGCGTTGAAGCCCTGTACAATATATAAGAAAAGCGGGAGAAGAATATGGATCAGTTATTAAAAGAAACGGAATTATTTTCGGATTTGACCACTACATTCACTTTGGTGGATGCGCTCATCGTGATGGGGCTAAGCTTTGTGTCGGCGCTAATTATTGCATGGACATACAGGCAGGTGCACAGAGGGGTCAGCTATTCGCAGGAATACGTGCAGACGCTGGTAATAATGCAGGTGACAATTGCCGTCATTATGCTGGTAATCGGCAGCAACATAGCAAGGGCTTTTTCCCTGGTGGGCGCGCTTTCCATTGTCCGTTTCAGGACGGCGATGAAGTCCCCTAAGGATTTGGGATTTATATTCTTCGCTATGGCGGCGGGCATGGCCTTCGGCACGCGGTTTTTCGCATTGGGCGGCATGTTCACAGCCATTCAGTGCATCTATATCCTTCTGATGCACTACACCAATTTCGGCAGCAAGAAGGTAGTGGACAAGGTGCTCAAGGTGCATCTGCCGCGGGACATCAAGTCATCTGTATTGGAAGAGCAGATTGAAAAGATTGTGAATGCGTTCTACCTAGTCAGCGTAGACAGCGTGGATGAGGGGCTGAATGAGTATGTGTATATAATTGAGCCAAAGGCAAAGACGGACACGGAGAAGATAATCGACACGGTGCGCGGCGTCAACCAGGGCAACAAGGTGTTTGTGCTGGAGGGGCAGCAGAAGGTGGATTTGTAAAATTGATTTATGCGGCGCAGGGAAACTGTGCCGTTATTTTTTTATTTCTTTTTCAGCTTTTTTCAGGGCAGCTGCTTTCCATTCTTCGAATTTATCCATATCCGCGCCGGATTCTTCGTAGCAGATTGCCATATTGTTAAGACCAGTTTTTGTGTTTGGGTGCTCAGGTCCGAGTTTAGTCAAAAGAATATACAATGATTTGGGGTAATAATCTAAAGCAATTTGATAATCTCCCATAGCTTTATAAAGCAAAGCGATATTATTATAAGCGGTTGCAGTAGAAGGATGGTCTTTACCAAGCACTTTTTCTGATATATCTTTATCCATATTATAATATTCTAACGCTTTGGGATAATCACCCATATCTTTATAAACGCCAGCGATATTATTATAAGTAGAGGCAGTAGAAGGATGGTCTTTGCCAAGCACTTTTTCTCTGACACTAAGAGCCAGCTTATAATGGTCTAAAGCCTTTTGATATTCACCCATATCTGCATAAAGCAAAGCGATATTATTATAAGTAGCGGCAGTATCAGGATGGTCTTTACCAAGGACTTTTTCTCTGATACTAAGAGCCAGATTTAAATAATATAAAGCCTTTTTAGAATCACCCATATCCTGATAAAGCATAGCGATATTATTATAAGTAGAGGCAGTATAAGGATGGTCTTTGCCAGGGACTTTTTCTACTATACTAAGAGCTAGTTTATAATAGTCTAAAGCCTTTTGATATTCACCCATATCTGCATAAAGCAAAGCGATATTATTATAAGTAGAGGCAGTATCAGGATGGTCTTTACCAAGGACTTTTTCTTTGATACTAAGAGCCAGTTTGTAATAGTCTAACGCTTTAGGATAATCACCCATATCTTTATAAACGCCTGCGATATTGTTATAAACAGCCCCCACATTTTCGTGTTCTTCTCCATATAATTTTATATTTATTTCAAGTGAGCGATTATTATAGTCTATTGCTTTTTGATATTCACTGATATCACGATATATATTTGCCATTGTAGAATATAAATGCATAATATCATCATTCTCGATACCTTTAAAATATTCTGCAGTGCTGACGCAAAAGGGCATATACTCTGCTTTGTATCTTTCGGGGTCGTCCGTGTCTTTGTCTATTTCTTTATCAAGTGATTTTAATAATGCTTTACAGTCAGAGAATTTAATTTCATTTTCAAAACGCATTTTCAATGTTTCGCTTATTACGTTGTGCATTGTAATAGTATTATCTTCGCACTTAAGCCAGCCAGCTTCATAAAGCTGCTTAATAGATGCATCATATTTATTGCTGTCGCTAAGCCAGCCGCATAATTTCTCGTAAGGCATAGGTATTGAGGGCAGAATGCAGATATTTTTAAGTACATGAATTTGACTTCCATCTGTTATTTTGGACACATCATATAGCTTAAGCATATGCTTGCGGAATTCTTTGCTTTCTGTGTCACCGTTGGCAGATACCAGTGCGCTTAGGTCAAACTTGCTCTCCTGCAATGCGGCATACAGCGCAGTGATAGTTTTATAGGCTGTCGGCGGCTTTGTCATCTTTGCCAACAGCTCAATTACCAGTGTGTGACCGCCTGTAAGATTAATTAAGTTATCCAAGTCTTTTTCTTCATCCGCAGTCGCTTTTCTGCCTGAGTAATGCTCAAATAATTCTTTGCAGTCACTTTCGCTCATTGCTTCCAGTGGATAAGGCTCAAAGATATTATCAAGCCCATCAAATTGACTGCGTGTTGTTATGATCAGCTTGCAATGCAATGACCTTAATAATTCAGTTTCATCCTTTTCCAGCTTTTCTATATTGTCAAAGACTATAGTGTAATCATCCCCAAGGCTAAGAAGATATTCCTTTACAAGCCTATGCTGTATCTCAATTCCCTGCGGCGTTTTCATCTGGCTGGGATTGGCAATTTTCATTATGGTGTTATTAAGGCTCTGCTCAAAGTTGAACCAGCCAGATTTTTCGCTGTTTGTTGTACGCTCTGCGCATATGGCTCGTGCCAGCTCTGATTTGCCGATGCCGCCCATGCCCTTAATTAAAACAGACGAGGACTTAAGTATTGTATTAATATCATTTTTTTCTTTTTGGCGGCCTATAAGCTTTGTGATTTTCTGAGGAAGTGCTACGGCATGCAGCGAGAATTCATAGGGCTTTGCCTGCTCTAGGCCTTTAATTCTCTTTTCATGGTCTTTCAGCAAGTCATCATGTTCTTTTATTTTTTTCTTTACAAAATCTCTATCTACAAGCAGCTTGGTGATAGCAATTCTCCAGTTTTTAGAAAGTTTTTTATACAGAGAAAGTTTAAAATCAGTTGTAAACTCATTGATATCTTTCTCTGTATAGTAATAACTTTCATTTTTATTAATCTTTTTAAGGCTTGCTTTTATGTTGGCTAAAATTGTATCTATTGAATCGCCTGTGCCTATCTTTTCTGCTTTAAGCTCATCAGATATTAATATGTTTAGATAGTTAAGCAATTCTTTTTTATTGCCTGATTTATATTTTCTTACAACTTTTTTTATGGCTGATTTTATGGCTTTTTCCTGTTGAGTTGTCAGGTTGTCAGCGTCATTTTTTAATATGCCTATTGTTTTAAATGCACCATAAAGCAAACCAATACAGCCGCTTATAACTACAACTGGAGTACTTAAAGTGATTGCGCCCATAACTGCAAGTGCGTATACAGTTATATCGACACCTTCGGCTATTAATTTTTTTTGCATATCATTATTCGCCATACATCTTCACTTTTCATTATTCATTACAAAAAGTATACCATCATATGGAATAAATGTCATTAACCAAATATCGCCAAACACAAAAAAATCCCCCTGCAATCACAGAGGGAAAATAGCACATAAGCTTCAGTGTACTTATGAAATATTCGTATCAATATCCTGCGTGTAATCCGCGCCGAGATATTCCTCGGAAAGCTCCGACAAAGTGCCATCCTCAGATAGCTTCTCAAGCGCATCATTGAGCTCTTTTTTCAGCTTATCATTGCCGGGGTTCATGGCAATCGCCAAAGGCTCATTGGTCAGGTGCGCGCTGCTGACGGCGAAATCCTTCGGGTACTTGTCGACTATATCAATGGCAACCGACATATCGCAGAGTATGCAGTCCAGCTGGCCTGCCTTAAGAGCGGCAATCAATACAGACATCGTCTCATACCTAATCAGCGTGAAATCCTGCATGCCCTTCTGGGAGGTAACCAGCGCATCGGCTGTACTTTCGGATTCAACGCCAACTGTCAGCCCGGCGAGGGTCTCAACGGAGGTAATTGTATCGACAAGATCCGTTTTTGTAAGGATAACATGCCCGTTTTCCAGATACGGGTCTGTAAAGTCCAGATATCCTGTTTTGTCCTTGGTCATTGAAACGGATGAAATAAGTAAGTCTACCGACCTATTCTTTAGCGAACTCATCATGTCTTCCCTGTGAAGTACTACAAACTCCAGCTCGACGCCCATCTCGCTTGCAATGGCCTTAGCAAGATCCACCTCGAAGCCTGTCAGATCCCCTTCGGTGTTCCTGTAGCCCATCGGCGGATAGTCATCGGTTACTCCGACCACTAGCATATCAATACTGGAAGATGAACATGCTCCCGTGGAAAAAACAAAGGCAAGTAATAAAACTGCCAACATAATTTTTTTCATATGTATGCCTCCTTCTTCTCTGATTCCATAATAATACTAAAAGAGCGTAAATAAACACGAATATTACCTAATGTTTACACAAGATTCACAAATAAAACAGTTATTTAACATATCTAATTACTTATGGCATTTTACGGGATATTTTTTGCCGTGCGGCATTTTTGAGCCTCCGGATATGCGGCAAAAATAGCCTGAAAATATGCCTAAATCAAGGGCTGAAAGAGAAGCCGTTTTCGCGAAAAGCAACGAATTTTTGATCTATGTTTGGAGGCAGCGATAAAAAAATATAAGATTTTTCGAAAAAAAAGTGAAAAAAAACGGCGTTTTCGGAACTAGTCGACAATACTCGACAGTAACTGCGTAGTAATTTAAATTAAAAAAGTGTATATTAATATACATAGTTAATTTAGGAATTAGGGGAAAAATAATGAAAATAACCAGCCGGGATCAATATCTGATATATTTGCTTAAATCATCATCGCCAGCTAAGAAAATGCTTATTCGTCTACTTTTAAAAATTTGTCAATTGCTTTTGCCAAAGCGTTAATGTGCTGCTTGTCGCTTTGCTTAGCCGTTTTATATATTTTAAGGAGCTCCAAATCCTCCTCTGTAATGGAAAACTCTTCGCTTTCTTCAATCCCGAGCAGGTAATCGGCGGAAACGTTGAATATTCTGCACAGCTCAATAAGGGTCTCGTAACCCGGCTGGCGCTTATCATTTTCATACTGGGATATGGCGCTTTCAGATACGCCAATTTTTACGGCAAGATCCTTCATGGTCATGCCATGCTCTTTCCTGACTTTTCTCAAGTTCTTCATTTCATATTACCTCAAGTAGAGTATATACTTTACAATTTGTAAAGTAAACAAAATTAACAAATCGTTAAGTTAGTTGGCTTGATAGCTTGACAAAATGTGAAGATGTGTATAAACTTAACATATTGTGAAGATATTACGAGATAAGTGAAGATAAAAGTAACACATTGTTAAAAAGACATCCGTGGCGAACTTAACAAAATGAGAAGGAAAAGATATATGCTGGATATAGATGAGCAGATGAGAAGGATATACAAAAATCCGTATGAGGAGCAGGGCAGGGCGGCGCGAGAGTGCAAAATCTGCGGCGAGATAATAGAAGAGGGCGAAGATTATTACAGGATTTTAGGGCGGGACAGCTGCGAAAGATGCGTGGCGCACAGCAGGGTTTTGGGATAGGGGAAAGATATTGAGGAGGGATAGCAATGGCACAAAAGAGGATGTTTGCAAAGAGCGTGGTGGACTCGGATATGTTTCTGGATATGTCGCCCCAGAGCCAGGCGCTGTATTTCCATCTGGCGATAAAGGCCGACGATGAGGGGTTCACATCCGGGCCAAACAGGGTGCTCAGGATGCTGGGGCTTGGCAGGGAGCACTTAGACGAGCTGGCGGAGAGCGGATTCATATATCTGTTTGAAAGCGGCATCTGCCTGATACGGCACTGGCATCTGCACAATGCCATACGCAAGGACAGGTCAGCGGAGACCATCTATCAGGAGGAGCGGAGCAGGGTATTCCTGGACAAAAGCCGCATTTACGTCAAGGCCGCAGGCTATCAGTGCGAGATGACAGACGCTTGCCCGTCATCTGCCCGGCAGATGCCCGCACAGGAGAGAATAGAGGAGAATAGACTAGATGAGAGGAGAGAGGAGGGCGGGGCGTCTCTCTCCGAAAGCAAGCTAAACGACTACTTCAAAGAAAACCCCGGCATAATGCCATTTGCTTTGACGGCGAAGGCCTTCACACGATACTTGAAGCAGATGGACTATGAGTGCGTGATATACGCAATAGGCGAGGCGAGAGAATCAAAAAAGCGCAGCATGGGGTATGTGCGGGCGGTGCTGGATAGGCTGCTTGCAGAGGGCATAACATCACAGGCGCAGCTGAATCAGTCCCCTAAAATCCGGCATGGGCCAAGGAGCGTTGATGAGGGGACGATACGGCATCAATACACGCAAGAGGACTACGAAAGCCTAATAAAGAGGATGGAGGAGCTATGAAAAATTACATTGAATCGGGCAAGCACCTGGCCAATCAATACAGCGAAGTATGCGCAATGATAATGACCATAACCGACAGGATGGCCGAGGAGTGGGAGGCATTGTATGACCTGGCGTACCGCGCGCGGGAAATTAAGCAGCCGGATAAAACCAGATGGAAAAGCTCCCCCGTAGAGAGCACGGCGGTACTCATTGAGAAGATGCGCAATGAAATGGATGAGCGGTACTGCTCGCAGATAGCGGAGCTGGAAAGAAAGCGCATGGATATTGAGGGGATCATCGAGGCGGCAAATTTAAACGCCATGGAGAGCCGGATATTTCATCTGCGCTACGGGCTGCACTCAAAGAGGATGAGCCTTGAGCAGGTGGCGGATACTGTGTATTACAGTGACCGGCATGTGAAGCGGGTGTTGGAGGGGGTGTTTTTGAAAATTGGGGAGGTGTTGTAGGGAGAGATAGTATTAAAACCCCTCCGACGCCTGCGAGCGTCACCTCCCCTGATTATGGGAGGCGGGGAACCTCTCAGTCGGCTTCGCCGCCAGCCAAGTGGTTTTGAAAAAACCACGATGGGCGAGAGAGGTTCGTAAGAACCTCGAAAGCCACCGTAAAGGAGAGCCACCTCTTTGACTTGCAAGGTGCGGCTCTCAAGATTAGAGACACCCTTCAGTCAATTTCTTCGAAATTGCCAGCTCCCCTCAAGGGGAGCCTTGTGTTATCGAAACTAAGATAAGTAACACAAGCTGCACTTGATGCCGAAATATGCATATATTTGTCTAAATGGTATAAAATAATATTAATATGATATAATAGGAAATAATACATAGATGGAGGGCTTTATGGTTTCCAGCAATCATTCCAAAATTGATAGTCAAATTTTAAATATCGACAAAGTAATTTGTGATAGCATTGATAAATGCGACCTATCTGATAGAGGGTATTTATCTCAACTCATTTTAGCGCAACTGAGAAATTTTATAGAACACATCATACTTAAAGTTTTCGGAAACGGAAAAGACATTGAAGATTCATACGAGAATATAACTAAATCCGTTGATTACGTGAAAACACGTGGTGAGTTAAAGTTACTATGGAGATTTCATGATTATTTGCAAATAGTTACTTCTCACTATACATTTGATGAGGAAACCTCTGAAAGATTAATGCTAAAGTATTATGAATATCTTTTAAAAATTAGGGATTTCTTAAGAACAAAGTACTCGCTAAACGTGCTTAGAAACCTTGATAAATTTCCAATAAATACGGACTCAAATCTAAAAGAGTATTATGAAAAAATTAGTAAAAAATTAGACACCGTTAGAAGTTCACCATATGTTACTTCAACTAATGATAGATTTTATATTTATAGAATCAAACCTTTTTTTGTGAATCAAAAAATCTATTATGAAGTAACTTTTACAAATGCGAGTGAACGTACGAGTAAATATGACAGGATTATTGCTTTTACTGATCTTGATATTGCATACTATTATGCTGTCAAACTTTTTATTACTAGCGATAGCATAGAAATACTTGGCAAGACAATGCCAATACTTATAATTGAAAAGTGGGAAACATCAATACGTCCTTGTGAGATAGATAATTTTGCCGAGATTTTTGAAATTAAATTGAAAACTCAAACAAAAGGTAAAGAATATCAAAGTCTGATGAGATACCTAACATCGACGGGATTAACATTAATTGAAATATTAGGTTTCCCTGATAAGTATTATACATTTATTAGAAGTAAAATTGTACCAGATAGTAAAACATCTCATTTTTTTGATGTCTTAGACAAGTGCAGAGAGATCATAAAGAAAAATAGGGCTGGGTGCAATATTATTCGTTATTTACTATATCATATGAATAATAAGGTTATTAGGCAACAATGTAAAAGAGGCCGTCAAAATAGTTTATTATCAAATCTCTGCTTGTTTAATGGTACTAAACCATTTGATGATATACCTTTTAATTCTTCACCTATAGGACATAACCCCAAAATTATGGATTTATTTGAGTGTATTGATGCTACTGATCGGAAACATGAGTTCTTTGCGCGAATGATAAGGAATAACATAGAGATTAGAGGACAATTGTTTACCTCAATTGATAGTATAACAGGATATGAAGACATTAATAGTTTGATTGAAATCTACAATAATATTTTGTGGCAGGGGCATCCGGAAAGAAGGCTTGAAGAATATAAAAATCATATTTTTATAAAAGGATACAAAGATGATACAATTTTTATATTGAATGAACTTAATGAATTGACTAAAAGAGGAGTTTCAAATTATTCAAACTCTGTCGAAGCCTGGCTAAAAGCCGGGAAGCATTTAGTTGACTGCGAAGAAAAAAAGATGCGCTAAAGCAAATGTTTATGAATTCCGAAGTTGCCTTAATATATGGTTCAGCAGGAACTGGAAAATCAACAATGATTAATCATATATCTCATCTTTTTGCTGACAAGAAAAAAATATGCTTGGCACATACAAATCCGGCTGTAGACAACCTAAAGAGGCGTGTAAATGCATCAAATTGTGACTATAAAACTATAGCAAAATTTTTATCAAATAGAAATCATAAAGTAGAATGTGATGTACTTATTATAGATGAATGTAGTACAGTAAGCAATGATAATATGCGAGATGTTTTGAAGAAAGCAGTTTTTAAACTTTTGGTTTTAGTTGGTGATGTTTATCAAATTGAGGCTATACGTTTTGGAAATTGGTTTTGCTCTATTCGTAGTTTTATCCCCGAAACATCAATATTTGAGCTAACAGAACCATATAGAAGCAAAAACAGAGAGTTGCTTACTTTATGGAATAAAGTGCGTAATATGGATGATACACTAGTAGAATATATTTCAAGAAAAGGGTATTCAATAACATTGGATGAGTCAATATTTACTCGGCATGAAGATGATGAGATAATACTATGTTTAAACTATGACGGATTATACGGAATAAACAACATTAATCGCTTTTTACAGGAAAGCAATCCGAATCCCACAGTACCTTGGAGGATTCAAAGTTATAAAGTTGATGACCCAATATTGTTTAATGAGACCAATAGATTTGCACCTTTAATTTATAATAATATGAAAGGTAAAATTGTTGGAATTAAAACAACTGATAAAGAAATTCAATTTGATATAGAGCTAGATACGGCGATTAATGGCATAGATGCTGCAGATTATGATTTTGAATTGTTGGATGATCCTGCTTCAATAAATTCTATAATTCGTTTTAGTGTAAGCAAAATCAGAAGTACAGATGAAGACGACGATGGTGCTGTTTCATCATTGGTACCATTCCAAGTTGCGTATGCTGTTTCAATTCATAAAGCGCAAGGATTGGAATATGATTCAGTAAAAGTCGTAATTACTGATGAAATTGATGAATTAATTACACACAATATTTTTTATACAGCTATCACTAGAGCCAGAGAGAAACTAAAGATATATTGGACTCCAGATGTTCAGGAAAGAGTATTAAGTAGTATAAAGCCAAAAGTTAATAATAAGGACGTGGCATTATTAAAAACTCTACTATAGTTAGGGCTCTATTGCTTGCTGGTATCGGCCTTTCAACCGTTTTCACTATGAACTCTTCTACAAGGGGAGCTTAATAATTGAGTAAATATATTCTGCCTTAGCCCTCCCCTCTCGGTGGCTTTCGCAGTTCTTCCGAACTGCTTTCTCCCGTCGCGGCATCTACAATACCGCTTAACTGTCTCGCAAAGCGAAACTAAGAGATGGAATACATATCACCCCCCACTTACCGCCATTCAAAACTCCCTTCCCTCGTCCACACAGCTCCGCATTTAGGGCATTTGCTCCCGATATACGCATCCTGCGACCTTACAAAGGTGCCGCACCTTCCGCACTTCTTATCCGTATGTGTTACCCCTGCCAATATACCCAGCCACACTATCCCGCAATGCGGGCATTGATCGCCTTTGCCGCTTTCAATGGGGACTTCCTGTGAGCAGGCGTAGCAGCGCTTTCTTTCAACAATAGTTTCAGGTACGGCCTTTCTTTCGTAGTTAACATCAAATCTGCCATAAACGATTTTGCTGCAGAATTGATTGGTGCAGCTTTTTTGCCCATCCGCGCCGACCTTTATGGGAGAACCGCATACTGTGCACTTCTCTACATTTTTGTAAGTGAACATCATTCTGTAGTCCTCCACAACATACCGCTTGCTAATCTGCCAAAGCTTTCCGCATATCGGGCATTTTGTGTCGGGCTTCAGTCCGTGGGGCAGGGCGGCTCCGCAGGATCTGCATTTAATAATTTCAGCTTTGTAACCAGCCTCAACTACCTTGTGTTCAAGCTGTATTTTTGGGCTGATGATATTAAAAACTAAATTGAAAAATTTCCAGTAATGCTCCACCTGCTTCTTTTTGATCGTCTTGAACAGCGCTTTATCTTCATTTATATAGATGCATCCATTGATAATTTTGAAGCTTTTAAGGTCTTTATATTTTATTGAGTGATGTCTCATTTTGTACGCGAGATTGTATGGATTCGTGAAGAAATCGCAGATGAATAGTATTTTCTCACTTGTGAATTTAATAAAATCGAATTCTGATTTGCCGTGAACAGTGAAAAGCAAGTCATCTTTTTTGATATCTCTTCCATCTTTTACCTTCATAGATAGCTGCAGGAACTTAGCGTTACGCTTATTCTCAAGTTTGTAATTGCTCACAGCATCGATTAATTTCTTTATATCCATATTCGTCAATCCTTTCAGGGCATCAAAATGTTAATATTTACTATTAAAATTATAGCAAAATATCATATGCTGTCAATGTGCAGCCTATGTGCAATAAGTGATTTTATGATGTGCAATTATGTGCAATAACAAAAACCCCCGCCATTTGGCGAGGGCAATCATACATAACAACAGTCTAGCACAACTAATTTCAAATTGTACTTATTCCTTATTCCCTGTTTCTTTTTCCTTCTCTGACTTCTCCTGTTCCTTTTTGGTCAGGTGCTTGTTAATAAGCGTGGCAATCAAAAGTATACTGCCCACCGTAGCAACCAGCAGCGCAATATTCATCACAAACCCGGTCAGCTTGCCGACCATAAGGGTAGTTGGCAACAGAATCATCTTAAGCATAGTATCATATCTCCTAATTAAATTTTGTATGCTCCAAAATATATCATGTTTACATGATATATAACACAATCAAACAATCATCACACTTTGCAGCGACACTTTTTTGAAGCAATTCGAAGAGTTGCGTAAAAAGTGTGCCAAGCACAAAGCAGCAATCAAACAACCATC
>JAFGUF010000004.1 GCA_016938675.1 Clostridia bacterium | reverse complement strand
ATCACCTTCAAGCAGAATTATAATGCCGGGAACTTCAAAAAACATAATAAAAGATATCCGTACGCCGGGTGAATCTTTGTGGTTATCACTAAATTCCATGAATGGCAAAGCTGCCGCGAAAAACCTTGGAGCGTTGGGATTTGCGATATTTGACGGTGTTGATTCCACGACAGCAAGCGGTATATTAAAAATGAAAAGTGACACATACGGATGGACAACAAAAGGAGTCTTGGATAACGGGTACTTTAATGCGTTTCCGGCTCTGTCTTCAACAAATAAAATAGTTTATCATGTTGCGCCGTATAGTGGTTCATATTCTTCGAATTTTGATTTATACAGCAGGGTTTATCCTGAAAAAAATGGTTCTGTTTATAATTTATTTTGTTCAACTGATTTTGTAAGAAATGCGTCAAAGTTGAGTTATGGTATTTCAAAATGGAACGGGGAAAAATGGAATTTTCAGTATATAGATCCTAATCCTAGTTCAAATGAAAATTTAAGTCTTGGTTACAGCAGAATTGCAGATTTTGCGTTCCGTTCACCTGCGGATGGATATGCCCTGATTAGGCGTATAAATTCCGGTGTTACAGAGGCTGAATCATCGGCGGTTTTGCAGTATAACGGCACAGGCTGGAGCAGGGCAGAGCTCCCCGGAGACCTTGATGTATACAGCACTAATATAGAAGGTAATAACGCAAAGGATTTTATAGCTGCCGAATACGGGCAGATACTTGAAAGGGACAGGGTAATGGTAACTGTTACACCGCCATTAACACCCGGTGTCACTGTTTACAGCACCCCACAGCCCACCGGATATGTTCATTTAGTCTGGGAAGCTGTGTTAAATGCAGGCAGCGAGATAAACGGTTATAACATATACAGAAAACATGACAATGAAGATTTTATTTATGTGGGCACAACTGATAAGAACACAACGGAATTTTCGGATTACCGTTTTATGACCGTAAAAGGGGATTATACCTACAAAATTACCGCTTTTGACAGATTTGGGAATGAAAGCGAAGCTTCACAGGCACAGCCTGTGAATGTACCATATTTATACACGCCGACTTCTACGCCTTCTGTTATATTCACGCAGACTTTTACACCAGCATATACGGCAACACCGGCCAATGTTGCATGGGCTCAATACGGGCACGATACAAAACATACGTTTAAAAGTAATTATGCGGGTTATGCGCCGGCTGCGGCCACTGCGGTTACCGGTGTTAATGTTGCGCTTAATTTCTATGCTCCTGATAATATAGGTGATATTGTTGCCGATAAATCAGGAAATATATATTTTCATACAACTGATGAACAGCAGAATTATATATTCAGAATAAGCGCTGCCGGAGAAATGGATTATGTTATTACAAGAAACGGCACGAATTCGGGAATAGGACTTTCAAATAATGGAAACTTGTATTATTCGGTTTTTGACCCGTCTCCGATGCCCACAACTGGATTGACACCTTATGCCGGTTTACAGGCAATGGATGCTGTTTCCGGCGAAATAAAATGGAACATAGGCTATGCCTGGTTCTCCGGTCACATGCAACCGGGAGATGGTGTGCTGTATGCGTTTTCACTAAGCAATGGAATAAGAAAAATAAGTGACAATGGTACGTCTGCAACACCTTTATGGAACGCGGGAAGTGATGGCTGCAATAGCAAGTATGGTGGTAATGCGGCAATAGATGCCGCAGGGAATGTATATTTTACGGAAACTGTCATTTCGTCAGGCTGTTACAAGCAGAGCGGAATAAGGGTTGTGAAATATAATTCTGAGGGAGAGAAAGTTAAAGAACTTGTCATAGACCAGACGGGAGAAACTTTTAGATATTACAAACCGGAAATTCTTATTGATGACCAGAATCCATCAGGCAGTTTCCTTTATGTGCGTGTATTAGATATCGATTATAAAATGTATTATGCGGTTATAGATACGGATTTAAGCGCAATCAGCAAACTTATCGATACAGGTTTAATAGATTCGACCGGCAGCAGGTATCCGCTGGGTGCCATAGGGAATAGAACAGGCACCCGTGGATTGTATTATCTTGCAAAATATAATGCGAAAAATACCGTTATGTTCTAT
>JAFGUF010000001.1 GCA_016938675.1 Clostridia bacterium | reverse complement strand
TTGGTACCCCCAAGGGGAATCGAACCCCTGTTTTCGGCGTGAGAGGCCAACGTCCTGACCGCTAGACTATGGGAGCGTGTCACCAAAATATTATAACTATATACTATATAAATGTCAATACAAATAATTGTTTTTGCAAATTTTATGTTATAATTATTTTATGGTTGATTTACCGGAATATAATCCTTGCAAAGAGGAGTCAATAAAAATAAAAAAAACATTAGAACAAACAACAGGTATAGAAAACATATCTGTTAAATATAATGGCTCTTTCTTTATAACTAACTTGAGAAAAAGTTATATTAATTTAAATAAATCAAAAAAAAATTATAGCTTTAGCAATAAAGGGTTTCTACAGGTTAGGGCAGATTGGTGCTTTTATAAAAAAACTATTAAAAAAGTTCCAAAAGTTAAGCCTTATATAATTGAAGATTATGAGCTTGCAGGAATTATAAAAAGTATGTATGCACAAATTGACTTCAGATTTGTATCATACAGACTGCCTAAAATGATCAACAGGGAATTAATTGATTTTATATTTAAGTCAATATATAGTAAAAGCTCTTCAATAAAAAAGAAGAATATTGATATGGCTATGGCTGAATATAACAGATTAAAAAAAGAAAACAAAACAAGCATATATATTATTAAAGCAATAATATATATGGTGTATGATTACTATAATTCAGTTTTTATTTAGGCAGTTCCAGCTAATGTAAAATCAATTCTGCAGTCGGCAACATCAGCGCGAATGCACACTACTTTTACTTTATCGCCGAGTTTATATATCTTCCCTTTATGTGTGCCCTGAAGCATATAGCCTTCTTCATAATATACGTAGTAATCGTCTGTGAGCTCATTCATATGAACCAAGCCCTCTATTGTATTCGACAATTCAACAAAAAATCCGAATTCCGTAACGCCTGATATTATGGCATCAAACTCTTCATTCAGGTGATATGACATAAATTCAGTCATCTTAAGGTCATCAACTTTTCTTTCGGCTTCCATTGCATCGCGTTCTTTTTCGGAACAGTGCTGACTCTGCTGGTCAATTATAGTTCTTAGATAGCTAATATATGCTGCATCGTTATCAATAAGCGCCTTGCAGGCTCTGTGTACTACAAGGTCAGGATAGCGCCTAATCGGAGAGGTGAAGTGGCAATACATATCGCTTGCAAGTCCATAGTGTCCCTCGTTTACAGGCGAATATCGGGCTTTCTGAAGGGTTCTTAGAAGCACTCTGTGCAGCACATCTTCCTCTGGTTTATCCTTGGCATCATTCAGTAGGTTTTGCAGTTGTTTAGGTGTAATATCTTCGGATGACCCCATTAGTTTATAACCAAGATTATTTGCAAAACGGCCAAATTCCTTCATTTTTTCCGGATCGGGCTGTTCATGTATGCGATACATGCACGGCGCTTTATTTTTTGATAAATGCGAAGCGACTGTTTCATTCGCGCATAGCATAAATTCCTCAATGAGCTTGTGAGAATCGCCTCTGACTCTTGCTGATACCTCAAAAGGAACGCCTTTTTGATCAAGCAATATGTGTGCTTCGTCTATATCAAGCTCCAGCGCGCCTCGCTGTATTCTTTTCTTCTGAAGTATTTTAGCCAGAGCATTCATCTCAAACAGTTTCTTCTCGATATTCTTGAGCTCTTTTTTAGCGGCCTCATCACCTTCGAAAAGTAAATTTACCTGATCATAGGTAAGCCGGGCTTTAGAGTTGATTATGGTTTTAGCAACGTTATAGGATACAACTTCACCATTTAGGTTAATATCCATAACACAGCTTAAACATAACCTGTCTACGCCTGGATTTAATGAGCATATGCCATTGGAAAGGCTTTCCGGAAGCATCGGGATAACCCGATCGATAAGATATATGCTTGTAGCTCGTATATACGCCTCTTTATCTATTGGCTCATTGGGCACTACATAATGCGAAACATCTGCAATATGAACTCCCAGCCTATATAGTTTATCTGAGATTTTAGAAATAGATACAGCATCGTCAAAATCTTTTGAATCTGCTCCGTCGATGGTAACTGTAATCTCATCTCTTAAATCAAGCCTTCCTTCCATCGAATCAGCAGGGTTTTGCCTGCTTATTTCATCAGAAAGCTCAAGCACCTTGTTTTTGAAGGTTTCTCTTAAATCTAAAGCCTTTATTATAGAGAGTACGTCGACGCCGATATCAGAAGCACTGCCTAAGGTTTCGACTATTTCTCCGACAGGTGAGCGTTTATTTGTGGGAAAGGATGTGATGCGCGCAACTACCTTGTCTCCATCCTGCGCACCATTGATGTTTCCGCGCGGAATATAAATATCATGTGGATTTTTATTATTATCCGGAACTACAAACCCCCCTGATGGGATAATTTCAAGCTTTCCGACAATTGTTTTCTGGCTTCGTTTGAGTATTTTGTATACTACACCCTCAGTCTTTTTCTCTCCTTTAAAAGGCTTGGTCAGCAAAGATACCAAAACAGTGTCTCCGTCCATTGCACCTTTTAAGTTGGAAGAGGCTATGTATACATCCTCGAAATCAGTGTCAAAAGGCCTTAGGAATCCGAATCCCTTTATGTTTCTGTCTACAACTCCCGTGAGGTATCCGATTTTTATCGGAATTGCCCATTTCCCTTTTTGAGTTTGCATGACCTCGCCGTGCTTTTCCATTTTTTTAAGAAGTTTGCGGAAGCTTTTTATGTCCATTTCGCTTTCGATTGCTGATAAGAGCTGCATTTCATCGGGCATTCTGCCTTGCCAGTTTTCAAGAGCATTTACAATAATATCTTCCATTGTGGTTTCTTCATTTTGATTGTTTTTCATCATTATACCTTCATTATTCTTGCTGCTGCCAGCACTGCTGATATGGTTTTACCATCACAGATTTCACCGCTCATAATAAGCCTGATAACTTCTGAAATATGGATGCTGACTGTTTCTACAAATTCGTCGTCGTCTGGGTTTAGTTGGCCAAAAGTTAGGCCTGTTGCAAGGAAAATGTGAATTCTTTCCGTAGAAAATCCGGGTGATACCATAGGCGAAAACAGAAATTGAATTTTATCTGCCTTATATCCTGTTTCTTCCTCCAACTCTCTTTGTGCACACTCAGCTGCGGTCTCTTTGACTTCCATTTTTCCTGCTGGTATCTCCAGCATTACCTTTTCTGCTGATGACCTGTATTGTTTAACCATTATAATATTGTTGTCTTGATCAATAGGGACTATAGCAGAGGCGTCGGGATTTACTACTATTTCACGGATGGACTTCTTACCATCTGGCAGCTCTACATGCTTTCTAATAACTTTGAATATAAGCCCATCTAATATATTTTCTGTACTTAGCGTTTTTTCTGTTAATTTATCATTCATATTTATCCTCATTTATTTATTCATTTTTTGCTGCTTTAAGAATTTCGTCAAATAGCTTCTGCAGTCCGTTGCCCATTCCGGCTTTTCTCATATTTGTCTCAAGCTCAAATCGTCTTTCATAGACTTCGCTGATTCCATCCATAAGGCTTGTTACACTTAGAAATTCCTGTCGCAGCACTTGAGCATAGCCATGGCTTTCGAAGTATTTTGCATTATGAATCTGATCGCCGCGGCTGGCAGAAGAAGGTAGAGGTATCAGAAGCATGGGCTTAAATAGCGACGAAAATTCAAAAATTGCATTGGCTCCCGCTCTGGAAACAATAACATCAGCACATGCTATTAAGTGTGGAAGCTCATCGTTTACATAGCCGAACTGCCTGTATCCGCTTAAATTTTGGAGACTACTTTTTACATTATCAATTCCGCGTATATGTATTATCTGGTACTTTGCTATTAATTCTTTAAGCGCCTCATCAACACAATTATTAATGGCCAGAGCTCCTGTGGAGCCGCCAATTATAAGCACAACAGGACGGCCTTTCTCAAATCCGCATATTATCCTGCCGCGCTCTGGATCGCCTTCTAATATGTTAGGACGCACAGGCGAACCTGTAACGATCCCTTTCTTACCAGCGGCAGATGCTGCATTTTCAAAGGTTGTACACATGGTCGTAGCAAAGGGCAGGGCGATTTTGTTTGCAAGCCCGCTTGTATAGTCGCTTTCGTGTATTACAACGGGTATTTTTAAAGTTCTTGCTGCTATTACAACAGGTACAGTTACAAAGCCTCCTTTTGAAAAAACGACAATCGGCTTTATCTGCTTTAGCAGCTTTATTGCCTGGAAAAAGCCAAGAATAATTTTAAAAGGATCTGTAAAATTTTTAAGGTCAAAGTATCTCCTGAGTTTGCCGGATGAAATAGGGTGATATTGAATATTATTTCTGCCAGAGATAATATCTTTTTCCATACCATCATATGATCCGATGTAGTGTATTCTGAATCCCTTTTCCCTAAGCAGAGGAACAAGCGCAAGATTGGGGGTCACATGGCCTGCTGTTCCACCTCCGGTTAATACTATCGTTTTCATTTAATTCTCCAATTATCCTGTTATTATTGCACGAAGCTGGGTTAGTGAGCTGCATACAAGGTCACAATTCAAGTCCGCGGAGACATTCCTGCTGTACCTGTTTATGTAGGCGGCCTTGAAGCCGTATTTCTTTGCAGGTATTATATCGTGGTTAATTGAGTCGCCGATATGCAGAATCTGCGACGGGTGCAGCTTAAGCGCATCTGCAGCATATTCATAAATCCTGTGATTAGGTTTATATGCTCTCGCATCTTCAGAACAAAATATTCCGTCCGCCCTAAGCCCGGCGTAGTCCATTGCGCTGATTATATTTTCCTTGTCGCCGTTGCAGAGCACATAGCAGGGCAGGGGCAGCCTGTTTAGAAATAATGCTGAATCATCAAAGGCAAAAGGCCTAATATTTGCGTCATATATCTCCTTTTGCAGGCTATCTGCATCAAGACGGCTTTGATAGTCATCAAGCAGCTTTTTAAGGATTACCTTATCCAGCCTTTTTTCATCAATAAATTTATCAGCATAGCATATTTCAGAGCACTTGACTGATATATTAAGCCAGCTTTTGCCTACTTTGGCCGCGGTTGATTCATAAACGCGTGAGCTTGCATTTATACGCTGACAAATATCCCTCATTAGGTCATCACTGCTTTTAACAAGGGTTCCGTATAAATCAATTGTCAGCGCTTTAATAGCCATTTAAAGCTGTTGTCTCCTATGTTTTTAAAAAACTAAATGCGTAAAGTGCTGGTCAATCAAGACCAATGAACCTATTATGAGCACATAGATTCCAAATACCCACAGTTTTCCCTTTTTAACAAGCTTAATCATTATCTTTAGCGAAAGTATTCCGGTCAACGCGGCAAACAATGTTCCAAGAATGATATTTCCGGTCATTGATGTACTTTCTGTTCCTACTTCAATGATGTCCTTAATCTGAAATACCACTGAGCCGAGTATTGCAGGGATTGCCATTAGGAATGAAAACCTAGTAACTGCATCTCTGTTTCCCTTGGCATAGAGCCCGCCGCAGATCGTAGAGCCGGATCTTGAAATGCCGGGCAGTATTGCAAAGGCCTGCATTATGCCCATAACCGAAGCCTGGAAAAGCGTAATCTTATCAAGACTGCTATCAGAATTTTTTTCTTTCGTAGCGGCTGTAAGAAAAAGAACCAAGGCGGTCAATAAGAATCCCCAGCCGAGATAGAGCCCGCCAAATGCACTTTCTATAAAATCATCAAAAAACAGAGCAGCAATAACTGCCGGGATTGTTGCAATAATGATAAATAATGTTACTTTTCTAAAAGGGTGTTTCAGTATTTCCCAGATATCTTTCCACAATACAATAAAAACGGCCGCTAATGTGCCGACGTGTAACAATGTATCGAAAATCAGCTCATTTTCCTGAACATTGAAAATATTTTGAAATAGAACAAGATGCCCAGATGATGATATCGGAAGGAACTCACCGAGCCCCTGAACTATGCCTAAAATAATTGCTTGCCACCAAGTCATTTATTACCTCTTTGCTTTTTTTCTTTTATTATACTATCATTCAATTTTTTTTTCCATTGTTAGTTTTCTATAAAAATATATGAAAAAAGTTTACTTATGAATTGATATCATATATTATATCATTATGTTAACTAATCTTATTCCAATAATCGCCGTTATCATTGCCGGATATCTTCTTACAAAAGCTGGCTTCCTTAATGATTCAATGGCGGAAAACCTAAAAAAGCTGGTTGTCAATGTTACGCTGCCTGTAGGCTTATTTTCATCATTTATAAAAATAAGGTTTGAACTCAAATATGTAGTTGTATTCGCAACGATATATGTAACCTGCCTTCTGCTTTTAAACATTGGCAAATTGTTAGCCAAGATTTTTAAGGTGAAAAACAGATATTTTCCTGCAATGTTTACGGGGTTTGAGGCCGGAATGATTGGATATACACTCTTTGCAGTAGCATATGGCAGAGACATGTATTCAACATTCGGTATAGTGGATATCGGGCAGGTATCTTTTGTTTTCACTATTTTGGTTCCGATGATTCTGGCAATGAACGCAAATAACGAGGAAAAAGGCAAAAATGGACTTAAAATGGCGGCTATTACTGCGGTGAAATCCCCTGTAGTATGGGCGATTTTTTTTGGACTGGCGCTTTCTATCGCAGGCATTTGGAAACTGGAAGATACTACTGTTTATAATATAGCTGATTCAGTATTTGACGTAATTTCTACGCCTACGAGTTTTCTTATCTGCCTGGTTATAGGCAACGGCATTAAGCTTTCATTTAAAGGAATGAAAACAGAGTTGCTTACAAATGTCGCAAGGCTTGCTCTTACGCTTACATTTGCTGTTATTATTAAATTCTTTGTTTTTGATCAAATCGGAATGGACGCAATATATACAAAAGCACTCTTTATCATGTTTATTCTTCCGGCGCCTTTTGTTATTCCTGCCTTTATGCACAACCCTTCAGAAGAAGATAAATCATATGTCTCAAACACACTATCCATAGGGACGCTCTTTGCTCTAGCCGGATTTGTAATAATAACAACCTTATTTTAATCATTAAATAACCTGAAATTAATAAAGCGGAAGTTTTTTGCACTTCCGCTTATTAGATATTTTGATTAATTACACCGCGTAACTTATGTCTAATTATCCATTTCCGCCTTCATCAGGGTTGGGATTTTCAGGTACATATATGTCAAGATATGCTTGCTTAAGAATATCAAGTGTTTCTATCGCGTTAATAATATCATTATAGCTTGTCTGAGAAGTTTTAACGACAATCAGCTCCGCTACTGCGTCATTTATCTGCTCTAGGTGGTTCTCACTCAGATTGCTGCCGTATTCCAAGAGCAATGAATTGACATCTGAAAGTATTAAATCTGCAGAAGCAACAGCCTCTTTCATCTTTGTGTCATTTTCGAACCATTCGGCCGTATGTATATTGCAGTAATGGGAGCTGTAAAGCTCATTTGCATAGTTTTCCGGATTAATCAGCGCTGCAATGTCATCAACACCTCGAACTGCATTAAGGTAGTATGTAGCGAATTTCACATCATCCAGCAGGTTGACAGGGGAGTCAGCGGGAATAGAAAGCAGAGCCTGCGGAACCACATTCGGACAATACGGAGTCGCCAGAAGATTGGTCTCGGTGCAGACCTGAACCAGATGGTGCTGGTCACAGAATTCCTGAGGAGCAGTTCCGCTTTGGAAATAATCAGTTACTGGGGTTCTGCCAGATGAATCAAGGCTGCAGGCATCTGTAGCCAGCAAACCTGATACTGAGCACACCTTAACTCTGGTTAAGCCAAGCTCTGAAGGAGTAGTATCAAGTATTTCCTTGTCCGGGAGATTCTTATCCGCGTGTATCTGGCTCATAAAATCTTTCCATAATGGTGCGGCGTCCGAGCCGCCAGCAGTTCTTTCCAATGGTTCATATCCGTCATGTCCTATCCATAGTGCTGCCGAATAATACGGAGTCATGCCGGCAAAGAATATTCCTCTGTAGTCGCTGTTGGTTCCCGTCTTTCCAGCTACAGTCATTCCGCTTATTTTGGCTCTTGTTCCGGTGCCGGATTCAACAGCGTTCTCGAGCAGGTTGACAAGCAGCCAGTCAGCAGCAGGTGTAAAGACCGGCTTTTGAATCTGAGAGGTCGTGGCGTCGAGAATTGTATTTCCGTCTGTATCTATAACAATTGTAAAGGAAATCGGCTCAATATATACTCCGTTATTAGCGATCGCTCCGTAAGCCACCGCCATTTCAACGGCCGTAATGCCGGATGTGCCAAGAGCCAGCCCTGCACCGTCTTTATTAATAAAATCAGGGTTTATGCCAAGGTCAACCAATGTATTGTACGACTGCTCAATGCCCACTTGATCTATAAGCAGCCTGACAGCCGCCATATTCACTGAGCGGGTTAGAGCCGTTCTTACTGTGATTGGGCCTGAGTACTGCCCCGAGTAATTGCTTGGGTATCCTTTTTCAGACAGCCAGCCGTCAATCGGGATAGGAAGATCCAGAACAACAGTAGCCGGCGATACGCCGTTATTTAGAGCAGGGCCGTAAACAGCGATTGGCTTAATAGAGCTGCCCACAGGCATATGCGACTGGTATGCTCTGTTTAATCCCTTCATAACAGTAGGTTCCTGCCTGCCGCCGACTATCGCCTTAAGCTGACCGGAATTAAAATCAAAAACGGTAGCGGCGGCCTGAGGCTGGACTATTGTCTGCATTGTGCCGTCTCCGGTTGATACTTCCATGGATGCGCTGGATTTGTACATTGTGCTGGGGTAGTCTTCCCAGTTATAAAGAGAATCCTGGACCGCCATTTGTATGTCTTTATCCACAGTTGTAAAAATGTGATACCCCTTGGTTCTCAGCTCATTTTCTACTATCGCACGGTTTGTCTTGCTGTCTGTCATGCCGTTTGTTTCTATAATGCTTCCTACAACGTCAGCAATTGAATACTCAAGGAAGTAGGGCATATCATACATTTTTTGCTGTTGGCTTTCTTCGATAATGTAATCCGGTTCTGCAAGCGCAGCATCATATTCTTCTTTACTAATGTAGCCACCCTGATACATCCTGTACAGTACAAGATTGGTTCTGTCAATTATTCTTTGCGGAGTTTCCCATTTATAATAATTGTCACGCGGATTATATAAATACGGGCTGTTAGCAATGGCGGCAAGTATAGCAGACTCTCTCAAAGTAAGCTGATCTAATTCTTTGCCGAAATAGTCAAGCGCAGCCGCCTTTATTCCATAGTTTCCATCACCTAAGTCAATAGTATTAAGGTAAGATTCCAGAATCTGATCCTTACTGTAGAGCTTTTCAAGCTGTATAGCAAGATAGGCCTCCTGAATTTTGCGCTTATAGGTCTGCTCATAGCTAAGCAGCCTCAATTTAATCAGCTGAGTAGTAATAGTAGATGCGCCCTGAGTAGTATCAGTCCGTAGATTATTAAAGAAAGCTCCGACAATACGCTTCAGGTCAATTCCGTTGTGAGAGTAGAACCTCGCGTCTTCAGTTGCAACGAATGCCTGCTGAATGACCAGAGGTATTTCATCAATAGGCACATATATTCTGTTTTCAAGGCCAGAAAAAGTAGTAATGTATTCTCCGTTGCAGTCATAAATAAAGGATGATTCAGAAAGGTTTTCTATCTTTGCAAGGTCTAAAACTGGTGTAGTGTCAACATACGCATTTGCAACACCGAGCACAGCCCCAAGAGATGACACACCGACAAAAACAATGAATACAACAAAAATAAATATTGAAGTAAGAAGTGAGGATACAAAAAATGAACGCTCCTTTGTGCGCCTTTCAAAAAACGGCAGCTTTGATTCAGCCTTTTTTTGGCCGTCAATATAGTAAGAATCATTTGCAGCAATTTTGTCTGATGTTCGTTTTTTATTCTCTTTTAAGGATTTGATTCCCGCCGAAAAGTCCTGCTTTATCCTTTCAAAAAAAGAAACGAAAGCAGAATTATTTTTTTTATTATTATTACGGTTATCCTGTCTGTTCATTTTATGGCTTGACCTCATATATTTTCTCTTATATCACATATCAGTATATACTAAAATGATATTTTTTTAAAGATTTTTTCTTTCTAATAATGCAACTGAACTAAAAGATAAGATTTTGATTTTTATATATTAACGGATAATTTACTTACAAAATAATGATGAATATGATATAATTTTAAATAAAAGAAACAAGGAGTGCGATATGGCTATAAAACTATATTCAGATAGCTGCAGCGATTTGCCTATTGAATTGGCAAAAGAGCTTAATGTTAATATTATTCCTTTGACATTTACAATTGACGGAAATGATTATCCCGATGATTTTGGCAAATCAATGCCTATTACTGAATTCTACAGTAGAGTAAGAAAAGGATCTATGCCAAAGACCGCGCTTATAAATACCCAAAGATATATTGACATTTTTACAAAAGAGCTTGAAGCGGGTAACGATGTTTTATATCTTGGTTTTTCGTCAGCGTTATCAGGGTCTTTTGAATGCTCAGCGACTGCAAGCGAAGAACTGAAAGAGAAATTTCCCGAAAGGAAATTAGCAGTAGTTGACTCAAAATGCGCTTCATTCGGTGAAGGTTTGTTTGTATATCTTGTTGCAAATAAGATGAAAGAAATATCTGATTTCGATGAACTATATGAGTATGCTATGGACTTGCAGCCTTCTGTATGCCATTTGTTTACAGTGGACGACCTTAATCATCTTGCAAGAGGCGGAAGGGCATCAAATGTATCCGCTGTTGTAGGAACTGCGCTTAAGATTAAGCCCGTTTTGCATGTTGACGATGAAGGGCGGCTAGTACTTCTTAATAAACAAAGAGGTCGCATAAAGGCGCTAAAAGAGCTGATCAGGCTGATGAAGGAAAGTATATTTACAGATACTGACCAGACAATATTTGTAAGCCACGGGGATTGCCTAGATGAGGCACATCAATTGGGCGATATGATTCAGGCTGAGTTTCCAAACATAAAGCAGATTATGTATAGCTACATTGGCCCCGTAGTAGGGGCACATTCCGGGCCGGGAACCATAGCGTTGTTCTTCCTAGGAAGCAAAAGATAAAAAATAATGAACTTTTTGAGGTATGCAGCGATGCATACCTCAATTGTTTATGTGCCTTAATAACCTTGACTTAGCATTGCAAATAGTATAAAATTCTTTTGAATGAAAGCCTAAAAAGATGACAGGAAATACGGAAAGTGAACAAATTGTGAGCAAGCATATTATAGTAATTTCTCAATATTTTTACCCGGAACAATTCAGAATAAATGACATCTGCGAAGAATGGGTAAAAAGAGGATACAAAGTCACTGTTTTAACCGGTATTCCTAACTATCCTGAGGGCAGGTTCTATAAAGGTTATGGGCTTTTCAAAAAAAGGAAAGAGAATTATAAGGGAATTGATATTATCCGTATACCTCTCGTAGCAAGAGGGAAAAATTCCTTAATGCTGGCTCTTAATTACTTTTCTTTTGTTGTGTCAGGCTTTTTCTGGAAGGCTTTCACGTCACTTAAGGCTGACTATGTTTTTATCCATGAGACTTCACCAATGACACAGGCCTTAATCGGAGTATGGTATGCCAAAAAGCATAAAATACCATGTTATCTTTATGTTCTGGACCTTTGGCCTGATAATGTGGAGATAGTTGCAGGCATAAAAAATAAGCTTATATTAAATCAACTTGGCAAAATGGTAGACTATATTTACAGAGGATGCAATCTGATTTTAACGGGATCGAATAGCTTTAAGCTTTCAATCGAGGCGAGAGGCGTAAAGAAGGAAAAGGTACTTTACTGGCCTCAGTACGCGGAAGATTTTTATAAGCCAATGGAAAAGTGCAAAGCGGCAGATGGGAAGTTCAGCATTATATTCGCCGGCAATATAGGCTACGCTCAAGGGCTTGATGTGCTGCCGAAAGCAGCCGAAATTATCAAGGCAAAAGGCATGGGCGGCAAAATAGTATTTAATATTGTTGGTGACGGAAGATACAAAGAGGATTTCGTTAAAATAATTGAGCAACTAACGGTCAAAGATATGTTTATCCTCACCGAAAGGCAACCGGCTAACAAGATTCCTGATTTAATGGCTAAAAACGACGCTGCAATACTATGCTTCAATGAAAGTCCTCTATTTAGGATGACAATCCCGGCTAAGCTTCAGTCGTATATGGCCTGCGGCATGCCTGTATTGGCTTCAGCATCAGGGGAAGCAGCGGATATAATAAATTCTGCCGAATGCGGCCTGTGCGGCGCACCTGGTGATGCGGATAAACTGGCAGAAAACATTATTTACATGTCAGAGAAAGCAGAAGAAGAGCTGACATTGATGGGCAAAAATGCCCTAAAATATTATGAAAATAACTTCAGCAAGGAGAAATTGCTGGACGAAATTGATAGATTTTTCAATTAGAAGGAAGGGAAACCCATGTTTAAGAATAAAACTTTATTAATTACAGGTGGAACAGGATCGTTCGGAAATGCAGTGCTACGGAGGTTCCTTGACACAGATATCGCCGAAATAAGGATATTTTCCAGAGATGAAAAAAAGCAGCATGATATGCGCATATTATACAACAACGATAAAATTAAATTCTTTATCGGCGATGTAAGAAATATAGAAAGCCTTAGGGATGCGATGTATGGCGTTGATTATGTTTTCCACGCGGCTGCGCTTAAGCAGGTTCCTTCCTGCGAATTCTTCCCAATGGAAGCAGTTAAAACGAATGTTTTAGGAACTGATAATATGCTTAACGCGGCAATCCAATCCGGTGTTAAGAAAGTAATATGCTTATCAACCGATAAAGCGGCATATCCGATAAACGCAATGGGCATATCAAAGGCGATGATGGAAAAGGTATTCGTAGCAAAATCAAAAACTGTTGACCCGAAAAAAACACTCATCTGCGGCACTCGATACGGCAATGTAATGGCATCAAGAGGCTCTGTTATTCCTCTGTTCATAGAGCAGATTAAAAGCGGAAATCCATTAACTATAACAGACCCAGATATGACAAGGTTCCTTATGAGCTTAGAGGAGGCTGTTGAGCTAGTTCTTTTTGCATTTAATAACGCTGAGGCAGGCGACATATTGGTGCAGAAAGCTCCTGCTTCAACAATCAGAGACCTTGCTCAGGCTCTGAAAGATATGTTCAACGCTGACAACCCAATTAATATAATAGGTACGCGCCACGGTGAAAAGAAATACGAAACTCTTCTGACAAAAGAAGAATATATAAAGGCTGAAGACCTAAAGGATTTCTTTAGAGTTCCGGCAGACAAGCGTGGGCTTAACTATGCGAAATATTTTGTCGAAGGCGACGAAAAACTCTCTACGCAGCAGGAATACAATTCCGACAATACAAGGCGGCTCAATGTAGAAGAAGTTAAAGAGAAGCTTATGACGCTTTCCTATATCCGCGATGAGTTGAAAGAATGGAATAGTAAATGAATATCCTGATTACCGGAGCGAAGGGCTTTATCGGCAGAAACCTGATTGCTGAGCTTAAGAATCGGGATTTTTGTGATATTTACGAATTTGATATAGATACTCCATCTAGCTTTCTTGATGAATATTGCGCATCCTGTGACTTTGTTTTTCATTTAGCAGGTGTTAACCGTCCTCAGAATCAGGACGAATTCATGGAGGGCAATTTCGGATTTACATCTGATTTGCTTGCAAGCCTAAAAAAGCATCATAACAATTGTCCCATAATGATATCTTCTTCAATTCAGGCCGAGCTTGACAATCCCTATGGAAAGAGCAAAAAAGCCGGTGAAGATTTAATTTTTGAATATGGGAAAGAAGTAGGTGCCAAAGTTCTGGTATACAGATTCCCGAATGTATTTGGCAAGTGGTGCAGGCCCAATTATAACAGCGCTGTTGCGACATTCTGCAACAACATTGCTAATGGTTTGCCGATTCAGGTTAATGATGAAAACGTCATAATGAATCTTGTTTATATTGATGATTTAGTGTATGAGCTGATCAATTCATTGGATGGAAATGAAAACAGAGTAGGGAGGTTTTGCGAAGTTCCTGTGGTTCATACTGTAAAGCTGGGTGAAATAGTAAGGCTTATTCATTCATTTAAGGAAAGCAGGCAGAATCTCTATGTGCCGGATATGTCTGATGCTTTCACAAAAAAGCTATACAGCACATATTTGAGCTATCTGCCGAAGGATAGGTTCAGCTATGAGCTAACTATGAATAAAGATAACAGAGGATCATTTACCGAGTTTGTGCGCACAAAGTACAACGGACAGTTCTCTGTAAACATATCAAAGCCTGGTATTACAAAGGGGAACCATTGGCATCACACAAAAAATGAAAAATTCTTGGTTGTCAGCGGCAGCGGAGTAATCCGATTCCGCAAAATTGATTGCGATGAAATCATAGAATACTTTGTAAGCGGCGAAAAGATGGAAGTTGTTGATATACCGGTGGGATATACTCATAATATCGAAAATCTTGGTGATTGTGACATGGTAACACTGATGTGGGCCAATGAATGCTTTGACCCTAATAATCCCGATACTTACTATTTGGAGGTGCAGGAATGAAAAAGCTGAAAGTAATGACTGTGGTTGGTACCAGGCCGGAAATTATCAGGCTTTCTGCAGTTATAAATAAATTAGACGAATCTGAGGCTATTGAGCATGTTCTTGTCCACACCGGTCAAAACTATGATTATGAGCTGAATGAAGTGTTTTTCAATGATTTCAAGCTTAAAAAGCCCGATTATTTTCTGAACGCGGCAACAGGCACAGCAATAGAGACCATCGGGAATATATTTGTAAAGATTGATGCGGTACTAAATGAGGTGAAGCCGGATGCTTTCCTAGTGCTGGGCGACACAAACAGCTGCCTGTGTGCGGTGGCTGCGAAGAGATACCATATTCCCGTTTTTCACATGGAGGCCGGAAACAGGTGCTTTGACCAGCGTGTACCGGAGGAGACAAACAGAAAAATTGTTGACCATATATCAGACATCAATCTCACCTACAGCGATATAGCCCGTGAATATCTTCTTCGCGAGGGTTTGAGCCCCGATATGGTGATAAAAACGGGCAGCCCTATGTATGAAGTGCTGAACTCAAGAAAAGACGATATAGACGCATCTGACGCTCTTGAAAGGCTAGGACTTACAAGCAAGGAGTATTTTGTAGTTTCGGCGCATAGGGAGGAAAATATCAATTCTGAAACTAATTTTAATGATTTGGTTGAAAGCCTTAATGAAATCGCAGAGCACTACAATCTGCCAGTAATAGTCAGCACACATCCTCGCACAAGAAAGATGATAGAAGCTAAACAGATTAAGTTCAGTCCGCTCGTAAAGACATTAGCTCCGCTTGGATTTAATGACTACGTAAAGCTGCAAAAGAACGCAAAAGCCGTGTTGAGTGACAGCGGAACCATTAGTGAAGAATCGTCAATTCTTGGCTTCAAGGCGCTTAATATTCGCCAGGCCCACGAAAGGCCCGAAGCTATGGAAGAAGCATCGGTTATGATGGTTGGGCTAAAGAAGGAACGTATACTGCAGGGCCTTGCAGTGCTCGAAACACAAAGCAGGGATACCTTAAGGCTAGTCTCTGACTACAGCATGCCTAATGTATCAGACAAAGTTCTGAGGATTATATTATCCTACACAGATTATATTAACAGAGTAGTGTGGGGGAAGTAAGAGAAGAATTCATTTCATAAGAAAATAAACAGCTTTGCTTATTGCAGTGCTGTTTTTATTTTGTTTAAAATTTAATAATTATTTTATAAAAAATGTGAAAATAAAAAACAGCCTCATATTTAATGAGACTGTCTGGTGCCGAAGGCCGGATTCGAACCGGCACGCCCGTAGGCACTTGATTTTGAGTCAAGCACGTCTGCCAATTTCATCACTTCGGCGATTGACAAAGGTTATTCTAACATAACATCCTATAAAAATCAATTAAAAAATACCTGTATTTAATCAAAAGTTTATTCGGATATAAAAATGGGCAGAGCCTAAAAAAACACTGCCCAATAATAGCTATTTTTGCACCTATCTATAAATATATTTTACTCTCAAGTCATTTTCAATATGTGCTTTGCTTACTGTCTTGCTGTAATAATATCCTTGAGCTCTGTAAATAGGGATTTCTTTAAGCAGCTGTATTTGTTCTGGCGTCTCAACGCCTTCAACAATCAGGCCGATATTAAGCCTTCTTGCTAGGCCGCTGACCAGCTCATATACTTCTCTTGATTTTTTGTTTATTCCGTCTCTTAGGAGAGACTTATCCAGCTTGATTACATTAATGGGCAGTTTGGATATCTGTGTCATAACCTTTTTATCAGCCATAAAGTTATCAATGGATATATTCACGCCTAGTTTTGCAAGATCAACCAGTTTCTCGCTGATATCATCTAAATGTGCCATCAGATCAGTTTCACTGATTTCTATCTCCAATGCTCTGAATGGAATATCGAGATTATTATGAATCTGAGTGACTGCAGCGACGATATCAAAAGCCTCAATTGTAAGATAGGACATATTGCAGGATACAATAAAGTTAGGCTCGATTAGTTTCTTTTGCACCCAATCGGCATATATCTTGCATGTTTTAGTCAATATGGATATGTCAAGTATAGGCAGCAGCCCGTTTTCAGCAAGAACCGGAAGTATTTCATCAGGGAACAGCATGCCTTCTTCCTTGGAGTTCCAACGTGCAAGTGCCTCAACGCCGATAATCTTTCCGTCACGAATGTCAACCTTCGGCTGGAAATAAGGAACGATTTCATTCTGAATGGTTTCTTTTGTAAGCCTTTCGTTCAAGAACTGCTTTTTCCTATGTATCTGGAACTCATCTTCAGATGCTACAACGTATCTGTTCTTTCCGCGTTCTTTAGCAAGATATAGGGCGGTATCAGCCTTTTTGAACAGCTCTTCCATACCTCTTTCGTCTCTTTTAACTGCGATTCCAATTGAGGCTGTGAGCTTATGGTCAATGTCATAGATTCTGACGCTTTTTGAAACCTCATACAGAACTTTGGCTGAAATAGAAACAAGCTTATCCTCATTATAAGCGCCGTCATCCATCAGGATAAAGCTGTCGATATCCATCGTATATGCCTTCAGGTCAAACTCGCTTGCTATCGCCATAATGCGCTGTGCTATCTCATGGGCGAACATATCGCCGATATCATGTCCGTGTACGTCGTTGATTCTCTTGAAGTCGTCAAGGTCAACGAATATCAGCGAACCGCTGGCAATGGTGTTGTCATTGTAGAAAGCAGTTCTGTTTTGAAGTCCAGTTATTGCATTAACGAATGCTATCTCTCTTACTTTCTTATTTGCTACTGTAAGGCGGCGGATAAAATAAACAAGGAACAGGATGATGATGACAAACATCAGCATAAACATGAACAGCATGTCCCTGTTTCGCGCTTTCATAACCTGGTTTATATTCGTATCAATAGTTGAGAATTGCTCAATAATTTGTCTGGACTTAATAAAAGGAACAACTTTGTTGTATATTGACTGCAAAGCAGCTCCGTCCTCATTGTCAAAGAATGCAATTGAAGAGTTTGCTTTATCAAGCTCATACTTAATCGTTATTTCATAATGATGGTCTTCATAGAAATAACCGTTAAACTCTGTTTCTGACAGAACAATATAGTCAATCGTTCCTGCAAGCAGAGCGTTTATAAGATCATCATTTGAAGTGAATCCCGTTACATAATCTTCATATGGCATATAGGTCTTTAGCGCGGTTGTCGCCTCAAGGCCTTCAACTATTCCGACCTTTTTATTTGCAAGGTCATGAATTTCAAAAAGATTCTCAGTTTCATGTAAACCTACTATTACGAACTTATCTGTAACTACAGGAGTTGAGAATATGAGATATCCTTCCTTTTCCGGGGACTCGTACATAGGAATAATTACAGAAGCACTGGGCGGGAAGCCTTCGGCTATTTGATTGAACAAATTAAATGAATCATATTCTGATGATTCAATTTCATATGGTATTCCTGCAGCAGTAGCCACTGCATCCCAAACCTCATAGCTGATACCTTTCCATTCGCCTGCAAGATCATCATAGTAAATATACGGCGAGGAATTGGCGACAGCCAGCACCTTAATAGGTGTCTGAGATATATTGGATATAAATGAAGTTTCCGCATAGGAAAAAACAGCACCGGTAGAAACAATCATAGCAGAATACATGTCCATATAGTCCTGCTTGAGAAGCTGCATGTAATCATTATAATCATATATTTTCTGGATTGCCGATATAATATATTGAATGTCTTCTCTTTGGTCTCTAATTTTTGTAAAAAGCATTTTTGAGGCATATTCATCAAAAATCTGAGAAACGTTAACGGGATAGCATTGATAGTATATAAGGTTTGTAGAAAATGTCTGAATGATTATATCAATTTCATCATTCCGAAGTGCTGTAAGCGCATCGAACTCAGTTTCAAAGCTATTATCCAGCGTATAATATATTCCTGAATCGTGAAGGCCTTCTTCAATTTCAGGAGTAAAAATATTCAAATTTTTAATGACGCCTATTCGAAGGTTTTTCAGATCGTTGATGCTGCTAATCTGAATACCTGTTGTTGAATATGCATAAATATAGTCAGTTGCTGTATTTGTTTCAAATGTTTCAGTATCGGAGAGCAGTTGCTCCGTTGGATAGACACCAGGCATTATATCAAACTGTCCTTTTTCCAGCATGGGCAATGCTTCAGAATAAGGCATCTGCTCAATTTCTATGTTAACTCCAAGAATTTTAGAAATTGCCTCCATCTCGAAAATGTCTGCTCCAACCTGATAGAAAGAGTCTCCATATGAAAGCAGCTCGCTCTTGCCGGGCCATTCGTATGTAACAGCCCTCAACACATTGCCGTATTTACTGTATTTTTTTAGAGCATTGCTTTCTTCATTTGTCAGATTTAAATCCTTTGCAGACAAATCAATTCTTTCAAGCAAAATTTCGTGCAGGTTATCAGGGGTTGCAAGCACGAAGTTCTTATCATAAGTTTTAATGGGGTTCTCACTACAGGATGTTAATAAAATTGCAATTAACAGAGCCATAACTATCCATACAATACCAATTCTCTTCATATAAACACCTTCACAAAAAATACACTGCTTTATATATGGTTTATTTTGAGCAGACTTAATCATATTTAACAGAATAAATTGAAATACCGTGCAAATTACAGGCAATAACCCAAAATATAAATTCCCATACATTATATTATATACAATTAAAAGATATATACAATAGAAAAAGAGACGCTTTAATAATATGTACACAAATTAAACTAAAATAAATGCAATATATTTTCTGCAATAGCCAAAGAGAGGTTTTTAAATATTTTTATATATGTTATAATATTAACATAGTAGGATTGACTTATATCAATACAATAAATGTGAGGTAAGATTATGTCTCGTGAGCCGGTTATTCAGAATAAATCAATAGATGAATTGTATAAAGCCATAGTGTCTATTAACAGCGTAGAAGAGTGCTATACTTTTTTCGAGGACCTATGCACGATAACTGAGATTCAGGCTATGGCACAGAGATACCATGTGGCGCTGATGCTTGAGCAGGGCGTAACCTACAGCAAAATTGCAAAGGAAACAGGCGCAAGTTCGGCAACTATAAGCAGGGTAAACAGAGCGCTTAACTACGGAGCTGGCGGATATAAATCAGTAATAACCAAGGTGGAAAAATGATAAATACCCAATTTAACCCCCAACAGCAGAAGGCACTTGAGGCAATAGATGGCGCAGTTTTGGTGCTTGCCGGCGCAGGCTCCGGAAAGACAAGAGTGTTAACCGGAAGAATAGCAAAAATCATTGAAGAAAAACACGCATATCCTTTTGAGATACTTGCAATAACATTTACAAATAAAGCTGCCAAAGAGATGAAAGACAGAATTGAAAAGCTCGTGGGCGACGCATGCAATGATATTTGGGTGCTTACCTTTCATGCAATGTGTTCTAGGATTTTACGCAGAAACATACAAGAGCTTGGCAAGGGATACAACTCTCATTTCGTAATATATGACGATGCTGACTCAATGTCAATAATCAAACAGGTACAAAAAGACCTTGATATTGGCACAAATGTCGTGAATCCTAGGACTGCGAGATGGCATATCAGCGACGCGAAAAACAAGATGCAGACGCCCGATGAATACCTAAATTCATTAGGAGGCGGATTCCGAGACAAACTAATAGTCAAAATATTCAAAAAATACGAAGAGGTAATGAACAAAAATAACGCGCTGGATTTTGATGACTTATTGATTAAGACATTAGAGCTTTTTGCCGCAAACCCCAATATACTGGCATATTATCAGGACAAATTTAAATATATTCACGTAGATGAATATCAGGATACAAATGCTGCCCAGTATACACTTGTTAACCTGCTTTCAGGCAAGCACAAGAACCTCTTTGTTGTCGGCGATGATGACCAGGGCATATACAGCTGGAGAGGCGCTGATATCGGCAACATTTTGTCTTTTGAAGAAGATTATCCTGATGCAGTAGTAGTGAAGCTGGAGCAGAACTACCGCTCCACGTCGAATATTTTAGACTGTGCAAATTCAGTAATCAAGAACAATCCAAAACGAAAAGAGAAAAAACTCTGGACCGAGAAGGACGCCGGAAGCAGGATAAAATTCTTTACTGCTGAAAATGAGCGAATCGAAGCGGCATTTATTGCAGATGAAATTCAGAAGCTGCTTATTCAATATACATATGATGATATTGCAGTACTATACCGAACAAACGCACAGTCTCAGATTATTGAAAATACCATGGTTAACAGAGCGATACCATATAAAATGTACGGCGGAACAAAATTCTATGACAGAAAAGAAGTAAAAGATGTCGTTGCATACCTAAGGCTGATTGTTAATCCGATGGATGATGTATCGCTAAACCGCATAATCAATATACCAAAGCGCTCAATAGGAAAAACAACAACTGATAAACTAAATGAATATGCTTTGGAAAAAAATATAAGCCTATATGAACTGATATCCGATAAGGAGACGACAGAAAGCATTGTAGGCAAGGCTGCCGGCAGAATATCGTCATTTGTCGAATTAGTTGAGGAATTAAAGTCATATAAATATGACGATCTTGTAGATTACCTGCTCCATATAATTGACCACAGCGGCATACAGCAAATGTATGTAGATCAGGGGACTGATGAAGCTGCTGTAAGGCTAGACAACATTGGCGAATTAGTATCCGCTGTAAAAAGATATGAACAGGAAGCGGAGGATGCTACACTGGAGAGCTTCCTTGAAAATGTTGCCTTAACAACAGAGCTTGACTACATGACAGATGACATGAAGTCAGTAACATTAATGACAATACACGGCTCCAAGGGATTGGAGTTTCCAATAGTATTCTTAGCCGGCATGGATGAAAGCATATTCCCGCATTTCAGAAGCTTTGATGACGATGAGCAGATGTATGAAGAACGCAGGCTGTGTTATGTTGCTATGACAAGAGCTAAGGATTACCTATGCATGACAAGAGCAAAAAACAGGACAGTATTTGGCCAGTCAAAATATTTCGGGCCTTCGCGTTTCCTTGCGGAGACTCCTGAAGAGCTGATTAATGATGTCAGCCCTGAGCCCTACACAAAGAAAGTAAAGAATGTAACAATTAAAAATACAAGAATTTCAGGCAATCTCTCTATAGGCGTCTCTCATATAAAAAAATCATATAACAAATCAGAGGCTGAGGGGGACAATAAAGAGAGATTCGAAAAAGGTGACAACGTATATCATGATGCATTCGGACAGGGGATGGTAATTGCGACAAGCGGCACCTATCCCAACAGAAACCTGACAATTGCATTCAAATCAGGCGGCGCGAAGGAACTTGCTGAAAAGTATGCGCCATTAAAAAAGCCTTCTGGTGAATAGTATGACAGACATGAATGATAGAATGAAAAGCCTTGTCGAGCAGCTCAATGAATACGCCAGAATGTATTACGACAAAGATCAGCTATTGGTGAGCGATGCCGAATATGACAAGCTATATGACGAGCTATTATCTTTAGAGGATGAAACAGGCATTATCCTGCATGATTCACCTACGCAAAGAGTAGGGGGCAAGGTAAGCGAGGGCTTCGAGAAGCACACGCATTTAGAGCCACTATGGAGCCTTGATAAATGTAAAACCTTTGATGAACTAATACAATGGGATGAGAGGTTAAAAAAGCTGCTTCCTTCAGAAAGCAAATTAAGCTATAGCCTGGAATATAAATTTGATGGGCTAACAGTTAATCTGACATATAATAACGGAATATTGGAGCAGGCCGCGACCAGAGGAAACGGCAAAGTGGGGGAGGGGATTCTCGCCCAGGCCAAGACCATTTCATCCATTCCGCTCACGATTGCATTCAAAGGGCGTATGGAAATTCAGGGCGAAGGCATAATGAGGCTTTCAACCTTTGAAAAATATAATAAAACGGCGGATGTTCCGCTTAAAAATGCCAGAAATGCTGCTGCAGGCGCTCTTCGTAATCTTGACCCGAAAATAACCAAGTCAAGGCACTTGGACGCTTTTTTCTATCAGGTTGGCTACATTGAAGGAAAAAGTTTTGCAACCCATGGAGAGATGATAGAATTTCTGAGAGATCAGAAAATAAAGGTCAATGATTACTTTATAGAATGCAATGATATAGAGCAGGTAATTGATGAAATCAGGAAAGTAACTGAAACAAGAGACAGTCTCGATTATCTGATAGACGGTATGGTTATAAAAGTTTGGAGCTACAGCCAAAGGGAAGCTTTAGGATTTACTCAGAAATTCCCAAGATGGGCAATGGCTTATAAATTTGAAGCTCAGGAGATAACAACAACAATAAATGATATCACCTGGCAGGTGGGAAGAACCGGGAGGATAACTCCTGTTGCGGAGCTCACGCCGGTTGATATCGGCGGAGTAACCGTGCAGAGAGCAACGCTTAATAATTTTGACGATATCCAGCGAAAAGGCGTCAAAATAGGCTGCAGAGCCATAGTAAGAAGGTCAAATGATGTAATCCCGGAGGTTTTGGGTATAGTTGACCATAACGGTCAGGATGTAAAACTGATTGAGAAGTGCCCTGCGTGCGGCGAGAATACCCAAATGGTCGGCGCTCACTTGTATTGCTTAAACAGTGACAATTGTCCGCCACAGGTTATTAACCGTTTGTCCCATTTTGCGGGACGCGACGCCATGAATATTGAGACTTTTAATGAAAAGACCGCTGAACTTCTACATGAAAAACTCAATATACATAATATTTCACAATTATATGGACTAAAAAGAGAAGAATTACTAAATTTAGAAGGCTTTAAAGAGAAAAAAGCGGATAATTTGCTTAACGCACTAGAAAAAAGCAAACAACCTAAACTAGGCAGTTTTATTTTTGCGCTCGGAATACTGAATGTAGGTCAGAAAACGGCAAATGACCTTGCCAAAAAGTATAAGAGTATTGAAAACCTGATAAACGCGACCGAAGAGGAACTTATTAATATTCCTGATATCGGTGAAATAGTAGCAAAAAGCATAATCGACTACTTCAAAGAAAAAAGAAATATTGATATAATTAATTCTATGCTGGAAAGCGGCGTTACGCCAAAATTTGAAGATGACACAGAGTCTGATATATTCTTAGGAAAGACCTTTGTTATCACCGGAACACTGGAAAACATGAGCCGGAAAGCGGCGGAAAATATGATTGTATCAAACGGCGGCAAGACTGCCGGCAGCGTAAGCTCAAAAACCGACTATGTTCTGGCGGGCGAAAATGCAGGCTCAAAGCTGGATAAAGCACGTGAGCTTGGAGTCACTGTAATAGACCTTGCCACATTTATAAGGATGCTTGATGATGCAGATAGGTAAACTAACAAATAAAGAACTTGATGAAATTATATTATCAAATATAAAACCCTTCCGGGATGATGTTGTGCTTCGCCCGGGAATAGGCATAGACTGCGGCGGAGTAAAAATCGGCGGAGAAATATGCATGCTTTCAAGTGACCCTATAACAGCAGCCTCAAAAGATGCCGGAAAGCTGGCAGTTCATGTATCATGTAATGATGTGGCCGCAACGGGAGCAGAACCCATTGCTATGCTTGTTACCATGCTTATACCACCTGAATCAACTATTGAAAAAATCAGAGAATTATTTGAGCAGATGCAGATGACAGCAAAAGAGCTGAATGTGGAGATAATAGGGGGCCATACTGAAATTACTGACTCAGTAAATAAAATAGTTATATGCTCAACCGTACTTGGAAAGGCAAAAGAACAGAAATATTTAAGTGCGGCCGGCGCTCAAGTCGGTGACAGCATAGTTTTGACTAAATTTGCAGCAATGGAAGGAACAGCTATTATTGCAAGCGATTTAGAAAATGAAGCTAAAAAGGCATTGACCGATGAGGAATTAAAACGCTGCCGCTCATTAGCTGATAGAATTAGCGTCGTTAAGGAAGGACTGATTGCTGCAGAAATCGGCGCAAGTGCCATGCATGATGTAACAGAAGGCGGAGTACTCCAGGCAGTTTGGGAGCTTTGCAGGGCGTCAGAATGCGGCGCAGTAATAAATTTAGATAAAATCCCAATACTTGATGAAACAAAAAAGCTTTGCAGTGCTTTGAATATAGATCCGCTAAGGCTGATATCCAGCGGATGCATGATTATTTCAATAAAAGACGGACAAAACTGTGTGAATGAAATGCACAAAAACGGAATACCAGCCTCAATTGTAGGAAAAATTAAAGAAGGGAACATTATAACTGTTTCCGATGGAAATATAAGTCCGCTGATACCGCAGGAAAGAGACGAAATATATAAAATAATTAAATAATACTTAGGAGGAAAGTGATGAATACAAGAGAAATAATGGAACTGGCATTAGAACTTGCTAAAATTGACCAAATACCAGCTGATTCTGCGATAATTGTAGAAGGTGAAAACATAAAAAAGGTGCTTGTAGGTGTTGATATGGGCACTGCCGAGCTGCTGCTTGCAAAAGAACTGGGCGTTGACTGCGTAATAGGGCATCACCCGATAGGCGACACAACAAAAACAAATTTTACGGAAGTAATGAAAAAACAAATAGATAGAATGGTTGCAGCGGGGGTCCCCATAAATAAGGCGCAGAAAGTATTAGTGCCAAAAATGGAGGAAGTAAGCGTAAATTTACACCCCGCAAACTATGACCAGGCGACATCAGCGGCGAAGCTCCTTAAAATACCATATATTGGCATACATTCGCCTTGCGATTTTATAGCTGAAAGAACAATACAGCAGCACCTGGATAAAGTATATGATGCAAATCCTAAGGCTACCGTTCAGGATTTGATAGACGAACTGATGACAATACCTGAATATAAAAACTCGTTAAGCGAACCAAAAGTAAGAGTTGGAAACAAGGAAGACTACTGCGGAAAGCCTTTTGCAATAATGGCAGGCGGTACTGGAGGCGGAGCAGACGTATATAAGGCATACTTTGAGGCTGGTGTGGGAACTTTGGTCAATATGCATATACCATTCGGAGACATAGCGAAAGTTAAGGAGCAGGGGATTGGAAACGTTTTGGTGGCAGGGCACATGGCCAGCGATTCCGTAGGAATAAACGGACTGATGAATGAACTGGAAAAGCGCGGAATAGAAGTAATCAGAATGAGCGGAGTAATTTCACCGAAGTAAAAAGCAAATAATTAAATATCAAAAACAGACGAGAAATAATTTTTGTCTGTTTTTTTATTAATATTTTGACAAAAACATAAGAGAAGTGTATAATCAACATATATCCAACTATTCGTAAAACGCAGGTTTTACGAATAGTTGGAGCTTTAAACACTACTATTAAGGCGATTTATATGGATATTAATAATAATGCGCAAAACAATGAAAGATTAAGAAAACTGCTTTTCAAGCTTCCTGACCTCTGCTATGATTTTTTTATAGCAGCTTCCAGCAATACATCCATTTTAACCAGAATAAATTACGCTAACGATTTAATAATCTTCTTTGAATATCTTTATACTCAATGTGACTCCTTTGCTGACATTAGACCACATTATGATCAGTACGTTTCTTATTATTCAATTGATTCGGAAAACATTGGTGAAACGCTTGAAAATAATGAAGATGCTGATGAAATTCAGGATAAACCCCCTGCTCCCATTCACCCTTCACAATATGTTAATATATCCCATATAAAGGCAATTACAACAAAGGATATAGAGGAATTTCTGCATTATATCAGCTCTTATGAGAAAAATGGATACACCTATAGCAATACAAACCCTGGGAAAAAGCGTAAATTATCCGCAATAAGCTCGTTTTTTACTTATTTGCTTAAACACAGGCTGATTTCTGAAGATGCAACTGGCATAATTGACTCGCCAAAGATAAAAGAAAAGACTATTTTGCGCTTAACGCCGGATGAAATTGTTAAATTAGTTCAAATTGTAGAATCAGGTGAAGGATTGACGCCCAAAGAAGCCGGATATCACAAAAAAACTGTATTGAGAGATACTGCTATCATTGTTTTGCTGCTTGATACGGGTATACGATTGAGCGAATTAATAGGAATTGACATAAAAGACATCTATTTTGATGAAAATGCCTTCAAGGTCACTCGTAAAGGCGGAAGCCAGGCGATATTATACTATTCTAATTATACCAAAGATATCCTAAGGGCATACATTAGTCAGCGGGAAAAGATAGAAATCAAGGGAAAGGACGCAGATGCCCTATTCATTTCCCTTCAAAATAATAGAATCACGCATAGAGCTGTTGAAAAACTGGTTGATAAATATACAAAGATTGTGAATCCGCTCAAAAATATATCTCCGCATAAGTTCAGAAGCACTTTCGGCACTGCTTTGTACCATAATACTGGCGATATTTATCTGGTTGCTGATGTTCTCGGGCATAAAGATGTAAATACCACAAAGAAGCACTATGCCGCTATCAGCGAAGACAGACGCAAAGAAGCCCCAAAAAACATAGATTATTTTGATGATTAATGCGAACAATGGTTTGACATTCTCGCATGACAGTGCTATTATGTAGTTAATACATTTACAGGAGCTTTATTTATGAAAGATATAAACGAATTAACGGGAATGCAGCGGAAAATCTATGTGTACCTTAAAGATTATGTCGAAGAGCATAATTATCCGCCATCTGTAAGGGATATTTGCAATGAAGTCGGATTGACATCCACCTCTACAGTTCATGGACACCTTACAAGGCTTGAAAACAAAGGCTTCATTAGGCGCGGCAGCGGAAAATCAAGAGCAATTGAGATTGATGATGCAGACAGGCAGGCCAGAAACAGATCGCTTACAGTTCCGCTTTTAGGAACGGTTACAGCCGGAATGCCGATATTTGCCGATGAAAATATACATGAATACCTTCCAATGCCAAAATACATTGTAGCTGATGAAGATTCTTTCGCGCTAAAGGTGCGTGGCGAAAGCATGATAGAAGTCGGAATAAACGATGGCGATTTCATAGTAATTAAACGGCAGAATTACGCATTTGACGGCGATATTGTTGTTGCCTTGATTGGCGATGATGAAGCAACGGTAAAAACATTTTATCTGGAGGGTAAAAACGTGCGGCTTCAGCCGGAAAATGAAACAATGGATCCGCTTATATATCCGGCAGAGGAAGTTCAGATATTAGGAAAGGTTACAGCACTATTCAGACGCATCCGTTAATGTATTAATAAGCGCTATTTTACAGTGCTCATATGTTATTCCGCCCTGCAGGTAGACCATATATGGAGGTTCATTTCCGACAGGAGCGTCAGCTGAGAGCTCAATAGAGGCTCCCTGAACAAATGTCCCTGCGGCCATAATAACTTTATCAGAATATCCTGGCATTTCCCAAGGCTCAGGCACAAGGTGCGAGTCAACGGGAGATGCCTTCTGTATTTTACGGCAAAAACTTAATAATTCTTCTTTGCTTGCAAGCCTCATGCTTTGGGTGATATCGCCGCGCACAGATTCCGGAGCAGGCATTACATCATACCCCAGCTCTTTATATACTGCAGAAAAAAGCAGCGCGCACTTCATTGACTGCGCTACAATATGCGGAGCCATAAAAAGACCCTGAAAAAGCAGCCTGTATCCCTGCTCATATGATCCGATTTCATCATTTAGATTGACTGCATAAAAAAAGGAAGAAATTTCATCAATATACTGCTTTTTGCCTGTTATATAGGCTCCTGTAGGAGCAATTGACCCGCCGGGATTTTTTATTAATGAACCGATGCATACATCTGCGCCTATTTCACACGGCTCAGACTCTTCGACAAACTCACCATAGCAATTATCAATAAAAACAATAGAATTGGGTGAAACTAACCTGATTAATTTAATAACTTTTTCAATTTCTGTATTGATCAGTGCTTCACGCCACATATAGCCTCGTGATTTCTGTATAAAAATAACTTTTGGACGATTAGACTGAAGGTATTTCTCTATTCCGGCATAATTTATGTCTTTGTCATCAAGTAAATTAATGTCATCATATTTTACGCCGTAATCTTCGAGCGCACTCCCCTGCCCTTTACTTTTTATTGAATTATATACGGTATCATAGGGCTGTCCTGTTATTGAAAATAGTGTATCGCCGGGCTTAAGCAGCGCTCTGAGGCTCATTACAATTGCGTGGGTTGCGCTGCCGAACTGGCTACGCACTAAAGAGGCCTCACTGCCGAAAACTGCTGTGAAAACCTCCTCCAATTTGTATCTGCCTTCATCACCATATCCATAGCCTGTGCTACCGGAAAAATGCCTGCTTTCAACTCTGGCTTTCTGGAAAGCTTCAAGCACCTTCTTCTGGTTATAAAGTGCAATTTTATCAATAGTAGCAAAGTATCTGGCATATTTCATTTCAACGCCAGATACAAGATTATTGACTTCAGTTTTTGATAATCTCAATTTACTCTTCGGGCTCCTCCGTAGTGTATGTGATGGGTTCAGCTGGAGTTACAGAAGAAATGGCATGCTTATAAATCATCATTTGTTTTCCATCGCACGAAAAAACAACAACATAATTATCAAACCCCTTAACCTGGCCTTTTAACTGATAGCCGTTTGTTAAATGAATTGTTACTTGCATGTGAAGCTTTCGTACCTGATTCAAGAATGCATCTTGAATTAAATAACTTTTATTCATAACTATCTCCTTTACACATATTTATTATATATCAGAATGTAAAAAATTAAAAGTAAATATTTTCTATCTTTGTGAAGATTTCTGATTTTCCGCTCATGTAACCGGTTTCAGCAATGCAATTTATCCAATTTATTTCCTCTATACGCTTAAACCACGTAATTTGTCTCTTGGCGTAGTTTCTTGAATACTGTTTTATTTGTTTAATTGCATCCTGAAGGCTTATTTCGTTGTCAAAATATCTATATAATTCCTTGCACCCTATTGCTTTATAAGCCGTATTCGTACTTTTTAATCCATTTTCTCGCGCAGTTTTTATTTCGTTTACTAATCCTGCTTCTATCATCATGTCCACGCGACGGTCAATCCGTTCATAGAGCTCTGCCCTGTCCCACTTTAGGCCGAATATTAACAGTCTGTCATAACTGAATTTTTTCATATTCTTATTGTAATATTCTTTTTTTTCAGACCCTGTCATGTCATATACTTCCAGCGCTCTAATAACTCTTTGAACATTATTTTGGTGTATACGATTTGCCATTTCAGGAGATTTATTTGCCAGTATATCATGCAGCGCATGCGCTCCATGTTCACTGAAGTATTCGGAATATTTTCTTCTTATCTCAGTGTTTTCCGGCACATTCGCAAGATCCATATTATAGATCACTGAATCAATATAAAGACCGGTACCGCCGCATAATATTGGCAGTTTACCGCGGTTTTGTATGTCCGCAATTGCTTCTCGCGCGAGATTCTGGTATTCTCCGGCGTTGAAATTTGTAGTTATATCAAAAAAGCCGATCAGATGGTGAGGAATACCGTTCATTTCTTCTTTTGTAGGCTGCGCCGTGCTGATGGATAGTCCTTTATATACCTGCATAGAATCGCACGAGACGACCTCACCGTTATATTTTTCAGCTATTTCGACTGCGAGGCCGCTTTTTCCGCTCGCTGTAGGGCCAAGCACTACAATCAGATTGCCGTTGCTCATACGATCCTGCCAAACCGCTTTTCAATCTGCTTTTTTGTAATAGTTGAAACAAACGGCCTTCCGTGCGGACATGTAAGCTTTATTTCTTCATCTATAACCATATCAATAAGCTGCTTGATTTCCTTGTCTGACAGCCTGTCACCAGCTTTTACCGCTTTTTTGCAGGACATGCTGATTATCTTCTCTTCTGCGTCGCCTTCATGGCTTGCAGTATCTCTGATATTAGCCAAGATTTCCTTGAAAAATCCGGTGAGCTGAGGCTGACCTAAAAAAATTGGCACGCCGGTTATATCAACGCTCAAATCATTGACCTCTAGGATATATCCGGCTTTGATAAATGAATCAATATTTTCGTTTACGATTAAAATATCATCATATGGCAAATCAATAGTCTGTGGAATCAGAAGATTCTGCGTAACAGCAGATTTGTTTTTAAATGTTTCCATATATTTTTCATATATCAGTCTTTCATGAGCAGCGTGCTGGTCAAATATATATACGGTTTCATCGCTCTCTACAAATAGATATCCATTGAAGGCGGTTCCGATAACCGTATAGCTCCTGCTTAATCTTTTGAAATCTGCCTGTGAATAATCCGCGCTTACTGCCGTGCTGCTTTGCCTTAGTTCATTGCTCGGAGCCTTGTCTTCACCGAGGACTAAGGCTGATTTGTAGTTGAAATCATTAAGCTTATATGCAAAATTAGCAAAGGATTCATTCTCTTCTTCCGGTATATTGATATCTACGATATGTTCTTCAATGATTTCTTTATTTATCTTTTCTGTCAGGCTTTTTGATGCGTCCTTGAAATCCGGGATGCCATTCGCTGCATCAAATACATCTGCATTTTTAGATGTTGTCTTTATTTTTTCAGTTTCGAAGCTTATAACCTGACCGTTAATCAAATCAAAGTATGGCTTAAGCTGCATGTTGAGCTCATCGAGCAGCTGCCTCAGGTTACTGAAAACTACGTTTAGTTTCTGCGGGTGAACATTTACATCAACGAGTAATGGATTGATATTTACATTGATTATGAAGAACGGATATGTGTTTTTCATCAAGTTTGAGCTATACATCTCTTCAAGCGCTGCAGTAATGTTTTTATCCTTAACATATCTCCTGTTTATAAAGACAGTTTGGTTATTGCGCGACTTGCCAAGCAGGTTTTTATTCCCGAGGCATCCGCTGAATGATATGCCTGATGATTCAATCGTGCTGAACTCAACAATATTTTCAGCAGCATTTTTGCCATAGATAGTGAATAAAGCATTCTTTAGGCTGCTGTCGCCGTTCGTGAAATAGATTACTTTATCATTGTTTATAAATTTAAAGGAAACTTCTGGGTATGAAAGCATATATCTTTGTATCACATTGCTGATATTTGATGTTTCAACTGAAGTACTCTTCATAAATTTCTTTCTTGCAGGAGTATTAAAAAATAAATCTTCTACAATTACTGTTGTTCCGTCCGGGCAGCCGTATTCGTGGTTTTTTATTATTTCTCCGCCTTCAACAGAAGTAAGAGAGCCAACGGCTTCATCAACAGCCTTGGATATCAAAGTTACCTTAGATACTGCCGAAATACTGTATAGGGCTTCGCCTCGGAAGCCCATCTGGTGGATATTGTATAAGTCGTCAAGTGACGATATTTTGCTTGTTGCATGGCGAATAAAAGCAAGCTTTGTGTCATCCGCGGCAATTCCTGTTCCGTTGTCAGATATCGAAATATATTCCCGTCCGCCGTCCTTTATTTCAATGCTTATATTTTTTGCATCCGCGTCAATTGCGTTCTCAATAAGCTCCTTAACAACAGAAGCCGGGTTCTCTACAATTTCTCCTGCAGCTATTTTCTTTGCGATGGATTCATCCAGTATGTTTATTTTCTTCCTAGCAGCCATTTCTACCCCAGTTTATCTTTATATTTCTTTAGAAGCATAAATGCTTCAATCGGCGTAGTGACAGTGAGGTCAACTTCCTTTATCTCTTCAGCCAATTTATTAAGGACCTCAATTCGATCCTTCTTTTCCTTTGTTTCAGGCTTATCGCCTTCTAATATTTCATTAAACGTATTATTGTAGATTGAAACATTATTAATGTCAGCAGCCTCAAGCTGCTTGAGTATGGACTCGCCTCTTTCAATGACAAGCTGCGGGATACCTGCAAGCATTGCAACGTGCAGGCCGAAGCTTTTATCAGAGCCGCCTTTTATAATCTTCCGCATGAAAATAATTTCATTTTTATATTCTTTTACGGCAACACTGTAGTTTTTTAGGCCTTCAATTTTGCCTTCCAGTTCGCTTAGCTGATGATAGTGCGTTGCAAACAAGGCCTTAGCGCCGATTTTCTTTCTGTCGCAGATATATTCTGTTACGCTCCAAGCGATGCTAAGCCCATCAAAGGTAGATGTGCCTCTGCCTATTTCGTCAAGGATAATAAGAGAATTTTCCGTTGCGTTTTTAAGAATGTGCGCAACTTCGGTCATCTCGACCATAAAAGTTGACTGGCCAAGGAATAAATCATCCGATGCCCCTACCCGTGAAAACACCCTGTCGGTTATAGGCAGGCTTGCGCTTATTGCGGGTACAAAGCTGCCTATCTGCGCCAATATGTTAATCAGTGCAACCTGCCTTAAATATGTTGATTTGCCCGACATATTAGGCCCGGTTATTATTATGAAGCGATCGGCAGCCATGTCCAGATACGAATTATTGGGGACAAACGAATTAATATTTGATGCAGCCTCAACAACCGGGTGGCGTCCGCTCTTTATGTCTATAATTCCGTCTGTGTTTATTTCAGGCTTGCAGTATCCGTTCTCATTGGCTACCGTCGCAAGAGAGACCAATGTGTCGACAATGGAGATATATTCTGCTGATTTTTGCAGCCTTCTTATTTGCGTTTTAAGAGCGTTCTTTATGTCGCTGAAAATATCCTGCTCCAGTGATACACTTTTTTCCTTTGCTCCAAGTATCTTGTCTTCTAATTCCTTCAGCTCCTCTGTAATGTATCTTTCATTGTTGGCAAGGGTTTGCTTCCTTATGTACCTGTACGGTACAAGATCAAGATTGGACCTTGTGACTTCTATAAAATAGCCAAAAACTCTGTTATACTTAATCTTAAGTGTTTTTATTCCAGTCTGTTCTCTCTCAGCTTTTTCTATGTTTTCAATTATTCCCTGCCCGTTTTCCATTATGTCCAGCAACTCTGACAGCACCTCATTATAGGTGCTTTTTATTACGCCGCCGTCCTTTATTGCAGTCGGAGGGTTATCCTGAATTGAGGCATCCAGCAAATCGTACACATCATTAAGGGTATCAATATTATCAAAACACTCATTAAGCAGCGAAGTTTTGCTTCTATCTATTAATTTTTTTAATTCTGGCAGTACTTGGAGAGAAGTCTTTAGCATCAGGCATTCTCTCGGGTTTATGCTAGCGTAGGCAATTTTAGTTGAAAGTCTTTGAATGTCCTTAATGTATTTCAGCTGCTCTTTTATGTTCTCCATGAGCATTGGGTCTTTTTTTAGATATTCTACAGCGCTCAGCCTGTTTTCTATCTGGTCTTTGTCCAATAGAGGCTGCTCAAGCCACTGCCTTATTTTGCGGCTTCCCAGTGACGTTGATGTTTTATCTATTACCCAAAGCAGCGATCCTTTTTTGCGAGAATCTCTAATGGTTTTGGTCAGCTCAAGGCTGTTTCTTGTAAATGTATCTATTTTCATGAATTTAGACGGCTTGTAAATGGAGACTTTATTGAGCTGCAGCAAAGCATTTTTTTGAGTATTTGAAAGATACTTTATTAAAGCACCGGAAGCTGCCATTGAGGAGCTTTCTACAGACTCCAGCATGGTCTCATTGCCCTGAAAATGCTTTCTAACAAGCGCACCTGAATATTCTGCGCTGTAATATTCTTTAATGGCTGCGTCTATGCTGAAGCTGTATTGCTTCGCTAGCACTGGATATTCGTTTAAGAAATCGTTAAAATCGTCGTTTATTATAATTTCTGCAGGGTTAAGGCGCGAAAGCTCATCTGTAAGCCCGGTTAAAAGGTTGTCTTTCAGAGAGGTTCCAATATAAAAGTGTCCTGTTGATACGTCAGCGTATGCAAATCCTATTTCACCATTTTCGTATACTAAGGACATAATATAGTTGTTTTCACTTTCATTTAAAAGGTCTTCTTCTATGATTGTTCCCGGAGTAACTATTCTTATTACTTCTCTTTCAACCAGCTTAACGCCTTTTTCAGGCAGCGTAGTCTGCTCGCATATTGCCACCTTGTAGCCTTTTTTAATCAGCTTTTTTATATATATGTTTACAGCATGATAAGGCACTCCGCACATCGGTGCACGCTCTTTTAGCCCGCAGTCTCTACCTGTCAATGTCAGGTCAAGCTCCTTTGATGCAAGTATTGCATCATCAAAGAAAAGCTCGTAAAAATCACCCAGCCTGAAAAACAGCATACAGTCCTGATGCTGCTCTTTTAGCTTCATATATTGTGTCATCATTGGTGAAAGTTTGCTCATAATTCCCCTTGCCGTTCTATATAATCTTGCCAATCAATGTATGAGTTTTAATTTCGTTGATTTTAACGTTTAATAAATCGCCTGCTTGAACCTGACATTCTGATTCCAGCGCAACAGAGAGATTCTGTGATGTCTTTCCGACTACGTTTCTGTGCTCTGTATGCGTGCTTTCAACAAGCACTTCAACCGTTTTATCAAGATACCTTTCAGCAGTTTTCTTCGTATATTTTTCCTGCAATGTCAGAAGCTGCTGCAGCCTGTCTGATTTAATGTCCTCATCAACCTGATCAGCCATACTGGCCGCTTTTGTGCCGGTTCTTATGGAATACTTGAACATAAAAGCAGACCCATATTGCACTCTGCTGACGACATCTAGCGTATCCTTGAAGTCCTCATCTGTTTCGCCGGGAAATCCCACTATAATATCTGTGCTCAAGATTATATCGCCGACTTTACTTTTTAGGTTATCACAGAGCTTTAAGTAATCATCCTTTGTGTATCCCCTGTTCATCTGCTTAAGTATCTTAGTGCTTCCTGATTGCACGGGAAGATGTATATGCTTGCATACTAGTGGGTTTTCGGCTATTGTGTCAATGAGTTTAGGCGACAAATCCTTTGGATGGGATGTCATATAACGGATTCTTTTAACATCAGTTTCATCCGATATCTTCTGTATCAAATCTGAAAAATCAAGTTTTTCATCAAAGCCTTTTCCATATGAATTCACATTCTGCCCAAGCAGTACAATTTCTCTTGTTCCGTGTGCGGTGAGCTCATTTATTTCATAGATTATGTCTTTGGGTTCTCTGCTTCTTTCTCTGCCCCGAACATATGGAACAACACAGTATGTGCAGAAATTGTTGCATCCTGTCATAATGGTGACGAATTCACTGATTCTGTAATGACGAAACGGCCTTGCATTTTCATCAATTTCTTTTGTAGCACTTGATAAATCCGCAGCTCTTTCAGAATTGGTCAGAATCTTATATATAGTTTCCGGCAGTTTAGCGCTGTCTGAGGTTCCAAGCGCAGCATCTACCTGCGAATAGCGCGACATAAACTCCTCTGCGTAGCCTTCCTGCTGCATCATGCATCCCAGCACAATAAGCGCCTTGTTACGGCCGCTTTCCTTAAGTTTTTTTATGTTTCCAACCAGTCCGTGGACTTTATTTTCGGCGTTTTCGCGAACACAGCAGGTGTTTATTATTGCAATATTGCTTTCGTAGACTGATTCTGTGTAATGAAAACCGCACTCATTCATAACAGCCATTATCTTCATAGAATCATTTACGTTCATCTGGCATCCGTAAGTCTTAACAGAGTAAGTAAGGCCTTCTGATATATCAATAAGTTTTTCTATATAATTCATTTCTTCCTTTTTTACCTTGAATATTTCAATTAATTATACAGTATTCAATCCAAACATACAAGATTTTACCTCCATTTTCAGCGTCCCGCTCGTTGATAAACTTTGCTGCATAATATATAATATATTGATTAAATGAAGGCAGTACACAATTTGAAAGAAAATATCGAATTAAAAAGTAATGAAACTTTAGATGACCTGCAGGCAAAGGGTTTTAAAATTATACAAAGCAGCGATTTTTTTAAGTTTTCAACCGATTCTGTGCTATTGAGTCACTTTGCATCATACAAACCCAAAGATATTGTTATGGATATGTGCTCAGGGACGGGCGTTGTTGCCCTGCTTATTAGTGCACATTACAAAACTGCGAGAATTGACTGTGTTGAAATACAAAGCGAATTATTCGATATGTGCAGGCGTTCAGTTAAGTACAATGACCTTGAAGAAAAAGTTTTCCCTTATAACATGGACCTGCGCGACGCTCCGGAAAAACTCGGCATATCTAAATACGATACAATAATCTGCAACCCGCCCTACCTTCCCATAAATACGGGGAAAGAGAGCGACAGCGAAGCAAGAAAAATTGCAAGGTTTGAAATCAACGGCACACTTGCAGATATTATTTCATCCTCTGCCAAGCTTTTAAAATATTCCGGAAAGTTAGTGATGTCCCACAGGGCTGAAAGGCTGTCTGATGTAATTGAAACAATGAAAGAACACCGTATTGAGCCGAAGCGGTGCAGGTTCATCCACAGCAAAATTAATAATAACGCAAACATCTTTCTAATAGAGGGTATAAAAAACGCAAAGCCAAACATGATCATTGAGCCGCCTCTTATAGTATATGATGAAAATAACAGCTACATGGACGATGTATACAAAATATATAATATGGACATAAATAAATGAAAAATGCAGTACTGTACATAGTCGCAACGCCAATAGGAAACCTTGCTGATATAACATTCCGCGCAATTGATACACTGAAGTCGGTGGATATAATAGCCGCTGAGGATACAAGGCGCACCATCAAGCTTCTTAACTATTATGATATTAAAACGCCGATGATATCCTATCACCACCATAACAGGCGTGAAGCAGGCGATAAAGTAGTCGGCCTTCTTGAGCAGGGTAAAAATATCGCACTTGTTACAGATGCCGGAATGCCATGCATCAGCGACCCTGGGTACGAGCTGGTTCGTGACGCCAGAAAAAGTGGATTCGCAATTGAGTGCATTCCCGGTGCGTGCGCAGCTATTACAGCGCTTGCGCTATCAGGTTTCGATAGTGCGCAGTTTGTTTTTGAGGGATTTCTCCCGAAAGAATCTAAGCTGATAAAGGAAAGGCTCAACTTTCTGGAAACAGAGAAGAGGCCAATTATACTCTACGAAACGCCTCATAGGCTTCAAAAGACAATCAAATTGCTAAATGATATATTTTCCGACAGAAAAATATGCCTTGCAAACGAACTTACAAAGCTGCATGAAAAAATAATCATTGATAATCCTGCTAAAATCAGTTTATTTTTAGATGAAAACGGAGCCAGAGGCGAATATGTAATTATAATAGATAAATCTGAAGAAGCAAGCACAGAAGACTGGATGAATGTTGACATTAAAGAGCATATCAGAAGCTATATTGATAGCGGAATGAGCAAAATGGACGCTGTAAAGGCTGTCGCAAAAGACAGAGGCCTGCCTAAGAGCTCAGTCTATGAGCAATCTCTTGATATAGATTTATAAGACAACACTTGATAAATATTTGCCCATTTCTGTTACAAATAGCTTATCCACTGCGTTCCTGAATGCGTACTCTGAGATATATTCTTCCTGCGCGTTTACAATGAGGTCAGCTTCAAGGAGAATTTGATAGTCCCTGCCATCAACATTTTTAAATGTGTGATGCCTGCTTATTAGATAAATAACTCTTTCTAATTTTGAGCTGTCCATATCAATTTCTGAAAGTAGCTGCCTTGCGACAGGTGGGCCTTCAATTTGCTGATAATAGCCGCCGCATTTACTATATTTCCTTTCACATTCCTTTATGCCAATATCGTGAAGAACGGAAGCAGCCTCTAATGTGAAAAGCTCATCCTCTTTAAGGTTTTCCGCCTCCCCAATTATTTTTGCATAGGAATGAACCTTTAGCGCATGGTTAATTCTTCTTGTGTCGCCGTGATTATACTTCATCATTTCAATTTTTATATAATTAATCATAATAAATTATTATAACAGAAAAGGCTTTTAAATTGAATAAAAGCCTTTTTGTAAACTCAATCCTTTAAAATTTAGCTATGGCTTGCTCTTTCAACTATTGTATACACTTCAGCTATATCATGATTTTCAAGCTTTCTGTCTATTGCTGACTCATATAGCTTCAATGTGTGCTCTAGGCCCTTCATCGGTATCTTATTGCTAAGTGTAAAGTCATGTGCGATATTCAGCTGCTTGAATACATGCTTAATTTTATTTTTAACGGAATAATCGCCTTTTGCAATTTTCTTTCCGTTCTGCTCAAGGAAAGTGTTCTTGATAGGGCTTGCTTGTACAGCGTCTATCACATCGTCTGCTAAGACTCCTGCCTTTGAAGCATAGATAAGCATTTCATTTACGCCGTTTTGAATCTGTGCATAAAGAATGTTGTAGCATACTTTAGTAGAAAGCGCTGAAGTTATATTCCCTGTTTTTAATGAATTGCCTGCCATAAGCTTAAGGAATTCCTGTATCCTCAGATACACACTAGCTGCTCCGCCAAAGAGAATGGTCGCCTGGCTGCTTTCCACCTCTTGAAGGGTGTTAAGAATTGCTAGGTCGCAGTATTCTGCGCCTGTCGGCTTAACCATTGCCGATATTTCCTGAGATTCCGCAGGCGAAATAATAGATAAATCCAAAATAATTTTTTGCGATGTCAGGTTGCCTAGGATGCTGTAAATCGTTGCTTGGAGGTCAACAAAATTTTCATATGAAAGCAGAATCAAGTCCGCTCTGTCGATAACATCCGTGTCAAGTTCACAAGGCACTGCTCCATGCTGTCCGCAGAATTCAACCCTCGCTATGCTGCTATCGCTCACATATGCCATCGCGTTAACCTTTTTAAGCAAATTTACGCATAAAGCTTCACTAAAATTTGTAAGTCCAATAAAACCAAATTTTAACATAAGTAACTAACTCCTTCTTTTCTGTAAATATGAATACACGTAGATATATAAACGGCTAGATATGTTTAAAACATTATTTTCCTTAATAAGAGCACAGTTTTAAATTTGTTCACATATTTGCAAATCGCTCATGTATATTTTATAATAATTATTAAAGTACTAATGACAAAAATAAAGAGGGATTATATGAATATTGGAATTCTTACAAGCGGAGGAGACTGCCCCGGCCTAAATGCAGCAATAAGAGGCGTCGCTAAGGCATCATATGAGATGTTTGATAATGTAACAATATTTGGGATTGATGACGGTTACCACGGATTGATCCACGGAAATTACACAAAAATGGAGCCATACCAGTTTTCTGGCATACTCACACTGGGCGGAACAATATTCGGGACATCGCGCCAGCCTTTTAAGGAAATGCGCAATATCGGAGAAGATAACATAGATAAAGTCAAGTCAATGGTAGAAAATTATGAGAAAATGAATCTAGACTGTCTGGTTACGATTGGCGGCAACGGAACTCACAAATCGGCAAATATGCTGTCTGATGAGGGTTTGAATGTAATCGGCCTTCCGAAGACAATAGACAATGATTTATGGGGAACGGAAGTTACATTCGGTTTTCACACAGCAGTTGACATCGCTACTGATGTTATAGACAGGATACATACAACTGCAAGCTCCCATGGCAGAGTTATGATTATTGAGCTGATGGGACATAAAGCAGGATGGCTGAATCTCTATGCGGGCGTTGCGGGCGGAGCTGACATCATTTTGATACCTGAAATCCCCTTTGAGCATCATAAAATTATTGAAGCAGTTGAAAAAAGAACAGTTTCTGGCAAGAATTTTTCCATTGTTGCCATTGCGGAAGGCTCGATTTCAAAAAAAGAGTCAGCAATGTCCGCAAAGGAAATGGAAGAATACCGGAAGGAATCGGGTTACTTTTCTGTGGCTCACAGAGTTGCAGATAAAATACAGACTAAAACCGGGTTTGAAACACGTGTTGTATCCCCCGGGCACGTTGTCCGCGGAGGAAGCCCTTCAGCATATGACAGAATACTTTCCACCAGGTTTGGCGTTCATGCTGCAGAGCTGATAAAGGATAAAAAGTTCGGAAGAACCGTTGCTCTGGAGAATAATCAAATATCGTCAAATAAATTAAGCGAAGTAGCTGGAAAACTAAAATTAGTGCCAAAGGACTGTGAAATGGTTGAGGATGCCAGAAGGCTAGGAATATCCTTTGGAGACTAGTGAAGAAAAGGATGTGAGTTATGTGACAAAAGCACATAACTCATTTTTATTTAAGGATATAATTAACTTAAATCAATGTTATATTTCCTTAAATAAGAAAGGGGCAATATATGAAAAAGAATATATTACTGATTACATTTATACTATTAATCTCGTCTATTCTGGCGGGATGCATGAATACTGAACCGACAGATGCTGCAACGGCTGAACAAACAGAGAACGCTGCAGACGCTGACACTGAAAATATAGATGCGGATACCGAAGAAACCGCTGATACAGTTTCCGGTGAGGCTGAAATAATCCACCTGACCGATGATACATATCACGATATAATTGATAATTCCACTGGAATCGTAATGGTTGACTTCTGGGCGGCATGGTGTGGCCCTTGCCTACAGCTTGCTCCTATTCTTGAGGAGATAAGCGCCGAGGAAGGCATCACACTCTATAAGCTGAACGTAGATGAAAATCCGAATATTTCATACGAATTCAGAATAACCGGAATTCCAATGGTATATATTTACAAGGACGGTGAGCCTGTAGATTCGCAAATGGGAGCAGGATACAAGCAGCTTTATCTGGACCTTATTGATAAATACAGGTAATAAATATGAAAGGGACTGAAAATTCAGTCCCTTTTTTAAATCAATAATGAATCATAATAGAAGTGATACATCAGCTTCTATATTTCTGCTTAAACTCATTGGAATAGTGTATGATCTGCTTCGCGTGCTCATCGCTTAAATAGCTCATTGTTGTTCCGCCAACAAGCCTGGATATCTCTTTGTAGCGCTGGTCAATATCAAGCTTTGTAATCAGCGTCTTTGTCTTATTATCTTCAACTTTCTTTGAAATAAATAAATGATTGTCCGAGAGCGCTGCTATCTGCGCAGAGTGTGTTACGCATATTACCTGCCTGCCGGATGCAATAACAGCCAGTTTCTCCCCCACTACCCTAGCCATTTCGCCGCTTATTCCGGTATCTATTTCATCAAATATCAGCGTGTCTATATCGTCAATTTGTGCTGTTATACTCTTTAAAACCAGCATTATCCTGGAAAGCTCACCGCCGGATACTACTCCGCGCAGAGGCTTTACATCTTCGCCTAGGTTTGTGGATATCAAAAACCTTACATTGTCTATGCCTTTTTTGCCAAGTATATATTCTCCGTTTTCATCTGTTGATGATACAAACTGCGTTTCGAATTCAGAATTTTCCATGCCAAGGTCTGCAAGCTGCTCAAGAATCCTTAAGCGAAGCTGCATTGAAGCAGATTTTCTAATCTCAGACATCTGAACGGCTATATTGAGGCACTGGTCATAAAGAGATTTTTCCCTTCTCTCCAGCTCATCCAGAATTATTTCATGTTCATCCAAAAGCAGAAGCCTTTCGCCGATTTCTTTTCTGTATACTATTATCTCGTTTACATCAGAGCCATACTTTTTGCTTAACCTTTTTAGAAGCATGAGGCGGTTTTCGATTTCTTCAAGGTCATTTAGGTCGAAGTCGAAATCCCTCTCTAGGATTCTTACTTCATCAGATATATCATCAAGCTCAATAATCAGCTCCTCAAGGCGTGAGGCCAGAGGCGCATGCGTTTTATCAATCTCCGCCAGTGCTGCCAGGTTATCATAGGCCACCTGTACAAGCATTGAAATAGATGCCCCCTCCTCGCTTCCAGAAAGAGCAAAATGAGCATTGTCTATACAGCGCTTTATGTCTTCGGAACTAATAAGAAGCTGGCGTTGTTCCTTTAGGATGTTATCCTCGTCAGTCTGCAGCTTTGCTTCGTCTATTTCGCGTATCTGAAACTGGTACATCTCAATCTGTCTCTGTCGTTCCAGTTCATTGAGCTGCATGGATTCAATCTCTTCTTTTGTTTTAATATATTCGTGAAATTTCTGCCTGTAAAGATTCTTAAGAGACGCCAGCTCTTCGCCTGAAAAGCCGTCTACGACCTTAATATGATTTGCTTCGTCCAGCAGCGACTGGTGCTCATGCTGGCCGTGAATATCGACAAGTGAGGATGTAATGCTTTTTAGCTGCATTAGTGTAGCGACATTGCCGTTTATCTTGCAAACGTTCCTGCCGTTTGCTGAAAGTTCTCTTATTACAACAAGCTCATTATCATCTATATCGAAGTATCCCTTAAGCAATGCTTTGGATACCGGAGATTTGCTTAAATCAAAAACACCCTGAACTACGGCTTTATCCGTTCCAGTTCGTATCATGTTCTTGTCTGCTCTTTCGCCCAGAGCCAGATTCACTGAATCAATCACGATGGACTTTCCGGCGCCTGTTTCACCGGTTAAGATATTAAGCCCGTCTTCAAATTCTATCTCTACACTTTCTATTACAGCTACGTTTCTTATTGATAGATATTGCAGCATGCCGTGTTGTCCTTCCCTGAATTTCTTAAAATTTATTATATCATATTATGCAAGCAAGTTGCTGAATTTTTGGTAAATTTCATCACCATCAATTTCTTCATCCAGTATCACCATAATGCAGTTGTCACCAGCAATTGTGCCGAGTATACCATCCCAGTGGAGCGAATCTATTGTCTCTGCTGCTGCATTCGCGCTGCCTGTCAGCGTATTGATTATAATGATGTTTTTCGAGCGCTTAACTGATATGACACTCTCGTAGAAAATACGAAGTTTCCTACCCGAGAGTTTATCCGTTGCTTTATCCTGCGTAGCGTACTTATGACTGCCGTCTTCAGTTGATATTTTTATCAGCTTAAGTTCGTTTATGTCGCGCGAAATGGTGGCTTGAGTTACGTCAAATCCAAGATTGAGTATTTCCTCCACCAGCTCACCCTGAGTATGTATTTCCTTTTTGTCAATTGTCTCAAGTATAGCAAGCTGTCTTTGATTTTTAGTCATAATTTAAGTCCTCACAATTCTTTTTCAGTTAATGCTCCAGTTTATTATCTTCTTCCAGAACCTCGAATAATAATCTTCGTTACGAAATCTCACAAACCTGGCCTTAAACTTGGATTTAGTTATTTCAATATATCCTTTTACAGGCACTGATATCAGGCTTTGTCCGTCAATCGTCGTTATTACATCATGCAGCTGGTCTTTAGCTACAATTTTTATTTTTACATTATCAGGTGTTATCATAGGCCGGGCATGCAGCGAATGAGAGCATACCGGCGTAATAAGAATGCAGTCTATACCCGGCAAAATAATAGGCCCGCCCGCTGAAAGGGAATAAGCGGTGGAGCCAATAGGGCTGGATACAAGTACGCCGTCAGCGTCAAAGCTGTCTGCCAGCTGATCGTCTATATAGACTTCCAGGCGTATCATGCGTGCATAGCCATGCCTTGCTACGTTGAAATCATTGACAGCAATAATATCTTTTGATACTTCTTCGCCGTCTTCGCTCACAACAGTAGCTTCGAGCATAAGCCTTTCCTCAATGGAATAGCTTTTAGAAATTATTTTTTCAATCGCAAAGTCAATTTCTTCAGTAGATATTTCTGCAAGAAATCCTTTTCTTCCGGCGTTAATGCCGATAACTGGCACGCCCTTCTTGCCGCAGCTTCTTAATACAGATAGCAGCGTGCCGTCTCCGCCTATTGCAAAGATTAGATCCAATGAAGATGAAAAATCATCTAATGCATCTGAGTGGGCAATATCACCATCATAAACCACAGTATCAAGGTTTTTGCTTAGGAGTTTTGAGTAAAGCTCCTGCTTGATTTCTGCTGTTTTTTTATTGCCGGAATTTAACACAATTCCTACTTTGCAGTCTGCACAATTTTTATTCATGTTAATATTATACATTATTTTTTATTTTAATAAACTAGTTTTTTGTATTTTTAAAGAACAGGTGTGCATTTTTAATAATTTGTAATGTATTTATATGCGTTTCCTTAACATTTTTACGGCAGAACACAAGAAATTCAATATTTCCTTTCGGACCGGTTATTGGCGAAAAATCCAGCTGCAGCACACTAAATGAAGTATTGGAGTTAATATAATCTATAACGCTTTCAACTGTTTCAGCATGGACATTTTCATCCTTTACGACTCCGCCTTTGCCAACGTTTTCTTTTCCGCATTCAAACTGAGGTTTGATCAAGCCAATAAAAAAGGCACCATCATCAGTACAGTCATCAATTGCAGGCAGAAGAAGCTTAAGCGAAATAAATGACGCATCACAAACTGCAGCGTCATATTTCTTTTCTAAAATTTCAGGAGTAATATATCTTGCATTTGTACGCTCAAGCACTTTAACTCTTTCGTCATTGCGCAGAGACCAGTGCAGCTGGCCGTACCCTACGTCAACTGCGCATATTTCTTTAGCGCCGTTTTGCAGCAGGCAGTCTGTAAACCCTCCTGTTGAAGCGCCAATGTCCAATATTGAAAGGCCGCTTACATCAACGGGAAAGACTTCAAGTGCCTTTTCCAGCTTATGCCCTCCCCTGCTTACAAATTTCTGTCTTTCTTTGATTCTGATTAAATCCGAATCCTTGACAATATATGAGCCCTTCGATATAACTATTTCATTCACAAGCACTTTGCCTGCCATTATCAGCCGCTTCGCGCTTTCTCTTGACGGGCATTCGCCGATCTCAACTATATAATTATCCAGCCGCTTACCCTGCATTTTTATCCTCGTTGCTTAATTTCAGGCTGTCTAAAAGCTTACTAATACCTTCTGTATCGAGTGAATATTTATTGTAAATGAATTCTTTCGAGCCGTGCTCTATGTATATGTCATCATATCCGAGGCATATAATGTGGTTTTTAGCACTTTCGTACTTATTAAGGTGCTCAAGCACTGCGCTGCCGAATCCCCCTTGCAAAAGATTATCTTCAACGGTGATTATTATCTCATAATTATTAGCGATATATCCAAGCATCTGCTTATCTAAGGGTTTTATTGACCTAGCATTAAATACGTCCGTGTAGCTATAGTGTTTTTTATCAATGGCGGCGTCCATGCACTGAACTAAGAGGCTGGAGTTTGATATTAAAGCTACCTTTTTATATTTTGCCTTTGTAACCATTGCCCATTTATACATATTGTTCTGCTGTGAATTATAAAGGTTATGCTCTGGCAGCTGATTACCCAGAAGCAGCGCGATAGGAGCGTCCGCAGAGAAAGCAAAGTCTAGAGCGTTTTCAGCCTCTTGCTTTGACGAAGGTGAAATTATTTTCAGGTTCGGTATGTGCCTGAGAAAAGAAATGTCATACACTCCCTGATGCGTTTCTCCGTCACTCCCCACAATGCCGCTATTGTACACTAGAAATACTACAGGCAGATTCTGCAGGCAGACATCATGAACAATCTGGTCATATGCTCGCTGCAAAAAGGTGGAATACACCGAAAAAACCGGCTTCATACCTCCCGCTGCCAGCCCTGCGGCCATAGTTACAGCGTGAGCTTCAGCTATACCAACATCAAAAAAGCGTGTCGGATTTGCCTTCTTAAATTCATCCAGGCCGCATCCGCTTTGCATCGCAGCTGTTATGACGCATATACGGCTGTCTTTTGCTCCCAGCTTAATAAGCCTTTCAGACATCTGTACAGGAAGATTATATTTTCCTTTGTTTTTCTTCTCACCTGTTTTTATGTCAAAAGGAGTCGTACTATGGTACTGATCAGGCAGGCTGCTGGCATATTTGTAGCCTCTGCCTTTTCTTGTTTTTATATGAATAAGCACTGGGCCGTTTATTTCCTTGCACTGCTCCAGTATTCTGGTCATCAGCCTGATATCATGCCCGTCCAATATCCCGTAATATTTCAAGCCCATTTCCTCAAAAAGCATGTTGTTCATGAAGAGGAACCTGAAGCTGTCTTTAAGTCTTGAGAAAAAATCATATATGGGTTTGCCGATGCCGGGAACGGATTTCATAAAGCGGGAAACCGAAAGCTTCGCGTGTACATATCCGCTCTTTGTGCGCAGAGTATTCAGGTATCTTGACATTGCGCCTACGTTCCTGTTGATTGACATTTCATTATCATTGAGAATTATTATGACCTTTTCCTTGTTATGCCCAAGGTCATTTATAGCTTCCCATGCCATGCCCCCGGTCAGTGCTCCGTCGCCTATTAAAGCCACAACATGGTTGTTTTTCCCCTGCAGCCTGTTAGCCCTAGCCATGCCTACAGCAGCAGATATGGATGTGGACGAGTGGCCGGTGTTAAAACTGTCATATGTGCTCTCTTCCCGTTTTGGGAATCCGCTTATGCCGCCTTGCTGGCGCAATGTATAAAAATCATCTTTTCTTTCTGTAATTATCTTGTGTGTATAGCATTGATGGCCTACATCAAAAATGATGCTGTCTTTCGGCAGGTCAAATACTTTATGTATTGCCAGCGTTGCCTCAACTATTCCTAAATTGGACGCAAGATGACCTCCGTTTTTTGCAACAGTTTTAATGATCATGCGCCTTATTTCTACTGCAAGGTCTTTAAGCTCGCTAATGCTTAGTTTTTTTATGTCACTTGGTTCGTTTATACTATTTAAAATATTTTCCATTATCTTTTCTCCATATGCCGGTGAATACATGTATCACCCTGCCGACAATAAGAACAATTTCTTTATTGTCTCTCATCGCAATTATTTTGCCTAATGCTTTTCCGGAAACAGTGAAACCTGCAATTAACGCACTTAAAATTACTGAAATCATAAGCGAAGAAATGTTTTCAATTTTTGATACCAGTGTAATCACTATTATTCCGCCGGCTGCACCGCTTATTATTCCGCAGATATCTCCCACTACGTCATTGCAGATATTCGCGACTATTTCAGCGCGCTGCAGCAAGAATAGCCCTTCTTTTGCTCCACGCACTCTTTTTGAGCTCATTGCTACGAAGGGCGTCATGTCTGCTGTAGCCACTGCTACGCCAATCGTATCAAACAAAATACCCAAAAAAACAAAAAAAATCAGAGCCAGAAAAGCAAGCGGAAGAGAAAAATTCCTCAATGCAGCTTCTGAGGCCAATGATAGTAATGAAGCTAATATAATAGTCACAGCGAATATTTTTATCACCCATGACCATTTTGTTGTATTATTTGTTTTTGAAGTCTTATTCAAAGCAATCTCCAAATAAATTGAGGTGGTAGCATAGTGGATAAACCTTGCGACATTGGTCCAGCTGGCTTTCCCCGAAGGGTACTTCCCGTCACCGGTAAAGCAGTTTCCTTTTGAACCCCGCGCCGATGTGTTGCCAACACCGGGGCTGGACTACCACTTAGTGCGCACTATAATCCCCACTATGCTTTTAATTTTCAGTCTAGGAGCTTTCCTCGACAGTTCCACTGCTTTCTAGCCTCTTTTGCAAAAGTGGTTTCAGGAGGCAATCATTCAATCCCCTCGGATCCACTCGGGAAAAGAATGTGTTCCAGCAATCCACCATTCTCACTCAAGGCAGGCTACACTGCACACAGCTTTGTATCACCGCATTGCAGGTTTAATCCCGGCAAGTAACACTTTAAAAGTTCATGCCACTCGGTCAGGTCTCCATGGAAGCTGGGTCATCGCCCACATGCCGTTGCGGATCGCCCTTCTTCCTTATCTCCCAGCACAAGCCCCCGATTGGGCATCGGCAGCCAGCACAAGAAGCTTCATCGATTTGCCCTTTGACGGATTTTTAGCCCCGCCTTCAAAAGCAGTGGTGCTGACTAGAATACTGCACCACCGTGGAGCAATTATAACACATAATAATATCTTATGTAAAGAAAGTGTAACATATTATACATAATTTCGTTCGTAGAATGAAAATACTTCATTTAATGCTATAATAAACTGATTAATAATAATTTATAAGGATAAGGTATTTTTTATGTCAGATTTATTCACCGGCGGCTTTATTGGCGTAGGATTGGTCGTTCTGCAAATTGCCGTTATATTTTTCTTACCACAGGTTTTTGTAGTTTTAGCGAAAAAAAATAAAGTAATTAAATTCCTAAGCCCTATTGTCTTGTGCTACCTGACGGGTATTGTGCTTTCGAATATTCCGTTTTTAGGATGGAATTCAGTTGTGTCTGAAAACATCTACAGCATCAGCGTGCCAATTGCAATAGCGCTTATTTTGTTTTCAGCAGATATTGTGAAATGGCTGCACTTGGCAAAGGATACTATAAAGTCATTTCTTTTAGTGATTATTTCTGCGCTCGTTATCTCCCTTACAATGGGAATGCTTTTCGCCGACAAGCTGCCTGAGGGTTGGAAAGTAGCAGGCATGCTTACAGGCTGCTATACAGGAGGAACACCAAACCTTAACGCAATCGGACAAAGCCTTGAAATGACAAAGGACAACATAGGAATAGTCAATATGAGCGACATGCTCTGCGGCGGATTATATTTTATTCTCCTTGGCAGCGTAGTCGTAAAGCTATACAGAAAAATACTTCCGAAATTTGATGAAAGCAAAGTGGTTTCATCTGAAGATGTGCATATTCCCGCACTTGAGCCGATATTTGAGGACGGGCTTAAAAAAGGATGGCTTCATATCGGATTTGCATTTTTAATAGCAGTTCTGGTTACTGGTGTATCCGTTGGCCTTGCACTGCTTATTACAGGCGAGATAAACATGCTAGTCCTTATACTTTCTGTAACTACATTTTCAATTGCTCTATCTTTTTGGCCAAAGCTTCGAAATACAAAAGGCACGGCAGCAATGGGGCAATATGCGGTTTATATTTTCTCTATCGCAATTGGAGCAACAGTTGATATTGATCTTTTCTTCAAGTCCTCACCTGTTTTCCTTGCCTTCACAGCGTCTGTAATGTTCGGTGCAATCATTCTTCATTTGATTTTGTGCAAGATTTTCAAAATTGACGCAGATACTGCTATCATAACATCTACTGCAGGCGTATACGGCCCGGCCTTTATCGCGCCTGTAGCGGAAGCAATGAACAACAGACATGTTATATTAAGCGGCTTGATAACAGGTATTTTCGGATATGCGGTGGGTACTTACCTTGGCATCAGCATAGCGTATATCATTAAATCACTGTTCTACTAAATGACAGAAATAAGGCTCTCGTATTTAAAAAATTATGAGAGCCACTTTATTTTAATTAGTTTAATTTTATGCTTTATAAAGCGATTATATATAATCCGTTCACTTCTACTACTCATAAATGTATTGTTTTGTGACACAAATAATAAATTTGAATAAAAAATAAACTCTCAAACGAGAGTTTAGTGAAATTATTTTTCAAGGCAGTAATGCGTTTCTGTCTCTTCTGTTGTTTGGAAACCAAGCTTTTCATATAGCTTTTTGGCTTTAAGGTTATTTTTAAAGCACCCCAGAGTTACCTTTTTCTTATTAGTGTATGCTTCATGAATAATATTGCTTATTATGCTTGTCCCTATACCTCTGCTCTGATATTGAGTTATTATATGTATTTCGCTGATATTGATTGAATGCTTATTTTCATGCAATTCAATAAATCCTATAATTCTTCTATCAGATATAATTTTTCTAAATCTATCTGGTATAAATGAAGAATAAAAATCATTCAACTGATATTCTTCGTCCCATCCCCAAATCGGCTCAACATATTCAAAAATTGAATTTTTCTTGATTTTATAAATAATGTCGACATCTTCATTCGAAGTTTCTTCTAAGCTATAATGTAAAGCCTTCATAAAAGATACATTATTCAGCTTTCTTCTCAGACAACTTAAGCAGCACAAAAATCTGCGGTGCAAGATACAGCGCGGCAATGCCTACAAAGAAATACCTTAGCGTATCAAAGATTATAAAATCAGGCATCACAAGCTTCAGCCCTTCCTTGAAAACCATTACAATTACGAACCCGATAATCAGCTTTAAAATTTGTTTGAAAAACTTAGTTTTTGCAGTAAACCTGACGAATTTATTTTCCAGATAAAAAGCCAGCGGCAACGCGATAAATAGCCCGGTCATTTTGTAATACCCTTCATCTACAAAGAAAGATAATCCAACTGTAGCTACAGCAGCAAATATCAGGAACGGAATAACACTATTTTTTTCTAAAGCTTTATTTACCGCAAAATGCGAAATCAACACACCAACAACAGCAAATCCCAAACCTGCTAAGACATCCTGTGGGGTATGTACGCCTAGATATACGCGTGAAAATGCGATAAGCAGCATCATCGTGTATGCGATAATCGTAAGCCATGTTTTCCTGAATGACCTTTGAAGTGAAAACCATAGCGAAGCCCCTGTCTGCGTGTGCCCGCTGGGCATGGAGTATCCTCCCGCTGTTTCCGTGCGAATGGGCACTATTCTTTCATCCTTAATCCAGGGTCTCTCCACCTTGAAAATTAGCTTAAGTGCGGCGCTTGATGCAGATGCGAATATTATGGATAAAATCAGCTTGTATCCGTTTTCTCGGCTTATGCACCAATACACGATGCACATAAATAGAATGAGCACAGTTTCCTCTGCTGAAATTGTAATATATTCAACTATTTTATTTAGAAGCGGCGATCTAAGCTCATGAATTTTTAGCATTAATTCTATCATGCTTTTTCTCCTTCTGTTCTTTATAAAGAAATAATAACATAATATCTGTTTTACTTCCATAATAATAAGAAAAGGCAGCGAAAAAATTTCTGCTGCCCTGCTCATTTAAGTATTGAATTTTGTATTTTAGAATAATTCTTTTCTTACGATTGCCTGTTCTCTCGCTGCACCAACACCCAGCATAACAACCGGAACCTTTACCAGCTCTTCGATTCTCTTGATGTATTTCTGCGCGTTCTCCGGCAGTTCTTCGAATTTTCTGATGTGCGATATGTCATCGCTCCATCCCGGCAAAGTTTCATATATTGGCTCGTAGCTGTCAAGGTCTTCCCATTTAACAGGGAATACATCTGTTATTTTGCCATCCTTTTTATATCCGGTGCATATTTTTACTTCATCAAAACCGCCGAGCGTATCCATTCTGGAAACTGCAAGATGTGTTAATCCGTTTACTCGTGCAGAATATTTTAAAATCACTGTGTCCAGCCAGCCGCATCTTCTGGGCCTTCCGGTTGTTGCTCCGTATTCATGGCCCTTCTCCCTTATCGCTTCACCTGTTTTATCATTTAATTCTGTTACGAACGGGCCTGCACCTACTCTTGTGGTATATGCCTTGGCTATGCCCAACACCATGTCTATGCAAGTCGGCCCGATGCCAGTGCCGATGCATACGCCGCCCGCAATTGGATGTGATGATGTGACAAAGGGGTACGTGCCCATATTCAAATCAAGCAGTGTGCCCTGTGCGCCTTCAAATAATACGTTTGCACCATTTTCAATTTCAGAATAGATAAGGTCGGCAGCATCAATAACATAGGGACGTATTTTATCGGCATATGCCTTATAGTCTGCAATAACCTGCTTCTCATCAAAAGCCTCGCTTTTGTAGAAATTAACAAGTATATCATTCTTCTTTGAACAAACAGAAGAAATTTTCTCATACATTATTTTGTCGTCCATGAGGTCGCATATTCTGATGCCTATGCGTTCAGCTTTGTCCATGTATGCTGGGCCAATTCCTTTGTGCGTAGTGCCTAACGCACTATCCCCAAGTCGCTCTTCAAATATTTTATCAAAAGCCATATGCCACGGCATAATCACCTGTGCTCTTGCGCTTATTCTAAGCCCTGAATAATCTATGCCTGCTGCTTTCAGCATATCCATCTCTTCGATTAAGGCTGCAGGGTTTATTACCACACCGCTTCCTATTACATTGGTTTTATCTTTGTAAAAAATTCCTGATGGTATAAGGTGCAGCTTATATGTTTTGCCCCCTGTTTCAACTGTGTGTCCAGCGTTGTCTCCGCCCTGAAAGCGTACAACAAGCTTGGCCTTCTCTGCCAGAAAGTCCACAAAGCGGCCTTTGCCTTCATCACCCCACTGAGTTCCTACAAGTACTACTGTTGACATAAGCTTACCTTCCCGCGCATGTAATGCGCAGTTACTAGGAAAAAAATTCCCTACTTATTTTAATAAAAAAGGTATGCTCTGTCAAGCTAATGAAGTGTAAAATTCGAATATTATTGAATATTTTTAAATAATTGTTCGTGTTTATTATGGGCATAAAAAAAGGAAGCCATAAATCAGCTTCCTTTTCGTATCAATCTGTGTGAATTATTTCATCAGTGAAATCTCTGAATCAGAATCAAAGAAGTGAACAGATCTCATATCTAAAGCTATATCAATGTGATCGCCTGCTCTTGAAACGCTTCTTGAGTCTACACGTGCGATTGTATTTGTATCGCTGCCTTCAACTGAAAGGTAAAGATATGTTTCGCTTCCCATTAATTCAACAACTTCAACTTTAGCCTTTGCTGTTGCCTGTGGGAACTCAGCTGTCTTATCATAAAGGTTCTCTGGGCGTATTCCCATGATAACTGATTTGCCTTCGAAATATGACTGGTCTTTTACAGATGCTGCACGTTCCTCAGGAATTGGAAGCTTTGCATCCTTGAAAATTGCAAACATATTCTTGCCTTCTCTTACGAGTTTAACGTCATAGAAGAAGTTCATCGGAGGTGTTCCGATAAATCCTGCAACGAATAAATTGTTAGGATCGTCATAGAGCTTTTGCGGCGGATCAATCTGCTGAATGTATCCGTCTTTCATAACAACGATTCTTGTACCCATTGTCATAGCTTCTGTCTGGTCATGTGTAACATAGATAAATGTTGTTTCCAGTCTCTGGTGAAGCTTAGTTATCTCTGTTCTCATCTGTCCGCGCAGCTTAGCATCAAGGTTTGAGAGAGGCTCGTCCATAAGGAAAACTTTTGGTTCACGAACGATAGCACGTCCTAAAGCAACACGCTGTCTTTGTCCGCCGGACAAAGCTTTCGGTTTGCGCTCAAGAAGGTGGTCAATGCCTAATATGCCGGCTGCTTCCTTAACACGCCTGTCTATTTCGTCTTTAGGGGTTTTACGGAGCTGAAGGCCGAATGCCATATTATTGTATACTGTCATATGAGGGTACAAAGCGTAATTCTGGAAAACCATCGCAATGTCTCTGTCTTTTGGAGCTACATCATTAACCAGCTTATCACCGATATAAAGTTCACCTTCAGAAATATCCTCAAGTCCTGCAACCATACGTAATGTAGTTGTTTTACCGCAGCCGGAAGGACCAACCAAAACGATAAATTCCTTGTCCTGAATATCCAGACAAAAATCACTAACTGCCTGAACACCACCCGGATACAGCTTGTACAAACTTTTCATTGTTACTGTTGCCATTATTATCCTCCTAATATAATTAAAACGTTTCGTATTTTCAATCCATTGTTAATTATACAGTTTATTGTGCTAAATTGCTATGTTTACTGCGCACAAATATTGTGTTAATTCAATTGTACACTGTGCACAATATAGTTTAAATAAATGTTAAATTAAGGTTAAATTTAAATATTTATAACATTACTTCAAAAGGATATGCCTTCTCGCCTCTCCCGCCAGATATAAAGATCCGCAAATCAGAATAGGTTTTTCTCCTTTTTCGACAAGAAATTCATAAGTTTCAACAAAACTACCTAAAGATTCCGCATTCAAATTAAGCTCTTTAAGTTCTTCTAAGAGTTCTTTGCCGTCCATAGAGTTATCATCGTTAATGGATACTGTGTAGATGCATTCAGCAATTTCCTTTAGCTTTTTTGCCATGGCTAAATAATTTTTTCTCTTCATTGTACCGAAAATTACATTAATTTTTCCTGAAGGTATAAAATTCTTGATTGAATTAACAAGATATCCCGCAGCCTGCTCATTGTGTGCACCATCTACTATTACAAGCGGTGAATTTCTTAGAATTTCCATCCTGCCCGGCCACTGAGCCTCCTCAATACCCTTCAAAATGCTTTTAGGTGACATTTTGATGTCACTGTACTGTGATAGTACACATAATGACAGAAAAGCGCAGGAAGCATTGTACACCTGATGAATGCCTATCAGTGTAGTTTTAATATCGGCTTTTAAACCATCATATGTAAAATTAAACTGTGCGCCATCCAGCCCAACGAAGTCGATGAGTATTTGACTCTTTTCTAGAGCAAAAAGCGGTGCATTAAGCTGCATAGCTTTATTGAGGAAAACAGCATAAGCCTCATCATATGCCTGATGAGAAATAACTACAGGGCAATTAAGCTTAATGATGCCTGCTTTGTTTTCTGCAATCTCCTCTATCGTATTGCCAAGTATATTCATATGGTCATAGCCTATAGACGTTATAATACTAAGAATTGGGTTTATTACGTTTGTTGAATCGTATGTGCCGCCGATTCCTGTTTCAATGACTGCGACTTCAACACCCAAGTCGCTGAAGTATTTAAACGAAATAGCTGTGAGCATTTCAAAAAAAGACGCAAGAGGATATCCGTCCACTTCCATGCCTTCTGCAATATTTCTTATTTTGCTTGCAAGCAAAGCGAACTCTTCGTTCTCTATGTTTTTTCCGCACACCCTTATTCTTTCATTAAAGACAGTAATGTAAGGTGAAGTGAAAAGCCCGGTTTTGTATCCCTGCACCCTGAGCGCGGACTCCACAAAGGCACAAACGGAGCCTTTTCCGTTTGTGCCTGCTATGTGGATTGATTTAAAGTTGTTTTGCGGATTGCCAAGCCTAGTTAGCAGCTCTCTTATCACGCTAAGGTCAGCTTTATCTCGTGATTTTCTATTAGCTGACTCAACGTACTGTACACTTTCTTTAAAATTCATAATTAGTTTTCAAGCTTTTCAAGCGAAGATTCAAGCTGTGTCAGTTTTTCCCGATTATTTGCAAGATTGTCCCTTTCTTTCTGTACAACATTTTCAGGGGCCTTAGCTACAAATTTTTCATTTTTAAGCATTCCTTCAGCTCTCGCTATCTCGCTTTTGGTCAGCTCAATCTCCCCTTGTACCCTGGCCTTTTCCTTCTCGAAATCTATCAGCTCATTTAGCGGCAGATATATATTGCCTGCATCTGATACTATGCTGACCATTGAAGAATCCTCAGAGTCCTTTTGGAGCAGTTCAACCTTTTCTCCTGATGCGAGCCTCCTTATGTAATCCGTGCTGTCTGTTAGGTCAACGCCTTCTTTTGGGCTTATGTAAATTGTCGTCCTTCTGTTTGCGGGTACATCCATCTGCGCACGGATATTACGGATTTTATGTATAATGTCTTTGACGAGCTCCATTTTTGCTGCCTCTTCAAAGTCCATTTTATCATCATATAGAGGCCACTTATCTATCATAATTGATTGATCGCTGCCTTCAAGGTTTTGATAAATCTCTTCTGTAACAAAAGGCATGAATGGATGCAGCAGCTTTAGCGACTCTATGAGAACATGATACAAAACGGCTGTCGTATTTTTCTTCTGGCTTTCTGTTCCTTCATAAAGCTTTGCCTTGCTCAGCTCAATATACCAGTCACAGAACTCAGACCATATGAAATCATATACCTTCTGCAAAGCCAAGCCCAATTCGAATGTCTCTAAATTGCGAGTAGCTTCCTTTATTACGCCGTTAAGCTGAGAAAGTATCCATTTGTCTGCGGCGTCTGTTTCGGCGATATTTATTTTTTCTGGTTTTTGACCATCAATATTCATATGAACAAATCTTGCGGCGTTCCATATCTTATTCGCAAAGTTGCGTGCTGCCTCAATTTTTGATTCGTTGAATCTCATATCGTTGCCGGGTGCGCTGTTTGATGTTACTGAAAAGCGAAGAGCGTCTGCGCCGAATTCTTCGATTACGTCAATGGGATCAATACCGTTGCCCAACGATTTACTCATCTTCCTGCCCTGTGCGTCACGTACAAGTCCGTGAATTAGAACGTGGCTGAATGGTTTTTCACCCATATGCTCAAGGCCTGAAAATATCATTCTAGCTACCCAGAAGAAAATGATATCATATCCTGTTACAAGAACATTTGTGGGGTAGAAATATTCAAGCTCTGCAGTATCTTCCGGCCAGCCCAGTGTTGAAAAGGGCCACAATGCTGATGAAAACCATGTGTCCAGAACATCTTCATCCTGCCTGATGTTTTTGCTTGAGCATTTATCGCAGGTGCTTGGATCATCTTTTTTTACCATTATGTGCCCGCAGTCGTTGCAGTACCATACGGGTATCCTGTGCCCCCACCATAGCTGACGAGAAATGCACCAGTCCTTTATGTTATTCATCCAGTTAAAATATATTTTGCTGAATCTTTCAGGAACAAATTCTACATCACTGTCTTCTACCGCCTTTATCGCAGGTTCGGCAAGAGGCTGCATATTAACAAACCACTGCTTTGAAATAAGCGGTTCAACTGTAGTTGAGCATCTGTAGCAAGTGCCTACTTTGTGCGTGTAGTCCTCGGTTTTTACCAACTTGTCTATCGCCTTGAGATCCTCAACGATCTTTCGCCTAGCCTCTGCGGCAGGCAGCTTTGCGTACTTGCCGGCATTGCTGTTTAATGTTCCGTCTTCGTTCATTATGTTAATCGTAGCAATATCGTGGCGTTCGGCCATCAGATAATCATTAGGGTCATGTGCCGGAGTTATCTTTACTGCTCCCGTACCAAACTCCATCTCTACGTAGCTGTCTGCGATAATAGGTATCTCTCTGTCCATCAATGGCAGCATTACAGTCTTGCCAACCATCCCTTTATACCTGTCATCTTCTGGATTAACCGCAACGGCTGTATCGCCAAGCATTGTTTCGGGCCGTGTGGTGGCAACTACGATGTATCCGCTTCCGTCAGTCAGAGGGTACTCCAAATGCCAAAGGTGCGATGCTTTTTCCTCATATTCTACTTCTGCGTCAGATAGAGCTGTCCTGCAGTCCGGGCACCAGTTGATTATCCTGTCCCCCTGATAGATAAGGCCCTTATCATAAAGCTTTACGAACACTTCACGTACAGCCTTTGAGCAGCCTTCGTCCATTGTGAATCGCTCCCTCTGCCAGTCGCAGGATGAGCCAAGCCTTTTGAGCTGCTCAACGATTCTGCCGCCGTAGAGTTTATACCATTCCCATGCCTTATCAAGGAATTCTTCGCGCGTTAAGTCATCCTTAGTAATTCCTTCTTTTGCGAGTTGCTCAAGTATCTTAACTTCTGTTGCTATGGATGCGTGGTCTGTTCCGGGTAGCCACAGTGTGCAAAATCCCTGCATTCTTTTAAATCTAATTAAAATATCCTGCATCGTGTTGTCAAGCGCATGGCCCATGTGAAGCTGGCCCGTTATATTGGGCGGTGGTATCACAATGCAAAATGGTTCTCTGGATTTATCAGGCTCTTCGTGGAAGTAGCCTTTTTCAACCCAGTTTTTATATATGCGCTGTTCGCATTCTTTGCTGTTATACGTTTTTTCCATAAAATCTCCTTTTATATTGCTAAAGCTTTTGCCCTTCTGTTAAAATCAATCCAAGAACATAATCAGGATTGCTGCCGCAAGAACAAGCACAAAGCCTGCAGCCTTCAGCGCAAGTTTTACTTTTGTTCTTTTTGCCTCATCCTCTGCGACTAACTTTGCAGAAATGAAGCCAGCTCCATAGGCAAGCAAAGCACCCAAAAGCATAAGCCCCAGTTTCCAATAACCTCCGTCTACATTGAAATTCATATCACATCTTCCTTTTCTGTGTACAAAAAAACCACTCCATCACAAGGACGAAGCGGTTCGCGGTACCACCTTGATTCGCAGCATAAATGCTGCACACTCATTTGTCTTTAACGCGGACAACGTCCGAAGCTACTTTAGTTCACCACGGAGGCTCAAAAGCGACCTTCAATACCTCTGCTTAAGCCGGATCGCACCATTCCCGGCCTCTCTGATAAGTGTACTGGTATTTACTCCTCTTTTTCACAGCCAATATTTTCTTATGTACATTATAATAAAATAAGCGTAATTGTCAATGATTAAATATAAACCTACACATATCCCTTTTTATAAAATGCGTGTTTCAATATAACAATATATGCATCAACCTGCTGCCATATTTTATCTTCATCTATAATGTCGAAATGTATAATATCTTCAATTGCCTTGTCTACATATCTCTCTATTGTCCATTGTATTATATTGACTGATTTTCTTATGTCTATCGAGTCATCAAATTTTGTGAAATCAACATTGTAAGTTAATAGATTTTTATATAGTGCCGGCGAAATAGTAGATATATATTCATCCAGAGCGCTTTCACCCATCTCATAGCGTACAGAATCAATAAACCGGAACAGATAAGGGTATTGCTTTGCAATTCGAATCTTTATTTTGTAGTATTGTTTTACCCTTCTATATATGTCTGATTCGTTCCAGTTAATTTCATCGACAGTGTCCCTGAAAGCAAGCTCAGCCGCGAGTTCCTTAAGAACCTCATAAAGCTTATCTTTGCTTCCAAAGTAATGATACAAAAGCCCCTTTGATATGTCAGCATTAACAACTATGTTGTTTGTTGAGGTATTGCTAAAGCCGTACCTGCTGAATTCTTCAAAAGCACTGTTTAATATTCTGTCTCGCTTACTTTCCGGTATATTTTTAATAATGTCGTTCATGCAGCTTCATTATCTCAAAAATGACCGGGTAGGTCAATACGTGAAATTAATAAAATTCGTCGGGGTTTTCTATTTCTCCGCTCACAAGCTTTTCTGCAAACGCATATACCTCGTCTTCTTTCTCCGGGTCAATAGGCACAAACTCCTCCATTTCGTCATCAAGGATATTGACTTGCATTAAAAATATGTCTATATCGCCTTCTGCTGGTTCTGTGTCCATATCTGTGAGCATCACATATTCCTGGCCTTTCAGAAGAAAGTATTCGAGTATCTCCATGTTCAGCTCATTGCCGTCATCATCATATAATGTTATCTGATTATCATTTTCATTTTCGTTCATTTTGTTTAACCTCAAATTTATAAATATTTGATTCATTATAACATGTAATTCGAGAAATGAATAAATAATAAATTGTTAAATTATTAATTATAAAGTATAATTACGTATACTTAATTAGGAGTACTAATGAATACTGCAAATAAAAAAATTAAATCATTATATAAAAATTCTCCTGCTAAAAAGTCCGGGCTAAAGCATGGAGATATTGTAGAATCTATAAACGGCGAACCTGTGCTGGATTTCATCGACGACAACTATTTCAACTCATTAAGCAATCTTGAAATATCTTTTTTGAGAAAAGATAAAAAGCACACAGCCATCATTGAGAAAGAACCCACAGAGCCTCTCGGAATAGAGTATGAAGAAAATATGTATCCTGCTGATAGGCAATGCGTCAATAACTGCCTTTTCTGTTTTGTGGATCAATTGCCAAGGGGCATGCGCGAAAGTCTTTATATAAAGGATGATGACTGGCGGTACAGCGTGCTCTTCGGTAATTATGTGACGCTTACTAATATATCCGATAAGGAACTCGAAAGGATTGTAAAAAGGCAGGCTTCACCGCTTTATATCTCGGTGCATGCGATAGACGGCGAGGCAAGAAAAAACCTAATGCTAAGCAAAAAAGCTGACCGAATAAAACAGCAGCTTACTTATCTTGCCGAGAACAACATAATTATGCATACACAGGTTGTTCTATGCCCCGGCATAAATGACGGCAAAGTTTTGGACGAGACAATTGAATACCTCTACGGACTATATCCTTACGTACGCTCGCTTGCTGTTGTTCCGGTGGGGCTATCAGGGCACAGGGACAGCCTGCCAAAGCTTGAAGCGGTGAATGAGGATAAAGCAAAAGAGATTATAAAGAAAATAGAAGCATACAATAAAATTTATCAGAAGGACAAAGGGATTAATTTTGTTTTTGCTTCCGATGAATTCTACAGCAAGGCAAGCCTGCCCTACCCCATTTTTAAAACGGGTGAGCATTACCCACAGCTAAGCAACGGCGTTGGAATGTTCAGCGAACTGAAATCTGAATTTAATGACGCACTCACGGTATACGAAAAAGAGATAGCATGCATAGATACAGATATAAAAATTGTTTCTGTAACAGGTGTATCTGCATATACAGAAATTAAGAGTATGATTGACTTGATTATAAGCAAGGCTGAAAATTTGAATGTAAATGTAGTGAAAATTCTCAATAATCATTTTGGTGATAGCATTACTGTTGCGGGGCTCTTGTGCGGCAGGGACATAGTAAACCAGTTGAAAAATATTGAATGTGATGTTATAATTGTGCCCGCAAGCACGCTGAAAGACGGAGGAAATGTATTCCTTGACAATACTGATATTGAGTATGTAGAGCAGTCATTGGGCGCTAAAGCAATTGTACAAGAAATTGACGGCTACGCCATGATAGAATCGATCATAGAAGGCGCAGCGAAAGGATAAAAAATGGCAAAACCATTAGTAGCAATAGTCGGAAGGCCAAACGTAGGTAAATCTACGTTTTTTAATAGAATTGTCGGCCGTAGAATAGCTATTGTTGAAGATATACCGGGCGTAACAAGGGACAGGATTTACGCAGACGCAAAATGGCAGAATAATGAATTCACTCTAATAGATACAGGCGGCATAGAAGTAAACACAGAGGATGTACTGCTCTCTCAGATGCGCAGGCAGGCTGAACTGGCTATGGAGACAGCAGACGTTATCATATTCTTTACAGATGCCAAGGACGGGCTGGTAGCAGCCGACCATGAAGTAGCTGATTTATTACGCAGAAGCAAAAAACCGGTCGTATTGGCCGTAAATAAAGTTGACCACATTAACTATCAGGAATTGATGTACGAGTTTTATGAGCTTGGCATGGGCACTCCCTATCCTGTTTCATCTGTTCAGGGCATGGGCCTTGGCGACCTTTTGGATGCAGTTATTGCCGAGATTCCAGATGAACTAATAGAAGATGAAAAATCGGACACAATAAAGATAGCAATTGTCGGAAAGCCAAACGCAGGAAAGTCCTCACTGGTCAATGCCATAACAGGCGACAACCGAGTTATAGTCAGCGACATACCCGGAACAACTAGAGACGCCATTGATACGTTTTTCAGTGCCGACGGCAAAGACTACATTATAATTGACACAGCCGGTATGAGAAAAAAGGCGAAAATTGAGGATGCATCTCTAGAGAGGTATTCTGTTATCAGGGCGCTTACAGCTGTTCGCCGATGCGATGTTGCAATAATTGTGCTGGATGCGGAACAGGGCGTCAGCGAGCAGGACGCAAGAATAGCAGGCTACGTTGCAGAGATGGGCAAGGCATGCATAGTCGTCGTAAATAAATGGGATCTTATTGAAAAAGACACCAAGACAGCAGAGGAATTCAAAAACAATATTTTTTCAACACTGTATTTTATTGATTACGCTCCAATGCAGTTTATATCATGCCTGACAGGGCAAAGGGTACATAAGGTGCTTGAGCTTGTGAATGAAGTTAATGAAAAAAGCCATTTGCATATATCGACAGGAATGCTTAATGATGCAATTGACGACGCTGTGATGATGGTGTCACCGCCTACCAGCAAAGGCAGAAAGCTCAATATACTCTATGCCACACAGGTAGGGGAAGCGCCGCCGCACTTTATATTCTTCGTTAATGACTGTGAGCTGATGCCGAAATCGTATGAAAGATACCTAGAGAACCATTTGCGTAAATCATTTGATTTTACAGGTACACCAATAAAAATTACACCAAGAACAAGAGGAGGACAGGAATAATGGAACATGTATGGATATTCATCCTGATTGCAGTAATCTGCTATTTCATCGGTTCTTTTTCTCCGGCAGTATTTATTTCGCGAAAATATGCCGGGTATGACATAAGGACAAAAGGCAGCAACAACGCCGGCTCAACGAATGTTTTCAGGGTAATGGGAGCAAAATTCGGAATTATTAATTTTATTTTAGATTTGCTTAAAGGTTTGCTGCCCACTCTGCTCGCTAAATTCATTGCGATGAAGCTGGGCACAGTTGACCCTGAACTTGCAATGATATGCGCCGCAAGCGGCGTTGTATTAGGCCACGCTTTCCCGATATTCTCTCATTTCAAGGGCGGAAAATGTGTAGCATCAAGCGCAGGGATACTTCTGGCGTTTAACCCGCTGCTTGCAGGAATGATGATAGTAGCAGCAATTTTATCAATAGTGATTACGCGCTATGTATCGACAGCCTCAATCACAGTATTTTTGCTCTACCCTATAGCCGCATGGATATTTCCTTTGGCTAATTGCTTTACAGAAAATTACACCTTACAGCACAGAATATTCCTCACATGCCTTGGAGCATTGATTTTGTTCCTTCACAGGGAAAACATCATAAGGCTTTTCAAGGGAGAAGAGAAACCTCTTTTCCACAAGAAAGATAAAGCAAAACAAGAATGACACATGAAAATTTCAGCCGCCGTAACTGGCGGCTTTTCATATTATTTAGCCTGGTGAAAAATTTACTATTTAAAACACTTTGACATTACAAATCATTTTGATATAATTATTGTATCTGATATCGTGCACGGACACGCAAAGCGATGAATCAGGCAAAGAGGTATTCAATTGGCAATAACGATAAAACAAATAGCGGAGCTTGCGGAGGTATCCAGAGGCACTGTTGACAGGGCGCTTAATTCCCGCGGCGGAGTAAACCCTGAAATTGAGGCAAAAATACTAAAAATCGCTAAAGACTACGGTTATAAGCCTAATCTCGCGGCCAAGTCGCTGGCAATGTCTCAGCAGAACCTATCCATCGGAGTCATAATCTACTCTGAGAGCAATGAATTCTTCAACGATGTAATAGACGGCATAAACTCCGCGAAAGACGAAATAGCTGAATTCGGAATTTCTGTTTTGATCAAGAAAATAGATGGATTCAATGTTGAGCAGGAACTCGCAAAGATAGATGAACTGATTAACTCCGGTATCAACGCCCTTGCGATTACTCCGATTAATGACGAGAGAATAATAAAAAAGCTAGAAAGTATAAAAGACCTTCCGATCATCGCGCTCAACACGGATGTTGAAGGAGAACACAGTATAGACTATATCGGATGTAACTATTATAAATCCGGACAGACAGCTGGAGCCATGATGGGCCTGTTTTCAAAAGGCAGCGGCAACATTCTAGTGATTACCGGCTCTCACTCTGTATATGGACATAATCAGCGTGTGAAAGGTTTCATTGACGTAATAAATGCGGAATACCCTGCCCTTTCAATTATTGATACAGTTGAAAACAAGGACAAAGATACTCTTTCATACGATCTTGTAAAAAGGGCTGTTGAGAGTGACAGCTCCCTAAGTCGGTTCTATTTCGCGGCTGCAGGCGTAGACGGAGGCATTCAGGCATTAAAAGAAAGCGGCAGAATTGATGATTTTGTAATAGTCACATGCGATACTTCGCCAGGCAGAATTGAACTGATAAAAAGCGGTATAATTGATGCAACAATATGCCAGCAGCCTTTTGAGCAAGGCTATCAGTGCATAAAGGAGCTCTTTAGCTGCATAATGACAAAGCGAATGACAACAGGCAAAAAAACATATACTAAGAACGAAATTAAATTAAAATACAACTTTAATTAACTAAGAAGGTGGTGCGGCATGAAATATATAGCAGGAATTGATGTAGGAACTTCGGGCGTAAAATGCATAATAATTGACGAAAAAGGACAGGTAAAGTCCTCAGCAACAGAAAACTACCCACTCATTATTCCTCAGGATGGCTGGTCCGAGCAGGACCCCCAGGAATGGTGGAACGGCACAAAAAAGGCTATGAAAAAAGCTGTAGCTGAAAGCGGCGTAGATAACTCAGATATCATTGCACTCGGCTTTTCCGGGCAAATGCACGGCCTTGTTGCACTGGATGAAAGCGACAATGTAGTAAGAAACGCTATCTTGTGGAATGACCAGCGCACACAGGCAGAATGCGACGAAATCATTGAAGCTGCTGGAGGCCTTGACGAGCTGGTTTCATATTCAAATAATACAATGCTCACTGGCTTTACAGGCGGCAAGCTGCTTTGGCTGAAAAAGCATGAGCCTGAAAACTACGCTAAAACAAATATGTTCTTTATGCCAAAAGACTATATCCGTTTTTTATTTACCGGTGAAAAATTAACAGAGGTTTCGGATGCTTCAGGCACAGGGCTTTTTAATGTAAAGATACGTGACTGGAACTATGAACTAATTGAGAAGATAGGTTTTGACAAAGGCATGTTTGTTAAATCAATTGAATCAGACGAACTTGCAGGCTTTGTAACAGAAGCGACATCCGCGGAAACAGGATTAAAAGCCGGAACAAAAGTGTATGCGGGCGGCGGAGATGCCGTAATACAGAGCACCGGAATGGGAATAGTCAAGGAAGGAACTCTAGGCTTAATTATCGGTACATCAGGAGTCGTTGCCATGTCACTTGACGGATTCGGCGAAAATCCAGAAGGCAAGCTCCAGTTTTTCTGCAATAATTCAAAAGACAAATGGTCAGCCTTCGGCTGCCAGCTTTCATCTGGCGGCTCATTGGAATGGTTCAAAAACACATTTTATAAGCACAGCTCAGACCCATTCAGCGAAATAAACGCTGGAGCGGAAAAAAGCGGCGTTGGCGCCAGAGGCGTTGTGTTCCTGCCATATCTCACAGGTGAACGCTGCCCCCATGCAAACCCAAATGCAAAAGGCGTATTCTATGGACTGGCGCTTCAGCATGATTTAGGGGACATGGCACGTGCAGTAATGGAGGGTGTAACATTCGGCCTAAAAGAGATCTATGAGCTTATACAGAACGCAAAGCCCGACATGCAGCCAAAAGAAATTTTATCATCAGGCGGCGGCAGCAAAAGCCCCCTCTGGAGGCAGATACAGGCCGATATATTCAATTTGCCGGTTAAAACCTTAACAGGAGCAGCTGAAGGCGGAGCATACGGCGGAGCCATTGTTGCTGGCGTTGGTGCAGGCATATGGGCAAGCGTTGAGGAAGCGGCAAAGTCACTGACTGAGGAAACCCTCACCATGCCTATTGCTGAAAATGTTGCAAAATACGAAAAGATTTTAAAGACATTCAAGGGCTTGTATACAGACCTTGAAAAAAGATTTGATGACTAAAGGATCATAAGTTTGTACCAAAAAAAGGGCCGTTAATCGGCCCTTTTCATTTTTATGCAGTCTTCGGAAAAGCATCCATTGTGTTGTAAATCAGTCCGATAGTCCCCGGCCCTACTGATACCCCTACCGCTGGACCAATCTCTGAAATCTCTGCGTCAATATTGAAATCCTTTTTAATCTTATTTGACAATATTATTGCTTCATCAATATCGTCTATATGAGTAACAACGACTTTATTGATTCCTAGAGTGTCAACGTCTTGTTTCATTATTTCAAGCATTCTGTCAATTGCCCTGCTTCGCGTTCTTATGGTTTCTAGCGGAGCAATCTCGCCGTTTACTGTTGTAAGCAACGGAATCATCTGCATTAAGTTTCCAAGCAAGGCCTGAGCCTTTCCGATTTTACCGCTCTTTGCCATTTGGTCAAGCTTTTTTGGAGCGAATAGTATCCTGTTGCGAGCAACTGCTGAGTTTGCCGCGTCAACTACGTCTTCAAGCCATGCGCCTTGTTCATTCTTTTCGGCTGCTGTAAGCGCGACAATCCCCAAAGCCATACATGTGCTCTTTGAATCAATAACTGCAATTTTCGCCCTTGGATTTTTCTTCATTATAAAATCTTTTGCCTTATTGGCTCTGGACACTGTTTCACTTATTTGGTCGGATATAAAAACGCCGATTACATGATTGCCCGCGTTAACTTCCTGATCAAATGCTTCAAGAATAGTGTCGTAAGTCGGTGGATTAGAAACCGGTAGTTCATCAAGCTGGCTGATTTTCTTAAAGAAGCTTAAATTTGTGAGCTGTGTTTCAGGATATTCCCTGCCGTCCATTGTGATGCGGTGCGAAAGTACTGTGATGTCATATTTTTGTACTAACTCCACAGGAATATATGAAGTTGAGTCGGTAATAATTTTAATCATAATGCCCCCTGATTTTTTAGTGCGGCTTATTATATCACTAAAACTCCATATCATTGGTTTTATACACTCAATATTCATAAACTTAATATTCTATTAATAAGTAAGTTAACATATTAAAGAAACTAGCTTATTGCTTTAAAATAATAAACTAATGTATAATGGATTAATGTTTGAACAAATAAAAAATGCTGCTATCGGCAGCAATATAAGCGATAACTGCAACCTACTTCTTGAAATGTACCATAAAGATATTGTATTGCTTCATACAAAAAATGTCGCCGAGAAAGTTAAGGAAATTGCAGAGAAATACAAGCTTAATTCAAAATGGCTTGATACCGCCGCCTACCTCCATGATATCTCTATTGTTATCCCGAGAAATGAATATGCAGAAATATGTTATGAATACGGCATAAAAACAATTGCTATTGAAATAGAAATCCCGGTTCTTATGCATCAGAAAATATCAGCACTAATAGCTAAAGAGGTATTTAACGTTACTGACAATGAAATTTTATCAGCAATTGCCTGCCATACAACACTGAAAGAAAATCCATCTAAATTTGATATGGCTTTATTTATTGCCGATAAAATAATGTGGGATCAAGAAGGCACTCCGCCCTATCTAGGTGAAGTTGAAACAGCGCTTAATATTTCTCTTGAAAAGGCGTGCCTTGTATATATTGATTACATGCTTGATAATGATTTGTATTTGTCGCCTCATCCGGATGTAATCAGTGCAAGAAAATTTTTAATTGCTCATTCTGACAATTGACATTTTATTACACTATATGTATATTAATATTAAAAGATTTTAGAGGTGATTATGAGCAAACCAAATAAGACAACTGTTTTCCTTGAGTACTTCGAAGGTATACATTCCATTATTAATGAATGGGCAGAAAATTCAGTTTTTAAAGCTGGTGGCTTGTTTGTTCCTGAATTCATAGATGAATACAATGCGAATTATTGTTTCCAGACTGAAAAACAAGGCTCATACTCATATATAGTAATTTTAATTAAAAACTCAAAAGTTAAAATACAGGGATGGATCAAGGTCAGCAAAATTGTTAGACAAGCTGCATATTATTTAATCCCGGAAATTATTCCACTAAGCAAGAAAACTAATTGGGGTATTTTGCGGTCAAGGCGTAATGTTAAAGACTTTAATAGCTTGATCGAAAGATTGCACCATTAAAATTCCCAAGGCATAAATAAATTGCAGTATTTAATGATTAATAGTATAATATCACATAATCTTTGCAGGTCTGTGATTGAAAGTCGATGCTAGTCGCGGGCAAAACGATCCACATAAGCTGGTAAAAATATCAGTGAGCATGGCGCGGTTTAGAGGTAAGTCCAACCTTAGCGCAGCTAAGAGAGACGAGGCGTGACGGGAATGCACCCCGAGCAATACGTACAGTTGGCGAGTGTGGGGTCAAAAATCAGGTCAGCTGCAAAGATTTATTTTAAAGGATGTGATTATTATTTTTAAAGTAAAGATTCCAGCAACCACCACAAATCTCGGCCCCGGTTTTGACTGCCTGGGCATGTCAGTTGAGCTCTTCAATTTTATTACTGTTGAAAAAAGTGACACTCTGGAAATAGTAATCCCTGATGACGAAAAAGGCATAATACCGACAGATGATACCAATCTGATAGTGCAGGCGATGAAGAAATCGTATGATTATTTAGGCGTAGCTTTCATTCCGGTTAAAATTACCCAAGAGAATAATATCCCTTTTGCCCGCGGCTTAGGCTCCAGCGCGGCATGCATAGTCGGCGGAATCCTCGCGGCAAACAAGCTTTCCGGAGAAAAATTGGACTTTGAGGAGATGCTAAGCCTGGCAGTATCTATGGACGGACACCCGGATAATGTGCTGCCCGCTTTTCTCGGCGGCATGACAGCAGCTTCAATGGATGAGAATAAAAAAGTAACCTATGTTAAGCTGATGCCTCACGATAAGTTTCAATTTGTTTTTATTATTCCGAATTTTCATCTAAAAACCAGCGACGCGCGAAAAGTGCTTCCCAATGAATACAGCTTTCATGATGCAGTCCATTCATCGGGCAATGCAGTCGTCCTTACAGCCTCACTTGTAAACGGACTGGAGGGCAACCTGAAAGCCGCATGCGAAGATTATCTGCATCAGCCATATAGGAAGAGCCTGATACCAAACTATGACCTAGTAAAAAATAAAGCATATGCTTTGGGAGCACATGCTTTCTATCTTTCCGGCGCAGGCCCGACTATGTGCTGCATAGTAACAGGCGACGCTCAATTATTTATAAAATCTATGTCTGAATACTTAGAAGGTATCGGAGAATACAAATTGTTTTCATCTCCCGCCTCATCAAAAGGTGCCGAGATTTTCTGATTATTCTCCCGGCCGCCTCTTTATTTTGTCCCATAGATGATAGGAGTCTACTTCACTTATTGCGTGCATTATGTATTTTGCTGCATCGCCGTCATCTCTATAGGTGTTCAATGTCTTTAGCAGTTCTTTCATATCCTGTCTTTTTGTCTCCTTGTCCGCCGGACAGGGGCTTTTTATTATAGGCAGGTTGTTTCTTTTCGCTGCCGAGATCACTTCCTTTTCTGGTGCATATATCATCGGGCGTATTTGCACCATATCAGACCTATCCATCCATGTAAGTGGTGAGAATGTGTTGATTCTGCCTTCATAGAGCAAGGACATCAGAAAGGTGCCTATTACGTCCTCCCTGTGGTGACCGAGGGCTACTTTGTTTATTCCCAGCTCCTTGCACGCGTCGTGTATAGCGCCTCTGCGCATTTTAGAGCACAATGAACACGGGCTTTTTTCTTTTCTTTCTTCGAAAATTATTTTTCCAATATCTGTTTTTATTACGTGATAGTTAATGCCCCATTCATCGCAAAGCTCTTTTACAGGAGTTGTATCAAAGCTCTCTGAAAGGCCTAGATCAATGGTTATTGCGTGTAGGTCATATTTTGCCTTGGATATATACCTGTAAAGGTGCATTGCCTTCAAGAGCACCATGGAGTCCTTGCCCCCGGATACACCTACGGCAATGCTGTCACCTTCTTTTATCATGTTGAAGTCTTCTACTGCACGCCTGATGCAGCTTAACACATATCTCATTTATGTCCTCTTTATTAGTTTGCTATTCCCAATATTTCGTTTTCCTGTTCCTGCTTAAACTGATTGGTGTAAAGCTCATAATAGTGCTTTTTGTTTTTCATCAGTTCCTTGTGCGTGCCGTCTTCAATAATTTTTCCTTTTGATATTACTATTATCCTGTTTGCGTGGCGGATAGTAGACAGTCTGTGGGCAATTATGAAGCTTGTCCTGCCCGTCAGAACCTTTTCAATTGCGTTTTGTATCTTTGCCTCGGTCTCAGTATCTATTGAGCTTGTCGCTTCATCCAGCACAAACAGCGCAGGATTTGCAAGTATAGCTCTAGCAAAGGAAACCAACTGCTTTTCACCAGTAGAAAGCTTGCTTCCGCCCTCTCCTACTGATGTACTGTATCCCTCAGGCAGTTTATTTATGAATGCGTCTGCGTCAACAAGCTTTGCAGCCTCTATAACCTCTTCATCTGTCGCATCCAGCTTGCCGTAGCGGATATTATCCATTATTGTCCCTGAAAACAGAAACGGCGTCTGAAGCACATATCCAAGATTGGAATGCAGCCATATCTGCGGATACTTTTTGTAGTTTTTTCCGTCAATCAGCACTTCGCCGTCAGTTGGCTCATAAAATCTGCAAAGAAGGTTGACAATTGTGCTCTTTCCGCTTCCGGTTTCGCCAACTATTGCTATTGTTGAGCCGGCTTTTACTTTAAGGTCAAAGTCACTTAATACTTTTTCTCCGCCTTTGTATTTGAAGGTAACATTTTTGAATTCAACTTCGCCATTTATATCGGGCCAGTTTTCCTTTTTCGGATGTATGGCATCACCGTAATTTTCAATTACCTCAGGTGCGTCTATTATATCACTTTTTGCCTCTACTAGGCCAATAACTCTTTCCGCTGCTGCCTGTGAGGACTGCAGCTCCGCAAATATCCTGGATATCTGGTATATAGGCTCAAAGAACATCGTAGACATGGATATAAAGAAGTTTAGCTCACCCAGCTTAATAGCTGTACTTAGCACCTGCTCACCGCCTAACCACAGCATTGCACCTGTGGCAGCAGCACCTATTGTCATAACGATCGGCATATAGATAGCTGATATTACGGCTGCCTTTATGGATGAATTCCTCATTTTTCCGGTGAGTTCGTCAAATTCTTTAAAGTTGGCATCTTCCCTGTGCAGGCTTTTGGTTGTCCTAGCTCCCATTATGCCTTCATTGAATGCTGATGTTATCCTTGAATTTGTCTTCTTTACGCGCCTCTGATACTTAAGTATTATTTTGCTGAAGTATGCTGATATAATCGCTATCGGCGGCACTACAACTAATACAATAAGCGCAAGCCTCCAGTTCATTATGAACATTCCGATGAGAGCCGCTACCATGAAAAAAGCTCCCCATACCATGTCCACCAGCGCCCATGCAATTGTTTCGCCGAGGCGCACAGCGTCCGATGTCATCCTTGCCATTATAAATCCTACAGGCGTTACATCATAATATGAAAATGATAATTTTTGCAGGTTATTGAAGGCGTCCCTTCTTATGTCGTATGTTATGTATGTTTCCAAAAAGCCAGCTTTGTAAATAAACAAATACACAATATAGCCGACTACTATGGAAACGCTCATGTAAATGGCCGTAAACCAGCCTAGTCCCTTTGTGGTTTCCTGAAGTATATATTCATCTATGGCGTATGAGCGCATGTATGGAATGATAACGTCAAATACCGCTATTATAACCATTGAAATGCTCATTATAATCAGTGCTTTCTTGTGCCTTGCAGCATACTGAAGCAGCTTTTTCCATGTTCGTATATCTACTTTTTTCGTTTCAAATTCTTCTTCGTAATAATTCATTAATTAACCTCCTCTTCCTGTTCAATTGAGGCTTGTATTTTCCATATTCTTGAGTATAGCCCGTCAATGCCTATTAGCTGATCGTGTGTTCCCTGCTGCACGATATGTCCATCTTTAAGCACGAGTATCCTGTCTGCCTCCATAAGCGTTGATATTCTGTGCGAAATAATAAATGTTGTTATTTTATTCTTTCTTTCATTCAGCGAGCTGCGTATTTTTGCGTCTGTCTCAGTGTCAACCGCTGATAATGAATCATCGAATATCAGTATGTCGCTCTCGCGAAGTACCGTTCTGGCTATCGCAATCCTCTGCTTCTGTCCGCCGGATAATGTTACTCCCCGTTCTCCTACTAATGTGTTATAGCCTTCTTCGAAGCCAAGTATTACGTCGTGTATTGACGCTATCTTCGCTGACTCCTCTATACATGGAAGTTCCACATGTTCTTCGGCTATTTTTATATTTTCCTCTATAGTCCTTGAGTACAGGAATGGCTCCTGAAGAACAATACCTATTCTCTTTCTCAGATGGTACTTGTCTATATCACGGATATTGACTCCGCCGATTAGTATTTCGCCATCCTCCACTTCATACAGTCTCTGCAATAGCTGCACCAAAGTTGACTTCCCGCTTCCTGTAGCGCCGAGTATAGCCACGGTTTCGCCACTTTTGACAGTAAAAGATATGTTCTTAAGTACTTTTGTTTCACCGTAGGCGAAGTTGACATTCTTGAACTCAATGTCCTTGTCAAGCGGAGCCTGAATCGGATTAAGACTGTTTTTCTCAAGCTCTTCCTCAAGTATTTCATTAAGCCTTCCGGATGAAATTATCGCTTTGCCCATGTCAGCCAGCACTCTGCCAAATTGCCTTATCGGCCAGATCATTATTCTTACATATGAAACAAACATTATGTATTGGCCTACGGATATTATTCCCTGTACAGCATAAACAATTCCAAGCACTATGCATATCAAAAGCTGGGCAACTACTATTACGTCAGTTGCAGCGTAGAAAATAGCAAAGTATTTAATAAGGATATAAGTTTTGTCCCTTAATTCAATGTTCTTTTTGCTGTACTTTTCTCTTTCAAATTCTTCTCTGCCAAATGCCCTTACTACTCGTACCCCAGTGAGCCCTTCCTGAAGGATGGTTGACAGCGCGCCGTCAGTTTCATCAACCTTCTGGAACTGTTCCTGAACTTTCTTAAAGAAGTAGAAGGACGCTCCCAATATCACGGGCAGCAGCACCATTGAAAGCGCAGTAAGCAGCGTATTTATTGGTATTAGTATCACTAGCGCAATTGCAACCATTGTAATAACGCGTACTATCTCCGTCAGCTGCACCGCCAGAAAACGCCTTATTGTGTCTACATCTGTTGTGCACCTTTGTATCAGGTCTCCTGTTTCTGCGTTAACGTGGTATTCATAAGGCAGCCTTTGGATGTGGTCATATACTTCATTTCTCATTTTTCGGGCTACTGTTTCGCTTCCTCTTGCCAAATACTTTGAGCGGACGAAAAGGAACAGTGACCGCAGAGACATCGCAATTACAAAAGCTATAGCTATAAAATAAATATGTGTATATAGCTCTTCTGCGCCGCCGCCAAGTTCAACCATTCTCAATATAATCTTTGGATAATGCAAATTTGCTGATTTAACCAGTATATCTGCTGCCAGTGCCAGAAATAAAGGCCCTAGGAAGTTGAAGAAATTCTCAAATATAACAAACAGCATACCTGATACAAAATCTCCTCTTGCACCTTTAGTGAACCTATATAAAAGCCTTACTTTTTTCTTATTTTCTTCTTTTAATTTTTTCTTTTCTTTTTTGTTTTTCATAATATTCCCCTTGTTATTGACAGACGCAAAAAAACCACAGGCCGAACCTGTGGTTTAACTAACAGCATAAATAACTAAACGTTAATTTAAAACGACAGATCGACTAAAACCAATATTCACTTTTACACCATTACTGAAAAATAACCTGATCATTTTACGACCTGCCTTTCTTAAAATTTTGCTTAATCCTTTGCTATAATAACAAACCTTGAAATAAAAAGCAAGATATTTTTTACTTATATTTCTTTTTATTATAAATCTTCGCCGAATTTCTTTCCGCCCAGAATGTGAAAATGCAAATGATTAACGCTCTGTCCGCCATCTGTGCCAGTGTTAATCACAGTTTTAAAGCCATTTTCTGCGATATTCATTTTCTCAGCGACCTTCTTGATTGCATAATTAATATCGTTGAGCATCTCTTTGTCGTCGCCAACTTCCAGAAGGTTTGCTGTATGTTTTTTCGGGACAGCCAGAACATGAATAGGCGCTTTCGGCGCAATGTCATTAAAGCAAAGCACTTTTTCATCTTCATATACCTTATCACAGGGAATCTCTCCGGCAATTATCTTGCAGAAAATACAATCCATTTTTGGTACCTCTAGTTTAAATTTTTTTTAAATTATAGCACAATTCATCAAATTGTTGAAATGATAATTTCTCAGCTCTTATATCTCTATCAATGCCCATTGTATCAAATATTTTGTAAACTCTGTCTTTTGATATGCCATAGTCAACTGCAATGTTATTTGCCATCTGTTTTCGCCTGTTGGAAAATCCGCTTTTTACGCAGCGGCGGAAATCATCATAAGTGCTGTCTATCTTTTTAGATTCTGATATTTCTATTTCTATTACGGATGAGGTAACCTTTGGTGGAGGAGAAAAAGCGCCCGGCGGTACATCAAACAACACTTTTGCGCTTCCCCTGCATTGCACCATAACGGAAAGCACGCCATATTCCCTGCTTCCGGGAGGGGAAGCAATTCGAGATGCAACCTCCTTCTGCACAAGTACCTTGATTTTTTTTACCGGCAGAGAGGACTCCAGTATCTTCATTAAAACAGGAGTAGTTATATAATAAGGAAGATTTGCAGCCACATTAAATGGCTTTTTTATATGTTCTTCATATAGCTTATATATATCAAGTTTAAGGAAATCAGCATTTATTAACGCAAGATTTTCATATGCACTCATATAATCTTTAAGAAATTCAAATATTTTAGTGTCAATCTCAACTGCTACTACTTTGTCGCATCTTTTGCATAGCTCCTCTGTAAGGCCTCCCGGACCAGGGCCAATCTCGAGGCATACACCATCTGAGCCATTCGCAATCTTGGCGAGAATGTTCTTATCAAAAAGAAAATTCTGCCCAAGAGATTTCTTCGTGAAGAACCCATAATCATTAAGAGCCTGTTTTAATTCATTCATATATTAAACTTAATATCCTCTTCTTAAAATATATACCTTTACATTATATCGCCTGCCCCAGATATAGCACTCATCCTTGGTGTTCATGAATACATCCAGCTGGTTCCACCTGTCAGGATCGTTGCGAAATCCGCCTGTATCCTCAGCGATGCAATAGCCATAACCCGTTACATAGAGCAGCGATCCGTAGGGAATAGTACTTGGCACAACGGCAACCGTTCCGGGGTTTTCAAGCGTCCTAGTTGAACGAGGCAGTGTGCCGGTCGCTGTGCCGCCGCCTGTATGTGTATAGGCAGTAACCTGGCATTCCATAGTCTCAATATAGCTTGACGGTGCTGATGGAACAGAAGGATTCGTTGCTTGCTCTCCCGGATTTTTTACAGTGACTGAATCATAATCGGATGAACTTGAACTACTGGAGCCTGAGCTGGAACTCGAGCTGCTGCCGGAGCTAGAGCTTGCACTGCTGGAGCGTGCCGCTGTACCCCAAAGTATTATTCTGTTGACAGGTTCGATGATAGTTTCCCTGCCGATTTCTTCCCTGCTCTGCTCTACGCCATTTACCAGCCGCACCTCGTAGGTTATCTGAATTGCTCCGTTTTCGCCTTTGCGCTCTTCGTGGTAATAGCCCGATTCAACGGTGCTGGTTTCGCCTTCTTCAGTTTCATACGGAATATCCTCTACCACCGTTACCTGCGTTATTTCAACATCTGAAAAATTTATCTTAATCTGGTCATAAACCAAAGTATCAAGCTCCGGTTCAACAATATCATTGCTGTCAAGCGATATTTCCATCTGCTGCAATGCATATAAAACAGTTCCGGGGATTACTTCAGCACTGTTTGTAATGTTATTCTGTATCAGATGAACAGTAACAGGCTTACCAATAAATATCTGCATGCCGTCAGCAAGCATCTCTTCATCGCTATTTGATATTTCCTGTCCCTCTTCTAAAACTATGCTGTTTTCCTTCAAAAAATCCCCTACTGTCATCGCAGCTGTGTCGATTTTCATCAGGGTTCCTTCATTATACAGCGCTATACTTTTCAGGCTTTCCTCTGCCTGTGGTTGCTGCGCTTCTACAAGCTCGTCTTCTTCTTTAAATATTGATATAGTTCCAAATACTGCAGCTACCAGCAAAGACGCCGCGCCAACATACAGAAGTCCCGTCTTCACGTTTCTAATGAGTCGCTTCTTTCGCTTTGTCTTCTCTCCTGCGTCTTCCGTGCTGAACTTATGAATAGGCTTGAAGCTGCTTCTGGCTAGTTCATCTCTGCTTTGGCTTTTTGGCGCCTCTGTCCTGCGTTTTTTCGGTGCTTGCTCATCAGTCTCTTTGCTGTTTTTATTAAAAATTTTATTCAATATACTGTTTTCTTTATTGTTTGCATCCGCCTTAAAAAGGCCTCTATCCGGCCTCGCCTCTCCTCTGCGGACTCGTCTTTTTTCATCAGGTTTTTTCTGGTTACTCAATTCCAATCTTACCTTTCAATAAAATAGAAATGTTTATCTAATTTATTACGATTATATTACAAGGATATTATTCTGTCAATCCGAATGAAAATTATTAAAAATTACTCTAAAGTTATTAAAATGCATGTTATAATACTATGAAAATATTTTTACGGGATACTTTATGTCTATTTTTGAAATACTTCTTTTGTCATTTGCGCTTGCTATGGACGCATTCGCAGTCTCAATATCTGTTGGCGTCTGCTCGCGTGACCTAGCGAAGCCAAACGCCCTTAAGTGCGGGCTTTCATTCGGCATTTTCCAAGGCGGCATGCTGCTGATCGGAATACTTACAGCCAATCTTTTTGCAAGCTTTATTTCTCCTTTCAGTCATTGGATTGCATTTGTACTTCTGATGTATATCGGAATAAAAATGATTCATGAATCCCTTACATCAGAAGAAAGCGTAATAATGTCTGGATTCAAATCTCTTTTGATTTTATCAATTGCTACCTCGATTGACGCACTCGCTGCCGGAATAAGCCTTGCCGTAGTTTCTGTTTCGTTTGCCCTTCCTGTTGCGTTGGTCGCAATTATTACATTCGCTTTATCCTATTTCGGCGTTTTTCTGGGTGCCGCAATATCCAGAAACACTCCCGGGAAGATTTTTGACGTAATCGGCGGCATTATATTGATTGGCCTTGCAATAAAAACTTTGCTGGCTCATTTCATAGGATAAATATTCTAGAAACATACACTGAATTATTATATAATAAAATTGTGCTTACAGATTCAATTAAAATATTAAAAGGAATAGGCGAAAAACGCCAAAAATCCTTAAATGACATGGGGATATATACAATAAAGGACTTATTGTATCATTTTCCGTACAAATATAAAGATATATCACAAAAAGAATTCTTTGAAAATAAAGTTAACGGTGACGAAATAGCAGCGAATGTAAAAGTTACTGGCAAACCTTTTTATCGAAGAGTAAATAAATCACTTAATTATCTGTCTTTCTATTTAACGGATGGCAAAACAAAATGCAAGTGCACCCTTTTTAATCAGCAGTATTATCTTGGCAAAATCAATCCAGGCGATGAATTCATATTGATTGGCATAGTAAAAAAGGAAAAAAACGCTTTTGAAGTGATAAACCCGAAAATAATATATCCCGATGAAAATACGCCTGACATTATCACGCAGTATAGGCTGCCGAATACTATAAAGCAAAAAAGCTTTGAAAAGCTTATAGTGAAAGCCTTGGATTCCATAAATGGAAAGCTGGATGAGACACTTCCCGCGGCTGTTCTTACCAACTATAATATCTGCGATTTGAACATCGCAGTGCGGCAAATCCACTTCCCCGAAAGTATGGTTTCGTTGGCTGACGCCCAGTATCGTATGGCATTTGAAGAGATGTATTTCTTTATTATGCTTCTCCGTAGAATCAGGAAAAATAATCAGGTTAAAAGCCCAATTCCAATCAAATACTCAGATCAAGAACTCACAAACTTCCTAAACGCTCTGCCCTTTAAAATGACTAATGCCCAGAGAAAAGCGACAGACGAAATTCTTATAGACATCGCCGGAAAAAATCCGTCATCACCGATTATGAACAGGCTTCTGCAGGGAGACGTCGGGTGTGGAAAAACAGTTGTAGCTATGGCAGCAATCTATATAACGTTCATTAACGGATACCAAAGCGCACTGATGGCACCTACTGAGATTCTGGCCATGCAGCATTATGATGAATGCCGTAAGATTCTAGAGCCTTTAGGCGTGAAAACAGCCCTGCTCACATCGTCATTAAGCGCAGCGGAAAAATCTGAAATCAGGGAAAGGCTTCTATCCGGACGCATTGACCTTCTCGTCGGAACACATGCCATCATACAGAGCAGTGTGATTTTCAGCAATCTTGCCCTTGCCGTAACGGACGAGCAGCACCGCTTCGGCGTAAACCAAAGAGCTCTGCTTTCGCAAAAAAATGAATACTGCCATATGCTAGTAATGTCCGCAACGCCCGTTCCTCGCACGCTTGCACTTATTATCTATGGTGACCTTGATATCTCAACGATTGATGAGCTGCCGCCCGGCAGAAAAAAAGTACATACAAGGATTGTGAGCAATGAAAAGCGCAATGATATGTATAAATATATATCAGAAAACATAAAAGACGGGCAACAGTCATATATAGTCTGTCCGCTAATTGAAGAATCCGACAAGCTTGATGCACTGTCTGTTTCGGAACTGTATAAGGAACTTAAAAACGGGCATTTCGCAGGGATAAGTATTGGGCTTTTGCATGGAAAAATGTCCGATGAAGAGAAGAACCGAATGCTAAATGACTTCTCCTCCGGCAAATTGCGCGCCTTAATCAGCACAACCGTAATTGAAGTTGGCGTCAATGTGCCCGGAGCTACGATAATGGTTATTGAGAACGCAGAAAGGTTCGGCCTTGCGCAGCTTCACCAACTGCGCGGCAGAGTGGGCAGAAATGATAAAGAATCATGGTGCTTTATGACAACCGGCTCAAATAACGCCGCCTCAACAGAAAGGTTAAAAATAATGACTCAGACAAACGACGGGTTTGTCATTTCAGAAAAGGATTTGGAGCTTCGCGGGCCAGGGCAGTTTTTAGGAATGAAGCAATCCGGGCTGCTTGATACTAGAGTGCTTGCGCTTATTAATAACTACGAGCTTGTAGCACGGGTAAAAGAAGCGGCCGACAAAACGGAAAACGGTGAATTAGGAAAAATTCAGGATATAGTTTTTAATTTGGCTCTCAGCCGCTATGAAAGCCAAATAAAAGATATAGTCCTAAATTGATATGGAGATAAATGATGGAATACACGCTGATAAGAAGCAAAAGAAAGACCATAAGCATAGTAATAGACAGGAACGCAGCTGTCGTTGTAAAAGCACCTGAAAGAGTTTCCCTGCAATATATTGAAAGCTATGTTAATTCAAAAAAGGATTGGATAGAAAAAAATGTAAACAAGATGTCTCTCCTTGCCGAGCAGCGCCAGCCTAAAAAATATGACGGCGGAGAGGTATTCATGGTGTTCGGACGGGAATACACAATGTGTATCTCAACAATTGATGTAAAGATTCGCATCGTTGGCGACACAATATATTTTCCGTCCAAATTTTTAAGTGACCCTAAGGAAAAAATGGTTAAGTGGTATATATCAATTGCCAAAAAGTATATTGTACCAAGGACGCAGGAAATTGCAGCGCAGCTTAATCTTTCTCCTCAAAAAATCAAAATAACAAGAGCCGACAGAAGATGGGGGTCTTGTTCATCAAAAAAGAATATTAATTTCTCCTACAAGCTGGCTATGGCAGGCGAGATGGCAATTGATTATGTCATAATCCATGAACTATGCCATCTGAATCACATGAATCACTCACAGAATTTCTGGGCTGCTGTGGAGTCTGTTATGCCGGATTATAAAAAATACAAGAAATACCTCAAGGCAAATGAACATAAATTTGTATTATAAAAGGCCTGAGGAATAAAACCGCAGGCCTTTGTTAATCAATGGTCTTACCTCAATTCAAGCTGATGTCCAACTACTGCATCCCCGCTTTCGCCTTTTACAAGCGTTATGTATTCATCGACTATTCCGTCATCATAATAAGACACTGCCCGAATGCTGTAAACAGGTGTATCGACTCCGTCTATATCAATCAAACCGTACTCCCAGCTGCCTAACTCGTGATCAGCTAGATTTCCGAAACCAAAAACGAGCTGATCGACCACCGTCTCTTTCCATTCAGCCTCGGAAAAATCAGAATATTTAAAGAATGTCGGGCTATACATACTCATTACTGCGTCTGAATCTTCAGCTAAAATATTTGCATAATATTCTTCAATAACCTCATAGGCGGCTTTTGGATAATAGCTAAGGAAATTAAATCCCAGCTCCCCATCCTCCACGCAAAGCTGTCCGCTCAAAAAGAATTCTTCATCTTCAAATTTAAGTGTGGCTTCAACCTCAGCAACTACGTATATGTCTTTACCCCAGTCTTTTTCTTCATAATAATAGTAAAGGTCTGTGATTTCGCATTCAACATATTCACCGCCGGTCTCCTTGGCATAATCTGCAATTTTCTGCATTCCGGCATTATCAGGATATTTCTTTTGTATGTATGGAATATAGAATTGATCTGCATGATCCATATTATCGAAATCGGAATAAAAATCATCAATAAAAGGAACAAGTATTTCATCAGTAATATCTGCAAACTTAATGCCAACTATCAGCATTTCTCCATTTGATGATATAAAGTTATATACTTCTTCTATTTCCTCGTCCAGATTTGCATATTTTACATTGGCAGTGAGTACAACCTGCGTTTCCTTTAGGTTCCCATTTGAGTCAAATGATGATACCTTAAACTTCTCAACTTCGCCGAGCATTGCCCTTCTGCTGTTAAAAATCAGTTCAGTAGTTTCCTTATCGTCGTTTTCGTCAATTATGTCATCGCTGAACATATCTACGCAGTCATCTATTTTTTCATCATTCCATAGCGTAAAATACTCATCCAGCATATCCTTCGCCTGATTTGTTGCCTTAATTGCGCTGCAGCCTGATAAAGCAAGAACAGCAACAAGGATAGACACCAAAGCAACTGTATACATATTTCTTTTCATATAACCCCTCCTTTTTTGTCCGATTAATGTACATTTTAATTAATTAAATAATACCACGTTTAGTAACGCTTTACACACAAGAATGCAAAATAAACAAAATTATTGACAACATTATATAAATCATTTATTATTATTTGTCTTGATGTACAATTGCGACCGACGAGAGGCGGCATTTATGAATGAAATTGTCATAAGAGAAGAACAGCAGAAGCTGGAGTCTGTTATAGCCTATGTGAATAAAGAAAAAGACCGGCTGAAGGGCGTAGAGGCAGAACAGAGAAAAAAGAGGCAGAAAAACTAAAATTGGCGGCGGGCGGCTCCTTCACTATGGATTCATTTGTCGCTGAAAAAATCCACAACATAAGCAGGAAACTGCTTGACAACATCAACAAATCTCTTTCCACTCCATATTTTACACGTGTAGACTTTACAGCCAGCAATGATAATAAAATGCAGTTATATATCGGCAAATGGGGCGTCACGGATACACGCACACAAATGCCTGTGATTATTGACTGGCGAAGCCCAATAGCAAACCTTTATTACACACATCAGGTAGGCGAAGCAAGCTATACAACGCCTGAAGGCGAAGTTCACGGCGAAATCACCCTTAAAAGACTATTTGAAATAAAAGACGCCGAAATAAAAAGCATAATAGAAGCGGATATAATAAGCGAAGGCGACTATCTGAACGACGTGCTCTCGGACCATGCGGATTCCCGACTCAAAGATATAGTTACTACTATACAGAGCGAACAGAATGCTGTTTTGCGCTGCAACCATAAGATACCGCTGATTGTTCAGGGCGTAGCAGGAGCGGGAAAGACCACAATTGCGCTGCACAGAATTATGTGGATGCTCTATACCTTTCAGGAAACTATGGAGCCTGCAAATATTATGGTTATCGCTCCATCTCCGCTGTTTCTTGATTACATTTCAGCAGTTCTTCCGGAAATGGGTGTTGAGGATGTAATTCAGGAGACATTCTACGGACTTGCACTCAGGCTGTGCGGAACAAAGTTATTCAAGCCGGACGATTCATATATTCTGCTTAAGCTTCTTGATAATCATGCGCCTGATGAGGAGAAAGAATATTACAGGAGTTACGCACAATTTAAGGGCTCTCTAGTGTTCAAAGAAATACTACTCAGATATATATCACATTTATCTGATTTCTTGCTTCCCTCAGGAGGCATCAGTTTTGAAGGCAGAGAAATACTAAGTGAAGATAAAATAAAAAATATATACAACAAAGAGCTTGCGCCATTTAACATGACAGATCGCAAAAAAGAGCTTAAAAAATCACTTAAGAATGTAATTAACTCATTTATTATTTCAGAAAAAACTTCGCTTGAAATGAAAGCAAAGAAAAGAGCTAACCTTATAAGGGAGCTTTACAAAAACGACGCAACGAAAAGGCAAAGCCTGATGCAGGAACTCTACGCTAAAAGAGACAGCAAGCTGGAGGAATTGGCGCGGTTTTCCGCAACGGCAGTCGAAGAATATATTAAAAAAATCAACATCCTCTCATTACTTGAAAGCTACAAGCATTTTTTAAATCATTTTTTACTGCCTGATGAATTCTCAGATTATGCCGAGCAATGGACAGCTGCTAAAAAAATAACTCTTGCTAACCTAGAAAATAAGAAAATTGAAACATCCGATATCCCTCCACTGCTGATCATCCAAAACACTTTATTTGGCTATAAAGAAAGGCTGAATATTCACCATACAGTTCTTGATGAAGCGCAGGATTTTTCGCCGTTTATGTTTGATACGCTAAAAACCTTCACAAGAAATAATTCATTTACAATAGTTGGTGACTTAGCCCAAGGTATCTATGCATATCAAGGTGTCCAAGACTGGTTGAAGATGAAAGACAATGTCTTTGGTGAAAGCTCTCAGTATTATGAGCTTGTGACATCCTACAGAAATACAGTTGAAATAATGGAGCTGGCGGAAAGCTGTGCTATGCGCCACAGCCCAAACAGGACGCCTGCAACGCCTGTATTGCGCCACGGCAGCCAGCCCAAATTGATAAAAACAACGAATATTGCTGAAAATATTGCCGCTGAAATAGCTGAAAATATAAAGTTAGGCATGAAGACCATAGCAGTTATAGACAAAATGCCGGATGACTGCATAAATCTTTATAACGAGCTTAAAAAGCATATTCCTGACATCGCTTATCTGGACGACAAAGATACAGTTTATCAGGGTGGAATAATGGTCATGCCCGCCTACCTATGTAAGGGGTTGGAGTTTGACTGCGTCATAATTGCCAACTGTGAAAGCGATAACTTTAAGGACGATTTTCTTCACTCAAGGCTTCTATATGTATGCCTGACTAGACCAATACATAAATTAAGTATATACTATTCTCATATACCTACAGAGCTTATCAACAGACATCTTTGCGAGAATATTGAAATATAGGTGAGGCGAAAAATGAAGGAAGAAAAAAGAATAATCAAGGTTCAAAGACTCGAAAAAACTTGTCAGGAAATATATGAGTTTTTGTCTGAAAAGATAAAAAATGAGACAAATTCAAAAGTATTAAAAAGAATTGCAATAGATGAAAAAAGCCATTATGTACAGCTAAAGAAAATAACCAAAAAGGAAGTGCCGGCGTTCTTTTTTACAAAATGGAGATTTAGAATAATGTCTATGCTCTTTGGCATTACTTTTGGTATTAAGCTGGTTGAGAAACTGGAGGTAAAGGCTATAACTGAGCTGGAAGGCCTCTCAGGAGAAGCATTTGATATACTGAACTCAGAAAGCCAGGAGCATGAGCAGGCTCTGCTGGACATTATTGATGAAGAAAGGCTGCACTATCTCGGTTCAATCGTTCTGGGGCTTAATGATGCGTTGGTGGAGCTATCCGGTGCGCTGGCAGGATTCACCTTTGCTCTCGCTGACACTAGGCTTATTGCAGTAACCGGCCTCATTATGGGCATTTCTGCAGCGCTTTCAATGGCTTCCTCTGAATATCTCTCATCGAAAGCGGAACAAAGCGAAAATGGCCTGAAATCAAGTGTGTATACGGGCATTACCTACCTTCTGACAGTAGCTTTGCTGATTGCCCCTTACCTGATACTCGCAAACCCATATATTTCGCTTGCTGTAACATTAGTAACTGCGCTTTTTATAATCGCAGGATTCAACTACTATATGTCAGTTGTGCAGGAATTTAAATTTTTAAAAAGGTTTGTAGAAATGGCGCTTATTTCCCTTGGCGTTGCAGTAATATCATTTTTGATCGGCCTGCTCGTCAACAGAATTCTTTAATGCGTTCATAGCTTCCTGTGTTCTAATATCCTTGATATATTTAACAAAGTACTGCACAAGTGAGAGCACCGCAAAAGCCACTGTAAATAGCAAAGCGTATTCATCAAAAGGGACTACATATTCATGCCAGAACAAAAGCACAACAGAAACTGCGAAAAAAACGGTTGTCAGCTTGCCGAAAATATTGGACTGTACTACAGTGTCCTTTCTGTGAAAAAGCAGAAAGCCTCCTAGAATTTGCACAAATTCTTTTATAAAAATAATCAGCACTATCCATAAAGGCAGGATTTTAACAAAATACATACACGCGAGCACTGTTGTAAGCATGAGTTTATCCGCCAGCGGATCAAGAAGCTTGCCGAGAGGCGTTATAAGATTATACTTACGCGCTATATAGCCATCCAGTGCATCTGTAGCCGATGCTGCCACGAATGTAAGAAAGGCTGCAAATCGCATATTATGTCTAAAAAACATAATTAAAACTCCCACCATCAGTATTCTGATAATTGAGAGTATGTTGGGAAGGTTAAGATTCCTCTTGGTTAATAAAATATCTCCGGGCTTCATATAATTATATATATCTTTCTATAGTTTAAAACTGGGAAAAATACTAAACAAATAAATAAACTCAATGTTAATTATTTGCAAATATTTTCTTTATAATATTAGCATATGGGCTCAATCTAGTCAAGGAGCACAAAAGAACACCGAAGGACAAGAGGCGAACATATTTTCTTGATGCCAAGCTTGTTTTATGTTATAATTTATATTGACATTGCTTAAAAAGTCACTTATATTTATCAATGGATAATCTTCGAAAGGTGGATGAAAAAATTGGATAAAAAAAATTACAGCTCGAATGATATCAAGGTCTTAGAGGGTCTGGAAGCAGTAAGAATGCGCCCAGGAATGTATATAGGCTCTACCGGAGCAAAAGGGCTGCACCATCTTATATGGGAGATAGTTGATAATGCTGTGGATGAAGCTGCCAATGGATACGCAGACGAAGTGAGCGTATGCATCAATGAAGATAAATCTGTAACCGTAAAAGATAACGGCAGGGGCATGCCGGTTGATATGCACCCTACCATGAAAAAAAGTGGTGTTGAAGTAATATTCACACAGTTGCACGCCGGAGGAAAATTCGATAATGCATCCTATTCATATTCAGGCGGGCTACACGGCGTTGGAGCATCAGTAGTCAATGCTCTTTCAGAGTGGCTGGAAGCTGAGGTTCATCTTGACGGCATAAGGTACACGCAAAGATTTGAGAGCAAATACTCAAATAGCCAGAAAAAAATAATCTCAGGCAAGCCGGTTGCTCCGCTTTCAGAGGCAGGCACAACATTTGACAAAGGCTCTGTTATCACTTTTCTGCCCGATATAAAGGTATTTGACCATCTTAACTATAACCAGGAAACTATCCAGAGGCGCCTTCAGGAACTGGCATACTTAAACAAAGGACTGACAATTAACTTCGAAGACAAGCGCCCAAACAGCACGATTAAGGAGACCTATTTCTATGAGGGTGGAATTTGTGATTTTATAAAGCAACTTAATAAAGATAAAACCGTAATTAATGAAGAACCGATTCTAATATCAGGTGTAAAAGAAAACATACATATCGAAATTGCAATTCAATACGATAGCGGATATAACGATAATGTATTCTCATATGTTAATAACATTCCAACTCCAAACGGCGGTACCCATGAAACAGGCTTTAAGGCCGGAATAACAAAAACAATGAACGACTATATGCGACAGAGCGGCCTTATTAAGGAAAAGCAATTAAACCTTTCAGGCGAGGACTTCCGGGAGGGTATGACGTGTGTCATCGCGCTTAAAATGAGAAACATACAGTTTGAAGGGCAAACAAAGACAAAGCTGGGCAACAGCGAAGCCAGAAAAGCCGTCGAACTGCTGATAAATGAAAAGTTAAGCCTTTACCTTTCAGACCTGAATAACTCTGATATTGCAGAAAAAATAGCTGAAAAGGCAATGAAATCTGCCAAGGTCCGTGCGGCAACCAGAAAGGCAACACAGCTGGCCAGAAAACGCTCCGCATTGGAAGGCGCGCCATTGGTCGGCAAATTGTCATCATGTACCGGAAGAAAGCCGGAAGAGAATGAGCTGATACTTGTGGAGGGCGATTCTGCAGGAGGCTCTGCAAAGCAGGCCAGAGACAGGCGTTTTCAGGCCATACTTCCATTAAGGGGAAAGCCTCTGAATGCAGAAAGAAAGAGACTGGATGCTGTGCTTGGCAATGAAGAATTTCGCTCTATTATCTCGGCCTTAGGAGCGGGAATAGACGCCGATTTTGACCTTTCAAAGCTAAAATACCATAAAATAATTATTCTTTCTGACGCGGATCAGGACGGCGCACACATCCGTGCAATTTTGCTTACATTCTTTTTCAGGTATATGAAAGAGCTTGTGACCAACGGCAATATATTTATAGGCCAGCCGCCGCTATACAAAGTGAAAAGAGGCAGAAGCGAAAAATACTGCTATGATGACAAGGCGCTTAAAATAGCTATTGAAGAAATCGGCAAAGGATATACAATACAAAGATATAAGGGCCTCGGAGAAATGAACCCTGAACAGCTATGGGATACCACATTGAATCCCGACGGCCGCAAACTGATTCAGGTCTCTATAGAGGACGCGGCTGAAGCGGACAGACTGGTCTCCCTGCTCATGGGAGATAAGGTTGAGCCGCGTCGCGACTACATAATCAGCCATGCCAATTTCAGCGGCGGCGACATAATAAGCGGTGTGGAGGGAACAACAAATGGCCAGTAAGAAAACTATTGTAAGAAACGAGACTATAATAAACCAGACGCTTGAGGAAGTGATGCATAATTCCATGCTGCCGTATGCCGAATACGTAGTAATGGAAAGGGCTATACCACGCGTGGAAGACGGGCTTAAGCCTGTACAGCGTAGAATATTATACACAATGCGGGAGCTGCAGAACTTTCCGGACAGACCTCATAAAAAATCCGCACGTGTCGCAGGAGACTGCATGGGTAAATACCACCCGCATGGTGACAGCAGCATATACGATGCCATGGTGCGCATGGCGCAGGACTTCTCATTTCGTGATCCTCTTGTTGACGGACACGGAAATTTCGGCTCAATAGACGGAGATTCGCCGGCCGCGATGCGCTATACGGAAGTGCGTATGGCTCCTCTTGCGCTTGAGCTTTTGCGCGATATAGAAAAAGATACTGTTTCATTTTCACTCAACTTCGACGACACACTGCAGGAGCCTGATATGCTTCCGGGGCGCTTCCCTAACCTGCTTGTAAACGGAGCAATGGGAATAGCCGTTGGACTTGCAACCAATATACCTCCACATAATCTTGGTGAAGTTATCGATGCCACTATTGCTCAGATTGACAACCCTGAAATATCTATTGATGAGCTGATGGAGTTTGTACCCGGACCAGACTTCCCAACCGGAGGCTACATAATAGGAAATGAAGGCGCAAAAGATGCCTACGAGACGGGAAAAGGAAGAATAGTAATAAGAGCAAAGGCCTCCATAGAGAAAATAAGCGGAGGCAAATCAAATATCGTAATCACTGAAATACCGTACCAGATAAACAAGGCAAGTATGCTGGAAAAAATACTGAAGCTTTCCGAGCAAAAAAAAGGCATACTTTCATTCATAAATGATATACGAGATGAATCTGACAGAACCGGAATGCGCGCTGTAATAGAGATTAAAAAAGACGGCGATGCAAATAAGATTTTGCAATACCTTTATAAATATTCAGACCTTCAGACAAACTTCGGCGTAAACTCAGTTGCCATAGCCGAAGGCAAACCAATGCTCTTAAACCTGAAAGAAATGCTGGCTTACTATATAGAGCATCAGAAAGATGTCGTAAGAAGGCGCACGAAATTCGATCTTGAGAAGGCTCTTGCACGCGAGCACATAATCCTTGGCCTTTTAATTGCAATAGCAAATATTGATGAAGTTGTTAAGATCATTAAAACTTCACAATCTACCCAGGACGCAAAACGCAACTTAATGCATACCTTTGAGCTTACAGGAATACAGGCACAGGCAATTCTGGACATGCGTCTGGCACGGTTGGCTGCATTAGAAGTCGAAAAACTGCAGGAAGAGCTATCTGCACTGCAGAAGCTCATTGAAAAGCTGCGCGGCATTCTCAGGTCTAATACTAAGCTTATGAATGTCATAAAAAAAGAGCTCCTCGAAATAAAAAAGAATTATGCTACATCAAGACGCACACGCATAGTAAAGGCAGAAGACAAACAGCTGCCAAGCGCGGATGATTTCGTGATAGTTGAAACTATAGTAACGACAGTGACAAAACACGGCTTTATAAAGCGTCTTTCACAGAATTCATATAACCGTTCTGATACAACTGCAGTAATCGAAGATTTAACAGGTGACGATGTGCCAGTTACAATATTCGAGGGCACTACCGCGGAAACAATACTTTTGTTTACCAATACAGGTATGTGCTACAGACTGAGTGCTAATGACCTGCCGGAAAAGAAATGGAAGGAAAAAGGTGTCCACATTTCATCATTAATCAATGGTTTCGGTAAAGATGAAAGAATAGTCGGAGTATTAAATTACGATAAAGTGCCCTCATCAGGAGCTGTGATATTCACAACCAAGCATGGAATGATTAAAAAATGTGAAATAGCTGAATTTGATACAAGGACCAGAAAGATAATTGCCTGCGGACTAAATAATGACGACGAAGTAGTATGGGCCGGCGCTTCAAAACGCGGAATGACCGTGCTGGTCATATCCAGAAACGGCATGGCTCTTAATATGCGTCAGTCACAAATCTCCACTATGGGCCGCTCTGCCAAGGGAGTCAAGGCAATCGACCTATCCGGCGACGACAGCGTCCTTGCGGCATACACGGAAGCAGACAATGGCGAATTAATACTGGTAACAGATAAAGGCTACGGCAAGAAAATACCCGGCATCAGTTTCTCCCCTCAAAACAGAGGAGGAAAAGGAATAAAGACATTTGCTTTTAATTCAAATGGATCTAATGGAACTCATCTGGTATCTGCAATAAGCATAAGCGAACCGTGTGAAATTATATTGCATCAAAAATCCGGAGAAGTAAAGAACCTCTCCAGCAATGACTTCCACACAGAAAGCATAAAAGATTCCGGCAAACCTGTCGCAATTCCTGTGCTTGGCGATGAAATAACCAAAGTTTATATGCATTTAAGGTAGGTTTTCAAGTCTTATATATACACATTTTAATGTATATTATTAATTGAGTTTTTACCTTTAAAATTGCTTTGAAAATCATAAAAAACTTACCGAAAATCATTGACAATTGTATCTTTGTATAATATAATTGTTCTTGCGTCCGAGATGACGCGATTGCAGATGTAGTAATAATTGGGAGCATAGCTCAGCTGGGAGAGCACCTGCCTTACAAGCAGGGGGTCGTTGGTTCGAGCCCAACTGTTCCCACCAATATTACTCTCTGCATTATCTTTATTGGCCACTTTGGCCCGGTAGTTCAGATGGTTAGAATGCCAGCCTGTCACGCTGGAGGTCGAGGGTTCGAGCCCCTTCCGGGTCGCCACTTGCCTCGGTAGCTCAGTCGGTAGAGCAAGGGACTGAAAATCCCTGTGTCGACAGTTCGATTCTGTCCTGAGGCACCAAAATAATCTATACGCGGGAATAGCTCAATTGGTAGAGCGTCGCCTTGCCATGGCGAAGGTCGCGGGTTCGAGTCCCGTTTTCCGCTCCAAAATATGGCGCCATAGCCAAGCGGTAAGGCAAGGGTCTGCAACATCCTCATCACCAGTTCAATTCTGGTTGGCGCCTCCATTAAAATGTGCCGAAGTGGCGGAACAGGTAGACGCAAGGGACTTAAAATCCCTCGGCCGAATAAGCCGTGCCGGTTCGATTCCGGCCTCCGGCACCAAAAAAGCATCCATATGGATGCTTTTTTATTACAATTAATTTTATTATTGATTGCTCATATTAATGCATTGTATAATACATTGGCACAATATTATTTAGGAGGTAAATTTATATGGAAGTAATAGCAGCCCGCGAACTGAACTATCTCAATATATATCTCGATATCATTTTTTTGATTTTTCTAGGACTCATATTTATATTTACAAAAAGATATCAGGCATTGATTTTTGGGCTTATAGGCGGAGCTCTTTATTTCATAGTAGACTACGGTATTTTCTATCTAGCTCTTGGCACCAGAGCAGTAACAGGAGCTAATATCTTCTGGTTTCTTTTGTGGCTGAGCATGAGCTACGGTTTTACGAATTTCTCTTGGATATGGCTATGGCTAGACAGAGATAAGCATTCGCTGGAGTGGTCACTCCTTATTATCACAGGGTGGATGGCTACTGCATTTCTAGGCCAAAATTTCGGCAGCAATTTTTCTGCAATATCCATAAGCAGAGGCACCTCAACATATCATGGCGTAATGGCAGCTATTTTGTTTATAGGCTATGCTATACTCGCAGTACAAAACATTAAAGCCGGGAAAAAGATACATAACATTCCTTGGATTCTCGGCATTGGCCTGCTTGTTCAGTTCGCATGGGAGTTTGTTCTTCTGATAAGCGGAATCCGTCATGCGGGCTTTGCACCTATACTGATAAATTCCTTAATTGAAACAAATCTCGGACTTCCATTTATCTATCTCATTCATAGGTCAGTAACGAATAAATATAATGAGGATCTTACAGCTAAAGTTTGAATCAGGGCGGATTTATCCGCCCTATTATTATAATCTTTTACCAAAAATTATATCCGGTTTACCAATTCCATTAGCATCCGGCATTACGCCGATTATACTGTAACCTATCTTTAGATAGAACCCTGATTGATGAGTACCTGCTGAGAAATTCTTTATTTTCTCCGAAAGTTCACTATATAGATCTACATTAGCCAATGAAGTTTCTCCCCCTTCTTTCTCATCATCCGCTCCCAGATAGATTGTAACGCCGCCTCTTAGCTTTGCCTCCTTCTCAAGCGCTAAATACTATATTCCGGCCTATGCCCTGCCCTCTTCTATCCTCGCGTACTACAAGTGGGTGCAGTTCAAATACTCTTCCACTATAAATGGGCTTAAGCAGTCCGCCAAAGCCAACAATATCGACATTATGTTCAGCAAGGCATATTATGCCGCCCAATTCAATGATGTCTGTTATTTCTGTTTTTGCTTCCTGTAAATCCGGATAGCCTGTCGGAAGGCTATCACTTAATATTTTCGCCGCTTTGTAAATCTCCGATTCATTTAATCTTTTTTTAATTTTGCAGTTCACCTTATCCCCCGTTTAGATATTTTTATGTTCAAGCAATAATGGATTGCTTTGCATAACTTTCTCAGTTCATTGTTATCTGTAATTATAGCATATAAGTACAAAAAAACAGCCGCAGTAATTTACGGCTGATGCAGAGGCTAATTTAATATTAAAATAGATCTTTGCTGATTTACTTTAGGAAAAATACTTTTCCGCATTTATAAACGTCTACAAATCTTCTCTTCTTGAAATCGTCCAGTATTTTTTCTCCGTCGACTGTTATTTCGTCTGATACCATTAGTTCAATTTCTGATATTAGCTCTTCCTTATTTATGCTCCTTGCTGTGTCACAAAGCGGTGCACTGTTAAGGCTCTCTCCACATATCCATTTTCTCTTCTCAATTATTGCTTTTTCGCAGTGTAAATACAGATCTTTTCTGCTTATTATATATTCTTTGATAAAATTATAACAAGCACCTATCTCGTCTTCCTTTGCCATGCTCAACGAAGTACCCCAGATTACCTGATCACGATAACTAATGTTTTCCATTCTTAGCCTTGCTCCTTCCATGTTTTCTCTTTATCTATATAATTCCTTGTTGTTGTTTATTATATACTTTGTATAGCCACTAAATAAACACTTTTTCAGGAAGTTTTATAGGATATTTTTTATTAAACAATTAGAATATTTTACTAAATTCTTTTTTTTTAATAAAAAAGCATTTATTTTTTATTATTGAATGCAAAAAGAGACTGTAATTAAACAGCCTCTTTGCTTTATAAATTCTTCAATTTTGTACTAGCTTATTTTGCGTCAACTGATGCCATATAAAGAATCAGGTCTACTACCTTGTTTGAGTAACCCCATTCGTTATCATACCATGAAACTACCTTAACAAACTTGTCAGAAAGCATAATTCCTGCTTCAGCATCGAAAATTGATGTGCGCGGATCGCCGATAAAGTCAGACGAAACTACCATTTCTTCTGTGTATCCGAGAACGCCCTTCATTGAACCTTCAGAAGCCTTCTTCATAGCTTCTTTTATTGCTTCATATGATGCAGGGTTTTTAAGCTTTGCAGTAAGGTCAACAACAGATACGTCAAGAGTAGGAACACGCATTGACATTCCGGTTAATTTGCCGTTAAGTTCAGGTATAACTACACCTACAGCTATTGCTGCACCTGTAGAAGAAGGGATTATATTGCCTGATGCTGCACGACCGCCTCTCCAGTCTTTCTTTGATGGGCCGTCAACTGTCTTCTGTGTGCCTGTTGCTGAGTGAATAGTTGTCATAAGGCCTTCTTCGATACCAAAGCTGTCATTCAAAACTTTAGCGATCGGTGCCAGGCAGTTTGTTGTGCATGATGCGTTTGATACAACGTTCATATCCTTTGTATAGGTATCGTTGTTAACGCCCATAACGAACATAGGTGTTGTCTTGTCCTTTGCAGGAGCAGAAATTATAACTTTCTTTGCGCCGCCTTTGAAGTGGGCTCCAGCCTTCTCAGCTGTTACGAATATTCCTGTTGATTCAACAACATAATCAGCTCCGCATTCACCCCATGGAATCTCTTCAGGATTCATGCATGCATAGAATTTTACTTCCTCGCCGTTTACAACGATTGCATCGTCCTTTACCTGAATGTCGCCTTCAAATCTGCCGTGAACTGTGTCGTATTTCAGCATGTATGCCATGTAATCAGGTGTCATGAAAGGGTCATTTACTCCTGTTACGATAATGTCCGGATTCTGAATAGCTACTCTGAAAACCAGACGTCCGATACGGCCGAAACCATTAATACCGACTCTTGTTGCCATGAATTGTTCCTCCATAAAAATTTAATATTTAAACTATAATAAATAAAATTATTAGTTCTTTTTTACACATTTTTATTATACATAAAAATGTGTAATCTTACAAGTAAAACACGAATTTAAAACTAATGCTTTTGTTAGTAAACTAATTCTGGTCAATAATCCGCCTTGCCCATGTAAATCGCGCAGCATACCATCCGGAGCTTTTTGTCAGCGAGTCAATGACTACCGAGTTCTTGCCCAGCCTGTCATCTACGTGAATAAAGTTCCCATCACCTATATATATGCCTACGTGGTCAGTAAGGCTGCCGTCTGTAAGCATTGTATCAAAGAATACCAAGTCACCGGGAAGAAGGTCATCCCTGTTGTATATTTTAATTCCGAAATTATCCTGATACTGGCTGAGCAGCGAATTAGATACCGTAACGCCTGCCAGATCGTAAACATACTTTATAAAGCCATCAGCATCAAATGCATCAGGCCCCTGACCTCCGTAAACATATGGCGTTCCCAAATACTGCTTTGCTATAATAACAATATCGTCGCCCTTAGGCCTTGTAGCAGCTTGTGAATATATCGTTACATTTGTTGTTATCATTCTGCGCGCATCCTGCTCATAGATGGCGGCATCTGAAAATAGTAACTCAATTGTCTCTTCGTCGGCAATTCCATTAGCAGTCAGTCCGGATACTTTTTGAAAATACACAACGGCTTCCTTTGTTTTCGGGCCATAGATGCCGTCTGCGGCAAATGAATAATATCCAAGCTCAGTAAGCCTTTGCTGTAGCGGAACAACCTGATCCCCAAAAGTGCCGCTTGAAAGAGATACAGGCAGGTATTCAGAGAAAAGCATATCCCATGTCTTCTCATCAACAGCTCCGGTTACCTCAATCGAGCTGGATCTTTGAAATGCTTTAACCGCGTTTTGAGTGATCGTTCCGAAATACCCAGTAATATAATCATAATTGTAAAAACCAAGTTCTTTTAGCCTAGTCTGAATTAATGCTACATCCGCACATTCCATGCCTATTGAATGAATTGAATCAACAGTTACTTCAGACGTTGATGCATCCTCACTCTGCGCAAGGAGAGCAGCCCATGTGGCCGGCCCTGTTATCCCGTCCACTCTAAGCCCCTTTGCTGCTTGAAAAGCTTTTACTGCATCCTCGGTTATTACTCCGTAATATCCTGTTATTTCTGAATACGTATAGTATCCTTTTTCCTGCAGCAGCTGCTGCAGCAATTTTACGTTCTCTGAAGTGTCGCCTCTTTTTAAGAGGGAACCTCCGCTTGCGCTGACAGCAGCGCTAAAAATATATAATAATAAAACAGCAACTATAACCGTATTTCTTATTATTCTTTTTCTCATTTTTTTCACCAAATTATTTAAATCGTTAATTTAAGTCGACATAAGCCTTAGAGATGTATGCCGCTGTACCTTTATAATCAATTTTATAAAAACCGTTTTCTTCACCTTTTATTGTAACGGATGAGTTCAGTGTAAGTGACCCGATTTGCTCATAAGTGAGCCCTGGCCCGGACCTTACCCTCAGTGAAGTTGCAGTTGTAACTCCTGTCTTTTCAAGTTCCGTAAAGCCTCCGTTTTCAACGGATACATACTTTCCGCTTATCCAGCCCTCTTTTCCCTCGAATAATATTTTATACCATCCGTCTTTCTCGCCAAGCAGCTGGTGCTGTGTGCCTGCCTTTACCGCGCCTATCCTCGTGTAGCTGGTATTGCTGCCAGTTCTAACACTCAGGTAGGAACAGTCTACAATCGTGCCTACAGCGCCGCCAGAGGCGCTCAATGCAACGTAATCGCCATGTACATAACCGGACAGTCCACCGTATTCCATTTTCAGCCACCCTGATGACAGCTTTTCCAAAACCTTTATCTGCGCGCCGTTTGGCACATATCCTAATATTGATGATGTTGTGTTAGCCTGGCTTCTTATTCTAAGATTTGCCGAAACTTCGAGCTTTATTGTTCCTGTAATTACGGCACTGTCTTCGGAGTCATCGTCCTCCAGGCTGTCACCTGTTTCGTCCTCTTTGACGCCGTCGAATATTACATAATCATCTATTACGTATCCCAGCTTTGTTTCGTAGTTAATATACAGCCAGCCGTCGTCTCTGTCCTCAAGAATTGTAATCACAGTACCATGAGGTACATAGCCTACAATGGAAGCATTGACTGAAGCGGCATTTCTTATTCTCAGAAGAGAGCTGCCGTCAGTGTTTACAGTTCCAGTTAGTTCATCGTCTGCCCCCGTGTCTCCCGTTGGTTCCGGCGATTCAGTAGGCGCAGGTGACTGCGTTGGTTCCGGAGAATCACTTGGCTCCTCGCTCGCTGACGGCGATGGAGATGGCGAAACAGTAGATGTGGGCGACTGAGTCGGCGAAGCAGACGGCGATGGCGAAGGTGACGGCGATGCTGTTGCAGATTCAGTAGGAGCCGTAGTGTCCGTAGGTGCTGCTGAATTCGTTGGTTCAACTGATGCCGTAGGCTCAACTGATTCTGTAGGATCAGCCGATTCCGTTGGCTCTGGGCTGGGTGTCGGTTCAGCTGTCGGAGTCGGTTCAGCTACTGCATCCCCGATTTTTGTCAGGTAGTCAGCCGAGCACCATCCGATGTTATTGCTTGTATCTATAATTTTTAGCCAGCTGCCGTCAGAATCCAGCCTCTTTACCTGTGTATCCTTTGGCATTTCGGATATTATATTGTTTGATATTACTGGCGCAGTCCTTAAATTCAGTGATGTTGCTGTAACCTTATATATTCCTTCGTGATAAACAACATCTGCATATTTTAATACCACATCAGTAGAATCGTATTCTAAATTCAGATAATCTTTAGACATATAACCGGATATCTTAAGAGACGGTATGTATACGTTGCACCAGCTGTCAACGGAAATTACATAAATCTCGACATTTTTGTCAATAGAAGCAACTACTGAATAACTGGTGGAAGGGCCTTTTCGCACATTAACATTATCAGTTGTTGTATGCGCACTGACAAGAGGCTTTTCGATAGCCGAAGGCAATGCATTCTCAGTGATTGCAAAGTCTGTTAATATTGTTCCGTTGTAGTAGAAGCCCAGAATCTCAGTATATGTCCATCCTTCATATGCCATCTGTTGTGCACCGCGCTGGGACATCCCTATTCCGTGGCCATACCTGCTGGCAGCCAGTATTATCTGTTCCCCGCTGGGTGATTCACTTACGCTTAGTATGCTGTGATATTTTAGGTACGATGAACTTGAGGCGAATTTCTCTTGTAAAGTTGAGTAATCCAGCGTTACAGTAATCGCTTGTCCGCTTGCTGTAGGGCTGTCGTCATTGTCTAGAAGGCTTTTGTCGTAATCAACTTTCTCTTCAAGAACATAGCCTGTTTTGTCGCCGTATGTTATCTTAAGCCAGTCAGTTTCCGCATCTATATACTCAATTATCGTTACCTCTGCCGTTCCTGTCAACGCGTCATCAACACTGGAATCCACAGAGGCTTCACTGTAGACTGATGTATACTCTTCAATTGTCCCAGTTATTACTCCCGGTATGCTTATCTCTTCCGGCGTCTCTTCAGGTTCATCATAGGGTGCCATTTCAACGTAAACCTTCATTACATAGCCTGATATATCACCATATTTTATGGCAAGCCAATCATCATCTCTAATGTCGTATACATCAAGAGTTTCGCCATTGTCTACATATCCAGCGATTGAATAGCTGGTTGATGGCCCGCTTCGTATCCTCATTCGTGTGGATGAAAGCAGGCTTACAACTCCAGTTGTAATAAATTCAAGGCTCGGAGTATCGCCTACCGGTATTACTGCACTTCCTGAATAATCAATTACCGCACTTACATCAATCTTTGTATACTGATACGATCCAGCAGGATAGTCTCCGTATGAAGTAGCTGCAGGCAAAGTATGCGGCACTACAGAGTTAATGCCAGTTATAGTAATATTAGATGCATCAACATTTACACCCTGAGCCTTCAGTTTTGAAGACGCAAGGTTTCTAATCATCAGATCCATTCTGCTGTCTAATTTGTTTGTTGTTGTTATTACTTTTGGGAAAAAGAACTCAAATTTCGGGCTGGCAGGGTTCTTTTTGTCGTAAGGGTCGTCCTTAAGCTCGTGATAATAGTTAACTGTACCCCACTTCGGAACTCTTGTCATGGTCTGCCCGCCGTTGCTGGCTGAATAAACACCGTCTGCAAAAGTTGTGCCCCATAGCAGAGCCTCGCCTGCGGTCGCGTATACCGCCTCAACAACCCTTTCATCTCTGTCAGGAGTGTAGCCCTTATATACCTGATGGGTTGTAGTATCTACTACATCATAGGTGTTAGAGGCGCTTATATACCGCATTGCATATGTCCTGGCTGCTACCGCCTGCGCCTTCAAGGCCTCTATAGGCCAAGAAGGGCTCATCTCATGCCCTACTACGCCTACAAGATATGTCTCCATAAATAGTGTGCATATGGTATCAATATAGCTACCATTTCGTATGAACTTGACGTCAGCAGGATAATTGACCATGCCATAAGACGGATTATTTATTATCATCCAGTTAGTATCGGATGAATCCTGCGTCCTTATAAATGTCGCTGTAACTCCTAGGTATGTTGTCGTGCTTCCGTCGCTTATGGATATGCCTGTACCTGAAGTTTTAATCACGTAGCTTTTTCCTCTTACTAGAGGGTAATATGGGCTTTCCTTTATATAATATGAACCGTCAATTTTAATATTTACGCTGCTTACGCTGCCCATAGAGGCAAGCTTAACCTTGATATAACTATAATCAGAGGCATACGCAACAGGCGCAGGCAGCACAAAGGCTGTCAGCAGCGCAGTAAGTATGATCATAATCAGAATCTTTTTCTTCACTTAGCATGTCCATCCATCTTATTGTAAATACCCATACAAACATAAAATTTGTTAACTTTATGTGTTGCTATAATATCATAAATAATCAAAACAATCAACAATGTTGTAACATTTTCGTAAGATTTTATGGGCTATCAGCTATATTTTGTGTTTTTGTAATCAAAATTCAGTTTAATTCATCTAATGTCAGGCTATAGCTTTCCATAAATGTATCCATAAAGTACTTAACGCTCCTAAGATCAAGCTCATCTATTGCCTTTTTGGTTGCTGCCTCAGCTCTTGTGAATTCATGGTTGCCTGCTGATAGCTCCTCAACACATTTTATGTATGCCGCTATTTTATCTGCCGCTTTGACTATTTTGTGATTCTTATCATCCGGTTGCGTGATAACATCTCTATAGTCTGCCTGAAGCTCATCCGGTAACATATTCAGAATCTTTATGCTGGCCATATTCTCGATTTTTTTATATTCTTTCATTATCTTGGGATTATAATATTTAATAGGTGTGGGCAAATCGCCTGTTATTATCTCGCTGACCTCATGATACGCTGCTAGAACCATAATATAATTTGCGTCGTAGCTGCCGCCAAAGAATTTATTTTCAGCTAAGGCCAGCCCATGGGCAATCATGGCAACCTGCATACTGTGTTCCTGTATGTTTTCTTCGTATGTATTTCTCATCAGGCCCCAGCGCTTGATGAACTTCATCCTTGATAAATAGGCAAAAAAACTACTCATTACAGCCTCTTTCATAATCTATTTTTCAATAATTATATCATAAATGAGTATAAAAAAATATGTTTATATATGTGAAAAAGTTCTATTTTGAATGTACTAGAGTAACGCTTTCAGAGACAGTAAACTCTCCAAGTTTTGATAAAAAAACGCCGCTATTTTCTAGGTCTAGCGAATAGGCGCTGTTTAAGCTTTCAATTTCTGCGATACCGTAATAGTAAGTATTGCTCTCAATTAAGCTGCCCAAAGAAATAATAACGCAGTCATATGGCTTAGGAAAATTCGCTGCCAAAATCGCAGCGCCTTCTTTATCGTTTAAAACAAAAGTTTCGCTATGAGTGCTGTCAAATGAAACTACAATTGAATTCTGCAGGCTGTTTACTGACGGCGGTTTTGCTCCAAGATTGTTTCCCGCTGCAATGATTGTTCCTCCGTCTATAACAAAATCAATATCAAAATCAATAGCATTGTTCTTTCCGCCATTAGCGCCGCTTACAAATAATACGCCGCCGCTGACGAATATGCTGCCATTCGCGTCCAGCCCGTCGCCGCTCGCATTAATGCTAATTTCGCCTCCGGATATATTAATATCTGCTGAACCTTTATTGTCTTTATCGTCAAAAGCAGCATTGAGTCCGTCATTTTCAGATACCATTGAAATTGAACCACCGCTGATTTCAATATGTGAGCTTTCTATTCCTTCTAGACATTTTTGGATGTCGATTGAGCCCCCTGATATCTTTGCATTTTCTCCTGCATGAATTGCGTCATCTTCCGATTCAATAATCAGGCTGCCGTCTGTCAGTACGAAATCACCTTTGGCGCTTAATCCGTCGTCAGTTGTGCTTAAATGAATGTCACCACCGCTTATTAAGATATCGCCCTTCGAGTAAATCTTCCTGCTCTTTTCACCATTTCCTGTTATTGAGATGCTACCCTGCTCTATTTCAATCTTATCAGCATTGAAACCGTCCTGCCCTGTTACTATTGATATGTTCCCTCCAATGATGCTTATTGAGTCTGCACTTACAGCATCAACCATAGAATATAGGCTTAGCTGTCCGTCAAGTATTATTTTTTCGTTCGATTTGATGCACATAATTCCCTGAACTTTTATCTGCGTATCGCCATAAAAATAAAGCGGGCCGTCTGATTCTATGCATCCGGTTAATTTACCGCTGCCTATTGATAATACGTTTCCTTCTGTCCCGGTGCTTACGATGCTGACTTTTGCCTCAGAAATCACATTAATCACTGAATAAGATTCGTTGTATAGCTGCAAATCATCCAGTATCAGCTCAACCGGGTCTTCACTGTAAATTGTTATTTGAACTTCAGTGCCATATCCCGAAAGCAAATATGAGCCGCCCTTTGTTATTACAATATTTCTTCCAACAATATCAAGCCCATCTGCTTTGTCAGCAGATATATTACTGTTGTCAATTTGAATTTTTACAGCCTTTATTTTGCTATTGTCGCATCCAGAAAATATTAAAATCGCAACTATCAGAAAAAAAACTATACATAAGTTTATATTTTTCATTATGTATCCTTATGGTGTTATGCCGAGTTCCGTGGCTCTTTGTGCCACTTCTTCTCCTGCTTCCTCTACGTTAAATGTATCATAGCAATACTCAACATACCTCTCCCAGCTGGAATCAAAATCAGAAGATACCATTATGACTTCAAACAGCATATCTCTTGCAACATCTTCAATGTTTAGTACGCAGATTTCTGGCGTTATCATTCCGTTTGTGAATAGTTCCTTCGGATAGCTGAATGCCCAGATATCATACTGCAATACGCTTATGCCGTAGCTTTGAAACTCAGTTACTCCGCTATAATCCGGCAAGAAATCAAGATTCCAGCTTGCAAGATTCTCAAGCGGCTTGTACTCAATGTTTTTGTCAGAAAATAGCTGAATTTCTTCTTCTCCGTCGCTCTTTGGCGTAATCTCATTAAACACTATTGAATAGTCTTTATTCTCTTCACCATATTCCATATAGGTTCTGCCTTCAACGGAATACAGCCAGTCGAATAAATCCAGCACCTTTTCAAGGTTTTCATCACTTAATTTTGATGAAAACATTGTGCCGGTTGAGAATGTCTCGGTTTCATTGTACCTGTATCCATCAGGTGCAAAATATAAAGGCATAATATCAACTGAGTGCTCAATCGGATCAGTGTTGTATATCAGCCACTTCTCCTCAATTTCCTTAAGCTGTTCCGGGAAAATGCTGACAAGGCATGAGCCGGATTTCCCGGTTATAAATTTATTTAATGCGTCTGTGCTGGTCTGCTGTGTAAAATCAGGGTCCACAACGCCCTCTTTATAGAGCTGGCTTATCCAGGCCACGGCTTCCTTTGCTTTGCTACTTAATAGCCCGGGTATCCATTTGCCGTCTTCGAAAACCCATTCCCGTACGCCAAAAGGCTCTAAAAATGCGTGGTTTATAAAGTCAATATCATCTCCGCCTGTAATTCCCCATGTGTCTTTTACGTTGTTGCTGTCCGGGTCTGATGATACAAAAAGCCTCATCATATCCATCACGTTATAATAGTGCGGGTCCTCCGGAGGAATTGCGCTTAAAAGGTATGCCCAGTCACGTCTATACAATATAGCATAGGATGCGCCGTGAGTCTGATCAAATGTTTGATAGGTTCTCGGTACGAAATACATCTTTCCATCAACTGAATAGATATCTTCATACCAGCTTAATACCTTGGCTAGGTTTGCTCTCTTTACCCACATTGACTTAGGTATATCTCTTACAAGCCCCAGGTCAATTAGCTCCCTGTACTGCAAAGGATCATCAATTACATCATGAAAGAACACATCAGGAACCGTACCCTGGGCTATCATGTCATCCAGCTCCTCTTTCCAGTTTTCTTCGCTGAAAGTAATAGTTTGAATATTGATTCCGAAGTCATCAAGTATCTTCTGGTGTATCCTTGCCGATACGGATTCTTCATCCTCTGCTGCCGGCATAAGGCCGATAAGCCCAATAGTAATTACGTTCTCATTGTTTTCTAGCACCGGCTCTGTTTCTGAATCTTGCGCAGTATTAGGTATTTTTGAACAGCTGCTAAGCAATGCAGCGAAAATAAGCATGAATATGATAATTTTTTTCTTCAAGTGTTTCTCTCCTTTTGCTCGGGAAACAAGCGCTTTATTGCCATCTTATAATTACGTATGGTTGTTTATCAGGCTGTCGTTTATCACTATGTCAAATCTGCATTTTAATAGCTCTGCAGCTTTCTGGCACATCACCATTCTTGGCATGAATATCTCCATAAATTCCATTACAGATGACGATGCGTCCATTCTGAGCCTGTATTCAATGATTCTCTCATCAGCGTTTACTGAAACCTTGTTTTCTTTTATTGAATAATTCACTTTATCATGAATGTCATTTGGATTAAAGTTCTTTCTTCTCACTCTGGTTCTGTGCGCGTCGCTTTTGTCAGCAATTATTAAAGCTGCTGAAATAGGACTCACCGGGATTCCTGTGTCTGCTTCGTGGTTTCCTACTGCTGCCAATATTATAGCCGTTTCTTCAATAGGAAAGCCGATATCGTTAAGTATTGGGTATAGCATCGACGCTCCATTAAGGCCGTGAAAATTCCTATTTATTGCGTTACCGACATCGTGAACCCATCCGGCTATTGCCGCCAGCTCTACGGTTCTTTCGTCATAATTTAATGTTTTTAAAATATCAGATGAAACTTTGCTTACATATCCTACGTGCCGCAGTCCATGCTCTGTGTACCCCATTGCCTCAAGCACGGAATTTGCCGTATCTATAAGAACCTGTATATTTTTATTGTTTTTGACTTCTTCAAGTGTTATTATTTTGTCCATTTATTTCCTCTATTCTAAATTCTTAAGTGATTCATAATAAGGGTCGCCCTCAAATTTGCGATAATGTTCGCATTCGCTGCCAAGTTCCTCTATCGCATGCCTGATTTCTATGTAATCCAGGTAATTAATATCAGGCCAGTCGAGCGCCTCCTTTAGCATGGCCAGTGCCCTGTTATCTCCGTACTTGCCGAGATAAGCAGCTAATAAAGCCGTGTCGGTGTACTCATTGAACATGTTTGACAACAGATTATAAATCCTGTCGTCTCCCGGAAAATTGACCAATACATCCGCGCAGCGCAGCTTTACAAGTTCACTCTCAGTCCCTGATAATTTAGCCAATATCTTTTCTGCAATCTCTTTTCCCGCGAACTCGAATCTTTCAATTATCAGCCCGCATATGTCCTCACTTGCCTTTTCATTGAAAAGCATGTCAATATATTCATCAAAAAGAAATGTATCATCAAGCTCCGTTATCAGGTTAATCGCCAGCATCTGAGCTTCCTCTTTTTTGTTTTCTACTATATCATATTCTAGGTGAATCAGCTTAACAAGCGAATCCTTTGATTCATCACCGAATTCCGATATTGCGTCAAGCAGCAAATCAGGAACGCCTACATCAGAGTTTAGATGTTCAACCAGAATACTTATAAGTTCTTCTGCACTTTCAAATTTTGCATAGTACTCAGCTGGCGCTTCCCCTTCCAGCCAGTCAGCCGGAGAGTTCATCCAGTCAGCATAAAGATCCATTGCGTCAGCTTCCATGTCTTCCGGTGTTTTATATTGATCTGCGTTTTCTTTCATCCATTTCTGAAGATATTCCCTGAACTTGTTGTCAAAATCAATTATCATGTTTTTCTTCCTTTTTTTCTCTTATCAGTTTTGCAACATCCAAAAGCGACTTTTTTGATACGCCGTGTTCCTTTGCCTCGGCAATCAGCTCATCTGCCGAATACAAATCACTGACAGCCTCAAAATAAAATGCCGCTGCCCAAAGTTCATGCTTCTTTAGCCTTTTATTTTCAGCCATAAACTTTATTGCGACAGAAGTCCATAGTGCAATCAGCAAATCTTTTTCCAGTTTATCTTTGCACATTTTATTAATTGCATAATTAAGAGCCTGAATAAAGTCACTCTTGCTTTTATTATCTACCGAAATCACATTAATTGCAACATCAACCAGCTGATAGTCCGTCATCATTAGAAATGGCTCTTTTGCGTCCATATGGTGTAGGAATGATAGTATCTCGTTTTTTATCTTCTCTCCGACATCATCGCTTAGGAGCAGTTTTCTAAATATGCTTTCTCTGTCAGCGTCAGCATATTCATAAATTATCTGTGCAAGTTTTTTCTGCACGTCTTCACTGCATTTTTCAAAGCTTCCTAAAACTATTGTCTTGAATTTTTCATCACTCCAGCAAAGATTGTCGCCCATAAGCTCGCATTCGGCGGCTCTTTTTTCAAGATAAGCAATGTTTTCATTGATAGCCTCATTCGGCAGAAAATCGCTGTATTTCATTCTTTTGTGGCTGGCTCTGGATATGTTTTCAATATACCAGTTGTACTTGAATTTATCGCCGCTTATTTCAAGGCATGTATTCCACAGCTTAAGTGCTTCATCAAAATTTCCTGTATTATAGTATGAAATCGCAAGGTAATGATTGATCTTTTCGCTGTATGGCATAATTACTTTCAGCTTTTTGAGCGTATCATTCGCCTTTTCGTCCATTTGCAGTTCACATAATACGAAGCTAACCTTAAATAGTTCTTCAGCGTCGTTTGGTACGTCTTTTGAAAGGCTATTCGCTATTTCAATGCTCTCATCCGTTTCACCTGTCTTGTTTAAAGCCAAAGCCAGTGTGCACTGAACACTGCTTTGCCTCGGAAGCCGTGAAAGAATGTTTCTGCATATTTTTGCTGCTTCTCCATATTCTTTCTTCGCGTATGCCATCAAAGCTTTTATGTTCTGTTCCCTCGACCATATATCGATGTCTTCTGATATCCTTGTTTCATCAATATTTGTTATATCAGATTTTGTGGAATAGATATGACTCGGGAACATGCTGTAGTCCTGCCATGAGCTCACTGTAAAGTCCTCAATGTTTTCAAGGAAGAAATATACATCATCGCTTAGCTCACCCTCGGGATTAATGGAGAGATACCTTTCGAACATATTGAGTGCCTTAATATATTCGCCCAGTTCATAATAATTATACCCAAGCATATAATAGCACTTTGGGTCAATATCATCGCCGATAACCATAATTTCAATAATCTCATCAATTGACTTTGAATAGTATCCGATATCGGAGAGAACATCGCAAAGGCTCATTCTGTACTCAATATTTTTCGGTTTATGCTGTATTGCGACATTAAGCATCTTAATGCCACGGACTATTTCCATGTTGTCAATTAGTCTCATTGCCCGCTGATAATAAAATTTATCATCCTGCCTGTATGTCAGCAGATTTTTCTTTTCTTTTGCCATCACTTACCTGTTTTTATCAATTTCTTTATTTCATCACTGGAAAAGCTATATTCTTTTCCGCAGAAATGGCACGTAATCTCAGTATTCTCCTGCGTGTCTGCAAGGTTCTGCAATTCCATTTCGCCCATGCTCAAAAGCACCTTTTCAATCTTTTCTTCCGAACAGTCGCAGCCGTAATAAGGATGCGTGGTTTCAGTTAAGTTTATATCCAGATCATAAAAGAGCGCAAATATAAAATCTTTCAAATCCATAGCTTCAAGCTGCCTGCTGATGTCGCTCATCATCATTGACCTGATCTCAAGGTTTTCAATAATATCGTCGCTGCACCCCGGCATGACCTGAAGTATTATTCCACCCGCTTTGCTGACGTTTCCGTCCTTATCCAGTGATACGCCCAGCGCTACGAGCGATGAAATCTGCTCAGACTTCAAAAAATAATATGCCAGATCGCTTGCTATCTCTCCAGTCTGCAGCTCACACTGCCCGGTGTATGGCTGCCCGTAGCCCATGCTGCGCATTATAGAAATTCTGCCGTTCGTGCCGACAAATCCCCCTACATCAAAGCTGCCATCATCTTTGGGCGGTATTTCACTGCGGCCATTGTTCATATAGCCTTTTACAAGGCCCTTTTTAAATGCCGTACATACCATCGTTCCTGCCGGGCCTCCGCCGTTTATGCTGATGGTTACAGCGTCCTGGTCATTTTTCAGTATGCCGCTCATCAGTGCGCCTGCGGTAATCATTCTCCCCAAAGCAACAGTTGCAGTGTATGAAGTTTTGTGTGTATTTTTCATTTCTATAACCATGTCAGTTGAATCAATGGCAAAGAATCTTACCATTCCTTTGCCTAGCGTTCCTCTGAGCATAGTTGATTTTCTATTCATATGGTCTCCTTGTATTTGCCTTTAGTCACAAAACCCCGCTAATTGCTAGCGGGGTCAGTTTAGTTTTTAATATTGCATTTTTATTTCAGCACACGATCATAATAGGTTTTGATATCAATTCCTTCTTTCCATAGGGCAAACTGCTCATTGTAGTATGCGTCTTTCCTTTCGCTAAGCATGGAATCGTATATTTCATCTCTTAAATCGTCGTACGCGACTGGTCCGCTTTCCATGTCGCCGTAATATTTAATTATATGGTACCCGTAGCTTGTAGCAACCGGCTCTGATATGTCACCGACATTTTCAAGAGCAAACAGCCCATCTACAAACTCCTCAACAAATTTTGTTGAAGGATTCATTACTGTATAGTATTCGTTTGAATCCATACCTGGGTCTTCGCCAAGTTCATCAATCAGCAATGCGAAGTCATCGCCCGAAGCTGCTCTGTCGTATGCAGTGTTTGCTGCGTCCTCTATACCTTTAAGAGCTTCCTTATATTTAAGGTCAGCCGCGACTGTGTCCTCTGAACTTTTAAGATTCGCTATTTCCTGCAAGTCTTCATCAGATATCTTTATTAAGATATGCTGTGCTTGCCTAACGTTCTCTGGAACATAATAAATTGTTGTTCCATTTGAAACATCTGATTCGAAATCTGCTGAGCCATCTTCATATCCCAGCTTTGCAGCTGCTACATCCGCATCATAGGCAGCCTTTACTTCGTCTTCTGTCACTTCAATTCCACTTGAAGTAATATTATATAGTATTTCAAGAGCCTTTGTATCCTCTGCGTTTTTAATTACATCCTCTTTTGTGATTCCAAAATCTTTTTCTAAGAGATACGCGTCTAAATTCTCGAATGCGAGTGCATTTAGCTCCTCTTCAGAAAGAAGCGCATTCTCAGGAAGTTCTGCAAGGTCAGTTGCATACATCTCAGCATATATATTCAGCGTAGAGCTGATATCATCATCAATTGCGGCTCTGTCTTCAGCAGAAAAATCATAGCATCCCTTTTCTCTTGCAATGGTCTTCTCTACTTCATTGCCTACCATCGCATCCACAATACCTGTTACAAATTCAGTATAGTATTCAGAGTATTCTGGATTTGTTGCAAAGTCCTCAGGGTAATATCCATACATCATGTATATTTGCAGCTGGTTTTCTATAGCGTCTACCACGTCACCTTTAAGGACAGTCTGGCTGCCTACTTTCGCTACAACTGTTTGTCTGTCTTTTTCTTCATTTACCTCTATCATGGAGCAGCCTGCGAAAACAAGCGATAGTACCAACAGGACAGCCATTACTTTTATAAGTCTCATTAACTAACAATTTCCTTTCAAACAAGTTAAAAACAATCAGTATTATACCAAATAACTTTCTATTTTGCAATCAGCTACTTTTCGAAGTAATTCATAAATTTTTTCCGGCACATAATCTTCCGTTATATATTTAAGCACAATGCCGTCTTTTTCACTAATTTTAAGTTTTCCATAATATTCATTTGCCAGATTAAATAGCTTTACGCCATCAATATTAACTTCATCAGTAAACTTTAAATTAATGCTGTTTTTCGTCTGGCGAATGAGCGAAATTTCGGCTTTTTGCGCCAAATGCTTTATATAGGCAATATCCATGAGGTTTAGAATCTCTTCCGGTGGTTGTCCGAACCGGTCAATCAACTCGTCAATAATGTCTTTTCTGTCTTCTACGCTTTGGATAAAGGATATCTTTTTATATATATCAAGCCTGTCTTGCTGATCATGAATATATTCCTCTGAAATATGAGCAGATACTTTGAATGAAAGAGTGACTTCCTGTTTCTCGCTTTGTTCCTCTTCTCCTTTTACGCCGCTTAAGGCCTCCTCAATCATCCTGCAGTACATTCCGTATCCTACTGTCGCCATGTGCCCGTGCTGCCTTGCGCCGAGGATATCCCCCGCGCCTCTTATTTCAAGGTCACGCATGGCAATCTTAAGCCCGCTGCCGAATTCCGTAAACTGCGCGATTGCAGCCAGGCGCTTTTCAGCGATTTCGGAAAGAACCTTTCCTTCCCGCCATGTAAAGTAGGCATATGCCAGCCTGTTGGACCGTCCTACCCTGCCGCGCAACTGATACAGCTGTGAAAGCCCAAACTTGTCGGCATCATATACTATCAGCGTGTTAGCGCTGGATATATCCAGCCCGCTTTCAATTATCGTTGTGCATACCAGCACATTATATTCATCCTCCATGAAGCCCAGCATAGTGTCTTCCAGCTTATGCTCATTCATCTGCCCGTGAGCTACTGCTATCTTCGCCTCAGGCACAAGGTCAGAAAGCCTTTTTGCTATCATGCTGATGCTCTCTACCCTGTTGTAGAGAAAGTATACTTTGCCTCCGCGCTCAATCTCTTTAATTATAGCGTTTCTTACCATGCTTTCTTTATATTCAACAACAAAGGTCTGAACCGGATGCCGCTCCTGCGGAGGCGTGTCCAATATTGATATATCCCTTATTCCTGATAAAGACATGTGGAGTGTCCGCGGAATGGGCGTAGCCGTCAATGTAAGCACGTCAACTTTGTCCTTAAGCTGCTTTATCTTTTCTTTATGCGTCACTCCGAAGCGCTGCTCTTCATCCACTACAAGCAATCCTAAATCTTTAAACTTCACGTCATTGCTTAGAAGCCTGTGTGTGCCTACAACCACATCTATCTTGCCGCTTGCTGCTCCTCGCAGCACCTTTGCGGCCTCAGCGTCAGAAAGAAAACGTGAGAGCTCGGCAAACTCTATTGGAAAATCGGCAAATCGCCTTTTCATTGTTTCATAGTGCTGATGTGTCAGAATGGTTGTCGGGCACAAAATGGCGGACTGCTTTTTGTTCATGGCCGCTTTGAAAACTGCACGAAGTGCAACCTCTGTTTTCCCGTATCCCACGTCACCGCAGAGGAGCCTGTCCATTATTTTGCTGCTTTCCATGTCTTCTTTTATATCATTTATGCATGTCAGCTGGTCAGGCGTCTCCTCATAAATAAAAGAATCCTCAAACTGCTTTTGCCAGTTGTCATCAATCGCGAATTCAAAGCCGCGCTTAACTGACCTTGACGCATACAGCTCCATAAGCTCCTGCGCCATCTCATCAACGGCCGCTTTGGCGCGTGCTTTTGTGTTCTGCCATTGCTTTGTGCCGAGCTTATTTATCTTCGGCTTTGCTCCGTCCTTGCCGATGTATTTTTCAACCCTGTCCATCTGCTCGACGGGCACATATAATATGTTATCATCGCTGTAGATAATTTTTATGTAGTCTCGCACGAAGTTATCAGCCAGCAATGAAACTACGCCTTTGTATATTCCAATGCCGTGAGTCTCGTGAACCGCGTAGTCGCCGATTTCAAGGTCATTGAATACTTCAAGCTGTTTTTTCTTTTTAGCTTTAGCTTTTGGTTTTGTCCTAGATGCTCCAAAAAGCTCATACTCGCTTAACAATACCAAAGAGCATTTGTCGCAAATAAAACCCCTGTTTAAAAACGACGGTACTATCGCTCTTTCTTTTTCTTCGAGCAGCCTGTCATTTATTATAACCGGCACATATACTTCAAAGTCGGATAGTGTCTCCTCCAGTCGCTTTGCCCTGCTTTCAGACCCAGTCAGGAAAACGACGTTATAGTGCATTTTGCTCCATCTTGCAAGGTCAGTTTTCAACATATTGAATTTGCCGCGATAAACAGGAGCCTCGCTGCCGTCAAAGCGAATTATTTTCTTTATGTGAATGGACTCATCTGTAACTATATTCTGCACTGTCAGCATCTTGTCCTTCATCGCTGCAAAGAATATCTCGTCAATTCCAAGCATTAGTTCACCTTGCTTTTTAACTGCAGTATTTGAAGATGCAGCCTCTTCATACATTACGGCGAACTCATCAAGCAATGCCATGTTTCTCTCTCTTAGCCTGCTCGGCTCATCAAGAATTACTAAAGGCGAATCCATATAATCCTGTATTCCCGATGTAATGGGATAAAAAAACGAAATATAGTTGTCTATTCCTTCGAAAGTGGAGTTTTGAAGCAATGATTCGGCTTTCTCTGATAAAAATTCGCTGACACTTTTATATTTAGAACTGCCTGTTTTTGATGCAGTGTTTGCAGAATTTTTCTTAGCTTCTGCTTCGATTTTAGCAGTCTCTGTTAATGCTCTATAGCCTCTTTCATATGCCGCATCAGTTAGTGGCGTCTCCACCGCAGGCAATATATTAACTTCATCTACTTTTTCAACTGACCTCTGCGTTGCAGGGTCATAGTATCTTATTGATTCAATTTCATCGTCAAAGAGCTCAATACGTATAGCAAATTCATCAGATATATTAAAAACATCCAGAATATCTCCGCGTTGTGCAAACTGTGCAGGGCCTTCTGCCCTCTCCTCCCTTGAGTATCCGATGGATGCCAATTGGCCTTGCAGTTTCTTTAGGTCAACCTTACTGCCCTTTTTAATAGTAATGCTGCATTCTTTAAAAACATCCTTAGGCACAATTTTGGTCATCACGGATTCTATTGTAGCTATTACTACGCCGTTAAACCCTGCAGCGAGTTTATTAAGTATGATTATTCTTTCGAACTCATCTTCTCTGCTTATAGCGCGAACATTGCCAAGCCTTATAGCTCGGGGCGGGAAAACGAGACATTCAATAGAGTCCTCAAGCCCGCTGATATCGTTTGCCAGTTCCCTTGCTTTAATATAGTCAGTCACTATTATTAAGAGAGGCTCTTTTCTTTTTTTCTTAAGCCCCGCAAAAATATATGATTTCTGATTTTCGATAACAGAAAACAGGCCGCTGGGCAGTTCGTTATCGTTGATTGCTTTTTGAAGAACCTGCCAGGGCCCTGAATTATATAGCGATGTAAATACTACTTTTTCCACAGTTATTTATTGTACTCCTGCATAGCTTTTTCTATGCCGTAATCTAAAATATATTCCAATGCGGCGGCAGCATTATTAACGCCGGTTTCAAATGCTGTTTTGCCCTCTCCTACCGGCCTTCCCAGTACAAAGTCAATAGCGCCCTTGTCTTGGGCTTTTGGTTTGCCTATGCCGATCCTTACCCTAGGGAAATCATAGGTTCGCAGATGCGATATAATGGATTTCATTCCGTTATGCGAGCCTCCGCTGCCTGCCTTTCTGATTCTTATCTTCCCGGGCTCAATATCCATATCGTCATAAACAACAATTATATTTTCTTTTTTTATGCCGTAGAAAAACATCGCCTTCATAACGGCAAGCCCCGAATTGTTCATAAAAGTCTGCGGCTTAATTACAATCACCTTGCTGCCGCATGACTCTGCAAAGCTGATCAGTGAAGACAGCCTGCTTTTTTCATTAGAAATATTTAGTTTATATTTGAATTTATCAATTGCGTCAAAGCCTGCGTTGTGGCGAGTGTGCTCGTATTTCGCTCCGGGGTTGCCCAGCCCGACAATTAAGAATTTATTTGCTTTCTTCATATGTAGTATTATAGTTGTATATTGAATAAAATACAATGGCATATTTACAATAGTTTACGATTTTGATTGACAACAAGTATAGGTAAATGTATAATATATTCTGCTTGTCTATGTACTTATATGCAGAAAGGCAATAGTATGATTATAGATTTATCAAGTGCTCTAAAGCACCCGGGACAATCATTTGCTTTTTCTGTTGAGGGCAATATTGCAGACATTGATCTTTATGGGGATTTGATTCAAATTCAAAGTCCTGTAAAAGTTGAAGGCTCTGTCATGTATACCGGCAGTTCATTCTTTGTAAAAGGAAACCTTAAGGCGGAATACAAAACAAAATGCGCCCTCTGCTACGAAAATGTGCATGAAGCGGTCAATTGCGATTTTGACGAAGAATATATTCCCGCTGAAAGCAACGAAAGCGTGGATGCATATTCAATAACCGGCAATACAATTGACATAACAGGAATGATAGAAGACAACATCTGCCTTCATCTCCCCCTAAAGCATACATGCAGTGATGCCTGCAAAGGCCTGTGCCCGGAATGCGGCTGCAACCTAAACAATGAAACATGCAGTTGCCAAAAAAAAGTCGAACAAAGCAGTTTAGAAAACGAGGCTGCTGTAAATAATAAAGAAAATCCCTTCGCTGTGCTAAAAGGAATGTTCAGCGATGACGATGAGGAGGCTTAAATAATGGCTGTACAAAAGAGTAAAAAATCCAAATCTAAAAAAGGCATGAGACGCTCTCATTGGAAGCTTTCTGCTCCTGCAATATCAGAATGCCCTCAATGCCACGCAAAGAAACTTCCACACAGAGTATGTAAGAGTTGTGGATATTATAATGGTCGTGCTGTAATCTCAGTAGACGAAGCATAACCTTTATTTAAGTTTATATTTGCATGTAATTAACAAGATAATAGGATTGTCTTGTTTTTTATTATGTTTATTTTATTAGGTGAGCGCTTATCTCACTATCTTTTGTGGTATAATTATTACATAAAAGAAGCTGATAAGCTCATTGATCGGAGGCAAAATTTATGCATATAATTGATATAATCGAAAAGAAAAAAAACGGCTTTGCACTATCAAAAGATGAGATTGAATATTTTATTAAAGGAATAGTAACCGAAGACGAAGAAAAGAAAATACCAGAATACCAGACTTCTGCCTTGCTGATGGCAATTTATTTTCAATCAATGACAAGCGAGGAAACGGCCTACCTAACAAACGCGATGGTACAATCCGGCGAGCGCGTGGATTTATCTGAAATAGAAGGCATCAAGGTTGATAAGCACTCGACCGGAGGAGTTGCAGACACAACAACGCTGATCCTGGCTCCGCTTGTCGCTGCCTGCGGCGCACCGGTATCGAAAATGTCCGGCAGAGGCTTAGGACACACAGGAGGCACTCTGGATAAGCTTGAGTCCATTGAAGGCTTCAATGTAATTCAGACAATAGACAATTTCAAAAAAATAGTTAACAAAACAAAGATTTCTGTTATCGGGCAAAGCGGCAACCTAGCCCCTGCTGATAAAAAGCTCTATAGCTTGCGTGACGTTACCGGAACAGTCAATTCCATACCGCTTATTGCATCCTCTATTATGTCCAAAAAAATTGCAGCAGGCTGCGATGCGCTTGTGCTTGATGTAAAGACCGGAAACGGCTCATTCCTTGGCGAAATCAGCGAAGCTGAGAGGCTTGCTCACGCCATGGTCAACCTAGGAAAAGCAGCCGGAATAGAAACCCGTGCAATAATTAGCGACATGAACCAGCCTCTTGGCAAGGCTATTGGCAACGCACTGGAAGTGAAGGAAGCAATTGATGTGCTTAACGGCTCCAAAGATTCCGAAAGGCTGAAGGCTGTTGCTCTTGAGTTAGGCTCATTAATGCTTAAACTTGCTAAAATAGCAGATGAAAAGACTGCAAAAGCAATGCTGCAAAAGGCAATAGACGACGGCAGCGGAATAGCAAAACTCAAGGAAATGGTTATAGCGCAGGGCGGCAATCCTGATGTAATCGACAACCCTTCCCTGCTGCCTACCGCTAAAAATATTATCGAATTGAAGTCTGATAAATCCGGATACATTAATTCAATGGATACAAAATCATTGGGAAGAGCTGCCGCACTGCTCGGCGCAGGCAGGGAGGAACTCACCGACATAATAGACCATGCAGTGGGCTATGTGATGGAATGTGAGCTGGGCGAACATATTAATGCCGGCGACACCCTTTGTGCTATTCATTATAATGATAACAGAAATCTAGAGGATGCAATGTCACTGATTAAAAACAGCATCCACATAGAGAAATCAAAGAATAAAAAGTCAAAAAAACTGATATATAAAATCATTTAGTTATAATTGATTAAAGGGGTAAATGTATTATGAAAAGAATGTTAATGTATTTAATTATGTTATCTGTTCTGCTTCTTTCAGGATGCGAGATGGGTGCTCAGCAAATTGCCGCAACAGCTTCCGCTGTAAATACTCCGACCAATACACCTGTTCCCGTCGATACTATGGGCATAACGCCGAATGTTACCGAACAACTGCCGAGCCCTTCGCCAACTGCAAGCGCGACATCAACTGTAACTGCCGCTGCCACCACTGCTGCCGCAACAACTTCACCAGTGGACACAGAATTAAAGGCACAAATGAATGCCTTTCTCCCTGCACTTAATACAGATCTTTATTTCTATGGCATCGCTGAAACTGGACATTACGGAAAATTAAAGAAAAGCTATGATAACAACACAGATGCAATGTATGAGTTCAACGGTGTCTATAATGACGGCATGGGAACGCCAGATAAATTTAAAGTACAGTATTTCTTTGATTACACAAGAGGCACTATAACAGAAAAGGCCGGATATAATGAGCGGCTGGATAAAAACGAGTTCCACTCAAAACTCCACAATGTTGTTGTGCTCAAGCTGCCCCTTGCGCTTGGCTCGAGCTGGAGTCATCAGACTAAAATCGACGGCAATACATATACTGTAAAAGCCAAAGTTACTGAATACTCATCTGATAAAGTGAGTGTACTATACACAGTTACAGGTGTACCCGGGTACTTTAACAACACATATTATGAAATGCGGACATTTGAAAAAGGCTATGGTATGACATCATTCGGGAATATCATGCCCGGAGAAATAGATATGACAGGCGTGGATACCAGCGATCCAGAAGCAGTGCAGGCATATATACTGAACATGTGGATGTTCGGCTATAGCCTGAATAAATAGACAGAAAAATGCCGCTCCGATTGGAGCGGCATTTTTAATAACTTAGTTATTTCTCCTCACCGTCTTGTTCTTCCTTACGCCTTGCTTTCTTTTTCTTAGCAGCTTTTACGCTTAGAATTACAATTGGTACTACTATAATCGCAGGTATGAGCAGTGCAGCTATTACTCTTAATAGGAGCGAGAAGAAGTTAGCCACAAACCTCCATGAATTATCAAGTGCCCTAACAATAGCCCTTCCTGTCTCGCCGAGAGTGATGAGCCTAACTTTTCCATTATTATTATCAATGGTCGGTGTAGGCTGAATGTAGATGTCTACTGTTGAGTAGTCCACCAGCGAATCCCACATTCTAATCCTGCCTTCATATACTTCAATATTTTCCTGAACAGCTGACAATTCTTGTCTTACAGTAATGATGTCTTCTATTGTTTCGGCTTTTTCCATTATCTCTTCCAGCTGCTTTGCCTGAAGCTTTTCATGCTCCAGCCTAGCTACTGTGTCATAATAGCTCTCTGTAATATTGTCTGTGTACATATTCTCATAGTCCACTTCAGAGATTGACTCAATGAACGCAGTCATATCCGTTAATCCCTTGGCCGGAACTCGAACCTGCATATTTACATAGCTGGAGTTGTCATCGTTCTTATAGGAGTATGACGAGCTCACATACCCACCTATTGCGCTTACCTGCTCTTTTATGAGCTTTGCAGCTTCTGCGGGGTCAGCGACTGTAATTCCCATGTTTACGTTGTATATAATCTTCTCAGAATAATTGATGGCTTCTCCCGCATCAACGGATGCAGTCTGGACGGTTGATTCCTCGTAATCGCCGTAAAACATATCCGAGTCTTCCATCACTGCCATTGGCGCCTCTTGCAAAGCACCGTCATATGCAATGTTTTTGTCCATTGCGGATTCGTCTTTTGACGCGCAAGAGCTCAATAATAATCCTGCGATTAAGACGACAATAATTAATATACTTTTTTTGTTCATTATGCTACCTCCTGATTGTTATACCATTATGACGTAAATTACCGAATTATAGTTCCATATAAACTGTAATCAAATAAAATTCATATTTACTATTATTATACACAACGTTAGTTATAAGTAAACTTATTAATACTTATTGAATGTATAAGATAAAACTGTTATTATTATCACGTAATTATTTTTTTAAAGAAAGAAGGAAAATTTATGGAAAAAGCCACAACAAAGCTCACGAAAAAAGAGCGAAGTTGGATAATGTATGATTGCGGCAATTCTGCATATTCAATGGCAATTACTACAGCGCTGCTGCCTGTTGTTTACGGAATGTTTAACAACGGCCAAGGCATGGATTTAGGTATTTACAACTCAATAGCCAGTTTGTTAGTTGCTGTATTAGCGCCAATACTGGGCACAATAGCTGACTACAAAGATTTCAAAAAAAGGTTTTTTATCTTTTTTGCCGCACTTGGCGTTGTTTTCACCGGAGCTTTAGCTGTTGTTCCTGATGGACAATGGCAATTGCTGGTTGTATTCTATATTCTGACCTGCTTGGGTTTTGCAGGAAGCAATATATTTTATGATTCATTTTTAGTTGATGTTACCTCTGATGAAAAAATGGACTCCGTTTCAACCAAGGGTTTTGCTTACGGGTACATCTTTAGTGTTATTCCATTCGGAATAAGCCTTGGAGTAATTTTATTACTTGGAATGGATAAACTTATCGGATTCCAGCTCGGTTTCATTATCACTGCTCTTTGGTGGGGACTCTTCACAATCCCTATGATTAAGAATGTAACACAAAAGCACTATATTGAGAGAGAACCAAACCCAGTTAGAATGAGCTTTTCAAGGCTCAAAAAAACATTTAAAAACATTAGAAGCTATAGACTCGTTTTTCTCTTCTTAGTTGCGTATTTTCTCTACATCGACGGCGTTGACACAATCATCAAAATGTGTGTACCATATGCTACGGGCACACTTGGATTAAGCCCCGATGATATCTATACATTACTAGGCATACTAATGGTAATACAAATAGTGGCATTCCCGTGCGCTATTTTATATGGTGTTCTAGCAAAAAAATATGGAACAAGAAATATGATTATTGTAGGTATTGTTACTTATATAATTGCATGTACCTATGCATTTTTCATGAATGCGTTATGGAATATTTTTGTTTTAGGTGTTCTGATAGGGTCAGCTCAAGGCGGTATACAAGCGCTTTCCAGATCATATTTTGCTAAAATAATTCCAAAGAAAAATTCAAATGAATTCTTTGGCTTTTATAATATCTTCGGGAAATTTGCAGCAATAATCGGCCCTGGCTTAATGTGGCTCGCAGTGTTTGTTGGTCAAGCAGCCGGCCAATCATATATGAATGCAACAAAAATGAGTATATTTGCAATAGTTCCGTTATTTATTTTAGGTTTGATTTTCTTCTTAAGGCTTCCGCCGGAAGACAAAATTGAGACTGCAGAAGAAATTTCATAATACTTTTATTAAAAAAAATTAAGGATGTACAGTGTACATCCTTTTTTAATAATTGATATGAGACAAATCTATAAGCCGAGTTCTGTCGAGAGTAATCATCTATCTTGGCCTGCTGTTACCAGTCAGGCTCATGCGATTAGCAGGGGTAGCGGCGGGCCGCCGTATCGCCCCTTCAATCTTGCACCGAGCGGGGTTTACATAAGCGCCTGGTCACCCAGGCAGCTTGTGAGCTCTTACCTCACATTTCCACCATCGCCTTAAAATTAAGGCAGTCTATTTCTGTTGCACTTTCCTTAGAGTCGCCTCCACTGGGTGTTACCCAGCGCTCTTGCCCTGTGGAGCTCGGACTTTCCTCTCCGCGTTAAGCAGAGCGATTACTCAATCTGCTCATATTAAATAATTAACTTTCTTTTGTGTATAGCAGCCTTCCGCAGTTTTCGCACTCAAGCAGTGTATCACTTGTTGTTACTTCCTTTGCCATTTTTGATGATAGTTCCATGTTGCAGCCCATGCAACGCTTGCCATCGAGCATAACCACAGCAATAGCGTGGCTTTTCTTTGCAGTTTTATACTTTTTAAGCGTTTCTTTGTCAATTTTTTTCGCCAGTTCTTTCAGCTTATCTTTAAGAGGCTCTATTTCTTCGTTTATTTTTAATAATTCCTCGTCATACTTTGCCTTCAGCTGTTCAAACTCAGTTTTGTATGTAGGCACGTTATGTGCTATCTTTTGAAGGCTCTCTTCTATTGTTGACATCGTTGTCTGGTCTTTAAGAATTTCACGTTCTATTTTAGCCAGATTTGTCTGCTCCTGCTTTGCCTTTCGAAGAAGCATCTGCACCTCTTTGATAGAAGATTCACTGTTTACGTTGGAAATGGCCTCAGTAAGCTCTTCCACGGTTTCATTCGCCTCATTGTACTGTGAAAGCAAGGATTTAAGCGTTTCATTTATACCTACTACTTCACTTTCATGCTTTTGCATGAGTTTTTGTGAGTCAATCAGGTATTTACGAACTTTAACTACTTTTTTATACAAAGCAGACTGCTTAACCTCTGATTCGATTTTGCTGATTTTTATGTCAAGCTGCTGGTAATCCAGCAGCAGCTTAAGCTGTTCCATTAAGCTAGCACCCCTATCATTATTTTTTTAGCATAGGCGCTTCCTCGTAAACGCCTAAATTAAATTGTAACCCATTTAGCCTCGTTTGTAAATAATTTTTAAGCCTTGGAAGTATAATGGACTCAGTCTCGTAATGTCCGCAGCTTATTACGCAAATATCAAGTATATCAGCATACACCTGATTTTCATATTTTATCTCTCCCAGCAGAAAGGCATCTGCACCGGATAGCTTCGCTTCATTCAGAAGTGAGCACCCTCTACCTGATACAACTGCAACTGTCTTTATCTTGTCAGGATGGTTTCTTGATATATAAGCTGTATCTATTTTCAGCCTTTGTTTCAGGCTTAAAATGAATTCTTCTGTTTTTAGCGCAGGTTTTAGTTCCCCTATTCTCATTAATTTTGAAAACTCCGATGTATAGATATCTTCAAGTCCCGCCATTTCCGCAAGTGTATAGCTTATTCCCTGCTCTGCAGCATCCAGGTTTGTGTGCGCACAAATTATATTTATCCCGTTTTTTATGGCAGAGAGCACAACCCTTCCGGTAGCAGTGCTGTCAGTTATTTCAGAAAGCGGGTCAAATATTACGGGATGATGAGATATAATAAGGTTTGCTCCCTGCTCTGCCGCCATGTTGACAGCGTCAAGCGATACATCAAGTGCCAGCAGTATGCCCTTTACTTCAGCGTCTTTGCTGCCCACCAGCAGGCCGCTGTTGTCCCTCTCCTCGGCTAGCAAAAACGGTGCAAACTCATCCACGTATTCGTATATTTTGCCAACAGTAATGCTCATGTAAACCTCCTATATATTAATCAGCAGCTTAATTTCATGTTCGATTTTCTTTATCTTATCGCTATTGTCTTTGCTGCTGCTTTTTATAGCTTTCAATATGTCCTCGCGTTTTTCAATCTCTTTTTTTGCATATTCATCAAGCAAAGGGTCTTTTTTTGCCAAAATTACCGGGCCAAGTATCTTTTCCTGAATCGTCAGAGGGCCGCCGCCAATCGTTTTCATCTCAATAATTGAGTAGTACCTATTGTCCTCCTTAGCCAGCCTTTCATCGGTAATTTTATAGCCAGATTGTTCAATATACCCTCTCAGCTCAAATACGGAATCCATTGGCTGCAGTATAAACGAACCGATATTCTGCAGATACTCTTTATTGGCTTCAAGGATACTTTTGATGGTGCGCCATCCCATTCCCGCAATTATTGCGACATCCAGATTGATATCCTTTATGCTTTTCAGTCCGCTGTCACAGTAAAACGCCATTTGTCCTGAAACATTTTCCTGCTCTGCTAGCAACTTTGCCTTTTCAAGAGACGGCTCAGATATATCAACCGCATAAACAAACCCTCCGTCTAGGGCAAGACTGACAGCTATTTTGCCGTGGTCACAGCCAATATCCGCGCATGCTTTTTTATTTTTTGCCATTTCAGCTATCGCCTGAAGCCTTGGCGTTAATATAATTTCCGACATATCTTATATCAACTTTTTCAGCTCATCAAGAGAGCTTATTGTATAATCGCATATACTGTCAGTGTCATTCGTTAAGCCTTTCGCATTGTACCAGCAGCACGCCACACCAGCATTATTTGCGCCCTTTATATCAGATGTCAATGAATCTCCAACAACCAGCACCTCGCTTAAATCGTCGATTTTCATTTCTTTAAATACATGATCGAAAAATTCCTTATAAGGCTTAGGCTTTCCTACTTCTTCTGATATAAACAGATAACTAAAATATTTCGCGAAATCGGTTAATTTATGCCTAGAATGCTGCACCTTCGCAATGCCGTTTGTTATTACCGCAAGTTCGCATTCTCTTGATAATTCTTCACAAATCTTTATTGCACCGTCAATATAAATAATCGTTTCAGACAGATTTTTAATATAAAGATCAGATGCATGGTATTCATCAGATATAACATTAGCAGCATTGAAAAATAGCCTGAAACGCTCAGTCTTCAGCTTATCTTTTTCTATCCCGCCCTCTTCAAGCCGTCTCCAGAGTTCTTCATTTATTTTTACATACCTATTGATGTTTTTTTCGCTCGGCTCAATTCCAAGCGCATTAAAGGTATTTGTAAGAGCAGTTCTTTCTGTCTTTTCAAAGTCCAGCAGAGTGCCGTCAAGGTCAAATAGTATTTTCTTATATCGTGGCATTTATATTTCCTTTTATAAATAATTCTTATATTTTACCATTTAAAATCCGTTATAAATAAAAAAAGCCTAATGGCTGAAAAACTGCTAAGGTAATTTATCAAAAATTGAAAATCTTCTTTTCTGTTATTACCATATCCAGCACAATATCATGGCCTTCCTTGTTGATAGAATCCATCTCCTGAAAAGAAAATGCTATTCCTATCTTTTTGCAGTTCGGCATTTTAGCAAGCATCCTGTCATAATAGCCACCGCCGTATCCTAGCCTTGTTCCTTTTTTGTCAAATGCAACTAAAGGTACAACTACTATATCAATTTTATCAATAGCTGCTTTAGCGCAATTTTGATTTGGTTCAAATATATTGTAAGCGCCTATTTTTAGGTCGGCTAAGCTATGCACTTCGCAGGGGGTAATTGTCTTTTTTATCAAATCTGTTCTCGGCAGTGCCAGTTTTTTAGCTTCCATACATTCATCAAGCAGCAGTGATGTATCAACTTCTTTGTTTATCGGGCAGTAAGCCATGATAAGTGAAGCCTTTTCGTATATATCAAGATTCATTAGTTTCAGGCAGATCGTATCAGAATGAGCCTGATATAATTCCTTTTTAATATCAAGCCGCTTTTCTTTTGCGATATTCCTCTGTTCATCTCTGCTACTCAATATATTCTCTTGCCACTCTTTTTTGTATCCCGGTCGCTATTTCATAGTGTATTGTTCCTGCGAGGTCTGCAAGTTCCTTTGCTGTTATTTCGTCGCCGCCCTGCTTTCCAATCAAAATCGCTTCATCGCCGCATTCAACCTGCGGAACTTTGCTGACATCCAGCATTATATGATCCATACATACAGTACCAACTACATTGCACCTTATTCCATGCACCAGAGCATGTGCCTTGTTCCCAAGTATCCTAGGATATCCGTCAGCGTATCCAATAGGCAATACTGCTATTTTCGTGTCACTCGCTGCAGTAAAGGTTCTGCCGTAGCTCACAGTCTCCCCTGCCTTGATATCATTAAGCTGTACAATCTGCGCTCTCAGGCTCATAACGGGCTTTAGGTCGAGCACAGCAGTGTCCTGAGGGTTAAGCCCGTACATTCCTATGCCCAGCCTCACAAAATCTAAATCGAAGCTGTCATATGTGGCAATTGCTGCTGAATTTGATATATGTGTCTTTGGCATGTATTCGTGGCCTTCTATCTGCCTCATCGCCTGAATAAACTCTCGGTACTGTTCTTTAGTAAATACAGGATCAACATCGCTTACTGCAAAATGCGAAAAAATTCCTGAAAAATAGACATTTTCTGTTTGATCTAAAGCATTAAGAAACTCTTCTAGGTTATCTCCGCGCCTTACGCCAAGCCTGTTCATTCCGGTGTTTAATTTCAGATGAAATTTGGCACGAACATCTCTTTTCTTGGCAGCTTCACTCAATGCAATCAGCTGGTCTATGCTGTAGATAGCTGGAACTAATGAATGCTCCAACGCTGGCTCCATCTCAAAGGGAAGCGTACCACCCAGAACCAAAATCTCTTCTTTTACGCCTGCCTCGCGGAGCTCCGCACCCTCTTTCACCTTGGATACTGCAAAGTGCTTGACGCCTTCCTGCACTGCTGCATTGTACACAGGCAAAACTCCGTGTCCATATCCATCCGCCTTTATAACTGCAATTATCTGCGTGCTCTCTGCCAATATACTTTTATATTCTCTGATATTGTGCCTTAAATTCCTTAAGTCTACTATTGCCGATGTTGTCTCTCTCATTAAATCTTACCTGCTGTGATTTTATATTGTCTAATAAATATATTTTAATTTACTTGCATATTATATCACAAATAGCTCTCTGTTGCTTACAAATTAATTATTTTGATGTATAAATATGATGATGCCTAGAGAATAATAAACTGTCGAAAAGTATCAAACAACAAATCATGCCAAAGCTAGTTATGCGTTGATTTATTGTTTCTCTTTCCGACAGTCTTTTTAGAAAATATTTATCGTCTAAAGATTATATCCCTTTTCAAATGCCAGTATGTTTTTCTCCACGCTTTTTTCCGGCACGCACTGCTTAACTGAATTGATCCATTTTTCCTTATCTCCGCCCATTATGGAGGCCAGCTTTCCTATCATTATGGTATTTACATATCTCGCATCACCGAGGCTGTCTGCAACAGATAAAGCATCAACAAAATAGGTTTCTACCTTGCTTTTTAGCTGCTGCTTAATATCCTTTGGATACTCCTGTACTCCGATTATCACAGGCATCGGATCAATTTCCTGCACATTCAATACTATCTTTCCATTTTTCTTCATCAGATTTACGCTGCGCAATGCTTCCAGCATCTCAAAGGAGAGCATATAGTCCGCTCCGCCTTCTTCTATGATGGGAGACGCTACTTCATCGCCCATACGCACATATGTAACCACGCTGCCGCCCCTCTGAGCCATTCCGTGCACTTCGGAGACCTTTACATCCATTCCAAGTTCTAGGGCTAGTGTCCCCAAAATACGGCTTGTAAGAAGAGAGCCCTGTCCGCCGACTCCCGTAATAAGAACTGATGTTATGCTCATATCATTCACTCCTTCCAATTGCCTTTGATGGGCATACCCTAGCGCAGAGTGCGCATCCAACACATAAGGTAGTGTCTATTTCTACTTTTCCGTTTCTAACTATAATAGATGGGCAGCCTATGCTCATGCATTCTCTGCAATCTGTACATTTGTCGTGATTCACCTTAAGCGGTGGCTTCCTGAACGCCTTATCAAGGAGCACGCATGGCCTCTTTGCGATAATTACAGACGGGCCGTCAAACTCCAATGCTTCTGATACAGCAGCTTCCAACTTTTTTAGGTCATAAGAATCTACAGTTACAACGTTGTTCACACCAATTGCCCTAACAAGCGGCTCAAAGTCAATCTCGTGGGCAGGCTCCCCTTTGATATCCTTACCGTTTGTCGGATTATTCTGATGCCCTGTCATTCCCGTTGTCCTGTTGTCTAATATCAGCACTGTAGTATTGCCTTTGTTGTAGACTACATCTATAAGACCATTTATGCCTGTATGCATAAATGTTGAATCTCCTATTACTGCTACTGTCCTTTTAGCAAAGTCTCTTCCTCTGGCTTTTTCCATGCCCATTGCTATGCCTATTGATGAACCCATGCATACACAGGTATCCATAGCGGAAAGCGGAGCCAGCGCGCCCAGCGTGTAGCAGCCTATGTCGCCAGTTACAGTGAGCCCCATCTTATTCAATACATGAAATGTGCCTCTGTGGGGGCAGCCCGGGCATAATGCAGGCGGCCTCATAGGCAGCCCTTCTGCTCCTTCTACCTCAGCAGCGTCTTCTCCGAGTATCGCTTTTCTTATGAGATTAGCTGAGTATTCCCCCTGCAAAGTAAAAAGCTCTTTTCCTTCGCAGGCTATACCCTTTGCCTTTATTGCATCTTCAATAAATGGCTCAAGCTCTTCAACAACAATAAGCCTTTCAACATTCTGCGAGAATTCTTCTATCAAATCATAAGGAAGCGGATAAACAAGCCCTAGCTTTAAAATACTGGCATCCGGCAAAGCTTCCTTAACATATTGATAGCTTAGCCCTGATGTAATAATTCCGATTTTTTTGTCCTTGTAGGTCACATTATTTATCGGCATAGCTGATGCATCTTTTTCTATCAGTTTGTCTCTTTGCTCCACAAATATATGCCTTTTTCTCGCCATTCCCGGCATCATTATGTGCTTGCTTATGTCTTTTGTGTAGTCTTTAAGCGGCACTTCTTTTCTGTCTTCAACTTCAACTAAACCTCTTGAATGGCTGACTCTTGTGGTCAACCGAAGTATTACAGGTGTATCATATTTCTCTGAAAGGTCGAAAGCTATCTTTGTAAACTCCTTAGCCTCCATGCTGTCTGAAGGCTCAAGTACAGGTACATGTGCGCTTCTCCCTATCAGCCTAGTGTCCTGCTCGTTCTGCGATGAATGCATGCCGGGGTCATCGGCAACCGCTATCACCAGTCCGCCGTTAACGCCTGTATAGCTCAATGTGAAAAACGGATCTGCTGCCACATTCAGCCCTACATGCTTCATAGATACAATGGTTCTCGCGCCGCCGTAGGATGCGCCTATGCCAACTTCCAGAGCTACCTTTTCATTAGGTGACCATTCCGAATATATTTCATAATACTTTGCGATATTTTCCGTTATTTCTGTGCTCGGAGTGCCCGGATACGCAGTGGCAACTTTGCACCCTGCTTCCCAAGCTCCCCTTGCGACTGCCTGATTTCCCAGCAATAGCTTCTTCATCATTTACTCCTTATATAATAACTTCTGCTCCAAAGATTAATTTTGTCCTTCGCTTAAAACAAGCCTCGGCCTGTCGGCTCTTACCTTGTTACGTTAATCTTCTTCTAAATGGCCTTGAAAATATATAAAGGCTGCTTTTAAAGGCAGCCTTTATTATTATTTAATAGATCAATGTTGATTATATTTATGGTATTCATATCCCAGTGCATCCGCAACAGGCTTGCAAACAACGTGTCCTTTGTATGTATTCAGCGCATACTGCAAAGGCTGACTGTATCTTATTGCTTCTTCCACGCCCTCATTAGCCAGCTTTTGGAGCCACGGCAATGTTACACCTGTAAGCGCCTGTGTTGATGTGTAGGCGACGGCTCCCGGCATATTTGCAACGGAGTAATGTATTACACCATGCTTTTCATAAGAAGGGTTGTCATGTGTTGTCACTCTGTCTATTGTCTCTACTGTGCCGCCCTGGTCAATTGCGACGTCAACTATTACTGAGCCTTTTTTCATGGTCTTTACCATCTCTTCGCTCACTGTCTTTGGAGCTTTCGCTCCGGGCAGTAGAACCGCGCCGATGAGCACATCAGCCCTTTTTACAGCCTCTGCTACATGCAAAGGAGTGGACATTAGTGTATTTACTCTTCCTCTGTAGAGTGCATCCAGCTCTGCTAGCCTTCTTTGGTTCTTGTCAATTATTGTCACATTTGCGCCCAGGCCAACGGCCATCTGCGCGGCATTGCTGCCAACTACTCCGCCGCCAATTATTACGACTTCTGCAGGCAGCACCCCTGGTACTCCGCCTAAAAGCATTCCTCTGCCGCCGTAATATTTCTGCTGAAGCATTGCTGCAACCTGAATTGACATTCTGCCTGCAACTTCGCTCATGGGTATAAGCAGCGGCAATGAGCCATCTGAAAGCTGCAGTGTTTCATATGCTATACCTGTGATTTTTTTATCTACAAGTGCCTTTGTGAGCTCAGCATTTGGTGCAAGGTGAAGATATGTAAACATAGCCTGCCCTGTTTTCATCAGGTCATACTCTTCCTTAAGCGGCTCTTTTACCTTCACTATTATATCACCGGCATCATACACTTCTTTTGCGGTTGCCAGTATCTTGGCGCCTTCTCTTACATAGTCTTCATCAACGAAGCCGCTGCCAGCGCCTGCATTTTTTTCCACCACAACGTCATGCCCGTCAAGCTTAAGCTGGTGAACTCCAGCTGGTGTGAGTGAAACTCTGTTTTCATTGTTTTTAATCTCTTTTGGGACTGCGATAATCATAATAACTCCTCCTATAAAAATTAAGGCGTAACTGAATGTTTTTCCTTTATAGTTGACAGAGCAATAACTGTTCTTGTCCTTGCTACCTCATGAGTAAGTTTGACCTTCGAAAGTAATTCTTCCAGTCTTTTGGAGTTACTGGTGACTATTTGAACCATATAGTCAAAGTCACCGGTCAGATAATGACATGCTAAAATTTCCGGCTCATCATTTATAAAGTCAAGAAATTTTTGATTTTCGTCCGGGCGCTTAAGTGTAAGAAACATAAACGCCGTCAGCGTCTTTCCCATCATCGCGGGTTCAAGAACGGTTGTAAATTCCCTTATGAGCCCGGAAGCGGTCATTTTGTTTATGCGCTCCTTTACAGAAGGCGCAGACAACATCACTTTTTCACTTATCTGCTTAATGGATGTACGTGAATTCTCCTGCAGAATGTTAACGATTTGAATGTCAATAGAGTCCATAATTCAACTCCTTGCTAATAATATATCATAACCTAATAATAATGCACGCGAATTGCTAATTCAAGTTATTATAATAACATATTTATTGTATTTGCTTTATTAATTAAATTATTTTATCATCTATATATATTATATTAACGTTAGAGTTATTAATATAAAAAGTAGCGATGAAAAACGAAAAAAAGGACAGTTCTAATTATGAACTGCCCTTTTATTTAGTATTTACTTTATTGTTTTAAACTATCCTAATTGATCAGGTAAAACAATAGATCCTTTAGCTGCTTTGAGTTCTTCTAAGCGAGCTTTCTTTGTAGCTTGTGTTTCAAAGTATACGTCTGGGACATTTACTTCTTTTTTGTAAGCTTCAACTTGCATATCAATTCTATCAATAAGTTTATCTATATATAATGAGAATTGCTTATTGTATGTCTCTTTGGAATATCCTTTGTCTGGCATAAATTCATCAAAAATGCCTTTGATTTCTTCAAATGTCGGGATAATTCCGAGAGCTGTTTTGATTCCTGTGACTTCACCTTTTGCCAAACGTGCAAGCCATGTTAACCATGTGCGTACATCGCGCTTTTCACCGATGAGTTTATTTGAATCTCCACCACGGGCTGCTTCTGTGAGGAAGTAATTCAAAGATGCTAAAACAGGCTTTGTTTTGATCTTTGGATTTGTGAAGAATTTAAATTGACCATCCATATAATCACCCAATGCGCCCAAGAAAAATGGAGCATTTGCCCAAGGAGATCTTTGGATATCGCCTTTTGCGCCAACTTCTGTTGCTGTTGTTTGAGATGCAATATCAGCACCGAATGTTACGCCTTCTTCAGGTGTCAAACTAGCCACAACAGGAGGCATTGTATCCGGATCACGTCCACTGTATGTAAATACGAGTGTATCTACACCATTGGGATCATCTGCTGATGCTTGATTAAAGTTACTTAATTGATTAGAGAGCAGTGTACATCTTGAATTCGGATGCGAAATAGGAATAACCTTTCCATTAGCATCTGTTTTTCCTTCCCACCATTCTCCTTGGAAATTCGTTCCACTTTTTGGTGTTTCCTCATCTGAGCCTTCCCAATAAGGTACGCCTTCAGCAACACAAACATTTGACCAAATGACTTCTGAACCAGGATTTCTCAATCTTTCCATGAGAATGGGATCGCCTTCTTTGTTAACGTCTTTAACGATACCAAAGATTCCGATTTCAGGATTGATTGAACGGATTGATCCATCATCTGCAATCCATATTTGAGCAAGGTCATCGCCTATGAAAGTATCGCCGGCCATAGCTGTTGTTGTTTTACCACAGCCTGATGGTGCAGCGCCATCGATCCATACGATAGAGCCATCTTTCATCTTAATACCAGTGATGAACATGTGCTCTGACATGTAATCACCTCTGTGATTATAGATCGCATCATCATTCGACAATCTGTGATGGCCTTTTTTGATTAAAGCACAGTTGCCTAAGTAGGATACGTTCCAAGCCCAAGTTTCAATATTTTTTCTGTCTGTCAATACATAAGCATTAGGCGTATCTAGTGTGCCTTTGCTATGCGTATTTGTAAAGAAAAGACCAGTTTTTTCAACTTGATTTTCAAAACCTACGGGATCACATCTATAAAGATTGTTTTGCTGATGTCCAAGATACCATGTATCTGAAATTGTTAAAGATGGATAAGCTGTCGGTGCACCAACAGGTCCACGGATATAGAAGCCAACAAGCATTGTTTTTCCATCCATAATATTCTTCATATTGGTTTGGATGAGCTCATCGGCTTCAGCTCTTGGGAGAGCTTTTGAAAGGGAAGATGTGAACACACCTTCGTCTTCAATCGCATATGTTTGCTTAACAATGCGGCCTTGCTCTGTTGGCGGGTCAAAATGAATCGTATGGCCTTCCATGGCCAAAGGTGATTCTTCGCCTGTCTCTAAAGACATCTTTTTGATATATTCATAATCTTCTTCACTGCCTGAGTGTATGAAGACGTCTTTAGGATTACAAAGCTCGATTCTGCTTGCAATCTTACTTAAGATATCAGCATTGTTGATTAGTTTGATTTTTTCTTGGTTTTTTTCATCACATTTGGATAAGATGATTTCAAGTTTTCTGTTTTCCGACATTTTTTTCTCCTTTTATTTTTGTTTGAATCTGCGACATTATATCACTTTTACAATTTTACACTTTTATCTTTCACCCAATAGGCGAATGCTGAATTTTGTAAATGCTCTTATGTTTAGTGACTCTCGGGGTGCATTTCAGTTCACTTACGCAGAATCTATGTTGTTGTGTGGTGGCCATTTATGTCCTCCTCATTAATTTAGTACAAATCAAAAATAGAAATGTTGAGATAAAAAAATATCGCAACGTTCCCCATGATGACTATATCATACAGTAAGTCAAATTTCAATAGAATGGATATAAAAAACAAGGACTAATTATAATTAAAATAAGTAAATCTGAAAAATTTGTTATATATACGGGTTTTGAAGCTTCAATACTTCATATTCGCTACTGTTTAATTCCCGCCACATTCCCTGGACAAGCTCAACAGGGAGCACAAGCCCACCAAAAGTAAGCAATTCAACTGAAAAAACTTTTATTCCGATTGCTAAAAACATCCTGACTATATCATTGTACCTGCATTCTCTGGACGCAAGCCTGCAGGCGAATTCGTCTTTGAAATAGCTTTCTGCTTTTGTCAGCGTTGCAACGCCGCCTACAAAATACTTCATATGTATTCCCGAAGCAAAACTATCCGCATTTTTTATCGCTGGTGATTTATCCATTTGAACATGATATACAACTTCATTGTATTTCGTATGTGTTTCCAAGGTTCTTGATAGCCCTTCATCATCCGTTACCAAAACAAGCCCTGACATATCCTTGTCAAGGCTGTTGACTGGCTTCATTTGTCTTCTCCGGCACCATTCGGGCAATATATCCATCACCGTTTTGTAGTGTCTGCTGCTGTTGGCTGACACATAGCCTGCCGGTTTATTCATAATCAGGTATGCATATCTTCGATAATTTAAAGGCTTTTCGTCCAGTTCAACGAAATCGTGCGCCGGGCTTACCCTGAAATTGCTGTCCGTTTGCAAAACACCGTTAACTTTCACTCGTTCTGCCTTCAAAAACGCTGCGACATCTTCATATGTGCCAACATCCGAGCGAAAAAGATAGCTTTCCAACCTTACTGATACTATTTTTCCTCTTTTGCTGTCCATTTTACATACGGCTCCTGTTGGGTAAGTTCCATTGTTCCTTCAGCAAACTCCAGTTTTCCTTTTTTAAGCAGCTCTTTCGTCATGTCTCGGGTGAACTCCGGTCTTTCTTCCAGCTTGTCCTTTTTCCACAAAGTAAATTTGCATTTTTTAAGACGCCAGTTTGTGCAGTAGTAGGCTTTAGTATTTTCCATTATATTGCCGTCTTCGCAGCCAGGGCAAGCGCCCAGTGGGTCTTTAGTGTCGGAAACTGCTGCGCTCCTGCTATCTCCCGGGAATTCGACGCCGTCTATTTTCTTTTTGCCGTTTGCTACTATTTCACAGGTCATGTCTTTGATTCCATCCATGAACTTGTCTGGGTCATATTCACCGTGTCTGATTTCATTTAGTTCCTTTTCCCATGTTCCAGTCATTTCCGGCGACTTCATATTCTGCGGCAGTATCGAAATAAGCATGATGCCTTTATCAGTTGGAACCAGCGTTTTTCCGCTCCTTCTGACGTACTTCACCTGAATAAGTCTTTCTATTATCGCAGCCCTTGTGGCAGGCGTTCCAAGGCCTGAGTCTTTCATAGCCTGGCTTAGTTCTTCATCATCTATCATGCGCCCTGCGTTTTCCATTGCGCTTAGCAATGTCGCATCAGTGTATCTTGCAGGCGGCTTTGTCTTTTTGTTTTTTATAGCCGCACTTGTCACTTTGCGTGTGTCGCCTTCTTTCATGTCCGGTATTCTTTGTTCATCATCAGAGGTTGACTTTTTCTTCAGTGAATCATATATTTTGGCCCAGCCTTCCTTTAGCACCTGAAGTCCTTTTGATTCAAAAGGCAATCCCTCACACCTTGTAATAACGTTCGTCTTTAGAAGTTCCTGATCGTCAAAGAATACAGCCATGTAACGCCTTACTACAAGATCAAAAAGTGCTGCTTCCTCCTCGCTCAGCTTCTTTATAGCAGCTACCTTACCTGTAGGTATGATTGCGTGGTGGTCGGTTACTCTTGCATCCCATATTACTCTTTTCGGAACGCCTTCAAGCTGCAAAGCCGTTTCTGCAAATTCATTCCACGGTTCAATGTTTAGCTTGGACAGCCTGGTTTTTAATGATCCCGCCATGTCATGGCTTAAGAATCTGCTGTCTGTCCTGGGGTATGTTATCAACTTATGTTTTTCATAAAGGCTCTGTGCCAGGCGCAGCGTTTTTGCTGCAGAATAGCTAAAGTAGTAGTTCGCATCTCTCTGCAGAGACGTAAGGTCGTATAATAACGGAGGCTTTTTGGTCTCTCCTATCTGTTCAATTTTTTCTACAACCGCAGTTTTCCCTTTTAGTTCTGCTGCAATCTTTGTAAACTTTTCAAGGTCGTTTTCGAGTATCCAGTGCGCATTCTCTTCTTTGGACTCGTCAAAGTATCTTCCTTTGTATCCGTTAAATGATCCCCACAGCTCGTGGTATTGCTCACTTATGAATTCATTACGCTCTTGTTCTCTTGCTGTCAGTATAGCCAGCGTAGGCGTCTGAACCCTCCCTACAGATATTCTGCGGTCATATGTCAGTGAGTACACCCTTGATCCGTTCATGCCCACCAGCCAGTCAGCGTGTGCACGGCATCTTGCACTGTAGAAAAGATTATCATATTCCTTTGAATCCTGCAGCGAGTCAAGCCCCGATCTGATAGCTTCGTCTGTCATTGATGAAATCCAAAGCCTTCTAACAGGCTTTGTGCATTCAGCAAATTCATAAATCAGCCTGAAGATCAGCTCGCCTTCGCGTCCTGCGTCAGTAGCGCATATAATATCGTCAATGTTTTTATTGCTCATCCAATTTTTTACATTATAAAACTGATGAGAGGCTCCCCTCATCGGAGTTATTTTAAGTTCCATTTTTTCAGGAATTATAGGCAGCTGCTCATATGTCCACGTCTTATATTTGTCGTCCATTTCTTCAGGGCTCTTCAATGTAACAAGATGTCCAATTGCCCATGTTATTACATAATCTTCCCCAACTATGCAGCCGTCACCTCTTGTTGTCACCTTTAGCACTCTGGCTATATCTCTGGCGACAGATGGCTTTTCCGCCACAACAAGCGTTTTCCCCATTATTTTACCAACCTTTTTTGTTCTGATTATGCGGAGATTGCCCCATAAAGGGCTTCCTGCCGCTCACGTTTACATATATTACAATAAAAAAATGAAAAGAGCAAATTTTTTTTAATTATTTTTTCTGTTCGGTCTTATATTTGTAATAATTATTATTAAAAAATAAAAGCTGATTCGTTTAAAAATCAGCACTAAAGACATTCTTTTTTATCCAATGTATCTACTATTTTTTTAAAATCTTCCGGCATCGGAGCATTGAAAACCATCTTCTTGCCTGTCTGTGGATGAATCAACTCCAGTTCATATGCGTGCAGCAGCTGTCCATCTAAATTGAATTTCTGCTTTTTGTATCCGTAGAGCTTATCCCCAACCACAGGGTGCCCTATATAGGCCATGTGCACTCGAATCTGATGCGTTCTTCCTGTGTCCAGCTCAGCTTCTATCAATGTATAATTAGTGTAGTTTTTAATTACCTTGTAATTGGTCTTAGCGTACCTACCGTCATTTGCAACGGCCTGCTTTTTTCTTTCCTTTTTGCTCCTGCCGATGTTTGCTTCCACACAGCCTTCGCCTTCTATTTTTCCTTCAACCAGCGCAATATACTTCCTTTTCATCGTCCTGCTTTGTATCTGGTCAGCAAGGGATGCCATTGCCTTGTCGTTTTTAGCTACAGCCAAAAGCCCAGTTGTGTCTTTATCTATTCTGTGGACAATACCCGGCCTTTTTTCTGCCCCTATTCCTTTTATATCCTTGCAATGAAAAAGCAGCCCATTCACCAGCGTCATGTCATCATGGCCGGCAGAAGGATGGACTACTAAATCTCTTTGCTTATTTATTACTATAATATGCTTATCTTCATATACAATGTCTAGAGGCATTGCCTGGGGTGCAATATCAACATCCGCTGACTCAGGAGCGTTAATCTCTATTTCATCATCTTCGCAAAGTATATAAGAAGGCTTTTTTACGTCATTGTTTACTTTTATATAGCCGCCCTCAATGAGCTTCGCGGCCAATGAACGGGATATATCAGCAATTTCTGACGCAGCTTTATCCAATCGGGTTCCTGAAAGGCTATTATCAGCTTTCAGCTTTTTCATCATTTAATTTCTTTAAGTATTTTTCATGCATAAAAAGTATATACAGTGCCATGAGTATCGACCCTACTACAAGGGCTGAATCAGCAATATTGAATATAGCAAAATTAATCAACTTAAAATAGATAAAATCAATAACATAACCAAATTGAACACGGTCAATTAAATTGCCCACCGCACCACCTGCAATAAGGCCTATCGATATTATTTCCAGTGCATGCATCTTGTACTTTCTAGTGAATGTGTATATGAATGCTCCCGCTGCCAAAAGCCCTGCAAGCACAGCAACAACTATAGGAAACCATTTAACTCCGTCCATCAGGCTAAAGGCAGCTCCCGTGTTTTCCGCGTAATGCCAGTGCAAAATACCATCTATAAAAGGAATATCCCCGACATCTTTAAGAGAACTTAAAACCCACAATTTACTAAGGCGGTCAAGCGCTAATACAACTACCGCAATTATAACTACTATCATTTATATATATTTTCCTTATACTCTGCCGACTAATCGTCTTTTCTTTTATTGTTCAATATCTCTTCAATAACTGAACTCAATACTGACCTGTTTTCCGGCTGATAAATGCCGCCTTCATCGTCATCATCATTTATTTTAATGTTGTTTGATGCATTCGGATAATCGGCATTGTGGTGCTTATTGTCATTATACGCTGAGAGCGCAACTTCTATATATTGCTGATTGTCATCTTCTGTTTCAGCAGGAATTTCAGGTGCTGGCTTTTCCGCAGGTGCAGCCTCCGGCTCTGGCTTGCTTTCATTTGTCTGTGAAAGAGATCTTTTTATTGCAGAGAAATCAAAAGGATTTACTTCTGCATCTTCTTTCGGCTTAGCTGCCGGCTCTTCATCCTTCAAAATAATTTCTTCTTTTTCTTCAACGTCAGGTATCATGTCATCAAGCGGCGGCAGTTCTGCCATAGCTATTGTTGCTCTTTCCGGCTCTTCCTCTATAGTCTCCGCTTCAAAATAATCCGGAATATTTACTTCTTCCTGCTTAAATTCAGATGTATCTATAGTCATTATGGAAGCAATCTGATCCTCGAAATTCTTTTTGAACTTCTTCTTTGCTTCTTCCACCATAAACACAAGAGTGCTTAATTTACCCTGCTTTTCGCTGATTTCTGCTTTCAGTGCAACAACTCTGTCCTGTGCTTTCTTCTCGCCGTCTTCTATCATCTTGTTTGCACGTTCCTGAGCATCCTTCACCAGCTTTTCCGCATGCTGCTGTGCACTTAGAAGAGTGTCGGTCAGAATTTGCTTCATTTCTTCATATTCAGGAGTGCCCTTTATATCTTCCATGCTCGCAGGTTTCTTTATTCTCAAGGGAACAGGTTCCTCAACAGGAGCCGGCTTCACTTCTTCAACCGGAGCTGGCTTTTCTTCTGCAGGTGCAGGCTCTGATGCGGCGTTGACGGCAAGCTTTTCATTTATTTCAGTTAATCTGTCGATTTCCTGCTGGCTGAGCTGGTTTTTTCGCTTCTCTTTCGCAAGCTCATCTTTGAGGCTTTTAATAGTATTGTTAAGCTTCTCAATCTCCCTAATCATATCATCGAGAAACTCGTCAACCTCTGCCGTATCATACCCCCGGAATCCCTGAGTAAACTTTATATTATTGATTGCATCGGTATCAAATGTCATGATAGTACCCCCCTCAAGTAATTATAATAGATTCTTATTAGAAACATTTAACTCCCATAAACTTAATGTATCTCTTGCCTTTTAGTGGTAAAGTATATTATATTTCTACATAGTAAACCTTAAGTGCAGTATACATAGATTAATAATACACTATAAATTTACTAATAACCACTTATTACTATATAAAAACAAAAATAAATTACATTTTTGTTAACAATGACATTTTATTAAGCAGAAAATATCCGGGTAATTATCATACTTACTACAGATATCAGTATCATTACAATTATTGGCGAGAAATCAAACGGAATTGAATTCTTTCTTCTAAAAGGTTCAAGCCGCCTTCTCACCGGCTCTAAAACCGGTTCTGTTAAAAACCTTAAAAACTGCATAATAGTATTTGTTGGCGACATAAAATAAGATAAAATTATCCTAATGAAAATAACAAACGAATATGCCTGCAGTAATAGTAATAATATTCTGGCTATTTGTACTCCTACGCTCTGAAGCAAACCTGGTTACCTTTCCTTTCCACTCTCTTTTACACTCTGGGTGTTGTAAAAGGGCCTCTGCCGCCGTCTTTAGAATTCGATGTATAATCCGACGCAAAATTTCCGGCTATATCAACGCCCGTGGGAGCCAGCAGAAATATTCCTTTTGATACTTTACGTACATTTCCGTCTAGTGCATATATAGCACCGCCTATAAAGTCTAGGACGCGCTGGGCTATATCCGGGTTCAATGTCTCCAGATTGACTATTACCGGCTTTCCGCTCTTTAAATTATCAATGATTGTCTGCGTATCATCATATGTCTGCGGCTGGAAAACAACCATGCGAACAAAGCCGCTTTGGTCAAGCTGCCCAGATGGCGATGATGTTGTCATTTTCGTGCCAGCGTTTTGCGTGCTTCTGTTTCCGCCGATATTTGGCGAAGTGGCAACGCCTCTTCTTGATACATTTGTTCTTCCGCCAGCAGGCTGCACTGGTTTTTCGACGTCAACCGGCCTCTTGGTAGAATAATTCTGTTCACCTGTATCTATTTCTTCTATTTCCTCAACTTCTTCTGTAACCCCAATGAATTTAAGGAAATTTTCTCTCAACTTTGCTGCCATTATAACCTCCGAATTTAAGTCATATTATCTATAATATATTCTATGGCCGAATATAGCACTTCCTACCCTTACTATGGTAGCCCCTTCTTCTATTGCCTGTACATAATCATTGCTCATGCCCATAGACAGATTATTAATCGGATACCCTCTGTCTTTTGCGTTTTGAAAAAGATTATACATTTCAACGAAATACCTTCTGCATTCTTCCGGTTCCTTAAATGGATGAATGCACATAATGCCGCATATCTCGATGGATTTTAGCTCCATTACCTTATCCAAAAATTCAATAAGGCTCTCCGGCGCTATCCCGCCCTTTTGCTCCTCTTTTCCAATGTTCACCTGTATAAGTGCTTTTATGGTTTCTCCTGTCGCTGCATATCTTTTTGATATTTCCTGCGCTAGTGAGTATCTGTCCAGAGAATGAAGCATATATATTTTATTGACAATATATTTTACCTTATTTGTCTGCAATTGTCCAATAAAATGCCAATTAATCTGCGGAATGCCTTCCTGCTTTTTTGTGAACTCCTGAACATAGTTTTCACCGAATGAATGATAACCGTTGTCAAAAAGATTTTTTATTCTGTCAGCAGCTATCGTTTTGCTCACTGCAACCAGCTCAATCTCTTCTGGCAGTCTTCCTGATTTAAAAGCTGCAGCTTTTATATTATCTTCAACAGTTTTTATATTATTCAGGTCATTCAATCCGGTTTCACCAGCCTTTGCCCCGCCGTTAGCGGATTGCCCTTGTCTGCCGTTGAAACTATAACATGTGTGTTGTCCTGTGCCAGCACATTGACCGGAACGAATTTTTTCCCGCCGTCTTTTACAAATATTCCGAATACGCCGTCCTCATAGGTAATATATTCACGCGGAACTTTAAATCCTTCTGCAGTATCTCCGAAATTGCATGTTACTGTTCTTAGTGTGGCCATCGTGCCTATGTCTTCTGTAAATCTCATAACAAGAATTACATCTCTTCCAGCATCTATTATGAATTCTACAGTTCCGTTCACATAGCCATATTCGTATCCGTCGAAATCAACCATGTAGCTTTGGCCTGTTACAAGCGTGTTTTTGCTTCTCGGCACTTTCATTACTGCATACCATAAATTGGGCTCAACAATTCTATAGACCGCCTGATTTATATTAACCTTTGAATCCATTCCCAGATTTGTTGCGGTAATATTCTCATTGAGTATCTTCTTCATTGTTTCATACTCATTGTTTGTCATGTTTTGCAGGAATTCATAATTCAGGTAGTTTTCCATGCCATCCAGAAAAAAACTGACGATTCCGTCGCTTGGTGCGTGCATGCTGATAAGCGATTCGTTTATTTTTTCAAGGTTCACTTCTTCCTGCTGGAATAGTTTATCAAGGTGCGAGTCGCTTGTCAGATTCTCATTCATGTATCTTCTGCGCTGCTCAAGAAGCACCTGAAGTTCGTTATCCTTAGTAGGTATTTCCCTGAATCTGTTATCCATTGCAAGCTGTGTTATTTCATCAATCAGCGAGTCAATTTCATCATTTATCTTTTCAAGGTCGTCATATACAATATTTTTTAGTATATTGCTTGATTGATAGTTCTTTATTTCCTGCCTTGTTGTAACCAGGCTTTCAATGTCGCTCTGAGAGTAATCTGAAAGGTACAAATCAGCAACGGCTGTACCTTCATATACAAAGCTGCCTTCCGCAGTAAGGCAATCCAGCGTACCATAATTTGTAGATGTTACAATCTGCTCATTCCTAATAATTACAGCCTCTGCGCTGAAGCTGGAATTAAGGCTGCCCCACTCAACCTTCGGCGGTGAAATATATTGAAAAAAGCCGTATATCAGCCAAATTATTATAGATAAACCTATCGCTGCAAAAACAAAAAACCTCGGTGCAAAATTGATTTTTTTTGCTGTATTATTTGTCGTCAAGACTTTCCTCCAGTAGTTCAATGTTTATTTTGTTCGCATCTATTATTTCTTTTTTATTATAATTGAATTCTTATTCATTGGCAATATAATATATTCATCGAACATTTATTATAGAATAAAAGCTCCTTCAAACGTAGCGTTCAAAGGAGCTTTCTTTGGTTGCGGAGAAGGGATTTGAACCCCTGACCTCCGGGTTATGAGCCCGACGAGCTACCAGCTGCTCTACTCCGCGGCGATGCCTCATTTCCGAGTGCATGTCATTATATAACACATAATTTAAGATGTCAAGTTCTAACTTATATTTTACTTATATTTTAATTATATAGCTTTTTATATTCAAAATAACTCTCATTTGTTAAAATAAGGTTAATTTAATGTAAATTACTTATAGAAATATCTTTCTTGAAATGCTATAATGGCGTGGGAGATTTGCATATGATTGATAAATTTATTGAAAGTACTGTTGTAACTATTGTACTCACATTTTCAGGCGGACTGGGAATGTTTTTATTTGGCATGAAACTGATGAGTGACAATCTTGAAAAAATCGCGGGCTCAAAGCTTCGCAATATGCTCAACCTGATTACGAAAAACAGGATGCTCGGTGTTCTCGTAGGTACTTTGTTCACTGCATTAATACAGAGTTCTTCTGCTACCACTGTAATGGTCGTCGGCTTTGTTAACGCGGGCTTAATGAATCTTATGCAGGCAACTGGCGTGATCATGGGCGCGAACATTGGTACTACCATAACCGCATGGCTCGTTTCTGTCTCTATACCGCTTAAAGAACTGGCACCATTTATTTTATTTATTGGTGTCATTTTTATTTTCTTTATTCAAAAGCAAAGAACCAAAACAACCGGCATGGTTTTAGTTGGATTTGGCCTGCTGTTTATAGGCATGGCGGCAATGTCTACTGCAATGAAGCCTCTGCGCGAAATAGAAGCGTTTACAACGATGTTATCTACTTTCAAAAACCCCTTCCTCGGGGTATTGGCTGGTGCAGTGCTGACAGGCATTATTCAGTCTTCTTCCGCGTCAATGGGTATATTAATCGCCATGGCGGGTGAAGGATTAATCGACCTCCAGAGCGCTGTTTTTATAGTGCTTGGATTCAATATCGGAACATGTATAACAGCGATACTTTCTGTAATAGGTGCAAACAAAACTGCTAAGCGTGCCGCGATAATCCACCTTCTTTTTAATATAATCGGTTCAATCTTATTTATTATATTGATAGAGATATTCCCGTCAATTATTACCTCCGTTGAGTCACTTGCCGCTTCTACAACTATTCAGCTGGCATACTTCCATACGATATTCAATGTATCCATGACTATTCTTCTTCTTCCTTTCGCTAACTTTCTTGTTTTCCTGTCAAAGAAGCTTATTACTGGCGAAGACCCTGTAAGAGAAGAAATGAAGCTGCAGTACCTCGAAAATCATATGTTTGCAACGCCTACAGTGCTTACAGCTCAAATCGGACTGGAAGTTGAACGAATGGCTCAGCTGGCGCGGCAGAATATCCACGACTCTATAGACGCCTTTAAAAACAAGGACAAATCGCTTGTCGATTCGGTTTTTAATCGAGAACAGGTAATAGACTATCTGAACCACGAAATAAGCGAATATCTGGTTAAAGCAAATCTTTTAGGGCTATCTGAAAAAGACAGCGAATATATAAGCAGGCTTTTCCATGTTGTCAGCGATCTTGAGCGCATAGGAGACCACGCCGAGAATATTGCAGAATTTGCCGTCTCTCGTATTGAAAGAGGAACAAAGTACACAGATGAAGCCATGGAGGAGCTCAGTGATTATTCAAAGCTGATTTATGATATTATTGATAATTCGCTGATAGCCTTTAAAGACCCGGATAATGACCTGGCATTTGATACCGTTATATCTCTCGAAGAGAAAATTGACCAAGCTGAAGAAAAGCTGCGCAAAAGGCATATAAAAAGGCTCAAGAGAAATGAATGCAATGCCCGTGCAGGCACGATATTTATTGATATATTAAGCAATCTTGAGCGAGTCGCTGACCACTCTGTAAATATTGCGAGCGCGATAGGTTTTGATGACTAAAATCAATTTGTGAATATTATAAAGGAGCTGCCATATTGGGCAGCTCCTTTTTGTCGTTTTTATTACTTATTCAGCACTGATAGCGTCAACTGGACAAGCATCTGCACACGCACCACAGTCTATGCAGGCATCAGCGTCGATAACATATGTTGCATCGCCTTCTGAAATCGCACCAACCGGGCACTCACCTTCACATGCACCGCATTTAATGCATTCATCGCTAATCGTATAAGCCATTTAAAATAACCTCCGGAAATTATTCTTTTAAACATCTGTCATTCTATCACTGCGTGATAATTTTGTAAAGGAAAATTTCAATTTATTCCATTAAACTAATAAACACTTATTCTTAGCCGAACCAAATATTTAATTTCATGCTAAATACTCGTAATCACCTAGCCTGGAGTTCTTTCATTATGCCCGCCTTGCTTTTTGCCATAATAACGCTTTTTTTTGTTTCTCTTGTTATTATTACTTGCATTATTGGTGTTATCGCTGCTTCTGTTTGCAGTGCTGTTATTATTATTTCTATTGCCGTTATTTCTGTTTTTGTTATTCCTAGCCTTCTTTGCTGCTCCTGTTATTTCGCCATCATCCCATGTCTCATAGGGGTTATTAAAAGACAGCGCATTTGTCGGCATTGAGTTTACCTTTTCAATTTCTTTTTCAATCTCTTCTTCAGTAATTTCTTTAATTTCATCATACTTGAAATTTACAGCTTCAAAGTTGTCCCCCGGTAAAATAACCTTCACTTTGCACTTCTCCTGAAGCATCAGATTATCCAGCACAAATCCCGGGCCTTTCGGTGTCATTACCGGTGAATTCGGCTTCCTTAGGTTTCTTCTCGCCTCTCTGTAAAATTCATGCTCGTACTCAAGGCAGCACATCAACCTGCCGCATACGCCGGATATTTTTGATGGATTCAATGATATCCCTTGGTCTTTAGCCATCTTGATAGATACCGGTGTAAAATCGCCAAGGAACGTCTTGCAGCATAGCTCTCTGCCGCAGGAGCCAATTCCGCCAAGCAGCTTGGCTTCGTCCCTGACGCCAATCTGACGAAGCTCAATTCGTGTCTTGAATTCGCCCGCTAGGTCCTTTACAAGCTCTCTGAAGTCCACTCTGTTATCTGATGTGAAATAGAAGAGTATTTTTTTTCTGTCAAATGTGAATTCAACGTCAATTAGCTTCATTGGCAAGTCGTGCTTTTCTATCATTTTCTCGCACAACGAAACCGCCTCAGCCTGCTTCTGTTTGTTTTCAGCTAGTGTTTCTATGTCTTTATCTGTCGCAATTCTCACAACAGCCTTAAGGGGCGCAATAATCTGGTCTTCTGGCACATCGCGCGGACCGGTGACTACGTCACCAAATTCCAGCCCTCTGGCCGTTTCCACTATTACACTGTCACCTGATTTTATGTCAAAGTCCTTAGGATCAAAAAAATATGTCCTTCCTGAACTTTTAAATCTAACTCCTGTTACTATAGGCATCTATTTTTCCTTTCAAATCAGAATATCAAATATTTCCTGATTTATATCACAGCCATTAAATTATCCAGAATCATCGTGCTCTGAGCATTGTAATACATTCTTTTCTCTGCATCACATACAGCTTCCAGCTGGCTTATCAGCTCATCTCTGCTAAATTTATCAGCGTATTTTTCTATCTTAATTATTTTATCAACATTTTCTATATTGTCAATCTCTCCGCCCTTGAATAAAATCGCATCGCGGATAAATGACTGCCAGTGCATTATCATATCACTTAGCTTGTCTTTCTTTTCAGTTGCTCTGCTGTATGCTTCGGTCTTGCTGTTTTGTGCAGTCAGAAGTATTTCCAGCAGTTCATCCCTTCTCTTTAGGTATTCTGCATCCGTCGCAATAGCTTCCGCTTTCCCCATGCTTCCATTGGCGCTCTGTGCGGCAATTTCAGCGCTCGTCCCTGAAATTCCCTTTTTGCTTAGCGCAGAAATAATGCTATTAACTGATAAATATGGCATGGGTATTATTGTGCACCTGGATATTATAGTCTCAAGCAGCGGCCGTATATTTTCACATAATAAAATTATACTTAAATATTTAGGAGGTTCTTCTATGAGTTTTAGTAGCGCATTCTGCGCCTGCGCCGTCATAAGGTGGGCATCATGTATCAAAAAAACCTTTCTGTTGCTTTCGTTTGGACGGATTACCGCCTGCCTGACAAGGTTTTTTATTTCTTCTACGCCTACTGATTTCTTTCTGCCTTTGTCAATTTCAAATATATCAGGGTGATTTCCAGATGAAAAAAGCCTGCATCCGCTGCATACTCCACATGGTTTTTCCTTTTCAGATATGCACATAAGAGCATTAATATATATATTTGCTATTGTCTTTTTTCCGGTTCCGGGCTGTCCTTCAAATATAAGCGACTGTATCACTTTATCTGTGTATATACTTCTTTCAAGCCCGCGTATCTGCGCATTAGAGCAGATAATATCATCAAATCTCATTCTTTAGAACTTTTTAAACTGATCAACATCCATAACAAACACTGTGGCTCCGCCTACAACAACCTCAACAGGATATGGCAGATAGCCCCCTGAGCTGTTAGGCACCGGCGAAGGTGCAGTTGAAATCTGTTTCCTTGATTTGCATGTCTTCTCTATAATGCTCATCGCCTGCTCTAGCTTATCCATGTCAACGCCTATAAGCAAAGTGGTGTTTCCAGCCTTAAGGAACCCTCCGGTTGTAGCAAGCTTAGTAACGCTGAAACCTTCATTCATTAGTGACGTCATCAGCTTTCCTGAATCTTCATCCTGAACAATGGCAATTATCAGTTTCATTTTTTTCTCCCCTAATAATATATTATAGTTTAATTATATATTATTTCTTATTCTTTGTAAATTGATAGTATAATTTTATATTAATTCGAAATAAATTAAAAATGTAAATGCAGTGTTTTTAAAATACTTTGTTCATTTAGTATAAATTAATATTTATCTATATAAATAAAGCCGTTCACATACGTGAACGGCTCTGGTAGGCGATCAGGGGCTCGAACCCTGGACACCCTGATTAAGAGTCAGGTGCTCTACCAGCTGAGCTAATCACCCAAAAATAAATTGGAGCGGAAAACGGGACTCGAACCCGCGACCTTCGCCATGGCAAGGCGACGCTCTACCAATTGAGCTATTCCCGCAGATAAAAATTATGGAGCGGGTGATGGGAATCGAACCCACGTAACCAGCTTGGAAGGCTGGGGCTCTACCATTGAGCTACACCCGCATGTTGAAATTTTACTGTTTATAAATGGTGCGGGCGAAGGGACTTGAACCCCCACGTCAATGACACTAGATCCTAAGTCTAGCGCGTCTGCCAATTCCGCCACGCCCGCTTGGTTAATCGTCCAAAGCATGTAAAAGTATATAACATATTTTAATTGTAGTCAAGTACTTTTTCTAATATAATTGCAAGGTTTTGAAATAAAATCTAATAAAATAATACTATAATGAAACTCTGCCTAAAAACGCCCTTCCTAGCGTAATCTCATCGGCATACTGCAGGTCAGACCCAACAGGTACACCGTGGGCAATCCTCGTCACTTTTACTCCGAGAGGCTTAATTATTTTAGCTATATACATCGCAGTCGCCTCTCCTTCAAGGTCGGGGTTTGTGGCTACTATCACTTCATCCACGCCCTCAAGCCTTGCAAGAAGCTCTTTCAGGCGTATATCATCAGGGCCTTTGTTGTTATTTGGCGATATTGTTCCGTGAAGCACGTGATATAGTCCGTTGTACTCCCCTGTCCTCTCCATAGCGCCTACATCCCTAGGATCGCTTACTACGCATATCTGCGACTTTACTCTCTTATGGTCTGAACATATCGTGCATATCTCTTCCTGCGAGAAATCCCCGCACTCTGAACAGAATTTCACGTTTTCGCGTGCTTCAACAATAGCTTCTGCTAAATTCATAGCTTCGCTTTTTTCGATTTCAAGGATATAATAAGCCAGCCGGGTTGCGCTTCTTTTGCCTACACCGGGCAGCTTTGAAAGTTCGTTTATCAGCTTGGCTAAAGACTCAATATATGCGGCCATTAAAACATACCCGGTAGATTAGGCGTCAATTTGCCCATCTTGGCCTGTGCATCTTTTTCAGCTGTATCCATCGCCTCTCGCACTGCAGCGAGAACTAAATCTTCCAGCATCTCTACATCATCAGGGTCTACAACCTCAGAAGAGATCTTTATTGCTTTCACTTCTTTTGATCCGTTTACAGTTACAGTAACCACTCCGCCGCCCGATGAAGCTGTGTATTCCTGCTCCTCAAGCTCCTGCTGCGCTTTCAGCATGTCTTTCTGCATTTTCTGCGCCTGCTTCATCAGCTGCTGCATGTTCTGACCTCCGCCACCGGGAAAGCCTCCGCCGTGTCCGCTGCGTTTTGCCATATTATCATCCTTCCTTATCTGAATAAAATTAATTTTTGCTTATAAGGTCCTTGGGGAACTTACTTAAGTCATCCAGGAAACCTTTTTCAGTATCATCCAATACTTTTCTTTCAATTTCTATTGTTACAGTCTTACCCAATATGCCGGCAAGCGTTTCGCTGATTATCCTCATGTTCGCTCGGTCTTCCAGCCTGTCAAGGCCTGTAAGATTCGCGTCGTAGATTACAGTGAATACATCTCCGTTCAATGATTTAGGTACCGCTTTTTTCATAGCAGTCGCTATGCTCATCTTTTTCTGCTGTTTCAGTTTCTCTGTTGCAGTTTTCCATGCCTTTTTAAATTCAGTTACCTGTTTCTCATCCGCCGGCTCGACTTTTTTATCGACTTTCTTTTCCGTCGGTTTTTCTTTTATTTCATCAGGTGGAATATCTATTGTTTGCTGTCTTTCCTCGTTGCTTTTCTTTTCTTTCTTTTCCTTTGCGGGTATTTCTTCTCTTGGCTTCTCGTCCGCATAAGGGAAATATTCCTGCTCTTCAAGCTCAGGCAGAGGTATGTACTCATCAGGGTATACTTCTTTAGAGCTTTCTTTCTTTTCTTCGGGAGCGTTTGCCCTTTTTACCGAGGAATCATCTTTTTTTTTATCTGTTTGTGTTGTTTCCTCAATTTGCGAAGTCACCGGAATGCCGTTTTTAAGTGTCGCTTCCAGCCTCTCTACTCGCTCAAGTATATTAGCGTATGATGCGTCGCTCTCTGTTCTGCATGCTTTTGCAATAGCCAACTCAATAAATACCCTTGGGGATGATGCATACCGCAAATCGCTTTCAAGCGAAGAAAAAAGGTCAATACATTTTATCAGGACGCCCTCAGATGCATTTGCAGCCTGTTTCTTTAGTCTGTCCGCCATTACATCGTCTATCGAAAGTGTCTCAGTAATATTTTTAACATTCTTCGCTATAAAAAGGTCTCTGAAATGGCCCATTAAATCCCGCGCAACAGAAAGCGTATTGCAGCCTTCATCCAGCATTTTCGCAAAGCCGCTAAGAGCGCGCGGCGTATCCTGCGTTAGGATGCTGTCTGCCAGAGCAAAATACATCAGCCTGTTAGCAGACCCTAGTATTGCGTAGACGTGTTCCTGAGTTATCTCGCCTTCTGAAAACGCGCTGCTTTGATCCAGCAATGATAGAGCGTCGCGCACGCCTCCTTCGCTGGCCCTTGATATGGATTCGACCGCCTTGCTGTCAATTTTTATTCCGGCCTCTGAAGCAACCTTTTTAAGCAGCATTGATATATCTGCAGCCTTAACTCTGTTAAAATCAAATCTCTGGCACCTGGATAGTACCGTTACAGGTAGTTTATCCGGCTCTGTAGTAGCCATGATAAATACGATATGCGCAGGAGGCTCTTCCAATGTCTTAAGAAGCGCATTGAATGCATTTGTGCTAAGCATGTGGACTTCGTCAATTATATATACTCTGTACCTGCCTGCCGCCGGCATGAACTTAATATTTTCTCTTAAGTCACGTATGTTGTCAACGCCGTTGTTTGACGCTGCGTCGATTTCAATTATATCAAAATTATTTTGGTTGTTAAGTGCCGCACATGCGCTGCATTTCCCGCAGGCGTTCCCGTTTTCAGGGCTTTTGCAGTTAATTGATTTTGCAAGGATTCTGGCCACTGTTGTCTTCCCTATGCCTCGCGGGCCGCAGAATAAATACGCATGGTTAATCCGGCCGCTAATAATCTGTCCCTTCAGCGTCCTTACCAATGCGTCCTGCCCGACAACATCATCAAAATTATCCGGCCTGAACCTTCTGTATAGTGCAGTGTGCGTCATTAATTACCCCTGATTCTCAAAAAATACAATTCTAATTATATCATGTGAACGAAAATTATCAATGATAGAATATAACTTGCTGCTGTAATATTTACCAGCTTCCGCCGCCTCCGCCGCCTCCGCCGCCGCCTGATGAACCTCCGCCTCCGCCCGATGAGCTCGGGCTCGAAGACATTGTGCTGGACATTGAGCCAATGCCTCTGGTCAATGATGATTCAAAAGCCGTTGCTGAAAAATGAGCAATAGGTACATATCCGCTGTACCAGCTCGGCGACTGAAGAGATATATGTTCGAACTGCTTTGCCCATTTGTCCGTTACACCCAACACATAAGCATATGGAAGGATGTTGTAGAAGTACTCCGGGTTTTCATTCACAAGCGTATTGATCCTGTCCTTTTCAGCATTGTTTAAGAACATTTTTAGCCCCAGTATCTTTTCCTGCAGTTTGTTCATCTCAGTCGTTCTTTTATGCATGAAAAGCCCCATAATGCCCATTATGAATGATGCGCTAACCGATAGAAAGCCTGAAGGCACATCATCCGGCGATGACACAATAGCTGCCATTGCTCCTACATATAGACACAGAAGAACAAAAACAATGACAATAACTTTTAACGCCCTAACTCCCTTTTTCGTGCTGTGCCAGCTTCTAACTAGTGCATCCAGCACAACAAAAACTATAATGACTGCAATGGTCAAAAACATTGCTCCCGCGGAAAGCGAGCTGGTGTCTGCCACGCTGCGTCCCTTAATCAAAATTACTCCAAAGAATATCGGAAGCGCAAACAGGATGAAGGTAATTACTTTCGCGAAAATTGACTTGCGTGTAAATATTCTGCTGCCACTTTTATCTTTATATTTATCCCTGATCATGGATTTGACTGAATTTATCGTTGTATAAAATACATTTTCAAGGTCTTTTACCCTGACATATGACAATAATTCATTATTGGCTGCCTGATTATCAAGTGCCTCTTCAAAATCTTTAACATTATTTTTTCCTGTAAATACGCCTAGCAAATCGGATATTCGCATAACAGATCTGTTTCTGAAGAGTTCGCCGAACATTACATGCTCATAATACTCTGCATCGGGAGGCAGCTGCTTAAGCTGAATCAGGTAGAAGTCCCTTTTGGTTCTTTCCTCTATTTTTATGTAACCTTTGTCCGCCCAGTAAATAAGCAGGCTGAGAACATCTTTGGAATCAACCGTTCCATCAACTGCGTATCCTATCTCGGCAGGCGTCATGCCCTCAGGCGGATAGAATTCTGCCGACGGATATATTTTTTCATCCTTTCCGAATGCGAGCCATAATGAGAATATCAGCAAAAACAGAGCTCCTGTCGCTATGTAATATACTCTGCTCCAATCATATGGCACTCTCTCTCCGGTAAAGTATCCTTCAGGAAGCTCTATTCTTATATTTACGCCCTCAAAGGGATGAAGCGCATCGGTTGTTCTCATTGAAACAAAATTATTATCCAGAACTTTGTAGTCAATTATGTTGCTGCCTTCAATCCCCTCATATCCGCTTGATACGCCAAGCTTTGCGGGGTCAAATTCTTTAGGCATCTTTACAGTCATATATGCTTCTCTTATGACAGTATCCCAGTAATTGCCTATTATGTTTAGGTACACTTCATCAAAGTCTGCAATTCCGTCATCGCCGAAATCCATAGTATATAGTATTCTATATTTCTGGATGCCGCTTACCATTTTGTCTTCATCGCCGATTTTTATTACTTTGTTTGTTCCTTCGTTGTATACTTTGTAATTGAATCCTTCAACATATATATCAGAAATTACAGCGCTGTACTTAGTTCTCATTTCCTCGCCGTCTATTGTCCTTGTCATATATCCGCTTCGGGGTATCTCTCTGTATATACCGTGCCTTAATGAACTGAAATTAACAAAGAGTATTTCTTCTATTTTCATTGTATTGTTTTCAAGCACTTCAACGTTTACGTAATACTCGTCTATTGTGAAAAATTCATCTGCTTTTGCGGTGCTGCTTAATGGAATCGCAGCAATCATAATGCAAAGCGCAGCAATTACTATATTCTTAATCTTTATGTAGTACATATGTATTCCTTCGCTATCTTAATTACCAGCTTCCGCCGCCGCCTCCTCCGCCTCCGCCGCCTGAGAAACCACCGCCTCCTGAATAGCCTCCGCTGCCTCCTGACGAGGATGACGACGGCCTAGACGTCATTGTTGTTCTCATTGTGTTTACGTTGTTGGTAAAGCTTCGTGTAAATGCAGTCGGCCTGAAATATGTGTTCATCGAGGTACTATAGTACCAGTCCGGATTATCCATAATTATTTTTTCGAATTGCTTAGCCCACTTGTCGGTTACTCCAAGCACATAGGCGTAGGATAAAATATTGAAAAAATAGTCCGGATTTTCATTAACAAGCATTTCTATCCTGTCCTGCTCAGCATCTACAAGAAACATCCTTAATCCCAATATCTTCTCCTGCAGCCTGCTCACCTGAGGCGTGCGTTTCTCCATAAAGGACGCGAAAAGCGCTATTATGAATGTCGCAGCTGTTGCTGTTACTCCTATCATTCCGCCTTCTGCGTAGTCCCCTATTATAGCAATTGTTACAAATCCAAATGCTGCAAATAGAAATGTAAACACCAATCCTGCTGCTAACACTCCGGTCACCTTCATGCTTTTTCTGCGGGCGTTTATCTGGTCGAATATTATAAATAGCGTCAGAAGCATACCACACCAGAACAGGCCTCCCATAACATGGTCTTGCATATATATTGAACTTTTTGATTTAACAATAATGTTGCCTATAAAAACCGGCAAAGTAGACACTGCAAACGAAAGAACCTTAGCCAAAATTGATTCACTTGTGAAAATTCGGCTTCCCGACTTTTTGGAGTATTTTTCCTTGATGCTTCTCTTTACTGCGTCAACTGTTGAGTAGAATACATTCTGCAGGTCTTTTACCCTGATATATGCCAGTTCCTCACCTTTTGCCCGCTTTTCTATTAGGTAACTATGCAGAGAATTAAGATTTTCATTCTGCTCTGCCAGCTTTATCAGCTTGCCGTAGTCGCTTTTAACCTTGCTTTTGAATAATCCTGAAAAAAGTTTTTGCTCGTAGTAATCACTTCCGCCTTCAAGCTGTTTCAGCTTAATGATATAAAAATCATTCTTTTTGGCTTCAGCAATCTTAATATAGCCTTTGTCCGCCCAATATATAAGCAGACTGAGCACGTCCTTCGTGTCCACGTATCCATCGACAATATATCCCACCTCCGCCGGCGAGAGCCCGTTTGGCGGATAGAACTCAACTGTGGGGTATAGTTTCTCATCTTTTCCGTAAATCAGCCACGTAAATATAACCAAAAGAATCAACGCCAAAGTGCCGTAATAGAAAATGCTTGTCCAGTTTATGCCTTGCCTTTCATTGATGAAGTATCCTTCCGGCAGTTCAATCCTCACCGTCAGGCCTTCATAGGGATATAATATATCGGTTGTATGTATCACTATCTTTTCATCTTCAACCTTGTATTTTACTATATTACTGCCGCTTTCGCCTGCATAGCCTGTGCTTATTCCTATGTTTTCCGCGTCAAATTCATCCGGCATATTTATCACAACGCCGACTTTATTTATATATGTTCCCCAGTCAGTGCCTATAATATTCAAATAGAACTCATCAAAGTCATCTATGCCGTCATCTCCGAAATCCAAAGTATACTTTATGTGATATTTCTGCATTCCTTCAACGAGTATGTCTTTATCTCCGATTTTAATGTTCTGGTAATTGCCGTCTCTTTTTGAAGTATATTTTTGATTGATTACTTCGATGTCTGAAATTTTTGCATTGTATTTAGTGCTTAGCAGCTCATCATCAACATATCTTTCAAAAAAGCCCTTCAAGGGAATCTGCCTGTATATTCCGTGGCTTGCGTACTCAAAATTAGCATAGATTATTTCTTCAATATCCATTGTATTGTCTTCGTTAACATCAATCATAACAAGGTATGTTTCAATTACAAAGTTATCATCCGCATGGGCTGTGGTGCCAAGCCCCGCAAAAAGAACCAGCATTATAAAGAGTGTCGCAAAAATTTTAATCGATTTTTTCATTATGTACACCGCAATTAAAACTTAACTGCTACATTTTCTCTTTGAGTATCGTCTGATACCTCAAACATTTTCTTTCTTTCAAATTTGAAAAGAGCGGCAATTATAGACTGTGGGAATAACTCAACCCCTGTATTGTAGCTCCTTACTATAGCGTTATAGTACTTCCTTGCCTGCGCAATGTCTGTCTCTATATTTTGCAGCTGGCTCTGAAGGTTTAAAAAGCTAGAGTTTGCCTTCAAATCAGGATAGTTTTCCGCAAGCGCAAAAAGCGACTTCAATGTCTGTGTCAGATTGGCTTCCTCTTCTATCGTTTCGTCTGATGATTTCGCGTTCATTGCCTTGCTTCTCGCTTCCACGACTTTCTGCAATGTGTCAGCTTCATGCTTGGCATATCCTTTTACAGTCTCTACAAGATTCGGTATCAGGTCATAACGCTGCTTCAAGTATACGTCCATTGTGGCGAAGGCCTCTTCTACCTTGTTCCTGCCCTTTATAAAGCCGTTATATGACAGCATAACCCATCCTAAAACAACTACTGCTATACCTATTGCTATGTACATAATCTTCCTCCTTAAATGTGTGTTTTAACACATATATACTATTATATATTATTTTATATTCATGTCTATAATTTAATATTTGTAGAGCCTTATAAAACAATATTTTTATAACGGATGCCCGTTTTCTATGTTGTTTTCCTTCAATTCTTTCTTTATTTCCCTGCAAAGCCTGATAAAATCCTGCGCTGCCTCAGGAAGGTACCTTTCCCTATGATATGCAACAACCAGCTTTCCCGTGGTTAGTTTGTCATTGAAGGGAAATAGCAAAGCTCCCAGTGTCTTTTCATGATTCAATAGAGGCGATAGGTTTTTGGCGAACATTTCAGGATACACTGTTATCCCCATGCCTTTGCATGCAAGTGCCAGCAGTGTTTCTATGCTCTCAATTTCCAGCACAATATTGATGTCCAGATTGTGCCTTTTTACATACCTGTCAAACAGTGTGCGCACCCTGTTTCCGGGAGTCATCATAAGGAATGGAAATTTGCTGAAGACTTCTACATCAATGCCGTGCTCAAATTCCATTATCTTTTCATTATAATTATCAGGAAAAACTTCCATAAAATATTTTTCAGGTACGACAAGCAAGAGCCTCTCTTTAAGTATATCAACGCTCTCTGCAACATCCAGTGTAACAGGTGAAAATCCTATAAGCAGGTCTATCTGCCCATGCAGCAGCCACTCCTCCAGTTCCTTGGAGTTACCTTCCTTTATGGTTACATCTATAAGGGGGTTGTCCCGTTTAAACTCCGGCAAAACTTTTGGCAGCAGCACCCTGCCTCTTGTGTGGGACACTCCTATTCTTAAGTCGCCTGTTTTGTGGTTGCTGATGTCGCTCATCTCCCTTTCCAACTGCCGCTTCATATCCAGAATTTTTCTGGACCAGTTAAGGCAGCTTTTTCCTGCAAAAGTCAGCGAAAAAACAGGAGTTCTGTAAAACAATTTTACATCCAGTTCCTCTTCAAGCCTTATTATTTGTTTGCTAAGGGATTGCTGCGAAATGTAGAGCCTTTCGGCTGCTTTTGTGATATTTAGCTCCTCTGCTACTACAGTAAAATACTCCAGAGTAAGGAAATTCATATTGCCTCCTGCCACAACCTTGAGGTTGTGCCTATGTAGACTTAATAGATGTTATCGATTGTGATAATATAATGATACAATATATCACGTGGAAAGGCAAATAACATATTTGTAGGAGGTGCTGGTATCTTGGCATCTACGTTAAAAACACTTTTTGTGGATAAATCTTTATGCAAAGGCTGCGGAATCTGCGTAGCATTTTGCCCTAAATCAGTTTTAAATATATCAAATGAAAAAGTAAATATTATTGATGAAACTCTTTGCATTGGCTGCGGCATGTGTGAAAAGCTCTGTCCCGATTACGCCATATATCTCAATGAGAAGGAAGGTAAGTGATATGAGCAGCAAACGCGTACTTATGCAGGGGAATGAAGCATGCCTTGAAGGCGCTCTTGTCGCCGGAATGAGGTTCTATGCCGGTTATCCAATTACGCCTTCAACGGAAATCGCCGAACTTGCAGCTCTGCGCCTTCCTATGGAGCAGGGGTCATTTATACAGATGGAGGATGAGATTGCCTCAATCGCCGCAATTATCGGCGGTTCTGTAGCCGGTGTTAAATCAATGACTGCTACAAGCGGCCCTGGGTTCTCTTTAATGCAGGAAAATATCGGATACGCTGCTATAACCGAAACGCCATGTGTTATCGTCAATGTTCAGCGCGGCGGGCCATCCACCGGGCTTCCGACTTCGCCTTCACAGGGCGATGTGATGCAGGCTAAGTGGGGAACCCACGGCGACCATCCGATTATCGTAATATCCCCTACTTCCGTGCTTGAAACATATCAGCTTATAATCAGGTGTTTTAACCTTTCTGAAAAGTATAGAGTACCTGTTATTTTCCTCATGGATGAATCGGTGGGCCATATGCGTGAAGGAATAGAGATCCCCGATAAATCATCCATAGAAATAATTGACCGCAAGCTCCCTGATGAAGGAGATGATACGTGGCTTCCCTATGAGGCAGACGGCAAGGAAATGACCCCGGCAATTCCTCCGTTTGGCACAGGAAGAAAATATCATATAACAGGCCTTATTCATGATGAGCACGGATACCCGACGTCCAATTCCGAAAAAACAAACAAGCTGATAAATCGGCTTATTAATAAAATAGAAAACAACAGAGACGATATAATAACCTTTGAAGAAAGCATCCCTGAAAATGCAAAAATAGCCGTTGTATGTTTTGGCGGCCCTGCAAGGAGCGTAAAAAGGGCAATAACCAAAGCAAAAGAAGAAAATATTGACGTTGGTTTATTCCGGTTGATTACCATCTGGCCCTTCCCTGAAAAGCAAATAGCTAAACTGTCAGAAAAGGTTGACCACATACTTGTAGCCGAGCTTAACAACGGACAAATAGTAAATGAAGTAAAGCGCTGCGCAAGGCATGGCTGCAGCGTTCATCATATAGGCAAAATTGACGGTACTATCCTGATGCCCGATGAGATACTCGCAAAAATAAAAGAGGTAATTTGATATGACACATGAAATTATCGAAAAATATTTCCGCAAGGATATGATGCCTCACATCTTTTGCCCGGGCTGCGGCCACGGCGTATTGATGAAAGATATTGCCTGCGCTATTGATAAGCTAGATGTTGATAAAGACAAGATATGCCTAGTTTCAGGCATTGGATGTTCCTCAAGGGCAACAGGGTATATGGACTTTAACACCATTCATACTACTCACGGTCGTGCAATAGCTGTAGCTACAGGCATCAAGATGGCAAATCCCGAACTTATGGTCATAGTTATAACAGGAGACGGCGATGCGGCGGCAATCGGCGGCAACCATTTTATCCATGCTGCTCGCAGGAACATAGACCTTACCGTTTTTGTATTTAACAATAATATATACGGCATGACAGGCGGCCAGTTCTCCCCCACTACGCCCACGGACGATTATGGCACAACAGCGCCATATGGAAACATTGACCAGGATTTCGATATAGCAGACCTGGCTAAATACTCAGGAGCTACATTCGTTGCCAGAGGGTCAGTGTACCACGTGGACAAAACAATCCGCTTAATGGAAAGGGCCATGCTGCATAAAGGTTTTTCAGTAGTTGACTGCATGAGCAACTGCCCAACATACTATGGGCGTAAAAACCACAAGGGAAAGGCACCGGACATGATACGCTGGCAGAAAGACAACGCGGTTGACTCAAAAAAAGCAGAAACAATGACAGATGAAGAGCTGACAGGAAAAATAATTATTGGTGAAACACACCACGACAACAGAGAAGAATACACAGCAAAATATCAAAAGATAAAAGACAGATTTGTGGGAGGCATAAAATGAAAGAGAAAATGGAATTAAGGCTTGCAGGTTCAGGCGGCCAGGGAGTTATATTAGGAGCAATTATTCTGGCTGAAGCGGCTCTTGAGAATGACAATTATGCGGTGCAGTCCCAATCCTACGGCCCTGAGGCAAGAGGCGGCATGTGCAAGGCAGAGGTTATAATCGGCAAGGATGAAATAGATTTCCCGAAAATTGAAAATCCTGATGTTCTTCTGGCACTTTCGCAGTCATCTTTGGATAAATACTGCAACGATACAAATGAAAACTGTATGATCATTGCAGACTCAAGCCTTGAGATTCCAAATACTAAAAACAAAGTTATGAGTGTTCCTATAATTGAAACTGCACGCAACGTGATCCATAATCAGCAGACAGCGAATATTGTCGCCCTCGGCGCAATAAACACACTTGTACCTATGGTAGGTTATGAGGCTCTCGAAAAAGCAGTTCTTAAATACGTTCCCAGCCATGCAGCTGAACAGAACAAGAAAGCCCTGCAGGAAGGCCAGAGAATAGCACAGAGTTTAATCCTGCAATAGATTTATTGTAAAAAACAAATAAGTGAGGCAGATATGAGAGCTGATTTTATTGAGCAACGAAAAAGAGCCCTTGAGGGTTCAGGTGAAAGCGGAAAGGCAAAGCAGCACGAGAAAGGCAAACTGACAGCTAGGGAACGAATCGAGCTGCTTTTTGACGAAGGAAGCTTTGTGGAAACCGGGCTTTTTGTGGAGTCACAGATTAGCGATTTCGGCATGGATGATAAGAAATTCCCTACTGACGGCGTAATAACAGGCTATGGCACAGTTTATGGTAGGTTTGTATGCGCTGCTTCGCAGGATTTCACTTTTATGGGCGGTGCTCTGGGTGAAAAAAACGGCGAAAAGGTTTCAGCATTAATGGACCATGCCTATAAAAACGGCACTCCTTTTGTATCACTAAATGACTCCGGCGGAGCAAGGGTTCAGGAAGGCGTTAGGTCGCTTAAAGGCTACGGTGATATATTCTATCGCAACGCAAGGTATTCCGGCGTAATCCCGCAAATTTCAGCTATAATGGGCCCATGCGCAGGCGGAGCTGTTTATTCTCCTGCTATCACGGACTTTACATTTATGGTCAATAAAACCAGCTATATGTGCATCACAGGCACAAGCGTAATAAAGGCGGTTACGGGCGAAGATGTCACTATAGAAAAATTAGGCGGAGCAAACGTGCATAATCAGACAAGCGGAGTTGCACACTTCAAGTGCGAATCCGATGAAGATTGCATTAAATCCATAAGAAGGCTTCTATCATATATTCCAAGCAATAACAAAGAAAAAGCACCTTCAACATATTATAACCGTCTTGTAATCAATCAGGTAAAAGAGCTTGACATCCTGATTCCGGACGATAACAACAAGCCATATGATATGAAAATCTTAATTGACAGGACATTTGATAGGAATTCCTTCCTAGAGGTTCAGAAAGACTATGCGCCGAATATTATCGTGGGCTTTGCGAAGCTTATGGGTGAAACTATTGGTATAGTTGCCAACCAGCCCGCATATATGGCAGGATGCCTGGATTATAATTCATCTGATAAGGCAGCACGGTTTGTCAGGTTCTGCGACAGTTTCAATATTCCTCTCATTTCCTTCACTGATGTGCCAGGATACCTGCCCGGCGTTCCGCAGGAGCACAACGGAATAATCCGCCACGGAGCTAAAATGCTATACGCTTTTGCAGAGGCCACAGTGCCGAAAATTAATATTATTGTGCGAAAGGCATTCGGCGGCGCCTATGTTGCCATGAACAGCATGCATTTAGGCGCAGATTTTGTATTTGCCTGGCCAAATGCGGAAATAGCTGTTATGGGCGCTGAAGGCGCTGCAAATGTAATACACGCACGCGAAATCAAGTCCTCCTCTAGCCCTGAGCAGACAAGAAAAGAAAAAGTTGAAGAGTATAAAGATAAGCTCTGCAATCCATATGTGGCTGCAAAGCTTGGGTATATCACCGATGTAATTGCGCCCCATGACACCAGAATCAAGCTAGCAAAATCATTAGAATTTTTAAGGAATAAATCAGAAAGCCTCCCCTCTAAAAAGCATGGGAATATTCCGCTATAAAAGGAGTTTTTATGAACAATAAAGATATCAGTGAAAAAAAGGCTGCGTGGGAAGAAAACTCCGTTGCTAAGACTCTTTCAAAATATAAAGAGCGCAAAGAAGAGTTTTTAAATGGCTCTGATATCCCTGTAAACAGGCTCTATACTCCCATGGACGCAGACAGCAATGATTATATATCAAAGCTGGGCTTCCCCGGCGAGTATCCGTTTACACGCGGAGTTCAGCCCACGATGTATCGCGGCAGATTCTGGACAATGCGCCAGTATTCCGGATTCGCTACGGCAAAAGAGTCCAATGAAAGATATAAATTTCTTCTCACTCAGGGACAGACCGGCATATCCATAGCGTTTGACCTTCCCACACAGATAGGCTACGATTCCGACGATCCGATAGCAGAAGGCGAAGTCGGCAAGGTCGGCGTTGCTATAGATTCGCTCCATGACATGGAGATTTTATTTAACGGATTGCCTCTTGATAAAATAAGCACATCCATGACTATTAACGCACCCGCCGCAGTCCTGCTTGCAATGTACATTGCAGTAGCTGAAAAGCAAGGCGTAAGCATGGATAAACTAAACGGTACAATTCAGAACGACATTTTAAAAGAGTATGCTGCCAGAGGAACCTACATATTTCCTCCTGCTCATTCTATGCGCCTTATAACTGACATATTTGATTTCGCATCAAAGAATATGCCAAACTTCAATACAATATCTATATCCGGATACCACATCAGGGAGGCTGGCTCTACCGCTGCACAGGAGGTTGCGTTTACTCTTGCGAATGGAATAGCCTATGTTGATGCCGCAATAAAAACAGGCCTTGATGTAGATGATTTCGCAGGCAGGCTTTCATTCTTTTTCAACTCTCATAATGACCTTTTTGAAGAGGCAGCCAAATTCCGTGCCGCCAGAAGGCTATGGGCAAAGATCATGAAAGAACGCTTCCATGCGAAAAATCCTCGCTCAATGATGCTTCGTTTCCACACGCAGACCGGCGGCTCAACTCTTACTGCACAGCAGCCGGACAACAACATTGCACGTGTTACTATTCAGACTTTGGCTGCAGTCCTTGGCGGAACGCAGTCTCTGCATACAAATTCCAAGGACGAGGCTCTTGCACTGCCTACAACGGAATCTGTGCAGATAGCTCTGCGCACACAGCAAATTGTAGCCAACGAATCCGGTGTCTGCGACACAATTGATCCTCTTGCCGGGTCATATTACGTCGAAAGCCTGACTGACAAAATTGAAGAACTGGCGGTTGACTATATTAACAAGATTGATGAGCTTGGCGGAGCTGTAAAGGCTATTGAAATGGGATATGTGCAAAAAGAAATTGCAGACAGCGCCTATAAATACCAGAAAGAAATCGAATCCGGCAGGCGCATAGTTGTCGGTGTTAATAAATTTCATGTGGATGAACCTCCTGTTGAAGGGCTGCTTACTATCGATCTTGAAACAGAACGCCAGCAGATAGCTAACCTGAAAGAGGTGATGCAGAGGCGCGATATGGCTGCAGTATCAAATTCACTTGCTGCAATTAAGGCTGCTGCCGAGTCAGATGAAAATCTGATGCCGGCTTTGATAGAGGCCGTTAAAAATTATGCAACACTAGGCGAAATATGCAATGTATTAAGGGATGTTTTCGGCGAATATAAGTCCGTTGAAATTCTATAGGAAGATTTTAAAACAATAAATCTCCGATACAATAAACGATAAACTTTTAAATAGCACTACATTATACAAGGAGTATATTATGGGTGATAAAAAAATACGTGTTTTAATAGCAAAGCCCGGCCTCGACGGACACGACAGAGGCGCAAAGATAATCGCACGCTCGCTGCGTGATGCAGGCATGGAAGTGATATATACGGGGCTTAGGCGCACGCCTCAGCAGATCGTCAACGCTGCGCTTCAGGAAGATGTGGACGTCGTTGCAATTAGCATACTTTCAGGGGCACACAATCACCTTTTGCCTAAAATTGCATCCCTGCTAAAAGAAAACGGCGCTGACAATATCCTAGTCACAGCCGGCGGTGTTATACCAGAAAAGGACTTTGCCTTCCTTGAAGAAAACGGAATAAGGGGCATCTTCACTCCCGGCACGCCCACAAACCAAGTAGTTGATTTTATCAGGGCAAACGTAAAGCAATAATGCAAACGGGATATAAAGAACACATCGCAAAAATGCTGGATGGCAATATATACTCTCTTGCAAAGGTTATAAGCATGGCAGAAACTGACCCTATAAATGCCGGCGAAATAATGCAGCATATTTTTCCGCACTGCAAACCATCGTTTATTATCGGAATAACCGGCCCTCCGGGAGCAGGAAAAAGCTCCGTAATATTTCAGTTGGCAAGGCACCTTTCATCTCTTAATAAGAAAGTCGCCGTGCTTGCTATTGACCCGAACAGTCATCTGACGGGCGGCGCATTGCTGGGCGACAGAATACGCATGGATGATTTAAGCGACGTATACATAAGAAGTATCGGCAATCAGTGCGCAACAGGCGGGATAGCAGTTTCAGCCTATTTTGTTACGAAAATATTGGAAGCCTGTAAATATGAATTTATATTTATTGAGACAGTCGGAGCCGGTCAATCGGAAATCAAAGTAAAGGATATTTCGGATATTGCTATGCTGGTTCTCGCTCCTGGCTTCGGTGATGACATACAGGCAAATAAAGCGGGTATTATGGAGATCGGCAATGTTTTCATAGTAAATAAAGCAGATAAGCCGGACTCTTTAAGACTGGAAGTTGAGCTTATTGATATGCTTAAGTCAGTGAATGAAGATACTGACTGCATCCATATTTTCAGGACAGACTGCATCAATGGGAACGGCTTTGATTCATTAATTGAATATCTTATAGAAGAATCCAAAGCCAAAAAAAATAAGAATGAACATAGCAAAATCAAAACACAATTAATTGAGCTTGCACAAAGTAAGGCGAATAAAATAATAGAAAACAGAATAAACAGCCTCACAGATATAGATACTCTGCTGGATGGCATTTTATCAGGCAAAACAAATATAACTGATATAATAGACAGCAATGTCACAGATATTTAGTCATTGAAATTACAAAAAAAATTAGGGAGAAAGTAATATGGATATTAAGCAGATTGACCACATCGGTATTGCGGTAAAAAACATTGAAGAATCTCTTGAAATATACAAACTTCTTGGATTAGAATGCACAGGCATAGAAACCGTTGACGACCAAAAGGTAAAGGTCGCCTTTCTGCCCTGCGGAGAAAGCGAACTGGAGCTACTAGAGCCAACCTCAGAGGACAGCGCTGTAAGCAAGTTTATCGAAAAAAAAGGCGAAGGCATGCATCATATTGCAGTTAGGGTTGATAATATTGAAAAGGCTCTCGCAGAGCTAAAAGACAAGGGCATCCGGCTGATTGACGAAACTCCGCGCTACGGCGCAGGCGGCGCAAAAATAGCGTTTGTCCACCCAAAGGAGACCAAGGTATTAATTGAGCTGACTCAACGAGATTAAGCATAAAAAAAGAGCTGGTTTTCATACCGGCTCTTTTAGTATTTTAAATTAATTTTCCTGAGTTTTTTTATTTCGTCTCTCAAGCAATATCATTATTACCACTATTACCATCCCTGCCAAAGTTGTACCGATTGTTATCAGTTCACCCTTCCCTATTGCCTCAGGAATAACATTGGATAACGTGATCACTTCTCCGCTTGACAATGTGTGAAGTTCTTTGAACGGCCATATTGCCCAAAGTGAGCCTATTACAAGCCCTGTTAAAAAGCCCATCGTTATATCGTGATGGCTTTTTAGCAGATAATTTAAAAACCTTGAAAAAAGCAGCAAGCCTAATATTGCGCCAATAGCGAACGCTCCTAAAATCGCAAAATTTAATGAGCTGACAGCTTCTAGCACATCAAAGTAGCGCCCCATCATAAGCAGCACAAATGATCCGCTGACGCCAGGAATAATCATTGTGGACATTGCAACCGCACCGCATAGCACCAGATACGCATAGTCAAGAGCTGAATTATCCGCCGTATCCTCAATACCCTCTTCATCCATCAGAATTTTCTGCTCTTCTTTTTGTATTTTTCCTTCGTCGGTTTCCAGCATAGAGAGCCCCATTATCAACGCTATTGCGATTACTAAAGCCAGAATAACCTTAAAATTAATCTTCTTTATCATCCTAAGCGGAATTATTATTGAAATAATAATAAGCCCAAAGAAGAAGCCGAATGTAGGCGCCTGATGATTCTGGATAAGATATGTCATGAGCCTTGAGAACAGCAATATAGAAAGCCCAGCACCAGCAAGTACAAGTATGAGCAGCCCGAACCTTATGCTTTTAAGCTCTTCTTTAAAATCGGTAAATGCCTGTTTCTTGAATGTGAATAGCTTAAAGAATTTTATAACCGTCTGCCACGATATATTGTGAATACCCTCAATTAAGGGCTCATAAATATTCAAAATCAGTGCTAATGTGCCGCCGGATACACCGGGAATTATGTTGGCAATTCCTATAATCATTCCCTTAAAAAAATTCTGTATGGATTTAATCATGCTTGTTTCCTTAAATGAATTTAGATTTACAGTCAAATCTATAAAGTGTTAAAATCTAGTACAAGTATATATTATTAGATAGCTGTTCGCAACAGTTAATTTGACAATATAGTGTTTTCCTTCTTATTGTGTGATTGACTGCAGCATGATATAATATTCAAACAAAAAGTAAATCTATTGGAGATAAAATGGCGCTTAATATAGTACTAGTAAATCCTGAAATTCCATCAAACACTGGCAACATTGCAAGAACCTGCGCGATAACCGGAGCAGTGCTTCATCTCGTTAAGCCGCTTGGGTTTTCAATTGATGATAAACATCTAAAAAGAGCCGGCCTTGACTACTGGTCTTTAGTTGATGTAATGGTTTATGATAATCTTGATGATTTCCTTCAAAAAAATAAGAGCGGTAATTTCTATTATCTTACCACCAAAGCAAAATTGCTCTATTCCGATGTGCAATTTAAGGACAACGATTATTTCCTGTTCGGCGCAGAGACTAAAGGACTGCCCGAGAGCCTACTGAAGGACAATTATGATAAAGCCCTGCGCATACCAATGAAACCTGTCACAAGGTCGCTAAACCTCGCAAACAGTGCCAACATTGTATTGTATGAGGCCCTCCGCCAGCTTGGTTTCCCTGGGCTTTCGCACGAAGGGCATCTGACTCAAAAATAACTATAGAGATTCTATATAACTAACTACTTCTCTTTTTGTTAATACTCTTCCTGACGCAACAATCTTACCGTCAATTACTAGTGCCGGAGTGGACATAACGCCGTGCTTTAATATATCTGACATTTCTGTTACTTTTATTATGTCAGCTTCAATATTCATTTCTTCCAATGCCTTCTTTGTGTTGTCCGCCAGCTTGATGCAGTTTGCGCATCCGCCGCCTAATACTTTTACTTCCATTTGAAATACCTCACTTATTTTAAATTTTATATTATCAGATGTTCAATCCAATTAAACAAATAACCTACGAAGATAATTCCAGCTCCTGTTATTGCAACGAATGCCGCAATAAGTCTCGGCTTAATTACTTTTTTCAGCAGTATCATCTCCGGCAGGCTCATAGCTGTAACTGCCATCATGAATGCAAGTGCCGTGCCAAGATTGATCCCCTTTGCTATAAGTGCCTGAGCAATCGGGATAGTGCCTACTGCATTTGAGTAGAGTGGTATACCTGCAATTACGCCGATTATTACCGCAAACGGGTTATTTTCGTGGGCAAACTTTATTAAGAAATCTTCCGGCACATATCCATGTATCACAGCGCCAAGGCCTATGCCGATAAGAAGGAATATCCACACCCTTTTTACAATGGCTTTCACTTCACCCAATGCATAGCTTAATCTCTGCTTAAATGTCATCTTTGCCTGCTCAACATCGGCAAGATGCGTCTCGTAAACATAGCTTTCTACGTACTTTTCTAATTTGAGCGCTCCTATTATAATGCCGCCTATTACACCTACAAAAATTCCGCTTAATACGTAGATAAGAGTCACCTTCCAGCCGAACATACCGAGAAGCAGCGCTATTGCAGCCTCATTAACAATGGGGGAAGTTATAAGAAATGAAAATGTCAAACCCAGCGGCACGCCGCCCTCTACGAACCCAATGAATATCGGAACAGATGAGCATGAGCAAAATGGTGTTACAACACCCAGCAGTGAAGCTACTATATTGCCTTGTATTCCTTTAAACTTCGTCAGTATTTTTTTTGTTTTTTCCGGCGGAAAGTACGACCTGATAAATGATATCGCAAATATCATAATACTTAAAAGTATTACAATTTTTACGCTGTCGTATATAAAAAAGTGGATGCTGCTTCCCAGCCTAGAGTCCACCGATATTTTAAATACCCCTTCAACAAGCAGTGTTACCAAATTATCTAGCCAATTAAACATACTACTACTCGGCAGAATTCTTTATTCTCTCTGCCAGCTCCTTTACCTTAATTTCAATTAAATCTCTCGTTTTTCTGAATTCTTCAATGCCTTTGCCCGATGGGTCATCCAGTCCCCAGTCTTCCTTGTGCGCACCTTTTATAATGGGGCACTGCACTCCGCAGCCCATTGTTACGACATAATCCAAATCCTGCGGAATTTCACTGATTAATTTAGGATATTGACCACTTACGTCAATTCCATTCTCTTTCATCACTTCTACAGCAAAAGGCTTAACCTCCGCATATCTTTCGCTGCCTGCTGAGTATGCGTCTATCACGTCATCTGCAATGTGCCTTGCGAAGCCTTCTGCCATCTGCGACCTGCACGAATTATGCACGCATATAAATGCTACTTTCTTTTTATTCATTTTCGCCGTTCATCACTTTCTCAACTTCTGTTTTGCAGGATGATAAATCTCTGCAGCAGTATTCACTGCCTTTATATCTGTCCTTGCGAACAGCGTCCTCAACCATTGTTTTGTCTTTCTTTGATGAATTGTTTATATATTCAAGCAGCAACCCGTTTTCTTTTTTAAATTCATCTGAAACCGTATAATATACCCATTGCGCGTCGTGCCTGTCGTCAATAATTCCAAGCAGGTTAAGCCTAGTTAAATGCCGTGATACGGCTGAAACCGACATCTGCAGAATGTTGCTTAATTCTGTTACGCACAGGCTGTCATCTGTAAGAAGGCTTATTATTCTTACGCGGGAGAAATCCCCTATTGCTTTAAATATTTTTTCCATATACTTTACCGCATTTTCTTATTTGCGCTTTCACGCAAATACAATAATACTACTTTGCTTTAAAAATGTCAATGTAATTTACGCAGAGTTAACAAGTATTCAATCTATTTTTAAATTAATCGCTAAAATACAATTCATAAAAAAATGACCTGATTAAGGCCATTTTAATTCAAATATATTAAATACTACTTATTATTTTTCTTCCAGAATACTTTAATTAATTTCAAATTCACAGAAAACATATGAACTTACAGATTCTGCTCGATACTCTTTAACAATTCTATAAGTCCCTGTAGAAAGATTTCCATATACAGAAGACCAATTGAGTTCAAAAGTTTGCTCCTGCCCCGGTTCTAGCGTTATCAACTCCATCGTCCAATCGACTTGTGGAATTATTATGTCATACCAACTATCATCTATCAACACTTGGATAAAGTACTGGCTCCCAAATGATATATCTTGATTACCTTCGTTGCGAATACTCAAATTTGCACCATTTGTTGTTAGTGTGTTTTCGAGAATTGTCATCACGATGTTATTGTTGCTATTTTGAATATCTTTAGTGCTTTTTTCAACATTCACGTTATTTCCTACACTAAACCTATTTACCTTCCCTATATCACATGAAGCAAGAAGTAAAAGGCACAATATTAATATCAGTATTCTAATTTTTTTCATATTTAAAACTCTTCTAAAACAAATTTATCTGGATTTCTCATCACACCATTTTTTATATGTATATTATACCATATTTATCTAATTATATTAATTGGATTAATTTAATTTCTCCTTATAATATTTATTAAATATTAATTCCGAAAAAAATTCATTTTATTTATAGAGTGAATTAATTTTCTAATGCCTTAAGCAACATAAACTTACTAAACCCTCTTGTCTTACCACATAAAATCAGTTATACTACATAGAGTATTTTTACGAAGACTTAATTAAGGAACAATATGGATTATAAAAAATTAATTGCAGATAAACTAAGTAAATCAATTGAACTGGAAACAAGCCAGATTGAAGATATGCTGGAAATACCGGCTAAGGCTGAAATGGGCGACTTTGCCCTGCCCTGCTTTAAGCTATCAAAAATATTAAGAAAAGCACCAACCATGATTTCCGATATGCTTTCAGAGCAGTTCGAGACAGACAACGCCATTGAGAAAGTGCAAAGCGTAAACGGATACCTGAATTTCTATTTAAATAAACAAAACGCCAGTGCGGATGTATTAAGCAAGATACTAAGTGAAGGCGAGAATTACTCCAAAAGCGCAGAAGGCAAAGATAAGACTATCTGCCTTGACTACTCCTCCGTAAATATCGCCAAGCCGATGCATATAGGCCATCTTTCAACCACCGCAATCGGCAACTCATTAAGCAGAATATATAAGCACCTCGGCTATAATACCGTTTCTATCAATCATCTCGGTGACTGGGGAACTCAATTCGGCAAGCTTATCGTTGGCTATAAGATGTATTCTTCAAAAAAGCAGGTTGAAGAAGGCGGAATAGCAGAGCTTGCGCGTATCTATGTTCAGTACCATGTTGATGCCGAAAACGATGAAACAATGGACGATGACGCACGTGCCTGGTTCAAAAAAATAGAAGATGGCGATGCTGAAGCTTTAGAGCTCTTCGAATATTTCCGCGCTCTTACAATAGAAGAAGTCAGCAAAATATATGCAATGCTTGATGTCAAGTTCGACAGCTATAATGGCGAGGCATTCTACCAAGATAAAATGCAGCCGATTATTGATGAATTAGAAGAAAAGGGATTACTTGTAGAGGATCAGGGCGCAAAGGTTGTTATGCTAGACAAATACGATATGCCCCCATGCATGATTCTTAAAAAAGACGGTGCGTCTTTATATGCCACTCGCGATATGGCAGCAGCACAATACAGAAAAGATACATACGATTTTCATAAATGTTTATATGTAACTGCATATGAGCAAAACCTTCATTTCAAGCAATTCTTCAAGGTTCTTGAGCTGATGGGAAAAGATTATTCGAAAGACTTAGTCCATGTTAACTATGGCTGGGTAAGGATGGAAGACGGCTCAATGTCCACCCGTAAGGGAACAGCAGTTGAGCTAAAAGATTTAATCAACAAAGCTATTGAAAAATCTTTGAATATAATTGAAGAGAAAAACTCTGAATTGGAAAACAAACAAGAGGTTGCATCGATCGTCGGAATAGGCTCTATAATCTTTGCAGCCCTTAAAAATAACCGAATTAAAGATATGGTCTTTTCCTGGGAAAGCGCGCTTAGCTTTGAAGGAGAAGCAGCGCCATATGTGCAGTATACTCACGCACGCTGCTCATCTGTGCTTACAAAGTCCGATATTTCGCTGGATGGCAAAACAGACTTCTCAACATTGGACAATGAAGACGCAGGTAAAATTATTACCCTTCTACGTGATTTCCCTGAAATTATAAAAAGCGCGGCTGAAAGGTATGAACCTTCTTTCATCACGCGTTTTAGCATTGATTTGGCAAAGACTTTCAATAAATATTATTTTGAGCATCGAATCATCGACGATGACGGCGAAGAAAAAGTCCGTGCAAGGCTAATATTAGCTCAGTGCACAAAGCAAGTTATAAACACTGCATTGTACTTAATTGGAGTAAAAGCACCGGATAAAATGTAGTTTATATATTATGGAGAGATGACAGAGCGGCCGATTGTGGCGGTCTCGAAAACCGTTGTGCCGAAAGGCACCGGGGGTTCAAATCCCCCTCTCTCTGCCATATAACAGAGTTCTCACATATATGAGAACTCTTTTATTTATAATAAAGTGGTCATACACAGACATATAAAAACTCTTACATTATTAAAATAATGAATCAAAAATAATCTATGAATTAATATAAAAAAAAGCACCTTGTAGGGTGCTTTTTCAATTCTATAATATTCTAATTCTTTGTGGCTCTGAATGGATTTTTGCCTTCAATAGGCCCGTCTTCGAATGGCTGCTTCTCTAAAGGTTCTGCTTCAGGGTCCGGATAGAATGCATAGAATTCAACATTTAATCCTACAAGCAGGTAGTCGCCATTAAGAATTCCCGAATAAAATACCGTGTCGTCCAATGATAGCGTAACGCTCATTGTAACCACCTGATTCTTTATTGGCATATTTTGGAATTCGTTTAAAATCAGTCTGAGGTTTTCATAGGACGTTACAAAGCTCAAATTAACTTCGTTCTTTTGATAACTTTCAAATTCTAAATTCGACTCATCAAATATAATAAGCTGACTACGACACCTGTCATTCAGAACATTGGTTATATCTACTAATTGAAGCGGTAGGCTTATTCCCCTTGGAATATCTTCTGACTGCAAAGCAAGTTCCGCTTCCAATGTCGTAATTTCGTTTTTAATGTTATCAATTTCATCAATTGCAGTCTGCATAGAAAGTATTTTAAGCTTTTTTTGCTCAATTGACGAATTCAACCCATCTATATCTGCTAAAGCAGGAGTAAGATAATACCCATAATAAGCCAGTGCGGATACAACAAAAATCAGAGCTACGACAATAATTAATTCTTTCTTTCCGAACTTCATTATTCTCCGCCTCCTTCCGTGCCTTCCGCATCTGCTGTCTCTTCTTCAGGAATAGACAGATCATACTCCAAAACTAATGTCGCCCTTACTGCGTCAGTTACCTGCGTCTGTTCGTTCTCGTCAATTTCTATGCCTGCAGGTGAAGAACCGGAAATAAAAACTGAAGTGAAATATTTTGATCTTTCTAACTCCAAAGCAAACTGCGAAATAAGATAATTGTTAGCAGCAACTATTTCCATGTTAAGCGTTCCGTTGTTATTTGACAATCTTTTAATCATTACCCCCGAAGGGCATGTGCTCTCAATTATATCCAATGCGTCTTCAGCGTTATACTTGCTGTAATCTAGTGAACCAGTGCTGTTAATAGAAACCTGTAGTATATCCAATTGTTCTTTCAGTGTTTCATACTCCTGCACCAACGGTTCAAGCTGAGTTATTTGATTATCCAAGCCCTTGATTAATATGGTTTTTGCTTCTTTAATGTTTTTAGGAATTAAAATGCCTATTCCGAACACAAGAACATAAACGAGAATCACTGCAAGCGCTACTACAGCGCTTCCTGTTTTCTTTGGCCCAAAATTCTTCGATGGAAGTAAATTAATATCTCTTTTCATTATCAATCGACCTCCATGAATGTTGCGCCTACTGCGCCTATATACCGCTCAAGATTAAGTTCGCCTACTATTTTACCTGAGAAAAGATTTTTAACAAGGTCTTTTAATTCCGTTGTCGGGATATCGCTGCTTGACTCAACAAATGCCGACATACCCTTCACAGCAGATGCACCTCCGCAAAGATAAATCTCTTCAATGCTTTTCTGCTCATTGTTTGCTTTAAAAAATTCTATAACTCTTGCCGCGTCGGTGACTATTTTCTCAAAGAAGGCGTTGAGTACGTTCATAACCTCTTTGTTCTGGCTTGTATAGTTTATTTTACTTATTTCTATTTTTTTCTCTTCTGCCCTTATCACATCAAGGCCATATAAATCAGCAATTGCATCTCGCAGGTAGTTGCCGCCAATATTATTAGTATTGTTTATATAAAACTTCCCATCAGCATAAGCCGATGTTGTTGTCATTGAAGCCCCAATATCAATAACGCAGTAATTATTCTTTGGTCTTGTGCTACTCTGCGCCAGTACCTTAATAAGCTTTTCAATACTGTTATCCTTTATGTCAACACGGCTAAGCCTGAAGCCTGCCTGATTAAACGCCTCAACATAAGGTATAATTACATCATTATGAATAGCAACTACCATCACACGATACTCAGTGCTTTTATCCTGCTGAATAACATCCTTTATGGAGTAATCAATCGTATAATTATCCGCACTGAAAGGAAGATACGGTGACAACTCACTTATACAGTTTTCATATAAATGTACAGGGCTCATTTTCGGAAGATTAAAATACCTTATAATTACTTCCCTGCCGCCAACCACCAACACACAGTTCCGGTCGCTTATCTTTGCCATGCTTTTTGCTTCTCTTAATGCGGTAACCAGCATATCCGGTGAGCTTAGCCTTGTACTTGTTATAACTCCATCCGGCAGTTTAACGGTCGCGGCCTTTGTTATCAATCCCTGTCCGGAGCCTAATACCATATTAAGCGAGTGCTGGCCAACATCAACAGCTACTATTTTCTGCTGTTTTACTCCCATTCAATCAACCTCCATTTTCCGATTGTGTTTTCTCATATATGTCCTCATATCTAAATACATCCGTGAATCCGGGTGTAAAAAGCAATATTTCATCTTTATTCAGCTTTTGCTCAAAGTAATTTTCAAATAGGGTTCTTGACTGCACTTCAAGATCTGAAAGCGAAGTGCCGGCATCGCCGTACAAAGTTATAAGGCGATTGCTTGTATAAGGAACGTCTGGATCAGTAACAATTTGCATATCTCCGCCAATAAAGAGTACGTCCTCAGCACTGGGGTAGAATTCATGCGGCGCCACACTCGCTTCAGTCATTATTATCATATCATTGCAGAGACTATTGTTGTATTTCATTAGGCTAGAGTCTACGCTCACTGACGTTACTAGCCCATTATATTCAAAATTATCTTTTGAATAGAATAAGCATGGTCCTGGTTCATTTGGATATGTTGAATCTATACCTATACGTTTTTTGCCCTGCTCCGTAATCAAGAAACCATCTGATTCCGGAGTATGCTGACTGTATATAATTTTCCCTCTTGAATAAAACACCGAGTTGTTCAGCTGGGTTTTACTATAATCCATACGCAGGTATATTCCCCTTGCCACTCCATAACGAATGGCACCATCGATATAATAATAGCTATTTTCATTTTCATATCCTCTAATGCCGGCAAAGACATAACAATGATTCATTGTAACATGTTCTATCATCACTTCCCTGTCAGCTATTAATCTGCAGTCACTGAAGTCAATCATTTGGTTTCCGGTTGAAATAGTATACCTTGGGCTAGCCATGAATATGTCTTCCCGCGTCGTAAAGTCACACTTTGTAAATGTATTTTCAGTTAAATTATTTGTACCATTTGCCTGAATAAGCTCAGTAATAAATATTATGCCGCGGAAGTACTTGGCGTAATCCCTGTCAATAGAAATCTGCATATAGTTTAAATAGTCCAGCTGTCTTTCGGTACTGGTTGTACCTGTATATAGATATTTATAACCTTGATTACTATTGAGCGCCAAATCTGCGTCAGTAAGCCCATATGCATAAAAACCAGAGCTTAAACCGGAACAGTTTCTAAGTACAAGATCCTTTCCCGCGTTAACAAAGGAGTTATTGACATAGATATTATTCAGTACTATCATCGCGCCAACATATGAAGGGTCAGTATAAAGATAGCAGTTTTTCATTTCAACTTTGTTTTTTGTAACGTCAAAGCTTGAATGTTTTATGTCAATGCCGCCAGTAACTGACCTAATTACGGCATAATGCAAATCCGAGTCTTCGTCAAGTGTTATTTTTACATCATTGTTTGCCTTAATGATCTTATGTTTATTTTTTGTGTTAGTAATGTAGTCACAGGTTATTGTAACAGAACCTCCATTAGAAATAATGATACTATCTTCTATATGTCCATTTATATTAATTTTAATATCGCCTTCTGCAAAAATATAACAATGCTCTATATTTTTTGTTCCGGATAATTCTAGGCTTCCTATTGCATATATTCTGACCTGATCATCTTCTGTGCCCACATATTTTGTTGACGGCCTGGAGTCAACTATAACAGACTGGTCATAATAGTAATCGAGATACTTAGGGACATCATTTTTTCTAGCAGAACTATCAATTATGTATTGGCTGCTGTACTCTCCCGGCCCATATCCCGGCTCGTATCCAAGAATGTTATAGCTTACAGTCTCATAATACCAGTCTTCAATGGCATTATATGTGGTTGAATTTATTGTTGATGCTTCAAACAATGAAGTAAAATCATCATATACAATATTTGTAGGGAATTTCTCAAATTGAAGCTCCCATTTAAGAAAATACGGTATTGAGTTATTTGAATCATATGTAAATGTATCTGATAGGCTTTGGTGATTGTCAAGAAATTCATCAGTAAGCGAGTTTCCGGTAGTTACATTTCCTCTGCAGATAATTGCATTTTCAAGATATGTGTTTTGAGAGGCAGAAAGAATATCATCTCCCGCTAGAATTCGCCTGTCAGTCATAGGCGGTACAGATGTATAGTGCCACTCAATTCCCGGGTCATCAATATAAAGAACAGCATTGACAACTCTCCTGCTGCTGTCGGATTCTGCTATGCTTTCAATGTAGAAAGCAACAGGATTCCCTGAGGTACCATAGTATCCTGTAGGAAGCTCTGCATTTGGATCCATTTCAATTGTTACAGATGTAGTTATACCCAAATCACTGAAATCAATAGGATTGAATCTGCTTGTATTTATAAAATTATCACTGGTTGATATTCTTTCAATAAGGCTTGGATAGAAGTTCTCAAGTGCTTCTATGTATTCCTCTTCACTTACTTGCTTGTGTCCTTTCATTTCCATATAGTATTCGCCGACTTCTTCCTTTATAAATGTAAGCGCATACTGAGCATTGGCCTCTGCAATATAGTATGTATCCTCATACTCCGATATTCTCATGGAAACTGACATATTATTTATTGTTGTTAGCAGCACTGAGGAGCCTATAACCGCAAAAATAAACAACAAAATCAGCACCGTTAGCAGCGCCGACCCTTTTTCATTTTTAAAAAACACTATCATTTTTTTTAGGATGTCTTTCATCTTAATATCCTCCGAAGCGTTTACCCAATTGGGGGGGGGAGTAACGCTTTGCTTCCCCTTAGGCTTACTTTAGTTATAATCGTTGAGCCTGCACCTTCAGCCTTGACTCTTAGTTCCACAAGGTTATCATCTTCGCCAGTTACTACTATTTCAAATAAAGCGACTCTTTGCGCGAGTACAACAGTTGTTACAGTTCCGGTATCCTCATCTTCAAAGCTTTTTGTCAGCTCTCTTGTCTCTTCAGAATACATGTATGTCCAATCGCCGACTTCAAATCCTTCTTCATTTAATTTCACTCCGCCGGCGTCTCTTATTTCCCTGCTCATGTCTGTCATAATTTTGCGCAGATTAACCTGATCCATTACCCTGCCGTTGCTATCGGCAAAGAAATTAACGCCCGTAAAAAATAATGGACCAAGAAGAGTAAATATAATAGCGATAATTGCCAATGTAATTATCAGCTCAATTAATGTAAAGCCTTTATTCCTTTTCATACAAATACCTATAATGTTTATAGTCTTCTATTCAAGGGAGTCCAAATCGCCTATGGTCACTTCAAAAATATCAAACAGGTCATAAAACGGTGTTGTATCGTCTTCCTCGTGGAACAATTCAACAGTAATCTTAGTAAGAAGTGAGAAATTATTCTGAAGGCCAAACAAATTTTCAATATGCCCCTGCGGCCCTTTTACGCTTAAGTCATCAACTATTGCTTCATTTCCGTATGCTTTGATATAGGCGTGTCCCACTGATCCCAATACATCTACTGTATTGGTGTATCCATAATCCTTGTAATTGAGGTTAGCAAACATATATACGTCTCTGTCCGGGCCCGGCCTGTCAAAGTATATTGTTTTTCCGTTGATTGTAAGATAGCACTGCGTTCCGCCCGGCTGCATATAAAGTACAATGGTTGGATTAACTGTTGCACTTGTGTAGATGATATTTCCGTCATTATCTACCGCTAGAATTTTATCACCGACATAAACCATATATACAAAAGAACCCTGCTTGCCGTTGCCTTTTTCGTTCATAATTCCGTATGGCGAAACCTTGAAATGCATATAGCAGTCGTCTGTACCATCGCCATTTATATCAAACGGCATGTTTCCGTCCTGATTCATGGAAGCTGAAACCAAGCTAAGGAAGTCCATAGTCCTGAGTTCTTCCATGACGCCCTGTGCAGAATAAGTATAATTAGTTATTTCCTGTGCTTTTATAGAATTATCAAAAGCACTCATAAAAACATTAAGAAATGTCATTGCAATAAGGCTAAGCAGCACAATAGCAATAAGCACCTCCATTAATGTCAATCCTTTTTCATTGAAAAAGTTTTCTTTCATATTATTACGCATTTTAAATCAACTCCTAATAAAAGCTTAAATACCAGTCGACTATCTGCTTACCGTAAAGCATGCTTACAAAGCATGCCACAGCAAGATATGGACCAAAGGGAATCTCGTGCAGTTTAAGCGTTCCGCTTTTTGCTTCGTCGTCGTTCTTCTTTTTGTTTTTCAAGGAAATCACTGAAAAAATACCTGCTATTACAACACCGAGCACAAGAGCAAAAAGCACTTTTGTAGCTCCCAGATATATTCCGGCAACTCCCATAAGTTTCATATCTCCGCCGCCTACGCCTGCTTTCTTGATAAAAAGCAAAGTAAGCAAATTTATAATAATAAGCGGCCCGGCGCCTGCCAGCATGCCGAAAAGGCCAGCTAATAAGCTCTCTTTAATTGAAGCCCCTGCTTCAGGAACAAAGCCTAAAACAACAAACAGTATACCAGTTATCACTCCGAAAATCATAATCGAGTCAGGAATAATCATTTCATCAATATCAGTAAAAGTTATAGTTATCAAAATTCCCGTAAACACTATGTAAGCAAGGAATTGCCCGCTAAGTCCAAACAACGCAAAGCACGCCAAAAACAACAAACCGGTTAAAAGTTCAACCATCATATACCTAGGCGAAATCTTAACCTTGCAGCTACGGCATTTTCCTTTTAATATAAGGAAACTTAGAACGGGAAACAAGTCATACCATTTTATTCTTGTGCCGCATTCCGGGCATGTCGAAGGCGGGCTGACGATGGATTTCTTTTTCGGAATTCTGTAAATACATACATTCAAAAAAGATCCAATAAAAAGCCCAAATATAAAAACAAAAGCTCCCATGAAATATATCATTCTGTTTCCCCTATACCATACCTTTTACATACATTTATTTACATATATACATACTTAATCAAGTATATAATATCACTATTTTTGCAATATGTCTATTCTTGTGCAAGATTTTTATATTCTGTTTACAGGCTTGACACAATTGTTTGATGTTTACCCCTCGCCTGCCCTTGCAACTGCTTCGAACATAGCTTCTGTGCCTAGATTTTTCTTCCATATTGCTATGCCTGCAAGGTTGTAGTCATATGCGAGCCTTGCCTTCTGATAAATAGAGTTTTCATCGTCAATCCAGATAGTATGCTGGATACCTTCAGTATCAACAAATGAATAATCAGAGATTCCTAGCTCAGCATCCCATCCGCCTTTGTTTATCCAGTAATCAAGAACTATCTCTGTTCCCCGGTAGTCATATCGTCCTGTTTCAAGAAGAAGATTAAGCATAAATACTGTGGTCGTGTGCCCGCTGTCGTTCCATATAGGGCTGACAGTCATAGTCTGCGAATCAATAACTTCGGCTCTGTAGTCAACACCGTGGAAAGGTATTCCCATTATAAGCTTTTCAGAAGGTATTTCCTCAAGCAGCCTTCTTATGTGCAAATCCACCCAGTCAATGCTTGCTACGGGCCTCTTAGTTGAATCTTTATGCTCATCATATGTCATTACAGTAATATAATCAATTACCTGAGCCAGCCCGCCTCTGTCGTATGCCTGCCAAGGATTATCTGCTGCGCTTTCTGATATGAGTTCTACAGTTACGCAGGCAGAAAGCGGCTTGTCAACAGGCATGGCTGCCTTTAATTTAGCACAGAAATTATTGAATTTCTGCTTATTGTCAGGGTTCATGTTCTCAAAGTCCAGATTTATGCCGTCAAGGTCATAGGATGTAATCCAGAGAAGAATCTGATTTATCAGTTTTTGCGACTCATCAGAATTCTCAACTATAAGCTCGGATAAATCATAGTCGATGCACTGTACTGTAGCCCAAACCTCTACACCATTGTCATGGCATGTCTTTACGTAGTCAAATGCAGAATTTGATATGTCCGACGCGGTAAGATCCAATGATTTCCCGTCTGCTGTGAACACCAGCTTAAACCATACAGGTGCCAGCACGTTTATATTAGGGGGCATTTCAGTAAGTGTCCAGTTTTTGTTGCTCGGATCATCCCATGCAAGATATATCTTTTCTTCTATGGCCACAGGGCTTATGTTCTCTTTCCATATTGCTTCATCAGGAATGCTTCCGTCCTCTTCAACCGGCTCAGCATCCGGGGCAGCGTTTATGAGCACAGTGCTTCCCTGTGAATCCTGCGACGGTTTTATTATCCTGCCGGGCAGCAAAGCTGCCACGAGCAATATAGCAGCAATCACTATAACCAGCTTCAGAGCAAACCTGAACACCTTAACATTTCTGCTTTCTTCTTTTTCAGGTACTGTTCTTTTTTTATTCTTTTCGTAAAAAACGTCCACCATGTAAACATCAGGATTGTGTTTTCTGTTCTTCATGTTGTCTCCTGTTATTTAATCTGCACCTACATTATAGCAAATATCATATGTAATTAAAAGTAGGTGCTCTTAGCGGGAAATTATGACTTTATTAGCCCGTCAATAAAATGAGTGTTTCTTTTAACGCTGCACTTTTCCGCAACTATTATGCTAATCACTTCTATCGCAGCGCTGTCTAGATCATCATTCACAACTATATAATCAAACTTAGGTGCATAGCTCATCTCTTCTTTTGCCTTGCTCAGCCTCATAGCCAGCTGTTCTTCGCTTTCTGAACCCCGCTTTACCAGTCTTTTTTTCAGTTCGTCAAAAGACGGCGGCAGTATAAAGATAAACAGCGCTTCAGGGCACCTCTCCATTACCATCATAGCTCCCTGTATGTCAATCTCCAGCAGTACATCTCTTTTCGAGTTCAGCTTTTCCTCCACATATTTCCTTGGTGTTCCGTATCGGTTGCCGAATACGTCCGCATACTCTAAAAATTCATCATTAGCCGCCATTTCATCAAATTTTTCTCTTGAGACAAAAAAGTAGTTGACGCCTTCCTTTTCGCCTTTCCTTGCCTGCCTAGTAGTAGCTGATACCGAAAATTCTATATCCTGCATATGCTTAAATACTTTTGAGCACACCGTGCCCTTTCCTACTCCTGATGGGCCTGCGACTACTATTAATACATTATCCTTTGCCATTTCTTTCTCCTTGAAAATTTGATGATAACCTATTTTCTACTCTACGTTCTGAACTTGTTCTCTTATCTTTTCTACGGTATTTTTCATCTCAAGCGCATTCCTTGTGATTTCCGTATTGCTCGATTTTGAGCATATTGTGTTTACTTCCCTGTTTATTTCCTGAACAACGAAATCCAGCTGCCTTCCTACAGGCTCATCTTTATTAAGTATTTCTTTTAGCAGCTGAAGGTGGCTTATAAGCCTTGTAATCTCCTCATCAATAGAGCTTTTATCAGCAAACAGAGCGACCTCCGTGCTCAGCCTGTTCTGGTCAATTTCTACTGATGTATCACTTAAAAGCTCATTTATCCTCTGGTTGAGCTTTGTCCTGTATTCATCGACTACTGTATGCGCTAATTTTTGAATTTGCTCTAAAGATATCCCAAGCTGCCCTGCTTTTTCGAAGAAATCCTCTTTCTGCTTTTCACCTTCTTGTTTTCGCATCAAAAGCAGTTGCTCTATAGCTGCCGCGGCAGTCTGACCGATAAGGTCAATAATCGCCTCTTCATCGTCATCTTTTGTCTGCACGCTTAAAACGTCCGGCATTTTTGCTATTTCTAGTGCTGAAATTCTTGATTTATTCTTTATTGTGCTTCTTATTTTTTCTACTGCTTCAAAATACGATTTCGCCAAGTTCACATCTACGGATACTTCCCTTACGTCTTCCCGCAGGTTTTCGTAAAACAGGTATACATCTATGTGCCCTCTGTCGAAGTTGTCTTTGAGCTGTGTGCGCAAGCTATCCTCTGCAAATGATACAGTCCTGTGCAGCCTCATGTTGATATCTAAATATCTGTGGTTTACCGACTTTAATTCTATTGTAACTTTGCGCCCGTCTATCTCCATAGCAGCACGTCCGAATCCTGTCATCGAATACATAACTTACCTCTATTCCTTCTTCTCTTTTTTTACCTAGAAGCTTTTGCTTCTATCCATAAAGTCAGCAGTCCTGAAATTTTTATCAAGATGCCACCTTAAATATTTTGACCAGAAATCATCTATCTCTGTTTTTATGTTAGCTTTCAGTTTTACTACCCCCAGCTTATCAAGCGGAAGCTCACTAATAATTTTGAGCGTATTTACGGCCTGAGGTGAAACTTTTATTGTCGCTGCTTTGTTATGGCTGCAGCTTTGGCAAACTGCTCCGCCCTCTTCAATATTGAAGTGAGTTTTCTCACTGTCTTTTCCGCATTCTATGCATTTATTTAGGGCTGCCGCAAGGCCAAGAACCCCCATCATCTTTATTTCAAATGCATACCGCACAACGATGGGATCGACGCCATTATGGCAAAGTATTGTGAGGCATCTTATAAATAACGAGAATATTTCAGGACTGTCCTGATCCTCCTGTGATGCAAACTCACAGAAATCCCTCATGTAGTATGCGCAGGACAGTGCCTCAATATCCATCCTCAGGTCATAAAATGAATCAATAATTTCGACCTCTGTAAGCGTTTTATATTCACCTTTTGACTTAATGATGAAGTTGCCAAATACAAACGTCTCGCTGCCGGCCCTAAGCGGCGACTTCGGCCTCTTGCTTGCAGGCGACAGAACGGACAGCATGCCGTACTTTGGAGTAAATATCGTAAGCATTTTGTGGTAATCCTTATAGTCTGCGAACCTTACTACAATTCCGCTTACTTTTTCATCACTCATCATACCCATAGTCTTTCATAAGAGCTATATTGTCTCTCCAATGCGGCTTAACCCTTACCCACAGCTGAAGGTTCACTCTGTTCGCGAAAAGCTTTTCGATGTCCTGCCTTGCCTCTGTTCCAAGCTTTTTAATCATGCTCCCCTGCTTGCCAATTATTATCGGCTTGTGAGATTGCTTTTCACACACAATATTTGCGTGTATTTCAATCATATTTGGGCCTGTCTGCTGAATCCTTAGTATCTCTATTCCTACTCCGTGAGGAATTTCTTCCTTTATATTCTGCAGCGCCTTCTCGCGGATTATTTCTCGCACAATGAACATCTCCGGCCTGTCAGTTATCATGTCATCGTCGAAAAACTTTGGCCCTTCCTTAAGATAGCCTGCCAGCACATCTACGAGCTCCTCAATCCCATCGCCCGTAAGCGCTGAAATAGGAATAATATTATTTATATGTTTATTATCCTTGAAGCGGTCAATGATTGAAAGCAGCGCATTTTTTTCGATAAGGTCAATTTTGTTTAATACAAGCACAGCAGGAGTATTAATATATTCCAGCTTCTCAATGGCTGCCATATCTCCGGCGCCTATATATTCGCTTGCATCTATCACCACTATTACGGCGTCAACCTCCTCTAAAGAGTCAGTGACTGCCTGCAGCATGAACTTACCCAGTTTCGTTTTAGGAAGGTGAAGCCCCGGCGTATCCATAAAGACCATCTGATAATCAGAGGTTGTGAATATGCCCTTTATCTGGTTCCTCGTAGTCTGAGGCCTGTCTGATACTATGGCTACCTTGTTTCCTATAATTTCGTTCATCAATGTTGACTTGCCTACATTGGAACGGCCAATTATTGCTATAAATCCTGATTTGTAACTGCCCATTAATTATCCTTCTTCATATGTTGTAAAAGCTTCCGGAAGCAAATCTCTAAGCGTCCTGCTCTTTGTATTTCCGTCTTTGTCCACCACTATCACCATCATGTCCAGCCCAAACTCAGATAGCATCTGCCTGCACACTCCGCATGGCCATGCATATCCTTCCCCACTGCACGCCACAGCCACTTTTCGGAATGATTTGCACCCGTCCATCACAGCCTGTCCAATAGCGTTCCTCTCGGCGCAGATTGTCGGCGTGAATGAAACGCTTTCTATATTGCACCCTGAATAAAGCTTTCCGTTGTCGCCCTCTATACATGCACCTACCTTAAAGTGAGAGTACGGCGCATATGCCATTTCTTTTGCCTGCTTAGCTTTCTCTATTATTTCGTACATTTACTTACCTCCCAATACCCAGTAAACCCATTATCTTTTCTTCTTGTTCACGCATTATTTTCCTGTCTGTTTCTTCCATGTGGTCATAGCCCATCAGATGAAGAAACCCATGCAGTGCAAGATATGCAATTTCTCTTTGTGTGCTGTGCCCGTACTCTTCGGATTGCTCCTTTGCTTTCTCAAGGGAAATCAGGATATCTCCCAGTTCAACTCTTCCCGATTCCGGGCTTATCTCATTTTCTATTTTTATCGTATCCCAGCCGCATGGCTTTTCCCATTCAATCATAGGAAAGGATAGCACATCCGTTGCTTTGTCTATTTTCCTCTGCTCTGCATTTACCTTTTTTATGTATTCATTTCCGCATATTCCGACGAACACGCCGCATTTATTTTTTTTGCAGCATTCCTTCTCTGCTTTTTTTAAAACTTTCTTTATCAGGTGCAGGGATTCTTTGTTTTGCTCAAAATTAATAAACTCAATCTGAATCTTCATTTTTCCCCTGCCCGATCAGCTTCTGGCTGTCCGGGTATTCTATCCTTTCATGGAATAGCCCCGTTAGCGCTACTAGAAATGCTTCCTTAATTGTTGTTATCTCCTGCAGCGTCAGGTCGCAGTAATCAAGCTGCCCGTCGTCAAATTTCCCTTTTACAACTGCGTCAATTCTGTCTTCTACCATGTCTCTTGTTGCGTTTTCCATGCTGCGAACTGCCGCCTCGCAGGAATCTGCCAGCATCAGTATGCCCGCCTCCTTGGATGTCGGCCTTTCGCCCTTATATCTATAGTTGTCTATTTTAATGTTTTCAGGATAGTTTGTCTCTTCTTTATCCTTACTGTAAAAATACATTACTGCTGTGTCGCCGTGATGCTGGCTGACAATTTCCTGCACTATCGGCGGTATGTTTGCCCTTCTCAGCATGTCAACACCGTCACTCAAGTGTGATGTTATTACATCTACTGATGATTTGGAGTTGATGTTGTCATGAGGATTTCTGCTGTCCATATGGTTTTCCACAAAGAAAGCCGGCCTCTTTGTCTTGCCTACATCATGGTAGTATGCCGCAGTCCTCACTAGCAGTCCGTTGGCTCCTATTGCGTCCGCAGCCCTTTCAGCCATGTTTCCAACCATAATTGAGTGATGGTATGTTCCTGGAGCCTCTAATAGCAGCTTTTTAAGCAGCGGTTGGTTGGGGTTGGCCAGCTCCATCAGCTTCATCGGCGTAACCACCTTATATGCCGCCTCAAAAAACGGCAGAGTGCCCAGTGCAAGCACTGCCACTATTACGCCAGAGCCTGTACCCCATAGAAAATCAAGCAGCATCTTTTTGTATGTCGCGTGGTTCATTAAGTCAAATGCGACATATACAGTACCCATAATGATTCCCGAAATAATCCCCGAAAAGAACATAGATGAGCGCTGAGAATCATTTTTCATTAGGTATACGCTGAATGTTCCGGAAACGACAGCAGCAAGTACGATAGGAAGAAGTATGCCTTCACCGACGCGTATGTACATAAAGCCCATCATAAGCGAAACCAGTGCATTCATATAGATTGAAAGCCTTTTATCCCCCAGCAAAATATATAGCATCAGCGGTACATATGCTGTAAGCACGAAGTATACGTCAATTTCTATCTTCCTTATCAGCCAAAGAAGCAATAAATCTGTAATTATTATAAGCAAAGTTAGAGAAAGAGTTTTGTTTGTAAAGGCAATATCCTTGTTGAAACTGGTGAGATAGCATACAGCCAGAAAACAAAGTATAAGAACTATTATGCCAATTGCAGTATAGTCAATCCATCCGGCGTTTTTATCCTCTACATACCCTATAACCTTTAGCATCTCAAGCTGAGCTGCTGTTATTTCTTCTCCTTCTTTAACAATGATGTCTCCTTCATTATAAATAATCGGCTCCACAAGGCTTGCTGCCTTCTCCTTTGCTTCTTCAGTGCCTTCAACATCAAATATCATGTTTGTTGTAAGGTAAATGTCAATAAGCGTGGAGCCCAGTTTCCTGACTTCATTGTTAAATCCTGATAATATTAGTTGGCTCTGCAGATCAGTTTTTCTGGCTTCCAATGCACTTTCCACTATTCCGGAGTCCATTTCTGACCGTATAATATTTGTCACTTCTTCTTTAAGCCTTATATATTCTTCTTCGTCTTCGATTTGAATGATATTTACAACATCACCTGTAATAAAGCCTTCCGGCAATTCCTTTAGGCACTCTTCGTAGAATTCAACAGTATACTTGATCTCTTCGCCTGAATCACGCATTCTGTTGTATTCTTCTTTGCCTAATACTCGCACCGCATCAATAGCAGTCAATGCGGCTGCTAAATCGGCAACTACCTGCTCAGATATCTGTTCATCTCTGCTATAGCTTGGGCCAACCGCATTTCTCGCATCCTGCTTGGCAATCTCAGTTGAATATGTGTCTTCTATAGCCCTAGGCGCTGTAACAGTTTCTTCTGCCGCCTCTCCTACATCCAGTGTAGTCTTCGGGCCGATTAATATCGCTGCAAAAATTCCGTATATTATAACTAACGCAAGCAATATGATCAATATGCCTGTTCCTAGCCTCTGCTTTTTGCTTTTTTTTGTTTTCTTCGCCTTTGTAGTGCGTGACATCTTATTATCCTCTTTAATATAAGTATATATTATTATCCTTTATGCTGCTGTTTGCCCTGGGATTGCCTGTATTGGTCTTTCTTCTCCCTTTTATCGTATGCTTTTACTATGCTTCTTACAAGATTGTGCCTTACCACGTCCTGCGCGGTAAGGAATACGACTCCGATATCCTCAACATCCTTCAGTACTTCAATAGCATCACTCAGTCCAGAGACCTTTCCGTCCGGCAGGTCTCTTTGAGTAATATCCCCGGTTATAACCATTTTTGAGCCTTCTCCTAGGCGCGTAAGAAACATTTTCATCTGCTCTTTGGTGGTGTTCTGCGCCTCGTCCAGTATTACAAATGCGTCGTTTAAGGTTCTACCGCGCATGTAGGCCATCGGAGCAACTTCAATTATCCCCTTTTCACTCAATGACTGGTATTTTTCCGCGCCCATCATATCATATAGCGCATCATATAATGGCCTTAAGTAAGGGTCGACTTTGTTCTGGAGGTCTCCCGGAAGAAAACCTAGCTTTTCTCCCGCCTCAACTGCCGGCCTTGTTAATATTATTCTGGAGACTTCTTTATTTTTCAGTGCAAGCACAGCCATAGCCATGGCAAGATACGTTTTGCCGGTTCCTGCTGGCCCCACCGAAAAAACAATTGTATCCTTCTCCATTTTCTTCACATAGCTTTGCTGGCGGACAGTTTTCGGCTTTATCTGCTTTCCTCTGTGGGTTACTAGAACGACATCGGACATGATTTTGGATATCATCTCCGCGTTGCCCTCCCTAGCCAGCTCTATGGCGTAATGGATACGTTCCTTCTCTATTGCGTGATTATTGCGCAGCATCTCCTGCAGCTGTGCCAGCACATCACAGGCGGCCTTTACGTCTTCGTCAGCACCTTCAATCTGTATTGTGCTGTCCTGCGCTTTAATTACTACTCCTGTCTGCTCTTCTATTATTTTTACGTTTTCATCAAAAGAGCCAAACATTGCTGTAAGCTCCTGAATTGAGCTTACTTCAATCTGCCTTTTTGTAAAATCTTTTCCCAAATTATTTTTCTCTCCATCTTTATATAATATACACTAACCCAATATATTTATTTTTGAGTACTACGAGCAAACATATTCTGAATAACAAAGGCTGCGTAAATCTATTTATCTTCCATTGATTGATATTTTAACACAGAGCAATGGAAAATGCCATAATAAGCTTATATCGTTGTTCCCCTTATCAGAGAAAATTTCTAAATCGTTTTCCTCTAAATATGATAAAGGCCCAATCTGAATAATCAAATCAGGCCTTTTATCATTTTGCTCCTTAGTATCTATCTCAACTAAGCTGTGTTCTTTTTCTGATTATCAGGTAAATTGCCGGAACCAGTACAGTCAGTACGGCTATTCCAGGCAGCCCTGTAATCACTGCACCAGATATATATGCCCACATACCGGGGCCTTTTACTCCGAAAAGCTCCACGGCGGCCTTAAGCACCGAGCCGCTTATGCCAAAGCCAATAAGCAATGATGGAATAAGCGCAATAATTATCATAAGCCTCTTTTCATTGAACCATTTCATGCTCTTAAATACTGCTATCAATAATGACGTTACTCCAAGCTGCATAGCCAGCATAATATTCATTGGCAAAGGTGCCATTGGAGGCATACCGGTAATCAACCATGAGAGCATCGGAGTGATGACTCCTACCGCCAAAGCGTACTGCCAAGGCAGAAAAAGTGCACCAATTACAACTGGCAAAAACATAGGCAGAAATATCTTCCCTCCGTCCGGCAGCGCATGGAAAGCTATAGGAAGGACTATTCCGAGTGCAATAAACAATCCTGCAAGTGTAGTAAATTTAATCGAATTTTTAGTTTTTTCTTTCATTTCTTCTCCTAATACAATAGTTAAGCAAATAAAAAACCACGATGGTTTTTGATTTTCGTCAACCTTCGTGGTCAGTAATTCGTTATATATTTATTTTTTTACAATCTCTTCGAAATTTCTTTTTTAATTTCAGCAAGCATGTCATTCATGCTCATTTCTTTTACGCCGACTACGTTAATTCCGCATTTCTGAAGCGGAAGCAGAAGCTTTTCAGCCTCGCTGCCTGCTACAGCAGCGGCGATTTTCGGGCTTATTTCGCCCATCATGGAGTCGGCAACCAGCACCGCAACTGAACCTACGATAATATCTACTTGGCCGGACATGTGGCAAATTGCATTCTCGCCCGTTGCTCCGTCCCCTGCTCCGCCTTTCATCATTGCCATTGTAGCGGCCGCATTGGTTCCAAGGGCATAAAGCCTAGTGTCTTCCTTCATAACCTCTGATATCTTTTCGCAGATTGCCTTGCCGAGGCCTCCGCCTTTTCCGTCAATTACAGCAATTTTAATCCCCATTTATATGAGCTCCAATTTTTTCAAAAATCTTTTAACATCATATAAAAGCATATCAAAGTCCGACGAATTTTCTGCCATGGTTTCGACCGGGCACTTTCCGTCATTTGTCCTGTTTGAAATATACTCAACAAGCTTGGTATATGATACCACAACTTCGGATGCTTGTAAATAATCGAACGCACTTTGGCTGATAACAAGCGTGTCAAGGTCAGTAACGCCAAGTGCTTTTATAAACATTGCAGCGCCTTTCCCCGTTATTTTGTCTGCCGCACAGGCATCGGAATAGTTGTGTGCTGTATTGAAAGCAAGATATAGGGGAAGAATGCCCTTCTCCTTGCTTTTAAAAAGAATATTTCCATCTCGTACAATAGCAAGGGTATAGCCGTGGTTATCCCTAAGGTCTATTGCCATATCCAGATCACTTGCATGTAACATATTATATCTTTCCTTTTCTATTACATACAAATTGTATACCTATTTCACCATCTATTCAATATAGACGGGCAATATTATTGTGAACTTTGTCCCCTTGCCCTCTTTTGATATCACCATTATCCTGCCTCCGCAGGATTCAATGTTTTGCTTTACAGAATACAGCCCAATGCCGCTCCCGCCTGTTTTTGTCGTAAATCCCTGCAGAAAAATATCCTGCAATAGTTCTGCTTTTATGCCCGTCCCTTTGTCTTTTATCTCTATATACATTTCTTCTTTTTTATTGTATGTTTTTATAATTATACTGCCTTTTTTGCGTTGAGCCTGCACAGCATTAATAATGATGTTATTCAGTGCACTTTTTATTATGTCTCTGTTTCCAAAAAATAAATGGCTTTTTGCATGAAGTTTTGTTTTGAAAAGTCTTCTTTTGTTGCCCGAAAAAATATCAGCTGTCTCTTTTAGCAGCCAATGAACATTTATAATAGTATTTCTCGTATCGCTATTTTGACTAGAAGCAGTAATCAGGTTTTCACACGCATTCAACGCAGTTTTTATGTAGCTAATATCTTTTTTGAAATCTACATTGAGAGAATAATTTTCTATTTTCTCAATAAGTGAAGCAATTACTGTGATATGATTCTTGATTTCATGCTCAATTATTTTATGTCTTTTGCTGTCTTCACTTAGCCCTGGGCCTTCATCTTTTTTATCAGCAATACTTTTTATTTTTGTTTTTGTCTCATTTTTATTCACAATAGTTCACTCAATTCTAACAGATAATTCAATTGTATAGAATGAACGATTATACTTCAATATCAATAAAAGCTCCGCAATCTAATATTGCGGAGCTTTGTGTCGATGCTTGTCGATTATATGATCTTTAGTGTCGAATAACAGATGAACAAACTGTTAATTTTAAAGCTGAATCATTTCAAGATGTTTTTTATACTTTGTTATTCAGAGACCGATTTACTCTTTACTTCCTTGTTTTTAAGGATTCCAGCTCCAACAGCAAGAGCGCCAAGTATAAGCGCGTAGAAAACAGCAATCAGTGCAAAAGAATTAGTAATGCCCTTTGCAAACTGAATATAGTCCGAATACTTCTGCATTGGGCCGATTATTTTGGCAAGCAGAGGCAAAACAAGCAATACCAGTGCAATAACTACGTTGATTATGGCGTATACGAAGCATAACCTCTTAACCAAGCCATAAAAGGTGCTCCTGTTTTCTTTTGTCAGGAAAAATAGCCCGGTAAGAAGCAGCAATAGCAGCGCAAAGGATATTATAGTTCCGATGCTCAGCCTGATGCCATAGTAATAGAAAAATACATCCACCCAATAATCATACCAGTCTTTTAGCTTCTGATCTCCGGCTGATAAAAAATAGTATAAGTATCCTCTGAAGTTCTGCTCGTATTCGTCATTAGGAACAAATATTTCTATCCTCTGGGATACAATGGCCTCCATCGTTGCTTTTATATTTGTTGAGCTGTTTGTTACTCTTTCGTCATTCGCTATGGTGGTATAAAGACTGTCAGCAAAATATTTAAGCGGCAGATCGACATCGTCATGATTGTAGAGCAGCCATCCCAGCCCTCCGCCTATTGTCCTGCCTACTAATTTGTTGAATTCTTTCCGCGGTATTGCAGTCGCTACCAAATCCTCAGGTACACCCTGAATTTCCTCCGGTATTGTCATAGCTTCAAGCGGACTGAGCAGATAATCTGTAAACCCATCATAAAGGCTGTTATAGGCATTGAATGCAGGCATTACCTTTGCGTATGCACCCGGGCTTAAAAGCCCTAGCCTTACAACACCTGTCAGATAAGAAGTAATTGAGAAGATTACAATCAATACCGTCAGAATAATTACTGATGCTTTTTTAAATTTCTTCATTTTTTCCTCCGTTTGTCCTGCTCAAATTCATCACTTTGCTCGTAAGGTATGCAATTGCACCGGTCACAGAGCCGAATAAAACACTCAATAAAAGAGCGGCAGGCAGATTATATAATATAGCAGCACTGGATAATGAAACAGCAGCGGCAATGTATACAGTGATGTTATATGCTGCAGCTCCCGTTATTCCTATACCCAGATATCCGATTTTCTCCTTGAAGATGCTATTTATTGCTGACATAGCAGCCACACTTATTATCCCGCCGCAAAGCGGATATAAAAGTGCCGCAGATGTTGCAACTATCCCCGTCAACAGCTTTAAAAAAAATAATATAAATCCGTATTTAGGCCCGAATTTTATGATAGCCAGGATAATAAATGCATTGTATAAGCCGATTTTGACACCTTCTGTCATTTTGATTCCGCCCAGCAAAAAGTGCTCTAGCAGAAAAAACACTATTACAAGGATGCCTAAAATCGCTGCTTTCCTATTTGTTCCCGTATGGTTTCTGGCGTTTTTGCTCATCTGTGTCTTCCTACGCTTTCAGCGTCCTCAATGGTGATAACCAAGCTATGAGGAGCGCATACAATAGCCTGAGCCGGACGGGATATTGAGCCTGAATTTACACACTGCTGATATGTGCAGTCAGACTCCTTAATATACACTTTGTTGTCAAGTATCATCAGTACGTTTGTGCCATACTGTGTTTTTATCTCTTCCTGCAATAGCTCTTCCTGCAAGGGAATGCTTTCAATAAATTCGCCATCTATATATATACAGGCATACAGCTGACCCTCAAATGGACTGAACCAAAAAATAATCGCCAAAATAAACGCACTTATTAGAATCAGCGATGCTATAAGTATATCCTTTTTTTTAGCAAATTTTTTAATAAAAACACCTGCTTTATTCAATCTAACTTTTAAAATCAGCTTTGATTATAGCATCTGCGACATTTTCATGCAAACAAATATATTTCGCTTAATCCAATATTATCTTCCAATAAAATCTATTTTACTATATAATAGCCTTATGAAAATGAGCAGCATTAAAAAAATCATTCTTTTTTCCACACTTATGGTTTTTGTTATACTCGTTTCTGTGCTGTCACAGATAGTATTATTCTCCTATCAGATATCCGGCGACAAAATAATGCCCGGTGTATATGCGGACGGTTTTTATTTGGGCGGCATGGCAAAAGAAGAGGCTGCACAGAAAATTTCTGATGAGTTGTCCTCCTATTTACTTAATAACAGCGCAAAAATAATAAACGGCGATACAATTATTGAAATCTTTGCTGAAGATGTTGCCGATGTGGATGTAGATAAAATAACAGAACAGATATACAATGCCAATAGAGAAAACCTTCCAATAACATATTTCGACTTTCTTAAAATGAAGTTTTCTCCGGTAAACATAGAAACATCTGTTATTATTAACTGGCAGAAAATATATAACTTAATTGAAATGAACCAGCACCTTTTCTATACTGCGCCAGTAGATGCACAGCTGATTGACTACAGCATAGAAGATGATAAGCTGATGCTTACCATATCCCCAAGCCAGATAGGATACCAGATTAACATTCGGGAGACTGCAACACTGCTTCAGCATGCTCTGGCGAACGGAGAATCCTCAATATATGCAGTTATGGAGGTTATTGAGCCCGTCATATCAACAGAAAGCCTGCAAAAGATGGCAAACGCCCCCGCTGAATACGCACAGTTTTTCCCTGTTATTGAGGATGGGAAGTTCTATTATTCCACAATTGACCTGCCTCGCGCAGCCGAGCTTGCTCAGCCAGCTTTGGTTATGCCGGGTCAAAGCATAAGTATAAAAGAATTTATTCATTTCGATGAATACAACTCCATAGTGAACAGCATTAAAAAGATTCACATATCTTCCGTGATCTATGGCTGCGCTCTGCAGCTTGGGCTGGAAGTAACTGAGCATCATACATCGACATATATAAACAGTGACATGGCAATTTATCCATATGGGCAGGAGGCTGTGCTTGACAGCGGCAAGGATTTAGTTATTACCAATAATTTTGACCATCCGGTTATATTTGCTCTTTCCTATAGTGATTTAAACGGCACAAACCAGCTTGTGTGCAAAATATATAATTCTGAACCAATTAATTATACTTATGTTAAAAGCGTCATTGAGCAGCACGATCTGGTCTATAATGTAAAGGTATACAGAGTGTACGCCAATGATACTGGAGGCGTTTTGTCACGCACATTACTTGATGAGTATGATTATCCTGTCCCGCCCAAGCCAAAAGATAATTAATAATAAATGATTGAACACAGGGGTTAATTCGGTTATAATAAAAAAATTAATAAAAAATGAGAGGCAGATGATATGAACAGTATAAAAGAAGAAATCCTCGAAATATTGTATGAAGACGCACTTACCCCTACCGATAAGATAGCCCTTATGCTGGGTATAGAGGAAAAGAAAGTCGAAAAATACATCGCAGAGCTAAAAAGCGACAATATAATTGTTAAATATCACGCCATGATCAACTGGGACAAGACAGACAGCCACAGCGTTGAAGCGATTATTGAAGTCAAAGTGACTCCGCAAAGAGACAGAGGATTTGAATCAATCGCAAAACGTATATATAAATTTGACGAGGTCAAATCCGTATACCTTATGTCAGGTACATATGACTTAATGGTTTTGATTTCCGGCGATAATCTAAGACAGGTGGCGTCCTTCGTTTCTGAAAAGCTCTCTACAATAGACGGTGTGCTTTCAACTGCCACTCACTTCGTACTGAAGCGCTACAAGGAAGACGGCGTAGTGCTGGATGACAATACTGACGAAAGGCTGGTTGTTTCGCCTTGAGTATGACGAAATATTTAAATGAGACGGTTGTTAACCTGCCTCCCAGCGGAATACGCGCCTTTTTCGATATAGTTACGCAGATGGAAGGCGCAATAAGCCTTGGCGTCGGCGAGCCGGATTTTGTAACCCCTTGGAATATAAGAGAGGCTGCTATTTATTCACTTGAGCAGGGAGAAACGCACTATACTTCCAACTGGGGAACCCTTGAGCTTAGAAATCAAGTGTCAAAATACCTAAAAAAACGCTTTGCTCTTAGTTATTCGCCCACCGACCAGATACTTATAACGGTAGGTGCCAGCGAAGGAATAGACGTGGCGCTTCGTTCCATAGTCCGCCCCGGTGAAGAGATCTTAATCCCGGAGCCTTCATATGTTAGCTACGCTCCTGGTGTTTCTTTGGCGGGAGGCATACCTGTGCCAGTAGTAACAGGAATGGAAAATAAATTCAAAATTACACCACAGGCTTTAGAGAGTGCCATAACCCCAAAAACGAAGGCAATAATAATGCCCTACCCCAATAACCCTACAGGCGCCGTTATGACGCAGGAAGACCTGGATAAGCTCGTCCCTGTATTTGAAAAATACAAAGATATTATTATAATATCTGATGAAGTCTATGCAGAGCTTTCCTACACCGAGGCAAGGCATGTAAGCCTAGCGCAGAGGCCTTCACTTCACGACAGGGTCGTACTTTTATCCGGCTTTTCAAAGGCATTTGCTATGACAGGTTGGCGGCTGGGGTACGCATGCGGGCATCCCGATATAGTCGCCGCTATGGTGAAAATACATCAGTATACTATGCTCTGTGCGCCAATAACATCACAAAAAGCTGCTGCTGAGGCTATGTCTCAGGGGCTTAAGGATAATTTCGACAGCGTGGAGAAAATGAAGCGCTCATATAACCGCAGAAGAAGACTGATAGTGAAAAGGTTCAATGATATGGGTCTTGAATGCTTTGAACCTGAGGGAGCATTCTATGTTTTCCCCTGCATAAAGAGCACAGGGCTTTCAAGTATGGATTTCTGCCAGATGCTTCTTAAGCAGCATAAGGTCGCAGTTGTTCCCGGCACTGCTTTCGGCAGCTGTGGAGAGGGCTTTATTCGCTGTTCATACGCCTCATCCATAGAAAACATCAATAAAGCACTAGACAGAATAGAAAAATTCCTGGAAGAAATAAAAAAATGACAGAAAATTTAAACCAGCCGAAAGATATTATCTATATTAATCGTAAAAAGCCAATAGTTACATATATACTCATCGCAATATGTACAGTAATATTTCTGGCAGATCAGATTACGGGCAAGCTTATTTACGGATATTTCAACACAGGCATTCTTACATATTTGGGCGTTAAAAACAACGACCTTATTTCATCAGGAGAAGTCTGGCGGCTGATGACGAGCGTATTTCTGCACCTTGACATCAGACATATCGGATTCAATATGATTGCGCTTTATATATGGGGCAAGCACGCTGAGGCACTCTACGGCAGGAAAAACTACCTGTTCATCTATCTTCTCGCAGGGCTATTAGGCAGCCTCGGCTCATATGCTTTCAGCTCTGCTAACGGCCTTGGAGCCTCCGGTGCGATATACGGCATTTTAGGCGCAATCTTCTATGTGTACCTATACAATAAGCAGTTCTTTTTGCATGTATTCAGTAAGCAGATTTTTATTTTAGCTGCAATTTCATTGGGTTATGGATTCATTCTCCCCAATATTGATAACATGGCACACTTGTTTGGCCTTGTAGGAGGATTTCTTGCAGCGGCTATTTTCGGCGTTATCAGGCAGGTCAACAAGCGCAGGCTCTACCCTGCTTTAATAGTGTACTTAATAATTGCGATAGGATGTGGAGTAATTGGATATGTTTTCAATTAAAAGTAATGAAGTAATAGTAGTGCCATGCAAAAGCTACGAAAGAGAAGAAGTCGCTGCCGCCTATGCAGAGATATTTAAGTATTTTAATAAAGATAAATTTGACGGCAAATCAGTATACATCAAACCTAACATTTTAAAAGGCGACGCTCCGGAAAAGGCATCTGTAACTCATCCTGAAGTTATTTACCACGCTGCTAAGTATTTTTCGGATGCTGGCTGCGACGTCAAATGCGGTGACTCGCCCAATTTTATCACAGCTAAAAAAATGATAAACTCCATATATAAAACTTCCGGCATACCCAAGGCAATTGAGGAAGCAGGAGGGACTATGGATAACTCCGCTCAGGGTACTTCAGTAAAAGGCGGTGTATACCTGCCGGAATTTAAAATGCTCACCAATATACTTGAATCCGACATCGTAATTAATATTGCTAAGGCAAAAACTCATTCATTTACTGGATATACAGGCGCAGTAAAGAATCTTTTCGGCGTAATACCCGGGCCTGCAAAGCCCGAATTGCATCTCACACACCCTAACGCAAAATCCTTTACCAACGTATTGATTGATATATGCGAGACTGTAAAAACTGACCTGCATATAGTAGACGCTGTAATCGGAATGGAAGGCCCGGGACCATCTTCCGGCATGCCGAAAAAGCTGGGCGCTATTGTTGCAGGTACTAATCCATATGCAGTGGATGAAGTGGTGATTGAACTGATGGGCATCAAAAAAGGCAAGATTGAGCAAATAAACCTTGCTCGTTCAAGAGGGCTTACAGAGAAATTAGAAAATATCAAGATTTTAGGAACAAACCTAAAAAACATAAAGAGCAGCTATACCCCATTTAAAGACGCTGTTTTAAGTTCCGCTTCCTATTGGAAGGTGCTGGCCTTTTTGCTTCCTATGGATTTATTTATGAAAGCCAAGAAAAAGCCTTATGTGCAGCCAAACTGCGTTTCCTGCGGAGTATGCGCCGAGGCTTGCCCGCCCAATGCTATTACCATTGAAGACAGGGCAGTAATTGATTACTCAAAGTGCATTAAATGCTACTGCTGCCAGGAACTTTGCCCTGCAAAGGCAATAGTAATCGGAAAGAAACAAAATGTCAGCCGAAAAACTAATTAAAGAAGCACTTGAAATTATGGGGGATGCCTCTCCCCTCAACTTTGACTGCGGAACCCTTTGCGAAAGAGCCTGCTGCGTAGGCGAAGGCTATATGATGGTGTTTCCTGGTGAAATAAATCTTCTTAAAAATAATAATTATATGTTTGGCAGCAAGGATTTGATATCCTATGGCAGAATACAAACAGTTACATGCGATGGCACCTGCAACAGAGATTATCGTCCGCTTTCCTGCCGAATATACCCATTAGCGCCTAAATTCATTGGTGAAGAATTATTTGTGCGGCTGGATGTTCGCGGAAGGCCCACTTGCCCTCTTTGCCACAAAAGCATGTCTTCGCTCAACCCTGAATTTATTGAAAAAGTTAAAAAAGCCTTAACTCACTTAGCAAAGGATGAAGATCTCTTAAGGTTTCTTAAGGCTATCTCGAATCACGTTGATATGTTCGCTGTTCCTTTTATTTGATATTGTCTGCTCCCTTAATATATGATAATATAAATTTATAACAATAAAATTAAGGAGACAGAATATGAGTGAACATTCATCATCAATTCCTACACCTCATATAGAAGCTAAATCCAAGGAAGAAATAGCAAAAACCGTACTTATGCCCGGTGATCCACTGCGCGCGAAATTCATCGCTGAAACCTTTTTAGAGGACATAACATGCTTTAACCATGTGCGCGGCATGCTGGGCTATACAGGCACATATAAAGGCAAAAAAATCTCCGTTATGGGCTCCGGAATGGGCATGCCCTCAATCGGCATATATTCATACGAGCTTTTCAAATTCTATGACGTTGAAAACATTATACGTGTAGGCTCATGCGGCGCATACTCCATGGATTTGGATGTATATGATGTTATACTCTGCAAGGCAGCATGGAGCCGCTCAACATATGCTCTCTGCCAACAGGGGCACGAAGGCGAATTCATATACCCCAGTGAGAAAATAAACACAGCGGCAATTGAAATGGCCAGCGAGCTGGACATTGATCTGCATCTTGAGAATATCCATTCATCAGATGTATTCTATGCTGAGGCTGAATACGCTCAGGAGCTGATGGATACTGTAAACGAGAAGAATATTTCAGCTGTTGAGATGGAGTCTTTTGCCCTTTTTGCTAATGCTAGGGTTCTGGGCAAGCACGCAGCATGCATACTTACGGTATCTGATTCTATAGTAAAAGGCACAGTAACAACATCAGAAGAAAGGCAGCGTTCCTTCACAAAAATGATGGAACTCGGCCTTGAAACAGCATTAAGGATATAGGCGCAAAATTATGCTAAAAACGGCTGTTTGCTATTTTTCAGGTTCAGGAAATTCCTTCTATGTGGCGCTGGAGCTAAGTAAGTATATCAACATACATTCGGCATATTATATTCCGAATTTTGATATCAGTAAACTCCATGACTACGATGAAATAATAATTGTAACACCAGTATACAGCCTGAATATTCCCAAAATCGTGCAGGATTTCATAAGGCGGCTTAAATTTGAAGGGCGCTTTTATGTTGTTTTATGCAGTGCGGGCATGTTTGGCGGCTCAGCACGCCATGTAAAAAGGCTTTTCCGGCAATGCCATCTTAATTTAGGCTGCATCAAAAGAGTCATTATGCCGTCAAGCCATTCAACCGTTGGATTCACTCCTCGGTTTCTTGCCAAAGCAATTATTTCGATTGCTTCCGGGCAGATAAAGAGAGCAGCGAATAACATAAGCAAAAATGAAAATAAAAACCTCAAATTAAGGCGCGTCGGCAAAATAAAGAGATATGTAGGATACAGTGCATTCTCGGCGCACCTTTCAGTAAGCGATAGCTGCACAAAATGCGGCGAATGCGCAAAAATATGCCCTACAAAGAATATCAAGGAAAGCCACGGCACTATTGTATTCAGCGATAGGTGCATAGCCTGCCACGCATGCTACAATAGATGCGAGGCTATACTTTACAGAGGCTTTAAAGGAAAAACATATGTTAACCCCTATGTGGACTTCAAAGCCATGAGATAGGAGAAAAAAATGAAAAGAGCATTATTACTAATAGACTATATATATGATTTCGTTGAGGACGACGGAGCACTGACCTGCGGAAAACCCGCACAGGAGATAAAGGCAAATATAGCGCAGGCTATTGCATCCCTAAATGAAAACGACCTTTTGATTATCGCTAATGACTGCCACGAGGAAGGCCCTGCGGCTGCAGACCACCCTGAGACCAAACTGTTCCCCCCACATGCACTGAAGGGAACAAAGGGCCGAAGCAACGTGATGCAGGATGAAATTGATCAATCAAAAGCAAAAGTACTATATATCGACAAGACACGGTATTCAGCATTTCACAAAACAAAACTGAAGAAAATACTTGATAAAAACAAGGTTGATATGGTATACCTTGCAGGAGTATGTACGGATATATGCGTGCTGCACACGGCAGTAGACGCATACAATCTGGATGTTAAGGCGGCGGTGCTTTCTAGCTGCACTGCATCATTCAGCGAAGCCGGGCATAAATTTGCGCTGGGACACTTCAAAAATACACTTGGCATGAATGTAACAGACAGCATAGAATAAGCTTTATAGCAAAACAACAATAATATTAAAGAGCAGATAAATTATCTGCTCTTTCGTTATTTTTAATATTCTTGGCTTTTAAAATGGGCCATAGCCAATCAGCACTGCAAGCTCTAGGAACGCAAGGCTGACCAGCAGCACCGCAAGCTCCACCTTCCATATCCATTTTATCCATTTAGTATAGCTTAAGGAAGCCAGCCCAAGGCTTATTAAAAGAACTGGGTTTGTAGGGAATACAACATTGCTGAATCCGTCGCCAAACTGGAAGGCCAGAACCATAGCCTGACGGTTGACCCCTATGATATCAGCGAGCGGAACAATGAGCGGCATAATGAGAAATGCCTTTGCACTGCCTGAGCCTATTAAAAAATCCATCATGAAGACCACTCCGAAAAGAACAGCAACTGCTGCGTATGGATTGCTGCTTTTTACGGTCTGCGCAACATAATACAGTATCGTGTCCATAACCCCTGCTTCGGCTATTATAAATTTTATGCTTGACGCCATCAGAATAAGCAGTATTGCAGGCGCAATCTCCAATGCACCCTTAAGGAACGAACCAAATGTCTTTTTTGCTCCTATCCCTGAAAAGAGCCCCGCCCCTACTCCACCTATAAAGAAAACTATTCCGACTAACGGGAGCGCAATATCGGAAATTCCCGGTATAAAAGAGCCTGATATCAGAACCGCAAACAACACCGCAAGCATGGATGCAAACCAGATAACAGCTCTGTTAAGCTTTTTATTGTTTGCGTGCTCTTGATACTTTGCTGTCGCATTGTTGCCTGTAATAGCAGCTGTATCTTCTGTTTTTTTAGCATAGTTCCTTAGGAAAATGAATAAAACTGTGTAAACAACAACGAAAATGAGCAATCTATATAAAGCGCCTGAGAAAATAGGCAGCTCCGCAATTTCCTGAGCGACACCAATTGTGAAAGGGTTCGATACAGCTGCCGTGAAGCCAAACCCTGAACCAAGCAGCACAAGCCCTAGCCCTACCTTCTTGTCCCATCCAAAAAGCAGGCATAAAGCTATGACAATCGGAATAAGCGGTATAACCTTTTCAAACATTCCTACAAAAGCGCCGAATGACATAAATATTAATAGCATCACGGCCATAAACAGATATTTATTTTCAGAAAATCTGATTACTATCTTTCCTATGATAGCCTGCAGTACATTTGACTGATTAAGAATATTTATTGAGCCTCCGATAAACAACAGAAAAATAATTATTACAATTATCACCAGGCTGTCTTCACCTGCCAGCACCTCAAAGGGCGCGGTAAACCATCTGTAAACAGGCAGCTTATCAGTAGATTCTATAAACCGGAATGAGTTCTCATCAATGATCTCTCTGCCGTCTACTATTGCCCTGTCGTACTCCCCTGCCGGTATTACTCTTGACAGTACGCCGACAAATATCATCAGCGCCAGCAGGATAGACAGTGAAATTATAAATGACTTTTTCCCTATGCTTATTGCTTTGTTATCGTCCATTTTTATTCCCTCTTTAATTTTTATTCAAACGGGTATTTAAGCCCGACCTGAGACCGGATTTCATCCAAAGTTTTTATAATCTCCATCGATTCGTCCCAACTGTGAATGGGGCTCATTTTTAGCCCATTTCTTATGCATTCTGAAACGTGATCTATTTCATATATGAATCCACGAAGTCCTTTCGATGCGTACTCATCTGTTATAATTTCTTCTTTGCCATCAGCGTAAATTATCTTCATCAAGTCAGGCTTAATAAAAGTATTTATTTCTGCCCTTCCTCTTTCAAAATATATTCTCGCTTGTATTGAAGTATTTACGCATATGCTGCACTGCAAAAGTGCAGTTGTCCTGTCATCATATTGAAATGCACATACAGTATTTCCGTCTACTCCTGTTTTAGTCATGTCCGCAAACGCGGCAATTCTATCGGGAGATTTCCCCTTGAGCCATGATGCAAATGCAACTGAATAAACCCCCAGATCCAGTATTGCGCCACCTGCAAGGTTTGGCTCGAAATGCCTCGCTGACCTGCCCTCTGCCTCGGCATCTTCCCATGAGCCGAATCCGAAGTCAGCCTCAATATGCCTCACTTTGCCCAGCTCTCCGGTTTCAGCTATCTTCTTAATCTGGCTGCTTATGGGGAAAAACCGCGTCCACATTCCTTCCATGAAAAAAACATCATTTTTTTTAGCGCAGTTAATCATCTCTGTGAGTTCTTGCTTGTTTATTCCCGCAGGCTTTTCGCACAGTACGGATTTTCCGTTTTCCATGCAGAGAATCGCATTCTCTTTGTGGAATACATGGGGAGTTGCAATATATATTATTTCGACATCACTGTCTTTTGCCAATTCTTCATAGCTGCTGTATACTTTCTTTGCACCGTACTTTTCAGCAAACTCTTTCCCTCTGTCTTCAGAATTTGAAGCTACAGCATATAGCATTGCCTTATCGCTGCGCAATAGGTCGTTGCAGAATTCATGGGCTATCCTGCCTAGTCCAATAACGCCGAATTTTACTTTCTCCATTCTCTATATCGCCCCCTTTGTTTAGTTTATTTTAACGCAGTTTTGTTTTATTATCAATACAACCAAAATTTATTTTGAATTAAATGAAGTGATTTTTAGCATACATGGCATCTAAGTAATCAAAAGCAATTGCAAATTAATATGAAAGAGGTGAATTTTTTGAGCGAAAATAAATTACAGAGTGCTAAGGAAGTGAAGATTGGTTATTATTCCATGGGCTTATCGTCAGTTCTTGCCGGAGTTTTGTTGGTTCTGAATCAGCTGAACTATAAAGTTTATGATGGGGTGTATATCCTATGGCCTGTTATGATGATTCTGCTTGGCCTGGAAATAATTCTTACAAAGGCCATTACATCCATCAAAAATCCCGGTTATATCCTGAAGCCTTCCTGGGCAATTATTCTTATCTGCTGTTTTCTTGTAGCATGCTCACAAGTTTGGATGATGGCAATGGATTTAAGATTGTATTAGCAGCATAGAAAATGGTAAAATATCTTCAGGAAGGATAATTCATGGCAGAAAGCATAGCAAAAAACGACATAATAAAAAAACTGGGCTACGAGAGCTTCGAGAATATAATTGATGCATACAAGAACAACGTATATTCAACGGCTTACGGCTTCACCAGAAATCGCCATGATGCCGAGGACTTGTCTCAGGAGATTTTTCTGCTTATTTATCAGAATCTGCCTACCTTCCAGTTCAGTTCGAAGTTTTCAACCTGGGTGTATACAGTGGCGATAAACCGATGCCTGATGTATAAGCGAAAAGAAAAAAGACGAAGTACAATCGCAAAAGTTATGCCCCTAACAGATGAAGTATCACAAAGCTATTCTGATGGACAAGGTACAGAGACAGACGTTATTGCAAACGATAACAAAAAATTGCTCTATGAAGCTCTTCATATGATAGGCCCGAAATATTCGGCGGTAATGATTTTGAAGTATATGCAGGATTTAAGCGTAAAAGAAATCGGAAGAATTCTTAGCCTGCCGGAAAAGACAGTTGAAACACAGCTCTACAGAGCACGTTCACAGCTAAAAGAAAGACTTAAAGGCCTGGGTTACAGTGCGGAGGAACAATAATATGGATTATGAAAAAAACTTATTTGAACAAAACAAAATGAATGCGCCTGAGAATTTCAGCAAAACAACTATGGAATACATATTGGCTGCTGAAGAAAAGAAAAATCAAAAATCAAGCGTACGTATTGAATACTCCATATCAAGGATTGGGCAGATTTTTGTAGCGGCTGCTGTACTTCTTATCATCCTTAATATTTTCCCTGCTGAAAAAATTGTTCAGGGTAAAGACATAGATATTTATCCTGAGCAGCACGAAAATATATTCCATAAGGCAATCTATGGAATAGGCAATCTCTTAGACGAAATAAAAGAAACTATTGATTTTAATATATTTGACAATAAAGGAGAAAATAATGAATAGAGAAAATAATCAAAACATAAAGCCCACTTCCATGTTTTTGTGTTCGCTTCTGCCGGGATGCGCACATATGTATATGGGATTAATGAAGCGCGGAATACAGCTGCTTCTAGCTTTCCTGTTCCTAATCGGAATTGCTGCAACAATATATGGGCTCGAATTTATACTAGTGCCTGTAATAGTTGTATTATATGTTTACAGCTTCTTTGACGGATACAGCATTTACCGAAATATAAAATCCGGCCAAGTAGTGGAAGACGAGGCATTCGTCGAAACCTTTGATAGTGTGAAGAAAATATTTGCTAACGGCTATTGGATAGGCGTAGTCCTGATAGTCTTTGGAGCTGTCGTTTTTATCGCAAATTTATTTGACAAATTTGCCTTTAACATAATAGACAGGTATTACCTTGATATTATAGTTGACTTCTTCCCGGCCGCGTTTCTGCTGATTGCAGGTACTGTATTAATGGTGATTGGAAATAAACAAAGGAAAAAGCTAAAAGAAGACAGAGAAAGATAGATCTTTTATTAATTAAATAGCATTCATAAAAATCTCCAAAAAAAATTATTTTGGAGATTTTTTCTGTTTATTCTGAAAGTACTGCTCTTACCCAGCTGCCTTCTGTTCCTTTCAGCTTAATGGGCAGAGCAGTCAATTTGTATTCACCGGGCTCTATGCTTTTAAGTTCCAAACCTTCAAGTATAATTATATCGGCACCTAAGAGAAGCTTATGCGTCATGTGGCTCGGCTGGCTTCGCTCTATTCCTAAAGCATCTATACCTGCTCCGTTTATTTTTTTATCCGTTAGAAACTTTGCTGCTGACTCATCAACAAATACAAATTCATTGTCAAATCCATTGGACTTATCGTAGAATGAGTTCACTGTTTTAAAGATTACAAAATCGCCCTCTTCAATGTCAAGCAGTTCAATATCTTCAGCGGAAATATAGTTCTTCTCAAGGCCAGTCATATCGTATACCTTTGCCTTCGCCATGTATAGCCGCGTGAAATCAAAATCATCCATTGTCTTGCCATCCTCAATCATATGAAGGGGCATGTCTATATGCGTGCCGCAGTGAATATCCAGATCCACTCTCGTTTCATGCATGTTGTCTTTAGCGTGGTTAGCTGCATTTTTAAATACAGGTTTTTTCGCTGGATTGTCCTTATAAACCATTATATCCGGCTCTACCATCATCGAAATATCGTATATTTTCATTTCTTCCTCCTAAAGTTCATTTACCCATTCCCTTTTGTCTCGCTCCATCAGGTGATTGGCTGCATCAGGGCCGAAGCTATGCGGATTGTAGTTGGGAAAGTCAGGCTTCTCTTTGCGCCATGCATTGCTTATTGCATCGACAAATTTCCAGGAATACATAACCTCATCCCATCTAGTGAATAGCGTTTTATCGCCTTTCATAGCATCTAGCAGCAGCCTTTCATATGCTTCCTGGCTGTTGTAGCCTATTTCACAGTTTTGGCAGAAGTCCATGTTCACCGGCAGTATGTCATTGCCCTCACCGGGCTTTTTTGCGTTGAAGCGGAAGTTGACGCCTTCCTGCGGCTGAATCCTTATTATCAATTGATTTGGCTCAATATTTCCGCTGTACTCATTATAATTACTGGGATAATTAGGTTTGAATTCGATAACTGCCTGCACTCCTTTGTACTTAAGCCTTTTTCCTGTTCTTATGTAGAAAGGCACACCCTTCCACCTTTTATTATCTACATTCAGCTTTAGCGCGACAAATGTTTCGGTCTCAGAGTTATCATCTGTTCTGTCTTCATCCCTATATGCCTTAATATTGGCTTCATTATCAGCGCCGTACTGGCCCCGCACTACATTTTCATATACTTGCTCATTAGAATATATCTGCAAATCCTTAAGGACTTTCACTTTAGCGTCCCTTATGGATTCCGTGCTTATTTTCTTCGGCGGTTCCATTGCAATCAATGAAAGAAACTGCAGAAGATGGTTTTGCACCATGTCCTTTAGTGCGCCTGCCTTCTCATAATACCCTGCCCTGTCGCCTACGCCCATCTGTTCAGATGATGTGATCTGTACATGGTCAATATGGCTGCTATTCCAGATAGGCTCGAATACTGCATTTGCAAATCGTATCACCATAATATTCTGAAGCATTTCTTTGCCGAGATAGTGGTCTATACGAAAAATATTTTCTTCATCAAATACTTTGGTTATCTCTTCATTCAGCCTGATTGCCGATTCCAAATCTTTACCGAAGGGTTTTTCTATTATAACGCTCTTCTTTCCCGTGCTCTGCTTGGTCATACTGTTTTTATGAAGGTTTTCAACAATTGTCGCGAAATGCTCCGGCCCGACAGCAAGATAGAACAGCCTGTTACCCTGTGTCTCGTGTATGCTCTCTAGTGACTTTAGGTAGCTATCAAAATCACGGTAGCCATCTTCAACAGCAAAGTCCAGTTTATAGTAATAAATTCTTGAGCTAACCTTGTCCCATTTTTTTTGCTCAAATGAATTTCTAGAATATTTTTTTATCGCATCTTCCAGCTCTTTTTTATATTCGTCTTCCGTCTTTTCGCGCCTGCCTACTGACGCAACAAAGAAATTTTCGGGAAGCAGATTATCAATATAAAGGTTGTAAATAGCCGGTATCAGTTTTCTCTTCGTCAAATCGCCAGTACCGCCAAAGAGCACAAATGCGTTTGCTTCAATTTTATTCATGTGTCTACACTTCCTTCACACTCTTATTTCTTCTCTACAGCATGTTCACCGAATTCGTTCCGAAGGGCTGCTGCCTGCCTGAAAAGCTCTCATCTTGCTGTGAATGGTCACGCAAGAATAAGGCTGCATGACAAGGCACTTTTCTTTTCAGGGCTTCCTCAACGATCCAGAGGCCATAGCTAATAATTCCGATTCGAATAAAAGTACCTCGCTTTTATATCGAATTATATCTTTTTATTATACTCATATTAATATTAGTTTTATATATATTTTTTACCACATATCACTCCTTTCAGGCAGTAACTTTGTTACATTTAACATTATTTCACTTTATATTATAAACTAATAAATATAAAAAAGTTAATTATTTTAAAGATATCTAACAAAAATTGACACTAATATCCATGGATGTTATAATCGTAAAAATTTTAGGAGTGCGCCTATGGTTCCGTGCTTGATTGAGCAGACTGGTCAAAGCGGCGCAGCATCTGATTGATGTACACTATTTGGGATAAAAGCCCGAGAATGGAGTCCTATACGGATTCTTTTTCGAGGCTTTATTTTTTTATATATTTTTCTACAATTATATCAACATTACTATAAGGAGAATGAAAATGCGCTGCATAGAGGTAAAAGACTTAACAAAGACGTTCACTACAAAGGTAAAACAAGAAGGATTTAAGCAAAGCCTTAAGTCAATGATTAAGCCGGAGTATGCAACCGTGGAAGCCGTCAGCAATATCTCATTTACTGTGGATGAAGGCGAAATAATGGCTTTCATCGGCCCAAACGGGGCAGGCAAATCCACAACTATAAAAATGCTGACAGGCATTCTGCACCCCACTGATGGATCTATCAGCGTGCTTGGGCTGGATCCGGCAAAAAAACGCCGCCAGCTAGCTGCGCAGATAGGAACAGTCTTTGGCCAGAAATCTCAGCTTTGGTTTCATCTGCCTCCTACAGATAGCTTCCGCCTGCTTGCAGATATATATGAAGTGCCAAAGGATGAGTATACTTCCAGGCTAAATTATCTGGTGGAAATGTTTGATATCGGCGATCTGCTGAAAACGCCCGTTCGCAAGCTATCACTTGGGCAAAGAGTGCGCTGTGAGATAGCTGCATCGCTGCTGCACCAGCCCAAAATTCTATTCCTTGATGAGCCGACTATAGGGCTCGATGTAGTAGTAAAGCAAAAGATACGTGAGCTGATACTGCACATAAACAAAGAGTATAATACAACGATATTTTTAACCAGCCACGACGCGGGGGATATCGAAAAAATCTGCAAAAGAGCTATGATAATAGACCATGGAAAAATTGTACTGGATGAATCGGTTAAAAAGTTAAAATACGATTATCTGAATATGAAAATCATTTCGGCGAGATTCTTCGAAAAGCAAAAACCTGTTTCAATGGACGGCGTAAAAATAATAAAATCAACTGACTATGCAGCTTCATTGCATGTGGATACTGAAAAAGTATCAATAAATGAGGTTATATCAATGATAAGCAAAGATGGCAATCTAGCAGACATAACAATCAACGATCCTCCCATGGAAGAGATCATACTAGATATATTCAAAAAGACAGCGGCAGGTGCACCATGAAAATAAGAAAATACTTAACAATATTTAATATCAGCCTGCGAAATGCCGTGTACTATAACAAAAACCTCTTTGGCGGAGTAATAATGTACACACTGTTTATCTATGTTTTCTTTCGCCTTTGGGGAGTGATATATAGCAGCAACACAATAGCGAACTATACATACAGCCAAATGATATGGTATGTGTGCATCACGGAGATGACCAGCCTTACTATTGGGACGACTACATTATATAAAATATCGCAGGATATTAAAAACGGAGATATCGCGTATCAGTTGGGAAGGCCGTATAATTACCTGATGTATGTTTTCTCGAATACCATGGGTGCCTCTTTTGTTAAGTTCTGTCTGTATATACTGACAGGAGGCATATTAGGAACAGTACTTGTTGGCATACCTAATATAGAAAGCGCAGTAATGGTTCCTTACTTTGTTCTATCTTTTGTGCTATCTATCATTATGCAGTTTTCAATGCTGATGACAATAGCATTAAGCGCGTTCTTTGTGGAGGAAAGCAGGCCATTCTTCTTTATCTACTCAAAGTTCATCCTGATGCTTGGTACTTTTGTACCTATTGAATTCTTCCCTTCATGGCTGCAGAAACCTTTAAAATACCTGCCGTTTTCGCTTGTTACATGGGGGCCTGCAAAGATATTTGTAGCATTCAATATCAGCCAGGCAACCAACACTATCATGATGCAGACGACTTGGGCAGTTGTTCTTGCCGCTATATGCTATTTTGTATTTAAGAAAGGAGTCAGGAATGTTCATGTACACGGAGGCTAAAAAAATATTACGGCTATTCACGCGCTACTTTAAGCTTAATTTATCATCACAGATGGAATACAGAGCTAGCTTCTTAGTTCAGGTGTTCGGAATGGCAATAAATAACGCAACATTTATATTTTTCTGGTGGCTGGCTTTTGGAGTCGCAGGTGAGTATATAGCTGGCTATACTTTCAAGGATATTATGTTTCTATGGGCTGTCACCAGCTCAGCATTCGGCCTAGCACATATACTATTTTATAATGTTCACAGGATAAGCAACCTTATAATAACCGGCGAACTGGACACATTCCTGCTGCAGCCTGTGCCTGTGCTGCCAAATATTCTAGGTGCCGGAACGTCCGTCAGCGCATGGGGCGACTTGGTATACGGTGTTGTGCTTTTGGCTATTGTATGGGGCCTATCAGCAAAAGTCTGGATTATTTTTGTTTTGGCTGTAATGCTAGGCGCTGTTATATTTACCTGTGTTAATATTCTTGCGCATACCCTTACATTCTATATCGGAAATGCCGAAATGATAGCGTCGACTGTTTTTGAATTTATGATTAGCTTTTCAATATACCCTGATAAAATATTCAGCGGTATAGTGAGGATTCTTATCTATTCCCTGCTTCCTGCGGCTTTTATTTCACATATTCCGCTGAGGCTTGTTAAGGATTTCAATATTGGTACGCTCGCTATCTGGCTTGCCTTCGCTATTGGATTTCTCGTTTTATCATTTGTTTTCTTTTACAGAGGACTTAGGAAATATGAATCAGGAAATTTAATTGTTACCAGAATGTAAAAATTAACTTGACAAATACGGTGAAATGTTATAACCTATTTACGGGTAATAAATTTCACCGTTTTTTATGGAGATTAATATGTCAGAAATACATCTTACAAATGCAGAAAGAATAATAATGGAAATAATATGGAATAAAGGTGAGCTGAGCAACAACGAAATAGTTGAGCTGTTGTCAGAAGATATTGAATGGTCCCGCCATACTGTAAAAACATATACCTACAGCCTTTCTGAAAAGGGCCTTTTGGGAATAAATCAGGAGAGCCCTCGCAAAATGAAATATTACCCTATTCTGTCCAAAGATGAATACCTTGCCAACGCAACCAGCAATCATCTTCGAGATAATTACAAAAATCTTTCGTATATGGTTGCCGGCCTTATCAATAATGAAAAAGTAACGGATAAAGAAATTGAAGAGCTTGAAAATCTAATTAAACATTATAAGGAGAAATAAAGTGATTCCCCTTTTTAAAAGCATATTAATATCGACGATGTTATCTACAATAATGATAATAGCCATTCTTATTATAAGAAAACTATTTTCCAAGAAACTACACATAGAGATTCTTTCTTTTCTCTGGCTGCTAGTAGTTTTACGGCTGGCTGTTCCGATTACTCCGGAAATCGGAATCCATGCAGATTCGTTTATCCCCGCCTTCAGGTCAGATATAATTGTTGCACCTGATACTGCAGCACTTCAAGAAAAGCCAGAAACAAACTATAGTGAGGAATTGCCAGGCGATAACCCAGCAGCTGCGCCGAATACTTCTAAGGCCCCTGAAACAAATACAAATGCTTTTCAGCAGCTGCCAGTTTGGGATAAATTAAGAACAATTTATCATAAAGCAAATATAATGCTGTATCTTTCATATATTTGGGCAGCAGGCATACTCATTACTCTTTTTATAAAAATGTATAGTATAATACGCTTCAAAAAGAAAATTTCCCTTAGCCTGACAATTAATGATGCGGAAATCATTCAAATGATGGAGTCAAACAGGAAACTAATAAAGCTAAGAAGAAAGGTTATTATTCAGGAATGCCCATATATTGACGCACCTGCCACATACGGAATTATGTATCCGAAAATAATTCTTCCTTTTGGTTTCATAGATACACTGTCAAAGACAAGCAATCACTTATAATACTTCATGAACTATATCATATAAAAAAGCTGGAAATAGCAAAAAACTATCTATGGCTGATGGCGGCAATACTATACTGGTTTAATCCATTGGTGGCCTACGCACATAGTAAATATATAAATGACACAGAACTACATTGCGACACTTTGGTGTTAAGAGCATTTAAAGACGATAAATGTAGGCTTTATTCTCAAAGCCTGCTGGATGTAGTCAAGCTTTCAAACGGTGTAATCAAATTACCCATTGCCCTGTCCTTCTGCGAGGATAGGAGTAACCTGCGAAAGCGAGTAGAAAACATGATAAAACCAACTAAAAAACTAAAAGGTGTAAGTATTGCAGCAATATTTTCCGCTGCAATCATTTCAATCGCATGTTTCACAACGGCATGCCTGCCGGCAAACAACTCAGACACAGCAGTATCTGAACCTACAGAAAGCACACATATTGAATTTGAAGCTCAGCCCAGTGTAAACGTGAAAATTTATGTTGATGCTGATTTGGATATGCCTGTTGACAAGACTATTGATCTTGTTCGTGTAGTGCCCAAAAATATTTCAAATGAACAGCTGGACAGTTTCATAGACTACGTTTCGAATAATGGTGATATGGTCAGTAACGGTGATATTAAAGTAATGAGCAGCGGAGAAACCACCAGAATTGATGGTGATTTAAATTCAGAACATCCAAGCACTACGTATACAGAAGTTTCAGCATCCACAAGTGATAGCAAGAATTCTTTTTTGGAGCTGACTCAGTCCGATAACGAACTGGATACACAACTTGCCTACTGGAGATTTGATGACGGCTATCAGTTTGGCAAGCCATCAGATTATACAGGCAGCGATATTAAGGGAATGAAAAAATCATATGATGATTGCCTTGAAATTGCGGAGAAATTGATAGAAGAATTATATGGTTCAGATAATAATTACAAGCTTGAAAAGACTCTCTGCTATTCTGACAGCTCTTATCCAATGTATCGTTTCTTCTTCTACAGAGAATACTACGGGATTTTATCCAGTCCATCCAGTTTGCTGGCAGGCGAGGAAAACCACTATACATACAGCAACTTTGCAAATATATTTGTAGATGATGAGGGCATATTCGAAGTATGGTGGCTAAACAGCATAGATAAACCTGAAATCATTGAAAACGATGCTGCTTTTCTAGACTCAGCTGAAATCATAAATGCATTCGAAGAATATATCAAAAATGATTTCTACTGGAATTCTGGCGAAAATGCGCAAACCAATTTGGGTGCATCTGCAACTCTTTATATCAATAACGTACGGCTAAATGTAGTCATGGTTCCTGATGATCAAGATGCAACAAGCTACATAGCAACTCCTGTGTGGGAATTCATAGGCAATATGAAATTTGATGAACCGGTATATCTGGAAGGCAATTATGAAATGACAGAGCAGAAAGATGTATGCATAGTCAGGATCAACGCCCTTGACGGAACAATAATTCCGTAAGGATAAATATTGGCTTAACTTTTTATATGGAATCAGCTACTTTATGGCTGATTCCTATTTTTATTACTATCTGCTATAATAAAGGGAAAATAAATAATTGAGGCAGAGTATGATTAAGAAAATATTTTGTATGCTTGCAGTTTTTTTCGTTGCATTTTCGGCAGTACACGCCATCACAGCCAATGCATCCTATGAGGCGTACTACTTCGACAACTATGATGTTGATGTAGTAGTTGACGAAGACTATACCTTCCACATAACCGAAACACTGGATACCTTCTTCACTGAGGAACGGCACGGAATATATCGCGAACTCCCGAATTACTGGGGAGATACACGGCTGAAATATTCTGACATTTCAGTTGATGGCGCACCTTATATAATTGAAAACAGCACATACTCAACATCAATAAGAATTGGTGATGCAAACAGTACAGTAGAAGGCAAAATTATATACAAAATTTCATACACTGTAAGCCTTCCTAAGGACTCAAGCAGCGAGCTGGACGCCGTATATATTAATTTAATCGGCCATGACCATCCTACTGAAACATATAACTCAACTATGAAAATAACATTGCCTAAAAAAGTTGATCCAACTAGTATTTCAGTTATTTCAGGCTACTATTTCGAATCCGGAACTGAAGAAAAAGTAGCATATGAATACACCGATAGACAAGTGCTTACGATTACTTTGAAAGAGCCCCTTGATACTTATGAAGGAATTACTGCAAAAATCAATCTGCCGGAGGGATATTTCCAAAATGTAAAAAGCCCGTTCTTTTTGGATGAATTCCTCAAGTGGTTTCTTCCCCTGCTATTGCTTCTAGTCGGTGTTATAATATGGGCAGTATTCGGCAATGATGAAAGCATTATAGTACCTGTCGAGGTCTCTCTGCCGGACGTCAGCCCTATTGAAGCGGGATATATAATTGACGGTACAGTTAATGATGAAGACATTTCATCCATGATAATATATTGGGCTTCGCTCGGTTTTATAAAAATAAAGCAGCCCAAAAAAGGCAAGTATGAATTCTGCAGGTTAAAAAGCCCCGAAGGCAGGCCAAATTATGAAACGTTGATTTTCAACAATCTTTTTAAGGAAGGTGAACAGAACGCATACATAAGCGCTGATACGATAAAAACACGGCTTGGCCAAAATATTTTTTCCTTCAAGACCGGCGTTACGAAAAACTTTAATAATAAAGAAGTAAGCTTAATAGAGAAGAAAAGCAAAAAGATGTCGCGATTAAATGCTTTCTTGGCGTTTTTGTGCTTTTCGCTTTCTACATTTTTTACCGGGATGTATTCCAACATTGGGCTGGGTATATTTCTGGCCATTATCTCTCCAATTGCCTTCCTGCCGCTATATTTCTGGCTTTTGAGGATATTAAAAAATTGGAGCAAAAGAACAGCCTTCAAAAATGGCATACGTATAGTTTTCTATGCAATTTTGGTTTTGCTCTATGCCAGCATTGCAGACATCATCTCTCGTACTTGGGCTCTTAATCTCCGGCAAACGCTGCTCATTATTTCCTCATCATGCCTTTTGGCCGGACTTGCCTACTACACGCAGAAATTATCAGAGTACGGGCATACTCTATATGAACGCGTTCTAGGATTCAGGCATTTTATCATTACAGCGGAAAAGGACTGGCTGGAAGAGCTGGCAAATGACACACCGGAATATTTCTATAAGGTGCTGCCTTATGCATTGGTGCTGGGAGTATCCAGAGTATGGATTGGCAAGTTCGCAAAAGCAATCACCGCTCCGCCTGAATGGTACGATTCAGAGGCGGGAAATAGAAAATTCAGCAGCAGGTCATTCGCCTATAATACTGTATCTGATTTCACGCGGCTGGGCATAAATGCAAAAAAATCAGTATACAGAACCAGTAGTTCTTCCTATTCCAGGCCTTCATCTACCTATAGCTATCGCCCTACCCGATCCTACTCTTCTGCCTCTTCGCGGTCGTTTTCTTCCTCGTCCAGGGGCTTTAGCGGAGGCGGTTTTTCCGGCGGCGGAAGCAAATCGTGGTAGCATAATAAAGTTATTGACATATCACTTTTCATTTGATAAAATATACAAGCGTCGTCAGTACGGCGCTTTAAATTTGAATATTTTTATGGAGAGATGGCAGAGTCTGGTTGAATGCACCGGTCTTGAAAACCGGCATAGGGTTAAACCTATCTAGGGTTCGAATCCCTATCTCT
>JAFGUF010000033.1 GCA_016938675.1 Clostridia bacterium | reverse complement strand
AGGCTGTAGAAAATGCAGCTGTGCTGGAATACTGCGCTGAGATGGCATACTATACTTTGGATATTAATCCCGATGCTAAAATGAGCAACTATATCCTTGATAAGCACTACTTAAGGAAGCATGGCAAGGATGCTTATTATGGGCAGAAAAATAAAGAATAAATGTGGTTAAATAATTTAACAAAAGCAAATCTTCCAATGATTCTAGCGATTACTGGAAGATTTTTTTATTTGGCGAAAGATTCGCGATATATAATTTCGGCCTGAATTGTTTTAGCCTTGGCCACGCTTTTATTTTCGAATACGTCAAGAAGGGTCCTGACGGCATCGGTTGAGAGGATGTCCACCTTATTGTCAATTGATGTGATTGTAGGTGATGAAAAATCAGCCAGGATTGAGTTATTAAACCCGACTACACTGACATCTTCCGGAACTTTTATGCCATGCTTTGTAAGCGCCTTTATAGCACCTATAGCCAAAGTGTCTACTGAAGTTATAATTGCTGAGAACTTTATTTCCGACTTTATAATATCGTTTATTAAGGTTCCCGCACAGCTAATATCTTTATTGCATTTTGAAATATATGTTTCAGGGTTGTCGGTGCCGATTTGTTCCATTCCTTCTATATATCCCTTTATTTTGCGTTTGCCGCTGAAAGAGTCGCTGTCATAAATATATAAAATGTCCTTATGTCCTTTTTCAGAGAGAGCCAGTACGCAGTCTCTCATTGCTTTCTGCTCGTCGCACATAATGGAATATGTATTTTCAAATTTGAATTCACCATTAATTATGATAACCGGGATTGATTTTGCTGCTTTCTTGATATGACTGTTATCTGTGGATTCCTGAAACACAGAGCCTATAAGGATGATGGCGTCCACTCTTTTGGAGAGCAAAACATCAATTGCCTTCTTTTTGTCACTTATATTGGTTCCCGTGCAGCAAAGAAGAGCATCGTAGCCTTTTTCGCGGAGTTCGTTTTCTATTATTGATACAGCCTTAGCGTAGTAAATATCCGAAACGTCTGAGCACATTACACCGATCATTTTAATGCTGTCAAGACCAAGAGCCCTAGCAAACGCATTGGGAGTGTAGCCCATTTCGTCCATGACCTTTAATACTTTTTCTCTGGTTTTGGGGCTTACATTGCCTTTATGGTTTAGAATTCGTGAAACCGTAGCAATTGAAACCTCTGCTTTTTCAGCAATATCATATATGTTCATTAACTATTCTCCCGTATATCAGGCAGTTTTTAGGTAAACGCTTACATTAATATTACAATGTATATAAAGATAATGCAAGATAAATGCAGAAAGTACAGTAAAAAAGAGAAATAGAGCTGTTATATATCTTTTGTCTGCCTATTTACAATTGTAAGCGCTTACTTTTTTGCCTTGACTTTGAGTTTTTTTTAGTATAGTATTTATGATAGGAAAAAGTGTAATTATACAATAATCCTTAATAGTACTATCTACTTATTAGAAAATACTAATATCAGGCAATTTTATATTAGGAATAAGTAGATTTTTCTATATGTGTAGTGTAAGAACTTACAGAAAAGCATTTCATCAGAATTTGTATGTGGAGAAATTATATGCATAGCAAACCAATAAAGCAAGTTGTAAAAAGGCCGGATAGAGTTATTCAGTTTGGAGAGGGTAATTTTTTGAGAGCCTTTGTAGATTATATTATAGACTGCTCTAATGAGGCAGGAGTATCTGATTGTGGAATTACAGTTGTTAAGCCTATAGAGTACGGCACATTTGAAAGATTCGATAAACAGAACAATTTATACACTGTTATATTGCGTGGAATAAAAAACGGCGAGACGAGCGTAGAAAAGCAAATTGTAACCAGTATAAGCAAAACAGTTGACCCATTTACACAGTTTGATGAATATAATGCTTTAATGGAAAAAGAAGATTACAGGTTTTTCGTTTCAAACACAACGGAAGCCGGAATAGTATTTTCAGCAGATGATAAATCAGAAGATAAAATTCCCGGCACATTCCCGGCAAAAGTAACAAAACTTCTATTACAAAGGTATACATATTTTAAGGGTGACTACTCCAAAGGATTCATCTTTTTGCCGGTGGAGCTTATAGAGAAAAATGGCGACAACCTGAAAAAATGCATACTACAGTATTGCGATTTATGGAGTCTTGATGAAGGCTTTATAAGCTGGGTAAATGATGCTAATATATTCTGCAACACATTAGTTGACAGGATTGTATCAGGCTACCCGAAAAGCGAAGAGGAAACAATTTGGCAGGACTTTGGCTACAGGGATGAACTGATGGTTACAGCGGAGCCTTTTGGATTCTGGGCTATAGGCAGCGATAAAATAGAGCTGGTAAAAAAAGAGCTTCACTTAAAGTCCGGTGTTGAGATAGTTATGGCAGAGGACATTGAGCCATATAAGCAACGCAAGGTAAGGATATTAAACGGCGCTCATACTGCAACAGTTATGGGCGGATACCTTTGCGGCAAAGACATAGTAGAAGAATGCATGCATGATGATATAATCAAAAACTATATGCTATCTTGCATTTACGATGAAATAATACCCAATATAAACCTTGATAAAAAAGTGCTTAAGGATTTTGCTGACAGTGTGGTTGAGAGATTCAAAAACCCTTTTATCAAACATAAACTTTTGGATATCTGCCTTAATTCCACGTCCAAATGGAAGGCAAGGGTTATGCCATCGTTTGTTGATTATTATAATTCAGAAGGCGCTATACCTAAGCTTCTTACGCTGTCATTTGCCATGTATATTGCTTTTTACAAAGGACTCAAAAAGGATGCGGATGGTTATTATAATTTGAGGAATGGGCAGAGATACAAGGTGTTTGATGATGAATACGTCTTAGAAGCCTATAGGCAGAACGGCGAAAAAAATTCTGATGAGGTTATCAAAATTATAATGACTGATAAAAATCTATGGGATATGGACTTAACGGAATTTGATGGGTTTTATGAAGCGGTGTGCTCATATGTTGATGAATTCGAAAAGCATGGCGTGAAGGCTGTGATTGCGAAGGTGATGGAAAGATAGTATGTCATTTTTATTAAAAATAAATGAAAAAGATAACGTGGCGGTTGCAATAGGCGAGCTTAAAAAGGGCGCAGAGGTCAAGGCGGGAGATGACATTATTCTTCTAATCCAGGATATCCCAAAGGCGCACAAGGCAGCTATTGCTGACATAAAAAGCGGAGAGAACGTAGTAAAATATGGCTACCCGATAGGACATGCCGTATGTGATATAAAAAAGGGAGAACATGTACATTCTCATAATATAAAAACGAACCTCGGAGACATTGAAAAATACGCATATAATCCTTTGAAGGCCGATTACACTGTGGAAACAAATATGAGCTTTGCGGGATATAAAAGACATAACGGCAAAGTAGGCGTTCGCAATGAAATATGGATAATCCCGACAGTAGGCTGCATAAACGGGATAGCAAAGACATTAGAAAACATGTCGAGAGAGAAGGAAGGCGTGGACGGAGTATTCGCATTCACTCATCCTTTTGGCTGCTCGCAGCTTGGCGACGACCTTAAAAACACGCAGAAGATTCTCGCAGGGCTTGTAAATCATCCTAACGCCGGCGGAGTGCTTGTTTTGGGGCTTGGTTGCGAAAATAATCTGATAGCTGATTTTAAGAAGGTAATAGGTGAGATTGACGACAATAGAGTTAAGTTTTTGGAATGCCAGAAAGTAGATGATGAGATAGCTGACGGACTGGAACTGATAGAAGAACTGATAGTGCATGCATCTAAAGCCAAAAGAGAAATCATCCCCGCTTCAGAATTGATTGTGGGACTAAAATGCGGAGGATCGGACGGATACTCTGGAATCACGGCAAATCCCATGGTAGGCGCATTTTCTGATATACTGATAAGACAGGGAGGAACAACAATTCTCACTGAGGTGCCGGAAATGTTCGGCGCAGAAACACTGCTGATGGAGCGATGCAGGACAGAAGAGGCATTTGAAAGCACTGTTGCATTAATTAATTCGTTCAAGGATTATTATAAATCCCACGGTCAGCCAATATATGAGAATCCTTCGCCCGGCAACAAAGACGGGGGAATAACAACTTTGGAGGAAAAATCGCTGGGCTGCACAACAAAAAGCGGTACAATGGCCGTTGAAGGAGTATATGGCTACGGCGAGACGATTGACAGAAAAGGGCTGATGCTTTTGTCAGCGCCGGGCAATGACTTGGTTGCTACAACTGCCCTAATTGCTTCCGGAGCGCAAATAGTGCTCTTTACTACAGGCAGGGGAACGCCGTTTGGAGGCCCAGTGCCCACGGTTAAAATATCCACTAATAATGAACTTTTTAATAAGAAAAAAAGCTGGATAGATTTTAACGCAGGGGACATAGCAGAGGGACGGAGCATAAATGAATCCACGGGTAAGCTGGCAGAATACACAATGAAGCTTGCAAGCGGAGAAATAAAAACAAAAAATGAAGAGCATGGAATAAGGGAAATATCCATTTTCAAAGACGGAGTATTTTTATAAAAGAAGAGGTTAAAATGAAAAAATTTATGGACAAAGATTTTCTCCTGAGCACAAAAACAGCGGAGAAGCTATATCATGAGTACGCAGAGACTATGCCGATAATTGACTATCATTGCCATATCAATCCGCAGGAAATAGCGGAGAATAAAAGGTATGAAAATATTACACAGGTGTGGCTCTATGGTGACCACTACAAATGGAGAGCTATGCGCAGCTGTGGAGTTGAGGAAAGATTCATAACAGGAGATGCCGGAGACTATGAGAAATTCCTAAAGTGGGCAGAGATAATGCCTCTGCTTATGGGGAACCCATTGTATCACTGGGCACATCTGGAACTTAAAAACTACTTCGGATTCGAAGGGGCATTAAGCCTGGAAACAGCAGAAAGTGTTTGGAATCTTTGCAGTGAAAAACTTAAGACTTTGTCTGCACGAGATATCATAAAGATGTCTGCAGTGGAGATAATATGCACGACAGATGACCCGGCAGATAGCCTAGAATTCCACAGAAAGATAGCCGAGGACAAATCTTTTGACGTAAAAGTGCTTCCGACATTTAGGCCGGACAAGGCGATGAATATAGATAAGAAAGACTTTTCAGAATACATTGCAATGCTTTCAAAGGCGTCAGATATTAAGATTGATTCATTTGAGTCTCTTAAAGAAGCTATAGTAAAAAGAATTGATTTCTTCGATGAATCAGGCTGCAGAATTAGTGACCATGCATTTGAGCACATAATCTTCAATCTCGCAGAAGAGAGTGAAGTGAATAAGATATTCAAAAGTGCATTGGCACTGAGTGCTGTAAGCGAAGATGATGCGGAAAAGTATAAAACAGCAGTATTCCTTTTTGTGGCGAGAGAATACGCCAAAAGAGGCTGGATAATGCAGATACACTACGGGACAATAAGAAATACAAATTCTAGAATGTTCTCGCGTTTGGGAGCGGACACAGGATTTGACTGCATATCAACCCGGGATTCAGCAGCTGGACTCGTGCGAATACTTGATGAGCTGGAGAAAACAGGAGAACTACCTAAGGCGATAATTTACTCATTGAATCCTAACGACGACGCCATGATAGGCTCTGTAATAGGCTGCTTCCAGGGCGAAGGAATTAAGAATAAAATTCAGCACGGCTCAGCGTGGTGGTTTAATGACACTATGTCAGGCATGGTGCGCCAGCTTACAAATCTGGCGAGCTTATCTGCTCTTGGCAATTTTGTAGGAATGCTGACGGATTCAAGGAGCTTCCTGTCCTATGCAAGGCATGAATATTTCAGAAGGATATTATGCAATCTCATCGGCGGATGGGTGGAAAACGGCGAGTACCCAGAAGACTATGGCAATCTCAAAAAACTAGTCGAAGGGATTTGCTACAATAATGCGAAGAACTATTTTGAGTTCTAGCAAGGTGGTAAAAAATATAGGCCTGCGTCAAAGTACATGATTTTGAAGTATAGAACCAATAAATAGCCTTATTGCAGAAAATAATAAAAATTGATATAATATACATAGAAAATCTTTATTATTTAAGGAGTAGATTATGGCACAATATCAAGGAGAACAAACTGTATCAATGGGTGAATGGTTCGTAACCGGACTGTTAATGTGTATACCGATTGTAAACATTGTAATGGTTTTTGTATGGGCATTCAGCTCAAACACAAAACCAAGCAAGGCCAACTTCTTCAGACTGTATCTCATACTCGCAGTCATAAGCATTGTTATAATGGTAGCTCTGTATTTTATGGGCGTACTAAATATGAATCTTTGGAGCGACGTGGATTACACCAGTTTCTTTAACTTAAGTTAAGTTTATGATTTAAGCTTAATCTGAAAATTATAGTAAATTAAATGGCCTTGAGCATTATGTTATCAAGGCCATTTTTTTAGTTTTAATGAATAATCATATTGCAAATGCATTGTATATGGAGCGTACAGCGTTTTCATAGTCGCTTTCTTCAACTCCAACAATTATGTTAAGCTCGCTTGAACCCTGGTCTATCATTCGGATATTAATATTGTTGCCGGAAAGTGCAGCGAAGATCTTTGCCGCAGAACCTGCATGCTTTACCATCCCGTGGCCTACGGTTGCAATAAGGGCCATATTATGCGATACATCTATACTGTCAGCCGCGGAAATATCTTGAAGACTGCCAAGAATATCATTAACTTTGTTTGAAATTAATTCTTCTGATACGACAATGGAAAGCGTATCGATGCCTGTCGGCATATGCTCTATTGATATCCCGTAGCCTTCAAGAACGGAAAGAACCTTTCGCGCAAAGCCTACCTCGTTATTCATTCTTGCTTTTTCAATTGTGATTACTGCAAATCCCTTTTTTCCGGCTACGCCTGTTATTGGCCTAGAGTGCGGCGCCATTTTGCTGAAGGGCATTATTAATGTGCCCTTGTCTTTCGGCGCATTAGTGTTCTTTATATGTACTGGTATTTCCATCTTTCTTACCGGAAAGATGCTTTCTTCGTGGAGCACTCCGGCTCCCATATAGGAAAGCTCCCTGAGCTCCTTGTAGGATACTTCATCTATGTTCATAGCATAGGGAACTATTCTGGGGTCTGCCATGAAGAAGCCTGAAACATCCGTCCAGTTCTCGTATATGTCTGCTTTCATAGCTGCAGCGCACAGTGATCCTGTTATGTCAGAGCCGCCTCTTGAAAATGTGACTACTTCGCCTTTTTGATTAGCGCCAAAAAATCCGGGTATTACGCAAGGCTCGTTGTTATAAGCTTCATTTATTAGCTGCAATGTCTCCTTATACAGAAGCTTATTGGTATCATCAAATTTTATGACATCTGAAGGGTTTATAAATTTCCAGCCCAATGCTTTTGCGGCTATGAGGCCATTCAGGTATTCTCCACGACTTGCGATATAATCAAGTGTAGTGCCTTCTGTTTTTCTTTTCTCTATTTCGGAGTATTCTGCGGAAAGATCGAGGTTAAGTTTAAGGCTGCTGATAATTGAATCGAAGCGCGATTTAATTTCGCTGAAAACATCTTCTCCTTCATAGAAAGCTATCAGCAGATCGGTTACTTTGGTGTCATTTGCGTGGCGCTTTCCCGGTGCGGAGGGCACAACAATGCGTATGCTTTCATCCGACTTTATGATGGATAATACCTGTTCGAAGCTCTTTCCGTCGCACAGTGATGAACCCCCAAATTTTGCGGTTTTCATTATTATTCTATTCTCCCTTTATATAAAAATTAAATTGTTTACTGAATAATTTCACCTGATGCTTCGTAATCAGGCGCATCCGCATCTGTTTCGCAGATTTCTTCCGCATTTTCCGCATATTCTTTGTTTGAAGGCTCTTGAAGGCTTTTGTAGGCATCCTTTTTTATTATGCGCGCCTCAAGATAGAATCTCTTTTCATGCGCGTGTCCCATAGAGAATGATTTTCTGGGGAGCGCTCCGTCTGCTATTACCGTTGAGAAAAGGGCCTTTTTATCAAAAGCGGGCAGTATGAATGTAATGACATGCTCCTTTAGGGATAGCTTTTGTGCAGTGTCATCGCCGTGTATATAGTCAATTTTCACGTCTGGGTTTTCTGCCATAAATCTTGTAAGGCCTTCCTGCAGCACAGCGGCACATAAACGGTTCTGGTAATTAACCAGAAACATTCCCTGCCCGCCGTTCCTGTAATAGGGCAGCAGGTCGTCTCCCAGCCCAATTGCCTGTGCAATATTATCCATGTCGTCATCGCCTACATTTTCAAGCAGCCTGTGTATGCTCTCGAAAACTAATGTTTCATCATGCAGGTTTACTATTTCAACCAACGCGTATCTGGCAGGATGGTCTTTAAGCTCATTTTTAGAAAGTGAGGGCTTTATTAATTCCCAGCACTTTTTTGCCGTTGCCAGCGAATGATTGCCGTCACCAACGGCAAAAAGGAATCCGTCATTCTTGCTTTTAAGTGTCTCTAATTTTGCGGCTAGCCTGTCATATAGAGATTCTTTTACTTTATAGCCCCTTATGTGCCCGCCGCCCTCCATAAGCATAAAATCGTATACTACATCGGATTCTGATTTGCTTTCATCTATTTCTGAGAATATAATATCTTCTTCATCATCTATTAGCAGCATTACATGCGGGACCTCTAAAGAAGCTTTTTGCCTTATTGCCACGCGCGGCGGCAGCCTGTCTTCTATTGTGTCTTCTGTTGCACGGATTAAGGACACTGAACCTTTGGTATAGTCATATTCTTCAAGATCAACGCATGCCATTAGCCCCTTGCGCCAGCCTTTGTCTACCTGTCTCTCCACATAGATAAGACCTTCTATTTCATCTTGAAATACACCGCTTTGCAGGTACTCGTCCATTTTAATAATAGTATTTTCCTGTCTTTGTTTGAGGTCATCTTCCTCCAGATAAACTTCTGGCAGCATAATGCGCAGCGCAGAGGCAGCATCGCCTACATATTCGTCGACTCTCTGCCAGTATTCCGGCTCGGATGTATATTGGTCGCAGGCAACAACAGCCCATTTGTTGAAATTATCTTTTGGTAAAAGTATTTTAGCAGGGGAAAGTCCCACGTTTTTTAATTTGCTCATATAAAATGCCTCTCACTGAAATGCAGTAGATTAAGTATGTCCGTCAAAAAAAGATTATACAGTATAATTATACATTTGTGAACCTGTTTATAATAAATTGCCGCTTAAACAGTGATAACTTCATAATAATGATATATATGATGCATTATGTTATAAAGTTAAGCAATTAGTAGTTGAAAAAGCACTGTTAATTGTATATAATGTTTAAAAGCAAAATAAATGCAATGATAAAGGATAACATCGTCTTTAATTCGGATTTACAGAGAGCCGGGGCAAGGTGCAAACCGGTAACCGACTCAAGATAGCATTATCACCTTTTAGCAGTCCGGCAGAAAGCAAATGCGATTAAGCTGGAACGGGGTTGTATCCGTTATATATACAATGTTTTCTGCGTAATGCAGGCAGCACAGTGGTATGTAAAATATGTAGCCTCTATTTTATCTGTGTGATAGTAGAGGTTTTATTTTGTTTAAAAGAGATAATTTAGTCTATGGAGGAAAATATGCTTTATAAGAAGGTTTCCACATCATTAAACTTTGTGGAAAGGGAGAAAGAAATCCTTAAGTTCTGGAAGGAAAACGACATCTTCAATAAGTCAATTGAAAACAGGGAAGGCTGCGAAGTCTATACCTTCTATGATGGCCCGCCGACAGCCAACGGCAAGCCCCACATCGGCCATGTTGAGACAAGGGCATTCAAGGACCTTGTGCCAAGGTATTTTACTATGAAAGGCAGAAAGGTGCTCAGAAAGGCGGGATGGGATACTCATGGCCTTCCTGTTGAGCTGGAGGTTGAGAAAGCTCTGGGACTTGACGGCAAGCCGCAGATAGAAGCATACGGTGTTGAGCCATTCATCCATAAATGCAAGGAAAGCGTTTGGAAATACAAAGGCGAGTGGGAGGAATTATCCGACCGTGTAGGATTCTGGGCGGACATGGAGAATCCATACGTAACATATGATGATAATTATATAGAGTCTGTTTGGTGGTCTTTAAAGACCATAGCTGACAAGGATTTGCTCTATAAGGGTTTTAAGGTTGTGCCGTATTGCCCGCGCTGCGGAACAGCCCTGTCATCCCACGAGGTTGCTCAGGGATATGCAGATGTTAAGGAAAAGAGCGCTATGGTGCGCTTCAAGGTAAGCGGCCAAGAGAATACCTATATTATAGCGTGGACGACAACGCCGTGGACGCTGCCGTCAAACCAAGCACTTTGCGTCAACCCGGACAGCGAATACTCAAAGGTGAAGGCTGAGGATGGCAATATTTATATTGCGGCAACTGCATTGATAGGCGACATAATTGACGGCGAAGTAAAAACGCTGGAGAAATATAAAGGCAAAGACCTTCAAGGAATGGAATATGACCAGCTTTTCCCAAAGGCCGGCGCAGTGCCTAATGGACAGAAATGCAAAGTAGTATGCGACAACTATGTTACTTTAAGCGACGGCTCAGGAATCGTTCATCTTGCGCCTTTCGGCGACGATGACGCGAGAATACTGCTTCGTGAAGGATTGGAATTTATTCAGATAGTAAATGAACAGGGAGAATTCATTGAGACTACTCCTTGGCCTAATACATTCGTTAAGGATGCAGATAAATCAATATTAGTAGAGCTGGAGGAAAGAGGCCAGCTACACAAGGCAGAGAATTATGAGCACAGCTATCCTTTCTGCTGGAGATGCGATACACCACTGCTTTATTATCCAAGGCACTCATGGTTTATTAAGGTAAGCGTATTAAAAGATGAGCTTATTAAAAACAACCGCTCTGTAAACTGGATACCGGACACTATTAAAGAAGGCAGAATGGGAAACTGGCTTGAAAACCTAATCGACTGGGGCGTATCAAGAGAAAGGTACTGGGGTACGCCATTGCCCGTGTGGACATGCGATTGCGGGCACATGGAGGTAATAGGCTCCAGAGAGCAGCTGATTAAAAAAGGCGAAAACGTAAAAGAGGACATCGAGCTGCATAAGCCTTTTATAGACGAAGTAAAAATAAAGTGCGAAAAGTGCGGCAAGATGATGGACAGGGAAGATGCCGTAATTGATTGCTGGTATGATTCGGGTTCCATGCCTTTTGCACAGTGGCACTATCCGTTTGAAAACCAGGAGATATTCAACGAGAACTTCCCGGCGGATTTCATAAGTGAAGCCGTTGACCAGACAAGAGGCTGGTTCTACACGCTTCTTGCGATATCGACACTGCTTTTTGACAAGGCTCCTTTCAAGAACTGCCTTGTACTTGGACATGTATGCGACATGGATGGCAAAAAGATGAGCAAACACTTAGGCAACGTAGTAGACCCGTGGGACGTACTAAATGTTCAGGGTGCTGATGCAGTTCGATGGTATTTTTACGCTTCATCTTCTCCATGGCTGCCGACAAGATTCTCCGGCGAAGCAGTAAGCGAAGGCCAGAGAAAATTCATGGGAACGCTCTGGAATACGTATGCTTTCTATGTGCTGTATGCGAATATCGACGGGTTTAATCCGCTGGATTATAAGCTGGAATATGACAAACTCTCCGTAATGGATAAATGGGCGCTTTCAAAGCTGAATACATTGATTAAAACTGTGGATGATTGCCTGTCTGAGTATAAGATAACTGAAAGCGCTAGAGCGATGACTGCATTTGTTGACGACCTCTCCAACTGGTATGTGCGCCGCGGGCGCGAAAGATACTGGGGCAGCGAAATGACTCAGGACAAGATTAATGCGTATATGACGCTCTACACCTGCCTTACAGAGATGGCTAAGCTGTCTGCACCATTTACACCTTTTATGGCGGAAAGCATGTATCAGAACCTCGTGCATGGAATAGACAGCAGCGCACCGGTTTCGGTTCATATGTCCGATTTTCCTGTGTACAATGCAGAATATGTCGATGAAGAGCTTGAGGAGAACATGGCAGCTGTACTTTCTGCTGTTACACTGGGCAGGGCTTGCAGAAATGTAGCCAACATCAAAAACCGCCAGCCGGCCTCAAGGCTTTTTGTTCAGGGGGTTAACCTGCCGGATAGCTATAAGGAGCTGGTTGCTGATGAGCTGAACGTAAAAGAAGTGATAATGACAGAGAATGCATCTGACTTTGTAGACTATATTATAAAGCCGCAGATGAGGACGCTTGGGCCGAAGTATGGCAAGATACTTCCGCAGATAAAGGAAGCACTTCTTGAAGTGGACGGCAGCAGCTTCGTAAGCAGGATAAATGCAGACGGAGCAATAAAAATAACTGTTGCAGGGCAGGAGATAGAACTGGCTCTGGACGATGTACTGATAGAGACCACCCAGAAGGAAGGCTACATCAGCCAGATGGAATACGGCGTAACAGTGGTGCTGGATACAAACCTAACACCGGAACTATTGGAAGAGGGCTTTGTGCGGGAAATCATATCCAAGGTGCAGACAATGAGAAAAGATGCGGGATTTGAAGTGACCGACCACATCAAGCTAGGCTATCAGGGAGCAGAGGATATAATGAGCAGGAATGCAGAGTTTATCGGAAGTGAGACACTGAGCGATGAAGTGATAAATGAGCAGCTTGAAGGATTTACAAAGGAATGGAATATTAGCGATACAACCGTAAAGCTGACTGTTAAGAAGATACAAATGATTATTAAGGCCTGAGCAATGCCGATAGCGTTTCCCGGGCCTTTACTTTACAGAGGATAAAATTATGTGGATAGCAAAAGATTGGGATGACTTTGAATTGATAGATGCCGGAAAGGGCAAGAAGCTGGAGCGCTGGGGAGAAAGATACCTGCTGCGCCCGGATCCGCAGGCAATATGGCCGTTTGACAAAAAGTCAGAAGCATGGGGAAAAATTGATGCTGTGTACAGGCGGTCTGATAAGGGCGGCGGACAATGGGACTACAACAGAGAAATCCCGGAAACATGGAACATAAAACGAAAAGGCATCACATATAAGATAGGGACAATGGGCTTTAAGCATACGGGGCTTTTCCCTGAGCAGGCTGCCAACTGGGACTGGATGGCAGAACTCGCAGCAAAGAACCCCGGAATGAAGGTGCTGAACCTTTTTGCATATACTGGGGGCGCTACACTGGCGTGCCTTAAAAACGGTGCTGAAGTGGTGCATATTGATGCATCAAAGGGCATGGTGGAATGGGCAAAGGACAATGCCAAGCTCTCAGGCATGGAGGATGCTCCCGTGAGGTTTATAGTGGATGACTGCAATAAGTTTGTCGCGCGCGAGCTGCGCAGGGGAAGCAAGTACAAGGCTATAATTATGGATCCGCCGTCATATGGCAGAGGGCCTTCAGGCGAAGCATGGAAGATAGAAGATATGTTATACGACTTGGTGGAATCCTGCTCACTTCTGCTGGATGATGAGCCTGTGTTTTTCCTTATAAATTCCTATACTACTGGGCTGCAGCCGCAGACACTTTCAAATATTCTAAAGTATACAGTTGCCGATAAATTCGGAGGCAGCATAGAATCTGATGGAGTGGGGCTTGAGATATCGTCATCAGGCTTGATACTTCCATGCGGCGCTTCCGGAAGATGGCAGGCATAGTATGAAAGTATTATACGAAGATAACCACCTGCTGGTGGTGATAAAGCCGCCGGGAGTGCCGACGCAGGCAGACAGCAGCAATGATGAAGACATGCTTACGATCGCGAAACAGTATATTAAGGACAAATACGATAAGCCGGGCGAGGTTTTTCTTGGCCTTGTGCATAGATTAGACAGGCCTGTAGGCGGAGTAATGGTGTTTGCGAGGACATCCAAGGCTGCGGCGCGCTTAAGCGAGCAGATACGCAAAGGAACATTCCAAAAGACATATATATGCATGTGCGATGGCAGGCCTAAGGGCGGAGCGATGGAGCACTATCTTTTGAAGGATACATATGAAAACAAGGTTGTGGCAGTTAGCCAAGATACAAGGGGAGCGAAGTTTGCTAGGCTTAAGTATGAGGTCATTGGATACAAGGATGGAGTTTCAACATGCCAGGTTGACCTGATAACAGGAAGGGCACATCAGATTAGGGTGCAGTTCGCAGCAAGTGGTTTTCCTCTTGTAAACGATATGAAATATAATAAGAACGCAAAGCCGGGCAGGTGGATTGCTCTGTATTCAAAGTCTATAGCCTTTGAGCATCCTACAAAGAAGGAGCCTATGCTTTTCTCGGCTCCTGATATTGATTTGATTAATATACATACATAAAAAAAGAGGAGACAGAAATGGATTTAGTAAAGAGGAGAAAAGTATTAGAATGCCTTGGTAATTTTTCACCCAAATGTGATCTTAATATTTCTGTTGAGTTAATTGAAGACAAAGGAACTTATTATCAAAAATTAATCTCTTACGATGTAGAAAATAGCGAAAGAGTAGAATCGTTTTTGCTTGTTCCTAAGAACATTAGCGGCAAAGTTTCTGCTATTGTTGCCATTCATCAACATGCCGGTAAATGGCATTTAGGCAAATCAGAAGTAGTAGGGATATCAGGAGAAAAAGATTATCACTACGGTTTAGATTTGGTAAAGAGAGGATATGTAGTAATTGTGCCTGATTTACTTTGCTTTGAAAGCCGTATTTCAGACTATTTTAGTGAAGATAAAACAGCGCATAGCTTTTATGAGAGATTTGAGTTTTGTAAAAAAATTTATGAAGGCAGCTGCCTGCAAACTAAATACCTACATGATTTATCAAGAGCAGTAGATGTGCTTTGTTCGCTAGAGTATGTTGATTCTGAAAGCATTGGAGCGATAGGGCACTCATTAGGAGGGCAAGAAACCACTTGGCTAATGTGGTATGACAAAAGGATTAAATTTGGTGTGTCTTCCTGTGGAACAGGAACTATGCAGTCAATGTTCAAAGAAAATGTACTACATAATTTTGCGCTATATGTTCCGGGCTTAAGGAATGTTTGTGATATAGATGAGATAGTAAGTGATATTGCACCAAGAGCATTTTTCATGTCAAATGGTACAGAAGATAAATATTTTCCAATTAGTGGTGTGGAAAAAATTATAAATACGGCTTCAAAAACATATAAAAAGCTAAATTGCCGCAATAAATTTAAATCAATTATATTTCAAGGTGGACATTCATTCAGTGTGGATATAAAGGAACAAGCATATGACTGGATAGACAAACAAAAATGAAGAATATGCTATTCTTCATTTTTAAAATTAAAAAGTATTTATACTTAATTAATTATAATACGTTGCGTTGTTTTCATCCACCCAAAGGCGTTCAATATTATAAAATTCTCTGTCCTTATAGTAAAATATATGAATCATTATGCCTTCCGCGTCCACGATTATCCAGCTAGCTGAGCTATACCCTTCTGAGGCGCGCACAGAAATGTTGTTTTTTTCGCACTTGTCGAGTATTTCCTCATATAGCGCCTTTACCTGTGTGGAGGAGTTCCCGGTGGCGATTATAAATCCGTCAGCAATTGTGGTCTTTTCCTTAATATCAATGAACATTACATTCACGGCTTTTTTATCAATGAGTGCGTCCACCAAAATTTTAATTTTTTCTTTTTCCAATTATTCTTCTCCTTGTGTTTGCTTAAGTTTATCAGATTTGCGCTTTTCTTTCAACAGATTATTGTACACAACGACTGAATTAGTATGCAGCAGCTGGTTTCTCTCTACAACATGAATAATAACCCTTTCTAGCACTTTTTCAAATAAAATGTCAAGCCCCTTATCCTGTAACTTGCGCAGTTTATCTATCCCCGGGTATTCACGGGTCTCCTCCAGAAGATCAGCCACACATATTATTTTATCAAGCTTAGACATTTCAAGGCGCGGAACAGTGTGATAAGAAATTGCGTCCAAAATCTCCTGATCGTCTACACTAAAAACATTTTTAGAGATATATGCCCCCGCTGCGCCATGGAGAAGCTCCGGCTGCAGCTGGTAAATTTCGTCAATCTCGAATCCGTATTCTTGTGATAGAAATAGAATTTCTTCATTACTCATGTGCTTTGCGCAGTCGTGCAGCAACGCTGCCAGTTTCGCTTTTTGTATATTTGCTCCATAGGCCTTTGCCAGATCGCCTGCGCATTTCACCGTGCCGTACACATGCTCCAGGCGTTTCTTGCTAAGGTTTGCTTTCAGGTACTTTTCTATTTCTTCGGTATCATAATGATTGGAGTACAATCCATTAAGCCTGATATATTCTGCTACGTTCTCGTCAAGATTGCTGCTGGTTTCATCATAATCGTAATCTCTTGCCACGGTTGAAGACATGTTGTATTTTTCGCAGTCAAGATACAATATCTCGCCGCCGTATTCCTTGGTCAATTCATCAATCTTTTCTTCGCACTGCACTTTTGTATAGCCATCTCGTGGAATAACGGCGAAGGTGCAAAGGGAAAGCAGCTTCTCTGGCCTTTTCCATTTGTCCAGCTGCATCAGTGAATCCGCACCTATAATAAAATATAGGGCTGAGGATTCATTCAGCGATTCGTGTATTCTTTCGAGCGAAATATACGAATAGGCTTTTTCTGCGGAGCCAGCCTCGAAATCATCTATAAAAAATTGATCATTTCCTCTAATTGCCAGCTTTAGCATATTGATTCGGTCTTCAGGAGATGTATTGAATGCAAGCATTTTATGTGGAGGGATTCCCGCTGCCATGAATACAACTCTATCGAGGCCAAGCTTTTCCATTGCACACTTAGCCATATGAATATGGCCGTTGTGCACAGGATTAAAGGTGCCCCCTAGTATGCCTATTTTTTTGTTTTTTCCTTTATAAAGCTGGTTTTTATTCATTTATATCTCCGGTAGTGATGGTTTCTTTATTTATATTATTATCTGCTTGTTTTCCTTTGATTCGCGGTAGAGGACGAATTTCGAGCCAATGACCTGCACGGCTTGCGCATCAAGCTTGTCTGCCAGCTCCGCGCACACGGATTTTGCGTCGAGCAGTGCTGTTTTTAGTATGCTTCCCTTTACCAGTTCACGCGTTTCCAGCTCAATGTCAACTTGGTTTATCAGATTATCTGTTATGCCGCCTTTGCCGATTATTATAGTCGGATTCAATTTATTTGCCATTGATCGCAGCGCAGCTCGCTGCTTTGTTGTAATTTTCTTCATATAGTTATCTTTCTTCCGGAATAACCTTTGCCGGAGAGGAATTTATTTGGTGCTATTATATCATATGGAGAGATTATTTGCACTATAGGCCTAATAAGCGTTTTATTAAACGTTAAACAAATATTGTTAGTAATACTAACAATCGGAATTATGCGTGTATATTGTATATGAAAAGATAGATGCATACAAATTAATAATAATTACCTGAATAGTGTTGAACATTTTTTAATAATATCGTATAATAGTACGGTATTATTATGTCCTGACGGACGAAATTTCATATGGAGGTATTATTGTATGGAAAAGCTTTTTAAATTAAAAGCGAACAACACAAATGTAAAGACAGAGATTATTGCTGGTCTTACTACTTTCCTTGCTATGGCTTATATTCTGGCGGTTAATCCACAGATATTATCAGGCGCAGGCATGGATCCAGGAGCACTTTTTACAGCTACTGCTATAGCAGCTGCAATAGGAACTATATGCATGGCATTCATCGCAAATTATCCTATCGCTCTTGCTTCGGGTATGGGACTTAATGCATTCTTTGTTATAGTTGCTACTGGACAGACAACATGGCAAATTGCACTGACAGCAATTCTGCTCGAAGGTATCGTATTCATTCTTTTATCATTCTTCAAATTCAGAGAAAAAATCGTTAACGCAATTCCGCACAATCTTAAGCTCGCAATCACAGCTGGTATTGGCCTTTTCATAGCTGTTATCGGAATGAAGTCAGCTGGTATGTATATATCATATGACGGAGTTACACTGCTTGAGAACAACCTGCTTGCTCCATCTGTAGTTCTTTGCTTTGTTGGCGTTGTAGCGATCGCAATTATGATGAAGCTTAAGGTCAAGGGCGCAATCCTGTGGGGTATCCTCGGCACATGGGTTTTGGGTATAGTTGCTCAGCTTATCGGCTGGTATGTTCCGGATCCTGCTGCTGGAATGTATTCATTAATTCCTGCATGGAAAGAGCTTGTAAAGCTGCCTCCATCAATTGCTCCTATTTTCTTAAAGTTTGATTTCGCTGGAGCATGGAAACTCGGCATTGACTTCATTGTTATTGCTTTTACATTCTTAATGGTTGATATGTTTGATACAGTAGGAACATTAGTTGGTGTTGCTAAGCAGGCTGACCTTTTAGACAAAGATGACAAACTTCCGCGCGCCGGCAAAGCTCTTTTGTCAGACGCTATCGGAACAACAGCCGGTTCATGCCTCGGTGTTTCAACTGTTACATCATACATTGAGTCATCAGCAGGCGTTGCAGAAGGCGGACGCACAGGCCTTACAGCGCTTACAACAGGCGTATTATTCCTGATTGCACTTTTCTTCTCAACAATATTCCTTACAATCCCTGCATTCGCAACAGCTGCAGCATTAATAATCGTTGGCGCATTAATGATGAGCTCAGTAAAGGAAATAGACTTTAAGGATATGTCAGTTGCAGTTCCTGTATTCCTGACAATAATATTTATGCCTATTACTTCAAGCATAGCAAATGGAATACTCATTGGCTTCCTAGCATTCACATTAATCAATGTATGCACTGGAAAAGCAAAAGAAGTAAGCGTACTTATGTGGGTTGTTGACGCACTGTTCATACTAAAGCTGATATTGCCAATACTCCCACTATAATTAGATTTTCACATCAAGTAATAGTAATTATGCAAAGGCGCCTGATTTTATATCGGGCGCCTTTGCTCATAATCGCGTTTAATTTTTGCTCTCTGTTTCGAAGACTCTCACATCATCGCTGCTAAAGCGCATAACATACCCTGCATTAATAAGCTCATTCAGGGATAGCCGCATCCAATGGCCGAACACATTTCCTATTGTGCTTTCTTCAGTAGTCATTCTGGCAAGGTTCGTGTTGCCTGCTTCAATTGCAGCTGGTATTAATATTTCGTTCGCAGCCCAGTAATCCAAAGCGAAGGGGTCTGTGCTTACTGCTACTATCTTCGTATTCAGCGCCTGATAATATTCTGTTCTGGGGCCTCTAATAGGATTAATCCATATCGCGTCCAGAATATTAAGAGAAGGAACAGTGGTTTCTGCCATCAGAGTTCCCATTCCTCCGTTTGCTATTGAATAGTGCGCATTGGTTTTTGTCAGCTTATCAGAGGGTACTCCCATATAATTTTTGATGCTGGCTGTAATTCCGTATCCACCGTGGCTTTTAAGTACGGGCATATTTATAACCTTAAAATGATCTTTGCTATAGGCTTGCGCTTCGCCGTTCCATACTCCGTATTTAAAGCTTATCTGTGTGCCAAAGACTGTCGTGAATTTGGGATAGCTGACTATAAAACCTGTAGTGGCACTTTTTTCGTCGGATACTATATATCCATCTTCTGTATCACCCTCAGAGTACTCATGTACCTTATTTCTTGTTATTGCATCCCATAGGTATGTTGAGACCTTGTATTGTGATGAATACCTGTCGACTACATCCTGAATTGACTGATCTTTGTCCTGGGCGTTATTCAGCTCCCAGTCCATGCTGCCGCCTGTTCCGAAAGCACCATACTGAGCCTGGCCGTTATCGGCGACTATGATTTCACCTGTAAATCCGTCAGGATGATTCAAAATTGCTTGTATCACAGTATCCACAAGGTCTGTGTTTGTGCCGCCGCGCTGATTCCATTGGGCGTTGATTTCCAGCAGTACTACGTCATCAGATGCAATTATTCCCTTTTTGCCGCCGGAAGCGGTCTTATAAAAAGGTATGGAAATATCATTCATTTTCTCGATAAGCTTAATGAAATCATCATATTCCCCCATTGTATCACGCAGTACTACTATGTCGCTGTAGTCTTGGTTTGGTGCTTTCAGGATTTCTTCGGTGGGCGATGGGGTGGGATCCGAGGAAACCGGAGGTTGAGAATATATCGGGATGTTTTCAATTTCTGTGTCAGGTAGAGCAGTCACTTCCGCAGATTGCGTAGTGCAGCCAGCGAAGAAAGCAGCTGCTACTGAAAGAACTGCGATAATTACTTTTACTTTTTTCATTTTAGTCTCCTTTCTATAGTCAGAAGAAAAGGTCGGTTATTAATCCTGCCATTATGCTGAAAAACGCAATGAAGAGAAAATAGTAAAGAAGGTACTTTTTCTTTATCATAGCGGCTATAGCAGTTATGTTGTTTATTTTGGTAGCCGGGCCTGCTATGACAAATGCCATTACAGAACCCATTGACATTCCGTTGTTCATCCATGAAAGTATAAGCGGTATCGAACCGCCTCCGCAGAAATATAGCGGAACGCCAAGTACAGAACCGAAAAGAACGCCAAGCCCTGCGTTATTTGCGAATATATCGGCGAAAACATCCTTTGGAATAAATTTTTCAAACAGTGCTGTTAGCGCCATGCCGATAATCAGGTACGGGAAAGTTTTTTGGGTTGTTTTAAGCATCGTTTTGAGCGCAAGTTTATACTTTTTTATATCTGTCTGTTTCGCGTTTTCATCAGTGTAATATGCTTTGAAAGCATCGGATTTTTTTGAAAGCATCTTCATCATTGCGCCGCCTATGTAGCCCGCAAAAACTGTAACAAATAATCGCAGAAATGCTATATCGGCGCCTAGGGCAAAGCTATAGAAAAAAAACATTCGGATTTATGAGCACAGAACTAATGATAAAGGATGCAAGTATATACTGAGGCATCCCTTTCTTTCGCATTACCATCACAACAGGAATCATTCCATGCATTGTAATGGGCGAAACTGCACCTAAGAGGCTGGCCATAATTATTGAAAATTGGGGATGAGCGGCAGTATTAAGTTTGTTAAGCAATATTGAAAGGCGTTCGGAAAAATAGGCGGCTATTATCCCGCCAAGGATTATTCCGCCTAGCCAAAAGGGCAGTATGAGATTCAGCTGATAGAGCATCAGATACATAAAGTCAATAATATGAAACTTCAAATAGCTCATTTTGATATCCTGCATTTCGAAAGCGCTGATTATTTATAAAATTACGCAATCTAATGATTATATTATATAGCAAGCCAAAGCGGTTAATATGTAATTTTGTTACGTTATTTATTTGGTTATTCTGACAGGTCGTAATAATATGCGCAAAAAAAATACTGATTAAATTAATCAGTAAAGTCAAATTCAGTATTATTTATATTTATCGTGTCTCCATCTTTTGCGCCCATCTCCCGCAGTTTGTCTATTATGCCATGGTCTAGCAGCTGCTTCTGAAAGTGAGCCATGGAAGTCCTGTCGTAAAGGTTTACAGAATCTATTAGCCTGTCAACGAGTGCGCCCTCTATATAGAATGTACCTTCATCAACAAAGATTTCATAGTTTTCATCGATACGTTGGTCAAGCATAGTGTTTTCGTTGTCGGAGAAGTCTTCAGGCACTGGCAGGTTTTTAAGCATTGCGGCAATTTCCTGCAGCAGGCTGGATACTCCCTGTTTTGTTGCTGCTGATACGGGAAGAATCTTTTTGCCGGGGAGCTGCTCTTTTAATAGCTCCATGCCTGCCTCGGCATCCGGCAAGTCGCATTTATTGGCCGCAATTATTTCCGGACGTCGGCCTAACTCATCAGAATAGGATATAAGCTCATTTCTTATCTTATGATAATCTTCCACTGGGTCGCGCCCCTCTATGCCGGAGGCGTCAAGCACGTGCACCAAAAGCCGTGTGCGCTCTATATGCCGCAGGAAATCATGCCCAAGCCCTGCTCCTTCAGCTGCGTTTTCAATTAGTCCCGGTATGTCCGCTATTACAAAGGACGAGTTATTCACCTGTGCTACTCCAAGATTGGGGCTTAGAGTTGTAAAGTGATAGTTTGCTATCTTTGGCTTAGCGCTGGTAATGACAGACAGCAGAGTAGATTTTCCTACATTTGGAAAACCTATAAGCCCCACATCAGCTATCATTTTAAGCTCAAGTACAATGGTATGCTCTCTGGTTTTTCTTCCTGGCTGTGAGAAATTGGGCGTTTGCCGAGTTGCTGTAGCAAAACGTGCATTTCCTCTTCCGCCGCCGCCTCCTCTTAACAGAGCTACACGGGAGGTTTCTTTGCTTAGGTCTGCTACCACTCTGCCGTTTTCATCCTTTATAACTGTGCCCTGAGGTACGTAAATAACCTTGTCTTCGCCGCTTTTCCCTGTGCGGTTGTTGCCCTCTCCGGGTGCACCGTCCTCAGCGAAGTATTTGTGCACGAATTTAAAATCTAGAAGAGTTCGCATCCGAGGGTCCACTTCGAAGACTACGCTTCCGCCGTTTCCGCCGTCGCCGCCGTCAGGGCCTCCGCGGGGAACGTATTTCTCCCTATGGAAAGAAACGGCGCCGTCGCCGCCGTTTCCAGATTTAATTGTAATTTTTGCTACATCAATAAACATATTTAATTCCTGTTTTTCGTCATATATTCCGCCATATGCTTGGCCGCGTTCTTTCCCGCGCCCATAGCCTTGATTACGGTTGCTGCCCCGGTAGCGGCATCTCCTCCGCAGTATACTCCCGGTATGCTTGTGGCCTGTGTTTCCTCATCTACTACTATTATGCCCCATTTATTTATATCCAGGTTGTCAGTAGATGATGATATTATCGGATTTGGGCTTGTGCCAATGGCCATGATTACAGTCTCTGTAGGGATAATGAACTCGCTTCCCTCTACGGGCACAGGCCTTGCCCTGCCGCTTGCGTCCTTTTCGCCCAGCTGCATGCGGATGCATTTAATGCCCGTAACCCAGCCGTTTTCACCCACTATTTCTAGAGGATTTGTCAGCATTTCAAAGTTTATGTCTTCCTCAATTGCGTGATGTATCTCTTCATTACGGGCTGGCATTTCTTCCAATGAGCGCCTGTAGACCAAAGATGTATCTGCGCCCATTCTCAGTATGCAGCGAGCCGCGTCCATCGCCACATTTCCTCCCCCTACAACCACTGCTGTTTTTGTGCGCTTTATAGGAGTATGGCTGTCTTCCTTATATGCCTGCATCAGATTGATTCTCGTCAGGTATTCATTTGCAGAGTACACGCCGTTGAGGCTTTCGCCGGGAATATTCATAAATTTAGGGAGTCCCGCGCCGCTGCCTATGAATATTGATTTGAATCCTTCCTCGAACATTTCATCTATGGTTATTGTCTTTCCTGCTATTGTATTCAGTTCGAATTTTACGCCAAGTTCATTGAGCCCTGATATTTCCTTTTCAACTAGTGCTTTCGGAAGGCGGAACTCCGGAATGCCATACATCAATACTCCGCCCGGCTTATGGAAGGCCTCAAATATTGTAACATCATAGCCCATTTTTGCAAGATCTCCAGCACATGTGAGGCCGGCTGGGCCCGCACCTATGACGGCAGCCTTTATGCCGTTTTTTTCTATTTTCTCCTGCGGCAGTTCCTTTCCCATCATGCTGTCTGCTGCGAATCTTTCCAGTCTGCCGATAGCCACGCTTTCGCCTTTTATGCTCAGCACGCATACCTGCTCGCATTGCTCCTCCTGCGGGCATACTCTGCCGCATACCGCAGGCAGGGAATTTGTATCCGTAATTGAAAGATATGCTGCCTTGATGTCGCCCTCTGCTATCTTAGCTATAAAATCAGGAATATTTACATTAACGGGGCAGCCCGTTACGCAGCGTGGTTTCTTGCATTGTATGCATCTGGCGGCTTCTTTCTGGGCCAATTCCAGAGTATATCCCAACGCTACTTCATCAAAATTCTTTGCCCTTACCTTTGGATTCTGCTCAGGCATTTTTGTTCTTTGTACTTCAGTCATGGTAAATACCTCCGCATTTTCTCTCTTTATCTTTTTCTTCTTCTGTGTAGGTATTCTGCCGCTTCATCAGTTCGTCAAAGTCCACTTCATGTCCGTCGAAATCAGGGCCGTCTACGCAGGCGTATTTCACCTGTCCGCCCACTGTTACCCTGCAGCCTCCGCACATGCCTGTGCCGTCCACCATAATAGGATTGAGGCTTACTGTGGTCTTAACACCGTATTCTTTTGTAAGCTTGCTTACAAACTTCATCATAATCATTGGGCCTATTGCTATTACTTCATCGTAGTCATTACTTTTGTCAAGCAGGTCTTTAAGCTGATCGGTTACAAAGCCTTTCCTTCCATAGGAGCCGTCATCAGTTGTTATATATAAATGTGTTGAATTCTTTTTTATTTCATCTTCAAGGATAACGTATTCTTTGTTTCTTGCACCCACTATTACGTCAACCTGAGCTCCGTTTTCATGCAGCTGCTTTACTGCAGGATATACGACGGCCGTTCCCACGCCTCCGCCAATGCATATAACTTTCTTAAGCCCATCCAGCTCAGAAGGCCTGCCTAAAGGGCCTACAAAATCATGCAGCGCATCGCCGACATTCATGCCGCCCAATATATTCGTGGAAAGCCCGACCATCTGAAATATAATAGTAACCAGGCCTTTCTCTCTGTCTACATCGGCTGTAGTAAGAGGGATTCTTTCGCCGTCTTCTGTTGCACGGAGAATTATAAACTGGCCGGCGAGGGATTTTTTCGCTATCCTTGGCGCATATATATCCATCCGGTATGTATTGGGGGTGATTAAATCCTTTTTCACGATTTCGTATTTCTTCACTTCGTTATTCCTTCCTGTTTAGATTATTTCAGCTGCTTGCGATTTATTCGCATCAGCATTATAATACCTGCAATATTCATTTAGCCCACACACTTCGCATCGCGGGCTTCTTGCCGAGCACACCTGTCTTCCATGGAATATGAGGCAATGATGCATAGTCGTCCATTTGTCCTCTGGTATGTTTTGCATCAGCTGCTTTTCGGTATCAAGCACATTATTTGCATCAGCAAGGCCCAGCCTGTTGCTTACGCGAAAAACATGGGTATCTACCGCTATAGCATTTTTGTGGAATGCATTGCTCATTACTACATTTGCAGTTTTGCGCCCTACACCCGGAAGCGACATTAGTTCATCCATATCCTCAGGGACTTGGGATGAATATTTCTCCAGAAGTATTCGGGATGTATTGATTATCGAGCGTGATTTATTATGATATACTCCGCATGATTTTATCATGGGCTCCAGCTCTTCGTATGTCATCTCTGCAAAATCCTTGGGCGTATTATACTCCCTGAATAAGCTTTCAGTTATTATATTAACCCGTACGTCCGTACATTGCGCTGACAAAATGGTGGCTACCAGCAGCTCAAAAGGGGTTCTGTGGTTTAGTGCGCACTGCGCATCCGGATACATGGTTTCCAGCTTTTTAAGAATAATATCGTGGTTTTCCAATACTCGACCTCCAGCAAATTATATTTATTATATACTAATTCACAGCCATTATCAATGACACAATATTTCCGCTGTTTTATAAATATGTTTGACATAATATAATAAAATACGTAAAATTAAAAGTGAATTTATGAGGTGAGTTGTTTGGAAAATTTACAAAATAGCGGCCTGGTCAGATTTATTGCCAGATTTATCAATGAAGAAACCCTTGGCAAGTGGATAGGCCGGATAATGTATATGATAGATACTAATTCTTTTCGTCAGCAGGCAGTTAAGCTTTTTGTGTGGGCAATTATAATCATTGTGCTCGCAACCATAGTTGACTTGATTTTCTACTGGAGCAGGCCCGAACAGAAAATTATTCTGATGAGGTACATTGCGAACATACAAAAGAGAATTGATTCACGAGGCAGAAGATGACAAGAATTACAGTTCATATAGGGCATTATGGTTCTGGGAAGACGGAGCTATCATTGAATCTGATGCGCGATCTATTGAAGCAGGGCGAGAAGGCGATGCTGGTAGACTTGGATATAGTCAATCCGTATTTCCGCTCCGGCGAACATAAAGAGGCATTAGAGAGACTTGGCGGAAAAGTTATAAGGCCAAATTATGAGGGAACGAACGTGGATGTGCCCTCGCTGCCGCCGGATGTATCCAGAGCATTTATTGAAAAAGATACAAAAGTGGTTTTAGACGTCGGTGGAGACCCTTCGGGCGCAAAAGCACTAGGCAGGTATCATCAGGATATTGAAGACGATGACTATGTTGTTAAGTGCGTAGTCAATACTGCAAGACCATTTACAAAAACGTCGGAAGATATAGTGGAAATGGTTAGGAATCTAGAAAGTTCCAGCAAGCTGAAAGTGGATATGCTGGTAAACAACACAAATGTAGCAAGGGAGACAACAGCGGAGATGTTGGTTGAAAGTCAGCCAATAGTTGAGAAGGCAGCAGAAATTCTGGGGATTAAAGTAGGGCAGATTGGTGCGATCAATGAGACAATAGAAAAACTCCCGAAGGAGTTTTATGAAAAATATAAAGAAATAATTGTGCCTATTGAATTATATATGCGGAAAGACTGGATGGACTAGATTTAAGAAGCTGCAGCTGATACCGGCTGCAGTTTTTTTATTGAAATTGCCAGCTTATTTTACCTTCGCTTCCTCTTCAAGCTTGTGCTTCTGCTTGTTTACATAGCGCGTAACGAATAGTCCAATTACGGCAGCAACAGGAATGGATAGCAGTACGCCTGCAAAGCCGAAAAGGTTTCCTCCGATTATTACAACGACCAGCGCCCAGAAGGGGGACAAACCCATTTTATCTCCGATTAAGAAAGGCTGAATAATATAGTTATCAATGAACTGAACAACCTGCACAGCCGCAAATACCCATATGGCCTTTATCGGGTTTTCAAGCAGTGAAATTAGTACAGGCGGAATCATGCCGATAAAGCCGCCCACATATGGAATTACATTAGCGAGAGCAAGGATGAAAGCCATAAGGGTAGACATGCTTACGCCGATTATCAGGAAGAATACCTGGGCTATTAGAAAGATAATAATTATCTGCAGGAGCTTCGCGGATATATACCTTCCGAATACCAAGTCTATGCTTTTTAAGAAAGTGCCTACGGAGTCTGCCTTTTCTTTGCCTAATTTCAGCCTGCCGAATTCTGAAACACCCGCGACAACATCCTTTGCAGAGAGCAGATAGTAAAAGGAAATAATGAACGCAATCACAAACTTTATAATGCCTGAAAAAATGGAGAACAGAGAATTTGCAAGCACGCTGACCACTTTGAGAGCAATCTCATTTATTCGTTCCATGAATGCGGTATTTGAATTTTCCACAATGTTTTTAGTATATTCGGATGTAAAAAGCGGCGAGTCTTTAAGGTTTTTGTCATACCATTCAACAACCGTATTTATATAACCGGGCAGGTCTTCAGAAAACTGAACAATGTTTTCAACGAGTGGCGGAATGATGAAAATTATGATTGCAGCAATTGTAAGCAGCAGGATAACGTAAACCAAGACGATTGATATAAGGCGAAGCCTTTTTTCTCTTTTTTGTTTTTGCTTTCTATTGAATAGCTTATTAAAAACTTTTTCAAAAAAGGAAACTCCAGGCGAAAGAATATACCCAAGAATTAGCCCGGATATAATTGTAGCGACAGAGCCCCATAAAAATGCGAAAATATCTTTAAATGATGTCCATAGGTTTTCGGAGCTGATAATAAGCCGCCAAAGTATCATGAGCGCACCTATCGTAATGAAGGTATAGAGCGCTATTTTTGTATATTTGGAATCCTTGGGAAATTTCTTAAACATAGATTAACCTTCCTCTTTGCTGATTAATTCTCCGGCAGCAATTGCCCTATCGGAAACTGCCAGAATAGTTATATCAAATTCGTTGTATACAATAGGATACATTTCATAGAGTTTTGCATCCACTAGGAAATCAAACCGCTCATAGGATGAAATATATATATAATCAGCGCCGATTTCCTTAAGTATAGAATCAGCGGCTTCGGCATCTTCATATATCTGCTTTGTCTGGGCATATCTGCCCGAATAGTTAAGGCCGTGGAAATGAACATACAGCGTGCTGCCTGCGTATATATTGCGCCCGGCGAGGGAAGATATTTCATTCAGGTGCTGATGTCCAGTGATGAAGAGTGCGTCCGCTGGGGTGCTGGATTCTACGACCTCGGCGCACTCCGCCTGAACTACTGAAAACTGCCTGTATTCCCTGTTAGATACCAGTTCTCTTCCTATGGTCAATGTTCCTGATGCAAAAAGCACAAATCCGATTATGACGGCAATAAACTTCTTGCCCTTTATTTCGCCGATTTTCTTATAAAAAGCTGTTATGTAATCCGCCACAATAATTGCTGCAAAGACGTACCATATAAGCATTAATTTATTGTTGTCGTATTCGTTGGGCTGGAATGCTATTATTTCAGCTATGACAAAGATTACAAAGGCAGAACCGAACCACAGGCGTTTTTTGCTGTCAGCATATAAGAATGCAGGGATGATTAGTATAAAGGGAAGCCCGATATTTTTCACCCAGAACCAAAGCCACATGTCTCCGTTGTTTACCCAGTCCCAGTGCAGCCTTAAGAAGCCGTCTGCCTGATTGAATATCCAGTAAAGAAGCTGGGGAAGCGCAAACATAATTACGGGAAGAAGGAATATGCCCCATTTTTTTATCCAGTCTTTGATTGTCGACTCATATATACGCGCGCCTGCAAATAGCAGCCCTGCGCATATGATGCCAAGGGCAAGAAATGAGTGGGTATGTATCATAGGCAGTGAGGATGCCATAATCCCTGCGAACAGCATGTGTATATTATTATTTTTATCTAAAGCCTTTTTGATAAGCAGCAAAGTGGGTATAACCACAGACAGGCCTATAAGAAAGGTTCTTTGAGGAACAAGCATATCGCAAATTACATTTACCCAGCGCAAATTAAAAGTGGGATAATTGGTAGGGGTCATATAGTAACCCGTAAAGATGGATGTCATCATTCCGTCCTTGCCGAGGTAATAGATGAATCCTAAGCCGCCTGTAATGAAAAACAAATAAAGTGCCAGCACAGCGGATGAGTGCTTTTTTACGAAGCTGTAAGCAAATGAATACATACCTATAAAGCATGACAGAGACAAAAACAGCGAGGGGAAAATAATGCTCCATCTTAATGAAGTACCCATAAGATACATTGATGCAGACTGCAGGTTGACAAGGAAGGGATAGCTGAGCCTAGTGCCCGGCAGTATGGAATAATCAGGCGGGAATATGCCTTGGTTGGCGAGAGAAGTAATCATACCCATATGCATGGGCAGGTCACCATATGTGGACTGGCCGCCATAGAGGTCGCCGCTTACATCTGCAAGCACATGCCCCTGAAATATCAGATATGTAATGAAAAACAGCGGGAATACTGCTAAAAACATTTTTATTGATTCCCGGCGGTTCCAGCTTTTATACATCCCAACGATAGTTGTTTTTTTGGTTTTTTTATTAAATATATAAATAGCTGCGTCAATAATCAACAGTGGTATCAGCGCGAATATATTTGAAAAGATGTTGAACCTGCCTGTAATAATCGACACAATGGCCGGCAACCAGACGCTGAGTATTGTGCCTATTGCAAGCGAAAGAGACAACTTTTCACACGGCCTGTACTGGCTGAATAGGACATAACCAACATATATACCAGATAGTACATAAGACAGATAATAAAGTATTCCCAGCATTTATATCTCCTTGAGCTCTTCAATCCATATTGCCGCGCTTGCATCGCTTGGCATGCGCCAGTCGCCTCTTGGGGAGAGGGAAACCGTGCCCACCTTTGGCCCGTCCGGCATGCAGGAGCGCTTGAACTGCTGGGCAAAGAACCTCTTTATGAATATTTCTAAAGCTGATTTGATTTCTGCTTCCGTTGCTATGCCGCGGAATGCTATACGCGCTGTATGATAGAGCTTTTTGCAGCCTGAGCCGTGCTGCATGAAGTTATAAAGGAAGAAGTCATGCAGGTCATATTTGCCCAATATTTCTTCCGTTTTCTGGAGAAGTTGGCCATCCTTTGCAGGGATAAGCTCAGGTGAAATAGGCGTTGCAAGAATATCGTTAATTACAGGCGAAATGCTTCCGCCGATTTCCGTGTTGCCAAGGTAATCAACCAAGTGCTTAACCAGAGTTTTAGGTATAGAGCAGTTTACATTGTACATGCTCATATGGTCGCCGTTGTATGTTGACCAGCCCAAGGCCAGCTCGGATAAATCGCCTGTGCCCATTACAATAGCACCTTCCATATTTGCAATGTCCATCAATATCTGGGTTCTTTCCCTGGCCTGCGAATTTTCATATGCTATGTTATGTGTTTTGCTGTCGTGGCCGATGTCTGCAAAGTGCTGGGTTACAGCCTTATCAATATTTATAATGCGCAGAGTTGCGCCTAATGCTTCGATTAATGCGAGGGCATTGCTGTAGGTTCTCTCTCCTGTGCCGAATCCCGGCATGGTTACAGCAATTATGTTTTCAGCAGCAACATTCATCCGTTTATATGCCTTTGCAGCCACCAGAAGCGCAAGGGTAGAATCCAGCCCTCCGGATATTCCGAGAACAACCTTATTGCAGCCTATGTGCTCCAGCCTTTTTATCAGGCCGGCACTTTGGATATCGGATATTTCCTTTAGACGTACATTTCTGTCATCACCAGATGGTACAAAGGGATAAGCTTCGATTTTTCTGTGTTTCAGCTCTGCACATTCTATATTTGCCTTATATGTTACAGTTTTTTTGGCAGGCTCGGAGCAGGCGAAAAATGTGGTATTTCTACGCCTAAGGAATTTAAGCCTTTCTAGGTCTATTTCTGCTGCAATAAAATCATTACTTCTGTCGAAGCGGGAGTTTTCGTTGAGCATTGTTCCGTATTCATACACGCAGCTATAGCCGCAGAACACGACATCTGTTGTGCTCTCGTCGAATCCTGCGCTGGAATATATATAGCCTGATATGCATCTGCCCGATTGTTGGGAAATAAGGCTTTTCCTGTATTGCTGCTTGGCAGCAAGGGCAGTGGAGGCGGAAGGGTTGAATATCATCAATGCTCCCTGCGCGCTAAGCTCCCCTGACGGTGGGCTGGGCGCCCATAGATCTTCGCAGATTTCAACAGCAAATGGTATGTCGCCTTCAGGTGTTTCGGCATGCAGCACTATAGAAAGCCCGGAGGGCACTTCCTCACCAAAAAGGTTTATTTTATCAGGGAATGAAATACCTGTGTCAAACCAGCGTTTTTCATAGTATTCATTATAATTAGGTATGTGTTTTTTGGGGATCACAGCCAGCAGTCTGCCTTTGTTTACTACAGCGGCGCAGTTAAAAAGCCTGCCTGATGCATTGAGTGGCAGTCCGACAATTGCCGTTATATCAACTTTGCTCTCAATTATTTTTTTAAGCCCTTCAAGAGCCTTTTTCTGCAATGTATTCTGCAGGAATAAATCGCCGCAGGTGTAGCCCGTTACGCACAATTCCGGGAAGCAGATGAAGGATACTTCCTCTTTCTGTGCAGCTTTCATCACGCTTATTATTGTATCAACATTTTTGTCTACATCGGCTACTTTCATCCGTGGCGAGCTCGCCGCAACCTTTACAAAGCCAAATTTCTCATACATATTCTTACCTGTTCCAGTCTGTATTAAGCATACGGTTATTTCTATCTTAACTTTTTGTTATTATACCATGTATTCACTTTATTGTTAATATAATAGGGTACTAAATTAATCTATATAAGAAAAAGGTTCATTGGGTTTCAGTTAATTTCCGTTGAATAACGTTGAGCTGCACAGATTACAAAACCCTTGCATAAAATATGCAATTTTGATATACTGCCTGTACAGGGAAAATTCAAAATAGCTAGCAGAGAATTATCATTTGGTGAAAGATAATATGTTTTGTATCCCGCCCTGGTATATCGAGGGGGTAGCAACCCTTGCGCCTCGCCCGCGTTATAGGGCATGATGAGAGCAGAGTATGCACAAGCTGCATATGATGATTTCGGGTGGTACCGCGGTTTTTAATCGTCCCGTTATGTGGGGCGTTTTTTTGTGCTTAAGTTTAGGAGGAGAATATGAAAATCAACAGGATTCATATTTTTGGAGCATCAGGCAGCGGCGTAACGACGCTAGGCAGAACTTTATCTGAATATATGAACATTCCAGTATTTGATTTTGATGATTACTATTGGGAAGATACAGACCCCCCTTTTACCCACGAACGTCCTAAGGATAAGCAGTTGCTGATGATAAATAAGGAGATAGGGGGAAAAGAAAGCTACATAATATCAGGACATTATGATCAGTATGCATATGAGCTGGATGAGAAACTGACATTAGCCATTTTTATATTTACAGCCCCTCAAGTCAGGATAGAAAGACTGAATAAAAGGGAGAAGAAGGATTTCGGCGACAGAATATTGCCGGGTGGTGATATGTATCAAAATTCGCAGGTTTTTTTCGAATGGGCAAGAGGATACGATGATTCAAGTGTAAGGGGCAGAACGCTGGAGAAGCATATGGAGAGGCTACTATATCTTTCATGTCCGGTAGTAAAGCTGGATGGGAACAAAACTATAGACGAATTAGTAGAGGACTTAAGAAGTATTAATTTATTTTTGTAGTTCTTAGCCCACCCACCACCCTATAATTAAGGGCTGCGCCCTTAACAACCCTTTTTTCTTAATGGCTTAGCAGTTAGATGCATATTTGCTGATGGGCCTTCAATACAAGGGAACGGCAAGCACGTCTGCATCGCAGACTGTGACGGACGAAAGTCACTTTGGGGAAGTGATAAAAGCTGGCATCCACAGATGTCGAAGGGAGATAGCTGCCAGGACGCATGGCGGCACCTAGTATTTGAAGTAAAAGTACATTATATAAGAAACATAAAAGGAGCATAATATGAAACTGAAAAACAGCTTTTTCTATACGTTAAGGGAGAATGCAAGCGACGAAGACAGCATAAGCAGTAATCTTTTAGTCCGAGCGGGCATGATAAAAAAGTCCGGTACGGGCAGCTATATGTTTATGCCGATGGGGTATAAAATCCTTAAGAACATAGAAAATGTGGTAAGAGAAGAGATGAACAAGGCAGGCGCAATGGAGCTATTGATGCCTTCCTTAATCCACGAGGATGTGTACGCCAAATCCGGCAGGAGTGAGACATTCGGCAGCAGCATATTCCGTCTGAAGGACAGATATGACAAGCCCTATATCCTTGGCCCTACGCATGAGGAGATGTTCGCGATAGCTGCTAAGATGAAGGTTAAATCATATAAGGATTTGCCTTTCAATTTGTATCAGTTCCAGAATAAATTCCGCGATGAGCCAAGGCCGAGATTCGGGCTTATCAGAGTACGTGAATTTATTATGAAAGACGCATACTCATTTGATACGGATTTAGCAGGGCTGGACGAGTCCTACGAGAAGATGTTCAATGCGTATAAGAACATATTTGACAGGCTTGGCATAGATTATAAGATAGTAAAGGCCGACACCGGAGCGATGGGCGGGCTGCTATCTGAGGAGTTCCAGGCTATATCTGAAATAGGCGAGGATACACTGGTGTTCTGCGAAAAGTGTGATTTCTCATCCAATGATGAGATTGCAGAGTGCGTGATAACCAATCTTGCGCGAAAGGGCGAAGAAATGCAAATGGAAGAGGTGCACACGCCTGATTCAAAGACAATTGAGGAAGTAAGCGCATTTCTTAATATAGAAAAAACTCAGACTGTGAAGGCATTGATGTACAAAGCTGATGATGAGCTTGTTGCCTGCTTCGTTCAGGGCGACAGGGAGCTGAATGAGGTAAAGCTGCAGAAGATATTGGGCTGCTCTATAATGGAGATGGCTGATGATGCATTCATAGCCGCCAATTCAAAGGCCGTGCCGGGCTTTGCAGGGCCTATTGGCATTGGCTGCAAAGTGATTATTGATAAACATATTAAAGATGCTGTAAATGTAGTGGTGGGAGCCAACAAGGCTGATTACCACATAAAGAATGTGTCCATACCTAGAGATGTAGAATACGACTTATGTGAAGATATCACAGTCGTTAAAGCAGGGGATATCTGCCCTGTATGCGGCGGAAACCTGATTTTTAAAAAGGGCATTGAGGTCGGAAATACATTTAAGCTGGGAACAAAGTATTCTGAGGCATTGGATCTAGAATACAGCGACGAAAACAACAAGCTGCATCCGGTTGTGATGGGTTCGTACGGCATAGGCATCGGCAGGACAATGTCTGCTATAGCTGAGCAGTGCAGTGATGAAAAAGGTTTGGTATGGCCATCTATAATAGCTCCGTATAAGGTACATATTGTTCTGATAAAGGACAATGACGAAGAGCAGGCAGCGGCAGCAGAAGAAATATATAAAATGCTCAACATTGAAGGCATAGAGGCGCTGCTGGATGACAGGAAAGAGCGCCCGGGTGTGAAGTTCAATGACGCCGAGCTTATAGGTATGCCTGTCAGGGTTACTGTGGGCAAGAAGATAACAGAAGGAATTGTGGAATTCAATGTGCGCAAAACGGGAGAAGCAACTGAAGTGAAGACAGACGAATTGCTTGAAACCATAAAGGAAACACTCAAAAAAGTATAATAAAAACACACAGGACTGCCAATTGGCAGTCCTGATTTATTGATGAACTGATTACAACTTAAAAAGATTATTCCATCTTGCTAGGCTGCCCAAAATTATCTATCATGCTGTGCATTGCGTATGAAAAGAAATCGTACTCTTCATTGGAGCAGTACATTGAGCATGTATATTCCATGTCATCTACCCACCAATACATATATTCTCCCGCTACTTCACTGCCGTTGGAGACAAGTTTGCCGGTGTAATAGTACCAGTATGCGCTGTTGTTCCCGAAAATGTAGTTATCCATTTTCACTACAGTGATATCTTCAATAATATATTCAAGATTGCTTTGTGCCATCTCAATATAATATTGTGATTGTGAAGCTCTTTGATTTTCATCAACTGGATAGACATATGAAGAAACCGCAATACTGCTTGATGGGTCAAGTGAATAATCATTATAGAAAATAATCATATCGTTGTACTCTTCAGTGTACCATCCGTTACCCGGCAGATAGGAGAAGAAATCCATATCAGCGTTGATATAGGCGAACCCAACTTCTTCTGCGTTTTCGGGAAGGGAATCATTCATCTCTGTCGTTTCATGTTCCTGAACGCCTGCGAATAAATCTGCAGGTTGTGTACTAAGTGACATGCTAATAATTAGTGCAATAAGCATGAAAATGTTTTTCATTCTTTACCTCATATTTATTTTTATTTTGAATCAGCTCAACAGGCTTGCGGGGCTGAAAGTTTCCAGAGCACTATAGAGTATTTCAGCGAATTCATCATATTTAGCTGAATCGCAAAAAAGCGAACATGTATATTGCCTGTCGCCTACCCACCAGTACAGGTTTTCAATGGTAGCCATATCTCCCTCGTCAAACTCTCCCTCAAAATGGTGTCTGTATGCGCAAAATTGACCAAAACAATATTTATCTGCCTGTTCAAAGGTAATACTTTTAAACATGGAATTAAGATTTTCCTTGGCGCTCTCGTAGTATTCACTTGCTTTGGCGTCTTTTTCGCTGTCTGTTGCAGTAATAATTACTGATAAAAATGAAAAGGTGCCATAAACCATATCAGATGAATTATCAAAAAAAGAAACTAAATATCCATCGCTTTGATATGTCCAACCGGATTCGTTAATAACTATATAAAAATCCATGTCTTCATTTAAATATACAATTCCTGTCTGCTGTGTATCGTCAGCGGCTACGATGACATCATTGCTGTTGTTTTCCGCCGAGGATTCCTCTTGCGATGCAAAACTGCCGGAGAACAGCTCGTAGTATGCATTACTAAAGCTCAGAGCAAGGGTGAGCGTAGCAATCACAATAATAATTCCTTTTTTCATTCTTTACCTCTTGATTATTTTCATTTTGAATCTTCTTGTATTTCATTAAGCAGCCTCTGCTTGGTGTCATATAGTTTTTGTGAAAGGTCAACCTTGTATATCTGCGGGTTGGTAAGCCGCTTGAATTCGTCCCAAAGGCTGTCTATGCCATCAGCTGTATATTTCGCAATTTCCTTGAGTGAAGGCTTTTTGTATACGCACTCTCCATCTATGAAAACAGGGCATAGCAGCTCCTTGGCATGAAAATTTGTAAGAGTCATTTGCTTCCAGACTGCGTTGGGGTCGAATATTGTTATGGGCTCGCTTTCATTGATTGTTTCGCCGTCTAAGGCTATATAGTCAGCTATTGCTTTCCCGGTTTCTTTTTCATAAAACCGGTATACTTTCTTATACCCAGGTGTCGTTATCTTTTCAGGATTATCGGATTTTTTTATTTTAGGCAGTTCATTGCCTTCATTGTCATATTCAGATACCAGCTTGTATACGCCGCCTAATGCGGGGCTGCCCTTCGATGTGATCAGCGCTGTGCCAACGCCCCATACATCAATTTTTGCGCCTTGGGCTTTTAAGTCCCAGATGATGTATTCGTCAAGGTCGTTGGATGCGAAAATCTTAGCTTCTTCGAATCCTGCGGCGTCGAGCATATTTCGAGCTTCCTTTGACAGGTATGCAAGGTCGCCCGAATCAAGCCGTATTCCTACAGGCTTATGCCCTTTTTCCCGCAGCTCCTTGAATATGGTTATAGCATTTGGCACGCCTGAGCGCAGCGTGTCGTATGTGTCCACAAGCAGCAGACAGGAATCAGGAAAAACGTTCGCATAGGCGCGGAAAGCATCAAGCTCTGATGGAAATGCCATTACCCATGAATGGGCATGTGTGCCCTTTATGGGGACGTCAAACATCTGCCCTGTAAGCACATTGCTTGTGCCTACGCATCCGCCAATTACAGCTGCCCTTGCGCCGTATATTCCCGCATCAGGGCCCTGCGCCCTGCGAAGCCCGAATTCCAGTATGCCGTCACCTTGGGCAGCATATACCACTCTGGACGCTTTTGTTGCTATAAGAGTCTGATGGTTTATGATATTAAGCAGCGCAGTTTCCAGAAGCTGAGCTTCTATTATCGGCGCTTTTACGCGGATCAGGGGCTCGCCTGCGAAGGCTATTTCGCCTTCCTTCATGGCATAAAGTTCTCCCGTGAATTTAAGACGCTGAAGGAATTTAAAGAACTCCTCGTCAAACAAATTTAAAGAACGCAGGTAAGCAATATCTTCATCTGAAAAATGCAGATTTTCGATGTAGTCTATCACCTGCTCCAGGCCTGCAACCACAGCGTATATGCTTTTGCCCGCGCTTTTCCTGAAAAAAAGGTCGAATACTACTTCTTTGCTTTGCATATCATGCTTGAAATAGCCGTAAATCATTGTGAGTTCGTATAGGTCTGTCAGCATTGTCAGGTTTCTTTGCTCTTGCATTTTGTGCTCCTTTTATTGCATATAAAAAAAGGCTCTTTAAATTAAAGAACCTTTTAAGCATTCATATTATATTTCGTCGAATTCGTCCTTCGGGGCTTCTTCTGTTTTTTTATTTTCGGGTTTAGGAAGAGTCCTTGTTATTCGTGCTACTATTATTATGCCTATTACTATAAGGAGCGCTCCGAATGCTTTTCCAAATCCGAGGTTATATTTTATAAGGAAGAAAAAGCCTATTATTGAAACGACGATTATTGAAACCCAGCTTCCCTGTGCGCCCTTGCTGAATATCTTCTGTTCCAGCATTCCGAAGGCCGCTGAAAGTATTATGATTGGCCATATTACGTTTATATTGATATTATCTGAATATTCCCTTGCAATAAATAAAGCCGCTATTATGATCAGCATGCCGCCGGGAACCAGCAAGTTGTATTTGCGGGGCTTGCCGACAAAGCACGCCACATGGAAAACAACCCCTATTACTGCGATTGCCGCGAATAGAAAAACGCTTTCGCTTATTACTATCACTTCAAATGATGACAGTAGAATAATCAATCCCGTAAGGATCAAAGCTACTGCCCAAATTATCCCTGTTTGCTTCTTTTTCATTTATCTGTCTCCTTATCTGCTTTGGACTTTTCTCGTTGCCGCCGCATTTCATCAGTTACTGCCTTATACTCGTTTATTACGCTTTCGCTTTGGCTTCTTTTTGGCTCATCAACTTTGCGCACCTGTATTCGGGACGGTCTGCTTTTTTTGGGCTCGGTTTCTTCTTCATCCGAAACAAGAACATAGTCTTTTGAGCTTCGGCTGAATAGATACAGCGCTCCGCCTACTATTATAAACAATGCACTGAGTACTTGGTTTATTCTGATGTTAGTATTCAGGAACATCTGTGAGTCCGTTCTGAGGCCCTCTATTACAACTCTTCCGAGGCCGTATATTATCATATAGAGAAAGAATGTCTTTCCTTCTTTTTTAGATTTTCTTAAAGAAACCATCAGTATAATGAAGCCTATGAAGTCCCAAAGGCTTTCATAGAAGAAAGTGGCCAGATGGTATTGGCTTGTTCTCTCAATAAATACTGTAATAGGGAAGTGCCAGAACTTTTCATTAAACACAGGATAGCCGAATGCCTCCTGATTGGCGAAATTGCCCCATCTGCCTATTGACTGCCCAAGTATTAACGAGGGAACCATAATATCAAGAAGGGCGAGCAGAGATATCTTTTTGAATCTAGTATATATAATTGCAGCTATTACTCCGCCGATTATGCCGCCGTATATTGCAAGTCCGCCTTCCCAGATCGCAAAAACCTTCCAGAAAGGTTCACCTTCAAAGAATTCCCAGGACCAAACTACGTAGTGGGCGCGTGCGCCGATTATTGCCAAGACTATTGCAAACACTGAAAAGTCAATTATCATTTCGGGCTTTTTGCCCATTCTCTTTGCATTTCTTATGGCAACCAGCAACGCAAGTATCATTCCTGTTGCTATTATTATCCCATACCAGTATATGTCTTTTACAACAGCCCCGTTATCAATGTTAATTGTAAAAGCGACAGGATCTATCATTATATGCCTCCCTAATTATGCCTATTAACAATTTGTTCATATTTATAATTTTATTATACAATCAGTATCTTAATACTGCAAGAGTAATGTTGACAGATAAACATTATAAATAGATTAATGGAATCGATGGATTACTCAACAAAGCTGTATGCTGCCAAATTACACAGTCAAAAGATACTTTCTTAATTTCTAAAAAAACTTAAGGATATTGGCAAATGATTACATACAGCGACTAAATTATTGACAAAGGAAGAAATAAAAATTATAATTGGGTAAATGCAATGACGGAAAAGAGTAGTAATACAAATACTGTGAAAGAGAATCAGCGTTTTTGGTGAAAGCTGTACAGAGAGAGTATTATGAAGATGGCTTCCACGAGCAGCCGGGTGAATAATTATCCTGAGCCGTACATGGGAACGTTATAACCCAAACTGAATCGTAATGCCTGATAAATATTTTACGGCTCGGGAAAGAGATAAGCGCGGTTCTGCGCTTAAACTAGGGTGGTAACACGATAGCTCGTCCCTTATTGGGTCTGAGCTTTTTTATTCGCCTGATTAAGAGGATTTCTATAAATTTTAACATACTTAATTAGATTATCATGGAGGTTTACATGAAAGAAAAATACTATATAACTACAGCTATAGCCTACACATCAAAAACGCCGCATATAGGAAACACCTATGAGGCCGTTCTTGCTGACTCAATTGCCAGATTCAAGCGACAGACAGGATACGATGTATTCTTCCTGACAGGTACAGATGAGCATGGGCAGAAAATAGAAAATCAGGCTAAGGAGATGGGAATATCGCCGAAAGAGCATGTGGACAAAATAGCCTCCGAAGTTAAAGAAATATGGGATTTCATGGGTACCAGCTATGATAAATTTATAAGAACAACAGATGATTATCATGAGAAGGCAGTGCAGAAGATTTTTGAAAAGCTCTATAAACAAGGAGATATCTATAAAAGCTCTTATGAAGGATGGTACTGCACAGCCTGTGAATCATTCTACACTGAGGCGCAGCTGAACGAAGGTAAATGCCCAGACTGCGGCGATCCAGTAGAAAAAGCTAAAGAAGAAGCATACTTTCTGAAGCTTTCAAATTATCAGGAAAGGCTGATGAAGCACATTGAAGATAATCCTGAATTCATCCAGCCGGAATCCAGAAAAAATGAAATGATCAATAACTTTATCAAGCCTGGGCTGCAGGACTTGTGCGTGTCGCGCACGTCATTTACGTGGGGAATCCCTGTTACATTTGACGAGGGGCACGTAATCTATGTTTGGATAGACGCCCTATCTAACTACATTACAGCATTGGGATACGACACGGAGGCAGACGCTCCGCTGTTTAATAAATACTGGCCGGCTAATGTGCATCTAATAGGTAAAGATATATTAAGATTCCATACGCTATACTGGCCGATTATGCTGATGGCTCTAGGGCTTGAACTTCCTAAGCAGGTTTTCGGGCATCCTTGGCTGCTGCAGGGCACCGACAAGATGAGTAAATCAAAGGGAAACGTCATATATGCCAGGCAATTGGTCAATCACTTTGGCGTGGAGGCTGTAAGGTATTACCTATTGCATGAAATGCCCTTTGCAAACGATGGCTCCCTGACATATGGGCTCCTTATTGAGCGAATAAATTCCGAGCTTGCAAATATCCTTGGAAATCTTGTAAACAGAACTATTGCAATGAGTAAGAAATATTTCGATTCAAAGGTTATGGCGCCCACTGAAGCAGAAGATATTGATAAAGAACTGATAAGCCTTGCGCTCTCCACCCCGGATAAGCTGATTGCATCCATGAACCACCTGAAGGTTGCGGACGCTATAAGCCATGTTTTTGAGCTCTTGAGAAGGTCGAATAAATATATTGATGAAACATATCCATGGCTTCTGGCAAAAGATGAGAGCAAGAAGAAGCGCCTGGGAACTGTTCTATACAACCTATTGGAGTCCATCAGATTCTCTGCAGTAATGCTTTCGTCATTTATGCCGGAGACATCACAGAAGATCTTTAAGCAGCTTAATACTAGCGCTACAGACTGGGACAGTCTGAAATCATTTGAAGGAATGAAGCCGGGCGATACACTGGGCGAGGGCGAGATACTATTTGCGAGAATAGATGCCGAAGAGAAGCTTGCAGAGCTTGATGAAGAAAACGCGAAGAATGCCCCAAAGAAAGATATAGAAATACTTTCAAAGCCGGAAATAGAAATAGACGATTTTGACAAGGTTGATATAAGAGTAGGCAAAGTTTTAGAATGCAAAAAGGTCGAGAAATCAGATAAACTTCTGGTATCTCAGATTAAGGTGGGCAATCAGGTGCGCCAGATAGTATCGGGCATTGCAAAACACTATAAGCCAGAGGACATGGTCGGCAAAAGTGTTATGGTAATAATTAACCTTAAACCTGTCAAGCTGAGAGGTGTGCTTTCCGAAGGCATGATACTCTGCGCAGAGAATGAGGACGGTACGCTGGTTGTATGTTCACCGGAAAGCGGCGTAACAGAAGGATGCAAAGTAAGCTGATGAAGCTCTTTGATACGCATACTCATCTTGAGGATAAAAGATTCGACGATGACAGGGAAGATGTAATAGCCGAGCTGAAATATAACAATGTATTGAAGGCTATAACGGTGGGAACAGATATTGAGACATCTCGCCAGTGTATTGATATTGCGTCAAAACACGAAGGCATGTATGCTGCAGTAGGGCTTCACCCCCATGATGCAAAAGACTTTAAGGAATCTGATATTGCTGAGTTCGAAAAGATGGCAGCCGATAAAAAAGTCGTGGCTATTGGTGAAATAGGGTTGGATTACCATTATGATTTTTCTCCAAGGGATATGCAGATGCACGCCTTTGAAATACAGATGGATATGGCGCAAAGGCTTAATCTGCCAGCTGTTTATCATATCAGGGAAGCTTTTGGTGATTTCCTTCCTATGGTAAGGCAGGGAAGGTGCGCAAACAATGCTGTTATGCATTGCTACGGAGGGTCACTAGAAAGCGCTAAAATATGCCTGGATGCTGGAATGATGATTTCCTTTACCGGTGTAATAACCTTTAAAAATGCAAACAAGATATTAGACGTTGTAAAGTATGTGCCGATTGAGAGGCTGATGATTGAAACGGACTGCCCGTATATGGCGCCAGTGCCATACAGAGGCAAAAGGAACGAGCCTAAATATGTGGCAGAGGTTGCGAGGAAGATGGCGGAGATAAAAGGGATTGCTATTGAAGAAATGGCGGAGATAACCTATAATAACGCTGAAAGATTTTTTAATATATAAGGATAACTGAACAGATATGAAACATAGAGATAATGTTTATGTATATGAACTTAATGATAATTTATACATAAACCTGACCAATAAATGCACAAGCAACTGCGAGTTCTGCGTAAGAAACCAGAAGGACGGCATAGGCACTGATGTTCTATGGCTGAGAAAAGAGCCGGACACAGCAGATATAATGGAGCAGTTTAATAATTTTGATGTATCCAAGTATAAGCAGATAGTTTTCTGCGGATACGGAGAGCCCACGCTGAGGCTTGATACATTGATTGAAACCGCGAGAGAAATAAAGCAGAAGTATGGACTTCCGATCAGGATAAATACGAACGGGCATGCAAATCTTTATTACAAAAAGGATATAACTCCGCGATTTGAAGGAATAATCGACAAAGTATCAATATCATTAAACCACAGCGACGCTGCAGCCTACGACAATATATGCCACAGTATATATGGGTTAGATGCCTTTCAGGGAATGCTTGACTTTGCGGAAAAATGCAAACTCCACGTGCCTTCAGTCACACTGACAATTGTGGATATACTGCCTGAAGAGGTTCAGAATGAGTGTAGGGTAATTGCGGATACAATAGGTGTAGAGCTTAAAATAAGGCCGTTAATCAGCTGATTTATGATCAAAAAGCGAGTACGGGCTGGCATAGGCAATAATTAGATTATTTTCGGGCGGATTTGTGAAGCAAAGAAGCCCGTTTTTATTTGTATATATAACGAGCCCTTCTTCGATATATATGGCGGTCTCCAGCCGGCTGTCAACAGGGTTTTCGCTGCCAGCTGCTATAAAGATAATATCCCCCGGACTTAGGTTTTCAGCTTCCGTCATCAGCTCGTTCTCTTTGCAGAATTCCATCTGCTTTTCTGCAGATACCGGGAAATCATAATAGCCCATATTGGCCATGCACCAGCTGAAAAATGCTGATGTGGAGGCATACTTGCTTGAAGATAAACTAACTTCTTCGGTAATCGGAATATTAGCCGCTGCAAGCTCAATCAGCTCATAATTATATGATGCGGTGTTTTCGGGGGTAAGTGCTAGGTATGCCAGTGGTTCTTCCGCCTTAAAATCCTGCCAATATCTTATGGAAGCTTTACTCTCTTCGGATATTTTAAATGGTGATAAATCGAATATCAGCGCACCGGTCTCATCGTATAGCTTGTTTATTGCATCTGCCTGTCCGTTTGAATCATCGTAGGTTTCGTCTGTATAAGAAACGTAAATTACAGAAACTCTATTACCTTTACTTTTTATATACTCTGCTATACTCTCAAGGCTGTATTCATCAGAACGCATAGCATATGAGGACAAGCCGGTAGTTTTTATATATGCTTCCGCTGTTTGAATAACGGTGCTGCTGTAGTCTGCATTATCGCCAATTAGCAGGATGCTTTCTGCAAGGGGATTGACCTTTTCAGCTGTTTCAATGGTTTTTATTATCATATCTTCCTTTGAGTTGACTGGCACAAGTGCATCGTATACTGCGCCGCTGCTTGCGCTGAAAACCAATAATTTAGCTGCAGGGAAGAATAAATCCCTTATTTCCTCTGATGAATAGATGGCACTATCACCGATTGATATTATGTATTGATAGGTTTTGTTCTCATAGAGCCTGAGAATCATGCTATCGGTAATATTCTGAAGGATGGAGGAATTATTGCTGTTTTCATTTAGAATAAATATATCGTATGAGATATTCTCTATGTTTTCTGTAATGCTCTTTACATAATTAAAATCAGCATATGCTATATCAGAATAGTTCTCACTATAACCTATTACAATCAGCACATTAATAGGAGGGTATTCTGTATCTTCATCCGAGGGAATTTCTGTGCTTCGCTCGGCGAATTTATGCTGGGCAGTGGAAGAGGGGAATTCTCTATAGGACAAAGAATATGCAATAGTAAAAAGAGCCGCTACTATAATTAGTATAGCGAACTTGGCATAGAATAAGAATTTGTCAAGCCTACTGTTTTTTTTAGGCTGTTCCTTCTTTTCGTTCATTTTTCTTGTCCTTACTTTTTAAGCAGTATGGAGACTATAAAAACATGATATCAAAAAAGGTCCACCTTTTCAAGTGAACCTTTTTAATTGAGGTTTGTTATCTTATTATTACTTCTACATATACATTGGCAGTTACGCTTACTTCTCCGCTCATAACTGGCGTTGAGTATCGGGCTGCAGAGTCCATGGTATCTGCAACGGCGTAATCATAGTAGCCTGTTGAATAGTATGTCTGGTCACTAATCGTTTTGATGCCGACAACTTTCACATCGGCTGCATCGGCTATTATACCTGCTTTGCGGAGAGCATCAGCCACCGCGTTGGCAAGAGCCTCATCTTTTGATGCGTCTGTGTCTTCAGCGTCAAAATAGATATTATATGCTCTGTTTGCGCCCGCTTCGGCAGCTATGTCTATAACATCGCCCAGTATATCAAGGTCTTTTACTCTCAATTTTACAGTATTACTTACTATGTAATAATCAGGTTCTTCGGATCTTGCTCCGTCGTTATAGTCATAATAAGGGTATATTGAGTAGTTGCTTGTTGTTATGTCTTCGTCAGCTAGGCCAAGCTCTTTAACTGCATCAATAACTTTCTGCATGTCTTCTGCATTGTCCTGCTGTGCTTTTTTTACGTCTTTGTCCTGGGTTTCTACGCCCATTTGAATGTAGCCTACGTCAGCGGGAACAGAAATTTCGCATACACCTGATACGCTGATTGTAGAAACGGATGCATCTGATGCACCATTGTTTGTCAGCAGCATTGTCATTAGGAATCCGCCCAGTACGAGCACTGCAGCAGCTGCTGCTACTAAAATAATTTGTTTTGTATTCATAATTTTCTCCTTTGTTGTTACGCATTTGGATTATTCATCAATGAGTATCGTAATATTTCTGCCTACATTTTTTATTAGGCTTATTATTGTGTGCTTTGCTCAATGATGATTAATACATATACAATATCACTAAGGCCGGCAGTTTCTTCTGCATAGTTTTCATATTCTAAATGCCTGGTTTCACTAAGAATCAGTTCGTCTGCGTATGTAGACGAGATTTCTCCTGAAAGGCTGAGTGCTTCATTTAAACCCAGAAGCAGGCGGATTTCCAAATAGTCAGATGGCTCATCAAGATTATCAAGCATCCATTTATTCGCTGGCGGAAGTGATTCCGGCAGGCTTTGGCTGATATCTTGATATGTTTGCCCTGCATCATCTGATTCAATCATCAGAATAATTGTGTCCCCGCTTTCTATTGCGCTTAATGAGTTCGCGGACTTTTCGTTGTCCTCCACGCTATCCCTGGACACATCCTCCTGTGGTGCCGCATCTTCCATCTCGCCTGCCATGCTGTATTCCAGCGCGTTGGTCTGGCTTTCTGTTGTTACATCAAACATAGTGTCGCTTTCCTCAGCGGGTGCTTCCATAGCTTCATCCATAGCCATCTTTGGCAGCACATTAACTCCCTGCCTTGGCAGTATGTTAACTGCGGCTATAATGAGCAGTGCGGAGAATGCGCTCACCGCGGCTATTTTTAGGCCTCTTGAGAATTTAAAACTGGCCTTTGAAGGCTGTTTTGACTCTCTTTGAAGAGCAAAATGCAGCTTATTGTGGAATCCTACTGGCAATTCTTTTTGCTCAAGAGAAGCTAAATCCTTTACCATCTGCTCCATTACATTGTAATATGCCCTGCAAGATTCGCATTTCAGAATATGATTTTTTACAGACTGTAATTCATTGCTATTAATACAGTCATTATGGATTTTTTCTATCATTTTTTTGCATTTATAACAATTCATTACCTTGCTGCCTCCTTACTCATATTTTGACGAACCGCATCGGGATAAAGTTCCATCTCTATGCAGATATCTGCTAATTTTCTGCGTGAACGAGAAAGCCGCGACCTTACTGTGCCTATCGGGCAGCTTAATATAAGGCTTATTTCTTCATATGAGTACCCCTGAACATCCTTAAGCACAATAATAAGCTTTTCATTTACTTCCAGCTTATCAAGCGCCTGCTCCAATCCCGACTTAAGTGCGCTCTCATCGGCAAAGCCAAGGGATTCCTCATCCTGCATTTCGATGCCTTTTTCGCTCAGGTCCTCTATTGACTGGGTATTGTTTTTTCTCTTCCTTAATTCATCAAGGCATGTGTTTACAGCTATCTTATAAAGCCAAGTGGAAAATGCCGATTTGAAGTGGAAATTCCGCAGGCTCTTCCAGGCCTTGATAAGCGCTTCCTGCGCCATATCCTGAGCATCCTGCTCATTTCGCATCATACGGAAACACAGGTTATATATCCGCTTTTCATTGGAACTGATAAGTTCCTCAAATGCGGACATATCCCCTTTAAGCGCCCGGCTTAGTAGCTCTTTATCTTTACTGCACATATAGTCTATTCCTTCTTTTATTCAATATTAATTATAGCATAGCATTCCTCTTTGTAAATACATGGATATTTACATTTTTGCTTAAGGTAAGCGGAAGAAGAATCTGCGATATTGAAATATAATGTCTTTATGGTGTATACTACAGTCAAGAAAACATGAACGGGGAAAGAAAATGGATTTTGATAAACTTATCCTTCAAAGGGAAAGCGTGCGCAAATATACAGATAAAGATATATCAAGAGACAGCATAATAAAATGCGTAGAGGCAGCAAGGTTGACACCCAGTGCACACAACTCACAACCGTGGACTTTTGTAATAGTTGACGACAAACAGCTGGTAAGCCAGGTGGCGGCATGCACAGTTAACAAAATTGTCAAGTTCAATAAATTTGTAAAGGACGCAAAGGCAATAGCGGCTATAGTTATGGAAAAAACGCACTTTGCCATGATTGGATCAAATAAAACGGATGAAAATTACAATTTTATTGACATGGGGGCGGCTGCAGAGCATTTCTGCCTTCAGGCTGCAGACCTCGGAATTGGCACTTGCATACTGGGGTACTATGATGAAAAAAAGGTAAAATCACTTCTAAATGTACCTGGGAATAAAAGAGTAGGGCTGCTTATTTCCATGGGATACAGCCCGTTTGAAAGCGTGAGGGAGAAGAAAAGGAAACCTCTGAACGAAATGTGCACATTCAATTCATATATGCAGGTAAAAAATGAAGAAAAATAAAGTATTAATACTGTTTTTTATTTTGATTTCTGCGCTCATTTTGCAGGGCTGCGCTAAGGAGACCATACCGCCGATTGAAACCATAGTCAATTATATGGCTGAGAGAGAATATGTGCGAATATACGGATACCTTACAGACGAAAGTAAAGAAAAGATAACAATTGACGAATTCTCTACTAGATTTGAAACCATATATGCAGAAATGCTCATAAATGGCATGGCCTGCACAATAAAGGACTATGAAATAGAAGACGATATTTGCACTGTCTGGTATGACATATCCTTTGATACAAGCAGATTCGGGCTTATAAACCTTTCTTATGAGCAGCAGTTTGTAAAGCAGAAAAAGGAATGGAAGATAGTTTATTCTCCTTCTCTGATAATTCCGGGGCTGGGTGAAAACGAAAAAATACAGATAACAGATATTGAGCCGCAGAGAGGTGAGATATTTGACATAAACGGCAATCTTATCGCAAAAAACGACTATGCTATTACCGTTTATGCAAATATCGATAAAATAACAGATGGCGACGCACTCGTTAGAATAGTGGCTCCGCTTCTTGGTGTAACGGAGAACTATCTGGAGGATAAGATTCACTCCTTCTATGAAAAGATGGAGGCGCTTGCAGCCGCCGCTGAAGCCGGCGAAGAAATCCCTGAGGACGCATATACTGCTGAGGCTGAGATAGTAATTTTGAAGGCTTTTTCAAAATACGAAGGCCTGCCTAAATATATTGAAGAGAAGCTTCTTGAAATTGACGGGATAGGCATTGATACATCCACCTACACAAAAACCAGAACATACCCATATGGCCAGCTGCTGGCTCATACGATTGGATACATGGGGGTAATCAGTTATGAGGAATCGATTCTGCCGGAAAATCTGGGCCTGCCGCCGGAAGTCATGATTGGCAAAACCGGCCTTGAAAAGACATACGAAACCCAGCTAAGGGGCACATACGGATACAGAATGGATATTGTGGATGACCAGGGCAGGGTGATGTCCACGCCTGTACTTAAGCCTGCCGTTAACGGCAGCGACCTGTGGCTTTCAATAGATGTAGATGTGCAGCTTAAGACAGAAATGCTTCTGATGGAATATCTGACAGATGAGATGGCGGGCGCAGTTGTTGTCCTGCAGCCGGAAACGGGGCAGATAGTAGCAATGGCCAGCTATCCCACATATGATATTAATGCATTTACACTGGGCATATCCGTGGAAGAATGGGAGGCGCTGACGAACGAGGACAGCAACAACCCGCTCTACAGCAGGGCGACGATAGGCCTATATCCTCCGGGCTCAACATTCAAGCCGTTTACTGCGGCTATTACAATGGATACAAATACATTATCCTATGACTTTGTTCTACATGAACATATAAGCGACAATAAATGGACGCCGCCTTACAGCGGATGGGTATACCCGCCTATTACGAGGATAATGGAAACGCCGGGAGTGCTGAACATAAAGAATGCCCTAATATATTCAGACAATATATTCTTTGCATATACCGCGTTAAAGATAGGAGCGGAGACATTCTACAGCGAGCTTGAAAGATACGGCTTTAGCGAAGTCATTACAACCGATATTGCGCTGGGAAGGCCGAGAATAACAAATAGCGGAGAATTCGACAAGCTAAACCTTTTGGCAGATACAGGATATGGACAGGGAGAGCTGCTGATATCGCCTTTGCAGATGGCGTCAATGTTTGAAGTCTTTGCCAACGACAGGGACATCATGAAGCCTTATATTGTTGAGAAAATATTCAGCGATATAGACGGAGATTACGGGCAGGTTTTTGCTGCTACGCCGATTGTATGGAAAGATGATGTGATATCCGAATATTCCCATGCAAAGCTGGAGTCGATTTTAAGAGATGTTGTTGATTTCGGCACTGCGCATGAAGTGAGCATATCTGGGAAAAATGTATATGGCAAAACCGGAACCGCAGAGATTGGAAACGATAAATCAAGAGAAATAGCATGGTTTATAGGATATGTATATTATCCGGAGCCTTTACTGGTCTGCGTAACGCTGGAGGTACCGGCAGGCGAAGGCGCAGCAAGATATAAAATAGCAAAACCGCTTCTTGACAACTGATACATATAACCTGAATCTATAAAAATAATGATTAAGATGGCATTTGCTGAAGTGTCATCTTTTTTATCTGTTTTATACAATAACCTTGACCAAAGCTGTTTTGAATTGCATGGATGTATGATATAATGTATATTATGAAAATTTTAAGAAGAACAATAATTGCTGCGAGCTTTCTGCTATATCTTTTGGGAAGCATACTTAGCATTTCCGGTGCAGAAAAGGACGCAGATGTTTATGTAATAAAGCTTCATGGCGAGGTTAACGGTGCGATGGTTTCCTACCTTGAAAGAGAGCTGGAAATAGCACGTCAGAACAATCAGCCTGCAATAATTGATATAGATACATGGGGCGGAATCGTTACATCCGCAGGAGACATATCAAATATACTGCTTAACACACCCGTTGAGACAACTGCATATGTAAGCAATAAAGCAATCTCTGCAGGGGTATTGATTGCAATATCATGCGACAATATCGCTATGTCTCCGAACTCATATATCGGCGCAGCAGAAACCATACCTAATACGGAAAAAATATTATCTGCATGGAAAGGTATGCTTAGCACCGCTGCAATAGAAAGAGGCAGGCCTGAGGATGTAATACTTGCAATGGCAGACGTAAGAATAGTTGTGGAAGACTACAGTGAGGAAGGCGAGCTTCTGACGCTGGCTGCAAGACAGGCAGTTGACCTAGGTGTCAGCGATGCGCTGTGCGAAAATATATCAGAAGTAATTGAGTATTTTGATTTGGGCGAAACATACAGCATAGCCCCATATACAACATCAGACAAGGTAGCTTCAGCGATTACAAGCACTACAGCACTTGATATATTCTTTACTATAGGCTTTGCATTTATGGTAATTGAGATTTTCACAGCAGGCTTTGGTGTTGCGGGAATAATATCAATAGTCTGCTTTGTAATGTATTTTTTCGGCGGAATGATAGCCGGAACTGCCCAGTGGTGGGCAATCGGACTATTTGTACTGGGTATAATCGCTCTTACAATTGAGATATTTGTCCCGGGCTTTGGCGTGTTCGGCATTTCGGGCATCATTATGTGCACACTCGCTCTTATCTTTTCTGCTAATTCATTTGAGGAGTTTGCTAAGCGAGCGGGATTCGCTATGATAGCATGCGCTGTGCTGATCCCAATACTTATAAAGATATTTGGGAAGATTAAGCTGTTTGACAGGATTGCCAACAAGAATGTACAATCAGTATCCGAAGGGTACATAATAAGCCAGGTAAAGGATGAAATAATTGGCTCGGCGGCGATATCTGTTACAGAGCTCAGGCCCACGGGCATAATTGAAGTAGATGGAAACAGGATGGACGCATTGTCCGAAGAGGGCTTTATCGCTAAAGGAGTGCCGGTTGTAGTTTCAGGCAAAAGAAGCTCCTCTGTAATTGTAAGAAAACAAAGAACATAACCTAAGATAAAGGAAATACTGATATGGGAATATTTAAATCATCAGACGAAAAAGAAATAAAAAAACTCTATAAGCTTGTCTATAAAATCAACGAAATAGAAAAGCAGTATAAGGATTACACAGCAGATGAGCTGCGAGAGCTGACAGAGCAGTTTAAAAAGAGGCTGAAAGAAGGAGAAACCCTGCAAGATATCCTCTGCGAAGCTTTTGCCGCAGTTAAAGTGGCGGCATCAAGGACAATAGGACAGACGCCCTTTGATGTGCAGATATTAGGAGCTATAGTCCTGCACCAGGGACGAATAGCTGAACTGAAAACAGGCGAAGGAAAAACCCTGATGTCTACTATGGCAGGGTATCTGAACGCTCTTTCCGGTGAAGGCGTGCATCTGGTAACAGTTAATGAATACCTAGCAAAGCACCAGAGCGAATGGATGGGCAAAATATATAATTACTTGGGACTTACAGTTGGGCTTATTGAAAGAGCGCAGTCCAAGAAGGAAAAGCAGGCTGCCTACAATGCAGATATTACCTACGGAATCAGCTCAGAGTACGGATTTGACTACTTGCGAGACAGCATGGAGCGACTGAAGGAAGGCGTTGTGCAGCGTTCGCTCACATATGTAATGATAGACGAAATAGACTCCATCTTGATAGACGAGGCAAGAAGCCCGCTCATTATATCAGGAAGTGTACAGGGCAAGCAGAAACTTTACAAAATTGCCGATTCATTTGTGCGTTCACTCAAGGAGAGGCCGGAAGCGCCGCCGACAGACAGGTTTGTTGAATACGACGAAAACGACCCTAAATACAAGGGGGACTTTGACAAGGATGAAAAGGCAAACACAGTGGCTTTGTCTGAAGAGGGAATAATTAAGGCCGAGAAATTCTTTAATATCGAAAACTTAAGCGATACTGCAAACATCGCTATTTCTCATCATATCAATCAGGCTCTGCGGGCCAATATGCTGATGCACAGGGACAAGGATTACATTGTAAAGGATAACAGGGTAATAATTGTTGACCAGAATACAGGAAGATTGCGAGAAGGCCGACGCTTTTCCGACGGGCTGCATCAGGCAATTGAGGCAAAGGAAAGAGTTACCATAGAAGACGAATCCAAAACTCTCGCGTCAATAACATTGCAGAATTATTTCAGGATGTATAAAAAGATATCAGGAATGACAGGTACTGCAAAAACGGAGGAAGAGGAGTTCCAGGCAATCTATGGCATGGATGTTGTGGTCGTACCCACCAATATGCCCATGATCAGAATAGATGAAGACGATGCCATATATACAAACGAGGATGCGAAATTCAGGGCGATAATAGAAAATGTAATAGAATGTAACCGAAATGGCCAGCCGGTGCTTGTTGGTACGGCTTCTGTTGAGGCCAGTGAAAAGCTATCGGGTATGCTTAAAAAACGCAAGATAAACCATAATGTATTAAATGCAAAAAATCATGAAAGGGAAGCGGAAATAGTATCTCAGGCAGGAAGAGTGGGCAGAATAACCATAGCCACTAATATGGCCGGCCGCGGAACCGACATTAAGCTGGGCGGCGACCCGGATGTAATGGCGACAAAAGATTTGATGATGCAGGACTATACAAATGACGAGATATTAATTGCTGCAGGGCATACAAAATTAACCGATGAAAGACTTATTGAGCTCAGGCAGAAATACAATGATTTAGTAGCCAAGCATAAGCTCGTTACAGACAATGAGCATGAGCAGGTGGTTGCGCTTGGCGGCCTGCGCGTAATCGGATCGGAAAGGCATGAATCCAGGCGAATAGACAACCAGCTGCGAGGCAGAAGCGGACGCCAGGGTGACCCGGGATCATCAAAATTCTACATCGCATTAGAAGATCCGCTTATAAGGCTATACACAAAAGGCAGGGAGAATTTTGTTGCCATGCTTCAGAGCATAGAGCAGGATGACGGATATCTTGGCGAACATAAATTTATAACAAAAACGATTGAGAGAGCACAGAAGGCAGCAGAAAGCAATAGCTTCGCCGCCAGAAAAAATGTCCTTCAGTATGATGATATAATAAACGAACAGAGAAAGCTTATCTACTCACAGAGAAGAGAAGTGCTTGTTCAGGATGATATCAGTGATAACATAAAATCAATGATCGAATATCTGGTATCAGATATGGTTGAGCAGGCAACAGCAGAGAGCGATTTTCCTGAGGACTGGGACTTCGACAAGCTGCTCGTGGACGCGAACAATCTCTTCTTGTCTGCAGGATGGTGGATAACCAATAAGGACGAAAAGGTATTTAAGACTATTTTTGTAAAAGAGTACAGGATACTTGTTCCTAAAAGTGACCGTGAAAACATGACCAGAGAGCAGCTGAAAGACATTATCTATAATGGCGCAATGAAGATATACAACACTCTGGACAGCCATATATCATCACAAGGACTCAATATGCGTGAGGCAGAGCGCAGCATGGTGCTGACTGTTGTAAACTACAACTGGCAGAACCATATGGAGGAAGCGGAGCAGCTTAAGCAGGGAATAGGCCTTCGCTCATATGGGCAAAGAAACCCCTTGATAGAGTACAAGATTGAAACAGGCGATATGTTTGACACATTGGTGCACAACATAAAAATAGAGTCTGCAATGGCTATATTCCGCTCCAACCTTGTGGGAACTATTCTCCAGAGAAAGGCTATGGCGGAGGCTATGGAGAAGGAAAACCAGGGAATCAGGCTTGGCCCTTCTGACACAAAAAAAGCTGTTGGCGGGGCAAGCGGTAAGAAAGTCGGCAGGAATGACCCGTGTCCATGCGGAAGCGGCAAGAAATACAAAAAATGCTGTGGTATGGATCAGTAACATTCGGAAGGTAAAAATATATGATACAATTGGATCTGGCGAAATCAAGGCTGAGGGATATTTCATCAACTGCTGATGAAGTATATTCTGCTCTGAATATAGATGACGCAAAAAAGGAACATGAGGAGCTGAACTTGGAGATGGCAGCCCCAGGATTCTGGGATGACATGGACAGAGCTCAGGATGTAAACAAGCGCATAAAGGCGCTGGAAAATAAGATAAAGTCTATCACCAAGGTTTTTCAAAGCATAGAGGATTGTCAGGTGATGATTGAGATGTGCAGGGAATCAGACGACGAGGAACTATATAGCGAACTGGATGAAGAGCTTAATGTACTGGCGGAAAAATGCGAGGAACTGAGGCTGGAAACACTTCTTACCGGCGAATATGACTCGAATAACGCGTTTCTTTCTCTCAATGCGGGCGCAGGCGGAACTGAGGCACAGGACTGGAATGACATGCTTTTTCGCATGTACAAAATGTACTGTGAGCGCCACGGCTATTCAGTTGAAGTGATGGACTATCTCTCCGGCAATGAAGCGGGAATTAAAAGCGTGACATTTCTTGTTTCCGGTGAAAATGCATATGGGTTTTTGAAGGCGGAAAAGGGCGTGCACAGGCTGGTAAGGATTTCACCTTTTGATTCAAATGCCAGAAGGCACACATCATTTGCGTCGCTGGATGTAATGCCTGAAATTGAAAGTTCTACAGAAGTTGATATTAATCAGGACGACCTGAGGATTGATACATACCGCTCAAGCGGTGCAGGTGGACAGCACATAAACAAAACTGATTCAGCTGTTAGAATTACGCATATACCTACGGGTATAGTTGCTTCCTGCCAGAATGAAAGAAGCCAAGTGCAGAACAAAGAAACTGCCATGAAGATGCTGATCTCTAAGCTTGTTGAGGTGAAAGAGCGTGAGAACATGGAAAAGCTGGCCGACATAAAAGGCGAGATGAAGAAAATCGAATGGGGATCTCAGATTCGCTCATATGTTTTTCACCCATATAAAATGGTAAAAGACCACAGGACGAATGCAGAAACTGGAAACGTAGACGCAGTAATGGACGGCAACATAGATTTATTTATTACGGCGTACCTAAAAATGATATAGTAAAATTAATTCGAAAGCCGGGCATGCGAAAATTATGAAAAAAGCATTGATATATATATTGGCAGTAATCGGGGGCTTAAGCGCAGTAATAGCGCTTACCTTTACTGCCGTTCAGGCAGTAGTTTTTGATGAATCCAGATTCCACAGGGCATACGAAGAATATGAAATATATGATTACATAGGTATTGAAAAACAAGACCTTGATGATGTTACCCATAATCTGTTGGAGTATATGAAGGGCAATAGGGAAGACATAATCATGTATGCTGATATCAAGGGCGAGCAGCAGATGGTTTTCGAGGAGCGCGAGCAGCTGCACATGGTGGACGTCTTAAGGCTTTTTGATGCAGGGTTTACCATAAGGAATATTTGCGCAATCTCAGCAGCAGCGATTTTCATTCTGATTCTGCTTTTATATAAAAAATCAGGAGGAAGGATCATAGCCAGAGGATACCTGATAGGCTTCAGCATATTTTTTGTGCTGCTTATTGCTCTTGGCATTGCAATGGTTGTTGATTTTTCAACACTATTCACAAAATTCCACCTGCTTTTATTTGACAATGATTTGTGGCTCTTAGACCCGAAAGAAGATATAATGATACAGATGTTCCCGGAAGAATTCTTCAACGGGCTGGGAATATGGATAGGTATCTATGCGGTAGTTTTCATATCAGTGCCGGCAATGATATCATCCGTTTATCTTTCAATTAAAAAGAAAAGGCCCAGCTAAATGCCTTATAAGTTTAAAGAAAAAGATAATTATGACTTAATTCTCGCGATAGAGACATCATGCGACGAAACGTCGGCTTCCGTTATACAGGGAGGAAATGACGTTTTGTCTCTTGTTATATCATCCCAGATAAAAGAGCACCAGAAATACGGCGGAGTGGTGCCGGAGGTAGCGTCCAGAAGGCACATGGAGAACATATCAATAGTGGTGCTTTCCGCGCTTGAGCAGGCAGATAAAACATTTGAAGATATAGATGCAGTTGCGGTAACCAAAGGTCCTGGCCTTGTAGGCGCGCTTTTGGTCGGCGTTTCCTACGCCAAGGGACTGGCATTGTCGCTGAATATACCCTTTGTGGGTGTTCATCACATTGATGGGCATGTAAGCTCAAATTATCTTACACATAATGAGCTGAAGCCACCTTATTTAAGCCTAGTAGTATCGGGAGGGCACAGCCTGATAGCAGAATGCGAAGACTACGGCAGGTACAAAATACTTGGGACTACGCGGGATGACGCAGCGGGCGAGGCCTTCGACAAGGGTGCAAGGCTGATGGGGCTGCCATACCCCGGCGGCAGGGAAATAGATGAGCTCGCCAAAAAAGGCGACGCAGAAAAAATAGACTTCCCCAGAGCAAGGCTTAAAGGCAATCAATTGGATTTTTCATTCAGCGGAGTCAAAACAGCGCTGAGGCAGCACATAGATAAAATAAGTGAAGAAGAATTCAAAGAAAACTTATGCGATATAGCCTCGTCCTATCAGGAAGCTATCGTCGATGTATTGGTGAGCAATACTAAAGAGGCACTTATAAAAACTAGATATAAGTCGCTTTCAATAGCTGGCGGAGTGGCAGCCAACTCAAGGCTGCGCAAAGCGATGCAGCAGATGTGCGACAGTATAGATGTTAAGTTATATTTACCGGAGCTAAAATACTGCGGGGACAACGCCGCAATGATAGGCGCAGCAGGGCACTATATGCTAAAAAATGAAGAATACGGCAAACTGGACATGAACGCAAAATCATATATACCTCTTGGGGAGAGCAAATGTTTATAGAGCAGATAAAGGATATTCATTCGAATAAAAGAACTCTGGATGAAGATGAAGTAAAGCGGAATGACCCGGTGGTATTGGCATATATCGGAGATTCGCTTTATGATTTATACGTTAGGTGCCGGCTAATATATACAGGAGACTATAAATCGGGCGATCTTCATAAAATGTCTGTTAAATATGTGTGCGCTCATGGGCAGGCAAGAGCGCTTGACATGATTGAAGATATCCTTACTGAGGATGAAGAAAATATAGTACGCAGAGCGAAGAATGCAAAAATAAACCCGCCCAAAAACTGTGACAGGAATACTTACATTAAAGCGACAGCATTTGAGGCACTGGCAGGGTATCTATACCTTACAATGAAGAACCAAAGACTGGAGGAAATATTCAGGCTTGTGTATGACAAGGCGAGCATGAATAGCTGAAATATGGGAAAAGTAATACCGAAAGTAGAACTGCTCAGGCATACATATAACGCTGAGGAAATAGTTGCTATGGCGGCAAAGCTCTGCTACAGTGACGCAGACATCGAAACCATACAAAAGGGTGTAGAGAAAAAGGATCAGGGCAAATATATTAAAATGCTTGTTGAGATGGGGCACATGTCCGTAATAGAACATGTCAGCTTTACTTTTGGGATAGAGGGCGTTTCCCGGTCATTTTTGGCGCAGGCCACGAGGCATCGACTTGCGTCATTCTCGGTTAAATCCCAAAGGTATGTCGGCCAGGTGAAAGCAGCGGGAGAAACATTCAATTATGTTATTCCTCCCCAGATAGAAGCGCTGGGCAAAGAAGCAGTTAAAGAATACGAAAACCAGATGAAGACCCTGCAGCAATGGTATAACGGGTGGGTAGACAGGCTGGGTGACGCCGGAGAAAGCACATATGAAGATGCAAGGTTTGTGCTCCCCAATAGCGCAGAAACAAAAATGATATTAACAATGAACGCAAGGGAGCTAAGGCACTTTTTTTCCATCCGGTGCTGCAATAGGGCACAATGGGAAATAAGGGATGTGGCATGGCAGATGCTAAAATTGTGCAAGGAAAGCGCAAGAGAGCTTTTTGAGAATGCAGGCCCGGGCTGCGTCGGCGGAAAGTGCACCGAGGGCAGCAAAAGCTGCATGAAGCAAAAAGAGGTGCGAGAGAGAGCGGGTAAACTATAATGGAGAGAATACAAATTGAGGGCAAAAATCCTATCATGGAGGCCTTGAAATCCGGCAAGAAATTAGAGCGCCTTTATATACAGGACGGCGTAGACAGCCGCAAAATTGGTGATATAGTAGCCCTTGCAAAGCAGGGGAAAGCAGTGATAGAATATGTTCCTAAGCATAGGCTGGAGGCTATGGCGCAAAGCACTGCGCACCAGGGATTGATAGCCATACTGCCGGAAGTAGCGTATTCGGAATTTGAGGAAATGGTAGATGCAGCGCTTAAGGAGAGTGATTCTCCCCTCTTTATAATGCTTGACGAGATACAGGATCCGCATAACCTTGGTGCAATAATCAGGAGCAGTGAATGCGCAGGGGCAGCAGGGCTTATAGTCCCGGCAAGGAGGAGCGCGCCGCTGAGCTCAACGGCCTATAAAGCATCTGCAGGAGCGATGGCATATATGCCTATCGCAAGGGTAACAAACCTAACTGACGCAATAAACTACATGAAAAGTAAAAATATTTGGGTAATCGGTGCTGACGCAGAGGGTGAAGTATGCTATAATGCAGACCTGACCGGAGCGCTCGCCCTTGTTATCGGCAGTGAAGGTGAAGGTATACGCAGGCTTGTCAAGGAAAACTGCGACAGAGTTGTATCAATACCAATGACCGGAAATATAAATTCACTTAACGCTTCAGTGGCGGCCGGTATACTAATATTCGAAAGCGTAAGGCAAAGGACAAATAAAGGATAGATGAAGGATATACTTTTTGTAGACGGATATAACATAATACACGACTGGAAAGAGCTAAAATATCTATCAAGGTCAGTGAGCCTGGAAGCCGCAAGGGATAAACTGGGCGACATAATAGGCGAATACGCATCCTATACCGGACTGGACGCAGTGGTCGTTTTTGATGCACACATGGTTAAAGGAGCGTTTGACAAGCGTATTGAAAGGCCAAGCGTGACGCTGGTGTATACAAAGGAGCATCAAACAGCGGATAGCTTTATAGAGATGGCTGTATCTAAGCTCAACAGGTATCAGCAGAACATATATGTTGCTACATCAGACGGTGCTGAGCAGATGACAGTGTTTGGACAGGGTGCAAGCAGGGTAACAGCTAGGGAACTTTTAAATGATATTGTAAAAAAGGGCACGGAGCGAAGCAGAAAGCACAGTGACAGCCCGTCAATGCAGCTGGGTGCGTACCTCGATGAGGACACAAAGGACAAGCTTAAAGAACTGCTGAACTTTTAGGAAAGGCGATATATGAAATGCGGTTGTGAGATTTGCGGAGCATTCATGGTGCACGTGGAAAAAGGTGAAGACAGCTATTGCGTATGCCCGGAGTGCATGCATCAATGCAAGGACTGCATGGGAGGGGATAACCCCAGATTCGCCTTTTTGGACAGAGATACAGTGCGCCGAATGAAAAAAGATGCGGATAAATAGCAGCGTGCTTAAATAGGGAATGGCAAGCAAATATATAAGTCAGGATTCGCAGCTTCAATGTCTGCGGATTTTTTTGTATTTTGACACATTGATTATCAAATTGCGGCAATGTGTAGTATAATATATACAGCGAAATTATTTTAGGAGGAAACTACAATAAGTACGCAGGAAATCATTATCAGAATATCAATATCTGCAGTATTAGGCGGGCTTATAGGATTTCAGAGGGAACTCAGCCGGAACTCAGCCGGATTTCGCACGCATATATTGGTGTGCCTTGGTGCATGCGTAGCAATGATTACAAATGAATATCTCTATTTTCAGTTTCCTGATGCGAATATTGACGTAGCAAGGATGGGGAGCTATGTGATTAGCGGAATAGGTTTCCTAGGAGCGGGAAGCATAATAAAGGACGGCTTCAGAGTAAGAGGATTGACTACTGCGGCAGGGCTTTGGGTTGTTGCCTGTCTGGGAGTCGCGGTAGGTGCAGGCTTTTACTGGGCGGCTTTATTTGGTGGTTTGGTTGTCTTTATGGTGTTGGTTCTTCTTAAGCTGATGGAGAGCAAATTCATATCCGGACGTAACCGCACCGAAATTGAACTAAGAATCAAAAACACGCCTGAAACTATGGCAGAGGTGATGACGGATATCGGCAAGGCAGGAGTATCTGTCAAAGACATTGACATACAGAGCACCGATAAAAAATGGACAGAAGTAATTATTTATACTACAATAACAAACAAGCTGGCGATGGACAGGCTTAAAGAATCGCTTAAAAAGCGTGAGGATGTAAAGGTAATTTCGATTGAGATTGTGAAATAAATTTAAAGGAAAAAGGAATGAAAATACTGGCAGTTTCCGACATAGAGGATAAATTTGTATGGGATTATTTTGACCATGAAAAATTTAAAGATGTTGATTTAATAATATCCTGCGGGGATTTAAAGGCAGAGTATCTGGAGTTTTTAGTCACGATGATACCCGCGCCTTTGTTATATGTGCACGGTAACCACGATGAAAGATATGCAGTTAAGCCACCTGAGGGGTGCATTAATATTGACGGAGAAATGTACATATTAAAAAGTGGGATTCGGATATTCGGCCTTGGCGGAAGCATGAGATACAGGCCGGAGAGAAACCATCAATATACCGAAGAAGAGATGCTAAAGCGCGTGAAGAAAACCAAGCGCGCTGTTAAGAAGGCTGGAGGCTTTGATATCTTTGTGGCTCATTCACCGGCTTTCGGTATTGGTGATGGGGATGACAGGGCGCATATTGGGTTCAAGTGTTTCATTGATATGATGGATGAATACCAGCCGCGGTACTTCCTGCACGGACATCAGCATGCAGCCTATAATCGCCGCATACCACAAAAGCACGAATATAAAAATACAAAGATAATTAACGTCGGCCCTTATTATATGTTCGAATACTGATATTGGGCGAGAGCGAAGGGAAGAAAAGATATGAGTATATTTGAAAAAGGCCTTGAAGATGTATACTTAAGTGCCAGAAAAAGAGGATTGGACGAGGTTGAAAGACTGGAACGGCAGGACAGATACCCATTTTTAAGAGACCTCGATACAATAACAAAAGGCGTAAAAATAATTAGCCAGGTTTCACTGGGAATCATTGACGTTCCGTTGAGGCAGATAACAGGAACCTATACAAAGATGAGGGGAAACAGCTTTTCCAGGTCATTTATGCCGCTGCTTGACCCAAAAAGCGAGTTTGCTCATAAATGGACAAACGTCTATGACATACAGCTTAGTGAGGGATTAAGAGACCCAATTAAGGCATACGAATTTTTGAACAGGATTTATGTAATTGAAGGCAACAAGAGGGTAAGCGTCCTGAAATACTGCGGCGCATTCTCTTTCCCCGCTATGGTAACCAGACTGATGCCCCAGAGGGACGAAAGCAGCCTTACAAACCGCATATATTATGCTTCACTAGATTTTTATAAGCTTGCAGGATATAACGCAATTTGGTTTTCCAAACCTGAAAAATACGGGAAGCTGATAAACCTGATAGAAAAGAGCAAAGATAAATTTATTGCAGATAATCCATACCACTATGTAGCATTTTCCCTTTATGAAAAGTTCAGGGAGCTTTATCTTGCCTACGGCGGGCGAAGCCTGCCGATAACCACTGCTGATGCGTTTTTATATTTTTCCACTATAAACGGATTTGAAGATGCAACTCACACGGAAAAATACAGAAACACGGTAAAAAGATATATCAGCACATTAGCCTCCGTTGCTAGTGATAACATAGATGAATATGTAACTGTTGACATACCTGCAACTTCCGGAGGGCGCCCGCCGAGGCGCAGGCGCAATAACCTCAATGTAGCTTTTGTATATCAGGATGACGCCGCTCAGGGCTGGAGCATGTACCATAAAAAGGCGCAGGACATGGTGCAGGAAAAATATGAAAAGCAGATAAACACAAAGAGCTACTATGACGTATCATTCAGAAGCGCCAACTATGACCAGATGCGTAAAATAGTCAAGGACAATGATGTAATCTTCGCAACGAGCCCTGTTTACCACAAGAATATGCTGAGAGCGTCTTTGCACTATAGCAGAAAATCTCTGTTCCTCTGTTCTTCGTTTTCAAAATTTGAATACCTTGAAACATATTACGGGAGGTGCTATGAACAGGCGTTTATTCTTGGTGCTGTTGCTGCATCTGTCAGCAACAAGTCAGAATTTGCTTTTCTGACATCCAGAATGCTGCCTTCTGCGCTTATGAGCCTTAATGCGTTTACCCTGGGATTGAGGATGATAAAGGACGACGCCCGCGTAAGGCTGATTACCCGAACAAGCACATTGCAGGACGAAAACGAGTATAACGAGACAATAATAAACGAGCTTAAAAAAACAGACTGCGATGTCTGCTATAATACTTCATTCTGCTCAGGGGAAGCTTGTATGTTCGGCGGAATGGGGCTTTACCATATGAAAAAAACCGGCTGGGAAAATATAGCCACACCCATATGGAACTGGGAAGAATTTTATGATACTATGATTGAGGACATTCTCTCGACCAGGTTTGGAGCGGGGCATTCCATATTGCCGGAGAAAACCCAGAGGCTTAACTATTGGTGGGGGCTGGACACTGGAATGCTGGACATTGAAATATCAGATTCTTTGTCGGAGGATACAAAGCGCCTTGTCAAGTTCCTGAAAAATGGCATAATCGCCAAGGTGGCATTTCCTTTCGAAGGTCCGGTGTATGACAAGACAGGGAAGCTGCGCATAATGGAAAACGAAACAGCAAGGATGTCTGATATTATCGAAATGAACTGGATAGCCGAGGGGATAACAGCGAATATATCAGATGATAAACTAAAAAGCTACATTGAGATATATAACGGCACAGAAGTCCTGACTAATTAATATCTTGTATTTCAATATTCCGTAGGATTTCATCATCGCAGGTTTCTATCACCTCTGTTGAAGGTGACATTACATAAATAATTATTGTTGAATTATATTCTTCAAACGCTTTTATATACAGCCGGCCGTACATTTTTGTAACAGCAAAATTGTCTTCGACGGCTGTTTTTGGCTTTCCGTACTGCATATATGACATATGGTTTTCGCTGTAGTTGTGCAGCATGGAGTTGGTCTCAATAACGGCGTCTATTTTTGTCCAACCCTTATATCCTGCGTATTCTAGATTTTCAGCTATTTGAAAATCAACAGGCCTAAAGACCAGATCTTCGCACCCTAAATCCTGAAGGACGAGGAATTTGTAGTCATATTCAAATGTCAGGATAATATCATCGATATTAATCCCATCTTCGTAATATCCAAAGTAGCCGTCATCCTGATGCAGGGCGTATGCTCCATAAAAGGAGCTGTTCATGTCGCTCTGCGGATTAAATATATCGGATGATAGTGTGCTAAGGCGGAATCTTGCGAAATTATATATTATAGACATATCAGCACCTGTATAGGACCATTTGCCGAAATTGACAGGATTAAATGTTATCGCAAAGGGATACCACTCACTAGATGAGGGCACCTGTATCATGAAATTGTTTTCATGCATGACGCTCTCTTTGCTCTCCATTGCGGAGTATACGCTCATTACAGCCATGCTCCTGGTGGGAGGGAGAGCAATGAGAAAAGCGATAATTGAAATGATAATTAATATCCCATATAGAATTTTTCTCTTTTTCATAGATATATTATAGCTAAAATACTTGAAATAACAAATACGAAATGATAAAATATGAACAAATGAACAAAAAGTTAATTTGTTCATAAAATAATTTGAACCAGTCAGGAATGTTTATGAGTGAAAAGGTAAATGAAATATTAGATGCTGCTTCGCAGGTTTTTTCAGACTATGGATACAAAAAGACATCAATGCAGGATATCGGCGACAGGCTGGGCATGACAAAGAGCAATCTGTATATATATTTTAAAAACAAAGAAGACCTGTACAAAAAAAGCGTTTCATATCAGTTGCTTAAATGGGAAAAAGAAGTGGAAAAATCAGTTCAGTCACAAAAATATGCTTCTGATAAATTTGAAACAGTATGCAGGAAGTCATTTGAATACATTGGGAACAATGAGATACTGAAAAGACTGGCAGAAAAGGACAGGGGCATTTTCTCAACAAACCACGATGATGACCGTTTCATTGATGTAAACAGTCGTGCGCAGCAGATATTGAAAGATATTATTGCAGAGGGAATAAAGACAGGTGAATTTCGCACTGTAGATGTCGATAATATATCAGAATACCTTTTTTCAAATTACATGATGTTTCTAATAAAACTATATTCCAAAAAAGACAAATATGTTACTGATAAGCTGGTGGACGACGCCATTGATTTATTAAAGCACGGTTTACTTAAAAAGTAAAATTAAATAACCATTAAAGAAAAGGAGAATAATTATGACTGAAGCAACGATGCAGGCATTGATTGGATTAAGGGATTTGACCGCGCTCAAATGGTATGTTATCCCTATGCTGTCGGTGGTTTTCTACATCTATACAAAGGAGATAGGGAACGCACGCAAGAGAGGCAACTGGGATGTAATTTTCTGCGGGCTGGTAGTTTTCGGATTAGACTTTTTCAATGAAACATGGAATGGCTGGCTGATGCACTTGTCTGGATTTTCCGCCGCATGGACGACTCCGGGCGAGACAGCATTGCGCGTGACTGTTGGCTGGAATATCGAGATAATATTTATGTTTTTGATTTTGGGAATAATATATTACAACTCACTGACTGAAAATCAGGACAAAAAAATATTGGGAATCAATGAAAAATGGGTATGGGCATTAGCGTATACAGTTTTCTGTGTGTTCATTGAGGTTGTTCTAAACAAGGCGGATCTTCTTATATGGGATTATGCATGGTGGAATGCAAGCTTTGCCGGCATATGGCTGATACTTCTCATAGGTTACGGACTATTTTTCTTCGGCGCTGCTTTCCTGCTGGGGCTTAAAAACAACAAACAAAAGATAGCTATGATTTCGATAGTCTATGCCGTTCCTATAGTTATGAACATAATAGCGGCAAGCCTCGGCTGGGTTTACTAAGATATTAGATTTTCAAGCAAATTAAAAGAGCGGCTTGCCGCTCTTTTTTTGATCAGTTTTATCCTGCTGGCAGCTCTCCTATTACATTATCGACAAACCACAGCATATGCAAAATGTCGTCATCGGGCAATGATTCGCCTGCAGGCACTATTAGGCCAAATTCATTGTATATTGGCCCGGTGAACACCTCATAGCCATTTTGTAAATCGCCTGTCAAAGATGCAAGCAATGCTGCTGTATCGGAATCGGCAGAGGTATTAATCTGATAAGAAAGGATACCCTGCTTTATTCCTAAGTATTCAAATCCGGTCGGAATATTATCTTTTTTGGCATTCATTATGCTGTTGTAGAAAATATCCAGATTTATCTCAGGTTTAATAAATAATCTTTCGTCAGATGTAAGCATTGTGTGGGTGGACATTGTCATATAATTCATAGCAAGCTCCGAAGCAGCCTTTTCTGCATTATCGCCGTTCATATAGTATGCCATAACATCGCAGTTTCCGTCTGCCAGCTCGCCTGCCAAACGGGAAACCTCATCATAGTCAGCCGCATCTTCAACCCACAGAACAAATACTTTCGCGTTTTCATCAGCCTTTTTCATGCCGAGCGCGAATGCGTTGATGCAGCGGATAGTGCGCTCATCAGGGCTGTCTGCTATAAAGGCCGCTGACTTCGATTCAGATATGCTGCAAAGAGCGGCACCAGCCAGATAGTAATACTCATACAGCTTTATTTCATATGACAATGCTGCGACTTCACGGGACTCTCCGTACAACATAAATATCGTGTTAGTTCCGCCGGAGATATATTCATGTGCCTGAGCATTGAATGCTCTATCCGTAATCACAACATATTCTGTGCCCTCCGCTTCAAGCTGGGATAATATATCAGAAAGTGCCTGTGTATCGGATACATAGGCATTTCTGATGTTGTAGCCGGATTCCTGCATCCTTATATAGGCAAGCTGATGATAAAGAGACTCATTTTCAGTCTTATTACTTTCTGAGAAAATAAATGCAATAGAACCCGCAGGTATTATTTCCGTTGCAGGCACTGCGGATACTGCGATGGAGGGAGTCGGCTCAGCTTCAGGCAAGGTCTTGCTGCAGGATATCACCGCAATTACCAGAAATAGAAGTAAAAAAAATATAAATAGTTTGTTTTTCATGCAAAGCTCCTCTGTTTGAAGGATACACCATATTACATATAATAATATATCCTTTAAATATTAGCAATTATTTAAATATTCATGCGTTTTTTTGGGATAAATAATGCTTTATTGTAGGCGGTAAAAAATAAATAAAATATATACGGAAATCAGGACTTATTATGAAGCCAAATATAGTTCATTTTGTTGAAAAAAACGCAAAAATATGGTATGATGTAATCAATAATTTATGCATATCTGAAAATGTCTTCTGATAATTTGGATTCAGCAAATTAATGTAGGTTTATGACCAGATTATTATCATTTTATTTAATTAAAAAGGAGTTGGAAGCTGCCCGGACGGGCCTGCCTTCACTGACAGGTAATAAGAATTCACTATTATTTTTTATAAAAATAAATAAGCCTACTTATATATTTTTTGCCTTGCAGTACGCAGGGCTCTATTGAAAGGAATGAACATAATAATGACAAATCAAGTATATGATGAAAGTCAGATACAGGTGCTGGAAGGCCTAGAGGCCGTTAGGAAGCGCCCGGGAATGTACATAGGTTCTACGGACGCAAGAGGGCTTCACCACCTGGTTTATGAAATTGTGGATAATTCCATTGATGAGGCGATGGCCGGCAGATGCGATACAATTTATGTGACGATAAGGGATGACGGAGCGATATCCGTGGTTGATAACGGCTACGGAATTCCGACAGGTATACACGAAAAAGAGGGCAGGTCCGCAGTGGAAGTTTGCCTTACTGTTCTTCATGCGGGAGGCAAGTTCGGCGGCAGCGGATATAAGGTGTCAGGCGGGCTTCACGGCGTGGGGCTATCGGTTGTTAATGCCCTTGCAAAGTGGCTGGAGGTAACAGTGCGCCAGAATGGCAAGATACATTTTCAGCACTATGATTTCGGCGTGCCTAAAGAGCCGCTTAAGGTCATCGGTGAATGCAAAGACACTGGAACTGAAATAGTTTTCTTCCCCAATGAAGAGATATTTGAAACAACAGAGTTTATTTTTGACACCCTTAAAAACAGGCTACGCGAAATGGCTTTCCTAAACAGCGGTGTCTCAATAATCCTTAAGGATTTGCGAGGAGAAGACGACAAAAGCATGAAGTTCTTCTATGAGGGCGGACTTAACCATTTTGTTAAATATTTAAACCGCGCAAAAGAGCCGGTAGGCCAGGAGCCTATATACATAAAGGAGGAAAAGGACGATTCAATTGTTGAAGTATCAATGCAGTATACAGCGAGCTACAATGAAAGCATATTTGCCTTTACCAATAATATAGCAAACCCTGAAGGCGGCACGCATGTTTCGGGATTCAGAAGTGCTATAACAAGAGTTATAAACGATTATGCCAAAAGATATAAAATACTGAAAGATAGTGAAGCCAATCTATCAGGAGAGGATGTCCGTGAGGGACTGACGGCTATAGTGTCAGTAAAAATACCGGAACCGCAGTTTGAAGGCCAGACAAAGGCCAAGCTAGGCAACAGCTATGTACGAGGACTTGTTGACTCCATGGTATCAAGCGGCTTTGCCGATTATCTTGAGGAGAATCCTTCTGAAGCTAAGCTGATAATGGATAAATGCATGGCAGCGGCAAGAGCAAGAGAAGCGGCAAGAAAAGCAAGAGAACTTACCAGAAGAAAATCGGCTCTTGAATCGGGAGCACTTCCCGGCAAGCTGGCAGACTGCTCCGAAAAAGACCCTGCTTTGTGCGAGATATTCCTAGTGGAGGGTGACTCTGCTGGAGGCTCGGCGAAGATGGGCAGGGACAGAAGGTTTCAGGCGATTCTTCCTCTGCGAGGCAAAATATTAAACGTTGAGAAAAACAGACAGGATAGGGTGCTGGGCAACAAGGAAATCCGGGCTATGATAACAGCATTTGGCGGAGGCATAGGCGAAGAATTCGACATGGAAAAGCTAAGATATCATAGGATAGTCTGCATGACCGACGCTGATGTGGATGGAAGCCATATACGCATATTGCTGTTGACATTCTTCTTCCGGTATATGCGCCCGCTGGTTGAGCAGGGGCATGTGTATATTGCGCAGCCGCCATTATACAAAGTAGCAAAATCTAAGAAGGAGCACTACTGCTACACAGATGAGCAGCTGGAAACACTTCTGGATGAAATAGGGCGCGAAGGCATAAACATTCAAAGATACAAAGGCCTGGGCGAAATGAATGCAGACCAGCTGTGGGACACCACAATGAACCCTGAGTCTCGCACAATGCTGAAGGTTACATTGGATGATGCTATAGTAGCCGATGAAATGATGTCTGTTCTGATGGGCGAGGCTGTGGAGCCGAGGCGTGAATTTATCGAGCAGAACGCCAAGCTGGTCACGGACCTGGATATTTAGGAGGATGAGTTCACGTGGAATTTAATTTAGACAGTCAGATAATAAAACCTGTAAATATTGAGGATGAACTTCAAAAATCCTTTATTTCATATGCTATGGCTACAATTGTATCCAGAGCATTGCCGGATGTACGCGACGGACTAAAGCCTGTACATAGAAGGATACTCTTCTCTATGCATGAGCTGGGGCTGACGCCAGACAAGCAGTACAGAAAGTCGGTTCGTATTGTCGGCGACGTTCTGGGAAAGTACCACCCCCATGGCGACGCAGCGGTATACGATGCGATGGTACGCATGGCGCAGGAATTTTCCACCAGGTACATGCTGGTTGACGGACATGGCAACTTTGGCTCAGTAGACGGAGACGGTGCGGCAGCAATGAGATACACAGAAGCGAAAATGTCCAAGGTGGCATTGGAGCTTTTGCGCGATATAGACAAAGATACAGTTGAGTTCGGCCCTAACTTCGATGAGACGCAGACCCAGCCTTTGGTTCTGCCTTCACGCTATCCAAACCTTCTTGTAAATGGTTCCAGCGGAATTGCCGTAGGCATGGCCACTAATATTCCTCCTCATAATCTGGGTGAGACTATTAATGCCGCTGTAGCGATGATAGAAGACCCGCATATATCAACAGAGGATTTAATGAATTATATGCCTGGCCCTGATTTCCCGACGGGAGCGAAGATAATGGGCAGAGGCGGAATACTCTCAGCCTACCGCACGGGGCGCGGCAGGGTTATAATGCGCGGCGAAGCGGATATAGAAGAATACGGAAACAACAAAACGAGAATAATCATCACATCTCTTCCATATCAGGTGAACAAGGCAAGAATGGTTGAGAAGATTGCTGAGCAGGTACACCAGAAGCGCCTGGAAGGAGTCTCAGATATACGTGATGAATCCGACAGGACAGGAATGCGAGTGGTTATCGAGCTGCGTCGTGATGTTAACGCAAATATAGTGCTGAACCATCTCTATAAACATACACAGCTTCAGGAAACATTCGGAGTAAACATGCTGGCACTGGTTGACGGAGAACCAAAAGTGCTTTCCTTGAAGAAAGTATTAAGGCATTACATCAATCACCAGAAGGATGTTATTACCAGAAGGACACGTTTTGAGCTGAATAAGGCCGAGGCTAGGGCTCACATAGTAGAAGGACTTCTAAAGGCTCTGGATGTCATAGATGAAGTAATAGCTCTTATCAGAGCATCCGAAAACGACGCTGTTGCCAAAGCAGGGCTAATGGAAACTTTTGACCTGTCAGAGCGTCAGGCGCAGGCAATACTGGACATGAGGCTCCGCAGACTGACGGGTTTAGAGAGAGAAAAGCTGCAGTCTGAATATGAAGAACTGCTTAAGAAAATGGAATATTTACGCTCAATACTTGAAGATGAAAATCTGCTGATGACAATAATCAGCGATGAACTGAAGGAGATTGCCCAAAAATTCAGCGATGAGAGGCGCACCAAAATAGAAGCGGACTACAATGATATTGATGCTGAAGACCTGATTCAGGAAGAGGAAATGGTAATCACCATGACTCACTTAGGATATATAAAGAGGCTTTCTTCCGATACGTATAAATCGCAGCGCAGAGGCGGAGTGGGAATAAAGGCGCAGACTGCCAAAGACGAGGATTATGTAGATCAGATATTGGCAACCAGCACCCATGACTGGCTGCTGTTCTTCACGAATTTCGGCAGGGTGCACAGGCTGAAATGCTGGCAGGTGCCGGAGGCAGGCAGGATGGCGAGAGGCACGGCAGTAATAAACCTGCTTATGCTTGATCCGGGTGAAAAAGTAAATACAGTTATTCCTCTAGCACAAAACATTGATGATGATGGGCGTTACCTGGTGCTTGCAACAAAATTAGGCACTATCAAGCGCACTCCGCTTGAGGAGTACTCCAACCTTAAAAATGTCGGGTTGAGGGCTATAAACCTTGTTGAAGGCGACGAGCTGATATCTGCAGTGCTGACAGATGGCAAGAAGGATATATACATGGCTTCCAATGAGGGCTTCGGAATACGCTTCAACGAAGAGGATGTTCGCTCGATGCACCGTGTAGCAACAGGAGTAAGAGGTATCAAGCTGCGCGAGGGAGATTATGCAGTCGATATGGGATTAGTTGAAGAGGGCAAGGAACTCCTATCAATCACTGAAAACGGCTACGGAAAGCGGACAGCATTTGATGAATACCGCCAGCAGAATAGAGGCGGCATGGGCATAATAGCAATGCGCCTTAATGAAAAAACCGGAAAAATGGTCGGCCTAAAACCCGTTGATGATGATAATGATGTAATGATTATATCTACAGACGGCACTATAATAAGGATGGAAGCAAGCGGAATAACAACCATAGGCAGAGCCACTCAGGGAGTAAAAGTAATGAGGCTGAGAGAGGACGATATGGTTGTGGCATTCGAAGTAGTGGAAAGAGAAGACGAAGAAGAAGAAACAACAAATGAAAACGAGTAAGTAAATGGATAAATACTTAAGCAGAAGAGCAAAAGAATTAGTCCCCTATGTTCCGGGCGAGCAGCCCATAGGGGGCAATTTAATAAAATTGAATACCAATGAAAATCCGTATCCGCCAAGTCTTAAGGCACTGGAAGCAATGAAAGACGCAACGGACAAGAGGCTGAAAAAATATCCTAAGCCTGAATGCGAGCCTTTGCGCAAGGCTATTGCATTGGTCGAGAATCTGCCGGACTATACATATGTATATGTTGGGAACGGCTCAGATGAGATTCTGGCATTTTGCTTTCAGGCGTTTTTTGATGACGATAAGGATGTGCTCTTTCCGGATGTGACATATTCGTTTTATCCCGTTTACTGCGCACTGTACGGGCTGAAATACAGGGAAATACCGCTTGATAAAAACCTGCGTATCAATCTTGATGATTATGCCGGCGAGAGTGCGGGAATAATATTCCCAAACCCCAACGCACCGACTGGGGAATACATAGAATTATCCTATATTGAGGCGCTGCTTGCCAAAAACATGGACAAGGTTGTAATAGTGGATGAAGCTTACATAGAATTCGGCGGAGAATCGGCAGCGAAGTATATAGAGAAGTATCCTAATCTTCTGATTATACGCACCATGTCCAAGTCCCATTCGCTGGCCGGATTAAGGCTGGGCTATGCAATGGGACAGCCGCATCTGATTGATGGTATTATAAGAGTGAAAAACTCATTTAATTCATATACCTGCGATACAATAGCTCAGGCTGGGGCGACAATGAGTATACTGGACACGGAGTATAAAAACGCAGCCTGCGCTAAAATAGCAGAAACTAGGGATAAAACAGCAAAGAAATTACATGAAATTGGATTTGAACTTACAAACTCAAAGAGCAATTTCCTATTCGTTAAGCACCCTGAAATTGACGGAGAATACATTTTCAATGAATTAAGGAAGAGCAATATTCTGGTAAGGCATTTCAAAAAGCCCGAAAGAATAAGCCAGCACTTAAGAATAAGCATAGGAACAGACAAACAGATGGAGAAACTAGTAGAAGTACTCAAAAAAATAGTTGCAGAAGGGCAGCATTAGTATGCTGCTTTTTTTATAAAAAACAAGGGAGGAACAAATGGGATATAGAGATAAAATAAATTCCCCGTTCATGTATATCCTGGGGGGAATAGTCGCCGCATTCGTGCTCATTCAGTCGGCAGTCTTTCTTATCAGGGCATATAGACAGGGAATAAAGATGGGGATGGACAAAAAGAAATTAAACGGCGCTATAAAAAGCTCGGCGCTTTTTTCAATAGTTCCGTCAATACCGATTGTTATAGGTGTGTTTACGCTGATGCAGGCAATAGGTGTGCCTATGGCATGGATAAGGCTTTCTGTAATAGGTGCAGTTACATACGAACTGCCCGCGGCAGAGTCAGCTGCAGCAGCAGCGGGGATGACCGGCCTTACTGACCCTAACTTCAACATGGATATATTTGCAGGTGTTGTCCTTACCATGAGCGTAGGAATAATCATCGGCCTTGTACTTTGCGTTGTCAACGGCGTAAAGTTGGTTCAGAAAAAAATGGATAAGATGCAGAATACCGATAGGAAATGGGGCGAGATGTTCGTAGGCGCTCTGTTCATGGGACTTGTAGCCACCTTCTTCGGAAGCATAGTTATGCCTCCACTTGTAGGATTGGTAAGAGGAACAATGCAGGTATATGACGCTGTAACTTCAATTCTTGTATTGGTTACCTCTGCTGTGCTGATGCTTGTTTTCACAACTATTTCTAAAAAGTCAGAAAAGCTAAAATGGGTAGAGCAGTTTGCACTGCCTGTAGCAATGGTAATATCCATGGTACTTGCAGTAGTTTATTATTCAGCGTTAGGAGGAAGTATATAATGACAACTAAAAATATAGATGGATCATATGAACAGTCATTGCACAGACTGGGCAAGATATTCGCGGCGCTGGCACTAATAATTATTCTGGGTATCCCTGTAGCTATCATGCTATATTACAATGCAATGCCAACATGGAAGGCGTTTTTCATCGGCCTTGGCGGTGTTGCAATGATATACGTGCCGGTAGGCGCAATCGAGTTCTTCACGTACGTACCGATGCTTGGAACAGGTAGCTCATACCTTATGTTTGTTACGGGAAACCTGACCAACCTAAAAGTTCCCTGCGCACTTAATGCATTGGAAGTGGCCGAAGTAAAGCCGGGAACGAAGGAAGCAGATATAATAGGCACAATTTCAGTCGCAGTATCAGCTATTGTAACTGATGTTATAATAATTATCGGCGTTGCTGCGGCAGCTATGCTCCAGCCATTGCTGGAATCGCCAACAGCTGCACCTGCATTTGCCAATGTAATACCTGCGCTCTTTGGCGCTCTAGGCGTTGTATGGCTGCGTAAATATTGGAAGATAGCAGTGGTTCCTGTCATTTTGATGCTCATAGCATTTATATTTGTTGATAAGTCTCTGCTGGGTATAATGATACCGGTCGCGGCCTTGATAGCGATACTTTGTGCAAGAGTTATTTATAAAAAAGGATGGCAGTAAAGGCCGGATAGGAATTAAAGTATATAATTAAAAAGGGATAGAGGAATACGACACAAGGAGAGATAAATGTATATAATTATTGGAGCAGGAGCGGCCCTGGTGGCGTTGATTTGCATTATGCTAATTCGTGCGCTTATGTTTACACCGAAAGACAACAAGGAAGTTGAACCTTCAGACATTAAGCTTGAAAGCGATAAAATAGCGCAGCATCTGTCAGGAGCCATAAAAATAAAGACAGTTTCAAACCCCGACGCGGACAAAACTGACTGGAAAGAGTTCGAAAAGTTCAGGGAATACCTGATTAAGACATATCCTAGAATCCACGAGAAAATGGAAAGAGAAGTCATATCCGAGCATTCACTTATATATAAGTGGAAAGGAAAAGACGCGGCTAAGGCACCGATTGCATTGCTTTCTCACATGGACGTTGTGCCGGTTATGCCGGGCACTGAAGTTGACTGGGACCAGAAGGCTTTCTCGGGCCACGTTGATGATGAATATGTATGGGGGCGTGGCACGCAGGATATGAAAGGCCATCTCATTGCCTTATGTGAAGCTGTCGAGCAGCTGATAGGACAAAAATATGTGCCGGAATGCGACATATACCTGTGCTTCGGACATAATGAGGAAGTAGTTGGCTCAGTAGGCGGCGGCGCGAAGGCAATAGCCGAAACACTTGAAAAGCGCGGCATAAGGCTTGGCATGGTAATAGATGAAGGCGGAGCTGTAGTTCCGGGAAGTATGTTCAGCCTGGATGGCAGCGACCTTGCTGTAATTGGAATTGCTGAAAAAGGATATGCTGATATAAAATTAACCTGCAGGAAAAAAGGCGGACATTCATCGCAGCCTCCAAAGGACAATGGCATTGTCGACCTATCAAAGATATTGGTAAAGCTGGATAAAAGGCAGATGAAGCAACGCTTCACATATGCTGTTAAGAATCTGTTTGACTGCACAGGAAGGTATATGAACTTCGGAATGAGGCTCATGCTAAGCAATCTTTGGATTACAAAGCCGCTGGTACTAAAAGCGCTTGCCAATTCGCCGACAACTAACGCCCTGACAAGAACTACAATCGTTCCTACGATGGCGGAGGGCTCGCCTGCGGGCAATGTATTGCCGCAGACAGCTAACGTAAGCATAAATTCAAGAGTGCTGCATGGGCAGAAAATAAAGGATGTCGAAGATTACATAAAAAAATGTGCAAAAGGCATAGACATAGAAATGGAGCTTTTAAGAGGCAAGGAGCCATCTAAGGTATCAACAATTGACTGCGAAGAATTTGAAATAGTTAAAAAGACAGTTAAGCAGATACATGGAAACATGCCTGTAACCCCGTACCTTATGGTTGGAGGAACAGACTCGTGCTTTTATGAGAATATATGCGAAAAAATATTTAGGGTAGGGCCATTCAAAATGACAACCGAAGCGTTGGGCTCAATTCACGGAACAAATGAAAAGATAGCTATTGAAACCCTTAAAAACGGGGTAAGATTCTATATACAGCTCATTTATAATTACTGCAGCAAATAATACTTTTACTTGAAAGAAAAAAGCCTTGATATTATAATGGTACTGACCTAGCGCTACGGTTAGTACCATTGTGCTTTTTGCGACACTGGAGAATATGATGAAAAAATACAAGGTAATTGCGTGTAAAGTGCTTTCCAAAGAGCTTTATACAATTGCATCGAAAAGCAAAAACCAAATAGATATATTATGGCTTCAGCAGGCCTTGCACGATACACCGGACAAGCTGCGCAGGCTGATAAATGAGGCTATAGAAAAAATTGAAAATGAAGATGAAAAGTATGATGCAATACTTCTTGGCTACGGACTTTGCAGCAAGGGTACTTTGGGAGTAAAGGCGCTGAAGACCCCTTTGGTTGTACCAAGGGCTCACGACTGCATTACGATGCTTTTGGGTTCAAAGGAAAAATACAGGGAACTATTCGACAGCCGCGACGGAGGCATATATTGGTATAGCTGCGGATGGATAGACAATGCGCTGCAGCCGGGCAAGGAAAGATACGAAAAGACCTATCAGGATTACGTAGATAAATTCGGCGAAGACAACGCCAAATACCTGATGGAGATGGAGCAGAACTGGATGCAGGAATATACCTGCGCCACATATATCCGTTGGAAAGAATTTGACGACGGCAGAAACAAAGAATACATAGAATATACACAGGAATGTGCTAGATATTTAGAATGGGCATATGAAGAGGTATGGGGATCGTCCGCGCTGCTCGCAGACCTACTGGAGGGCAGATGGGACGACGAGAAGTTTTTGTTCGTAGCTCCCGGACAGAAAATAATTGCGACAAACGACAAGTACATTGTAGGAGTAAAGGAAGATGCGTGAAAAAAGAAAACCTTCGGTTTTCAGAATAATTTTCAGGCTGCCGTATATTTTGTTTTTTCCGGCAGCGCTGATTTTGATAGATATTGCAAAAAACAATCCTGAAAAGGTAGAAAAGATATACAGCAACGCAATATACCCGGTGATTGGCAGGAGTATATCCTTTCTTTTTAGCTGGGCAGGCTTTTCTGTGGCGGAGTTTCTGCTTATAGCGCTGGTCATAGGTGTGCCTTTAGGGCTCGTTTTCAATATAGCAAGAAGAGAGAACAACGGATACTTTACAGCTAAGTATATTATCAATCTATTGATCACTGCAGCTGTTGGGTATTTCCTATTCATAGCTGTTTGGGGGCTGAATTACTACAGGATGCCACTTGCTGATACATTGGGATATGAAGTAAGGCCATCAACCGTTGATGAGCTTTCAGAGCTTTGTGATGACCTGATTGCAGATGCCAATGAACTAAGAAGCCAGCTTGCTGCAGATGAAAATGGAGTTCTTGCGCTTCCGTATACGGAAGATGAGCTTTTTCATAATGTTAATTTAGCTTATCAGCAATACGGAGAATCTAACGGAATATTCAGGGGACTATACAGCGATCCGAAGCCTGTTTTTTTCAGCAAGGCAATGAGCTATACGGAAATAATGGGAGTGTATATACCGTTTACGGCGGAAGCAAATGTTAATGTAAATATTATGCCGATGTCGCTTGCCAGTACGGCAGCGCATGAGGCGGCACATCAGAGAGGCGTTGCGCGTGAGGACGAAGCCAATTTTATGTCGTATCTCATATGCAGGGACTACGGCGATACATACATGCAGTATTCAGGCACCATGCTTGCGCTTATTCACTCAATGAATGCTCTCTACGGCAGCGACGCAGACAGATTTTATGAGCTGGCTTCACAATATAGTGACGGCGTAAGGGCAGACTTGATAGCCAACAGCGAATTCTGGAAACAGTATGAGGGCAAGGCAGCTGATGTGGCGGAAAACGTCAACGACGCGTATCTTAAGAGCAATGACCAGGAAGACGGAGTGAAAAGCTACGGACGAATGGTGGACCTGCTGCTGGCAGAAAGAAGGTAGAAAACTAGAATGAAAATGAAATGGATTACATGGATTATAGCTGCATTGCTAGTGGCGGCGATGTCCTTTCCGGCATATGCCGATGAGGACTATTTTACTATGGAGCACTATACGGACCCAACGGCTATTGCGAGCACAGGCGGGGACGTAACGCTTACAGTAAAGATATCTCACGATTATAACAGCGCATATGTAATGAGCAATACAGAGATATATAAAGGCTCAAATTTGGTTATATCCTTCGGCAATATATATGCTGGACAGGAAGTTACGCAGTCGGGCACGCTCAATGTATCTGCCGATGAGACGGATGGAGTTGTGCTAACATTGAAGTATTCAGAGAGCGGACAAAGGCAGGTAGTAAAAGATTTTACTGTTAAGTTTAGCCAGGTTCAGGAGGCTAAGCCGAGCCTAAAATTCAACTGCAATCTCTCTAAGACCACAGGTGAAAGTGATGACACAGTGACTCTGACTTATATGGTTGAAAATGTTGGTACTGTTCATATATACGACTTGAAAATTGAGGACTCTGCATTTGGCACCGTTAAGACTTTGCCTGTATTAAAAACTGGGCAGAAAACGGAAGCTGTGTATACATCAAAGATAAACAGCGGGTTCACGTCTGTTCCGTCTATTACATATACCGTAGGAAGCACAACATATAAAGAAAGCCTAGATGCTGTGGCTGTAACAGCGGGTAACCCTGACCTTGAACTTATGGTGACTGCGAGCAGAACTACTGTTGCAAAAGGAGACAAAGTTACAATTTCGTGCACGGTGTCAAATCCCGGCACATCCGGTCTTAGCAATGTAGTTATTTCAGAAGATAAGGCGGGTGAGCTTTTTGCAGTGGGCAGCCTGGCAGCAGGGGAAACGAAGACATTAAGCTACGAATTAGCAGTGGAAGAAAACACAACGCTGAATATTGCAGCAGTAGGCGACAATGGAAGTGAAAAGGAATGGCTTGTAAGAAAAACACTTGATCTGCTGATTGATGAGAATATGGAAACGCTTGATATTACAATTGAGGCAGTGCCTTCTGAAACGAAACTTGAGTTTCCTGAAATAGTTGTATTCAATATTACGATTGAAAATACAGGAGATAATATATATAGTAATCTTGAAGTTAAGGACAAGGACGGAGAAGTCGTAGAGGAGATTAATCAGCTTCTGCCTGGAAAGAGCCAGTTTCAGGTAAACGTAACTGTGAATGAAACGGATATGTATTACTTCACGTTAAGCATCCCTGACGAAGAGGGCAAAGTTCAGTACCTTTCGTCAACACCGATTGAGATAAGTGTGCAGGCTGGTTCTGCCGAACAGGAAGATAGCACAGCAGAGCCGGGCAGCAGCTTCACGCCGACGGAATTCGACAATGATAAATCAGAGCCCTTTGCAAACTCCAGGACTTTGATTTTTGCAGTTATAATACTTGCTCTTATTCTGTTTTCGGCGCTGGCATCCATAATCAGAAGGGCAAGGCGATAATTTTGACGAAGAATATAGAGAAGTTTGCGGGCCTTCACAAAGAAGGGATGATTTTTCTGGACGCGCTGGCAGCGCAGAATGACCCCATATTTTTTAATGCGAACAAGGAAGTATACACAAAGCATATAAAAGAACCACTGGAAAAGCTCAATAGTGCTCTTGAGCCCTGCGTAAAGGCTATAGATCCGGAATTGGACACAAGGGCAAAGAGAACTTTGTGCAGAATAAGGAAAGATGCGAGATACGCCAAAGACAACCCATACAGGACCCATATGTGGATGTCATATAAACCGGCAGACAGAAGCAATACTGATTATTTTACGTACTTTTTTTACTATGATACAGCATATTATGAAATAGGCATAGGGTTTTACGGATACCACAAAGAGCTTATGGAGGAGTTTCGGCATAGAATTGACGCTAACCCAGCCCTATTCAAATCTGTGTTGGAAGCAATAAAAATGGATAAGTATAAGCTGGAAGGCGAGCAGTACAAAAGGCCGATAAAAAAATTCGATTTGTCTAATCCGATTGCTGAATGGTATAATAGGAAAGGTTTTTATGTATATCTTAGAAAGCCTTTAGACAGCAAGGTATATTCAGAAGAGCTGGTAAATGAGATAGAAGAAGCGTTCTTTGATTTAGTGCCTCTTTATGATTTTGTTCTGGGTAGAAAAGTAAGATTTGAAAAGCAAAAAATTTAATAATTTATATATAATTGGAGGTACAAAAATGAACAATATTAAGGAAACGGCAGTTAATGCCATACGAATCCTTTCAGCAGAAGGAGTTCAGGCGGCCAATTCCGGCCATCCGGGGCTTCCGATGGGAGCAGCTCCCGCGGCATTTGCTCTGTGGGCAGAGAATATGGTGCACAACAGCAGCAACCCGAAATGGGAAAACAGAGACCGGTTCGTGCTGTCTGCAGGCCACGGTTCCATGCTTATGTACTCACTGCTTCACCTTTTTAACTATGGGCTTAAAATTGATGACCTTAAGAATTTCAGGCAGATGGATTCCAAAACTCCCGGCCATCCTGAGTTCGGCCACACTGTAGGCATCGAAGTGACAACCGGTCCTTTGGGACAGGGAATAGCGAACGCAGTAGGATTTGCAATGGCGGAAAAGCACCTTGCTGCAAAATTCAACAAAGATGATTTAAAGATTGTTGACCATTATACATATACGCTTATGGGCGACGGATGCATGATGGAAGGAATATCAGGCGAGGCAAGCTCACTTGCAGGCACATTGGGTCTCGGCAAGCTGATTGCAATTTATGATGACAACGAAATATCAATTGAAGGCAATACGGATATATCTTTCAGAGAAGATGTGCAGATGCGCTACAAAGCCTATGGCTGGCAGGTTATAGACGTAGCAGACGGCAATGATATTGAAGCCATAAGCGCAGCCATTAAGGAAGCCAAAAAGGATACGGAGCATCCTTCATTAGTTGTATGCCACACTCAGATAGGTTTTGGCTGCCCGGCAAAGCAGGGCAAGCACTCCGCTCACGGCGAACCTCTGGGGAAAGACAACCTTATAGAAACAAAGAAGAACCTGGGATGGCCGGTAGATAAGGATTTCTACGTGCCGCAGGAAGTATACGACTTTACCGCAGAGGTAACAAAAAAGGGACAGCAGGCAGAAGAGAACTGGAAAAAGACATTCGCAGAGTATGAAAAGAAATACCCTGAGATGGCACAGCAGTATCAGGATGACTTTGCCGGCAAGCTGCCGGATTTATGGAACGATGCTGAGATGTTCGATTTTGAGGGCGCAACAGCAACACGCGCTTCATCAGGCACAACTATAAACAGGCTGGCAAAGAAAGTGCCTAACCTTTTCGGAGGATCGGCTGACCTTGCGCCATCCACAAAAACTCTAATGAACGGCCAGGGAGACTTCTCCAAGGAAACACCAGAAGGCAAAAACCTGCACTTTGGCGTACGTGAGCACGCAATGGCAGCCATAGGGAACGGCATAGCGCTTCATGGCGGATTAAGGCCTTATGTATCAACATTCTTTGTGTTCAGCGACTACTTAAAGCCCTCTGTAAGGCTCTCTGCAATGATGAAGCAGAGCCTTGTATACGTGCTGACACACGATTCCATTGGCGTAGGTGAAGACGGCCCTACACATCAGCCTATTGAGCAGCTGGCATCATTGAGGTCAATTCCCGGCATGACTGTGATGCGCCCGGCAGACTCAAAAGAAACTGCCGCTTCATGGATATACGCACTGGAAGCGGACGGCCCCACAGCATTAGTATTGACAAGGCAGAACCTGCCGCTATATGATTCATCTTCACCAGAAGGCGTAAAAAAAGGAGCATATATTTTATCAGACAGCGACAAGGCTGTGCCGGACGTATTACTGCTAGCAAGCGGATCTGAAGTGGAGCTTTGCATGAACGCGAAAGCGGAGCTTAAGGCAAAAGGCATAGACGCAAGAGTTGTATCAATGCCGTCATTTGAAGCATTTGAAAAGCAGAGCGCCGAATACAAAGAGAGCGTCATACCGAATGCGGTAAGAGCTCGCGTAGGCGTTGAAGCTGCTTCATCCTTCGGATGGTATAAATACATTGGTCTAGACGGAGAAATGGTCTGCATGAACGGATTCGGAGCTTCAGGCCCTGCTGAAGAGGTATTTGAGCGCTTTGGCATAGTGACAGAAAGCGTAGTAGAAGCCGCTGTGAAGACAGTAGGAAAGAGTAAGTAATATAAAAAAGAAATATATAAAAAAGAGCCGGACGTACGTCCGGCCCTTTTGTTATATTATTCATTTGTTCTGTCATAGGTATTTTCGGGAGTAAGATCCGGATTATTTTTCTTGGCTTTTTTATTGATAAGGGTTAACACTATGCCTACAATGAGACCTATCAGTCCAACTGACAGCATTTTTTTAAGAATTTCGAAATAATTGAACCCTATGGGTCCTTTTTGAATTTCCGTAAATACTATGCTGTCTACAAATGCCTGTGATGTTTTTTCTAAAGAGCTTGATATTTCATCGCTGTAGGAGCTAATTGATATATTTATATTCTGGCCATTTTGTATGGTGGAGTACTGAATCGAAGGTGTAGCTACACCATCAAGATATTTTGTAAAATAAAGCTTTATAAATACAGCCTGATGGTGTCTATATATCTCAAAACCTTGCCATTTTATGTTTTCCGCCATGATGCCGTCGAATTCAGTAGATTCTAAGCTTTCTTTTATCTCATCCATACTTAAGCCCATCATTTCTTCCGCCATCGCATTCAGCTGCCTATCGTTGAAGCCATTAATGCTGATAACCTTTTTAGAATTTTCATCTTCCATTTTATTTATAAATATTTCAGCGCTTAAATCTTCTTTCAGCAGGTTTAGATATATTAGTGATTTTTCCATATAGTTGATTAGAGCCTGTGAATCAACGCACAAAGCAGCCTCAGCCGCCACGTTATCATCTGCGTTGCGTGTTATAGCAATCCATCCGTCGGGTACCTCAGCGGAAAGCTTAAGCTCCGGAATATCATATACGTTTCCGGCCAGAACTATTGAAGAGAATGAAACAGCTGCTAATAGTATTGCTGCAAGTAAAATTAGGTTTTTCATTGATTACTCCAAAAATTATAATAATAAAGCCCGGATGCCATAAGGCAACCAGGCTCACATGACTTTGAGATTATATCATTTAATCCCTTACATGGCAATATAATCTATTGTAAAATATGTCAGTTTGCTGTCAGGTTAAGCATTTGCGGTGTAGTGAAATTATTCTCGATTGCCTGATCTCTTACTGCAAGATATAATTGTGCATCAGTTGAGAATTTATACGGGTTAACGAATATAACTCCGATGCCACATACCAGTATGCCAAGTATGTACCATCCTAGGAATGACAAATCCAAAACGAATGCTTTCCATTTAGATCCGCTCATCATATTTCTAGATAATGTGATTGCGTCATTTGCGGCCATCTGCGGATTATCGGATATAATATATGGCACCATCCTGTATGAGTATGATTTTATTATGCCGGGGATAACAAGCAGCAGCGACCAAAAGAGTATATAAAGATTCTTTAGGAACATTGCTTTAACAACTCCCCAGTAGTTTCCCTTTTTGAAGCCGATTCCTAGAGGCGCCATGTTGCTATGAGGCGATTCGGCAGAGGATGAATAGAATTTATAGCATCCTGCCGCTAAGGGATTGAAAACAAATATCTTTAACGCTAACCCGAAAGAAACAGCTATCGTTACGGCTAGTGCAGCCAAGCCCATAAAAAGGCCCATTTCAGGTGTAATTCTGTCCTTAATTAACTCTTTGAAATCACGATAGTTATCAATTTCATAATTCGTTTCATAATTATAGTGCTCACCGATTTGCTGATTTTCGTTAAATGATGTTCTGTAGCTTGTGCCGCTTCCGCTGACACCGCTGCCCCCGCCTGATGCAATCCCTAGAATCAGCGCTACAACGAACGCTATCCAATAGTTTTGCCTTAATACGCTTTTAGCCCTGTCTTTCAGCTGGGCTCTGCTCCAATTGCTCATCTTAATCTCCTTTTTACCTGGATATATCCAAGTACATTTATTCCTTAATAAAATACTAACATATACATTGAAAAAAACAATAGCAGCTGATTAAAATATACAAAAATCAAGCTGTAGTCAGATTATCAGCATTTAATTTATACGAGGCCTATAAGAGGGTTTTTAGCACTATTTGTATCCATAATATATATTGAAAAACCGGTAAATTATTTTACCGGTTTTGTGTCTGCTTCATAGGTTTATTCGGTTTCCTTGCCAGTCTTTACGGGTATATCCCCAACGAAAAGATTGGGGGAGATTCCCTCGCTTGTAACGATCACTTTCGTATTGTCCTTCAGCGAGTTTTCAACAGTCTCCCATTTTTTCAGCTCTTTTGCATTGCCGGTAAAGTATTTTTGCGCAGCTTCATTTACTAATTGGATTGCTGCTGCTTTACCTTCAGCTACCCTGATTGCTGCTTCCTTCTTGCCCTCTGCCAGCTGAATGGCTGCCAGTTTATCCTGCTCTGCAGCTTCAAACCTTCCTGTAGCAAGCAGCTTCATAGCGCGGCGTTCCTGCTCTGCTGTCTTTTGCTTATGCATAGCGGCCTTTATGTCGACCGGAGGGTCAATAAGCTTGATTTCAACTTTAGTTACCTTAAGACCCCAGTTATCGGTAAGCTCGTCCAATGACCTTTGCAGATTGTCGGATATTTTTTCTCTTGCTGTCAGGCTTTCATCCAGTGTGAGGTGTCCGAATTCCTGCCTCAGATTGGTCTGTGCAAGCTCCATTACTGCATCTTTCCAGTTATCGATATTATAGAAAGTCCTTTTGATGTATTCTTCGCTTATATCCGGGCGAACCCACATTATGCCGTCCACCTTAATTTCCACGTTATCCTTGGTGATTACTTCCTGCGGCCTAATGTCCATCGTATGTTCCCTTACGTCTCTGACCCTAGTTACCTGAATGATAGGAATCTGAATGTGAAGACCGGGATTAATATAACCGGAATAGCTGCCGAAGGTCTCTCTTATTGCCCTTTCATACTGCTTAACAACGTAAAACATTTTATATACTATACGCATGATATTTTCCCCCTAAAATTTTAATTTATTTAAGTATATGTTTATTATATTTTTTAGTCAATTATTTCGGCTTCTAAACAGTAATTTTGTATTTATACCATACATAAATCTGTATTGAAAAATACTCTTTGAATTACATATAATACCTTTTTACTTTAATTAATTTTCTTTCAAATTGTACTGCGATGTGCTAATATAATATAAGAATTCAAAGTGTATAACCAATATGGCCGCATAAGCAGCTGAGCAGAGGTAAGATTGATGAAAAAAGAAAAAAAAGAGACAACCGCTATAGAGAAGGCTGAGGTAAAAAGCGAAGATACGAAAAAGCCTGGTATTCAGCTAAAGAAAGTCACTGTCATATTGCTGGCAGTCTTTATGACTTTGCTGATAGCCCTTTTCATATATGTTTTTACTTTATATAATAAACTCGCAGATTTAGAGTATAAAGGCGAAATGAACAACAATCCAAGTATGGATATTGAAACACCTGAAGTGACTGATGATGTGGAAGGGCTTCCGGAGTTTCAGCCGGCTACACCCAGCCCGTCGCCGTCAGAGGCCGTAATTACTGCAAAACCCAGCCCTTCCCCGACGCCGGAAGGAATAACCAATATACTGATTATAGGATGCGACTCAAAGAAAATGGGCGCGTTTGACAATGCTCGCAGCGACGTAAATATGATACTTACTATAGATGAAATAAATAATGAAATAAAGCTTACATCTTTCGCGAGAGATATAATGGTCTATTATGATTTCCTAACAGGGTTGGATGGAAATGAAGGCGGGTATAATAAGCTGAACGCCGCACTGCAATTCTATGACCATCCAGATGGTGTCATTAAGACCATTGAAGAAAACTTCAGTATAGGGATAGACTACTATATGCTGACAGACTATTGGGGAGTAGAGAAAATAATAAATACTCTCGGCGGAGTACGGGTATACCTTACAGACAAGGAAACGTACGCACTGAATGATGTGCTGGCTGCCTATAACAAAACATATGATCATCCGATTGATGAAAACTTCGTTACCCATGGAGCAGGAGTGAAGTTTTTAAACGGCAGGCAGGCAGTTAGCTTTATGCGAATAAGGAAGATAGATTCCGATTTCGGCAGGATTGACCGCCAGCATGAGGTGCTTGAGGCCTTGAAAATCCGCATCAGCGAAATGGATCTTTTGGATGTAATAGCGATTATTGACAAACTGCCCAATATGATATTTACAGATATGTCCCAAGACGAGATAATAAAGTATACCAAGCTGCTTTACTCTATGAAAGATTTGGAGATACAGCATGCCACAGTGCCCTTTGACAACACCTGGGAATTCGCAAGATACGGAAGCATGAGCGTAATAAGCATAGACTTCGTAAAGAATAATGAATTGCTGGTTGAATTCATATACAAATAGAAATATAAAAAGCAGGTCAATGCCTGCTTTTACTTTTTCTGTTTAGTTTTTAGCGAAAAGAAATACTGCACTTCTGAATGGCTCAGCTTTCTGTATTCGCCGGGGTTTAGCGCGCCTAATTGAACAATGCCAACGGCAGTTCTTTCCAGGTGCTTGACCTGCGCACCTGCAGCCTCAACCATTTTTCTCACCTGCCTGTTTCGGCCTTCTCTGATTTTAAAGGATATTAGCTGAGAATCGCTGCCGGATGACTGCACATTTATCTCTGCGGGTGATGTTTTGTAGCCCTCTATCACAATTCCCTGACGCAGCATATTCAGCTTTTCTTCGCTGATTTTTCCCGATGTACGCACCAGATATGTCTTTGTACATTCGTATTTCGGGTGTGTTACGCGGTTTGCGAACTCGCCGTCATTTGTAACGAGGATTAATCCACAGCTTTCAAAATCAAGCCGCCCGACCATAAAAAGGCGGTCATCAATTTTATTGAAGTAGTCCAGCACATTTTTGCGGCCTTTTTCATCAGAAGATGAGGATATAATCCGGACAGGTTTATTGAAGGCGTAGTAATGCTTTTGTTCCTGCGGCGATATGACCTTGTTATCCACTTTGACAACGTCTGTGGATTCGTCAATTATATGCCCCATTTCGCTAATTAGAATGTCATTGACTTTGACTCTATTTTGTTTTATCAGCTCTTCTGCGCCGCGCCGTGATGCCGCACCGCACATTGCTATATATTTTTGAAGTCTCATGCAGATAATTATAGCATACAATCAGAAAATGTATAGTTTATTGAAACGGAATCCAGTGCATGAATGAACAAATAAATAGCCTTATTTTTACTTAAAAAAATATAATTGCTGAAAAGTGAAAACAGAGGTATCAGATGTTACAAATTGCTTATAATTTATACAAGTTATTAACAAACAGGTCATTATATATTTTTTTGTGTGTAGTATTATAGCAAATATAAAGTATATTGAGGAATTTGAATTTGAAAAGCATAGTTTGGAAAAGTATATTGATGTTGCTCTTTGTATGTGTTATAGTTGCATCAATGGTTTTGGGCATATATTTAGAAAAAAGATCAGGAGAAAACGGCATTTTCTGCGCTCAGCATTGCCCTGAACATATTAATATATCACAAACAGGAGATGAGAAAATGGTAATCGAAAAAAACCCTATAGCTACAATAATAATGGAAAGCGGAGATAAAATCAGTCTGGAGTTGTATCCGGAAATTGCTCCGCAGTCAGTATATAACTTTATTTATCTTGCAAACAGCGGCTTCTATGATGGACTGATATTTCACAGAATAATTCAGGGCTTTGTGCTGCAGGGCGGCGACCCGAACGGCACAGGAACAGGAGGCCCGGGATACAGCATAAAAGGCGAATTTAAGTCAAACGGTGTAGACAACAATATTTCGCACACAGAAGGCGTAATATCAATGGCAAGGGCAGCTAGCTATAATTCAGGCGGTTCACAATTTTTTCTTGTTGTAGGCGATGCTAGATTCCTAGATGGCGACTACGCTGCATTCGGCAAAACGACTGACCAGGAAAGCACAGACATATGCATGGAAATGTCCACTGTGCCTACGGGGGCACAGGATAGGCCTGTTAATCCCCCTGTAATAAAGACTATTACTGTAGAGACCTTCGGCGTCAGCTACCCTGAGCCGGATAAACTGAACTAAATAAAATTTGATTATTTGAAAGGGCTATTTATTTAAAAAATAGAAAGCCCTTTTTTGATGCATATAAAAAGGCAAGAACCTATTTTGCAATAATTAATATTAATTAAGCCCTAATAATTGGCTGCACATTAATTAGCGGTTGATACATCTAGTGATAATGGGTATAATGTCTATGTATTAATCCATAAAGGACGGAATATATGACAAAAGATAAATTTAAAGTATCAGTTGTTGTACCTATGTACTACGAAGAAGAGGTAGCAGAAGAATGCGACAGAAGGCTGAATGCCACTCTAAAAGAATATGATTATGAAATTATATACGTAAATGATGGGTCAAGGGATGGAACTCTGCCAATATTGAAAGGCATAGCAGAAAAAAACAAAAATGTACGAGTAATTTCGTTTTCCCGCAATTTTGGACATCAGGCGGCAGTGACGGCCGGCGTACAGAATTCAGAGGGCGACTGCGTAGTAATAATCGACGCTGACCTGCAGGATCCGCCTGAGCTGATACCTGACATGATCAAACTATGGCAGGAAGGCAATGACGTAGTATACGCAAAAAGAAAGAAGAGGAAGGGCGAATCAGCATTTAAACTGCTTACGGCTAAATTATTCTATAAAGTACTCGACGGGCTGACGGAGACAAAAATACCGAGAGATACCGGAGATTTCAGGCTGATTGATAGGAAGGTAGCGGACGCTTTTAACCAAATGACAGAGCACAGCCGGTTTATACGCGGTATGGTGCCGTGGCTTGGATTCAAGCAGGTCCCTATCGAATATATCAGGGATGAAAGATATGCAGGTGAAACAAAATATCCATTAAGAAAGATGATAAGGTTTGCTCTTAACGGGATACTTTCGTTTTCAATTAAGCCGCTTCAGCTGGTCACAAAACTTGGAATACTTACTTTGCTTTTTTCATTTGCTATAATTATATATGTACTGATTTCAAAATTTACAGGGAATGCGTTGATGCAGGGCTGGGCCTCAATAATGATACTCGTTACCATGCTTTCAGGTGTTCAGCTCATAGCTCTTGGTGTGGTAGGCGAATATATAGCGAGGATATATGAGGAAAGCAAGCAGAGGCCAATCTACATAATAGATGAAACGGTGAATATGGATAAATAAAAAAATAAATGGGAGGTAGAAAAATGCTGCTGGATACAGCTAACACAACTGGAAATGATATATTACAGACAATTCAGAATGTAAATCTGGATAATATAAATCAAGACGTAAGCAAACTATGGGAGGCCGCGATTCCATTAGCGAAATCAATAGCAAGCGCTATTTTGCTGTTTATTGTGGGCCTAATCGCAATAAGAATTATTAGGAAAGCCTTAAGAAAAGCTTTTGATAAAAACCAGAAACTTGATAAAACAGTAAAGACATTTACTTTGTCTTCAATAGATATAGCTCTTAAAATCGTGCTGCTGCTCTCTGTGGTTGCCACGCTCGGGGTTGAGATAACATCGATAATTGCAATATTCGGCGCTGCGTCTTTCGCGGTGGGCCTAGCACTGCAGGGGTCCTTGGAGAACTTCGCGGGCGGCGTAATGCTGCTGATATTCAAGCCTTTTAAGGTAGGCGATTTTATAGAAGTAGGTGAATATAAAGGGACTGTCCACTCGATGACTATTATTGCTACGAAGCTGGATACACTGGATAATAAAAGAATAATTATACCAAATTCAAAAACATCATCCAGCACACTGATCAATTACTCAACCAATGAAAGACGCAGGGTAGAGATAACTATAGGTGTAGATTATGAAAGCGATATACAGAAGGTGCGCTCTGTTATAATGGATGTCATTAATTCAAATGAGAGAATATATAGTGATCCTGCGCCGATTGTTGGCGTAGTGGAGCTGGCGGACAGCTCCATCAACTTCACAGTAAAAGTGTGGGTTGATAAAGAAATATATTATGAAACACTGATATACCTGAATGAGGAGATAAAAATGGCTCTGGATAAAAATGAAATTGAAATTCCTTATCCACATGTCACGATCGTAAATAAATAATCAATGAGAAAATAAAAGGATGCGAAAGCATCCTTTTTAAGTATATAATATTTTGTCTATGCCTGGCATTTCTCTTCAGCGATTACATATTTTAGCCGCTGGTCGTACTCGGCCTTTTTGCCTTTATTGTAGTCCTGAATAGGCCGTAGATAGCCTGTTACACGGCTCCATATTTCTGTATTTGAGCCGCACGTAGGGCACTGCTGAACCTCCCCGGTAATGTACCCGTGTTCATTGCAGATGGAGAACGTAGGCGTAAGAGACATATAAGGCAGCTGATAGTTTGTGAAGGCCGTCTTAATCAGGTTTTTCGCGACTTCAATGTCCTGTATTCTTTCACCGAGATAAAGGTGCAGCACTGTGCCTCCTGTGTATTTTGTCTGAAGTTTATCCTGCAGATCCAGTGTTTCAAAAATATCATCGGTGTACCCTACAGGCAGGTGTGTAGAATTCGTATAGAAAGGTACGTTTCCTCCTGCTGTAATGATATCAGGATAACGTTCTTTATCGAGTTTTGCCATTCTGTAGCATGTGCCTTCGGCAGGTGAAGCCTCAAGATTGTAGTTGTTGCCTGTTTCTTCCTGCACATCTTTCAGCACTTCGCGCATATATTCGAGAATTTCTTCTGCGAAGTCTTGTCCTTCAGAAGTAGTTATGTCTTTACCTAAGAAGTTGAGAACAGCTTCGTTCATGCCCAATATGCCTATCGTATTGAAGTGATTTGACCAGTACTGGCCAGTTCTGAGCTTGATATCCTTTAGATAATTGGCACAGTAGGGATACAGGCCTCTTTCAGTCTGGCGTTCGATTATTTTTCTCTTTATTTCCAGGGACTGCTTGCCCAGGTGAATCATGCGCCAAAGCCTTGACTTGAATTCATCCTTGGTTTTTGAGAGGTATCCTATTCTAGGCAGGTTGATTGTAAACACGCCAATAGAACCTGTCATCGGATTGGAACCGAAAAGGCCGCCGCCTCGCTTCCTTAATTCGCTTGTGTCTATGCGCAGCCTGCAGCACATGCTGACGGCATCCTCAGGGGAAAGGTCGGAGTTAACGTAATTTGAGAAATAGGGTATGCCGTATTTGCATGTAATCTCCATGAATTTGTTTACTACTTCACTGTTCCAGTCAAAGCCTTTTGTTACATTTATAGTTGGAATGGGGAATGTAAACACCCTTCCCTTGGAATCGCCTTCCAGCATGACTTCACAGAAAGCCAAGTTGAATAGATCCATTTCCTTTTGGAAGTCGCCGTATTTATCGTTCTTGTACTCGCCGCCTACAACTACATATTCATTCTTAAGAGTAGAGGGCACTTTTATATCAAAAGTCAGATTAGAGAAAGGGCACTGGAAGCCTACACGTGTAGGAACATTAATATTAAAAATAAATTCCTGGAGAGCCTGCTTTACGGCTTTGAATGTAAGGTTATCATATCTGATAAATGGAGCGCAGTATGTGTCAAAGGAGCTCCATGCCTGTGCACCCGCTGTTTCGCCCTGGGTTGTGAATGTGGAGTTTACCACCTGTCCCAAGAAAGAGCGAAGGTGATTAGCAGGCGATGATTCAATCTTTCCGGATACGCCGCCAAAGCCCTCAAGAAGCAGCTGTCTAAGATCCCATCCGGCGCAGTATGGGCCAAAAAAACCAAGGTCATGGATATGGACATCGCCGGAGATATGGGCGTTGCGGATATCCGTTGTATATACTTCATGAAGCCAGTACTGCTTGGTAAAGGCCTCCCTTATATAATTATTCATTCCGTTTATGGATTTCTGGGTATTCGCGTTTTCTTTTATCTCCCAGTCCATATCGTCAAGATAATTGCTGAATAAATTTATGGTAGCGCCAATAAGAGCATTTGCTTCCCTTGCTCCTCTGCGTTTTTCTCTGTATAGAATATATGCTTTTGAAGTCTTGGCATGCCCGTTTTCAATAAGCACTTTTTCGACAATATCCTGAATGTCCTCAACGTCCACAATATCGTCCTTGTACTTCAGCTTGGCTATGTCTATAACCTGGTTTGTAAGGTTTTCAGCGATAGACCAGTCGTCTCCTCCTACTGCCTTTGCCGCCTTAAAAATAGCCCATGTAATTTTTTCCTTGCTGAATTTCTCAATCTTTCCGTCTCTTTTTCTAATATGCATCGGAGTCCCTCTTCTTTCACTTCTCTCACAACTGATAGTAGATTTATTGTAATATAATTACAACATTTTGTATAGGGGGATTTTCTTAATAATAGAGTGTTTATTAAAATAAAAACGTAAAAAGAGTAAAATATTACACTTAACCAAATGCGGATTAAGCGAGTTTTATATATATTTTGCAGCCTAGATAGGCGCAATAAAAAAGATTGAACATCACTCAATCTTTTTGTATTTATAACAAGTAATACTATTTATTTTTTTGCAATAGTGATTATTAGAAGCACACAGACTATGAATATTATGCCTGCAGCAGCGCAAATGAATATTTTAACAGCAGGGCTCAAAAGTGCTTTTACGGGGCTTTCAGTCGCAGCAGCAGTTGCCTTTGCAGGAGTTGGAGATGGTGTATCCTCAATGGATGGTGTAGCAGAGGGCGAAGGCTCCGGCGTGGGTTCGGGCTCAATATTTTCAAACATGTCATTTCCTTTTGTATCATGCCCTACAGTTGTATATGCAAGGCCGTAATTATAGCATGAAAAATTAGACTCTTTGTCGTGTACTCTAACCACTTCAAATTTAAGCTGGGAAGCATACTGCAGAAGTCCGTTTCTGGCGGCTTGAATTGCAGTTAGCCCATTGTATGCTTCAAGCGGCTCATCAAACACATCCATATGGACTTTGTACTCATCGTATAAATGGAGGTATAGTTTTTTAACCTCATATGTGCCGTAAGCTTCGTAGGATTCTGTATGGTATTTTGGGTCAGCTGCCAGAACTACTGCCCTTCTTAGGCAGGACGCAGTAAATATATGCGCTCCATGCCCGTATTCGCCATCTAGGTCATGGCTGACTATAACCTCTGGCCTTTTCTGCCTTATTATTGTTACAAGGTAATCAAGCGTTTCCTCTTCGCCCCAGATGCTTCTGGTGTAGCTGCTTTTATCCATTTCATATACATCTTCAAATGGCCCGAACATAGGGAGATGCGTCTGGTGCATGGTCCATTGGTAATTCAGAGCTTCGCTCCTTCTGCTGGGGTCTAAAACGGCCATATAGACGGTGATTATTTTTTTGCCTTTTTCTCCCCCGTAGTAGGGTATAAGCCCGGAGAAAAAGACGGCTTCGTCATCAGGATGTGCGGAAATAATCATCATATCACATTTGTCATATGTCGGCTCCCAAAGCTGAACATAATCAGGCAATGAACCCTCGGTAAAGGTTTTGAATTCAACAATGCCGAATTTGCCCTGCGAGTCCTCTGTGCCGCGTATCCGGATAAAGGAAACGGGGGTTTCGAATTCATATACTTTGTTGTAGAATTCATCAGGGTATTCATACACATAGTCTCTCCAGGAATCGCCGTCATCAGATATCTGTATAGCGAGCTCACTGGGCTTGAATGCATAGCACACATAAAGGGAGCTTACAGGTTCTTCAGTTTCAATCTCCAGGTATTTGTATGCCGCTTCATTTGTGTACCAGTAGGATTCATAATTATCATCAACTGTTGAGCCGGCCCACATTCCGTTATTTGCGTTGTATATTGCTGTTTCAGTTATGTCCCTTGCCTCATTTCCTGCAATAGCAGCAGGCAAAAATAATACAAAAACTATCATGGCTAACATGATAGTTTTTGATATGTAAGAAATTATTTTTTTTGTTTTGTTATCTTTCATAATAGTTTTCCAGATCGTATGGAACAAGGTCTGATGTTCCGAAATATATTATTTCCTGCACTGGCCTGTGATTCTGGAACATAACATCATTCTGGTGAGTGTTAAGGAATCTTCCCATAAAGGCAATTGCTGCTGTCTGACCGCCGTCTAGATTGTACGCTACGCTGCAGCCAAGCTGCTGGAAATAGGTGCCCATTGTATAGAATGACATACCTCTGCTTACACTGGGCTGCCTTCCCTCTGCCACAACGTTGACATAATGTCCCGGTTCAACCATGCCCCATGCGCAGCGAGGGTTGGCCCCGCTTATATAATAGCTTGGGTCTACGCATGCCTCTGCCTTTTCGCCGTCCCTTACTAAAATCGGGCCGAATGAAATAGTGTTCTCGACTCCCGCATCAATAAGCTCTCCGTATGTAATCTTATCAGCATTTGAGTAGACCGCCATAGTGCCGTCCGGGTACATAGCAAGGAAATCTTTGCAGTTGCTGGGGGTATCATAAACCTCTTCAACCGTGAACTCTTTTAAGGATATCCTGCCGCCGTCATTATAATAGGCGTCAAATATTCTCCCGTTCCTTATTACTTTGCCTATCCAGTTGTTTTCCGCGTTGAGCCCAAAGTCGCCGTTTGTAGCAAATACAGCTTTGTTTATCTGCGCTATGGTGTCTGTCTTTACGCCTATTGTGTATACTCCCGGCTCTTCCAGATTGCTGTATCCGAGGCTGAAGCCGGACGAGTCCTTTGTTCTGATATGTGTAACGAAAATTAAAGTCTCAATGCTCTCATCATATATTTTTTCAATAGTTACGTTAAGATTTGGTGAACTGTAGTACCAGAAACTATCAAGTTCTACGACAACCTCTTCATCTGAATAGAAATCACTCTCTCCCGGACGGTATTCGCTGATTATGCTCATATTAGTATTAAGGATATTTGAATCAAAATCAGGTATACTTACAATTCTATCATAATTGTTGTTTCCGGGCGTCGCCGTAAGTGAATACGAGCCGTCAGATGATTTGACCAGAATCATGCCTTCTTCATATAGGACATTTATTGCTTCATAGTCAGGGACATACATGGGATCCTGGAATCTTTCCACAAGTTTCCTTGAGATTTGGATTTCACTGTATATACTCTGGCGCATTGATGCAGAGGATGCAGTAGTCTTCAGCCAGCCTGCGGCATTGAACATAACTTTGTCCCCGATGGCGCCGATGAAGCCGTACATGTCGCCGTTATTGCTGTCTTTAAGGGTTGCAATGCGTTCTGCGTTTTGCAGAGATGCATCGGCCACGTATATCTCCTCATAATTGTTTTCACCCATGTCATGGTAATATATGCTGAAGGTATCAAAGAAATATGCGTGCAGCATTTCCTCTCTCATCACTTCTGTGCTTACACCATCTTTATAGAGATAAAGTATATGTATAGAATCACATTCGTTTTCGAGCTTCTCAATGTAATAAAGCCCGTCAACTGTTGCCTGCATCTCAATGATCCATTTATCAGATATAATTTCTTCATTTTGAAGATTCTGATCCATCTTAACTATTCCCTTTGAATAGGATAGCGCATAGAATGTATCCCCATAGCTTATAAGGTCGAAATAGTCGCCCGATTTCACCATAGCAAGGCCAGTGCCGTCGGTTTTCATCTCATATATATTATAAGGAGAATTAAGCATAAGGCCCCTGCCTAGCTCCTCGCCCGCAATAAAATATATATAATCACCTATAACGTTAATTCCTTTAATATGGAATGTACCTATAAACTCAATAATAGGAAACAGTGAAGTTTCGCCTGTTTCATAATTATACTTGACGATTGAATAGACGCCGTCACTTTTTGCAGGGAAGTACACATAGCCATCGCTGTATGCCAGTGAGTTTACGCTGGTATTCCTTCCTGATAAATTTTCTGCAGCAGCATTTTCCCACATAGCAGCTCGTGATTCTAGCTCTGCTATCATTTCCAATGCACTATCATAATTCACATCATAATCCTGAACGGCTGAAAGCTTTTCCAGAGATTCATCAAATCGGCGCGATAAATACAGGCCTAAACCTTCTGCGTAATCCGTATTAGATTGAATGATTGCTTGTTCCTTAGCAGCTAATTCATCAAGAGCTGCCTGAACAGCGGGCTTTGTATAATCAAAAATAAGGAAATCCTCAAGTGAGCTTTTAGCCTCTTCTATAGGCATGTCATTCAATGCTTCCTGCATGAGTGATTCGGAAAATAGCTCAAGCGAAGTATTATAGTAGTCGATTCTTTCGTCTTCGGCCGCAGTATACAGCGTATTCGCTGTTTCATAGCTGCCGGATTTAAGCAGGTTATCAAATTCTGTCTGCAGTAAATTGAAGTCAACTTTTAGGCAGGAAGACAAAACCAAAATAGCAGCAAAAATAGCAATGGCAATAATTTTCTTTTTCATCAAATTCTCTCTCAGGTATATTTTTTTTATTAAAACATTAAGTCTATTATATTGATATATATACAAAAATTCAAGAAAATATTGGATAAAGAAGCCCGCAGCAGCAAAATAAGAAGAAAAAATATCGTTTTTGCCCACTATATAGAAAAGACAGATAAAAAAAGAACTTTTATGTTACGATAGTATTAAAATATATTAATATTTGTGTAGTATTCGGTTGCATTTATTCCTAATCTAATGTATCATCAGAAATGCGGGAAACGAAATTTACCGGAGATAATAAGTGAGAAGTAAACTAAATAAAATTTATATATCATTCATTTTAATATTCACTTGTGCTATGGGGGCAATGACGCTATTTGATGGAAACTTTCTCCCCCTAGCGAATGCAGTTGTTGAGGAGCAGGCTGATAAAAATGAGCCGAAGACACCCTACATGCTGGAAACGCCGGAATTATCTGATGACTATGAATTGTCGGAGATATACGAGACAGAATGGCCAGATTTTTTGATATATGATATTCAATATGATAAATATGACGTTTTTCCAAACTATGTTGTAAACCTTTCATCTACAAGGAGAAAAATATATAAGGAAGCGGACACTGGCGCGGAATATTACGGCAAGCTAAGCTATGGCGAGAAGCTGCAGGTCGTCGCAAAGGTAAAAGATGGCGACGGAGAGCTGTGGTATGCTGTTGTTTACGAATATGAAGATGCCCCTGTAATTGGCTATATAGAGGAAGATAAAGTAGCTAAAAGAGAATTCCAATTAGAAAAAATGAACGAATACCTGCAGAATGTAAGCACCTTTCATGAACTTGGCCATATAGTATATGTAAAAAATTATAGGAATGAAAATGGCTATCCCTCTGTAATGCCTAACGGGTCATATTATGATGATTTCGGCTACAGGCGCGGGCAATCCATAGATGGGTATTTTGATTCCAGCATGGAAGGCGGATTCAGATATATTCCCGATGGAACGCTGGGAATTGTAGAGCAGGTCATTGAGGAAACAAAAGCCGCAGAAAACACAATAGCAATAGATGAAAAGGGTGTATTCACTGATATAAAGGCATATTCGAAATATCTCGACATAGATGAAGAAGAGCCAGAAGAAGATGATGATGAAGAGGACGCTGTAAAAAAATACAACGAGGGAACAGAAGTAAAAGCAGTGAAGCTGTATATACCCAGCTTTGATGCTTCGGTATGGGTAGAAAGCAAATATTTAAATGAAGACGAAGACGCCCCGGATGTATTGAATCAAGCAATCATAGTAGACAGGGAAAACCAAAACATTGCAGTATTTGAGTATGATGACGGATGGAAAGTGATATCAATAAACTATTCATCAACCGGTAAAGTCGGGCAGTATTCTCTGCCGACGCCGCTTGGCTACTACATGGCTATCGAGAAAAAGCCGAAGTTTGACTATGTAGAGGACGGAACAACCACCATAGTTGGATTTGCGCCTTATGCAATTCGTTTTTCAGCGGGAGGCTATCTGCACGGTGTGCCGATGTCATACAGTTTCGACAAGTACGGCAATAAACAGTCTCCATCCGGCTACGTTGAATATTTGCAGTCTATCGGCACTGTTCCTAAATCCCACATGTGCGTAAGGAACTATACATCACATGCGAAGTTTATGTATGACTGGGTAGATATTGGCAACTGCACTGTTATAGTAATTGAGTAAGCAACTAGGCGAGGAAAGACACTTGAAAAAACACCTTAATAAAATATTTATAGGCCTTGCTCTAATCGTGATAGCCGCGCTGGCTGTCGCGTTCAATTACGCCATGCCTGATGAACAAGAGCAGGAAGAAACGCAGACAAAGGGCGAAATATTTGAAGCACCGCATGATTACCTGATAACAACAAGCCAGGACCTGCATGTAAACGCAGATAATTATATACATACAGATGAGACTGTGATTATAGGAACTCTTAAGGATATTGTATTCGCCGGTGATAAAATAAAACAATTCATAATTGAAGCAGGAAGCGGCACAGAGTACACTATTCTCTATAGCAGCCTAGAGCTTATCAGCACAGAAATCCTTCAGACTAAAAAAGAAAACGGAATAGACGAAGTGCGGCTTGTCTTCAGGACGGGCGGAGAATTGGATTTGGCTGAAGAGCAGGAAGCAAGGCTTTATAAGAGTGAAGAAGGAAAATGGACACTGGATCAAAGAGAACATATTCAGTCTGCTGGCGAGGAGTTCACAGGAAATATTGAAGACTTCGTTTTTCTGCCGCTTTCAAATAAGGAAGGCACTATATACCTAAACAGCATTACCGTCAAAAACAAAAAGGGCGAGACTGTGCATGTATATCCATATAGCATGATGGTGGAGCAAATAAAATCAAAAGGTGAAATGTCCGTATATTATGCGGGGGATGCCGAGGGAAGGCATATATTTGATGTAAAAGAAGGCGAAGGCTTCAGTGTTGAAATAATGTTAGGCGGCGAAGTATTCACCCTGAAGGCAGGCGATGAGATAAGGCTTGAAAAGAGTGAAAACAATGAATACTGGCAGATAGCAAGAGAATCGGACGATTCAAAGCATTCGGCGAAAGTGAAAGGCTTTGTGTTTGGATTTACTGATGATAATATATCGAGCCTAGACTATATTGATATCGAGCTGGATGACGGAGGAATTGTTCAGATGACCATGCTGCAGATGCAGGCGATATTCGCTGTGCCGCATGGCGACTACGAAAAGGTATACACATATCATGGACATGAAAAGGTGCTGGAGGATATTGAGCCATTAGAAGGATGGGGAATGGAGCTTTACTTTGACGATGATATTATACTTGATATGAGCATCGGTAAGGAGATATGGGTATATAAAAACGACAGAAATATCTGGACCTTCGATTATGTATATACTGATGAAATGAATAAAAAAGCAGAAGCCGAAGAGGATGAAGGAGAGTAGGCTGTTGTCATTAAATATGCTTGCCAGATAAAATATTTAAAAGACTTGATTTTTGATATATAATTAAGATATAATGTATTTCTGAATTGGCGGGAGTGAAGGCGTAAGAACCTTCGAAAGCCGAGACAATTTAAATATCTGGGTGTGGCGCAGCTTGGTAGCGTGCTTGAATGGGGTTCAAGAGGCCGGAAGTTCGAATCTTCTCACCCAGACCACAAAAAAAGCCTTTAAACATTATGTTTAGAGGCTTTTTGCTATTCTTAACTTTTTCATTTTGTTAGCCACTTGTTAGCCACCGTTATATTTTCTCAATCTCTGTGCGCAGCTTATAAAGCTCAATATAGGAGTAAGTATTTGATATAAAAGTATGTTGCTTTCAAATATTATTCCCTAGTTTATGGTAAACAAGTTTTTTTACTTTATGTAGTTTTTTAAAATATGTTCTGTCTATGTACTAACCTATAGCTGTCGCCTGAAAGACTAATAGCTTGACACTTATATGTTAACCAATCTAGTAGCACTGTTGCTTATACAGTATCACCAAGCAAATCAGCCCATCCATCATTTTTTTTGAAGTTAGATGTAAAAATGTGGTGAAATAGCATGAGAACCCCATTAGCGGAGAAGGAAGAGATTTATTAAATGTGTGAAAATATGTGAAATTGTGTGAAATTGTGTGAAAAATATGATATAATACTTTTAATTAATGAGTAAAAGTGAAATTTCTCTTATAATAGTTCTTTTTTATAAATTGCTAATAAGTTTCAAGGTAAGTGCATCTATATTGCATAGAAACATTTATTGTAGAATGGGCAGAGGAGTAGTGGATATGATTAAACACGTAACCAATGAAAAAGGCTTCACGCTTGTAGAAATATTAGTGGTGATTGGCATAATTGCCATTTTGTCAAGTATAGGTGTAGCTTCGTACAGTTCGATGGTACGCAGATCGGAAGAAAGTGCTTGCCAGATAAATAGAGAGCAAATAGAGGCAATATTTTTGCGCTACCAGGTAGATTATCCTGGTGCAACTTTGCAGGGATGCCTTGCAGGACACTACAGTGAACTAAATAGCGAACTCGAAATGTGCACTTGCCCTGATGGGGGCACATATTATGTTGGGGATGACGGACACTTAAAGTGTACAGTCCATGGTGGCAACGAGGAAGCAGCAGAAGAGGCAAACAGCAATGTACCAACTCCTACACCGGAACCGACACCAAGTGGCGGCAATAGCGGAGGAGGAACACCTGTAACTGCGACACCGAGTGACGATAATAGCTCGGCAACAGTAGAGCCATCTATGACCCCTGCACCGACCACGGCATCAACTTCTACACCGGAGCCTTCAGCACAGTTTACAACAATGCCAAATACTAATTTAAGAGCACATGAAAACTATTGGCCGCAGTCGCAGAATTATTCCGGAGGTAAAACCGCCCAGGGAGGGGACGTTTTTGAGTATGAGGACGAGTATTATGTGGTAACCGAGGATATTGAACTGACAATAAGCCAAGCAGCATCCGGACCCGGTAACTGTGGAAATTTCATTCAGAAATTAACCGGAACAATTAGGGACTATTCAGGAGACATCACAAGAATCAAGGATGTGGACAAAGGTGATATATGTGAAATTAATGGACAGTATATGATGTACATTAGTACAGATAAATGGGCGTACCATCCGGATTCGAACAGCGATCAATGGTTTGCCATTACAAACAATTAAAACTGAATTAAGTACTAAGATATGAACATTTTTATTGGACAGAACATAATGCATCTATTTTGTATACTAAAACCAAATTAAAAGACCGAAAGGTCTTTTTTGTTTGGCCTAGGCTCGGCTGTTACGCGAAAGAAACTTTACGAAATAAAGTTTCGAAAGCGCAGACCATGTGTCTAGCTAAAATAGATGCACCATAAGAAAAACCGCAGTACAAGCGGTTTTTTGCATTTTTGAGATAGTTTTTTATTAATAAACCTTAAGTGTGTTTGAGTATTGTCGGTATTAACGGGGATTTGAGCTTTGATTCTAATAAAGCAAGAAAATTTATAGTGGTAATCAATAGAAGAGAGATAGTTGCTTTTTGTACCAAAATAATATGAAATACAAGAAAAAATGAAAAATAAAAAGCAAAACAGTAAAGAGTTGAAACGTGTATATCCTAATCGTTATTAGCGGTCGCTTTGTTTTTGTATAAGGATTATTGTAGAAAACACATGTACTCTTCGTTTGCCAATATTTTGCATATCTGTTTTTGATAATGTATAATGTATTTAAAATATTTGTGGAGAGATTATGATTAAGAGGATAATAGCATTTACTGTCATATTGATGCTGCTAACTGTGGCTATTGCATATGCAAATTCAGCGCCGGAACATATGCATACTGATGAAAAAATACTGGATGTGGTTTCTCGTATTGATATAACGGATGTAAATATTGGTGAAGAATTTGTATTCGAAATGACTATTACCAATCTGACTAGATATGATATAGAGATTGAATATATTAGCTTTTATCAATTAGGAAATTCAAACTTTTGGGATAGACAATTTGAGATGGTTGAAGGAGCAGATGCTAATTTAGTAAAAGGATTTGAATCTGTTGTATATGAATTTACATGCGAAATAGGTGAGGATTTGTACTTTTATAAAAAAGATGATAACTTTTTTGTGGACGTTGTACCATATATTGAGTTTTGGATAGATAATAATTATAATTACCGTGATCTATACAGTATGGGTAATAATCCGATTTCTTTAAAGATTGCTAATTTAAACGATGGGGAGGAGTTCTTAGAATACACTTGGCTGGACACTAGGGATACATTTTATTATCATGGCAAGGAGTATAGATATTATGATGAAAATAATGTTGAGGTAATGCCTATAGGTAGCGTTTATTATGAACTGCTGATAACAAATAAAAGTGATGATATTGTATATACACTTGAGCCTGAAGAAGGAATGTATATACATGAAAATCATAGGACTATGATATTCCCGAACGATGAAGTATTAGATATATATAATCTTTGTCATTCTGATATATTTGTACATGAAGACAAATACTATGCTATTTATGCAGAGAGGGAATATACTGTTGACTACATTGAACCGCCGACAATAAATATAGAGATATCACGTATTGATGGGGATGGCAACGATTTTTATGAAGTGAAAGTAAGCAATGCAGGCAACGAAATAATAGAAAATTTGTTTATTACATTGGAAGATGATAAATATAGTATTCAGGACGAAAACTTATTTAGAATTGGCAGCCTTTCTTTAGATGAAGAGTGGATAATGAAAGGCAGCCATCTGGCAGATGATCGGTATTTTATAGTGAAAGCTGGATACTTAGTTGATGGTTTGGTGTATTGCTGGACAATATGGGTCGATAAACCTATAGAAGATACACTTTCTTTTAGCCAAGGTGATTTTAGTATGGATTTATATTTTTGTGATTGTATAGATTACCAGTATATGGTGGAATTTGAAGAGCACGATGTTCAGGAAGCAATTGCATCTGAAACGTCACTACAAACAGAGCAGTCTAAGGTTGCTGTTACTGTTTCTGAAACAGCAGATTCAGCAACAGACAGCAGCACTAAGGTAATAGTAAAGAAAAGATATAATGTTTATATTTTTTTATTGGTTTTTGTTATGTTGATAGCAATCAGTGCAGTCGTGATGATAAAAATTGCTATAATTAAGAAGAAGAAAACTAGAATATTTGATGATAATGAAAGATAATAAAATAAAAACGCTTTTGATATTAGTGGTTATATTGTTCAGCTTAATTGTAGCTGGTATAGTTCTGTTGTTTAACATAAATGGTAGGGTATATAAAACAGAAGAGTATATAGATAAGGAGACAGGGCATAGCGAAAACGAGGATCAAATACCTACACTAATACCTACGCTCGTAAATATAACGCCATCTATACCTGCTACCTTTCCATCTGCTACACCAATAGCGAGCAGCCAAACACCTGAAATCACGCAGACATTGAATGAGGCCATAGATACTCCTGTACCTAGTGATAAAAAATATGAACCATTGACAATCGACAGAGAACTGAATGTGGATGATTTGGCTATTGTGGGAATAAAGTACGGCATGACAGAGAAGGAGGTACGTAGTATATATGGTGTACCTCTGTACTACAGTCAGTGGGACAGGTGGGAATGTCTGGATGGTGGATGGTATACATACTCAGTGTATGAGTTTGGATTTGTAACATATTACAATAATACAATGGGCTACAAAGATGTTGGCATAGTGGAGAGTGTAAAAGTGATGAAGACAGGCTCAGAATGCCCCTACGGCATAAAGATAGGTGACAGCACAGAAAAAGTAATGTCATCCTTTGGGATTGATATTGCAGATATTGATTTGAGAGCGGACGATACTGTCCCAATATATGATGCAGATGGAGAAAACGAAGTCGGTAGCATAAATATAAGCTATTCAGGTGATGAAATAAGGACTATGGAGTTTAGCTTTGATTTTGACGCCGGCTATGGTGCGACTATGCATATAGATATGACTTTCTTTGATAATAAAGTGGATGATTATTCATTTACTGCAAACGTAATGAAGGGGTAAAGGCAATAATCAATATTTAGCACATCTATTCCGAGCTAAACACCCAAATTAAAAGACCGAAAGGTCTTTTTTGTTTGGCGTTCGTTCAACTGTAACAATTACAAGATACGAGAATAGAGACAGACGACCAACGGTAGATATGCTGCCAGAGTATCCTGCAGCACTGGAGTGCAGTATAGAGGAGCTGATAGGAGCGCTGCCGGAGAGACGGGGGCGTGAATGTCAGTGAGTTTGGAGTATGGCAGATATGTTGAAGTGGCTAAGGACATAAAAAATATATTCACTAAGAGAAATTGTACGATTGGGAGGGATGAATAATTTTGAAGTTATTTCTCAAGAAATTCGATAGTGCCTTAATTAATGATGGCACTATCGAATTATTACTGTATACCACTTAGATAACTCTATCTCTTGTTTTGGCAAAAGGTGTATAGTAATCATTGGCTTTAGGAGCAGTGACTTTGTATTTTGAAGTACGTCTTGTGGTTTCTAAAACAATAGTCCATTCCTTTGCTGGCGAAGAAGTTGAATCAAGTAAACCCGGGAATGCTTCGCTTGAAATGTCTTTTTTGAATATTGTAAAAAAGCCTTTGAATGACTGATAAGGATTTAAAGCTATAGGTGGACAATTTGAACGTATCTCTAACTTTAGTTCCTCACCGGCATGTGTTTGGAAAATTATTTTCTCTTGAGTGGAGAAATACAACAGGCTGCCATCCCTACCTTTAATAGCGATATTACTTATTGAAATAGGCAAGCTTGAACCGTTAGATATTAAGAAATCGCAAATGAGTAATTCATGGCCACCTGATAAATTTGCTGAAATCATTGATAACTTAAGTTTGTAAACTGACCTGCGAAAAAGAATTATTGATAGAACACAACCTAGTATTCCGGTAACGGCACCAATTAAGGCAATGATTAATGTATACATAACATATCTCCTTACTGGGATATTATACCACAATCGAAAGAACACAACAAAGAAGTAAATAAAAAGAACACTAACTTTACAAGAAGAAGCATATTAGGAATATATTTTGAGCTTCCGCGCCATAAAAAAGTTATAATATTACCAAAACTATATTTTGACATTATAAGGCATAATATGATAAAATTTATAAAATTATTATAAGTAAGAGGTAAAAAGATGGCGATGACAATCATGGAGAAGTTAGCGAGAGAAAACGAGCTGCTGCTTATTAGAAATCAATTATATGGAATCAAAGAGGGCTATCATATATGCTCACAATACAAAGACGAGGGATATGTAAAAGCATATGGATTAAGGTTTTCCTTGCTAAACCTTTCGGTAGATGACAAAGAAAAAATAAAGCAATTTGTAAAACAGAACAAGAAAGAATTGAAACTTAGAGGGGTAACATTTAAGGATAACGTAGTTACTATTTTTCTAAAAGTATTTCCAACGAGAAAAGATGGATTATCCAATATTCTAAATGGGATAATTGCATTTTTCACAGAAAACTCTTTTGTATCAGGCTGCTCTTTGTCTCAGTCAAATGAAAATATAATGTTTGTAGATTATAAAGGTCAGGTTATGGCTCTTTCGAGCCAGGTGGTCGAAAATCTGAAATTAAATGATGAAAGTTCAGAAGTTAGTAATGAAGATAAGAGCTATTTTCCAGGCATAGTAGGCGCGGGCATTGGCGGAATAATTGGAATGATTCCATGGATTCTTTTTGCGATGGTGGGATATATCAGCTCAATCAGCGGGCTTGCAATGGGCTGGCTGGTGAAGACAGGGTATGAAAAGGCCAAAGGCAAAAAAGGCGGAATGCAGATGGGCATTTTGATTATTGTTATAATATTATTCACATACCTTGGAATTATGGCATCCCAGATGTGGTTTCTTCTACAGAGCTTAATGGATCAAGGATATTCATTATCTCAAATTAGTATCTGGGAGCTGTTTAAATATGTTGTTGTTCTGCCGTTCACATCTGAAGGTATGGGGTACGGATTATGGGGAGAGATATTGATGGGATTTTTCTTTGCAGCACTTGGCAGCGTTTCTTTCTTGCGCAGAGCACATGAAAGCAGAGCGTTTTCCGCAGGAAGCCAAGTAAATACAAATATCCAGCAGCCAATACAGGGGGCTTTTGCCTGAGTGGAATAGTTTTTAGAATGTTTCAGCAACAATTTTTAGCTTGCAATAAATGGTATATAGTGGTAATGTTAGTTATAGGAATATATTGATAATGGAGAAAAAAATGAATAAAAAGTTTGCGTTGCTAATTGTATTAGTCGTACTGCTATCTGCAGGCTGTCAACCATCCGTAATAAGCCTATCGAATGATATTGTTGATGAATTTACAGCTATAAATCAGGAATTAGTAGATTACTCAGATAATCTGAATGATACGATGTTTAGCAATACCAGCGTAGAAGGATATAGAATAGTATTAGATGAATGCGAGAAAACTTTTGACGAGAACATAATAGAACTACAAGAAGTGACGAAAAAGTATGAAGATTTTAAATTGTTGATTGACGCCAAAGTATATAATGATAATATTACAACGATGTATAATGAAATTCAAATGCAACGGATGATAAAATTAGTTTATATGTTAGGCGGCGAAAGCGCTATATGGGATATTAAAATGAAGGGTACAACCGATAAAGGTGAAATGCTATCTTATATCGAAGACTTTTCCGGCGTAATTGCAGAGATTGAAGAAGAGACAGAGGAAATTGGAGTTAAAGAAGAAGATATGCACTATAGTGATTATTTGGAGCTTATCAGCATGATACAAAGCATGAAAGATACCTATGAGAGAGAGTACAATAACATAGCCGGATAATTAAAAAAACACTGCTTAATCGCAGTGTTTTAATTTTATAACTTCATATACTCAATCGCAATCTCCGCCGCCAGCCGGGCATTATTATAAACCAGCTTAATATTCGCCTCCAGAGAATCGCCCATTGTCAGCTGCTGAATCCTGTCTAAAAGAAACGGCGTAATATCCTTGCCGTGTATGCCTTTTTGGTCAGCTTCGGCAATTGCCTTAAGAATAACCTCTTCTATCTCATCAAAGTCCATCGAGTATTCATCCGGTATGGGGTTGGCTACCAGCATGCCGCCCGCTAGGTTTACCTTGTACTTTGCGTACATCATCTCGGCTATCTGCTTGGCCGAATCCACCTGATAATCAACGTTATACGGGCTCTTATTGCTATAGAAGGCAGGCAGTACGGACGTCCTATAGCCCAGCACGGGCACGCCTTTAGTTTCCAGATATTCAAGGGTGAGCTTAAGGTCTAATATAGCCTTCGCCCCGGCGCACACCACGGTGACGTCCGTTTGGCTGAGCTCCTCTAAATCCGCCGAGATATCGAATGTCCGCTCTGCGCCTCTGTGCACGCCGCCGATGCCTCCGGTTGCAAATACCTTAATGCCAGCGAGCGCTGCGCCTATCATTGTTGCCGCCACGGTTGTCGCGCCGTCTTTTTTCTGCGAGAGGATATAGGGCAGATCTCTGCGGCTCACCTTTGCGACTTTCGTGCCTTCCTTGCCGAGGTAGTCTATTTGGTCATGGTTGAGCCCTGCGGTTATCCTGCCGCCGATTACGGCGATTGTAGCAGGCACTGCTCCGGCGTCCTTTATTATCTGCTCCACGTTGAGTGCCGTCTCAACATTTTTGGGATAGGGCATGCCGTGGGATATTATAGTTGATTCCAGCGCAACAATAGGTCTATTTTCTTTGACTGCTTCCATCACTTCATTGCTTGCTGATAAATATGTTCCGAGGTTCATTTGATTTCCTCCATTTTCTTAGTAAATGTTTCTTCTGTAATAGCGCTTTCGTCATCCATACTAGACTGCAGCGATATGCACGCCGCCGCTGTGCCGCAGAGGGCTGTTTTATCTATGGTGTAATCATTTAGTATGCCGTAGATTAGCCCGGCCGTCATGGCGTCGCCTGCGCCGTTTGTGTTTATTATGTTTTCCACGTGTGGGGTGATATGCCCGGAGACATCTCTGTTGCCGTAGAATAGCCCGCGTTCGCCGAGAGATATATACACCTCTTTCACGCCTTTTGACAAAAAGTGTTCCCTTGCCGCCTGCATATCCTTGTCTGTATCAGGGGAGATACCGCACAGCGCTTTCAGCTCCTTTTCGTTGGGCTTGATGGCGTAGGCTTTGTGTATTATGTCCTGAATCTTAACGCAGTGGTCGGGGGACACGGGGTCGATGACCACAGGTATTGTAACATTATTCATGAGGAATTCCAATGCCTCGCGGGAAAGATTGGCGTCTATATAGCACAGGTTGTATTTGTTTATCAGACGTATCTTTGTTTGCAGGAACTCCGGCGTAATCTTCTCGTACATTTTGATGTCCGATATGCCGAAGTATGTATCGCCGTCCACGTCTGATATATACAGGTATTTGGGCGAGTCGCAGCCCGAAAGTTTTAGGCTGTGGGATATATCTATGTTGTGCTTTGCGCAGGCGTTTTTAACTATCTCGGCGTGTGTGTCATCGCAGATGAGGGAGATAAGGCCGGGCTCAACGCCTAGGCGCGACAAATAGCGGGCTGTGTTGAAGGCTACGCCTCCCGCTGCGAAGGTGACGCTGCCGTGGTTTTTTTCGCCCTTGCGAAGCTTATGCAGCGGCGTGCCTGCTATGTCTATGTGGGCGCCGCCGATGAGTATGATATCTTTTTGCATGCTTTACTTCCTGCGTTTTATATAATTGTATTTTAGCATAGATTAATTTAAAATTCAGCGATTTAAAATTATATAATAATTTATTGCGTGGGCTGCAAGAATTTTGCACGGTTTCTTTTACTATCTCACTGTGTTATGTTAAAATATTTTTATAATATTGGAGGGTGAATATATGAATATCAATTGGCTGGAGTGGCTGGGATATCTGGCATCTGTTACGGTGCTGGTATCACTTTTAATGAGCTCTGTAAAGAGGCTTCGCTGGATTAATCTTGCCGGGTCGCTGTTTTTTTCTGTATATGGATTCCTTATTGGTTCGCTGCCTGTGGGCTTTATGAACGCGGGAATAGTTGTTATAAATATTTACTATTTGAATCAGATTTACCGCTCAAAAGAGTATTTTAAGATACTGCCGATTGAGGGCTCGTCAAGCTATCTTAAATATTTTATGGATCATTATGCGATTGAAATAGATAAATTATATCCTGATTATGATATTAGTAATCCAGCAATCAGCTTTTTTGTGCTGCGCAATACAGTGCCTGCGGGTATATTTATTTGTTCGGATGCAGGGGATGGGGTGCTGAATATTGAGCTGGATTATGTTACGCCGCAATATCGTGATTTTCGTGTGGGGACGTATATATTTGAGCATGAGGCGAAGAGCTTTTTGGAGAAGGGATATAGCAGTCTTGTTTGTAGGACGGATAATAAGGCGCATGTTAAGTATCTTCGGAAGATGGGGTTTGTGAAGGATGGGGATGGGGTGTTTGTGAAGGGGGTTTGATGGTGCGCAACTGGTTATGGGGTTATAAATGGCTTATGAAGTTTATGCTTTTAGCATTTGCTTTTTGTGCCTACAGCAGGTGTATTTAAGATTAACAAGCTGTTTTTATTTGTATATAGATAGTCTAATTTTAGGACGACTAGCGAAGTGTTTTCGCTTAGATATACATAATATTTGAGGTTGAAATATTATTGGAAAATATTATGTTAATAATTCTTTTGAATAACCAATAATTATTGTTAATAAGTGTTAAAATTGCCCGAAATATGTGTATAAGCGCATTAATATAGGTATAAAATGGAAAAAATTGTGTATATGTTAATAAAATAAAATAAAAAAGATGGAAATTAATAAAGACTTGTGGTATAATAAAAGAAAACCCCTAGTGGGGTTTAACTTAGAATTCCCAGTACTGCAATACTGGTTTACATATAGTTGCTAACAGTCTATAGCCAGCATACATATTGTTTTCTAAAATTAATTTTAGCATATGTGGAGTGATTTAGCAATATCAAATAGAAGGAGGTCCTCCATATGTGGATAACTAGTTAAAAAAACAATTAGCTTATTAGCAAAATATTGAGGTTTTTGCTGGCTAAATCTCTTTCATAATATTAATGAAAGGTGATAAAAATGGCGAAAAAAACAACACAACATGTAGTACATAACCCAAATGGTGGATGGAGTGTAAAAAAAGGCGGGTCAAAAAAATACACTGAAACATTTAACACTCAAAAGGAAGCAATAAATAAAGCTATAGATATAAGTAGAAATCAGAAAGCTGAACTAAGAATTCACGGTGCTGATGGAAAAATAAGAGAAACTAGAAGCTATGGTAATGATCCTTGCCCACCAATTGATAGAGACTAATAATTCAACTAAAACCACTCCATAGAGAGTGGTTTTTAGTAAATATATCCTATATTAATATTGACTTAAGTTAAAGCAAGCGGTAAAATATGTTAAAAAAGGAGATGAATATGGCTGAAAAAAGCAAGCGTAATGTTCTGCTTAATGAATCTGAATTAATATCATTATTAGCAATATATTATAATAATATTTCAACTATAAATAATTTATTTACAACATATATGTCGGTTTTTATTGGTGGAATTTTTGTAGTTTTAGGAGCGTGCGTTTTGGGTATTACCTCTAGCTTATCGCTTGGAATTGAAACTTTATTGGTTTGTATGGGTTCGCTAATGGCTATTCTATTGTCAATTGGACTAAGAAGAATGGTTTATAGGAGCATAAAACATTCTCTTGAAAATATTGCTAAGGTTGTTATCCTTGAAGAAAAATTGGGTTTGGATAGTATAGAAATTTATAATAGTAAAGATTGGCCAAACGATTCGTTAGTTATGAAAGATCACATATTAGAAAGAAAGAATACAGGCACAATTAAAAACTTTATTGAGCAAAGGCATGATAAGGGACAATTTAAGAACGTTAAATTCATCACGAATAGCATAATTGGAATATCTTCAGTTATTTTTGCTTTTGAGGTCATCAGATTTGTACATTATTTGATTGCTAACTTAATCCATAAAATAATTATGATGTTTTAGAAAAACTATAGATTATTGAAAAAGTAACAGTTTCAATTTTAAATAAATAGTACGAGATTCAAAACTAGGTAAGTAAATGTTCACCCCGTTTGACTTTCCCCCCCACTAAATATATAATTAACAAGTTATATCAAAAATGATATAATCTTATTCAGCATGTATAAATAAATCTGCGAATAAATATATAAACGGAGAGTAACCACATGAATATAGTAGTATTATGCGGCGGACTAAGCGCAGAGCGGGACGTATCGCTTTGCACAGGCTCGCTGGTAGCCCAGGCACTATTGAGGAAGGGGCACAATGCCGTGCTGGCTGATGTCATAGGCGATTATGACATTGCAGATAACGACTATAAAAAATATATAGAAACCTGCAGGGACAGGGAAGCAAAAATATACACCGTAAGCAAACAAGCCCCCGACATAAAGTATATAAGAGCACAGGTCGAAGCAAAGGGCAAGGGCATCTTCGGACGCAACGTATTAAATCTTTGCATGGCGTCAGACATAGTGTTCATGGCTCTCCACGGCGGCGAGGGCGAGGACGGCAGGATACAGGCGGCGCTGGATTTGTTCGGCGTCAAGTATACAGGCTCCAATTCATTGGGCAGCGCTGTAGCCATGAGCAAAAGATACACAAAGCAGATTTTTGAAATCAACGGCATTCTGTCTCCGGAATACAAGACGATTTTCATAGACGACTATACAGAGGAGCTGCTGGATAATACCAAGCTGCCATGCGTCGTTAAATTGAGCGGCGGCGGCTCCAGCATAGGCGTGTATATAGCAAACACCAAAGACGAGCTGAAAAAAGCGCTGGATGAAGCCTTCAGCATGGAAGACACCGTCATAATAGAAGAATACATCGAAGGTGTAGAGTATACCTGCGGCGTTTTCAATGGCGTTGGCCTCCCGGTGGTTGAGATACGCCCCAACGAAGGATTCTACGACTACGAGCATAAATACCAGGCGGGAACGACTGTTGAGATATGCCCCGCTCCGTCGCTTACTGACGAGCAGGCAAAATTGATGCAGGAGATAGCCGTGAAGGCGCACAATGCGCTGGATCTGGATGTATATTCCCGTGCGGACTTCATAATAGACAGCGAAGGCAGAATGTACTGCCTGGAGTCAAACACCCTTCCCGGCATGACGCCCACCAGCCTGCTGCCGCAGGAGGCAAAGGCAGTTGGAATAGATTACGACGAACTCTGCCATCAGATGGTGATGCTTTCATTAGATAAATATAAGTAACGGAGTAAACACATGGAGCCTATCAAGGTAAAAGATATAGTCAGGGCGTGCGGCGGAGAGCTATTCGGCGAAAGCAGCCTTGCAGATAAATATATAAAAGATATTTCAACCAGCAGCGGACAAATAGGCGAGAACTGCTTGTTTATTCCCCTAGTCGGCGATAAATATGACGCACACGATTTTATTGGCGATGCAGTAGAAAATGGCTGCATGTGCTTTTTATCGCATGTAAAGCAGGACAAGGGCAATTATATTCTGGTTGAGGACACAGGCAGGGCATATGAAAATATCGCCGAATACTACAGAGGGCTTTTCGATGTAAAGGTTATAGCGGTTACAGGAAGCGTAGGCAAGACAACAGCCAAGGAAATGATAGCTTCCGTGCTTTCTCAAAAATATAATGTGCTTAAAAATATAGGCAACTTCAACAATGAAGTCGGCGTGCCGAAGACATTATTGAACCTTACAAAAATGCATGAAATTGCAGTTATTGAGATGGGCATGAACAGCTTCGGCGAATTAAGCAGATTGAGCAAAACTGCAAGGCCAGATATGTGCGTTATTATGAATATCGGCGATGCTCACATCGGCAGGCTGGGAAGCCGCGAAGGGATATTCAAGGCTAAAACCGAGATATTTGACTACATGAAAGAAGGCGGCGGTGTTTTTCTCTATGGCGACGATGACATGCTGGTCTCGTTGAATGAAAGCGATTTAAACCCCGTTTTTTTCGGCGAAAGCAGTTATAATCATGTAAGCGTTAAGCAGATCAAGCGTATGGACATTGAGGGCTCTGAAATAGTAGTCAATGCGAATGGCGAAGAGATGGATATAAAGATAGACGTACCCGGCAGGCATATGCTGCAGCCTGTGCTGTGCGCTGCGGCTATAGCCCAAAGCATGGGATTGAGCAAGGAGCAGATTGCAGCGGGAGTGCTGAATTATGAGCCTTCCAAAATGCGCAATGAAATAATAAAGACTGATTATATAACCATAATAAACGACTGCTACAATTCATGCGAGGATTCCATAATGGCAGGGCTTGATATACTGGAGCTGGCAGAGGAAAGAAAGGTGGCCATACTGGGGGATATACGCGAGGTCGGCGAGCACGGGCAGAGAGTGCACTACAATGTGGGGCAGAAGGCAGCGCAAAAAAAGGTTGACTTGTTCATATGCTGCGGAGAGCTTTCAAGGCACACCTATCAGGGGCTTTTGGACTCGGGCAGAATGCAGGTATATTATTTCGAGGATAAGCCCGCTATGCACAGGGAGCTTAACGGAATCATTGAGCAGGACGACACAGTGTATGTAAAGGCATCCCGCGGCTGCGCATTCGAAGAGACCGTAGAAGAGCTCAAGAAGCTGTAGCGCAGAATTTATCCGCCGTTTTTTGTGGCAGCATTGTTAATTAATTCTCTTGACTTAATAAACATTTTATTTTTTCTGTTAAATCGTGTATAATTAATGCGGTGTTAAACATCTACGCCGTCAATCATGATGGCTAATAACAAAGAGCAGGTAAAACATGAAATTTAAACTAAAGACAAATTTATTGTTTTTTATACTTATCATTTTAATAGTTTCGCTTTTCTCAGGCTGCGGCAAGGAAACGGCCGGGGACATTATAGCAGAGTGCGGAATGACACAGGAGAACCTTTCCGAGTGGTCAATGGAAATAGTCTATATCAGTGAGACTCGAGGAACCGGCGACAAGATATATACTACATTGGGAGGCGACAGCGGCGATTTCATCACAATACTCAACTCGATTTATGCCGCCGAGAATGCGGACAAGCCCAGCTATATATTTTCCGCTGAGGCAATGTGCGAATATAAAATTGATTTCTATCACTTAAGTAAGGACGAACCGGAACTCACATTCTATTACCTTGCGTATAACGGAAACAATCTGCTGACCTATGTAACAAAGCATACAGAGGATGAAGAGACTTATATTGATTATGACTTCTTTACGCCCTATGGCGATATGTACTCTTTGCTTGCGGGTCACAGGGCAGAAGCATACGTGCCTGAGGATGAGCTGGCCATAACATTTGTATCTAGAGTTGAGATGATGTCAACTATATTAGAGAGTGAACTGGATTATTTTGTACCTGAGATAGAGATGGAGAACAATGATCGCGACAACAGCGATATTCCTTTTGAGTTCTACGAGGGTGAGCTGCCAGACGATAAAGCGACTAACTCCCAGATATACTCGACTAGGACAGTGGCTGGCCTGCCAAGCGACAGATATCTCCTTACAGTTAAGGTAACAAACGATATGGGTATTTCGGAAGAATGGTCCATTTCCGAGGTAAGATACAATGATTTCTATACTCTGGTTCTTGTGTCTCGCCCGGATTATGATATTCTTGAAAGCTTTGGTTTGTCTCCTAGCAGCGCTATCACTATTTTAAAAGATGAGCTTCCCCTCGACAGGTGGATAGTATTTTTGGATGCAGAAAATAATAATAAAGTTGTAGATGTTATTGACCCATCTATAGAGATGCATTAAAAAAAGACATAATTAAACCGACTAATTTAAAGGAATTCTAAATGGAACAATATATTTTAACTGCAGTCATTCTGATGGCGGTGGGTTTTGTTCTCACAATCAAGGGTGGAGACTGGTTTGTTGATGCTGCGATATGGGTGGCGGAAGTGACAAATATACCGAAAATTCTGGTTGGAGCTACAATAGTTGCGCTGTGCACCACTTTACCTGAACTGATGGTTTCTACCTTTGCCGTTGCCTCCGGCACGCCTGACATGGGTGTGGGCAACGCAGTGGGATCGATAATATGCAATACCAGCCTGATACTCGGCATTTCAATCACTTTTCTTCCGAGCAGAGTTAGCAGAAGAACTTTCTGGATCAAGAGTGCTTTCTTGCTTGGTTCGATTATTCTGCTGGCGGTTTTCGCCCTCAATGGCGTGGTTACATGGATAGAAGGCTCTGTGCTAATTGTACTGCTTATTCTTTATTTCTATGTAAATGTTAGAACGGCTATGAACGCAAGGCAGGGCAAGGAAATACATGAATCTGTCGATACCACTAAAAAAACAGTAACCAGGAACCTCCTGAAATTTATGTTCGGAATAGCGTTCATAATAGTTGGTGCAAGGCTTCTTGTAGACAATGGTGTAATAATTGCAAAAGCACTCGGCGTATCTGATCAGATAATAGGGCTTACGGTAGTTGCTTTAGGAACATCATTGCCCGAGCTTATTACCACAATTTCAGCAGTTATTAAGCGTGAGTTCACTTTATCTATAGGCAATATACTGGGAGCGAATATACTGAATATACTGCTTATATTGTCCACGTGTTCAATGATGGCCAAGGACGGCCTTCACATAGCGATGCAGAACATACCGCTTATCAAGAATGCGGTTCCTCAGGTGTTATATCTAGACCTTCCTGTTGCTTTTGCCGTCTCGTTGATTGTGATAGTCCCCGCTATGATTACGGGCAGGTTTAAAAGATGGCAAGGCATTGTTCTGCTTTCCAGTTACGTTGTTTATATAGGCTATCTCAGCCTTGAACTTATTTTAGCATAAGGAGGAATTTATATGAGAGTCAGCATCAAACAGAAGGTTTTTTCTTTCGGCGATAAGTTCTCAGTAAACGCAGAGGACGGCACACCTATTATTTATGTAGAAGGCAAGGTTTTCTCTGTAGGAAACAAATTAAAGGTACTTGGATCTGACGGAAGCGAGCTTTTCTATATTGAGCAGAAGGTTTTCAAGCTTCTTCCAGAGTACCGGATATTTTCCGGAGGACAGGAAATCGCGTTCATAAAGAAGGAGTTTACATTCCTTAAGCCTAAAATAAATATTACCAGCACTTATGGAAACTTCACTATTGATGGGAACATGATAGGCTACAATTTCAGTATCAGTAAAAACGGAAAAGTAGTGGGTACTGTCAGCAAGAAGTTTGTAGCTTTTTCAGACAGCTATACGCTGGATATATTTGACGAAGAAGAGAATATTCCGTTTCTTATAACGCTTACAATAGTGATAGACCAGATTCTCCATGACGGAGACAATAGAAATTCATTCTAGTATAAGTAAAAGAAAAATGGGAATTTAATGCACTTTGATTTGGGATAGCATCTCACTTCAGGTGCATTTTTATTTATCTGATTAATTTTCATCCTCAAGCACTTTGGACATTAAGGGCATAATCAAAAGAATAACTGCAAGCCTCAGCAGGCCTGCCGCGGAAAAAAGCACCTTGTATCTGTCCCAGCGAATAAGAGCAAATGTAAACTCCGTATCTCCGAGAACCTCCAGCAATACACCGCCAAGCAGGTAGCCCACAACCGCAAAAACAGAGGTTATCACAGAGTAAAGCGCTATGTACATTGTGCGGTTGGTTTCGGGTGTTGCAGTTGTCAGCATTTTCTGAGCGGTGGTATTTACAGCCGTAAGTGAAAGCCCGTTTAAGAGTGAAAAAATAACATAAGTCCACATATTCCCAGGAACTGAAAAAATCATAACCAGCGGTATAACTGATGATATTACGCCTGCCCGCAGCATAACATGGTGAACGCCTGATTTATCGAGCGCGTTCCCCCATCTGGGAGCCGCAAAGAAGGCAATACTACTGAAAGCTATCTGTCCTGCGACTGCAACCTGCATAAAGGAAAGCTTAAGATAAGTCAGCCCATATAGATTATAGAAACCAACGGACATATTGAAAGTAAGTGCCCATAGCGACCAGAAGACAATATACATGAAGAAAGCCTTTGACGAAAAAGCCTTTTTAATAAATTGCCTTACTGGCGGATGAGGATTCGTGCTCATCGGGACGTCTGTTACAAAAATAAAGCCCAGTATGTCTATTATCCCTGCTGCGCCCGCCACAGCGAAAACTACGGCGAAGGACTCGAAGGAAGAATGCTTATCAAGATACAGAGATACAAAAAGTATGGTAGCCATTGATACTATTGTGCCTATAGACTCTCTTAGCCCGAAATACCTGCCCATCATGCCTTTAGGCATCAAGTCGCCAAGCCAGGAGAAAAAACCCACTCCCAGCATACTATTTGTAACAGAAGAGATAACCATAAAAAGGAGTATCCAGTATATAGCGGAGGGCTGGCTTTCCGCTGCCAGCAGTAAAGGGATAAGGCCTATCATAATCCAGGAAGCTCTCGATATAATTCCGCATATAATGAAGAGGGGCTTCCTTTTTTTTGTTTTTTCAAGAATTATTGAGGCAAATATCTGCAGCGCATTGCCCAGGATTGGCAGGGCAATTAAAAGGCTATAGAAAAAATCCCCGGCACCTAATTTCTCAGAAAACTTTGATATAGGGGCTCCGGTTATTATGGGAAGATAAACATAAAAAGCGGCAAAGGAAAAAATGGTGAGGCTGATGTCCCGCCGGCGCCGCTTCGGAAGATTGAAATTATCATATAGCGATTTTATAGGGTCTTGATATCTGCGCCTCATTTTGTTCCTCCAAAGGGAGTGGGATACCCTTAATCATTTTCATATTGATTGTGATATTTTGGAATAAGATTATTGCTTGTTGTCGGCATCTGGGACTATGTCTTTTCGTTTTTTGAAAAAATATAGAACCAGAGAACCAAGAAGGTAGCATGCGGCCGCCTGGCCGGCAGCAACATACAGCATAGTCTCAATTAGTGGAAATCCATTGACATAATGAAGGAGCAGCCCTACTACCACTGCATTTATGATAACTGGAGGCAAAGGCACAAGGAAAGACCTTTTTCTAAGCAGATAGGAAAGCCATGCGGCAAGCAAAGTGGCAAGAGAACCGAATATAATATCCAAAACGCCTGCACCAAGACCCATAGTTACGCCTATGGTATTGGTTATAATGCATCCTACAAAAAGGCCGGGGATTGCAGCTGGGAACAATGCTGGAAGCACTGTGAGCGCTTCGGCAATGCGCAATTGAACAGGGCCGAAGGAAATGGCGCTTATTCCCGGAACGAGGCTAACCGTGCTGTAAACGGCTGCGATAAGTGCTGCTTGTGTTATATATTTAGGAGTCTTTTTTTTCATTTTTTTCTCCGTGCATTGTCGAGTATTGGAATAAATTTATGCTTTAAAATCGTTCATTAAGAATATCATAAAGGGACAAATTTATCAACAGTTGATATTTAATATTCATAAGTGTATAATACGCACAAGAAAGCGGTGAAAAGAAGATGGATTTATCAAAAATAGAAATAACGCAAGGCAATATAAGGCTGAGGCCGATAAATATTGACGACAAGGATGATATTTTCAGGGAGTTTACCGACGAAATAGTAAAATATATGTATCCTCCTGTTCCAAAAGACATTGATGAAACTATTGATTTTATTGAGTCGTCAATTGCTGCAATGGAGGCAGGGTTTAATGTACAGATGACTATTGAAGACAGCGGGACGGGCGAGTTTTTGGGCTGCGCAGGCCTCCACAGAATTGATTTAGAAATACCGGAGTTTGGTATATGGCTGAAAAAAGGAGCGCACGGCAAAGGAATCGGAAGAAAAAGCATAAAAATGCTCTTTGATTTTGCCTGTGAAAACTTCGGGCACAAATTTTATAAATACCCTGTAGACAGAAGGAACATACCCAGCAGAAAAATACCGGAATCTCTCGGTGGATATGAAGCCTGCTATGAAACACACGAAAGGCCGGTGGGTGAGCCTCTGGATATTGTGGTATACCACATTGAAGCAAGGAAAAGCGGCGATTAACATATGATTGAATTTATTAAAAAGATGTTTATTAAATATAAGCAGTTTATACTTTTCTGCATGGTAGGTGCAATGAACACACTGATTACTATGCTGGTTTTATATATATTAAACAGTGTGCTGGGATTAAATTATCTGCTGTCATCAGCCATCGGCTATATATGCGGAGTAGTGAACGGATATTTGTGGTCAACGTTTTTGGTGTTCAAAAAGAAAAGGACGACTCATAACGCGCTAAAATTTATAATAGTAAACCTTATAGTCCTTGGCGTAAATACTCTTCTTATGTATTTATTCGTTACGGTTTTGGGCATTGGCAGCAAGGACGGAGCTGATACTGTCTCCAAGTTGGGGGTATTGCCTGCCCAGGCACTTACTATATGCTTCACTATGGTTTTGAACTTTGTGCTGAACAAATTCTGGACATTCAAGGAATAGTGCGGTATAATTTTTTAGTCTCGAGAGGCATCAATATAGCATCTCGGAGCGGCACAAAAATTTGTTGACTTGATAATTATATGGTGTTATAATAGCAACGGTGTCTTTCCGGGAGGAAGAGACCGTTTTTTGATGAAAGAATTATTTCTTTTATTTTTTATCAGGAAGTTTTCACATTCTATGTGTTGACATACTTGTAAGCGTAGAAAGGACTTGAATATAATGCGTGTAGGAATAACATTAGCATGCACAGAGTGCAAACAGAGAAATTACGAAACAAAGAAAAACAAAAAGAACAATCCAGACAGAATAGAATTAAAGAAGTACTGTCGCTTTTGCAAAAAGCAAACATTACACAGAGAAACAAAATAATATAATATTACGTTAGGATTTAATCATGGCAAATACAAAAGTTAAAAAAAGTGAAAATGCTAAAGGCAAGAGGAAGGGCGGATTTTTAAAAAGGATCGGTCACTTTTTTAAGGAAGTTGTAAGCGAACTCAAAAAAGTAACCTGGCCTACAAAAAAGGTCGTTGTAGCTTATACAATTGCTGTTGTTGTGTTCGTAAGCATAATGATGATTATTGTCTATTTCCTTGACTATGGTGCTACACAGCTCTTTGAACTGCTTAATTAATCTTTTTGGAAGTTGTAACACGCTTTAGCCAGACCGCCTTGACTTATTGACGAGGCCGGGCTGCGCGCACTGTTCAGCTACTTAGCAAAGGAGGCAAGGGTTTTCACCCCTATTTTATGGCAGAAAAAGATAAAAGCGCTTGGTATGTAGTTCATACGTATTCAGGTTATGAAAATAAAGTAAAATCAAATCTTGAAAAAGCTATCGAAAACCAGAACCTTCAGGATCAGATTTTTGAAATTAAGGTGCCCATGGAGGAAGTGCTTGAAGTAAAAAACGGCAAGAAAAAGCTGGTTATGAAAAAGGTATTCCCGGGCTACGTAATGGTAAAGATGATGATGAATGACGATTCATGGTATGTAGTAAGAAACACAAGAGGCGTTACAGGATTTGTCGGCCCAGGCTCCAAGCCCGTACCATTAAGTGATGAAGAAGTCGTCACAATGGGAATGGAGCGTATTCCAATCAAGCGTACATTTGAGGTTGGAGATACTGTAAGAGTAATTAAGGGCGCTCTTGAAAATTTCAACGGCATAGTGGAAGAAGTATTTGAAGACAGACAGAAGGTGAGGATTACTGTTTCAATGTTCGGGCGTGAGACGCCGGTTGAGCTGGAATTCTTCCAGGTGAAGAAAATAAAGGACTGATAATTGCATCTATACAGATGTTTTTATAGTGGGAGGGCAGGTTATGTGCCTGAGTTGTCATTCAGGCGTATAATGTCCGCATAAAGCGGACACCCGATTAACCACAATCTAAAGGAGGATAAAAAAATGGCAAAGAAAATCATTGGCATGATCAAACTGCAAGTGCCTGCCGGCAAAGCAACACCGGCTCCGCCAATAGGCCCGGCTTTGGGTCAGCATGGCGTAAACATCATGGGCTTTTGCAAAGACTTCAATGCAAGAACATCACAACAAGCAGGTTTGATTATCCCTGTTGTTATCTCTGTTTACGCGGATCGCTCATTCTCATTCATCACGAAGACTCCGCCTGCAGCGGTTCTTATAAAGAGAGCCTGCAATATTCAGAGTGGCTCTGCTGTGCCGCATACAAATAAAGTGGCCAAGATAACTCGCGCGCAGCTGCAGGAAATTGCAGAACTTAAAATGCCCGACCTTAACGCAGCCAGCCTGGATGCAGCTATATCAATGATAGCAGGAACAGCCAGAAGCATGGGCGTAGTGGTAGAAGGATAATTACAAATTTGAACTTGTGGAAGGCCGAAAGCCGATATTACCACATGGAGGTTATGTTCTAATGAAAAGAGGAAAAAGATATCAAGACAGCGTAAAGCTGGTTGAGAAGCAAAAACTATATGACGCAGAAGAAGCTGTTGAATTAACCCTTCAGACTTCTAAGGCAAAATTTGATGAGACTATTGAAATATCAGCAAGATTGGGAGTAGACCCAAGGCATGCTGACCAGCAGGTAAGAGGCACTGTAGTGCTGCCTAACGGAACAGGTAAAAACGTACGTGTTTTAGTTGTTGCAAAAGGTGATGCTGAAAAAGCGGCACAGGATGCAGGAGCTGATTATGTTGGCGTTGACTTTTTGGATAAAATACAGAAAGAAAACTGGTTTGATTTTGACGTTATGATAACTACTCCTGATATGATGGGCCAGGTTGGCCGCCTCGGACGTGTCCTGGGACCAAAAGGATTAATGCCAAACCCGAAATCCGGAACAGTTACAACAGATGTTGCCAAGGCTGTAGAAGAAGTAAAATCAGGTAAGGTTGAGTACCGTGTCGACAAGACAGCTATTTGTCACGTTATAATTGGCAAAGCTTCATTCGGCAAAGAAAAAATCATGGAGAACCTGAATACACTTATGGAAGCTATCGTAAAGGCCAAGCCAGCAGCTGCCAAAGGTACATACATCAAGTCTCTTGTTATTTCATCTACTATGGGCCCAGGAATCAAGCTGAATGCTCAGAAGTTCATGTAAAAAGAGAAAACGTATCATTAAAATCAAAGGGTTGTCGTTTTGGCAGCCCTTTTAATTTTTTAAAGAGAAAGATAGATTTAGTGAAATGAAATCTCAGGCAATGAATGATTGCAGACAGGCAAGGCTTGTTTTAGGGTTAAGGGGATGAAGCAGGCTAAATGTCGACACAAATGTATGATAAAGGTACATTAAACAAGGAGTAATGATGAGCGAAGGTGCTATAATCAAAAAGGACAAGAAGCGTAATTTTATACTGACCGGCAACCTATATAAAGTAATTATTTCTCTTTCCATGCCTATAATGCTCTCCAATCTTATTCAGACATTTTATAATCTGGCAGACAGCTACTTTGTATCGAGAATGGGCGAATACCAGCTGAATGCAGTAGGCGTTGTATGGCCGATTGTATTCACTATAATAGGGCTTGGCACAGGGCTCTCATTGGGTGCAGTAGCCGTAATATCCAATGATATAGGCGCAGGGAAGCCGGAAAGCGCGAGGCTCGCCTCGGCGCAGATAATAACGTTTCTTTTAGCTTTGGGCATAGCGATGGGTACAATCGGATATCTGGCATCCCCGCTAATACTTAGGCTGATGCAGGTATCAGGCGTGACATATGAGTATGCTATGGAATATCTTAATATCATTTTTATAGGCACACCATTTATGTATCTTTTCTTTGCGTTTCAATCCATTCAGCAGTCGCAGGGGAATATGGCTCTTCCAATGATATTCAGCGGCGTGTCGGTGGTGATGAATATAGTTCTTGACCCGGTTTTTATCTTTGTACTGGATATGGGAGTGAAAGGTGCAGCGCTGGCAACCATTATCTCCAGAATAGCGCTGGGTGTTTTCAGCATTGCATATTACTTTTTATCCAAAAAAACAAAATATAAGCCGAACTTTGCGCAGCTTAAGCCGGACTGGAATGTGATTGGACAGATAAGCCGCACAGGTATACCTGCATCACTGGGGCAGACGACCACATCAATAGGGTTCATGGTAATTAATGGGCTTGTGCTGTCTTATGGTGATAATGTACTCACTGCTTTTATAATTGGCAATAGGATAGTATCACTTATCACGATGCCTAGCATGGGAATTGGGAATGCGCTGTCTGCAATAGTTGGGCAGAATTCCGGAGCAGAGCTTATGCACAGGACAAAGGAGGCGCTGAGCAAAGCTTTTCAGGTTAGCATGGCATTTGTTGTGTTTGGAATTGCTCTTTTGCTAATATTCGGCATGGATTTTATAGTGCTATTTACAGACGACATAAACGTCATAACATATGCTCAAGAGTACGCATTGATTATTACGCTTGCCCTTCCGCTGATGGGTATATTCAGCATATGGACAGGGCTGTTTATTGGCCTTGGAAAGGGCATATACTCAATGATAGTGATGATGAGCAGACTTTGGATATACAGAATACCAAGTATTTTGGTCTTGAAGTATATTTTCGATGTAAATCAGTTTGCAGTGTGGTATCCTGTAATTATAAGTAATGCATTATCATGCCTTACGGGGCTCTATCTTTACAGAAGGCTGAACCTTTTGTCGGTAAAGCCTAAAAAGAATAAAAATGAAGGCAAAAAGGAGATAGTAAATGAAACTTGTGATTGCCAGTAATAATAAGCACAAGATTGATGAAATCAAATTTATTTTGTCCGGTTATTTTGGTGAAATTGTATCAATGGAAGAAGCGGGCTGCAATGATGATATTGAAGAGACAGGGGATACATTTGAAGAGAATGCCCACATTAAGGCTGAATATATATGCTCCAAGCTTGGCTGCGCAGCTTTAGCGGACGATTCGGGGCTTGAGGTATTTGCGCTGGACAACGAACCGGGCGTGTATTCAGCAAGGTATGCTGGAGTTCACGGCGACGACAATGCAAATAACGATAAACTGCTTTTGGAAATGCAGGATATTTCGGAGAAACATAGAGGTGCACAGTTTGTGAGCTCTATAGTCTTGTGCAGGCCGGGTATGGAGCCGATTTCATCAAAAGGTACATGCCAAGGGAGAATATTATATGAAAGGCGTGGAACAGGAGGCTTTGGCTACGATCCGCTGTTTTATATGGAAGATATCGAAAAAACCATGGCTGAACTGACAAGTGAAGAGAAAAACAGCATCAGCCATAGGAAAAGAGCCCTCGAAGGAATTAAGGAGCAGTTGGACAGAGAAAGATGAAAAAGATAATCGTTACTTCCGATACGCATGGACACATTGAAGCACTATATAGTATCTATAAATTGCATAGTGATGCAGATATATTTATTCATTTAGGTGATTATGTTCAGGATGCTCAAAAGGTATCCCAAAGGCTGGGTATGGAAGTGCTCTGCGTCAAGGCAAACGGAGATGCAGGCAGTACAATGCCGGAGAAGAGAATGATTTCTATTGAGGGTGTTAATATTCTTGCAGTGCATGGGCATCATCAGGCTGTCAAGCTTTCTCTTATGAGGCTGTCGCTTTTAGCTCAGGAGATGCAGGCAGATGTGGCTCTATTCGGGCATACGCATTATTCACTGCTTGAAAATAACGGAATACTATTCATTAATCCAGGGTATGGGGGAAGCGGCAGATATGCAATAATTACAGTTGATAAGGGGCGAGTTGAAGCAGAACTCAAAAAGCAGCTATAGGCTTATGCCATCTTCAAGCAGCCGTATGCCGACATTGCGCAACGTGCCTATGGATAGGCGGGCTTCATGCTTTGCAAGGGTCTTTCTAAGGTCCATCAGATGGACGTCAACAGTGCGTGAATTCAAATCCTCGTTCTGGTTCCACACAGCTTTAACAAACACATTTCTTTTTATTACCTGATTTTTATGCTTTATAAGATAAAACAGTATGCGCATTTCCATGGGCTTAAGAGGCACTTTTTTATCATTTATATATGCTTCGAATGTATCCATATTTACATACACATTGCTGCAACGCGTAGCCCCGGAGAATCGGAAGGCGTTTCTGTATTCCTGCAGTATAAAGAGGATTTTTTCACATGCATTTTTATCGTAGTTGTCATTATCAGAGCGCAGCGTTAGCTCGCATCCTCCTATCTCAAGAGCGTTTCTGCTTAAAATGCTAAGGATAGTAACGGATGAAAATTCTCTTATTTTGCGCAAAGCTAAAGTAAAGCCGGAGCTCAGGATAACTAAGTCTACCGGCTTTTTAAGCAGTATTTTTATGGCATCTGCAGTGTTTGTCGCAAATTCGCATGAGCAGCCAGCTGAAAGGAAAGCGTTTCTTGAAACTGAAAGGTTGTCGCTGCTGCCGCCTATCATAAGCACGGAATAATCATAGGGGTTGGCTACCTTAATAGGCTTATTGGCATATGCGTACTTTGAACCAGCAGATATTTTCTTTTCCGGATTGTCTGCACTGTGCATCATAATTTCCTTTTATCCGCCTCTGTGCTTTAGCTTACTATGGTTCTGGAGAACGCATCCTTAAGGCTTACTGTCCTGTTAAATACCAGCCCGTTTTCCTTGCTGTCTAGGCAATAGTAGCCTTGGCGCATAAACTGGAACTTATCTCCTTGCTTTGCACTTTCCAGTGATTTTTCAGCTACAGCATCATTTATAATAGTTAATGAGTTTTTGTTAAGCCTGTCTATAAAGTCTTCGCTTTCAATACTCTCATCTATTAAGTCATCGTAATTTTTTATTTCTACTGGTACATAATTATTTGCATCAACCCAGTGAATAGTACCCTTTACTTTTCTCCCTGAGGTTTCTCCGCCTGATTTGCTGGTGGCGTCGTGTGTGCAGTGCAATTCAATTACATTGCCGTTTTCATCCTTAATGGCTTTTTCAAATTTAATAATATATGCATTGATAAGCCTGACTTCGCCATCCTTTTTCAGTCTGTGGTATTTGCTAGGAGCGTCTTCCCAGAAGTCGCCTTTTTCTATGTATATTTCTCTTGAGAAGGTCATTTCTCTCTCGCCGAACTCAGGGTGATTGGGATGATTGCTGCCTGTCAATACTTCGCTGCCTTCATAGCTTGTTATAACGACTTTCAAAGGCTCTGTTACAACCATAGCTCTTGGAGCATTTTCATTAAGGTCTTCCCTTACGCAGTGTTCGAGCAGCTTGTAGTCGACTATGGAGTCGGCTTTTGCAATTCCCGCTCTTTTTACAAAGTCCTTAATAGCTGCAGATGTAAATCCTCTGCGGCGAAGGCCTCTGATTGTGGGCATTCTTGGGTCATCCCAGCCGTCGACATAGCCTTCCTCTACCAGCCTTCTGAGCAGCCGCTTAGACATTACAGTACCTGTAATATTCAGCCGTGCAAATTCAATCTGCCTTGGCTTGTGTTCAAAGCCTAATTCATCCACTACCCAGTCATACAGCGGGCGATGCGCCTCGTATTCAAGCGAGCAAAGAGAATGTGTAATATTTTCGAGCGCATCCTGAATGGGATGAGCAAAGTCATACATTGGGTATATGCACCATTTGTCGCCTGCGCGCCAGTGCTCAGCATGCTTTATACGGTATATTACAGGGTCCCGCATATTTATATTAGGGCTGGACATATCGATTTTGGCACGTAGAGTTAGCGTACCGTCCTCATATTTGCCTTCCTTCATTTCATCAAAAAGCTTTAGATTCTCCTCAACAGGCCTGTCTCTGTAAGGTGAATTTTTGCCAGGGGATGTCAATGTACCGCGGTATTCCCTTGTCTCTTCAGGTGAGAGCTCGTCTACATAGGCCTTACCCTTCTTAATAAGCTCGACTGCGAATTCATATGTTTTTGCAAAATAGTCTGAGCCGTAGAATATGCCTCCGGTCCAGTCGAAACCAAGCCACTTTATATCTTCCTGCTGAGATATTGCAAACTCCACTTCTTCCTTTTCGGGGTTTGTATCATCATAGCGCAGGTTGCAAAGGCCTTGATATTTCTCTGCTATAGAAAAATCAATATAAATAGCTTTCAGATGGCCAATGTGAAGGTATCCGTTAGGTTCCGGTGGAAACCGAGTGTGTATATAGTTTTTTACTTTACCTTCTTCAATATCTTCATTGATGAATTTTTCTATAAAATTGGTTGATTCAATTGTCTGGGCTTTTTTTGGTTCGTATGACATATAGGTGCCTCTCATATATTTGAATTTCTAATTAAAGTATTCTATCACATTTATCTGTGCGAAACAATGCTTTAATGGCGGTTTGCAATAGTTATATATTGGTGGATTTATTTTTATGTAAGTTTCTTATCATATATTCTGTAGGTCTTCAGGTATTCCATTCCCAGCTTTTCCAGCGAATTTTTGATATGCAGGTTATCTTCCAGAATATAATTTGCCTCCATACGCACATTTTTGGCCTTTAGGTGATTATAAAGATTGATATACATCAGTGCGTCAAGACCCATCCTATGATATTCAGGATGCACAGCTAGCCCGAAAAGCCTGTAATCCCGAAGGTGCTTAACGCCAGAAAGAAGATTTATCCATCCAAAGGGCAATAGCTTTCCGCTTATTTTTTTAAGTATAATATTTATATCAGGGAACCCCAGGCAATAGCCTATTGGTTTGCCGCTGTCTTCAACTATCCAAACGGCGTCAGGGTCAACGATGAGCTTAAGTTTCTTAAGTATATCTTCCATCACGTCAATGTCGACAGGAACAAAGCCCCAGTTGTCTTTTAGGGATATATTTGTTACTTCCCATATAGCCTTTGCATCCTTTTTTATGTGATTCATGTCAATTCTTCTGATCGTTATTTCAGGATAGTGCTCCATAAACTTATTGTAAAACCTAGTGTAGCGCTCAGGCAGGTCATATCCCTTTTCTATATCTATCTCATATACTAATAAATCCTTTGATTTTTCATATCCTCTCGACACAAAGAAGCTGTGATAGTATTCGGGATTCCAAGGCGACATATATACAGGCGGGTATTGGTATCCGTCATATACGAATCCCCAGTTTTCGGCGACAGGGTGTATAGGCCCCCTGATGGTATCGACGTTTCGTTCAATCAGCCAGTCCTCTGCGGGCTTTATAAGCATACCAGCGGCGTTATCATCCTCTATGCATTCAAATGCGCCGAAAAACCCCATATTCACTTTGTAGAATTCATTATGAGCGTGGTCTATATAAACCAAATTGCGCCCTATAGGGTTTCCGCAGTTATCATAAAGCAGAAAAAGCTCAAAATCAGAATTAGCCAGTATGGGATTGTTTTTCTTGTTGTATGCGCTTTTCTCATCCAGCCATATGGGAGGCACATAACAGGGATTATTTTCATAAAGTGATTGAGGGAAATACACAAAATCTCTTATTTGCTTTTTGCTTGATGCTTTTTCTATTTTCATAATAATCCTTCCTAGCTTTTCCACCTATTATATCACAACAAATTACATTATGATAATAACAGATACTGTAAAAGACTGCTGGCAAAATAATTAAATCACTTCTATTAGATATTAAATTTTTATGTTAAAATAACTAATATATGCAAGAAGGAGCAGATGGCATGGATAATAAAACTTACTTTGACAGAGCTAAAATAGTGTGGCAGATGGAATCAAGGTCCATACAGAAACTTTCAGACTCCGTTGACCCAGTTTCATTCAACAGCGTAATTACGGAAATAAAGGAGTGCCTTAAGCGCAGGTGTAGGGTTTACATTACAGGCAAAGGAACATCTGGAGCTACCGGGGAGAAGATTGCCCATACTCTATGCTGCGTCGACATACCCGCAAGCTTTGTGCCCCTTGGAATAGGCTTAAGCGCAACAATGGGGCTGCTGCAGAAGGGCGATGTGCTGATAATGATTTCAAAGGGCGGAAACACCGACGAAATTGTAAAAATGCTTAAGCCCTGCGCCAACAAAGGCGTAAAAATAATCGGAGTTACTTCAAATCCTGCTTCCCAGCTTGGGCTAAAAAGTGACCTGCTGCTTAAAGTATCTGTTGAGAGAGAAGTTGACGAGAAGAATTCTTTGGCTACGGCCTCGACCATTGCAATGATAGCGGCCTTCGATGCCGTTGCAGTAGCTTTTCAGGAAATGGAGTAGTAAAATAGCAGTTTGTGCCGTATAATCGGCAAAAGTGTATAATTTAGGCAGAAAAATACAAAAAGCAAATTGAATGATGATATTATAATATAAATTATTAAGGAGAGATAAGTATGAAGTATTGTAAGAATTGCTCAGCTTCTTTAGATGATGATGCAGTATTCTGCACGGAATGCGGAGCTAGTCTAGCAGATGACAACTTTGACTCAAGTGCTAGCAGACAAAGCGGATATGATGGTTTTCAAGGAAGCATTCCAACGCCTTCTAGCAGCAACTATACACAAGAGAATCAGCAGTATTCAAGCGGAAATAACTACTCAGGTACAAATTATTCGCAGCCTCAACAGCAGCAGTATAACGGCGCACCGCCTAACAGAAAGAATCCGGGAATGCCGTGGCTTATAACAGCTCTTGTTACTCTTTTCTGTTGCAGTAATTTATTTACAATTCCTGGTCTAGTACTGTCAATTATGTCTGTTTCCAGCTTTAATGCAGGCAACATAGATGAATCAATGAGCAGAGCCAACACAGCAAAGTGGCTGGTAATAGGGGGAATTGTATTGGGAGTTATCGTTAATGTTATAGGGATTGTATGGCTTGTCTCGGAAGGCACATATACCTACTATTAAAATGAAGAATAACAGTAAAAAGATTATGGCAATAGTTTTGACTGTTGCCATAATTTCTTATTTAGTATATATATACTTTGCACCTCCTACAGAAGGAGGCGTGCATATCAGATGTGTTACAAAGACAGTATTGAACTTGAATTGCATGAGCTGCGGGCTGACGCGATTTGTCTATTTTGCAATGCACGGAGATTTCGGCACTGCATTTAGATACAATATTCTAGGTCCCTTTTTGCTTCTGGTACTTCTTGTTATATATTTTTACTTCATCAGGTGGTCTTTTTTTGACAAGGAGTTTCCTAGAATACCTGCATGGTTTGCATGGGCTTTTCTGGCATTTGCAATTGTGTATTCTGTGCTTAGAAATCTGCCGTATGAATCACTGGCTTTTCTAGCACCGCCGTCTTAATTTTGTTTCAATTTTATTGCAAAATAAAATCATATAAACTATAATGGCTTTATGAATAAACACAACAATAAACAAATGCCCGTAAGGACATTGACAATGGCGGCAATTTTTGCCGCTCTAATTACAGTTCTCACTACTTTGTCTTTTCCCATTCCGGGCGGTTATGGATATATACATGCAGGTGATAGCATGATTTATGCCTGCGCATGGGCGCTAGGAGGGCCTGTTGCCGGGTTTGCGGCAGCGATAGGCTCAGCCTTGGCTGATATATTGCTTGGATGGGCTCAGTATGCACCTGCAACGGCGGTAATCAAGTTTCTTATGGCATTTGTAAGCTACGCACTGATGAAAACGTTTTCATACAAGCCTTTAACGAATATTTTTGCTATGGCCATAGGAGCCGCTATAATGGTGGGTGGCTACTTTGCATATGACAACCTGCTCTATGGAATAGGTGGAGCAGTAGGCGCATTGGGCAGCAACCTGATTCAAGCGGCAGCCGGCGTAGTATTAGGCACCGCTATAATTACGGTTATGGATAACGTTAAAGCATTTGACCCATTTGTAAGATGGAAAGCGGCAAAGAAAAATGAGCAAGATTAAATTTACTGTTTTAGGCTGCAGCGGAGCATACCCTACACCCGACAATGCGTGTTCCGGATACCTAGCAGAGAGTAATAAGGCTAAAATACTCGTAGACTGCGGAAGCGGCATATTCCAAAAGCTGATAAAAAAAGTTGATATAGGTTTTATAGATGCGATTGTTTTAAGTCATTTGCACGGCGACCATATGGCGGATATGATCGTGCTTGGATATGCGCTGCAGATGCTGGGCCTGCCCAAGGTGAAGCTATATATTCCTGATAAGCCTGAGGCTGAAAGCTTTATATTAAAAAGTGCAAAATCATTTGATGTGGTGGCTATAAGAGAGGGCGAAAGATATCAGGCTGGCGATATTACCCTTGAATTTGCTCAGATGAAGCATAAGGTGATGACATATGCCGTTAAAATGAAGACATCAGAAAGCGTAATTGTATATTCAGGTGATACTGAATACACGCCAGTTTTGGGCAAGTTTGCAAAGTGGTGCGATCTATTAGTATGCGACGCTGCATTTAACAATGAGACATATCAGAAAGGGCTTCCGCATGCCAGCGCGAAACAGGCAGCGGAGATGGCGAAGGAAGCAGGTGCTGCAAAGCTAATGCTTACACATTTCCTGCCTCATATCAGCACAGAGAATCATTTGGTGGAAGCAAAAAGCGAATTCAAATATACGACTCTTGCAAAACCCGACCTAACAATAAAAATCTAAAGAGGCACAATGTGGCTGATGTAAACGGTGCGAAAAAAATACGATTTGTACTGATGAAAGAGCACCCTTTGATGGGATATGCTCTTTCTTTTATGATGGGCGCTTATTTAGCAATAAGCATTGCAATTCCTGTGCTATATGTTATTATACTAGCCGCTGCATCGTTTTTTACCATAGTATATCTAGTTCTGAACAAAAAGAAATCTAAGTATGTTTTCCTTCTGTTATTTTTAGCGCTAGGCTACATATTGTGCTTCAAAAGCATACCAGAATGGTACAATACCGACTATATTCCGCCGGATGAATGCCGGATTACTGGACGTGTGGAGAGCGTAAAGGTAACAGGATATTCCTATGAATATATTATTTCAGATGTAATTACAGATAACAATCATATAGAATCAAAAATTAAAATATCCAATATTACAGATAGAGATTATATAAAAGAAGGCGACATAATAGCATTAAAAGCAGTTCTTGAAAAACCTGCAGCAGCGCAGCAGTCAGGCATGTACTCAGAAAAACGATACTTAATGACAAAAGGCATTCAGTATGTATGCACCGTTTTTGATTCTTATATTGCAGTGACTGAAAAGGCGGAAACATCATCCATAAGCAGTATTCTTCAAGGCAAGATATATACTAAGCTCAATAAGGACTTTATACAGCCTGTATCCGGCATACTATATTCTCTGACAACAGGCGATAAAAGCTATATGGATAAGGATATATATGCGGCTTGCTCCGAGCTTGGGATAGCCCATATATTTGCAATATCCGGACTTCATATAGGAGCGCTTTTGTTATTGTGGGAGCTGTACTGCCAAAGAACTAAGAAGCGATTCTTGGTTAAAGTGGCAGGGAGCACTGTTCTTGTTGTGCTTCTATACTTTGTGGTAGGGAGCAGGGCTTCTTTACTTAGGGCAATTTTCATGTGGCTGCTGATTGTAATGTATCAGTATACCGGGTTAAAGGGAAACTTGACAGACTTTCTTTCTATAGCTGTCATCGGACTTCTTGTAATGGAGCCGTTTTACATAGTGGATATAGGATTTTTGCTTTCTGTCGCCTGCGTTGCGGCAATAGGCCTAGTTTATGTGCCTGCGGTGAAGAGGGCGAAAACTGCAAAAATGAAAAAATTCATTAGCTTTTATCCGGTTTCCATGTTTATCGTATCTATGTCTGTGCTTGTATTTTCATGGGTTATTACAGCCAGGGTATTTGGACAGGTAGCTCTTTTTTCACCCATATGGAATATTGTTTTCGTGCCGATGACGGTTTTGCTTATTTCAATTCTCCTTGCATACTATGCTTTTTCATTTATTCCCATTTTAGGAACGGTAATTATTTGGACAGTAGATGGAGTAGTAAACCTCATGGCCTATCTGATAAAAGCATTCTCTGCAATCAATATTGATATCAGTTTCAGAAGCATAAGTGTATATGCAGCGCTGTTGATAATTGCTGTCAGCTTGCTTATGACAGATGCCGCTATAAAAGGATACAAAAGAATCAGGATTGCATCCGGAGCTGCGGCTATAGCTTTGGTGCTTGCCGCAGGAGCATTGTGGCCGCAGCAGGAAAAAATAGAGATATATGCTGGCTATGATGCTGCTTTTGTATATATATATGAAGACGGTGAAACAATACTGATAATAAACGAAGATGACGGCGGTATAGAGCGAGTGCTTAAAGATATTGGAGAAAATGAAGTTGACATGCTTATATATTCAGGAAATAAGGCAGATGATTTGGATGAACTGATAGAAGGCTTAGAGGGAATAGAGTTTGGGGAAATAATTGCTAGCAAGGATTTGCTTGAAAATTATTCAGGAGAAAATAATTATATTCCCGCAGAAAGCGGTGAAATGATTAAAATCGGGGACACATCACTATATATTTCTCCCTTCCAAGCCAATGAAAACGCTATTGTTCACTACTATGTGTATATAAATTATCATGGAACAGAATTTGTATACATTGATCCTTTGAGGCTGAGAGAAGGAGCGATACCGAAGTCGGAATGCGCGATAATGATAAGCAGCCGATGGACAAAGCAGAGAATAGAAAATGCTGCCTATGCTGATTGCAAATATGTTATAATGAATTCAAGGGACTACCTTATGGCATATATGCCTGAAAAATCAGACGGCAGTTATATGCTTACCTTTAATATAAACAACAGCGGAGCATTCACATACTATCCTGAGGGAGAAAAATAAATGAACTGGCAGCAGCTAAAAGAATCAATAGACAAAAAAGAATTTTCCGGCATATGCCTTCTTTATGGAAGCGGGGAATATTTGAAAGACGTTGCTATAAAGAAAGCAGTATCTTTATATGTTCCTTCCGGCCTTGAAGATATAAATGTAGCAAAAATAGTTGATGAAGATATTGAGAAAATAAACGAAGCAATTAATATGCTGCCATTTATGGCTGAAAAGAGGATAGTTATAATAGACAGCTACAAAAAATTCTATGCTACAAAGGCACAGTATAAGAGTGCAGATATGATAAAGGCAGAAGAATACTTCAAAGCAATGGCCGAAAAAGAATATGAGGATTGCTGCATCTTTTTTCTATGCAGGGGCGCAGTGGCTGCAGATAATCCATTACTAAAGGTATTCAAAAAAAAGAATCTTGCAGTATCATATGACAAAATAACAGAACAGGATAAGGCGAACCTGATTAAGGAGATAGCTGAAAGCAAAGGAGCAGAAATCTCATTATCAGTTATTAATTTTTTGATTAACTACACAGGAGCAGATTTGCTGTCGCTGGAGAATGAGTTGGATAAACTGCAGAATTATGCCCAGGGTGAGATAAAGACAAGTGATGTTGAGAAGGTGTGCCATGCGAGCACTGATTATAACGTCTTTAATATGATAAAGGCAATAGACAACAGAAAGAAAGGCGAAGCACTGCAAATACTTGAGGAAATGCTTATGGCGGGGGAAAACATCGGAGGAATTATATCCTTAATTGAAAGGCAATACAGGGTATACGCATTTATTGAGGACATAGAAGGAGAGTTTGGCAACAGAGTTGATTATGATATTCTTGAAATGCGACTGGGAGTAAAATCATTTGTAATAAAAAAAATGTATTCTCAAGGACTTAAAATAGAAAAGGGTAAAAGACAAGAAATTCTGAAAATGTGTGGTGATGCCGATTATCTTGCGAAACGTGGCAGGATAAACGACGCTGCGGCGCTTGAAAAGCTGGTTATCAACCTTATTGCGAATTAAAGGAGAAGTTATGAGTAAAGAAATTAATATTGGAATCATAGGATATAAATTTATGGGAAAAGCACACTCCAGTGCGTTTACACAGCTGCCGATATATTTCGGCGAGGATATGAAAGTAAATAAGAAGATAATTTGCGGAAGAAATGAAGATAAGGTTAAGCGCGCAGCCAGCCAATTCGGATGGGAAGAGTATGCAACGGACTACAGAGAACTGATAAAAAGAGACGACATAAATGTTATTGATGTAACAACTCCTAGCAACTATCATAAGCAGATAGTTATGGAGGCAATTGACGCAGGCAAGAATGTTTTCTGCGAAAAGCCTTTGGCTCTCAATGTGCAGGATGCAAGGGAGATGCACGAGGCTGCGGCAAAAAAAGGCATCAAGCACCAGATAGGATTCAACTATAGATTTGTGCCTGCTATTCGACTTGCAAAGCAGCTTATTGATGAAGGCAGACTGGGAAAGGTTTATCATTTCCGTGCAAGGTATCTGCAGGATTGGGCTACCAGCCCAGATTTTCCACTGACATGGCGGTTTGACAAAAAGGTATGCGGCAGCGGTTCATCAGGGGACTTAGGCGCGCATGTTATAGACCTTGCTCATTTTCTGGTAGGGGACTTGAAGGTGGTTACCGGAATCAATGAGACGTTTATTAAGCAAAGGCCGATCATTGAAGGCGAAGGCGGACTGTCAGCCAAGGCTGAAAAAGGCGCACCTCTAGGAGAAGTATTAATAGATGACGCAACGATATTCTGCGGCCAGTTTGAGTGCGGAGCCTTAGCGTCATTCGAAATGACCAGGTACGCGGCGGGCAACAAGAACGGAATGGGATTTGAAATCAATGGTGATAAAGGCTCGGTTAAATTCTTCTTTGAACGAATGAATGAATTAATGTACTGCGACTACACTCAGGACGGGCTGACGCAGGGCTTTACAAGGATACAGACGACTGACTATATGCACAGCTATGCGAAGTACTACTATCCTGCAGGGCACGTTATTGGTTATGCGGACACATTCACATGCGAAATGTATGAATTTATAAAAGCTATTAAGGAGAATGATCAGGCAGCTCCGGGCTTCGAAGCGGGCGTGAAGGCAGCGCAGGTAATAGACGCTGTTGATTTATCTATTGCAAACAGAGCATGGGTGAATGTAGCTGAAGTGTAGTAAGATTATAATAATAGCTTTATCAGGAATAAAAAAGGAACTGTTTTTAGCAGTTCCTTTTATGTTTGTTTTATATTGCCTTATCCCTCAAATCCGCGCCTGTAAACTGCGAATTGTATAGGTCGGCGTAGAATCCATTTTGAGCCATCAGCTTCTCGTGGTTGCCTTGCTCTATTACTTCGCCTTCGTTCATTACTAGGATAGTGCTGGCGTCCCTTATTGTTGAAAGCCTGTGAGCTATTACAAAATTGGTTCTGCCCTCCATAAGGGCGATCATCGCATTTTGTATGTATGCTTCAGTTCTTGTGTCAACGCTGCTGGTAGCTTCGTCGAGTATCAGTATCTTCGGGTCAGCTAAGAGCGCCCTTGCTATTGTAAGCAGCTGCCTTTGTCCCTGCGAAATATTCGTAGCATCTTCATTCAGAACTGTTTCGTAGCCATTGGGAAGTGTCCTGATGAAGTGGTCAGCATGGGCCATCTTTGCACACTTTATAATATCCTCATCTGTTGCTTTCGGGTTCCCGTAGGCTATGTTATCCCTAATAGTTCCGTTAAAGAGCCATGTATCCTGCAGTACCATTCCGAATTCTTTGCGCAGTTCATTTCTGGATAGCTGAGTAATGTCAATGCCGTCTACTGTTATTTTTCCGTTGTCGATTTCATAGAATCTCATCAACAGATTAATAAGGGTGGTCTTGCCGGCCCCGGTTGGCCCAACGATTGCTATTGTATCTCCGGGAGCTACATTTAGGTTCATATCCTTTATTATGGTCTTATCTTTGTCATAGCCGAACTTAACATGCTCAAATGTAACTGCTCCTTTGGCATCTGTCAGCTTCAATGAATTTACGGGGTCTGCTATCTGTTCTTCTTCATCAAGCACCTCGAATACTCTCTCTGCTGCCGCCACTGCAGACTGCATGACGTTGGCTATCTGCGCAGTCTGGGCTATAGGCTGGGTAAAGCGCCTTGAGTATTGAATAAACGCCTGTACGTCGCCTAGTGTTATCTTTCCGTTAACGGCCAGCACTCCGCCTACTACGCACACAAGGACATAGCTTAGGTTATTAACCATGTTCATTATAGGCATCATTATTCCGGACATAAACTGAGCTTTCCATCCGACATTGTAGAGGCGTTCGTTTATTTCGTTGAATTGCTCAAGAGATTTTTTCTCCTGGCCGAATGCCTTTACTATCTGGTGACCTGTATACATTTCCTCAACATGTCCGTTGATGTTTCCTATTTCCTTCTGCTGGTCGATGAAGAATTTCTGGCTGCGCTTTATAATCTTCTGGCTGATTATTACTGTAAGAGGCAAAACAACCAAGCTGATTAATGTAAGCCAGCCCGATATCGTAAGCATCATTACAAGTATACCGATAATCGTAGTCACGGCCGTTATTACCTGTGTTACGCTTTGCTGCAGAGTATTGGATATGGTGTCTATGTCATTTGTTACTCGGCTCAATACTTCGCCGTGCGTTCTGCCGTCAAAATATTTAAGTGGCAGTTTTGTAAGTTTAATTTTTACTTCATTGCGCATGCCGTATACTATCCGCTGTGAAGTGTAAGCCATTATTATTTGCTGAATATAGGCAAACACGCTGCTTATTGCGTATAGTAAAACAATCCACAGAGCGAGCCTGCCAAGCTCTGAAAAGTCAATATCCACTTTCATTAATGATGTCAGGTCGCCGAAAACTTCTTTCAATGATTCGCGCATGTCCTTGTCCATAAAAAGGCTTTGTGCCTCTCCAGGATTGCTTTGCGCCATTTTAAGCGCTTCTACTACCTCAGGGTGTTCCGCAAGTGCCTGCATTGTTTCCGGCTCAGACAGCTTTGATTTCACTGCTTCGATATCTACCTGAAATCCGCTTACTATTACATCAGTAGCTTTACCTAGAATTTTGGGACCGAATATGCCAAACACAGATGAAATTGCGGCAAGCAGAAGAACCATGATCAGTGCAGTTTTTTTAGCGGAAAGGTATTTTATAAGCCGTCCGAAGGATTTTTTGAAGTTTTTTGCCTTTTCAACCGGCGCACCTCCGTGCATTCCGCCACGTGGACCCATGCCCGGGCCTCTCTTCGGCATAGTATTTTTTGATTGATTTTGGTTGCTCATATCTATGTTCCTCCTATGCCTGCAGTTCTTCAACAGACAATTGTGAAGATACTATTTCTTTATATATTTCATTGTTTTCAAGCAGCTCTTTATGGGTTCCCTGACCGGCTACTCTGCCGTTGTCCATAACTATTATACGGTTTGCATTCATTACTGTGCTTACCCTCTGTGCTATTATGAAAACTGTTGCGTTCTTTGTATCCTTTTCCAAGGCCTTTCTCAGACGGGCATCTGTCTTGAAGTCAAGAGCTGAGAAGCTGTCATCAAAGATGTATATCTCTGGTTTTCTTACTAAAGCACGTGCTATTGAAAGCCTTTGCTTTTGTCCGCCGGAGTAATTGGTTCCGCCCTGTGCTACTTTTGAGTTTATGCCGTCTTCAAGTTCAGAAACGAATTCCATTGCCTGCGCTGTCTCAAGCGCAGAGACTATTTCATCCTCTGTGGCGTCATCTTTGCCGTAGCGGATATTTTCAGCTATTGTTCCATGGAAAAGATTGATCTTCTGGGGGACGAAGCCGATTTTTGATCGGAGTTCTTCCTGTGTCATATTTCTTACATTAACACCATCAACCAGCACTTCGCCTTCCTGAGCGTCGTAGAACCTTGTAATGAGATTGATTAATGTGGTCTTTCCTGATCCTGTTCCGCCTATTATGGCGGTAGTTTCGCCGGGCTTGGCGGAGAATGAAATGTCTTTTACCGCACATTCAGATGCGCCATGGAAACGGAAGCAAACATTTTTGAATTCCACGTAGCCTTTCTGTGTGCCTGCGTTTTCAGGATTAACGGGGTCTTTGATTTCGGCTTCCATGTCCAGTATTTCATTTATCCTTTTAGCGGATGCACTGGCACGGGGCAGCATTACAAACATCATTGTTGCCATAATAAGCGACATCATTATCTGCATAGCATACTGCTGGAATGCCATCATGTCCCCGATGAGCAGATCGCCTGAATTGATGCGCATCGAACCAAACCAAATAATGGCTACCGTTGTCAGATTCATAATAAGCATAATTGAGGGTATTAAAAGCCCCATTAGTTTGTATACTTTTATGGATGTATCAGTCAGGTCTTTATTTGCGCCATCAAAGCGGTTAATTTCATATTCTTTTTTGTTGAAGGCTCTTACTACCCTTATGCCGGTAAGGCTCTCTCGCAGCACCAGATTGACTTTGTCGATTTTCAGCTGAAGCGATTTGAACAGATGGATGGCCTTTGATGCCACAGCACCTATCAGTATTGCCATGATGGCAACAACAACAACGATTATCCAAGACAGCTGTACATCCTTGCCAAGAGCCAGTATAACGCCCCCTATGGCCGTAATAGGCGCCGCCAGAAGCATTGTTAGCATCATTATATATACATTGAGCAGCTGTGTTACGTCGTTTGTGCTGCGGGTAATAAGCGATGCAGTGCCTATTTTGTCAAATTCATGAAGTGAATAGTTTGTCACCTTGCTGAATATTGCTCCTCGTATATCTTTCGCCATACCTACAGATACTCTGGATGCAAAGTATCGTGCTATTACTGTGCACGCGCTGACTATAAGAGTGAATATCAGCATGATTCCGCCTGTTTTAAGGATAAAGGCGATGTCCTGGTTCATAACGCCTTCATTTACTATATCCGACATTAGATTGGGAAGATACAGTTGGCTGATAGCCTGCACAAAAGTGAAGACTACAACAAGCAGTGCCGGCCACTTGTATATTTTCATAAATCGAAATAATTTTCCCATTTATTTTTCCTTTCTTTTACGTGTTATTTTTTGTTTTTATCGCACTTATGGTCTTTTCTATCATCCAGTTATAGTATTCTTTGCCTTCTTCATTCTTTTCCAGCACGAATTTGCGCATCAGGAAGCCCATAGTATTGGAAAAGAAGAATTTGCCGCACATCAATGGGTCATCAGGAATTTTGCCAAGTTCATGCATTTTATTGAAATACTTATTTCTGCTGTCCAATAATTGACGTTCCAGATGTGGCTTGATAACTTCGCTGAAATTGCTGTGTTCAGTATCTTTTAACAGCATTTTTATCATTGGGCCGTTGCTTTCGTAAAGGTCATACAAATATGAGGCAAGCTTTTTAAGATCTTTATCTAAGTTGAATTCTATTTCATTTTCGAAAAACCCCAATAGCTTTTCAGACCCCAGAGTTCCGTGAAGGGCAACCTGAAAAAGTTTTCTTTTGCTTTCAAAATGCCGAAAAAGTGTAACTTCACTTATCCCGGCTAGAGCGGCAATATCCTTCGTCGTGGTTGCCGCATAGCCTTTGGTAGAAAAAAGCTCCTTTGCAGCTGTGATTATTTTTTCATTTGTTGTACTCATTATTCCTCCGAATGAAAGTAAGTGCTTACTTACACAATATATAGTATAGGTTGCGTGCTGTCAAGATATATAACAGAAATTTAACATTTGAAAAGCTAAATTACTGCAAATGAATATATTTAATAAAATAACGAAAAAATATTAAAAATATTGAATATATACTTGCAATTAATTAAATTATATGATAATATTTATTCAATAATTGTAAATGGAGGCAACCGATGAAACAATTTTCTATACCTAAGACGTGCCCCATCTGCGGCAAAGAGTATTATATAAAAACGTTGGAATGCAATGGATGCCACACAAAACTTGAAGGCAAGTTTGCACCCGGCGTCTTTTCAAATCTTGACGCTGAGCAGACGGAATTTGTATTACTATTTTTAAAAAATCACGGAAACATACAGAAAGTGGGCAAAGACCTTGGAATATCATACCCTACGGTGAAAAGCAGGATAAACAAAGTGCTTAAGGCGCTGGGGCAGGATACCCCCAACGAAGACATACTGACTATGCTTAAAAACGATGAAATAACAATTGATGAAGCAGTGGATGCAATTGTTAGCGGCAAATAAAATTTACAAGGAGAAGCTAAAAATGAACGATACTATAAATCAAGTACTGCAGGATTTTAAAGACGGAAAAATATCACATGAAGAGGCACAGCAGAGGCTGGAGGAGCTGGGGTATTCAACAGAGACAAAATCAGAAGCAGATGGAACGAAGTCCGGCGGAGACGGTCAGAAGGCGACATTTGGAAGTGTGGTTGATGATATGATAAGCGGTATTTCAGATACGATTACAAATGCTAAAGAAAACTACAACAAAAAGCATGTATTTGAAAATGACATTGAAGGTGACTTCATAGGGGACATTCGCGGCACAGTAAAAGGTTCTATCAAGGGTGACGTAAAGGGCAACATATTAGGAAGCGTAGAGGGCGATATTCTGGGCACTGTCCACGGTAACCTTACAGGTGTTGTAAAGGGCGACATAAAAGGCGACATAAAAGGCAGCCTGAGCGGAGTAGTAGGCGGCAGCGTATTTGGTGATGTCTACGGCAACCTAACAGGAATAGTACGAAAAAACATTGAAGGGGATATCCACGGTGCTCTTATAGGCTTCGTAGAGGGCAAAGTAAACGGAGTAATAAAGGGAGTTACACTGGGTACCATAGGAAACAAGGAGAAGACCACAGAAGTTAACGAAGACGAAGATAATCAGGAATAATTCTATTCTACTCTACTTTTAAAGGAGCACACAGATATTTGTGTGCTCTTTTGCTAAATTTAGTCTAATTTATGCTTATGGAAAACATCTGTCCGGACAGCACATTCTCGCCATCTGATACACTGAATATAAAACTATCTGTTTCCGAATAAGAATTATCATGCGTGTATATTACTTTTCCTGCAGTAATTTCAGCCTGAGTGAACTCAGCTGGTATGCTGCCATGCTCAGGCATAATTTCTACTTTAAATATCAGATTAGATGAATCTATATAGTTGTCCTGAGCTATAAGGTGGCCGCTCAATGACGCTGAAGACCCTCTTGATACATTGAGCCATTCATTTTGGATTATTTCCGGAGCATTATCATCAACAGGATTGATCTTAATACTGAAGGATAAGATATTAGTTTGAGAGGATAGATTGCTTACTACAAACTTGAACTCGTCAGTGAGGGTATCAGACCCATCATGAGTATATATAATTTCTCCTGCATTGATTTCTGCTTGAGTGAATGTATCTTTGCTTAATGTTCCGAATTCAGGCGGAGTAATAATTTCGTATATGAGCCCTTTGCTGTCAGCCTTTTGGTCAACTGCATTCAATAAATCCGTCAGGCTTGCTGAACCGCCTTCATCTATCATGAGTAATGCATTTGTGGTTACTTCCGGTGGGCTGAGACTGGGCTTCTCAGAATCTGTCGGGTCCCATCTGGGATAGTATGGATCCAAAGGTGTTTTAATTACCTTTTCAACTTCATCAGAGCTGCTTACAATTTTAACTACTGTACCTGCAGGACAGTTATAGTATACCCATTTAGCGCCTTCAATAGTAGTGCGAAGACATCCTGAGGACGAAGCTGTACCGATTTCATTATAGAAACTCTTATACATTGTGTCATTGCGCTTTGAGCTGTATACAGCACCGTGGAAGTATAGCCCGCTAGTGAATCGGGTATAATAAGGGGAGAATGACCCGGTACTCCAGCTTTTCCATTCACCTTTTGAGCTTATTTCGAATGTGCCGTTTGGGGTCATACGGTCACTATAGCCTATTGCAGTGGGGAATGCTGTCACCAGAACAGTGTACTCACCTTTGTTATCATATGTGAAAATGCCAAATGTAAAATCAGCCTTATCAACTATTATCATGTAAGTATTCTTTATTTCAGTGGAATTTTCGTCAATAGGAGCAGGTGTTTGCTCTGTGAGTTCATCTGCAACATTTATATCTGCGGAAAGCACTGTGATCAGCGTGTCGTCATCAGTGCTGTCTTCGCCCATATCCTGATAGCATAAAAGAAACAAACGTCCGCTTACTGTATCAGGGATAAGCCATTGAGATATATTTGGCCAAAGGATTTCCTTCCGGTATATCTGATTAGCGGAGTTAGCAGCGCAGAGCACATAATAGTCCGCGTTTTTTTGAACTTCCCAGGATGCTTCTGCTCCGCTTTCTGTTTGTTCAATATTGATTGAGTTTGATATATAGTCAATTTCCTCAAGGTTTGGAATGGGCTGCAGCTCGTTTGGGTCAGGTATGAATGCTGCGCGAGGAGAAGGAGATGGATTGGGAGTTTTGCTTTGTGATGTTACAGTTGAAGATTCAGAGCTGCTTTGATTAAGCGATGAAATTTCATCCTGCATTCTAATATGAGTTCTGTATGCGGAAATAGAGGCAAAGGAAAAAAAGCTAAGAGCAATTGCGGCAATTGCAATAAATATAATTCTGCGAGAATATTTTTTCACTTCGCTTTTCATGATGCAGTGCTCCAAATAAAAAAACTGTATTTTATACTATATAATTATATCGCCGCATTATTAAAAAGCAAGCAGATAGCAATATATATGAATACAGCAATTAAAACAGTAGAATTGTTTAATCTGTTTTACATATCAAATAGTATTGATTTTATTACTGCGAGGAATTCTCTTAAGTAAGAATTAATCCAGATATACCATGCGGTAGTGGAGGGCAGGCCGATTGCGTCAAGCCCCTGGTTTTTTGCAAGCATCTTTGTTCGGAATATGTGGAAATCGCTTGTGGCAATAGCGACTGTCAGGTCTTTATTATATTGCATCATTATTTCCTTTGAATACTGCAGGTTTTCATTGGTGCTTGTTGAATTTTCTTCCTTAATGATTCTTTCTGCCGGGAATCCTTTTTCAAGAAGGTACTGCTCCATAGCCCACGCTTCGGTAGTGGGTTCATTGGGGCCCTGTCCGCCGGAAACGATGCACAATGTATCAGGATGTGCTAAAAGATAATCATAGGCTACATTAAGCCTTTTCATAAGCGAGAGTGTAAGCCTGCCATCCGGGAAAACGCCGCATCCTAATACAACGACAAAATTGGTCTCGGTTTTTTCGTATTGTTTTGAGTAAGCATTTACAAGAATAAAACTTTCAACAACGATGAATAGGGCAATGAAAAGGCAGAAGCCGGATATTACAATTCGGCGCAATACTTTGTTATTTATTATTTTTCTGCCATTAAGCTTAAGCTTGAGAATTGCGAATATAATGAAAGCGGTGCCGATTACTCCGGGAGCTAGTGTTCCGGCTGTTACACCGACAGCTATTCTCATTACGAAAATGGTGTCTATGATTCCAAGAACTCCAATTATAATCAGCGCAATATAAAACATTTTCTTAAACATATTGTAATAATAATGTAAAATATAACATGTGTCAATATTAAATTAAAAAAAGAACTGCCCCTACTATACATACTGCAACTCTATTGCATGATTGATTTAATTTTGTTGTTTAACAATAGATAAACTTGTAAATAATAAAGCTGTATGATAATCTATACTGGCAAAAGGCACTGGCATACAGCTTGCTTATTTTATTTTCAGGAGACAAAAATGGACAAAAATGATAACAGAAGCATATTTAATGTAATGCTGCAGAAACAGTTTCCAACTTTAAGCTCCGCATGCAGCGAAATTATCAATTTAAAAGCAATTTTGAATCTTCCTAAACCCACAGAGCATTTTATATCGGATATACACGGCGAGCATGAAGCCTTTATGCACATGCTGAAAAACGGCTCCGGCGTAATTAAAAACAAAATAAGCCAGGAATTTGGCAATGCGTTATCTCCAAGCGAAGTGGACAGGCTCGCAATATGCGTAGCGTACCCGGAGGAAACAATTAGCCTTATGAAAGAGCAGGAAAAAGATATATGGAAATGGTATATGGATACGATAAGAAAATTAGTAGTAATCTGCAGGGTTGTTTCCAGGAAATATACCAGGAGTAAAGTACGAAAAGCGCTGCCGGAAGAGCACAAATACATTATTGAGGAATTATTGCACGAAACAGACCACGGCGGCAGCAAAAATGAATACTATGAGTCCATAATAGACAGCATACTCAGTGTGGGTGCGGCAGATGATTTCATTATCGCGATATGCGGAGTTATTCAGCGGCTTTCTATTGACAGGCTGCATGTGGTTGGAGATATATATGACAGAGGGCCGGGGCCGCACAGGATAATAGATGAGCTAATGGAATATCACGCTGTAGACATCCAATGGGGCAACCACGACATTGTATGGATGGGGGCAGGCTGCGGAAGCGAAGTTTGCATTGCCAATGTTATTCGTGTATGTGCAAGATATGGCCACCTTAATATACTGGAGGAGGGCTACGGAATAAACCTGAGACATCTTGCTACCTTTGCAAGCAATGCATATAAGGATGATGAGTGCGAATGCTTCAAAACCGTTATAAAAAACGATATGCATGATGAAGAGCGAATGCTCTTAAGGAGAATGCATAAGGCGATAACAATTATACAATTTAAATTGGAAGGACAGCTAATAAAGAGAAATCCGCTATTTGAAATGGACAACAGGCTGCTTTTAGATAAAATAAGCGAGGATGGCACAGGTGTCACAGTCGGTGGAGTTAAATACGATATGAGGGATACAAATTTTCCGACCGTCGACAAAGACGACCCATATGCTTTAACGAAGGAGGAGGAGGCGGTCGTGCAGGGGCTTAAAAAAATATTCCTCTGCAACGAAAAGCTTAGCGGGCATATGGAATTTATGCTTAGGAAGGGAAGCATGTACCTTAAGTATAACTCCAATCTGCTGATGCACGGTTGTATTCCGATGAATGAAGATGGAAGCTTCTCAGAAATTAAATTCTTTGGCGATGAGCTAACAGGAATGGCAGCGATGGACGCATATGACAACTGGGTAAGGGAATCTTTCGCCTGCAGGTTTGCTGAGAATAACAATACAGATGTTTTTTGGTATCTTTGGTCAGGAAAGAATTCGCCGCTTTTCGGAAAGATAGAAATGAAAACCTTTGAAAGGTATTTCGTTGCGGATAAGGCTGCGCATTCAGAGAAGATTAATCCATACTACAGGCATTGGATGAATGAAGAGACGATTAACAAGATACTGGATGATTTTCAAATCAACACAGAGTTTTCACACATAATAAACGGACACATGCCTGTAAGGGCAAAAGAGGGGGAAAGCCCGATAAAGGCGAAAGGCAGGCTTATAGTTATTGACGGCGGGCTTAACCCTATTTACAATCCTATCACTGGAACAGCGGGGTATACCCTGATATTTAATTCGTACGGGCTTACTTTGGCTGCTCATGAGAAATTCGAATCAAGAGAAAAGATCATTGAATCCGGTGTGGATATAATGTCATATTATGCGGATTTCGACACCAAAAGAGAGAGGCTTAGGGTGGGCGACACAGATATCGGCGAAAGAATAAACATTGAAATAAAGGCTTTGGAAGAACTATGCAGGCTCTATTCTGTTGGCAGGCTGAAAGAGAACTAAGCTAGAATTGCCTTCCATCGCTTTCTGACAAAGAAAACAATCTACAGGCTGTTTTACATTACAAACGGATATTTTAAATAACAAACTTCGGAAATCCTCCGGCTGAGGATTCTATTGTTGTACACTTAAGAAATCTTTGCAGATAATATTAATAAATACACAATTTAAATAATAAATTATTCTGTTTACTAAATATAATAAAATATTATTGACTTTATAAGAGCTCATTTGGTTGAATTTGCATACCCTATAGATTATAATTAAAAGAAAAAATGATACGATTAAAGAAAGACAATCAAAAAAATGAAAAAAGCTGAATTATTATTGCCGGCTGGCAATTTTGATAAATTTGAAATAGCAATAAATTACGGAGCGGATTCTGTTTACCTTGGCGGCAAAAAATACGGCATGAGGGTAATGGCGGGAAATCTTGACGACGACGAAATTAGGAAAGCTGTCGCTATAGCTCACTCTGCCGGAAAAAAAGTTTATGTAACGGTAAACCTTTTTGCGCGGGATGAGGATTTTGAAGGGCTGGAGGAATATTTGCAGTTTCTTCAGGATATTGATGTAGACGCGCTGATAGTTGCAGACCCGGGCATAATAGCGTTCGCAAAGAAAGCTGCTTCCTCTATGGCAATTCACTTAAGCACCCAATCCAATACGCTAAATTCCTACGCCGCTAATTACTGGCATGACATGGGCGTTAAGCGCATAGTTCTAGCCAGAGAGTTATCACTAAAGCAGATTGAAAATATCAGGAAAGCTGTACCTGCATCATTAGAGCTTGAGATGTTTGCCCATGGTTCAATGTGCATGGCATATTCGGGAAGATGCGCAATCAGTGCCTATTTAACGGGAAGGGAAGCGAACCAGGGATTTTGCACACAGCCTTGCAGGTGGGAATTTTCATTAACAGAGAGCAAAAGAGACGGTGAAGTATTCCACGTGGAGGAAGAGGAAGGCAGCGGGATGTTCTTTTTCAATTCCAAGGATCTTAATATGCTGGCATATTTGAAAGATTTATTAGATACAGGCATAGACAGCCTTAAGATTGAAGGAAGAATGAAGTCAGAGCACTATGTTGCAGCTGTGGGCACAGCCTATAGGACGGAAATTGACAGGTACTACTCTGAAAAGGAATATAATGGCCCGCTGGATGAATCCATGCAGCAGCTGGATAAGGTGACCTACCGGCCATATACAACAGGGTTTAATTACGGCAATCCGCATATGGAAGGGCAGAGCGCAAAAAAATCGGAGTATGTTTCAAAGTGGGACTATATAGGCAAGGTTTTGGAAGCTGCAGAAAATGAAAGTACAGCTTGGATCAGGGAGTTCAATCCATTTTCAGTTGGTGATGAGGTGGAGATACTGGACACAGAAGGTAAAAGCTTCTTGGTAAGAATATTATCTATAAAGGATGAAGATGGGTCAGAAATGGAAATCGCCAATCATCCGAAACAAAAACTGCATGTAGAATTTAACAAACCAGTCAGCAAGCTTGCAATTTTGAGAAAAAATACAGAAAACAGGCTCGAAACGTAATAATATTGATAAAAAAAGACTAAATCTGTATTAGTTAGTTATAATACTTTAGGCTCTATTTAAGAATTCTGTAACAATAATAGTATATAATAAGTGGTCGCATTTGCGCGGAGCAGCAATTTTAATATGAAAAGAGGGATGAGACTTGAGCCTGCTTAAAGATCCGGGCCTTTATAAGGAAGGCATCAAAAAAATGGACTGGGCATTGAACTATATGCCGGTCGTTAAAAGAATCCTGGATGATTATAAGAAAAGCAAACCTCTGGCAGGGATGAGAGTTGTTACTGCTATGCGCGTTGATGCCAAAATGGGCAACTTTGCGAGAGCCTTGAAGGCTGCAGGGGCATTGGTCTATGTGGCTAGCTCTTCGCCTCAGGCAGTAGAGGATGACATCGCGGCAGGGCTATATAATGAGGGTATAAATGTATTTGCCCAGAGCAATGCGACACAGGAAATGTATAAAAAGCAATTGATGAAGGCCGTGGAGTGCAATCCAAATGTAATAGTTGACACAAACGGAGACCTGATGACTCTGCTTCATAATGAGTGCAAGGCGAACTCGAAGGAAATAATCGGCGGATGCGAAGAAACAACAACCGGCATAAGGCGGGCACAGGCTAGGGCAAGGGCAGGGAAACTAGATTACCCCATAATAGCATCGAGCAATGCGAAGTGCCAGGCTTTATTTGACGACAGGTACGGCACAGGACAGTCTGTATGGAGCTCAATCATGAGCGTATCAAACCTGATGCTGGCGGGCAAAAATGTTGTGGTTGCAGGCTATGGCTGGTGCGGCAGGGGAGTAGCCTTGCGTGCCATGGGCCTGGGCGCTAATGTAATAGTATGCGAAGTGGATCCAGTAAAGGCTTTGGAAGCCTCGATGGATGGATGTACTGTGATGGTGATGGACAGAGCGGCTAGACTAGGCGATGTTTTTGTTACAGTTACAGGATGCAAGGATGTAATAAAAGAGGAGCATTTCGAGATGATGAAAGATGGTGCTCTTCTAACAAATGCAGGCCATTTTGATGTGGAAATAAACGTGTGCGAGCTGGACAAATTAAGCGTGGATAAGAGCGTTATTGGCGATAAGCTGGAAACATATGTGATGAAGGATGGAAAGAAGCTTAATTTGGTGGGCGAGGGCAGGCTGGTCAATCTGGTAGTTGGCGAAGGCGGAGCCGCAGAAGCTCTGGATTTGGGCTTTGCAATTCAGGCTAAATGCGCAGTATATATAGCGCAGAACTATGAAAAGCTCAAAAAAGAAGTGTATACCATACCCAAAGAGATTGACTATGATGTTGCAAGAATCAAGCTGAACTCAAGAAATATTAAAATTGATGAACTGACAGACTCGCAGGCTGCCTACCTGAAAAGCTGGGAGGAGTAATAATTTTAGTAGGCTTCTTAAGAGAGCTGAAATAAAAATGACACAAAGCTATGCTAAAATAGGCGGGAAGATAGCGGAAGCGGAGAAGCTGCTATCAGGAAATAACATGTGATGAAAATGACAGACGGAAGTATGTTGATGGAAAGGGGAGAACTACTTAAGTTTAATTATGGAGAGCCGGCCGGAGAATTTAATGAGGATGCGGCAAAGCAGGCTACATGATTAATAGATATTCAGGGAGATGAAGGGATTTTACGCTAAATACATTGCGGTTACAGCCGCAATTATATTTTTGCTTTCAGGCTGTTTAAATGCAGGCCCCGCTGTAGATATCACGGAGAGCCCGCAGATAACTATGGAGCCATTTTTTGCGAGTTCTGAGGCCTTTTCAGGAGGAGACGGCCTGACCCAGCTGAATCTTGCCGACATTAAAATAGAGAGCTTATCGGATGAGCAAAGCAGAATAACCCTGTCTTTTATGTCGGGCGGGGGCGTGTCACTGGCGGATCAGCACATTAGCAGCGGTGTGCCAAACTACAACATCAGCCACATAGAGGGCGTTGACAGAATGGTAATACGACTGGATGGCATTTCAAACTGGTCATATAAAATATATGAAGAAGAGCTAGAGAGTAGCAATATTGTTCAGGGTATACTAAGGAGAGAACCAATAGGAAGCAGCAGCTTGTATCTATATATTTCAACTATAGATGAATACTCATATAGAGCAGAAAGCAGTGCCAATAAAATAGTAATAACCCTAAATCATATAAACGAGACTGAAGAATATAAATATTATATTAAAATAAATGCATTTGAAGAATACAAAAACGGATATTTTGTTAGCAATGATTTCTACCCGTGCCTAAGTTCAGACGGAAAAAACGGAGTACTTCTTTCCAAGCCATTTGACACAAAGGAAGAAGTGGATGCTTACCTTGATAGCAGAAGGACTGAAATTGAAAGCATAATTGACGGAAGTGAGATATCAATAGAATTGCTTGGCAGCAATCAACTGCCGGAATATGACTATGAAGATCAGATACAGCAGATAATAAGCAGCCCGATAGGCAGCAAGGGCGGCGAGGAAATCATCGGAACGCCTCTGATTACAGGAGGCAGATTCCTTTCTTGGAGCAACGATAGAAAAAGCTTTGTTTACGCAAAGCCATATAATATTTTGGGTTCACAGGTTGGTGATGTGTACTCATATGAAGAACTATGGATACGAAATAAGGACGGCGATTTCAATTTATCAAGCCAGAAATATACATCAATATTGAGCGCGGACTATTCATATGACAATAAGTTTATAGCCTTTATTGACCAGAACGACGAAACAAGAATGCTGCAGATTGTAAACACGGAAACAGGCGGCATATACCTGCCTTCTGATGATGGATTCGGAATAGACACCTCATCATTCGTATGGTCTGCAAATGATAACAGGCTTTACGCAATAACAGGCGAGCGGGACAGCAAACAGCTATTATGCTACGATATGAGAATGCTTTCAAACATCTCCGTGTATGCAATGACCGAGGAGGAGTACATGGAAAGCAGCCTGAATCTACATGATACGAGCATCTATTATCTGCAGGCAGGAGAAGGAAACCTGACAACCGACATATATAAAGCGGACACAGAAACGGGGCATAGCAGCAAGATACTTTCGGGTAATTCATTTATGCTTTCGGGAGACGGAAAATACCTTCTGATTAATGATATGCAGCAAAGTGATGGAGCGGAATATGCATTCTACATCTACGATACTGAGACCAAAGAAAAGCAGCTAATTGAAAGCGGCAATATGATAATGGACTACACCTGGTCACCTGATAGCAGCAGGGTATATTATACAGTATACAAAAGCGCCGGATGGGATGAAAAGTATCCGCTTGAGCTCTATTATTACGATATAAAAAAACACGAATCTATTTATATGATGGACATGATAACGGGCGCGCTCTATCCTGCGGATCAAGAGAACCGTATACTTGTAATGAGCATTTTCCAGATGCAGGACAGCCAGATAACGGTAACTTACCAAGTAGAATAAAAATAACATAAAGAATAATTATTGCGTATCATATACCTTATGTGATGCGCTTTTTTGTATCCAAGTGAGCTTACTGAATAAAATGCGCGATTAAGGTTTACAATATATCAGCAATATGTGTATAATTAACCAATAAACATGCGGAGGGAAATCAATGAATAAGTGGGATCAGAGATTTATGGAGATGGCAGAACTTATTGCGACATGGTCAAGCTGCTTCCAGGAGAATAGAAAAATCGGCGCTGTAATAGTAAAAGACAAAAGAATAATGACAACGGGCTACAACGGTGCGCCCTCCGGGATAGAAAGCTGCATGGAAAGAGGAGAATGCTTAAGAAGGGTGCAGAATGTTCCCTCCGGCACAAGGGCGGAGCTATGCTATGCTATACATGCGGAACAGAACGCAATACTACAGGCGGCAAGGCTGGGCTTATCAATAAAGGATGCTACGCTCTACTGCACACACCAGCCCTGCGTAATATGCTCCAAAATGATTGTAAACGCTGGTATAAAGAAAGTATGGTATAAAAACGCGTACCCTGATGAATTCGCAGTGAGAATACTGAATGAGGCAAATGTAGAGCTCGTTCAATACAAGGAAGAATAGAATATAAATGAAATATAAACACATAATATGGGACTACAATGGAACAATACTCGATGATGCGCAACTCGTGCTGGACACATTAAACCATATGCTGCAGAAGAGAGATCTGCCCACTTGCAGTATGGAAAAATATCGCGAGATATTCGATTTTCCGGTTATTAAGTGCTATTCGGAGGTAGGATTCGATTTTGATAAATACCCCTTCGCTGAGTTAGCAGATGAATTCACGCATATATATGAAGAGAATTTTGCATCCTGCGGCCTTAGAAATGGTGCTGCAGAAGTGATTGCCAGGCTGGATGCGCAAGGATACCAGCAGAGCATACTGACTGCAGGAAGAGAAAAGCACATTAAAAAAGAGATTGGTTTTTTTGGGCTGGGTGAGTATATAAAGGAAGTAACTGGGCTTCACAACAACAAAGCAGAAAGCAAGGTATTCCTAGCAGAAAAGCATCTGAATAAAATCAAAGTTGATCCCAAGTATATCCTTTTTATTGGAGACACAACACACGATAACGAGGTGGCAGATGCTATAGGGTGCGACTGCGTTCTGCTGGCGGGAGGGCATCAGAGTGAAGAGAGGCTGAATTCCTGCAATAATAAAGTGGCACTGACGCCGGAAGATATATACAATTTTTTATAGGATATTAAAAAGCCCCATTCTTATGAACAGGGGCTTTTGTTTTGATTATATTCTTTTATTAGTCGTCAGATTCATCCACGATTTCTGCAACAGGGGCATTCTTTTTAACAGATTCAATGCCGTTTTTGCAGCCTGCTTTTGATGTGTAGGATTCGCTTGTGGCGATGATTTCGCCGTTGCCTGCTTTCAGGTTAAAACGGTACTGACCGCTCTTATCTTTTTTAATTATGAACTTTGCACTCATGTGGTTTCTACCTCCTAAAGTAATATTAAAATAATTATACCATATTATTCAAATATGTATAGTGATTTAGTTACATTTATCATTATACTGATGTCATTTATATACGTGAAGCGATTGCGTCCATAAATTCCTTGGAGTTTACCTTCGTTACTTCGCCCGTTGCCAATGATGCTAGGTCTCCTGTCATTATCCCGCTTTCTATGGTTTCAACAGTTGCACATTCAAGCTTCTTTGCGAATTCACACAGCTCAGGTATATCATCCAGCTCGCCGCGCTTTTTAAGAGCGCCTGTCCAGGCATAGATTGTAGCTACGGGGTTTGTACTCGTTTCGTAGCCCTCCAGATGCCTGTAATAGTGTCTTGTTACTGTGCCGTGTGCAGCCTCGTATTCATAGTATCCGTCAGGAGATACTAGGACTGAGGACATCATTGCTAGAGAGCCAAAAGCTGTTGCAACGAGATCGCTCATTACGTCGCCGTCATAGTTCATACATGCCCAGAGCATTCCACCATTGCTCTTTATTATTCTCGCCACTATGTCATCTATCAATGTATAGAAATATTCGATTCCAAGGGCCTCGAATTTCATTTTATAGTGCTTGTCGTATATTTCCTGAAATACATCCTTGAACTTATGGTGATATATTTTGGATATTGTGTCTTTTGAGCCAAACCAAAGATCCATCTTGTGCTCCAAAGCATACATAAAGCATGCATGTGCGAAATGATCTATGGAGGATGTGTCGTTGTGCATTCCGCGGACAACCCCTCCTGCCTCTGAAAAATCATGAATAAGCTGGCGTGTCTCTTTTCCGTCCTTTGTGTATACGAGCTCTGCCACTGTGCCTTTTTCCACTTCTTTTTCTTCGCAGTTATAGATGTCTCCGTAGGCATGGCGTGCCATAACGATAGGTGAAGTCCAGCCGGGAACATAGGATTTTATGTTCTTTGCAAGTATGGGTTCACGAAAAACAGTGCCGCCGAGTATTGCCCTTATTGTTCCATTTGGGCTTTTCCACATTTCTTTTAGGCTGTATTCTTCGACTCTTTGTGCATTCGGCGTGATGGTAGCGCACTTTACTCCTACACCATATTTTTTGATGGCATTTGCGCAGTCGATAGTAACCTGGTCGTTTGTTTTGTCCCTGTTCACTAGGCCAAGATCGTAGTATTCGCTTTTGAGCTCTACAAAGGGCTCAATCAGCTTTTCCTTTATCTGCGCCCATAGGATTCGGGTCATTTCGTCCCCGTCGATTTCCACGACAGGAGTTTTCATTTGGATTTTTGTCATCTAGATGTCCCCCGTATATAAAAATTAAAATTGTTAACAATATGCAGGTATATTAATAATATACACCAGCATAGTATACAGCAATAATATACATATATCAAGTGAGGAGTTTTATTCTCTACATGTGTTACAAAACGGCGATACGCACCTTCTGAATATGTTTACATATATTCCATAGCTATATTCCGCGATAAATACATCTTAGAAAGGCTGAATTTCAGGCGATATAAAAAAATAAGATTAGGCAAGATAATAAATGTTCTGCTCTTTATTTTGAAAATGAAAAAGGATGGCTGAAATATATTCTATTTATGGTATAATTAATTAAAATATAGGTTTAGGGATTTTATATACAGTAGCAATTATTTTCAAAGTGATTGAGGAGAGCAAAGAGATGAAAAAGAATACTGCGCTTTTAGTATTTATAATTACAGCTGTAATTTTTTTGTGCGGGTGTGATATGCTGACCAATATATTGGACCCTTTGCCGGAAGAATATATAGACGGAATCAAGTATAGCAGAGACTATCCTGATGATGAACTGCCTATCTATGATGATGCGATTGTATATGAAAGTGACGAAGACGATGATGAAATTACACTATCATTTGGAACAGAAGATGATATGGATGATGTTATTGATTTCTATGAGGAAGTATTCGATGAAAGCGGCCTCCTAATCAACGAAATTGATGATGGAAGAAAAAGCTATGAAGCCAGCGGAGTGGGCAGTGGATATACCTTCGAACTGGAAATCAAAGAAGCAAAAGGCAAATATGAAGAGCGCACGTTTACCACAGTTGTAGAAATTAAAATTATATTTACCAAAATAACAAATAAAGATAAAGGCGATTATAAAATCGGGGTATTAATGCCTACTATGGGATACTATAGATGGGCGGATGCTGGAAACTATCTGGCGCAGGAGCTTGAAGCACAGGGATACATTGTCAGTCTGCAATTTGCAGATAATAATTCAGACACTCAAATTTCTCAGATAGAACAACTAATATCAGCACAATATGATGTGCTGATTATAGCGCCAGTATACGGGTTCGAACTAAACGATGTTCTAGGCGAGGCTGTTTATGATGGTATTGTGATTATTTCCTACGACAGACTGATTACTGAAACTGAATATGTTGACTATTATGTTACATTTGACAATGAATATGTCGGTACATTGCAGGGCGAATATATAGTTGATTCTCTCGGGCTGGATAAAGGGAAAAAAGGCCCGTTCAACATGGAAATATTTGCAGGTTCTCCTGATGATTACAATGCAAAATATTACAATAAAGGGGCAATGGACGTGCTTGAGCCATATATTGAAAGCGGTGTCTTGAATGTAGTATCCGGTGAGGGCACAACAAGTGAAGAATGGTCAAACGTTGGTATACAGGCATGGTCTACCGAAGGAGCCGAGACAAGAATGGAAAACCTGCTTAGGGTATACTACGCAAACGCAAACGTAGACGTTATATTGTCGCCCAATGACAGCTTGGCGCAAGGCATTGCTGCTGCACTGGACGCAGCAGGCTACGGAACGCGCCAGAAGCCGTATCCTATTATTACTGGTCAGGACTGCGATATAAACTCAATAAAAAATATTGTAGCCGGCAAACAATCAATGTCTGTGTTTAAAAATCCAATGACAATCTATGAACGCACTTTAATAATGGTTGATCAGATTTGCTCCGGAGAAGAAGTCGAGACAAACAATTACTACGATAATTATGCGGCAGATATCCCATCGTATCTGTGCAAAGCGACAGTAGTAGACGCGGATAACTATTGGGATATGATGATTGAATCAGGCTTCTATTCTGAAGATCAGCTTAGATAAGGCTAAATTTACTGCACCATTAGAAAGAAATGCTAGCGTTGCAGAGCAACATTATAATTACCTTGATTAAATGACTATATTTTTATATAATCATACTATAAATTTTTATCAGTAATAGAGATTTTGAGGAAGATATTTAAACATAAGGGTGATGCATATGAGTACAATAAATATTCTTTGGACAACTGAGTCAGCAGACACGGCACTACTTTTTATCAATGAGTATGCCGAAGGTGCAGTATCATACGAATGGTGGGATAAAGTGCGTGTCATTCTATGGGGCGGCTCAATAAGGCTTATACAGAATAATAGCTTTGTGCAGGTTAACATTATGCGTCTTGTCCACAAGGGAGTAGAAGTAGTGGCTAGCAAGAACTGCGCGGACACTGTCGGCGCAACTGAACTCTTGGAAAGCCTTGAAGTAGAAGTAAAATATATGGGCAAGGAATTAACCGAGATTATGAAGGATAAAAATCAAAAACTTATAACCGTTTAATTCTTTAAATGATACAGTATGTAAAGAGGCTGCCTTCAAAAAAATGAGGACAGTCTCTTTTTTATATGTTACAATAAATATATGATAATTTTAGGCATTGACCCGGGGCTTGCGACCATAGGCTACGGAGTAATAAACAAAGAAAACCAGAATATTTCGCTTGTCGACTACGGCATCATATCAACTGCCGCCGGAATGCCTTTACCTAAAAGACTGTCCGTTATATACAGGGATATGCAGGAAATTATAAATACCCATAAGCCGCAAAGCATTGCGTATGAAGAGCTCTTTTTCTACAGAAATGTAACGACGGCGATTGACGTGGGGCATGCAAGGGGCGTTTGCGTAATAGCAGGGGATAATTACGTAGGCTCAGAAAACCTGTATGAATATACCCCTATGCAGGTGAAGCAGGCGGTTTGCGGATATGGCCATGCTGATAAAGTTCAAGTACAGCAGATGGTGAAAATACTGCTTAACTTAAAAAATATTCCGAAGCCTGATGACGCAGCGGACGCATTGGCAATAGCAATATGCCACGCTCAGAGTATAAGGCTGGGAGAAGAATTTAAAATAAAATAATATTTTCAGGATAAGGTATGATAGATTACATTAAGGGTGAAATAGCATATAAAGATACGGAAATGCTCGTTATTGAAAGCGGAGGCATTGGCTTTCAGCTGCACTGCACAACTACGGCACTGCAGAACGCAGGAAAGACCGGAGAGAGCGCAAAGGTATTTGTTCAGATGATAGTAAGGGAAGATTCAATGACACTGTATGGATTCACTACCCGTCAGGAAAGGGAAATGTTCAACAAGATCACAGGTGTATCCGGAATCGGTGCGAAGATAGCTATCAATGTACTTTCGTCTATGACCACTGCGGAGCTTGCAATAGCCCTTGTTACGGAGGATATTTCATCTATTACCAAGGTAAAGGGGATAGGACCAAAGACTGCCAAGAGAATGATACTAGAGCTTAAGGAAAAGGTGGACAATGATGAGCTGACAACATCTTTTGCAGGAATAAAGGATGCGGCAGGAGCTCCGGCATCAATTGAAGGCGAGGCAGTATCTGCGCTGATGGCGCTGGGCTTTTCCTCAATTGAGGCAAGCAGGGCAGTGAAATCTGCTGAGGGCAGCTACGATAGCGTGGAGCAGCTGATAACTGCTGCATTGAGGACACGAGGTGCATAATATATGATAGAAAACAGATATATGACGCCTGAGAGAAGCGAAGAAGACATGGATATAGAGCTTAGCCTTAGGCCTTCTGTTATGAGGGAATACATAGGGCAGGCTAAGGCTAAAAACCAGCTTGAGATATTTATAGGTGCAGCTAAAGAGCGAAGGGAATCACTGGATCATGTGCTTCTATACGGCCCTCCGGGGCTTGGAAAGACTACCCTTTCTAATATCATAGCCAATGAAATGGGCGTGCAGATACGCACAACATCCGGCCCTGCTATAGAGCGCACAGGAGACCTAGCAGCCATTCTCACAAATTTAGGTGAGGGTGACGTACTATTTATTGACGAAATACACAGGCTTAATAATTCCATAGCTGAGATACTCTACCCTGCGATGGAAGACTACAAGCTTGACATCATAATCGGCAAAGGCCCAAGCGCACGAAGCATCCGACTGGATTTAAACAGGTTTACCCTAGTGGGCGCGACGACCCGTGCTGGAATGCTGACATCTCCTCTTTATGACAGATTCGGCGTAATATGCAGGCTGGAGATGTATTCGCCTGGGGAACTGGCGACCATAATAAACAGGTCTGCAAGGATACTGAACACGCCCATAGAGGAAGAAGGAGCTCGCGAGATAGCAATGCGTTCCCGCGGTACTCCGCGTATAGCCAACAGGCTGCTAAAGAGGGTGAGAGACTATGCCCAGGTGAAGGCCGACGGCAGGATAACAAAAGATGTAGCATCTGCAGGGCTTGACATGCTGGAGGTGGATAAATTGGGACTTGACAGCGTGGACAGAAATATACTGCATGCCATAATTAAAAAATTCGGGGGAGGCCCTGTGGGGCTGGATACATTGGCCGCAGCTACAGGCGAAGAGAACATAACGATAGAAGACGTGTATGAGCCATATCTACTTCAGCTAGGCTTTATAAGCAGGACGCCAAGAGGCAGGGTTGCCATGCCGGCCGCCTACGAGCACATGGGAATAGAACACAAAGACAAAAAGGACGGACAGTTGAGTTTTTTGAAATGAAGACAGAAGATTTTAAATACGATTTGCCTGAGGGCCTCATTGCCCAGACGCCGCTTAAAAATAGAGACACAAGCAGGCTGCTTGTGCTTGACAAAAAAAACGGCGAAATAGAGCATAAGGTTTTTAATGATATATTGGAATACCTAAATGAAGGCGATGCACTGGTTTTAAATGAAACCAAGGTTCTGCCTGCAAGAATATTCGGGAAGAGCAAGGATACCGACGGCAGCATGGAGCTATTGCTTCTGGAACGGATTGAAGGCGAAGAAGACGTTTGGGAAGTGCTTGCAAAGCCTGCGAAGAGGGCAAAAAAAGGCAGAACCTATATTTTCGGTGACGGCCTTTTGCAGGGCGAGATAATAGCAGAGCACGATGAAGGCATACGGCATATAAAGCTAGCATACGATGGAGTGCTTGAAGAGGTGCTGGATGAAATAGGCACAATGCCTCTGCCGCCGTATATAAGTGAAGCGCTGGAAGAACAGGACAGATACCAGACGGTATATGCAAAAAATTCCGGCTCAGCTGCTGCGCCCACTGCGGGGCTTCACTTTACTGAAGAGCTGCTTAGCAAAATCATAGATAAAGGCGTAAAGATAATAAAAATCACTTTACATGTAGGCCTTGGCACATTCCGCCCTGTAAAGGTGGAGAATGTAAAAGAGCATGTTATGCATTCAGAGTACTATCATGTATCAAAAGACGCGGCGGACGCGATAAATGAAGTGAAAAGCTCTGGGGGAAAAGTAATCTGTACCGGTACGACCTCCGTAAGAACACTGGAGACTGTGACAGATGAAAAGGGTGTGGTGCATCCTGGCAGCGGGCATACGGATATATTCATCTATCCCGGCTATAATTTCAAAATTGCGGATATGCTGATTACTAACTTTCATTTGCCGGAGAGCACGCTTATTATGCTGGTCTCGGCTCTTGCGGGCAGAGGCAATGTGATGGAAGCATACAGGCAGGCAGTTGAAAGAGAATACCGTTTCTTCAGCTTCGGCGACGCGATGCTTATTAAATAATATAAGTAGTCAGAATAAAGCTGACCATTTTCAAGGAGCAATTAAGACATCATGTTTGAATATAAATTAATTAAAAAAGACAGCAAATCAATGGCGAGACGAGGCACTTTGACGACTCCTCACGGTGAAATAGAAACCCCGGTATTTATGCCGGTAGGTACGCAAGCCACGGTGAAGGCAATGACGCCGGAGGAACTCAAGGAGTTAGGCTCGCAGATCATCCTTTCAAATACATACCATCTGTATCTTCGCCCCGGGCATAAGCTCATTGAAAAAGCTGGCGGGCTGCATAAATTCATGAATTGGGATAGGCCAATCCTGACAGACAGCGGCGGCTTTCAGGTATTCAGCCTGAAGGACAACAGGAAGATAACCGAAGAAGGGGTCATGTTCCAGTCCCACATAGACGGCTCAAGGCATTTTCTTTCCCCGGAAAAGGCAGTTGAGATACAAAACTCCTTAGGCGCTGATATAATAATGGCATTTGATGAATGTGCGCCGTGGCCCAGTGAACATGACTATGTGAAAAAATCATTAGAGCGCACTACAAGATGGGCGGCACGATGCAAGGAAGCTCATCAGAATACTGATAAGCAGGCGCTATTTGGCATAGTTCAGGGCGGTGGATATGAAGACTTGCGCATACAGAGCGCCAAAGAGCTGGTCGAGCTGGATTTCCCCGGGTACTCAATAGGGGGATTAAGTGTTGGCGAGCCTAAGAACATAATGTATGATATGCTGGAGGTCACTACGCCTCTGCTGCCTGAAAACAAGCCGCGCTACCTGATGGGGGTAGGCAGCATGGACGCGCTGGTAGAGGGCGTTATGCGCGGCGTAGACATGTTTGACTGCGTGCTGCCGACAAGGACCGCTCGAATGGGAACGCTGATTACCATGAAGGGCAAGATGAACATAATGAATGCCAAATATGCAGAGGATTTGTCTCCCATTGAGGAGGGCTGCACATGCTATACCTGCAGGAACTATTCCAGGGCTTACCTAAGGCATCTTTTCAAGGCCAAGGAGATATTGGCCTCTCGCCTTGCAACATGGCACAATATTCACGCGCTTCATGAATTAATGAAAAGAATAAGGCTTGCTATCGAAGAAGAAAGGTTCATGGATTTCAGAAAAGAGTTTTTTGAAGCAAACGATGACTATTCAGCCTATAAATAGTATAATTGGGCTTTTTGACTTGAAAATTAGCCTATATTGTTGTATGATATTTTAATAGCAAATAAATTGATTTACATAAAGAAAGGTGAACAGACTATGGATACAGCTGCAGGCGGACAATGGACCACGCTAATAATGATGGCAGTAATTTTTGGGGTATTCTGGCTATTGCTTATAAGGCCTCAAAGGAAACAGCAGAAGACAAGACAAGCTATGCTTGAGAATTTAAAAGTAGGCGACAGAGTAACAACAATCGGACGCTTTTATGGCACAGTAACAAAGATTAAAGACGATGTTCTGACAATAAAAGTTGGCCCAAATGATACAGAGCTTATGATTGACAGACGCGGAATAGACTCAGTTAATGAGGAATTTGACGCTGAAAGTATGGTTTAATAACAGCAAAGAAATGTAGGGCTGCCAATGGCAGCCTTTTTCTTTTGCCAAAAGAAGATATGATTTTATATAAATCAGTTGAAATATATTCCTGTTGGTCTATAATATATGAGTGAGCTTTAGGGACGAAAGGAAGAATGAATGGATAATAAAAAATTAGCGGGATTATTATTTCCCAATATCGATAAAACACCGGAGTATTACGAAGAAAAATACCCTGAAAGAGGACTTGAAAAGGGAGCTATGGTTACGAGGCTGGCGCCGAGCCCGACAGGGTTTATACACCTGGGCAATCTGTTCGGCGCGGTTGTGGATGAAAGACTGGCTTCACAGAGCGGCGGTGTATTTATACTAAGGATTGAGGATACCGACGCCAAAAGAGAAGTGGAAGGCGCGGTTGAGCTGACTATAAGCACGATGAAGCACTTCGGCATAGAGTTCACTGAGGGCGCAACAAGTGAGGGCGAAACAGGGGAATACGGCCCCTACAGACAGCGCCAGAGAAAGGACATCTATCAGGCATTCGCCAAATATTTGGTCGAGCAGGGCAAGGCATACCCGTGCTTCTGCACGGAGCAGGATCTAGAGGATATAAGAGAGCAGCAGAAAGAAGCGAAAATAGACTTTGGATACTACGGCGAGTGGGCAAAACACAGGGATATGCCGCTCGAAGAAATCGAAAAAAATCTTGCGGAAGGCAAGGAATATGTATTAAGATTCCGCTCAGAAGGCAAAAAAGATAATTATGTAAAGGTGCTAGATGGAATCAGAGGCGAAATAGAAGTGCCTGAAAACATTCAGGATGTAGTAATTTTGAAATCCGACGGAATACCTACATATCACTTTGCTCACGCAATTGACGACCATCTGATGCGAGTTACCCATGTGGTGCGAGCGGAGGAATGGCTTTCCACATTGCCAATACATGTGCAGCTATTTGACGCTTTGGGATTTGATAAGCCTCTGTACTGCCACACAGCGCAGCTGATGAAGGTGGACAACGGAAACAAGCGCAAGCTATCCAAGAGAAAAGACCCGGAATTGGGCTTAGATTATTACAGGCAGGAAGGATACACGGTGGACGCCGTATGGGAATACCTGCTGACAATCCTCAACTCCAACTATGAAGCATGGCGGGATAAAAACCCCGATGCCGACCGCAGGGAATTTAAATTCACTACGGATAAAATGACAAAGTCTGGTACGCTTTTTGACATAATGAAGCTTAATAATATATCAAAGGATGTAATTGCCAAAATGACTGCAGAGCAGGTATATGAAGGGCTCTCCGGCTGGGCGAAGGAATATGACGAAGGCTTTCACGATGTGATATCTAGGGCTGAAGACAAGACTATAAAAATTCTTAACATGGGAAGAAACGCGAAAAAGCCCAGAAAAGATATTGTAACATGGAGCCAGTGCAAGGAATTTATTAAGTATTTCTATAATGAATACTTCGAAGTGCTGGATGAATACCCAGGCATTCCACAGGATAAAATTAAGAAGATACTTACTGAATATATTGACACCTATAACCATGCAGATGAGAAAAATGACTGGTTTGAAAAAGTGAAAGTAATAACAGAGAGCGCAGGCTACACCACCAACACAAAAGAATACAAGGAAGATCCCGAAAAGTTTGGCGGCAGCATCATTGAGGTTACAACGATTATACGTATAGCACTAACGGGCAAGGCAAATGCGCCGGACATCTGGGAGATACAGCAGATACTGGGCAAGGAAGACACAATGAAGCGGATGCAGGACGCATTAAACAAACTATAAAAGTATTTTGAGCTGGCGATATTTATTGCCAGCTTTGGTAATTTTGCAGGATTTATTCGACATATTGTCCAGTCATTTGTATATTACGGCATGGTGCGCTGTACAAAAGCGTTAAGAATACTATAATATTAAATATATAAAAACATAAAGGAGCAGAAAATGGAGATACAAATAAACGGTATAGTAAAGCGCTTCGGCGAGAAAACAGCCGTAGATAATGTATCGTTCACGGCGAGGGGAGGCAAGGCGTTCGGACTGCTGGGCAGGAACGGCGCAGGCAAAACAACCACGATGCGGATGATAATGGATGTTTTCAAGGCGGATGAAGGAACTATCACCATAGACAACCAAAAAATCGACAGAAAAAAAATACGATTTGGCTATCTGCCGGAGGAAAGAGGGCTCTACCCCAAAAAGAAGATAAAAGACCAGCTTATTTATCTTGCTGAGCTAAATGATATGTCAAAAAGTGAAGCTTTAGAGTCCATCAATCACTGGCTTGACAAGCTGGACATGAAGCAGCACCTGGAGAAGAAGCTGGATACGCTCTCTAAGGGAAATCAGCAGAAAATACAACTGGCATCAGTACTCATGATAAACCCGGACATAATCATTTTGGACGAACCTTTTTCAGGGCTTGACCCCGTTAACGCCTCAGTGCTGCAGCAGATAGTTTTCGAGCAGATTGAGGAAGGAAAGATTGTTATATTTTCAAGCCACCAGATGAACAATATTGAGGAAGTATGCGATGACATCATAATACTTGATGAAGGGAAAGCGGCTCTCGCAGGAAACCTTAATCAGATTAAGGATTCATATCCTAAAACACATATCAAGATAACGGGCAATGGGACAGAGAATATAAAGAAGGATGTCGAAAAGCACCTTTCAGCTTTTGTAAAGAGCACCAAGATATCGGAGCTTGAGCTGGACATTTATCTGTATACCGAAAAGGGCAGAGATGAGATTCTTGACATTATCTCAAAGGGAAGCTACGATATTGACAGCTTCAGAGTAGTGAAGCCCTCATTGAATGAGATATTTATACAGACTACGAAAGGAGCTGAACAATGAAAAAATTCTTTACAGTATTCAAGTTTGAATATTCAAATCTTGTAAAGAGCAGGACGTTTATAGTTTTGACTCTGCTTGTAGTAATCGGAGCAGGAATTGGCCTTTCTTGGCCTAGGATATCGGAGCTCGTATCCGGCGATAAGGAAACACCGGTAGAAGAGGGAATGACTATCGCTGTTATCAACGACTCTGTGTATGATGATGAATTAATAAATAGCACGCTTCAATCATCCATGCCAGAATATAAGATAAGCCTGATTGAAGGTACACAAGACGATGCCAGGGAGATGGTAAAGACTGACGAATACGGATATATCATAATGCTTAAAGGCGAAAATGAGTATACACTGGTAACAAAAAGCCTCGGCATAGACAACAGCCTATCATACAGGCTAGACGGTATACTGCTTTATAACTATCGCTCTTACCTATTAGATAATGCAGGCCTCGACGCAGAGCAGAGCAATGCTGTGCTGCAGGCACAGATGGAGTATAATCTTGTTGAGACGGGCAAAAGCCAGACAAATTCACTGCTTTATACAAATATGATAGTTATCGCGATGTACATGATAATAATCATTTACGGGCAGATGGTGGCGACCAGCGTAGCGACGGAGAAAAGCTCCCGTGCTATGGAAGTGCTAGTTACAACAGTCGATCCTGTACGTATGATGTTCGGCAAGGTGCTCGGAATAGGCACAGCTGCGCTTACGCAGGTGGCTGTAATAGCCGGCTCGACGATACTATTTTACAATCTGAACAGTGACTATCTGGCCACAGGGTTTATAAGTACACTGTTTAATATGCCTGCAGAGACAATAATCCTTTCCATACTGCTGGTTATACTCGGCTTCTTTGTATACGCATTCTTATATGCTGCTGTCGGCTCATTAGTGAGCAGGATAGAGGACGTAAGCCAGGGAGTGCTGCCAATAACATTTATATCAATAGCATCATATATGATAGTAATGATATCCATGCCCAGCGGAAACGTGGACAGCCTTCTGATGAAGATATGCACATTCTTCCCGCTTACTTCGCCCTATGCACTGGTTGCGAGGATGGCAATGACGGATGTAGGATTGTGGCAGAGCATAGGAGCGGTGGCGCTGCTGCTTGTGACATGCATTGTAATTGGATATCTTGCGGCTATGGTGTACAGGCTTGGCGTATTGATGTATGGTAAGCCTCCGAAAATGAAGGAAGTATTCAAACTGCTAAAAGACAGCAGAAAGTCTTAATTTCAATAACAGCCGTAATCAAATAAGTATTATGGCTGTTTTCTTATTTAGTTGATATTGTTTAATAATGTGGTTATGATATAATTCATATGTAGAAGGAGAGTGAGTATGGAACATAAGGTTTTAGAGACAGAACGTGGTGATGTACACTATTGGGTTAACAGCTCAGAAAGTGAAGATTGCATAGTATTTACGCATGGATTGACAGCAGACCACAGAATGTTTGAAAAGCAGGTAGAATTCTTCGAAAAGAAGTATAGGATTGTATTATGGGATGTTCCTATGCATGGATTATCTAGGCCGTATTCTGAATTTTCATATAGAAACACAGCATATGACTTAAATGGAATTTTACAAAGAGAGAATATTGAAAAGGCCGTGCTGGTAGGCATGTCTATGGGGGGATATCCGAGCCAGGAATACGCATCCATTTTTCCTGAAAAGGTTTCAGGATTTATTGCCCTGGATACTACGCCTTTTGGGCTTGGCTACTATTCAGCATCAGATAAATGGTGGCTCAGGCAGGTGGAGACTATGGCAGCGTGGTTTCCTGAAAAGATGCTAAGAGAAAGTATGGCAAAATCGGTATCCAAGACAGAGTATTCATATAACAAGATGAAGGAAATGCTAAAAGACTCTGATAAAAAAGAAATAGTAAAACAAATGGGTATAGCCTATACAGGATTTTTAAAAGAGAACAAAGATGTTAAGTTTGATTTTCCAGTTTTAATACTATTAGGTGAGCATGACAAGACCGGGAAGGTAAGGCAGTACTGCGAGAAGTGGTCTGAAAACGAAGGCTATCCGCTGCATATAATTAAAAATGCGTCTCATTTTTCCAACGGCGATAATTATCAGGATGTAAACAAGGAAATTGACGAATTTATAAAGAACATATAGGAAGACAAGTAAATAGCGGCGGGGCTACCGCCGTTTTTCTTTTTGTTTGTTAATTGCGAGTGACAGAAATAATTATATCAGTGGTTCACATATAGCGTGATTGCCGGGAACAAATCTTTTGACAAATCATTATGCGAGTATTAATATTAAAAAAGGCAGAGACAGCAAAAATACAAAAAGGATACATGAATGAGAATAGCGGATTTTAAGGATAAGAAAATTCATTTTATAGGTATAGGCGGGATATCCATGAGAGGCTTAGCGCAGCTTTTGCTGATGGATGGTTATGAAGTGACAGGTTCAGACATGAGCTACTCAGAGTGCTTCGATGACCTGGAGAAAATGGGCGCAAAGTGCTACACTCCTCATAAGGCGGGGCAGGAAGAGGGCGCCGGGCTGATCGTTATAAACTCAGCTATATCAAAAGACAACCCGGAACTTCAGGCAGCAAGGGAAAAGGGCGTGCCCGTAATGGAGCGTACTGAGCTATTATCCCAGCTGATGGAAAACGCGCGGATTGCCTTTGGCGTATCGGGAATGCACGGAAAGACGACATGCTCATCCATGCTTGTAACTATACTTGAACTTTGCGGCAAAGACCCGACTGCTCATTTGGGCGGAGAGCTGGATTTGATTGGCGGAGCGACAAAGCACGGCGGAGATATATTCATTACCGAAGCCTGTGAATACAAGAACAACTATCACCGGTTGTCCCTGACGGGCGCAGCCATACTTAACATAGACGAGGACCATCTGGATTTCTTCGAGGATTTAGATGACATTATAGATTCATACAGGACATATATAAATAAGCTGCCTGCTGACGGGGTTGTTGTACTCAATGCTGATGATGAAAACACATTAATTGCCGCGAAGAGTAGGAGCTGCAAAGCAATAACTTTCGGAATAGAAAACGATGCGGATTTCAAAGCTGTTAACCTAAAAAAGGGCAGCAGCGGATGCTGGGATTTCGATTTGCTGCGTAACGGGGTGGAACACCATGTCAGCTTAAGCGCACCCGGTCGACACAATGTATACAACGCTTGTGCGGCAATTGCAAGCGCGTTCGTATGCGAATGCGACATTCAGTGTGCCTGCAAAGCTGTAGGAGAATATAAAGGAGCAAAGAGGCGGTTTGAAAAGAGCGGCCAGCTAAAAAATGGAGCAGAAGTATTCCACGATTATGCCCATCACCCTAGAGAGGTGAAGGCGACTTTATCAGCTGCTAAAGACAGGACAACGGGGAAAGTGATAGCGGTATTCCAGCCGCATACATACACTCGCACCAGAGCGCTGCTAGATGACTTTGCTGCGGCATTCGGCAATGCGGATGAACTGATAATAACAGACATTTATGCTGCAAGAGAATTGGACGATGGAAGCGTGCACTCAAAAGACTTGGTTAAAAAAGTTATCCAAGAGAATCCGGGGGAAAGATGCTTTTACGCGGATTCGTTTGAGGAAGCAGCGGCAAAGGCTTTGGAATTATCGGACAAAGATGATATAATAATTACATTAGGCGCAGGTGACATACAAAAAGTGAACAGGATATTAAAAGATTATGAGTAATGATGTAAGCAGCGTATTAAATGTACTTTCTATGGTATATGAGCACGTCCTATCAGTCGATAAGGACGGAAATACACTAATGCCCAGCAATATATTGCCGGAGGGCAGCAGTAATGTTCTTTCCATAGTATCGCAGCCTGACATTGCAAAGATGGAATATTTCCTGAAATGCGATGAAGAAAAGGTAGACGGAGTGTTTGCGGTTTTCAGTCCTAACCTTAAAATGAAATGGGCTAAGATAGCCTGCCTTAAGAAGGCCGGCAATATATTTATAGGTATAAATGACTACACCGAAAAGCAGCAGAGCAGAAGGAAAGAGCAGCATACTTCACAGTATGATATGCTGACGAATACACATTACAGGCACAATTTGGAGACAGCGCTTAAGGAGATAGACAGACCGGAAAACCTGCCAATATCCATAATAATGTTTGATGTAAACGGAATGAAGCTCACAAATGAGGCCTTCGGCTATGCTGAAGGCGATGCACTGCTGAAAAAGTGCACAATAATAATCAACAGCGCATCCCCTGTAGACAGCAAGCTTTTTAGGATGAACGGAGATGAATTCCTTCTGCTTTGCCCTCTCTGCGGCGAAAACTGCAGGCAGGAGATATTGGGCAAGATTGAAGCAATGTGCAGCGAAGAAACTGAATCGATGATTCCGCCAAGTTTCTCGATTGGAATAGCATATAAAGAGAGCGAGAATGAGCGTGCAACACTTTTGATTAAGCAAGCGGAGCAAAACCTGTATGCCAACAGAATAGTGGAGAGTACGAAATTTAACGCCTCTATTATACAAAACCTAAAGAATCTATTATCAAAGAAAAACTTTGAAACATCTGCTCATATATCCAGAGTAAAAGGGCTGGCGCTCTCTCTTGGCGAAGAACTGGGTCTTAATCAGGAACAGAAGAATACACTTTCAGTAGCGGCTGAAATGCACGATATTGGCAAGGTTGCAATCCCGGATGAAATCCTTGGGAAGCAGGGGCCGCTAACAGACGAAGAATGGGATATAGTAAGGCAGCATCCTGTCACATCGTACAGGATAATTTACGGCCTTGGAGATATGTATCACATTGCAGAAATAGTGAAGTGCCACCACGAAAGATATGACGGAACAGGGTATCCTTCAGGGCTTAAAGGCGAGGAAATTCCACTAATAGCTAGAATTCTCACACTGGTTGATTCATATGACAATATGCTGAACAGCCCATACGTGAAAAGGAAGATGACCCAGCAGGATGCTATTGACGAGGTGAAGCGCTGCACTGGTTCGCAGTTTGACCCGAAGATATCAGACGCGCTGCTTAATATAATAAAGAAAGGGTAAATCAAAGGACTTTGTACACTTTGGTTTTGTCCTTGTAATCGTATAAAACAACTATATCTTTTTCAGATATTTCTTTTTCAAGAATATCAAAATTAAAGATTTCGATATTGCATATCCTGCTTATGCTGCCAGAAGGCATTCCGGCTAAGTGAGGCAGGTATTTTTCTATATATTCATTATTGCTGAAGAATTCTCTTACAGCTTTTTTCTTTTTTTCGCTGTATGCGCTTTTGATGCATTTTGGGTAGCTTCTGGGCTTTGAGTGGCATGCATAGTCATGAAGAAGTAAATTTTCCAGATATTCCGTGTTAACAGCCCCAATTTCCGAAAGAAAATCATTAAGAAAATCATAGTATGTGATAAACTTATGCGGCTTTATAAAGTAGTACCTTTTTTCTAGATACATTCTGAAATGGTCATAGAAACTGAATGGTGAATCAAAAAATGCCAATGCATATCTCAGGCTATTTACAAATCTCCCTGAATTGTAGTAGGTATCTACCAGGCTCTCGATTTTTTCAAGCCTGCATAATTCCTCAAAGGAGATATATGTCGATCTAAGTATTTTGTATGGGGCATAGCTGCTGTACTCTATTCCGTGGTTTTCTGCGTTTTTCTCCATTTCTGATCCCTTGAGCACCTTAAGGAAGCCGAGATGCAGCCCGCCAGCACCCAGAAGATATGTATCGTTGAAAGATTTTTTAAATATATCAAATGTTTCGTGGGGCAGTCCTGCTATTAAGTCCACGAATACTTTTATGTTTTTAAGCTCGGTAAGTTTTGATATATTTTCATATTGTTTTTCGAGGTTGAAATCCCTGTTAATTTCTTTCAATGTATGAGGATTTGTTGACTGCACACCTATTTCAAACTGTAGAAAATTATCAGGGGCTTTTTTCAAAAGCTTAACAAACTCATCATTTATAAGGAGAGGATTGAGTTCGCAGTGGAATGATGTAGTTGAATCTGGATATTTATCTTTGAGTTTGAGCATTATTTCAATTATTTGTACCGCTCTCTTCAAAGGATAATTAAACGTTCTGTCCACGAGCTTGACCTGGTTTACATTGTGCCTGAAGAATATTTCGAAACTTTCCTCCACCTTTTCAATCGACATAAAATCAACACCCTTTGTTATGGATGATATGCAGTAGGAGCAGTTATATGGGCAGCCTCTGCTTGTTTCAAAATACAGTATTCTGTCCTTTACATCCTCAATATCATAGTAGGGGAATTTCTGTGTGTTTATATCATATTTGCTTACGATGGGGTTTTCGCGTATTTCATTTTCCTGCCGATAGCATATGCCTTCTACTGGAACTAAATCCCTAAGCATAATGCCATCCTGCAGCTGCGGGAATATTATTTCTCCGGGGCCTGCACATACTATGTCAATATATGAATGCTGACGGAGTATTTCTTTTCCGTTGTAGTTAACCTCCGGCCCTGCCAAAACAATGGATGAATCAGGAAGGATTTTCTTTATGCTTGATGACAGCAGCATAACATATTCAATGTTCCAGATATAGCATGAAAATATCACGCATGTTGGACTTTTAAGTACGATATCTTCGAGCACTAGGTCCATTTGATTGTTTATAGTATGCTCTATAATACAGGTATTATTGTATTGATCAGTGTTTTTAATAAGCCTTACTGCAAGGTTCGTGTGCACATACTGTGAGTTCAGAGCTACAAGGCAGAAAGTATCCAACGCTATTGCTCCTTTAGGGCGGAGGCTATTTTCATATCCATTTCGTTTGATACCCGCGCTTTCAGGTAAACGCCCTCATCCTTGTATTCCTTTTCTATGATTTCCGCGTTGTCAAAGACATAGTTTGAAAGGGTTCCTTTTGAGTAAGGTATGGTTATTTCAATCACTTTTGTGTTTTCATTGAGTATAGTTTCTATTTCGGAAAAGAGCTTATCAAGACCTGTTCCGTTGAAGGCGCTGATGCGCACGACTGTCTCACCATGATCAAAAAGCGGCAGATTGTCTTGATCTGCAATGTCAATTTTGTTTAATGCGACTATTCTTTTCTTGTCGCCAGCCCCTAAGGAATCCAGCACCTGCTTTGCCACATTGAACTGCATCATCATTTCGGGCGAAGAGCTGTCCACAACATGGATAAGTATATCCGCATGCACAGCTTCCTCCAGTGTGGAGCGGAAGGCGTCGACTAGATCATGGGGCAATTTATTAATGAAACCTACGGTGTCGGTCACGAGGATTTCTGTTCCGTTAGGAAGACTCATGCTTCTTGTTACCGGGTCAAGTGTAGCGAAGAGTTTATCTTCTGCGTTGACATTGCTTTTGGTTATAGCATTTAGCAATGTGCTTTTGCCGGCGTTTGTATAGCCAACCAAGGCAATTATTGGCACAGCGTTTTTAACCCGCTGCATTCTGTTGATGTCGCGACGTTTTTTTAGCCGGCTAACCTGGGATTCAAGGTCGTGTATTCTGCTGTGTATCGCCCTTCTGTCAGTCTCGAGTTTAGATTCACCCGGGCCTCTGGTGCCTATGCCGCCGCCTAGGCGGGAAAGTTGAACTCCTGTTCCTGCAAGGCGTGGCAGGCGGTATTTATACTGCGCAAGCTCCACCTGCAGCTTGCCTTCGTGGGTCGTAGCACGGGCAGCGAAAATATCCAGTATCAATGCTGTGCGGTCTATTACCTTGCAGCCTAGTTCTCTTTCCAGATTTCTGATCTGCGCTCCGGATAATTCGTCGTCAAATATAAATAGATTGGCATCGGTTGATTGTCTAACCAGCGAAAGTTCCGAAACCTTGCCTTTTCCGATATATGTTGCGGAGTCAATTTTATGCCGCACCTGCAGCTCCCTTAGTATAACCTGGGCGCCTGCAGTGTCAGCAAGGCGTGCAAGCTCCTCAATTGATGAGGTGTCGTCGCTTGAAGGTACTACACCTACAAGGATAGCTTTCTCTTCCTCTTTTTCCAGGCTATCTAGTATATTGGCCGTTTTGCCTATATGCTCAGCTGCATACTCTATTTCATCCAGCAGCTTCTGGTGGGGTATACTGTTGTATTGGTATGGCCCGTAAAGAGTGGATTCGTATTCACCGTTTTCCTTAAGCTCGGTTAATATGGCTGCCTGCATGGACGTAGCCAGGCCGTCTCTTACACCTATTGCTGCCATTGAGTCAAAGCGCATTCTGTGAAGGGTTTTAATATCAACGTCTGACAATGTGCCGCTTTGCCCCGGGTGGGTATGTATGCAGCGCACGCCTGTCAGTCGGCGCTTGCCTCTGCGCACCCTTATGTCCGGCAGGCCTACCCTGTCGTGAGAACCGATAGATACATCCATAACCATTCCGTCACGGGCAATATATATGGATATTTCCTTGTTGATTTTTTCAGTTATCTGGCAGAGCTTATATGTTACATCGTCGGATATGAATTTGTGCCGAAGCAGCTCCATGTCCGCAGAGTAAAGTTCCTCCAGTTCACTAAGTATTGATTTTTTTATGCCCTCTATATTTCCGTGGACTTTTCCGTATTCCTGGTCTTCCATTTATTCTTCCTTCTCGCTTTCTTCGGAGAGTTTTCTTATTTTTTCAAAGGTGCCGATCATGAACATCAGCATTGTTGACATGAATACCGCAGTTATTACAAGGATAACTATTGTATCAGAAAAGGCCTTGCCATTGATGAACATCAGTACGGATATCATTATGCATGCTCCGAGCATCAGAGAAATATGCCCCTTGACTATGGACATATAGAATTCGCCTATTCCTGAAAAGATTTTTGAGTTTTTAAACAGCGAAATCACGCGTGCAATGATTAGCAGCACAAAAAGTGCAGATATTAATACTACATAGCTTGTGTTTGCAAATACATTTTTGCTTATGGCCAAAATGAACGCACCGATGCCTATTGCTTCGCCGATTATGCCCATAACGCCATATATTTTCTTAAAATTATTTTCCATATTTCACTTTGCTCTCCGCGGTATATTTTTTCCTATACCCATTCTATACTATTGCGGGGCTAAAATAAAGTCAAATAATTTGTTTGGAGCATACTGTAGGATTCTAGGAGAACGGAGTCCGTTAAATAGGGGATTACAAATTTTTGTGATATGTTATAATAAAGAAAATGCAAAAGGAGAAAATGTATGATAAATTTTGAATATAGCCAGCCGACCAACATAATATTCGGCAAAGGTACACATAAACAAATAGGTATGAAAGTTGCGGAATACGCAAAGAATATATTAATAGTATACGGCAGTGAAAGAATAAAAAAGGACGGACTGCTTGGAGAAATTGAGCAATCGCTTAAAGATGCTGGCGTTGAATACACTCTGCTCGGCGGAGTAAAGCCCAATCCGAGGCTTTCGCTTGTATATAAGGGGATTGATATCTGCAGGGAGAAGAATATTGAGCTGGTGCTGGCAGTGGGCGGAGGCAGCCCGATAGATTCGGCAAAGGCAATAGCAGTGGGAGCGAAATATTCTGGTGATGTGTGGGACTTATATTTGGAGAAGGACAGCTTCGAGCAGGCATTGCCTGTGGCCACTATTCTTACTATTGCTGCGGCGGGCTCCGAGGCAAGCACAGGCTCAGTAATAACAAATGATGAAACCGGATATAAAAGGGCGTACAATTCCGAGTGCGTGATACCCGTGTTTTCCATATTGAATCCGGAGCTTACATGCAGCGTACCAAAGTATCAGACGGTATGCGGAGCGGCTGACATAATGATGCACGATATTGAACGGTATTTTACCAATGTGCAGGACGTGGACATAACTGACAGGCTGTGCGAGGCTGTGCTGTTGAGCGTGATGGAAAACGCACCGAAAGCAATAGAAGCCCCAGGCGACTACGAGCTGCGCGCAAACATAATGTGGGCTGGGACAATAGCACACAATAACCTGCTTTCAACAGGAAGAATCGGCGACTGGTCATCGCATGGCATGGGACATGAAATTGGCGCAATGTTCGACGTAGCTCACGGCGCGACACTATCCATTATGTGCCCTGCATGGATGAAATACGTATATAAGCACGATATTGCTAGATTTAAAAAGTTCGCAGTGCGCGTTATGGGCGCAAATGAAGAAGGGTATACCGATGAAGAAATCGCACTGCAGGGTATAGAGAACCTCAAAAAATTCTTTGCATCACTAGGCCTGCCTGTCAGCCTTGGGGAAGTGGGCGTTGGCGCAGAGAGCATAGAGAAGATGGCGGAGAAATGCACGCTGCTAGGCAATATTGGCAATTTTGTCAGCCTTGATAAGAATGATATTGAGAAGATATATAATCTGGCGCTGTAGTATACTGATAAATATTTAAACACAAAAGTTATTTACTAATAATATTAACCGTGATATTATTTGTAATAGTAAAAAGAGCAAAACAAAAGGTGCTTTATAAAAAATAAAACACCTTGCTTTTTTTGGCAGGGGAGACGCGACTCGAACACGCAACCGTCGGTTTTGGAGACCGATGCTCTACCAATTGAGCCACTCCCCTACGAAATACCTTTTGAATTATATATTATACAAATGAATATGTCAACCATCAGTTAGGATAATAATGCACACATAGAAACATTATTGGAGGAAGTATGATTAAATCAAATATTACATTTATCGGCGGTGGCAATATGGCCTATGCCATTGCGAAAAATATGATTGCTGAAAAGCTATCTGAGCCCGGCAGTATAACTGTATCAGACCCCAACAAAGGCCGGCTAAAATTCCTTAGCAAAGACCTAGATGTAAAAACAACCAGCGACAATGCAAGCGCTATAGAATCAGCTGATATTATTATTCTGGCGGTTAAGCCACAGGTATTCAGGAAGGAATACCAGGCCTTCGCAGATAGCATGGATGATAAGTGTGTTGTGTCCATAATGGCGGGAGTATCATTGGATGAATTGGAGGAAGCGCTTCCGGATTCTACGAGGATACTAAGAACAATGCCGAATATGCCTGCAATGGTTGGTGAGGGAATGACGGCGTTTTGCGGCAGACATAAGCTAAAAAATGATGAAATTGAACTAGCTGAGAAAATATTCTCGTCAGTGGGCAAAATATTCTATGTTGATGAGCATTTAATTGATGCTGTAATAGGCATAACAGGAAGCGGCCCTGCATATGTATTTATGTTTATGGAGGCCTTAGCTGATGCTGGCGTGCTGCACGGGCTTCCGAGAGAGCTGGCATACGAGCTATCGGCACAGCTTTTAAAGGGCTCTGCGGTATCCATGCAGGAAACAGGGCTGCACCCAGCGGAGCTAAAAGACAGAGTATGCTCACCGGGCGGCACGACTATAGAGGCAGTTAAGTCACTGGAAAAAAGCGGATTCCGAGGTATTGTTATTGAGGCTGTTGACCAGTGTGTAAAAAAAGCGAAAAGGATGCAGGATGACAGAAATTAATATATATACCGATGGTGCCTGCTCCGGGAACCCCGGCCCCGGCGGGTGGGCAGCCATACTGATATACCAGGGCAATGAAAAGGAACTGAGCGGCTTTGTGGACCATACAACCAACAACAGGATGGAACTCTTTGCAGTAATAAAGGGCTTAGCGGCGCTGAAGAGAGAGTGCAGAGTAAATGTTTATTCAGACTCTGCCTACCTGGTGAACGGATTTACAAAGGGCTGGATAGAAAACTGGCAGAAGACAGGATGGAAAAATTCAAAGAAGCAGCCGGTATTAAACAGCGACTTGTGGCAGCAGCTGATAGCATATACTAAAAAGCACGAGATAAAGTGGATAAAGGTAAAAGGACACTCGGACAACGCGTACAACAATAGGTGCGACCAGCTGGCAGTGGCAGAGATCAAGAAAAATGCATTTAGGAATTAGCAGGCTGAATTAAATTGTTGCAAAAGAAAATAATATTTGATATAATATTTTGGCTGTCACTTGACAGATAAAAACGGGCGGTCCTCTGGCGCGAGAAGCGGGATATGAACGTCTATGAACGAGGTAAAAGGAAAATGATTGACATTAAGACATTAGAGCTGGAGCAGCTGCGCGACGACATCCCTGAATTCGGCATAGGCGACACAGTGAAGGTAAACGTAAAGGTCGTAGAAGGCACAAGGGAAAGAATACAGGCATTCGAAGGCGTAGTAATAGCCAAGAAGAACGGATCAGTACGTGAGACATTCACCGTACGCCGCGTATCCTATGGCATAGGAGTGGAGAGGACATTTCCTGTACATTCCCCTAAAATTGACAGCATAGAGATAGTAAGGCTTGGTAAGGTTCGCAGAGCT
>JAFGUF010000032.1 GCA_016938675.1 Clostridia bacterium | reverse complement strand
GTATAAAGGAAGTGTTAAAAAAATGTTAATTAATCACTTTGCTGAATAAAAAAATATACAATATTATATTTATTTTTATAGTTGCCATTGAAAATACCTTATGATATACTTTATAAAATGTTTTAACAGGAAGGCTAAATTATGATTAAAAACTACAGGGTTGGCATAATCGGCGCCACTGGCATGGTAGGCCAGCGCTTTATTACATTGCTTCAGAACCACCCGTTTTTCACTATAACTGCACTATCTGCCAGCAAAAACTCAGCAGGGAAAAAATACGCTGATCTTATGGCTGACCGCTGGGCGATGAAAGAAGGTTTCACAGACGCAATCGGAGAAATGACAGTTCTTGATGCCGATAATATTGACGCCGTTAAGTCATTGGTTGACCTTGTTTTCTGCGCGGTCTCCCTCAATAAAGAAGATACAAAAAAGCTTGAAGAAGCCTACGCAAAGGCTGAAATCCCTGTAATATCAAATAACAGCGCGCACAGAAAGACACCTGATGTACCTATGCTTATTCCGGAAATCAACTCTGAGCACGTTGACATCATTCATTCACAAAGAAAGCGCCTTGGAACAAAAAAAGGCTTTATTGCCGTTAAACCCAATTGCTCTATCCAGTCTTATGTGCCGGCACTTGAGCCTCTAAAGGACTTCGGAATTGAGAAAGTTGCTGCCTGCACATACCAGGCAATTTCCGGCGCAGGAAAAACATTTGACATGTGGCCGGAAATGATAGATAATGTAATTCCGCTGATACCTGGCGAAGAGGAGAAAAGTGAAAAAGAACCTCTGAAAATCTGGGGTAAAATTGAAAATGATGTTATAGTGGATACTGACAAGCCAGAGATTAGCTCTCAGTGTATCCGTGTCCCCGTATCCGACGGACACATGGCAGCGGTGTTTGTAACTTTTAAAAACAAGCCATCAATAGATGAGATTAAGGAAAGATGGGCATCATATAAAGGTGAGCCGCAGGAGCTTGGCCTGCCTAACGCGCCAAAGCAGTTCCTTCATTATTTTGAAGAGGCCGACAGGCCGCAAACTAGGCTGGACAGAGACCTAGAGAACGGCATGGCGGTAACTATCGGCAGGCTGCGCGAGGATACATTATTTGATTATAAATTTGTGGTGCTGAGCCACAATACATTAAGAGGTGCAGCAGGCGGCGCTGTGCTGATGGCAGAATTGATAGCCGCAAAAGGATATTTTGACTGATTAAAAAACTTAAGCCAATGTAGCTCAGTCGGCAGAGCAGCAGTTTCGTAAACTGCAGGTCAGGAGTTCGATCCTCCTCATTGGCTCCAGTATTTTTTTCATATTATTTTTATGTCACACGAAGAATATATAAATGAAGCCATTAAAATGGCAGAATATGCGCTTTTACATGATGATATTCCTGTAGGCGCTGTTGTCGTGCTTAACGGTAAGATAATCGGACGCGGAGAAAACCGCCGTGAGGTGGATTCTGACCCATTAGCACATGCTGAGATTGTCGCACTAAAGGACGCAGCCAAATCTGTCGGGAACTGGAATCTATCAGGAGCTTCGCTTTATGTTACGCTTGAGCCCTGCGCAATGTGCGCTGGCACCATAATAAATTCTAGAATTGAAAGGTTGTACTTTGGAGCTTTTGACGGGAAGTATGGCTGCTGCGGCTCTATTTATAATCTCCCAGAAGATCGGAATTTCAACCATCATGTGAAGGTGACTGGCGGAATATTAAATGAAAAATGCAAGAATATTCTGACTGAATATTTTAAGAAGAAAAGAATTTCATATAAACTATTTTAGTACTAAAAAAGGAATCTTCATAAGATTCCTTTTTAATCATCGCTCATTGAGCCGTCAGATATCACATGCTGCTCTACTTCCGGCAGATGTTTATTGAATGCGTTAATGATACTGTTTACTTTGTGCCCTGTTGATTTGGACTGGCCAAGTATCAGTATTTTTACTTTATGTGCTTTTGCAAAGTCAACAAGCGTATTGGTAAGGTCATCGCTTCTTAGCATATGCATCTGCGCATTGTTATTCTTGGAAACAGAAAACAATATGTCAAGGGCATTTCCCTCGTCTGGATTGCCCATAAGATTCTCCGTAAGACCCGCTACATGAACAACGCCTATTGAGCCTCCGTCATCTTCAGTCATGCTCACAGCGCGTTTAATAAGCCTTTCGCAGGATCTCTGCCTTGTTACGCACACCATGATATCAATATTTTCGTTGTCGCCCATCTTCTTCTCGTCTTTCTAGGAGTGAATATCCTTTATGTGATTGCCAACCATCGTAAGTTTCACATTCATACCCGTATTCAATAAGCTTATGTCTTTCAACTTATCTAAATATACAGTTTTTTTCTCTTCCTTTTCGCTGTCTTTTATTTTTATACTGTAGAATTCCAAATCGTTGTCATGATAGAGTTTTTCTTCAATCTCTGCAACAGTTCCCTGAATGCTTCTTTCAAGCCCGTTGATCATTTCATATACAAAACTCCTGTACCTTATTATCTGCGCACCTATCATACCCCATGAGAAAACCACGCCAATAGCATAAACTACTCCCGCAGCATACGCAGGCCATGCAGGCAAGCGCACCGGATCTAAGTCCGTGCCCCAGTTTCTGAACACGGATGCTAAAACACCTATGAAAATTAAGGTTCCAATCAGGAAAAATAATAAGAATTTTTTTAGTGATTTTTCTATATCTTTTATATCATCAAACGTATACAAATGTGTTCCCTCCATAAATATATTATACCACATTATTTTGAAGGAATAAATGTTAAGTGTACTAACTATCCAATAAATTTAATCAATTATACTATTTGTCTTCCGAAAACAACGTTCTTTCAATAACAGCGCATATTTCTGAATAGGATTTAATGTCCTCTCTGCCCTTATCTGTAATCGAGTATACACCATCGCCTTTTTTTTCGAACCATCCATAAAAATTGCTGTATAGTATCTGCCATGTTTTTTCTCCGCAGCCAAATTTCTTGATTTGACTTGCTTTTGCTGGGCCGAACCTGTCCAGATACATTGCTATTGAAATGGCACTCTCCTTGTAGGCAGTCATTTTCTTTACTTTGTTTGTTCCGCCGATGTTATAATCGCCGCTTAAGCCTTTGAATTCATTGATAGCTTTCTCTCTCAATATCTGACGGCGTGTTTTATTAATACCGCCCCTGAATATCTTGGGAGGAAACTCCTCAATGCACGCTCCCTCGCCTCTTACATCAACATATATCAAGCCAAGGTTCAGCCGTTTTACAATCCTTAAATTTCGTTTATACTGGCTGGAGAATCTTTTTTTATACTGCGGCTTAGGCACAGCAATGTATACAATGTCAAAAAGCAGCTGTCTTTCAGCTGCCTGCCCTAAAAGTGGTAGATTAAGGTTGGTTTTCATCTCAACAATTACAATTATGTCGTCTTTAACTGCCATAACATCGCAATCGGCAATTTCAGCCTTCACATCATATCCCTGCTCAATGAAAAAACTTTTTATATGTGGGTAAAGGTCGCTTTCTTTCATCTTCAGAAACCTTTTTTGTCAATCCAATATTTTATCTGCTCTGATATTTCATCGACTGATTTTGAAGCGTCAATTTTGACTATATTGTCATAGGTATCAGCTATTTCATTGTATCCTTCTTCTATGCGCTTGAAAAAGTCAACTTCCTCTACTTCCAGCCTGTCCAGCTCCCTTTGGGATTTCATCAGTCTTTCCAACGCCTTCTCTGTAGGCAAAAGTATAAAGAAAGATAAGTCCGGCATTATCCCATCTATTGCGTGCTTATTAATCTCCATTACTCTCTCTGCGCCCAGCTGCCTGCCGTATCCCTGATAAGCAATGCTGGAATGCACATACCTGTCGCAGATAACCACTTTGTTATCATCTAATGCAGGCTTTATTTTCTCAAATACATGCTGAGCCCTTGATGCAGCATAAAGAAGAGCTTCCGTAACAAAGCCCATCTCATCATTATTATTATCCAGAATGATACTGCGTATTTTTTCGCTGATTTCTGTGCCGCCGGGCTCGCGGGTAATAACCACGTCATATCCCTTTTGAACGAATATTTCCTTCGCCCTCTGGATTTGCGTGCTCTTTCCTGCCCCGTCCAGGCCTTCAAATGTAATAAATAAACCTTTTCCCATTATATCTCTCAATCAGCTTCGTTATTGCCGCTGTGCCATCATGTCCTTTACCTTCATCAATCTGGTTCTGCTGGCTCTGTCGTTTTCATCCAGTTTCATTTTGATGAACTTAATAGTGTCTTCGAGGTCAGGAATCATTACGTACTCCAGTGCGTTAACTCTTCTTCTCGTCTTTTCAATTTCATCTGCCAGCATGTTGCATGCCTTTTCTTTTTGAGCCAGAGCCATCATGTTGGTGAAGGCATTGCTCAACATCAGCACAGACTCGTCAAGCTCCGCTGTGGTCTCCAAAAGTCCGTAGGGATATATGTTCCCTTCGCTTATCTGCAGATCAAATACAGGCACGTCTACGCTCATTACGTTCTGCTTGCTTACCTTTAGGGAAACCTGCCTTCCGGGCATCAGAACTGCGCTCTCCAGAGACTCCTGACTAAGTCCGGCTCTTGCCATCAGGAATTCCTTCATCGCCTTGGTAAGTTCCTTTTCCACGTTTTCGCGCAGCTTTTTGTTTTCCTTTACAAACGCAACAAACTGCCGCATCATCTCGTCACGCTTGTCTTTCAACAATTTGTGGCCTCTTGTTGCGGTCTTGTAGCGCTTTTTAAGGTTGCTTAGCTCCATTCTGGTAGGATTAACATTCAAAATTGCCATGCTTTATTCCTATTTCTCCTGGTCTGCAGTGTCGTAGTATTTTGTAAAGAACTCGTCACGTATTCTCTTCAATTCACTCTTTGGCAGTATTCTTAAGAGTTCCCAGCCGAGATTTAAAGTGTCTTCTATTCCTCTGTTTGCATCATATCCTTGTGAGACATATTCTTTTTCGAATCTGTCTGCAAATTCCGCATAAAGTTTGTCCACATCGGTCAATGCTGCATCGCCCAGGATAACAGCCAGTTCTTTTGCCTCTTTTCCTCTTGCATATGCAGAGAATAATTGGTTCATTGTGTCCGCGTGGTCTTCCCTTGTCTTTTGCTTGCCAATTCCCTTATCCTTGAGTCTGGATAGCGACGGCAACACGTCAATTGGCGGTGTTATGCCCTTCTTATAGAGCTGTCTTGATAAAATTATCTGTCCTTCAGTTATGTATCCTGTCAGGTCTGGGATTGGGTGTGTTTTATCATCTTCAGGCATTGTAAGGATAGGTATCTGAGTAATTGAGCCTGCTCTGCCCTTTATTCTTCCTGCTCTTTCATACATTGTAGCAAGGTCAGTATACATATATCCGGGGTATCCGCGGCGTCCGGGAACTTCCTTTCTGGCTGCCGACACTTCACGCAGAGCTTCTGCGTAGTTTGTGATATCAGTTATGATAACAAGAACATGCATGCCGAGGTCGTATGCCAGATATTCCGCAGCGGTTAGTGCCATGCGGGGCGTGGATATACGCTCGATAGCAGGGTCATTTGCAAGGTTCATGAATAGAACCGCCCTGTCGATAGCGCCAGTCTTTCTGAAATCCGATATAAAGAAGTCAGCTTCTTCATAGGTGATACCTACGGCTGCGAAGACAACGGCGAACTCAGAATCCGTTCCCAACACCTGAGCTTGCCTTGCAATCTGTGCGGCCAGCGCAGCATGCGGCAGACCTGATCCTGAAAATACCGGCAGTTTCTGTCCGCGAACCAAAGTATTAAGTCCGTCAATTGCTGATATTCCTGTCTGAATAAATTCAGAAGGATAGTCCCTTGCTGCAGGGTTAATTGGCGTACCATTGATATCAAGTCTCTTTTCGGGAATAATTTCAGGGCCGTCATCTATCGGTCTTCCCATTCCGTCAAAAACACGACCTAATATATCAGGGGATACAGCAAGCTGTGTTCCCTTTCCTAAAAATCTTGCCTTGGCTGTAGCAATATGCAATCCCTGTGAGCTTTCAAAGAGCTGGACAAGTGCGTTGCTTCCGTTTATCTCAAGGACTCTTCCCTGTCTTATCTCTCCGTTTGCCTGCTCCACTTCGACAAGCTCATCGTATTTTACATTAGAAACCTGCTCGACCAGCATCAGCGGCCCTACGATTTCCTTTATTGTGCGGTACTCTTTAAGCATAGTCCAGTCCTCCGTCAGCCACTAAATCAGTCAGCTGATTCCGCAGCTCAGTCTCAATAATATCGTATTCGCTTAAATTATCTTCATGTATGTATTTCGCTCTGCCTATCTTTTCTATAGCCGGCACAGCAGTAATATCAAAGAAGTCAACGCCTGAATCAAGCGCGCCGATTGCTTCCCTGTAATAGCTCATTATAAGCCTTAGCATTCTATATTGCTTCTGAAGTGAAGCATATGTATCAATTTCGTGGAATGCGTTCTGGTGCAGGTAGTCTTCGCGCAGAGAGCGTGCTGCTTCCAGCGTCAGCCTGTCATGGAATGACAATGCATCCACACCGACCAGCCTTACAACCTCTTCAAGCTCTGATTCTTCCTGCAATACTCTCATGGCGTCATCACGCAGTTTGCTCCAGTCAGCAGCTACTTCTTCATCATACCAGTCGCCCAGCCTATCAATATAAAGTGAATAGGACTGAAGCCAGTCAACAGCAGGGAAATGCCTTCTGTATGCAAGCTGTGCAGATAATCCCCAGAAAACCTTAACTATACGCAGTGTATTCTGTGTAACAGGCTCTGACATGTCTCCGCCCGGAGGTGAAACCGCACCGATTGCAGTAATTGCGCCGGTTCTTCCGTCTTCACCCAAGCAGTTTACCATTCCGGCTCTTTCGTAGTACTGTGCAAGGCGGGATGAAAGGTATGCGGGGTATCCTTCTTCGCCAGGCATCTCTTCAAGGCGTCCGGACATTTCTCTTAATGCCTCTGCCCAGCGGGATGTAGAGTCCGCCATTATAGCTACTTCATATCCCATGTCACGGTAATATTCTGCCAGAGTAATTCCTGTATAAATAGATGCTTCACGAGCCGCAACAGGCATATCCGATGTGTTCGCAATAAGAACTGTACGCTTCATCAGGTCTTCTCCTGTGCGCGGATCCTTAAGTTCGGGGAATTCCATCAAAACGTCTGTCATCTCGTTGCCGCGCTCTCCGCAGCCAACATAGACTATTATGTCGGCATCCGCCCACTTGGCAAGCTGATGCTGAACTACGGTTTTTCCGCTTCCGAACGGGCCCGGCACTGCGGCTACTCCACCCTTTGCGACAGGGAAGAAAGTGTCGATTACTCTCTGTCCTGTAACCATGGGCTGCATCGGAGGTATTTTGCTCTTATAAGGCCTTCCTATACGAACAGGCCATTTCTGCAGCATTGGGAGCTCAATCTCTTCTCCCTTATCAGTCTTGAGCTTACAGATAGTCTCCGTTATTGTTGCCTCGCCGTTATATATCCATGTGATTTCTCCTGAAACATTCGGCGGAACCATTACTCTGTGCTCCACAACTTTTGTTTCCTGCACCGTGCCCAATATTGAGCCGCCGGAGACTTTGTCGCCGACTTTCGCAGTGCTCTTGAAATCCCACTTCCTATCATAATCCAAAGATGTAACATCAATACCTCTGGCTATTCTGTCGCCTGTCTGCTCCCTTATTCTTTCAAGCGGGCGCTGAATGCCGTCGAATATTGACTCAATAAGACCGGGCGCAAGCTCCACGGAGAGAGGATTGCCTGTGCTCTCCACTATCTCTCCCGGGCCGAGCCCTGCTGTCTCTTCATATACTTGTATAGAGGCTTTATCGCCTCTTAATTCAATAACTTCACCTATTAATTTCTGCTCAGAAACGCGGACAACGTCGTATACCTTTACATCCTCCATGCCCTCTGCAACAATAAGTGGTCCTGATACCTTTACTATACTCCCCGGCATTTTATGAGCCCCCTTCGTCATCATTATGCAATATATTTATGCCAACAGCTTTTTCAACATTGGCATTCAAAAGCTTCATGCCTATTCCCGTGCTTCCTTGATTGGATGGAATAGGTATTATCGCTGGTATTGTTCTCGCCTTATATCGGTCAATAGTTTCTATGCACATCTCGGCTAATTCTTCTGTAATAAAAATTACTGCAAATTTTTCCCTTGCCATCCTCTTTATCAGAGTATTTGCTCTTTCAGCGTCATATGCAAAGTGCGTGCTTACGCCAAGCGCCTTAAACCCTAGCACAGAATCCCTGTCTCCTATTACCGCAATTTTATACATATATATCACGCAGCCTTTCTTTAATAGCTTCCTGTGACATATTGTTAAGTTTTCCTGTCATTATCATCCTGATTACCCTTGCCTCGTTTTCCTTCGCAAGCAGATATCCTATTACAGGCTCAACTGAAAAAAGATTATTATTATATTTGCCCACTATTGAAGCTAAAGTATTATCCAGATATTTGCCGAACACCCATGTACGTCCGCCGCTTATAGCTTCTTCTATCTTCTTTTCAAGTTTTGCGCCGTATCCCGTATTTCTGAAAAATTTCGGCACAGCCTCATCACTTTGGCTGTAAGCCTTTTTGAAAGTTTTGAAATCAATTATTCCGCCTTCGTCATAGGCCGCAGCGAATAGGTCAAAATCCGCATCCATCTTCCTTACTCTAAGCATCATCAGAATATTGGTAAAGTCAATTTTCGTTTGAATATATTCAAGTAAGAACGGGCTTTTCTTCCTAGCTGCCAAATCGACACAATAGTTTGTGTATGCTGTGTCCATTAATGTATCCAGTTCCTGCGGCGTTATTCCTATATTCAGCTGCTTAAGAGCGGTGTCTATAGCTTTTGCCAGATGTTCAGGCAATCCCTTTGTGTCATGCTCAAATATCATCTCACGTAATTCTTTGGCGTCATATTTGCCTGCATCTGTTACGGCGTTGTCTTCATCCGTTCCAGACATTCTCATTTTAAGGTAAGCTTTGGCATTTTGATAATCATAGCGCAGTATAAAGACATCGCTTAATTCCTCATCCGGTGTTATTCGGTTTATGAGTGAGTACGAATCCTTAAGCTCGTTTTTAATCATCTGCTCAAAATCCCTCGGTTTTTCCACAGGTACACCGCCGTATTCGCTGTCTATAAGCACCTTAAATGCACCGCCTGCGTCATTTGCTGAAAGCATGCGGTCAATTTTATCATCGTTTAATATTCTCTTTTCCAATACTTTAATTCTGGCTACAGAATAATGTACGCTGCTGCACGGCATGTTCTAGCCTCTCTTCGTTGTTATATGTTTAAAGTTATCCAAACAGAATATTCGCCACTTGGTTTTCAAGATTCGGTTTCAGTTGCCCAATAAGCATGCTAAAGGTGCAGTTTGTCTCTATACCTTTGCTCCGCATCACAAAACCGCCTGTGAAATCGCCTGTATCCTTGCTTAGCTTTAGATTTCCGTTGCGCTTTGCAGACTTCAGCCTAGCATTCGCTTCATCCACAAGTTTCTGGCTGATTTTCTGATCCTTGCCCGGCACAACTTCCTCGTCTCCTGTATCCGCTGCTTCCATAATCATTGAAAGCACAACGGAGTCATAGTCAGCAGGGCTAAGTTCACACAGTGATTTATACGCAAGACTGAAGGCCTCGTCTACCATTTCACGCTTTACCATCAGGTTATTACGCCTGATTTCAACTTCCATAATGGTCTTTTCGCGCCTTTTTAGCTCTTCAGATTTTTTTGCAGTTTCCTTCTCCATTGCTGAAACCTGTTTTTCGATTTCTGCTTTTGCTTTGTCTTTCATCTGCTTAATCTGCTGCTTTGTCTGGTCCTTTGTGGCTTGTACATCTGCTTTGGCATCGTCTAGTATTGCTTTTACAATATTATCTATACCTTTCATAATGCTTAATTTACTCCAAGAAGTATAGCAAGCAATGAAATCAGCAGTCCGAAAACAGCATAAAGCTCAACAGCTGCGCACATTGTAAGAGCACGGCCGGACTGGTCACCTCTTTGTCCGATAAGGTGTATGCCAGCAACCGCTGCTTTGCCCTGGTGTATTCCTGAATATAATCCAAGGATACCGATAGGCAGTGATGCTGCAAATAGCTTGAATCCGTTTACAAATGTCATTTCAACACCTGTTCCGAATACGCCCATCTTCATCATTATAAGTATTGCAACAACTAGGCCGTAGATTCCCTGTGTTCCGGGCAGAAGTTCCATCAGCAGTACCTTACCAAATTTATCCGGGTCTTCACTGATGACTCCGGCTGCAGCCTGTCCAGCCAATGATACGCCAATAGCAGAACCTATGCCTGCCAGTCCGCCTGCCAATGCAATACCGATATATCCTAAAACAATAGCCCAATTCATATAAAAATTCCTCCTAAAGTTAATTGTGTCTTATATTATAATACTTCGTTACCGGCGCGAATTTTTTGAAAGGTATTCCGCCGTCAACAAAGAATTTTCCGAAAAATTCAACGTACTGCAGCCTTGTGGAGTGCACATACGCGCCCAATGAGTTAATAGCCAAGTTAAATAAGTGAACGCCAACAAATATTACCACCGCGGCGATCCATCCCCCGACTCCATGTGCCATCATACCTGCCATCTGGTTTACTATCATTCCTATTACGCCTGTCGCCAATCCAAGCCCGAAAAGCCTTGCATAGCTTAAAATATCGCTTAAATAGCCTGTTATGTCCATTAACGAGCCTACACCGCCTGTAATTCTCTTTAGGCCCTTCTGTCCGTATCCGCCGAGAATCAATATGCCTGCAAAGCCAACCAGTGCAATATATGTGCCTATCTGTCCAAAGGCTACTACAGCAGCTGGCGCTTCCTCACCTATAAACATATAGGTTTTAGGGAAAGCCAGAATAACAATTCCCAAAAGCAGTGTTATCCACGTGAATTGCTGGCTGACTGCCTCCATAGTACGCTTTTGCTTTATCAGCATTACAGCACGGAGAATCATTCCGTATAGTATCTGAATAATACCTAAAAGCAGGCTTAAGCCAAGTGTAAGTATTGGCTCCTCAATTGGGTTAAAAAGCACAGGCTTTAATGAAAAACCCATGTATCCGCCGAACATAATGCCCCAGAAAATTGTTGATACGCCGCTTATAGCAAGCAATGCAAGCAGGCTGTTGCCCTTGCCTTCTGAGTTTCTGGTGCGGAAATATACAAACGCAGCGCCGAGAGCCAGGATTAATCCGTATCCAGCATCTGATAGCATCATTCCGAAAAACAGCGCGAAAAACGGCGCCATGGATGTGTTCGGGTCGACTGATGCTGTTTTTGACGTTGCAAACATATTGGTTACAAATTCAAATGGCGCAACAACTGCGTTATTTTCATATAGCGTCGGATACTCTTCGTCTTTTTCTGCGTCTTTAAAGGTAAGTTCGTATCCTTCTGTTACTGTGTCTTCAATCAGCTTCTGGAATTTTTCGACGTCGTGTGCACCTATCCAGCCCTCAAGCAGAAACACATAATCAGTTCCTCCGAAGTTATTGACCTGTTCTAAAAGGTCAATCTTTGCAGTAAGTGCGTCATAATATTTTTCCAGTTCGGTCAAATTTGCAGCCAAAATCTTTTCAGCGTCAAGAAGCTCGTCCTGTCTTTTTTTAAGTTCTTTTTCTTTCCTGCGCAGATTTTTTATGTATTCTGCCGGAGTTCCCTCATCAAAAGAGAAATTATATTTTGTGAAAGAATGCTTGAAATTAGCAGGAGTTACTTCTTCATTGCCGTTATTGTGGTACATTAAAAGAACATATACATTATCTCTGTCTGTATATATTTTCTCATGTTCTGCAAATTCTATTTCGTCGATGGTTTTTGAGTATTCAGGAAATTCCAGAACAGGCACTGTGCCGGCCATTATCCTGCAGGTTGATGTGTCCTCAATCTGAGCAACGTCAACATCCATACTATGCCAAGGGTAAATCTGCGAAATACTGCTTTCGATTCTAAGCAGTTCACTTCTTACATCCATTGCCTCATTCCTGTTTTTTAGGAACTCGTCAATTGTTTGATCAGCTAATTCGCTATTTAAAAGAACCTTTTCCAAATCCTGCATTGTAAGCTCAGGCTTCGGCGCGAGAAACTCCTTTTTTCTTTCATCATAGGTAGTGAGCGCTTTTATGGCTGCAGTCACGTCATTTAGCTTGCTGCGCAGTTTTTCTATGTCGTTGTTTTCACTATTGAAATTGTATGTGAAAATATCATCGCTGTCTTCAATCTTATTGATGTGCAGGTTCCCATAGGATTGAATTGCGTTAAGGATATTCCCTCTTTCTCTGTTCAGTGCAAGAAGAGTAACTTTCTTTAAAGGTACTATTGCCATTAATTCATTCCTTCTCTCGCATTGTCTATTATGAATTTAACTGCCTGAGGAAGCTTTGATTTTACCTGCTCTTTTAGTTCATTATTTTTTTCTATTTCTTTATCCCTAATAACTGCAGATTCAGTTTTTGCTTCTTCCTGCACTTTTTTAAGAGCAGCCCTTGATGCCGCTCTGGCATCTTTCAGTGTCTGCTCCTTTTCTTTTGATGTTTCTTCTTCAGCTTTGCGGATTTCCAAACGGCTGTCTTCCATCGCCTTTACTCGCATGTCCGCAGCTTTTTTTTCTGCATCTTTTACTTTTTTTATCAATGCACTGTTTGACATTGCAAATCCTCTCTCTACTTTGTACCGTACAATCTGTCGCCAGCGTCGCCAAGGCCCGGGACTATATATCCATGGTCATTCAGCTTTTCATCCACTGCGCTGACATAAATATCGACATCAGGATGATCCTTTTGTATTCTTTCAATTCCTTCAGGTGCCGCGATAAGGCACATTAATTTTATAGATGTACATCCATATTCTTTTAGAAATCCAATTGCCGCAGATGCGCTGCCGCCGGTTGCCAGCATCGGATCAACTACTATCAGCTGCCTTTCAAATACATCCGCAGGAAGCTTGCAGTAATACTCAACAGGGTTTAGAGTCTCTGGGTCTCTGTACAGTCCTACATGCCCAACTCTTGCAGCAGGAACCAGCTTCAAAAGGCCGTCCACCATGCCAAGCCCAGCCCTTAATACAGGAACAATGCCCAGCTTCTTGCCAGCAATAACTTTTGATTTTGTTCTTGAAACGGGAGTCTCAATATCCACCTCCGTAAGAGGCAGATCACGGGTAACTTCATAGCCCATCAGTGTGGCTACTTCGTCCAATAATTCTCTGAATTCCTTAGGTCCGGTTTCCTTATCTCTTATCAGTGTTAGCTTGTGTTGAATTAGGGGATGATCCATTACGTGAAGTTTGCCCATTTTTGCTCGCCTTTCTTCTTTCTATTTTAATCTTTTATATCGTCCAGCATAGCCACGCGCACAGCGTGCCTGCCGCCTTCAAACTCAGTATTTAAAAATACATCCACCATTTCCTCCGCCAGTCCGTTTCCTAATACGCGGCCGCCCAGAGCAAGTACATTGGCATCATTGTGCTGCCTTGCAAGCCTGGCCATGAATGTGTTCGTGCAAAGAGCGCACCTTATTCCCTTCACTCTTGAGGCCGCCATTGATGCGCCAATTCCCGTTCCGCAGAGAGTGATGCCGTACTGGCAGCTGCCGGAGGCAACTTCACGCGCAACTTTTTCTGCATATTTGGGGTAATTAACCGAAATTGGAGAATCAACTCCAATATCTTTTACCTCATAGCCCTTATTTATTAAGTAGTCTCTAAGATGATTTTTCAGCTCAAAAGCTGCATGATCGCTGCCTATGCAAATCATTAATAGTGCTCCTTTACTCATATGTCCAATTTATTATATACAAATTAAATAGATATATCAACTTTTTTATGGCAACAGATTAATATTTAAAATAATTATACTAAATATACGTTAATTATTACTGTAACAGTATCAATCAATGTTCATACTTTTCTTTATTTTCAGCCTAGCCATTGCCCTTGCCAGCGATGACATAGTTGTGTGATATTCCTGCAGTGACTGTTTTTGCCGCAATTGCTCTTCGCCGCGCCTTTTTGCCTCCTGCGCACGGCGGATATCGATTTCCTCGGGCCACTCAACGACCTGCGCTACGAGTACAACTTTGTCCGGGCGGATCTCAAGGAAGCCTTCTGCAGAAAAACAGGACTTGAATTTTTCTGCCTGCTTAATTTTTATTTCGCCAACATCCACAGCAATTATCATGGGCGTATGGCTCGGCAAAACACCCCTTTGCCCGTCAGGGGTAGTGATTATCAATTCCTCAACCTCGCCGGAAAAGAATATTCTTTCAGGAGTTATTATTTCCAGATGGAATGCTTTCATCGCAGTTTCGCCGCCTTCTCCTTTGCATCGTCCAGATTTCCTACCATATAGAATGCCGATTCAGGAAGGTCGTCCACTTCGCCGTCAATTATTGCCTTGAAGGAGGCGATGTTGTCCTTCAATGTTACGTATTTACCCGGAGTGCCTGTAAATACTTCTGCGGCAAACATAGGCTGTGACAGGAATCTTTGTATCTTTCTTGCGCGGTACACCGTCATTCTGTCTTCTTCGCTCAGTTCATCCATTCCCAGTATGGCTATGATGTCCTGAAGTTCCTTGTGCCTCTGCAGAGTTTCCTGCACTCTTCTTGCCGTGTCGTAGTGGTCCTGCCCTACGATGTAGGGCTCCAATATTCTGCTGGTTGATTCCAGAGGGTCAACAGCAGGATATATTCCCATCTCAACAACTCTTCTGGAAAGTACGGTCGTAGCGTCAAGGTGCGCAAATATTGATGCAGGAGCTGGGTCTGTCAGGTCATCCGCCGGCACATAAATAGCCTGAACAGAAGTAATTGAGCCCTGGCTTGTCGATGTTATTCTTTCCTCCAGGTCGCCTACTTCATTTGCCAGAGTCGGCTGGTATCCAACAGCAGATGGCGAGCGCCCTAAAAGAGCAGATACCTCACTGCCAGCCTGAACATACCTGAAAATATTGTCTATAAATAAAAGAACATCCTGCTTTTCGCTGTCTCTGAAATATTCAGCAAGGGTCAAACCTGTAAGTGCTACCCTCATGCGTGATCCCGGCGGTTCATTCATCTGTCCGAATGCAAGTGCTGTCTTTTCAAGTACGCCGGATTTCGTCATGTCTTCCAGCATGTCGTTTCCTTCGCGGCTTCTTTCGCCAACGCCTGTAAATACGGATAATCCGCCGTGTTCGGTGGCGATATTATGTATCATCTCCATAATCAATATGGTCTTGCCTACGCCTGCTCCGCCGAAAAGGCCAATCTTTCCGCCCTTTGCATAAGGCATCAGAAGATCTATTACTTTTATTCCAGTTTCAAATACAGTAGTTGCAGTCTTCTGCTCGCTGAATTCCGGTGCTATTCTATGTATTTCCCACAGATCGTCACCGGTTATTTCGCCTTTCCCGTCTATGGGCTTGCCCAGCACGTCCATTGCCCTGCCAAGCGTGCCTCTGCCCACCGGCACTTTTATGGGTGAGCCTTTGTCATATACTCGCAGACCTCGTGAAAGGCCTTCTGTCGCTTCCATAGAAATGCATCTTACAATGCCGTTTCCCAAATGATGTGCGACCTCCATGGCTACTTCTTTGTCTATATCGGCAACTACTAATTTATTATGAATCGGCGGTGTCGACTCTTTGAATGCAACATCCAGCACCGGGCCTATTATCTGTGTCAGGTATCCTATATTTTCATTCTTTGTTTTCATTTACTGCCTCTTTATAAGTCTAATACTGCGTTTGTGGCATTTGCCACTTCCAGCATTTCATTTGTTACTGCCGCCTGCCTAGCACGGGAGAATTTCAGCCTTAAATCCTTAATAATATCGTCAGCGTTCTGCGTAGCGCTGTCCATAGCCGCCATCCTGCTGCACTGCTCGCTAGCATACGACTGAACCAGCACAGAATATATTACTCCGATCAGATACTGCGGCACAAGGGTATCAAATACGCTTTTTGGCGAAGGGTCATACTGGAATGTTCCGCCGAAATTGCTGTCTTCTTTAACGTCAACAAAAAAATCAAGGTCCATAGGAAGCAATGTAATCGCCCTTGGTTCCTGCGAAAGTGTAGAAATAAGGTGTGTATAGATTATTTCAATTCTGTCAACGTGCCCCTGCGTAAACAGGTCGATTAATACTTCCGATATCTGCCGTGCGTGATACAGCTCCGGATTCTGCGCTGTGTGCAGGAATTCAATATCAACCATGTAATTTTTTCTATTGAAGAAGCTTGTTGCCATATGTCCTATTGTAAAAAGGAATCTTTCCTCGCAGCCTTCCATGTGCTTTATCGCCATGTTAAGAACATTGTTATTGAATGGCCCTGCAAGGCCTTTATCGCCTGCAATTACAATAAATGCTGTTCTGTTGCCGGTGCAGTCCTTAATAAACGGATGATCGATATCGCCGCTGTGCAATAGGATATCCTTGATTGTCATGCGAAGCCTGTCTAGGTATGTTGCGTTTTTTTCAAGCTTAGACAGCGCTTTGCGCATCTTTACAGAAGATATCAGATACATGGCTTTTGTTATTTTCCGTGTTTGTTCAATAGATGCTATTCTGCCTTTTATCTCAGTAATATTCATCCTATTTGCCCGCTTCCTCTAGCTCCGCTGGTTCTTTCTTATTTGCTTCAGCTGATTCTGCTTCATCCTCCAGTGCTGTATCATCCGGAGTATCGTCGGCTTTCTGCGCATCTTCATTTTCTTCCGGCATAAATGTCTTCATAAATACTTTTAGTGCTTCATCGGCTAGCTTTTTATCATCGTCTGTTATTTCGCCGGATTTCTGTATCTTTCTTAGAAGTTCACGGTAATGAACCTTTATAAATTCCATGAACTCTTTCTTGAATTCACCCATTCTTTTAACTGGGACTGAAAGTATTACATCTCTTTTTACAACATAAAGCAAAAGTACCTGCTCTTCAAACGGGAACGGAGTAAACTGCGGCTGCTTAAGCATCTCCGTCAGTCTCTCACCGCTTGCCAAAAGCTTCTGAGTAGCTTTATCAAGCTCCGATGAGAACTGCGCAAATACTACCATCTCCCTATATTGTGCAAGCTCCATGCGCAATGTTCCGGATACCTTCTTCATCGCCTTTTTCTGCGCAGCTCCGCCCACACGGGATACGGATAGACCAACGTTTACCGCGGGCCGCACACCGGCAAAGAAAAGCTCCGACTCAAGGAAAATCTGTCCATCAGTAATTGAAATTACATTTGTGGGTATATATGCAGATATATCTCCTGCCATGGTTTCAACTATTGGAAGCGCGGTCATTGATCCGCCTCCTCTGGCCTCAGATAGTCTGGCAGCCCTCTCCAGCAATCTGGAGTGCAGATAGAATACATCACCCGGGTACGCTTCGCGCCCTGGTGGCCTCCTTAAAAGCAGTGACATGGTTCTATACGCTACAGCGTGCTTTGAAAGGTCATCATATACAATTAGCACATCTCTGCCCCTGTACATGAAGTCCTCCGCCATCGCACAGCCCGCATACGGCGCAATATACTGCATCGGCGCGGAGTCGCTGGCCGTTGCCACGACAACTGTTGTGTAGTCCATCGCTCCGTTTTCTTCCAATACGCTGATTATCTGCGCGATGGATGAAGCCTTCTGGCCGATGGCTACATAAACGCATATTACATCATTATGTTTTTGGTTTATTATTGTGTCAATTGCGATAGCAGTTTTTCCCGTTTGCCTGTCGCCGATTATCAGCTCACGCTGGCCTCTTCCTATCGGTATCATTGAGTCTATCGCCATAAGCCCCGTACTCATCGGCACATTTACAGGATGCCTGTCCATTATCCTAGGCGCCGGGTATTCAATTGTACGAAAATGCTTTGTCTTTATTCTTCCTTCATTATCAAGCGGCTGTCCCAAGGGATTGACCACTCTGCCCAAAAGCTCATCGCCGACAGGAACCTCTACAACTTTTTCGCTGCCCAGCACCTTTTCGCCTTCTGCTATTTCGGCTGAATTCGACAGAAGAACTGCGCCCACTGTCTCTTCCTCCATATTGAAAGCTATTCCGAACTCGCCATTTTCGAATTCAAGCAGCTCGCCGTATTTGCATTCCAAGAGCCCGGATATCTGCACAATTCCGTCACCGGCCTTTAATACGGTACCTTCTCTTCTCATTCCGACTGTATGATCAAATGAACTTACCTGTTTTTTAAGTTCACTTATTGATTCTATATACATATCCATATATTATTAGTGCCTTTCTATGCCATAGTGGATATACACCTTAACCCTCAAGCAGAAACTGCTTCATATCATTAAGCTTGTCTTTAAGCGAATAATCATATCGGTGATGTCTGATACTTACTATAAATCCGCCAATCAAAGTATGGTCAATTTCTTGTCTGAATTTGACCTCTTCTCCAATCTCTTTTGAAAATTTCTTCTCCAGCTTTTTTACTGTTTCTTCATCCAGCCTAAAAGCGCTAATTAATAGCCCTTCCATTTGATTAACCTTCCTATCCTATTCGCTTTTTGTTAAGGAATGTGTCAATAATGCGCTTGTTGTCCTCTGCGCTTACTTCCCTTTCAAGCACACGTCCTGCAATGCCTATAGCAAGGTCAGCCACTTCTTCTCTCATGGCTACCTGTGCATTGGCTCTCTCTTCCTTAATCTCTTTTCTTGCAAGCTCCAGCATTTCATCAGCCTGTTCTCTTGCCTGATGAATTATTTCGTCTGCTCTCTTGTTTGCGTCCTTCCTGGAATCCAGCACCAAGGTTTCAGCCTCATTCTCAGCAGCTTTCAGCTGACTTTCGTATTTCGCCTTCAGTTCCTGTGCCTTCTTTTCCGCATTTGCTACATCTTCTTCTCTCTGTGTATAGCTGTTTGCCCTGTTTTCGATAAATTTCTTTATGGGCTTATAGAGCAAAAGTCTGAGCACTAAAAATAGAACTAAGATATTAAGAATATGAGCTCCTAGCGTTAAAAAATCTAATCCTAATGGCATTTCAATTTCCTCCCGGTTCTTTTGCCTTTTATACCTTAGCGAAAAGCATAATTGCTATAACGAAGCCGTAAATAGCAGTAGATTCAGCAAGACCGAAGCCTATGAACATCGCAGTCATTATTTTGCCCGACGCTTCCGGCTGTCTTGAGATAGCCTCTGCTATCTTTCCTGTCGCAAAGCCCATGCCAACGCCTGCGCCTACCGCCGTGAAAACTGCTATACCTGCAGCTATTGCGATTAATCCAGTATCCATTTTGTTATCTCCTTTTTATGTAAATTAATTTTATAAACAAAGTATGTTTTACTCCAGCCCTTCATTGATAAACGTCAACGAAAGAGTAATAAATATAAATGCCTGCATAAGTGTATGGAACACAGTAAAGTATATTGCCAGCACGCCCGGAATAGCCCACTTAAGGATTGCAACAGAATACAATAGCTCCATTACAATCATTCCGCCTAAAATATTGCCGAACATTCGACAGGATAACGAGACAGGAACAGCAATGCTTGTCACTATATTGATAGGCGCTAGCAAAAAAACCGGCTCAAAAACTGACTTAAGTCTTTTAAGAATTCCTTTTTTCTTAATTGAGTATACCTGTATTAAAACAAATGTAATTAGAGAAAGCGCTAGAGTGAAGTTAATGTCAGTCATTGCAGCCCTCATTCCGAAAAGCTCAAAAATGCCGTTAACAATTATTATCAGTGCAACTGTAAACATATAGGGTGAAAGTGTTTTGCTGGCCCACTGGCCGACTTTAGATGAAGTATATGAATAGATGGCATCAACAGACATCTCAAGAAGCAGCTGAAACCTGCTCGGAATAATCTTAAATTTAGGTATGAAAAAAATCCTTACAATTGCTGCGAAAATAATAATTAAAAATGATGCTAAAACCGCGCTGACCAACGTCTCAGATACTTCAATCCCACCAAATAAAGGAATCTCCATCATCTCAGGCTCAATGCTAAAATCCATAATATCCTCTTTATATAAACTTTATTATTTTACAATATCAGATAATTACCGTATTACTATATTCATATAATATACTCCTATTTAATATAAAATGCAACGGTTTTGCTTTAGCTCTTTAGCATACTTCAAAAATGAAAGGCTCCGTATCCGCAAAGAGAATACGCTGAAGATTCGACAGCTCTTCATTATCGGTTATTTTTATTCCAGTTATGATAGGTGCCAGCTGCGATATATCCATAGAAAAATCTTCTTTATCATTCGTTCTGGCTATACTTGCGGTTTTATTTGCTGATTGTATATGCCAAACGCCATTATTTTCTAAGATAATATCATCAGTTATTCTGATTTTAATATCTACATCTTTCATTTCAATTTTACTGAATATGCCCTTCAGAGATACCACCCTTGCCATACAGTGCTTTTCTCTTAGCAATACAATCCCGTCGGTATCGCTGAGGTTCTCGAAGGCCAGCCCGCCCTCGTTCCATTTTGCTATTGCACGAAAAGCATCATTCATATTGCCTTCATATACAATTTCAGTTACTAAACTCTCATCTTTATTAATAGCAAAATATCCTGCAGTGCCATTTAGAGAAAATGTGAATATTCTGCCGCCATCGCACAAGAGCTCCTCTATGTGTGAGCTGTAGTAGCTGCTGTCTCTTATTACAAATCCGTTTTTCCTCGATGTATATCTCATATAAATGCCGGCAAGTGCCTTGGCGGTGTATTTATCACTTACTGAGAAATTATAATGCGCCTCTTTATCTTCCTGCCTCTGCTCATATTTATATTTATAGTAGCTAAGCATATAGCCAAATGTTTCGTAGAATTCGTACTTAAATGGGTAGAGAAAACTGAAGTCATATCCCATTTCGTAAGCTCTTTGCAGTGAATATTTTATTAGGTTGCCTGCGTACCCTTTTCCCCTGTGCTCTTTTTCTGTCGCAACCCCTGCCATCGCAAATGCATTAATCGCTGCGCCTCGCATCATGATGCGATACGGGTTCATGTGCACCATTGATACCAGCTTTTTATCTTTTTTCGCGCATACTAAATTCTCAGCTTTGTATACATTGCTGAAGTACCAATTGCGCCAGCTTTCGCTGTCTTCATCAAATGAATCATCCCAAAGCCTTCTTATATCTTTTTCATCTATCTGTCTTCCACTGACTATTATCATACTTATTTCCTTTACAATTAAAGAATAATTAATATTTAATTGATTGTCAATATTATATGGATATAAACCAAAAGCGCTCAATGAGCGCTTTTGCTATATAATTTATTTTATAGTTTATTTATTATATTCAGGCTCCAGCAGGCCTATCTGCCCGTCAACCCTTATGTATATTACATTCACTTTATCCGTCTCATCATTTACAAATACGAAGAATGAGTGAGCCAGCAGATTCATCTGCATAATTGCCTCGTCTACACTCATCGGCTTAATAGGAAAGCTCTTTCTTTTTACTACTTCCTGAGCCATCTCAGCCTCTAAGTCCGAATATTTTTCATCTTCTTTGAATGCTCCATTTTTGAATCTTGCGGCAAGCTTGGATTTGTGGCTTAAGAGCTGCTTTTCAAGTTTCCTTACCACTTTGTCCACAGTTGTGTACATGTCACGTGTATGGTCTTCTGATCTTATTATAAGACCTTCATGATGTATTGTCGCTTCCATAATATTGCGGTCTTTCTCTACGGATAATACAACCTTCACGTCTGTGTCCTCGTCAAAGAACTTATCTAATTTCTTTATCTTTTTCTCTATCAGTTCTTTAAGCGCATCCGTCACATCCATGTGTTTGCCAGAAATGTTAATCCTCATGAGAACCTCCTTTGTTATTGTCGCTTCTTTTTTGAATTGCTACGCTCTTTGCGTATGCTTTATATATGTATAATATACCCCTTATTCGGGAAAATAAACATGTCTTTGAAACGACAGAAAGTGTCATTCTAAAAGGTTCCAGTCCGCTATTGAGTTGTAGGCATTTGCATCCTTAATATCCGTTACATTTACTATGCCGGCCCTCGTAAGCAGCGTATTTGTCCTGAAGTAAAGACTGATAACAGGAACATCTTCTACGAGCAGCGTCTGGAACTTTCTAAAGCTGGCTTTCAGCCCGTCTCTTGTGGACTGCTGCATTATTTCGTCCAGAATTGTATCCATCTCATCACTGCTGTATCCGGATAAATTATAGTCGCCGTCCAATGTATATAGCTTTCTATAGTCCGGTATTTCATCCACATACCATCCGGCAAGCAGAAGGTCGTAGTACCCTTCGCTTATTCTGTTATTAAATGTATCCCACTCAACTGTTCTGATATTTACCTTTATTCCTATATCAGCCAGTTGTTTCGAGATAATAACTGCGGATTCATATCTTAATGAATTAAATTCAGAACTATTAGTAAGAAGATCCAGTGTAAAATCAGTGTGTATCCCATCCGGTGATATATTAAAATATTGATCCTCCGGGTTTTCCTTTTTCCATCCTGCCAGTGTCAGCAGCCTTTTTGCCTCCTCGATATCCTGCTCATATCCGTTAACAGTCCCCACATAAAGCCATGAGGATGGCTGTATGGGTGCTTCTGTTATAATTGCGTGGTTAACATATACATTTGATATTATTTCCTGCCTGTTTAAGCCCAAAGCAATAGCCTGCCGCACCTTTTTGTCCCTAAGGGCGATGTTTCCGTCCATATTCGGTATTAAGAATTCATAGTAATTTGTTGTGTATTCAAAGGCGTTGGCTGCTCCGTCTTCTCTTATCTGCGTCACAGCGAGGTCATCGGTCGCAAGCAAGTCTATCTGGCCCAGAGTCAGCGCAGACAGCGCGAGGGATGGGTCATCATATATTTCTCCAACAATAGTTGTTACTTCCGGCAGTGTCTTCCACCATTTTTCATTTGCCTGCAGTTCTATTCTTATGCCGGGCCTGAAATCAGTTACATAGAACGGCCCTGTACCTATTGGTATAGACGGCTGCGAAACTCCGCTGGTAAACCCGGCGTCATAGGGCAGGATGGGAAAGTCCATACCCATAAGAAACCCGTAGAAAGGTTCATAGGTTGTTATTTCAAATGTCCTGTCGTCAACTCTGCGCCAGCTCCTTAAATATCCCATCACTTTGCAGTGAATGGACTGCTCACGTATTTCTTTCATCATATCAAGAGTAAATATGACATCCTGAGCATTGATCTCTCTGTTGGTGCCCTGCCAATAGACACCGTCACGAAGTATAAATGTCCAAGTTTTGCCTTCCTCGTCTGATATCCAGGATTTCGCAAGGTATGGCGTAGGCTCGTTGGATTCATCGAGCTTTACAAGCGGCTCATATATCAGATTGTAAATATCCAGTACGTCCTTTTTCGTCACGAAGAAAGGATTGGTGCTTTCTATCACACTAGGTACGGATACTGTTACTGTTGTGTTTGCTCGCAGCCACTCATCAATCAACGGTGTTGGCGTCGCTGTCGGAGCAACGGGCTTTAAGGTGTTGCTGGAGCATCCTGAGAAAACCAGCATAATTATAAGAATCGGAATAAACCATTTAAATTTCATCCAATATTTCCTCCAATAGTGTCTTTACGTGCCTTATTGTGCTTTCCAGGCTGTCACTTGTGTCAATTACCCTGTTTGCCTTGGCTCTTTTTTCAGAGTCGGACATCTGGTTTTTGATTATGTTTTCCGCCTGCTCGTATGTCAGCCCGTCGCGCACCATGACGCGCCTAATCTGCTCATCTATGCCGCATACCAACAGCCAGACTTCATCATAGTCCTTTTCAAGCCCGGTTTCAAAAAGCAGCGGAGCGTCTATAAATGCCAGCTTTACTCCCTGCTTTTCATATTCATTAACTTTCGCTCTTATCTTTTCGATTATTATGGGGTGCAGCAGACTGTTAATTTTCATTAAATCATCTGGATTGGAAAATATCCTGTCTGCTAAAGCTTTCCTCTTAATTGTAAAATCATCATTTACAAAGTCATTGCCGAAATATGCTACTACTTCGTACCAGCCTTCCTTATACGGCTCAAGGATTTCTTTGGATATTAAATCTGCGTCAATAACTTTTATGCCGGCCTGCTTCAATATTTCAGTTACCGTGCTTTTTCCGGTCGCTATGCCGCCCGTTAAGCCTATTGTATATATTTTATTTTGCTTCATACCAGTTACTGCCCTCTGAAATGTCTACCTGAATAGGACAATCCAGCGTGCATACGTTCTCCATTTCTTTTTTTAGAATAGCGTTTACTTCCCTGCTCTCAGATTTAAGCGTATCAATTATCAATTCGTCGTGAACCTGAAGAATCATTTTTGACTTCAGCTTATTTTTATTAAGCGCATTAAACACCTTTATCATTGCCAGCTTTATTATGTCCGCCGCACTGCCTTGTATAGGTGCGTTCATCGCTATTCTCTCGGCGGCCTGCCTTCTCGTGTAGTTTGTCGCTTTCAAATCCGGAAGGTATATCCTTCGTTTATACAAGGTCTCTACAAAGCCGTTGTTTCGCCCGAACTCTATTGTGTCCTCCATGTATTGCTTTATTCCGGGGAAAGCCTCAAAGTACTTACTTATGAAATCAGCTGCCTGAGATGTAGGAATATTCAGCTGCCTGGCAAGCCCAAAGTCGCTGATACCGTAGACTATTCCGAAATTGACAGCTTTCGCTGATGAGCGCATGCTTCTTGTCACTTCATCAACCGAGACTTTGTTTACCTTGGCTGCGGTATTTGCATGGATATCTACATTATTCTTGAAAGCTTCTATCATATTCTTTTCTTTGGCTATATGCGCAAGCACCCTCAGCTCAATCTGCGAATAGTCCCCGCTTACCAAAATGTAATCATCTGAAGACGGCAAAAATGCCTTGCGTATTTCCCTTCCCTGCTCCGTCTTTATGGGTATGTTCTGCAAGTTCGGGTCAGTAGATGAAAGCCTGCCTGTCACTGCGCCTGTCTGGTGCAGTTTCGTGTGCAGCTTGCCGTCAGACTTGCTAATTATAGGGATAATCCCATCTATATATGTGCTTTTAAGCTTTGTGAGCATTCTATAGTCTGCAATCAGTGGTATGATTTCATGGCTGTCGTGTAGCTTATCAAGCACATATGAATCCGTTGAATAGCCCGTCTTGGTCTTTTTTATCACGTCAAGCCCCAGCTGATCAAATAATACAACGCCCAGCTGTTTGGGAGAATTGATGTTGAATTCGCTTCCGGCGGACATGAAAATCTTGTCCTGAACTTCTTCTATCTGCTTAATCAGCTTTTTGTCAATATCTTTTAGCACATTTACATCAACCCGGAATCCGCACTGTTCAATATCATAAAGTATTTCAGTCAGCGGCAATTCAATTTCGTTGTATAGTTCGCCAAGGTCTCTGGAAGCAATCAGTGATTTCTGTTTTTTCGCCAATGCGAACATATTGAAAGCCGGGGCTGTGTTTTTATCAATAAAGAGCCTGCTTTCTATCACATAATCATAGCCCCTGCTTATATTATGGCTAAGTACATATGCTGCAAGAAAAGTGTCAAATACCTTATCTGAATATTTAATGTCTGCTTTTTTAAGGTAGGCAATCCAGTCTTTCAAGTTATATATTAATATTTCGTCAGCTGAATTGATTATTTCTGCAAGTTCAGAAAAAACCGTATCAATTTCAAATCCGCCGCCCAGCAAATCAACAGTGAGTGAAAACTGATATTCACGCCTGCCCGCTGATATGTACATATATTCTCTGTCTCTGTATATCGAAATTGACTTTTTCTCTTTTAACTCAGTTTTGATTTCTCTCAGTGCAGCTGCATCTTCAATTTTCAGAATTTCTTCAACGCTTCCTTCCGTTTTTCCCTCTTCTCCGTAGGAAGTTCTAATTTTCTTAATAATGGATGCAAACTTAAGCTCTTCAAGTTTGGAAATTACATCAGTGTCTTCAAAGCTTGTCAGCACACATTTATTTATATCAACTGCTAGCTCTATATCCGTCTTGATGGTTGCAAGTTTTTTTGATAAATACGCCATTTCCTTATCGTTTTCCAGTTTTTCTTTGAGCTTTCCTGTTATCTTGTCAATATTTTCATACACGCCTTCAAGTGAGCCATATTCTGAAAGCAGCTTTATTGCTGTTTTCTCGCCTACTCCTTTTACGCCGGGTATGTTGTCACTTGAATCCCCCATTAGGCCTTTCATATCTATTATCTGCATGGGCGTAAGTGAATATTTTTCACGTACCTTATCCACGTCAAATATCTCAATATCACTAATGCCCTTTACAGTCATATATACGTGTACATCGTCGTTTACCAGCTGCAGTATATCCCTGTCTCCTGTCACAAGCAGCGCCTTATATCCATCTTTCTGCGCTCTTTTAGATATTGTTCCGAGTATGTCGTCTGCCTCAAAACGCGGAGTTTCTATGATATGAATCTGCATAGACCTTAATACATCCTTAATTATGTCAAACTGCGGGCGAAGTTCTTCAGGCGTTTCGCTCCTATTGCCTTTGTAATCCGGGTATATATCATTCCTGAATGTTTTTTCGTGCATATCAAAAGCGACAGCAATATGTGTCGGAGTATAGTCCTGCGTCGCTTTAAGAAGCATATTCAGAAAGCCGTAGACAGCATTTGTATATATCCCCTTGTCGGTAAGTACCGGGGACATTGCAAAAAAAGCTCTGTACATTAATGAATTGCCATCAATTAACATTATTGTTTTTTTCATATTATCTACCTCTAAGCTTCCTAATTTTTCGATTTGACAACCCGCAATAACCATTATATTATGTTCTAAACTAATTAACGAAAGTGATATATATATGAATAAAACATTCTCGCCAAGAAATCTGGCATATAGCGGCATATTTGTCGCGTTCCTATGCGTAAGTGGAATATTAAGCGTTCCGATACCTATGACGGCTATTGAGCTGTCTCTGCAGACAGCTGTTGTCGTCGTTCTCGCCTGTGTTCTAGACAGGAAGCTAGCATTTCTTACGATTCTTGCCTATATACTTCTCGGCCTTACCGGCGTTCCTGTCTTTTCCCAGGGCGGCGGCATAGCCTATGTATTCAAGCCCAGCTTTGGCTTCCTGCTAGGCTTTGCAGCAGGCGCATACGCACTCTCTGCGATATATTCATCATCTAAGTTTAAAAAACGCTTCACTGCCTTCCTTGTAGGCTCAGCTGCATTCATGATTATAGTTTACACATTTGGTGTTGCCTATATGTATATGATATTAAACTATTATATGAATGTCGAGATATCTCTGCCAAAAGCAATAGCATTAGGCGCGCTGCCTTTTATAGGCTGGGATTTAGCTAAGAGCGCCCTTGCTTACGGCATAATTATAGCACTTGAAAAGGCCACTGGCAAATCGCAGCGGCCCTTATAAATTCATTATCTTTTCCTGCGTAAAAATGGCGGAACATCCAGGTCATCATCATCTGCGCGGTTGTCATTCGGCGCATAGCTTGGCGGGTCAAAAGATCCTCCGTAGGATGGGTTTCTGTCCCTCGCAGACGCGTCCTCTCCAAAGTATGAGGGCCTGTTTATCCTGTTAGCTGTGTTCCCGAATGCCTGCTCGAATCCTCTTTCGGCTCTTTGAGATTCCTCTCTGGATGGCGACAACTGCCTGCTTCTTGCCTGCTGTGCAGCCTTGGTGAAGCCGGTAGCTATTACTGTTATCCTAGTCTCGCCCTTAAGAGTCTCGTCTATGCTGGCACCGAATATGATATTCGCATCTGGGTCTGCAGACTGGGATATCAATGAAGCCGCCTCTTCAATTTCCATCAATCCAAGTGAAGAATCACCGGATACATTGATAAGAACTGATTTTGCGCCATCAATTGATGTCTCAAGCAGCGGGCTCTCTATTGCCTGTCTTGCGGCCTCTATGCTTCTTCCTTCGCCTGTTGCCACGCCTATTCCCATGTGCGCTATGCCCTTGCCGCGCATAATGACTTCAACGTCTGCAAAGTCAAGGTTAATTAAGCTCGGCTGTGAAATCAAATCAGATATTCCCTGTATACCTTGTCGAAGCACATCATCGCATACCTTGAATGCTTCCATCAGTGAAGTGCCTTTTCCGACTACTTTCAAAAGCCTGTCATTCGGAATAACAACCAAAGTATCCACAAACTGCTCAAGCTCCTTTACGCCTCTTTCGGCGTTGTTTTGCCTTGGTTTGCCTTCAAATGCAAACGGCTTGGTTACGACCGCAATGGTCAAAACTCCAAGTTCCTTGGCAAGCTCAGCTATAACCGGGGCTGCGCCTGTTCCGGTGCCGCCGCCCATTCCTGCAGCAATAAAAGCAAGGTCTGCGCCCTTTAAATGCTGCATTAGCTCTTCTCTGCTTTCTTCAGCTGCCTGTCTTCCAGCATCCGGGTTTGCACCTGCGCCAAGGCCTCTCGTCACCTGATCGCCTATCTGAACTTTCTGGTTCGCTTTAGACATCAAAAGAGCCTGTTTATCCGTATTGACAGCTATAAATTCAACACCTTTTAATCCGGCATCTATCATTCTGTTCAATGCATTGTTACCGGCCCCGCCGACACCAAAAACCTTTATCTGAGCAAATTGTGCTACATCAACATCAAATTCCAGCACTTATGTTACCTCCTGTTAAATGCGTCTGCATTTATCTTTTTCTACTATTATAAGATTTGAGGGATATTCCTCTGTTGTTCTCGTCCAATATATAATCCATTGCGGCGCATAATGAAGTATACTGTACATTCGCCTGAATCGGCCTTGATGGCTCAAGAATGGATATATTCTCTCCAATCATATTTGAGCACATGCCTCTCGCGCCCTGCATTCTGGCTATTCCTCCGCCCGTTAGGTAGATGCCGCACCTGTTGTTAATCTCTACCCCGTTTCTTTCGGCGTCGCCTTCGACTATAGACATTATTTCTTTCAGCCGGTTTGTTATAACATCCTGCGCCTTATCAACCGGAAATTGGATTTTTCCATTTTCTTTATCCATCATTATTTTGTTCAGTCCAAGTGAATCCATTCCCACTGAGCTGTTTCTTTTAATAAGCTCCGCTGTATATATATCTTTCTCAAGATATACCATCAAGTCAGAAGTTATATGGAATCCGCCTGTTGCCAGATTTCTATGCGAAATAATTTTATCTTCTTCACATATTATAATATCAGTGCTGTAATAGCCTGAGTCTATTATTATATTCGTTTTCTTACTTGAATGACTACTTACATATCGAGCCATTGATATTGTAGAAGGTATGAATTCGTTAACCCCGATACCCAGCCTGTCTAGAATGTCCGATATATCCTGCATAAATACAGTATCAACAGCAGTAAAGGAAATATATGCTTCCAGTGCGCGTGCATGGTGCCCTACTGGGTCTTGCCTTCTGCTTAGTCCATCAAGCATATAAATAACCGGCTGCGCCTTAATAACTGTATAGCCTTCCGGCAGCACAACCTGGCTTATTCCGGACTTAATGAGATTTTCGATGTCAGCCGCACTTATTTTTCCGCCAAGGTCTTCTGTAATCACTTCTGACTTTACAAAGCATGTAAGGCACCATTCGCCGGGTATAACCGCATTTACCTGCCTAATTTTTCTGCCGTTTTGGCTTTCAGCGTCTTTTTTGGATAGAAATATGCTTTCTTCCAGGTCTTCGGGAGCCAGCCATGTTCCGTTTCTGAATCCCGCATACTCGCATACGCCTAGGCCATAATACTCAACCTGGAAATCTTTTTTCTTTGCAATAAGCGTTGAAATCTTTGATGTTCCAAAGTCAATTACTGCAGTTGTCCTGTCAAAAATCACGTATGCCTCCCGTTTTGCCTAACCTATAAGATATCATCTTCCAGCAATACTTTCTATATAATATCAAATAATTCATCAAAAATAAATAAAAAAAACATATTTTCTTAAAAAATACGTCAAATTATTTTAAATAGTATGCGATTTTGTATTATAAGCTCTATTCTGTGTAAACTTTGCCATCGCCTGTAACTATCATTGTAACATCTGTATTATTCTGACTTAAAAGATGCAGCAGCATAGTCTTTGTATTTGAGAATTTTATTTCGAGATTGCTTTCATCGCCAATTTTAATTGTTGTGCCGTGGACACTCGTCATAACAATATTGGTTGTATTGCTGATGTTAATGCTTTCTAGCTCTTCTATGCAGTCAGTAATAAGCATAGCACTAATGAGATTCTTCAATAACTCCAATTTTCTGCTTTCGCCGTCCGTAATCTCAGCTCCAAGTTCGGCATTACCGATGTCGAGCCCGTATATTCTCGGCAGCTTGCCCTCCAGATAGCTGTCCTGTATTGCAAGGCAAACGTTGTTTTCACCTATCAGCGCGCATTTCTGTGATCCCTTAAGAACGATATAACAAACAGGAGGACGCTCCTGAACGTATATCTCCAATATGTTTGGCCAAATCTTTTTTACATCCACGACTTTGATCATGGGCTGCTTTGTTTCGATGCTTTCGATTACTTTATCCGGCTTTATAGAGAGCATACTCTGCTTATATTCCACGTCGCAAAGCCACATAAGGTCATAATACGCTACCTGCTGATTGCCGATTACGTTAATATCCTCAACTACGTAATGGCTGTAAAACTTTGCAGTGATTATAACCAGTATCAGAGTCATTACAACTACTATTATTAGGTTGAGGAGATTTCTTGGTATGGTCGGGCCTTCAGCGGCGTATTTACCTCCTGTCGTGCGAGGCGATTTGTCGTCATGCTTGCGCCTTTCATATCTGCTGTTCCTGTCATAATTAAAATCAGGAATCTCTTCTTCTTCTGGTTCAGGTGTGTAGTTAATTGAATGTTTATTATAAATCGGGGCATTTTTATCATAGCCACCCAAATTTACTTCGTCATCATTATAGTTTTTACTACGAAAATGCTTTGCATTTGCTTCTGCATTCTCTCTGTTTTGAAGTATTTTTTGTTTGGCCTCATCTAAGTCAATAATATTGTCTTTTTTTAAGTGTTTCGCCAAGATTTTCTCCCGATTTTACTCTACTGCTGTCTTGCTGATGTATGCCTCGATATATTTAACAGTATTCCCATTTCTGCCATAAAAATTACAAGCGATGTATTGCCCGAGCTTATAAAAGGCAAAGGCACACCGGTCGGAGGGATTGAGCAGGTAGCAACACCAACATTTAAAACTGTCTGAATAGCTATTGTTGATGCAATGCCCACTGCCAAAATTGTAGCAAAAAGGTCTCTTGAATTAAGTGCTATTACAAAGCATCTGACTATAAGTACTATAAATACAATTAATAATATTGAAACACCAATAAATCCCAGTTCTTCGCCGATAATAGATAATATAAAGTCGGAGTCGCCGTATGTCAAGTATAATAATTTCTGCTTTGAGTTGCCAAGCCCTACTCCGAAGAGCCCGCCGGAACCTAAGGCATATAATGACTGGGTCAGCTGATATCCTGCGTCGGTGGCGTCTTCCCATGGAGTCATAAAAATCATTACCCTGTCCAGCCTCCACTTTTTTGATATAATTGCCAGAGCGCCTGCAATAGCTGCGAATGTGCCCATTGTAAAAAACAGTCTCCACTTCATTCCTGCCGCTATCAGCATGCAAAAAACAGCACCGATAAGCATAAGTGTCATTGTAAGGCTGGGTTCAAAAACTATAAGCCCTGATATTACAACCAGTACCACAAAATATGGTGTAAGCCCGCTAAACACCTCTTTAAGCCTCCATGACCTTGCTATTTCAAGATTTTCATATTCAGACAAGGTCTTAGCTGTAAAGACAATCATTGCAAAGCGAGCAACCTCCGCAGGCTGAAAGTAGAACAGCCCTAGGTCTATCCATCTGTGTGCGCCGTTGATTTTGGGCGTAAAATACACAACTATCAGAAAAACTATAGAAAAGATGAGCAATCCATATACTATTATTTTATTCTTGAATAATCTATAATCAATATAGGATAAGATGAGCATAACCAAAATACCCAGTATAACACCTATTACCTGACTAAAAAAGTATTCTTCCCCTGTGTTTCCGGAAGCCTGCTCTGAATAATAAGTAGCCGAAAAAACCATAATTATTCCGAAAAGTGCAAGAACAATTACAGCAACAGCGACTATATAGTCAGGGTTTGAATGCTGTATGGCTTTATTCATCAAATCTCCTTAAAAATTTATTTGTACATCTTGCCGTTAGTGTCATCTTTCCCTTGCTCCGCCTAGTATAGAGCCATAAAAACCTGCCAATTTGTTATTTATTACGTTTCAGATTCTATTTCATAAAACCTGCTTTATATTGCCTACAATCTCTTTAAATACTTTTCCTCTTTGCTCAAAATCCTTGAACATATCAAAGCTTGCACATGCAGGAGACAGAAGCACAGTGTATCCCTGCTCGGCCATCTCGCCTGCTTTATGCACAGCCTCTTCAAATCCATCAGCTGTTATATAATTGTCGAAACCCTTCTTTTCAAGAGAATAAACTATTTTTTCTTTGGTTTCGCCTATAATGACAGCGCCCTTGATATTATCAGTAAATGCCTCAACTAGTGAGTCAAACTCCGAGCCTTTGTCATAGCCGCCTAGGATAATTATTGTGGGCGCATCCATTGCCTTTACAGCGACGATTGTCGCATCAGTATTTGTACCTTTAGAATCATTTACATATCTAATTCCGTTTTTATCGGCAATGAATTCCAGCCTGTGCTCAACTGCCTTAAAATTCAATATGCCTTTTCTTATAGATAAACAGTCAACACCCATGAAATACGATATCGCCGCAGCTGCCAGCACATTTTCAAGGTTATGCTGCCCAGGTATGGGTATTTCACTGATATCGCATATTTCTTGAAATCCGGTATCACTTTTTATAACAACCTTGCTGTTTTCTATGCAGGCGCATTTATCTTCCAAGCTGCCTTTGCTAAAGTATATTACTGTGCATTTGCAATCTTTGCTCATTTCACGTGTTGCCGGATCATCATAGTTCAAAATCAGAAAATCATTTCTACCTTGATTTTCAAATATCCTTTTCTTACACCTAATATATTCTGTCATTGAGCCATGCCTTGCAAGATGGTCCTCAGTGATATTTAATACTGCAGCCACATTAGGATGGAATTTATCGATAGTCTCCAGCTGAAAAGAGCTAACTTCAAGCGCAGTGAGACTTTTATCATCGGTTTTCAGAACGACATTTGAGAACGCTTCGCCTATATTTCCGGCTATAAAGGTATTCTCACTGAACTCTTTGAAGACTGCTCCGGTCAGAGCGGTTGTTGTTGTTTTGCCGTTTGTTCCGGTGATTGCGGCAATTTTACCTTTGCATAAAGTATATGCCAGCTCAACTTCACCTATTACAGGCACTCCCAAGGCCTTAGCTTCACTAAATAATGAAAGGCTTGCAGGTATTCCCGGGCTTACAACCACCAAATCCATACCTGCAATTAATTCATCAGCCTTGCAGCCAACCTTAATATTTATTCCGTTAGAGACCTCTACAAGCTGAGAGTTCAATTCTTCTAAAGGCTTTATATCATTTATTGTTACCTCAGCGCCCAGCTCATAAAGCAGCTTTGCAGCTCCAATGCCGCTTCTTGCTACTCCAACTACCAGCACCTTTTTTCCTGAATGCATATTTACCTCTGTTACCTGAACGCCATAAGTCCTACCATGGCAAGAATAAGGCTGATTATAATGTATGTCGCCACTATTGTTATTTCATGATATCCTAGTTGCTCAAAATGGTGGTGAAGAGGGGCCATTTTGAACACTCTCTTTTTAGTTCTTTTATAATGATATACCTGAATTATTACTGAGATTGATGACAGTACAAACATCAAGCCGACTATTGGAATCCAAAATACAGTTCTTGTAACCAGCGCCAAATATGCCGCAATTCCGCCTAAAGCCAATGACCCTGTATCGCCCATAAATATCCTTGCAGGGTAGCGATTGAAAAAGAGGAATCCGAGGCCTCCGCCTATTAATGAAGACACCAATATCACTATATTCTTCTCAGCAAAAATCAGTCCCGCTGCAAAAGCTACTGCATAAAAAGCGAAATATACAAGCGATACGCTAGTTGCCAGTCCATCCAGTCCGTCAGTTAAGTTTACTGAATTGCTCATTGCCACAAGGATGAAAGCTGAAAGCGGTATTATCCATATTCCAATATCCCACTCAGCCGATGAAAATGGCAGCAGTATTTTCGAGCCTGCGCTTAAATATATATAGACGCCTATAGCCGTTGCCAGCAGAATCTGCAGAGTCAATTTCTGCCATGCTCTGAGGCCTAGAGACTGCTTCTTCTTAATGATTATGGCATCATCTATAAATCCAATTAATCCGAAACCAATAAACGCGGCAAATCCCATCAAAATCTTCAGGTCATACTCCCTTAAAAAAATGGCACATGTGGCCAGTACAGAAAGTATAATAAGCAGTCCGCCCATTGTCGGCGTGCCCTGCTTGGAAAGGTGGCTTTGCGGGCCGTCATCCCTTATTGTCTGCCCGAATTTCAGCTTCTGCAGCATTGGTATTATAAGCGGACCCAGAATCAAAGCCGTCACAAAAGCTGCAATTACCGGCAAAAAAATTGTTTGCATTTCTCTATCCTCACCTATCCATATACTCTCTTACTACTTCACGGTCATCAAAATGATGCTTAACGCCCATTACGTCCTGATAAGTTTCGTGGCCTTTTCCTGCGATTACCACAATATCTTTTTCCTTAGCCATATCAAGAGCTTTATGAATTGCCGCTTTACGGTCTGTTATTCTTATATAATTTTCAGTAACCTCTTTTACGCCCGGCTCAATCATGTCAATTATGCTGTCTGGTACTTCCGTTCTTGGATTATCCGAAGTTATGATAGCAAAATCTGAGTTTTCACCAGCTATTCTGCCCATGATAGGCCTTTTTAATGTATCCCTGTCGCCGCCGCAGCCAAACACACATATCAGCGAACCTTCGCAGAACTTCCTTACATTCACAAGCAGGTTTTCAAGGCTGTCGGATGAGTGTGCGTAATCGACAAATACATGGAAATCAGCATCAACATCAACCTTTTCCATCCTGCCGTCAACGTTTGTTATCTTTTCTGCAGCATTCTTTATTTCGTCAAGGGACAGACCGATTAAATTCGCAAGCGCTGACGCAGCAAGCAGGTTATATACATTGAACAATCCCGGAATTTTTATATCGAGATCCATTTCCTTGCCCTTGGCTGCGAATGTGCACCTAAATCCCTCTTCAGAGAGTATGATATTCTTTGCGAAAAAATCAGCAGAAGCATCTTTCGTGCTATATGTCACCAGTTGACCCGAATAGTCAGCCATCATTCTTTCTGCAGCGTTATCATCAATGTTTATTACCGCGCTATGCGAAATATCCGTAAATAGTTTCTTTTTCGCGTTTTCGTAGTTCTCCATTATCTCAAAATCATCAAGGTGATCCTGTGATAGATTTGTGAAGGCAGAAGCATAGAAAGAAATCCCGTCTACTTTGTTAAGCTCAAGCGCATGAGCGGATACTTCCATTACTGCAACTTTGCATTCGTTATCCCTCGCTAAGGCAAATATCTTCTGCAGCTCCATAGGGTCTGGCGTAGTTAGCTTCTGCGAGTATATCTCATCGCCGATATATGTACCTATTGTACCTATGGCTGCCGTTTTAATACCATTAGCTTCCAGCAGCGTTTTCAGCATGTGGGATGTTGTGGTTTTTCCGTTTGTTCCTGTTATTCCTATTACTTTCAGGCTGTCAGCTGGGTTTGAATACCACTCTGCGGCACAGATTGCAAAAGCTCTGCGGCTGTTTTCAACTATCAGCTGCGGAGCATCAACATCATCGAGTACTTTCTCTGCAATTATTGCCGCTGCGCCGTTTTCAACGGCAGGCTTCGCGTATATATGTCCGTCAACATTGAATCCGTTAATGCAGATATATATATTGCCCTTCTGCACTTTTCTGGAATCGAACTCAATTCCGGTGATCTCTGTATCGCTGTAATGAATCTTTTCGCATTCTATGCGCTCAGCCAGTCTGCTTAGTAACATTGAAGTACCTCCAAAGTATTTAAAAACTTATTTGAGGCCTAGTCTTCTGTTTCTTCGTCATCATCTTCGTAATAATCAAATTCAACAGCTATCTGAGTGCCTCGTAAAACTTCTGTGCCTTTATCCGGATATTGCTCCAACACTACATTGCCGCTGCTCACTATTCTCATAGTCAGGTTATTCTCAGTAAGCAGCTTCAGTGCCTCGGTAGGCTTTAACCCAAATAAATCCGGGACTTCAACGAGGTAGCTTTCGCCCTCATCAGAAACTTGCGCAAGCTGTATAACTACATTGTCTCCAGCTTCCAGCATTGTTCCTGCTCCCGGAATTTGCGTTACTATTTTACCATCAAAGCCTTCAATAATGCAACCAAAACCTTGTTGTTTAATTTTATTTACAGCATCTTCCAAGGTCATGTTTACAACATTGGGTACTTCTTTTTTTGTTCCGTTTTCATTTGTCGCGCTATCCGGCATGATATTTAGGTATGGCAGCGCTTCCTCAAGGAAATCACCTATATATGGCGCAGCCACCTTTGATCCGTAATTTGATCCAGCCTTTGGCTCATCTACTAAAAGCACAACAACCAGCTTCGGGTCGCCTATTGGCGCTACTGCCGCAAAGGAAGCCGTATATGCATCGTGAATTATTAACCCTTCATCATCATATTTTGCTGTATTGCCTGAAATCCCACCTATTTCATATCCCGGCACTTGGCAGTACCTGCCTGCCCCGTTATCAACAATGTTGAATAGATACTCCAGAATAGTGTCAGATGTATAGTCGCTTATGATTGTTCCTTCACTTTCGGGGCTGTATTCTTTCAGCACTTTGCCTTCATTTGAAATAACTTTTTGTGCGATATATGGCTTCATCCTTTCTCCGCCGTTAGCAATAGTGCTTAATGCTGCTGCATATTGAAGCGGCGTAATCATAATGGAATCACCAAAACCTATCCTTGCAAGTTCAACATCGCGTACATATTTTTCGGGAGTTAATTCCCCGGCTAATTCGTTATACAGTTCAATACCGCTTTTTGAGCCAAATCCGAAACCTTCAATATACCGATAGAATGTGTCAACGCCCATTTCCTCTGCCATCTCCATAAATGCTACTGAGCAGCTATTTAGAAAGGCTTGATTCAGGCTGATGCTTCCGTGCGCTTCATCAGTTGAACAGTTCAGCTTCTGTCCGTCAATTGTTTTTTCACCTTCACAATTGAAGAATGTATTTGTATTTATAGAATCCGTGTCTATAGCCGCTGCTGCCGTAATTATTTCGAATGCACTTCCCGGTGAGTAAAGCCCGGATACATTCTTATTTGCTGTCAGGCTGCGCAGCATTTCATAGTCGCTTCTGGGCGGATTATTATTGTCATAGTCAGGCTTTGTAACCATTGCGAGAACTGCACCGGTCTCAGGGTCCATTACTATCATTGACGCGCTTTCCGGGTCCCACTCATTCATGCACGCCTCAACAGCGTTTTCCGCAAATGACTGCAGCGTAACATCAATGGTCAGCTGGAGATTATCCCCGTTTACCGGCTCTTCTCTTTCCTCAAGAGAGCCTCCAATTTTTACGCCTTCCCTGTCTGTTTCAACTGTTAATTTGCCATTTTTGCCTGCTAGGTATTTATCAAATCTCCCCTCTATGCCCTCAAGGCCGTTTCCGTCCACGGCCATAAAGCCAAGAACCTGAGTGAGAAATGAACCCATCGGATATTCTCTTTTCATATCCGAATTTATGAGTATTCCGTTATAAGAAATTGTTTTCGTCTCTGTTACGCCGCTCTTTTCCACAGTATATGAATACTGCATTCCTTCGATAGCATCCGCTGTCTTATCCGAAATATAGCGCATCAAAATCACCTGATTCTGCTGTTTTGTGGCATATGCCTTAACATCATCAGGTGATAATCCTAATACTGCCGCCAGATCCTCACACAGAGCATCTATATACTGGTCAGTATTGTCTTTATTTAATATTTCAGCCTGCTCTTTTATGACGCCAGGCTGCAAAACTACTGTATAACAACTTGTTGATATCGCAAGTGGGTTGCCATGTCTGTCTAATATGTCACCCCTGTCAGCTAATATCCTGATTTCCCTCGTCCATTGATCCTGGGCTTTTGATTTCAGCCAGTCCGCCTTATATATCTGCCAATATCCTGCACGTGCAATCAATGCGATAATGAGCAATGCGAATATAACAAAGAGAACCTCAATTCTTTTACGAACCAAGGCATCGCTTTTTGAGGTCTCCTCGTGCGCTCTTCTAACCGACACTTGCATGCACCTCTTTTATTCTAGTTGCCGAGACTTCCGGATGACATTGTGTACTCGCCAAGCTCGGATTCGGATATATATATCACATCTTCAGCATCAGGTTTTCCCATACCCAGCTTCTCAGCATTTTCTCTGATTGTTTCGATATTTGTAGCACTTGTTATGATATTTTGCATCATATTATTTTCAGTGCTTAGTTCGTATATTTCACTGTTAAGTCTGCTTATATCTCTTTCAACCTGAGTTATCTGGGCCTGAATAGCCAAAAATCCTATGCATGATACGAAAAGGAACAGTATAATAACTGTTGTTATCAATTGGCTCAGAAAAGCATTGCTGTTTGAATGATAGTGTACAGTTGTGTATGTCCTGCTATCATTAAAATTTCTGTTTTCCTGATTATTTTCCAATACACGCAGATTTGTCTTCCTCTGAGGATATGTGTACTGCTGTGTGTATTCTCTTTCATCTAATCTTCTTGCTGCATTATTCATAATCATATTTACTCCCATAATATTAATTACTACTTAATTCTTAATAAAAACCCTCAGTCTGGCACTTTTGGACCTTGAATTGTTTTCCATCTCTTCATTTGTCGGAACAATTCCCCCTCTAGGATAAGCCCTCCCAAGGCTTATCTTTCCGCACACACAATAAGGTATATCCTTCGGGCATGTGCAGGGGTCTTCCAGTTCCCTCATCACCTGTTTCACTATCCTGTCCTCAAGAGAGTGGAATGTGATTACGCAAAGCCTCCCACCGCTTTTTAATAATCGTATCATTCCTTCTATCGTCTCACTTAATCCCTCAAGTTCATCGTTAACATGTATCCTGATAGCCTGAAAAGTTCTTTTTGCGGGATTCCCTCCTTTTCTTCTTGCCGGTGCAGGTATGGCACTTTTTATTATCTCCACCAGCTCATAAGTAGTTTCAATTTCTTTCTTTTCGCGTTGTCTTTGTATCTGCTGCGCAATCTGTCTTGCGAATTTTTCTTCTCCGTATATTCTTATTATCCTTTGGAGTTCTTCCACTGAATAGTTGTTGACTACTTCGTATGCGCTCAGCTTGTCCTGTTGGTTCATCCTCATGTCAATTGGGGCATTTTTATTGTATGAAAACCCTCTATCGGGGGTATCGATCTGGTAGCTGGAAATGCCAAGGTCGGCCAAAATTCCATCTACCATTCTAATACCCTCGTCCCTTAAATAGCCCTCAATGTCCTTATAGTTTCCGTGAATCGCACGAAAACGGTCGCCGTACTTTTCAAGTCTATGTTCTGAGGCTTCAATTGCCTCTTTGTCCCTGTCTATTCCTATCAGCTTTCCCTTTGCTGACAGTTCATTAAGTATCAGTTCGGAGTGTCCGCCAAAGCCCAGTGTAGCATCCACATATACGCCGTTACGGTCTGTAATAATACTTTCCAGCACTTCTTTCGGCATTATGGGCACATGTCTGGTGTTTTCGCTCATCTTTAACCTCTTAGCTTGATCTCTCTGTTTGTATTTATTCTGTCTTCATATGCACGTACAGCCTCTTTATCGTCATTGAATTCTGCGTCATATGCTGCCTGTGTCCATATTTCAAAGCGAGTTCTTTTTCCAATTACTAGGACTTCCTTGTCTATTCCTACAGAATCTCTCATTTTCTGGGGTATCATTATTCTGCCCTGTTTATCAAGCTGAACTGCTTCCGCTCTGCTGATCGCCCTGTCTAACAATATTTCTGCGTTTCTGTCAGATAATATTTCATTATCAAGTTCCGCAATGTATTTTTCATATTCTGAATAAGGGTACACTCTGATGCAGTTATACACGATATCTTTAAATATCATAATGTCTCCGGCGAGGTCATCCCTGTACTTCGGAGGCAGCACAACACGGCCCTTTTCGTCAACGCTATACTCTTTTGTTCCCGCAAATATCATATCGCTGCTCCGTTTTGTCGGTAAGGCTTGTCGCCCCAGGAATATCCACTAAATCACCCTGTAGATACCATACATCTCCACCAGTATGTTTTTTATCTCCACTAATTCCCCATTTTTCCCCACCATTGCTTAAAAAAAATGGTGCCGGAGATAATATTCAATTTTTTTAAAGAATCACAAATGTAATAATTAATTAGACTCTCCCCTATATTACATATATAAATACTAGCACAATGACGCACCCGTGTCAATAGATTCTGACAAACAAATATTTATTTTTTTACATATAATTCTTATATGCCTAAAAAGCGGCTTTTAATTTTGTATTGCATTTTTCATTAATATATCATATAATATCCTTCGTATCAAATCAAGCCGCTATAGCTCAGTAGGTAGAGCACATCCATGGTAAGGATGGGGTCATCGGTTCAAATCCGATTAGCGGCTCCAACTAAAGACGCACCACAAGGTGCGTTTTTTTGTTGGAGTTATTGATTGTATATTTGAACCGATTTGATAAAGGCTGCGTAAAAGCAAAAGCAGATTTGATACTGTTGCTATTTAAGAACAGACCCTTGATTCATATTAAGGCTGACGGCCTCCGTCTTCAAATCCGATTAGCGGCTCCAACTAAAGACGCACCGCAAGGTGCGTTTTTTTTGTTGGCGGTATTATTTTTATTCTTGAACCGATTGTATTTTTACTAGACTTTTAGTTATTACGCAACCACTGATATACAAAACTGCACTTAATAGGTGCTGGTAAATCTGAAGTATCTTGTATATACTTAATTATAATATAATCAAGGAGCTGCGAATATGGAATTTTACAGAAACCTTCCAGCATTAAGGAAAGAGAATAATTTATCTCAGGAAGAACTGGCTGAGAAATTAGGTGTTTCCAGACAGGCCGTAGCAAAGTGGGAGTCAGGCACAAATCTTCCTGACATAACTAACCTGATTTCAATATCCAATATTTTTTCAGTTAGCTTAGACCGTCTTATCAGACCTGAAACGGATTTTTGTCAACAGGCAAAAAAATATGTACCATATGAGGAAGAGTCCATAAAAGGTTTTCTCTACGAGGCAAAGAAAAACACTTACGCAGCCAATGCACCCTTGGATAAAGAATCATGCAGACCCAATTCACACGACCTGACGTATAAAAAAGGCAATTATTTGTATATAGATACTTACCTTGGCGGCGAATCATTTTCCGGAGAAGAGGCTCTTTGGATTGAAGAAAATCCCGTATGGGCAATGAATTACCGCGGCAGAACATTAAATGATATGTTCCGGGGCGACGTGCTTAAAGCAGCGCTCACCGCAGGATGCAGCGAAATGCTGCCGCGCGGCCCATTACTCTTCAGGTTTAATCAATACACCTATCATTGTAAATACATAGGAGAATTTGATTGGTTTACAGGACATGAAGAAATATTTTACGAAGGAATCAAGGTATTTGAATGCTATTTTAACGGCGGGATGATCATATAATATTTTATGTAAAAATTAATTAATCTGTTCTACAACTGCATTTCCGCAAAAATTGCATTTAGCAAAGGATAGGTATCCACTTCGGAGTTACCCAAAGCTGAAAAAACTAGCTTATGCTTAGGATTGTAGACAGTGAAGAAATCCACACCGAAGTCGCCGCCCACTGCGTAGTATGTATCGCTGCTATCATATCTATATACACCAAGCCCATAGCTTCTGCCCTCTCTTATCTTCACTTGCGCTTTGATAAAATTACTGAGCATTTTTTCAGATAGTATCTTCCCAGCAAACAATGAGCGCCACAAAGTATCCAAATCCGCTGCGCAGGTAAAAAGACCGCCGTCCGACCCGCCTATAATCGGAAGTCTGAATATATTAGTATGCATTTTCGATTCACCAGTATAGCCAAGAGCAGTATTTTTAGGAAGTGAGTCCATACGGTAGAAGCCGGTATGTTTAAGTCCAAGGGGATTAATAATTTCATCTGTAACATATTGCTGGTATGTCTTTCCGCTTGCTGCCTCAATGGCGAGACCAAGCATTATAAACCCGGCATTTGAGTACCCAAAGCGCGCACCTGGATCAAATTTTTGCGGCAGAGGTGCAATCATTTGCAGATAGTATTCAAGCTTTTCCCACAAATAAACAGGGTATTTATTGCATAGTTCTTCTTCTTGATTACTGGAGTTCGGCGCTTCCTCGTCCAAATAGTCACCTATTCCAGAGGTATGCGTAAGCAAGTGGTATATCGTTACATCTCTATTTATTCTGCCTAAATCATACGGAAGTATATCCCATAGCTTATCTTCAGGTGAGAGATTCCCGGCATCGATTAATTTGCAGGCCGCTAAACCGGTAAACAGCTTCGTGCCGGAAGCTATGCCAAAGGCTGTGTCATAGTCATTAGGCAACGCCTCTGCTCTGTTTCTAAACCCTGTGCACTTTTTAAAAACTATGCCATTCTCATCCGTGACTGAAAATACTCCCGAAAACTTTTCAGCATCATTCCAGCCTCCCCATATTTTATTTATGTCCACTTCTTAATGCACCTTTCTTTTTATGTATTTTACTAGTTGACCTATTCTGCATCTTTCTTCTTCTTTGTAAATACCTTCTTTATTATGTTGCTGGGCCCGCTCCAGCTTATCTTTGCAGTCATCTCAGCTAAGTATTTGTATTTTTCCCGTCTTGCCAGCTTTCTGGCCGCCCTGTTCACCTGACTTTGCTTCAGCGGATGCTCATTCAGCTGGTTTACAACAGTACTCAGGAATTTGTTGCCATTGTATACCACATAGGCATAGTTGCCTGCGGCCTCGAATATGGGTACCATAGCCTTTGATAGTATATTTGCAAAGGGTACAGATTCCGTTATTGATCGGCCCGATTCAGCGCCAAGGAATTCCGAAAACTCCTGCGCAATGGACGTTATAATTTCCTCTATCTCCTCATCGAATTCTTGTATTATTCCTGTTACTGAAGCAATGGTAAAAGTGTTAAAATAAAAATTGATAATATCCTTCCATGAATACCTGACACCTATTCCCTTGGATAGCTGATATATCATATGGCTATTTCCAATTATAACAGCCAGTCCGTCAATGAAAGAATTAGGTGAAATTATTACTGTTGTTGTCAGCTTCATCGCAGTGTTTCTTACGAGTTTTCGTTTATCCATAGTTACATCGCGCAGGTGCTGCAGCATAAACTCGCAGTTGGCCTCAATATCTTTTGCAGGGATTTTTTTTAGCGCAGCTTTTTTCTCAGCATCAATTGTATTCAAAAGATGCCTTCTGTATCTTCTGACGGCGCGTTCATTTCGCTCCCCCACCAATGTCAGCGTGGCAACAGATGGCGTAAATGAATACATTATCAGAGGAAAAACAACAAATATTAATAAAAGCAATGCAATCATTGCGTAGAATGCATACTCAATATAGATGTTGCCTGCGCTTATCTTATCCGCCAGCGTCATAACACTGCCTACCGATGTTGCTGCAAAGTAAAATATTACAAATGCGAATATTATTTTAATAGGTTTCATAATCACTCTTTTTCTTAATGCTATGTCTTTATAGACTCATTAGTCCAATTACAAATTGAACTTCGCCGCAAGCTTTTCAATATTCTCCTCCAAACACTGCATGGGCGGCTGGCTTTTGTCCTGCTCCACCATCTCGACTATTTTCTTGTGGAACCCGCTCATGTTTTCTTTGTTCATTTTGCCACCGAAGCATTCCTTGGCATGCGCGCTTTCAATTATTTCAGCAGGGAAGGTTTTTGCGAGGAATTCATCGAACTTGTCTACACCGCCGCAGCACAGGAAAAGCCCAACCTTTTTACCGAGAAGCACTTTTGTCTTCTTCTGAGCAAAAGCTTTTACATGTTTATTAGGCATGGTCATATATATTGACCCACCTATAAGGACATTGTCGTATTCTTCCACATTGCGGATTTTATCTTTAGCATTCGCAACCGTTACCTCTCCCTTAATCATATCCTTTAGCTTGCCAGCGCAGCTTTCTGTATAGCCATATTTACTTCCGTATACTATCAATGTCTTCATTTTTTATCTGCCTTTCTTATTCGTCTCAGTTTACTTTTTCTATATGATAGTAGTTTACCATATTTTTAAATAATCAAAAAGAAATTAGTTTGTTATTGGCGCTAATTGGATAATCGCTTTATTGAATGTAATATTATAATATGATAGAATAGCCATACCACTTTTCAAACATAAAATTACTTATTTAGAAAGCAGGCAAATATGTTTAACATATCTGATAATCTAAGCGCTGACAAAAACGAGATGTATGCTGAAATATTTGAATATGCAAAGATGCTTATGGATGGCGAAAGGGATTCCATCGCCAATATGGCCAATATCTCCGCCCTGCTTAATCAAGCCCTTGATCATATCAACTGGGTGGGATTCTATATAGCAAGGGAGGGCCAGCTGGTTCTCGGACCATTTCAGGGCAAGGCAGCCTGCATAAGGATTGAAATGGGGAAAGGCGTATGCGGAACCGCTTATCAGACAGCGCAGGTTCAGCTGGTTGACGACGTTCATGAGTTCCCTGGGCATATAGCATGCGATGCGGAATCACGTTCTGAAATTGTAGTGCCTATACTTGTCAATGGTGCAGTAGCAGCTGTTTTGGATATTGATAGCCCTATTGTTAAGAGGTTCGACGAATCTGACAAAAAAAATCTTATTGAAATATGCAAGCTAATTTCCCAAAGCTGCGACTTTACCAATATGTAATATTTAAAGTTAATCTATCGAAACTTCGTTTTTAAATAAAAAAAGGCCGAACTCGTTGTTCGGCAAACTTCTTGTTTATCAAGAAGAGGGGAAGAGGTAGATTAAGAATGAAGAAACTTAGATGTTTCGTTCAAAAGTATTATCGCTTTTAATTATGTTGATTCTGTGGGTAAATTATGAATTTTTTTTAAACTTGAGAAAAAATCATTACATCAGAATAATTAAGAATAGTTTTATGATTAAAAATATAAAATACCCGGGGAAATATATTCTTTCTCCGGGTATTTATATTCTAATTTATAGCTTTTTTATGCTTTTCCGTTTGATCCAAGCACTTTAATGATCTTGTGAGTAACGATATCTTTTGTATACTGTCTTGCAAATCCAAGGTACTTTCTCGGGTCGAAATCCTTTGGGTTTTCTGCCAGATAGTGCCTTACAGCAGCGGTAACAGCAAGCCTAATATCTGAGTCAATGTTTATCTTGCATACTGCCATTTCAGCAGCCTTCCTCAGCATGTCTTCAGGCACGCCTTTAGCTCCGCTCATGTCTCCGCCGAATTTATTGATTTCAGCAACATATTCAGGCACAACTGAAGAAGCTCCGTGCAGAACTATAGGGAATTCCGGCAGTCTTCTTGATACTTCTTCCAATATGTCGTATCTCAGCTTGGCTTCCCCTGTAAATTTGAATGCGCCGTGGCTTGTGCCTATTGCTATAGCAAGAGAGTCACAGCCAGTTTTCTTTACGAATTCTTCCACTTGGTCTGGGTTAGTATAGTGGGCGTCGTCAGATGATACATTTACATCGTCTTCTATGCCGGCGAGTTGTCCCAGTTCAGCTTCAACCGTTACTCCCTTTGGATGAGCATACTCTACGACTTTCTTAGTCAGAGCAATATTCTCCTCAAATGAGTGGTGTGAAGCGTCTATCATAACTGATGTGAATCCGCCGTCTACGCAGGCTTTGCATATTTCAAAGTCCGCACCGTGGTCAAGGTGAAGAGCGATCGGAATATCCGATGTCTTTACAGCTGCGTCAACTAAAGCTGTCAGGTACTCTGCACCTGCATATTTTCTTGCTCCTGCAGAAACCTGCAGAATTAATGGCGATTTCTGTTCCTGTGCAGCTTCAACAATACCCTGGACCATTTCCATGTTGTTTACGTTGAACGCTCCTACTGCATAGCCGCCTTTATACGCGGCGTTCAGCATTTCTTTTGTGTTTACTAATGGCATAATATCCTCCTAAAAAATAATCTTATAAATTTATAGACTGCTGTACTCCTATCGGGCGTATGTTAGTCGGCGCCTTTGTAAATAGTGAGCTAACAGGCATATCTTCGTATATTCTCTCAATGGCTTCTGCGAACATTGGCGCAACTGAGAGCACCCTTATCTTATCTATGTTCTTTTCCTCCGGTAGTTCAATTGTGTTTGTCATTACCAGCTCTTTAATGCATGATTCGTTTATTTTATCAACAGCTTCCCCTGAGAGCACTCCATGCGTGCAGCATGCATATACTTCCGTTGCTCCATGCTCCCTCAGCGCCTGCGCGCTCTTAACTATTGTTCCGGCTGTGTCTATCATGTCGTCAACCAGCAGCACTCTCTTGCCTTCAACCGAGCCTATTACATTCATTACTTCTGATTGATTGGCCTTTGGGCGCCTTTTTTCGATTATTGCAAGCGGACAGTTTACTGTACTTGCGAAGTTCCTTGACCTATTTACTGATCCTAAATCAGGCCCTACTATTACTAGGTCGTCGCCTATAAATAGCCTTTGCAGGTAATGAGCAATAAGTATTGGCATACCCAAAAGGTTGTCTGTCGGTATATCGAAAAATCCTTGTATCTGCGGCGCATGCAAATCCATCGTAAGCACTCTGTCCGCGCCGGCTGATGTCAAAAGGTTTGCTACAAGCTTTGCTGTAATCGGGTCTCTTGCCCTGGTCTTTCTGTCCTGCCTAGCATATCCGAAATACGGTATTACTGCCGTTATTCTTCTGGCTGAGGCTCTTTTTGCTCCGTCTATCATGATGAGCAGTTCCATCAGGTGGTCATTTGTCGGGCAGCTGGTGCTCTGTATAAGGAATACGTCGCATCCTCTAACGGTCTCTAATATCTGCACAGATGTTTCACCGTCACTGAACTTTTCAACCTTATTAAGGCCGACAGGTATCTCCAAAAGTTTAGCAATTTCAGTTGTTAATTTTGTGTTAGAACCTACATCGAATAGCTTTATTGCGCCATTTCTGCCCATAATTAATGTCTCCTGCACTCCTTTGTGCTTATTTTATTTCTTTTTCCAGTCTTCTTTATTGATCTGTCTGCTTCTCGCAATTGCAAGCGCACCTTCCGGCACGTCTTCAGTAATAGTTGAACCAGCGGCAGTATAGGCACCCTTGCCTACCCTCACCGGGGATACAAGATTGGTATTGCAGCCTACGAAAGCATTGTCCTCTACTACAGTGCGGTTTTTGTTTTTGCCGTCATAGTTTACAACCACAACACCGCAGCCTAGGTTTACATCCTTCCCTATATCGGCATCTCCCACATAGGTGAGATGTGAGATTTTTGTATCGTCCCCAATATCAGAATTTTTAATTTCAACGAAATCGCCTATCTTGCAGTTTTTCCCTATTTTTGATTTCGGGCGCAGGTACGCATTCGGGCCAACATTCGTTCCGCTTCCTACGCTGCTATGCAATATGTTAGACGCCTTTATTGTTACATTCTCAGCAATCTTTGAGTCTTTTATATTTGTTGCGCCATATATTACGCACCCTGATCCGATTTCTGTTTTCCCTTCAATTACGCACCCTGGATATATTATAGTATCATTGCCTATTTTCACATCCGCATCTATATATGTATTGTCAGGATCTATCAGGGTTACTCCGTTTATCATGTGCTCGTTGTTTATTCTTCTTCTGAGTTCTTTAGCAGAAAGTGCAAGCTGGGCCCTGTCATTTGTGCCCAATGCTTCCAAAGCATCGCAGTGAGCGCTTTTTATTCTGCCGCCTGATTTATTGATTATTTCCACCGCATCAGTCAGGTAATACTCGCCCTGCGAATTGTCGCAGCCAATTTTTCCAAGTGCATCAAGCAAAGCATCCGATTTGAAGCAGAACACACCGGTATTTATCTCATTTATTTTTAGCTGCTCTTCATTTGCGTCTCTATGCTCTACTATTTTTTCTACATAGCCTTCAGAATTGTTTATTATTCTTCCAAGCCCGGTTGGGTCATCAGCAAAGGCAGTTAAAACTGCAGCGTCAAGATTTTCATTGATCGTCAAATCAACAAGGCCTTCAATGCTTTCTTTTCTAAGCAGTATCATATCGCCGTATGTTATGACTGTATAGTCACTGCCCTTTATATTTTCTTTTGCCATCATTACAGCATGGCCAGTGCCTTTTTGCTCCAACTGGAATACAAAATCCGCCTTACCTTCAAGTATCTGCATCACTTCTTCCTTGGAATGGCCAACAACCACAGTTGGTTTTTCATCCACTGATAATGCGGAGTTGACAGCCCATTCAGCCATTGTCCTGCCCGCTGCCCTATGCAATACCTTCGGGATATCGGATTTCATTCTCGTTCCCTTACCCGCTGCTAATATTATACCTTTTACTTTCATATGCTCCTCAATTGCTTTATACCCATTCAGATGGCCTTACGTCGACCGCTCTGTTTATTTCGTCAACGTTTACAAGCTCCATCAGGGATTTATATTCTTTCACGCGCTTTACTTCCGGATGTTTTGTCGCCATAACTACGCCCACACCCACAACGCTAATTGCAAATTCTTTCATCATGTCGGCGAGGCCTTTCGCGCTGCCGCCGCCTTTCATGAAATCATCTATAATTAGGGCTCTCTGTCCGTTACTTACTGCTCTTTTGGGCAGCGACATAGTCTGTATTCTTCCTGTGGTTCCGGTTACGTAATTTATAGAAACGGCCGAGCCGTCACTTATTTTAGCATCTCTTCTGGCTATTAGCAACGGAATATTCAGGCTTTTTGCAGCCATCAGCGCCACAGGTATGCCCTTTGTCTCAATAGTCATCACGAAATCGGGATTTGCTTTATAAAATTCCATTGCCAGCATTTCGCCCATTTTTGATACGGTTGCCGGATGGGACAAAACGTCAAGCATATAAAGAAAGCCGCCGGGAAGGATTCTGTCTCCGTCTCTCAAAGTAGAGCATATCTCCTCAACGAACTTTTTGCAGTCATTTTTTTTGTATGGGATGTATTTCACTCCGCCTGCTGCCCCAGGTACTGTCTCTATTTTCCCCAGGCTGTATTTTTCAATGGAATCCTGCGCTATGGCTACATCTTCAGAAATCGTGGATTTGGCGGAGCCGAACAAGTCAGAAAAATATGATAATGTGAAAATCTTATTCGGATTGTCAGAAAGCATTTCTACAATTGCGCTGACCCTCTCGTTTCTTTTTACTTTCTCCATTAAGCTAATCCCTTTCACAACAGACGAATATTATTATCTTTTTCTCTATTATAATTCGTTTTTTATTGATTTACCAGTATTTTTTAGCAAATCTTAGTTTTTAATTCTCATCTCAATAAAACTCCTTGAAAAAATCAAGCATCTGCTTAAGGCCTTTTACGAGCTCCTGCCTTTCGTTGAGATTGAAGTCTCTGGTCAGTGCCTCAATAAGCTGATTGTGGAATTCTCCATGTGCATCATAGCATTTTCTTCCCTCGTCAGTCAGAGCAAGGCCTTGCTTTCTTTTATCATTTTCCAACTGCATCCTTTTAAGCAGGCCTTTTGCTATCAGCCTATTTATGCTTACGCTTGCCGTTGCTTTGGTAATATACATTTTGCTCGCGATATCGGTAAGTATTGAGCCGGGGCAGTCACCTATTATTTCTATAATATGGATCTCTGTTCTGCTCAATTTAATATCAGAAGAGCTGTCAACAAACTTCTCCTGAATATTCATAATCTGATGAAATAGTTCCTTTAGTATTTCATTCGTCATTTGATTAATTTCTGTGCTGTTCAAATTATCCCCCGCATTAAGCATTTTTCTATTAATATTATATTAGCATTATTCAGGCATAGAAACAAGCTAAAGCAGCCTATATTTATATATAATTGCTATAATTACTTTGGATTCTGGTTTTTCGAACGCCTTGTGCATAATTTAACATCTGTATGTATATTTCTCATTAATAATTGACATATAAACACTTTTAATATATATTTATTTAAAGCATTTTTTCAGGGATAAGGAATAAACGGATGTCAAAAACGGCGGAAAAAATAAGAAGTCTTGCTAAAGACAATGTTCTTTTCTTTGATGGTGCCTTCGGCACCTATTTTTCGCTGCTTTTTAATGAGGAGAACTGTGAAGCAGCCAACATTAGCTCCCCCGAACGCACTGAAAAAATACATAAACAATACGCTGAGGCCGGTGCAAACCTACTCCGTACAAACACATATTCAGCAAATCGGTTTAATGAATATATGGACGAAGCAGAAAGCGAAAAAATAATCAGAAGCGGCTTTAAGATAGCAGCAAATACAGCTTCTCAATTTGATTTATGCTTTCCTTGCGCAGATATCGGCCCTGTTAACTTCAACCCATATGAGAATGAAAATATAGACTCCTCTGCAATTTTGGAAGAATATAAAAGAATTATAGACATATTTTTAGATGAGGGCGCAGAAGTTTTCGTTTTCGAAACAATGTCTGATATTTCTCCTCTTGATAAAGCGGTTGAATACCTTCGCAGCAAAAGCGACGCATACATCATATGCCAGTTTGCTTTTCGTCCCGACGGTTTCACAAAAAGTGCACTAGGCATTGAAAGCGTCGTCGAGGCATTCAACAGCCTGCCCTGCGACTCTATAGGCTTCAACTGCGCCAGCGGCCCAGCTCACATACTGTCTCATGTTAAAAAGGCAGTGAAGCTGACAAGCAAACCTCTTTCGGCATTGCCTAACGCCAGCTTTCCTTCTCTATACGAAGGCAGGCAGATATACAATGAGGCCGAAGGCTATTTCGTCCAGATAATGCTGGATGTAATAAAAACAGGCGTTACTTTTGTCGGTGGATGCTGCGGCACTACACCGGCTCATATATTTGCTCTGGTTGATTCCTATAAAAATAAAGGCTTGAATAAAGTTGAAGAATCAGCATATGAAGAGGCGGATGAATATACAAAGGAAATTGCAAAAACCAACGTCGATATATTCGTGGAGCTTTCGCCGCCTACTACAAGCAAGCTTCCCAGCCTGCTGAATAAGTGTCATTTAGTCAGCGATCTCGGAATAGATCAGGTGACTCTCCCAGACTCTCCTCTTGCACGAACAAGAATGAATCCGCTTATTATTTCATCTGAAATAAGGAGCAAGGCAAAGCTTAATACATTAGTTCATATGTGCTGCAGGGACAGAAATATAATAGCCATGCAGTCTGATATCCTCGCCGGATGGGCGCTGGGATTAAGAAGCCTTCTCTGCGTAACAGGCGACCCCGTTGCGGCAGGCGGGCGGGATGACATAAAGAGCGTCTTTAATATTTCTTCAATCAATCTGATGCAGCTGGTCTCGCACATGAACAACGAGATTTTCTGCGATGCTCCTATCAAAATATATGGCGCTGTTAATTTAGCAGCCAAGAATTTTGACGCTGTTTTAAAAAGAACACAGAGCAAAGTCGACGCCGGAGCAACTGGATTTCTATCCCAGCCTATTTTTTCAGAAAGCGATATTGAAAGAGTAAAGGAATTCAAAGAGAAATTCAACGCAAAATTATATGTAGGCATAATGCCGCCTGTTACATACAAAAACGCTTTGTTTTTAAGCAATGAAGTGCCGGATATTAATATACCTAATGACATAATTGAAGGCTTTTCTAAGATTACTGATGCTAACGCCGCGGAGGAATACGGCTGCAATGTTGTCGGCGAAATCGCCGTTAAATCCCTTCAGTATGCCGACGGGCTCTATATCATGCCACCTTTCGGCAGAATTTCCTGTGTCAGAAGGATAATTGACTATATTAATAATAATTCTTAGTGAGGATTAAGATGAATAGAAAAGAATTTAGAGAATGGGCACTGGAATATATCCGCCTGCTTGACGGCTCCACGGGCGTGGCTCTCGCCCTCACAAAGGGAATGAGCGGCTCTGACGTGCCTGAAAAATTTATAATGGAAAATCCGGAAAGCATTATTTCACTGCAATCAGAATACATTGAAAACGGCAGTGAAATTATTCTTACGCCTACTTTAGGCTCAACTGCACCGATGCTCTTAGCTCACGGATTGACGGACGCAGAGAAGATAACAACGACACTCTGCAGCCTGAGCAAACAGGCGGCAAAAGAAAATGCCTATGTCGCAGGCGAGCTTGGCCCGACAGGGAAATTCCTTTCTCCGATGGGTGATTTATCTTTCGATGAAATGGTTGATATTTTCAAGGAGCAGGTATCATACAGCCTTAGAGAAAATGTTGATTTATTTATATTAGAAACATTTATAGATCTGCAGGAAGCAAGATGCGCAGTAATCGCGATTAGGGAGCTTTGCGACCTGCCGATCATTGCATCTATGACCTTCTCAAATTCAATGACTCTCTCTGGCAACAGCCCTGAATGCGTTGCTATTGCACTGGAAGCTGCAGGAGCTGACGCAGTAGGAGCGAACTGCTCAACTGGGCCAATTGAGATAGCAGAAGTAATAAAGAAAATGTCGACAGTCACCAACCTGCCGCTTTTTGCAAAGCCCAATGCCGGCCTGCCCAAAATTATTGACGGGAAAACTGTTTTTCCGATGGGGCCTGCTGAATTCGCAGAAGAATGCAAACATCTGATTGAGGCAGGGGTAACACTTATTGGCGGCTGCTGCGGCACACTGCCGGAACATATCAAGCTATTAAATGAGTTCGTAAGGCCTATGGCACCAATAAAGCGCCAGAAGGTCACCGATACGTATGTTTCTTCACCCACAAAAGCAGTGAAATTAAATTCAGATAAGTTTATTTCAATCGGAGAGAGAATAAACCCAACAAGCAAAAAAGCCTTGGCTGTGGATTTAGTAGCCGGAAATATTCAACCTGTTATTGACCTGGCAATTGAGCAGGACATGGCAGGCGCAGATATAGTTGACATTAATATTTCAGCGGCAAAAGTGGATGAAAAAAACATAATGGCAAAAATAGCATCAGAACTTCCAGTCTTCTGCCCTGCTCCGCTGTGCTTTGATTCACCAAACACAGAAGTAATGGAAAAAGCGCTGCGCACATACTGCGGCCGAGCGATAATTAACTCCGCCAGTGCAGACTCTGATAGAATGGAAGACATGATAAAGCTGGCAGCAAAGTATGGCGCAGTAATAATCCTTCTGCCCTTCACAGGAAAGGCTGAACTAACAGCTGACGATAGAAAAGAAGGACTCAAAAGGCTGACAGACTGCTGCGAAAAATACGGCGTAAAAAAAGACAGAATGTTGGTTGACGGCGTCGTAATGGCAATCTCTACAAATACAGTCTCTGCGCTGAATACGCTGGAATTCATCAGATGGTGCACGGATAACGGATACCTTACAACAGGCGGTGTATCAAACATATCCTTCGGGCTGCCTGAAAAATCAAAAATTAACGAGGTTTTCTTAACTCAGATGATTTCAGCGGGGCTTACAACAGGAATAGTACATGTAAATAAAGAAACAAAAGCAATAATCAATGCATCGTACCTGCTTTCGGGCAAGGATGAATGGTGCATGAACTGGATAGAGGAAATGGGATAATGAGCGTAAAATTAATAGATCAACTTACATACTGCATAGACGGACAGCCACTCTTGAACAATGACTACTCTCCTGCTGATGGTTTAGCTCTTAATGAATCAGCCAGAGATAATACACTCGCATGGAAAATAATGAGCAGCCATAATAAATCAGACAATGACAAGCACCTTATGCTTTCATTCGACGCGATGGCTTCCCACGATATAACCTTTGTTGGAATAATTCAAACTGCACGTGCCAGCGGGCTTCAATCGTTCCCCCTGCCCTATGTTTTGACTTGCTGCCACAATTCATTGTGTGCAGTCGGCGGAACAATAAACGAAGACGACCACGTATTCGGCCTATCAGCCGCAAAAAAATACGGCGGCGTTTTTGTTCCCCCCCATCAGGCGGTAATCCACCAATATATGCGTGAAATGATGGCCGCTCCCGGAAAAATGATACTGGGAAGTGACAGCCATACACGCTACGGCGCACTGGGCTGCATGGGTGTGGGCGAAGGCGGCCCGGAGCTTGTAAAGCAGCTGCTTAAAAAGACATGGGATGCGCCTAGATGCAGTGTGGTAGGCGTTCAGCTTACAGGTAAGCCAAAATTCGGAGTAGGCCCGCAGGATGTCGCGTTGGCATTGATCGGAGCTACCTTCAAAAATGGATTCGTAAAAAACTGTGTTCTGGAGTTCTTCGGCGATGGTATAGAAGGCCTCTCTATGGACTACAGGTTCGGCATAGACGTAATGACAACTGAAACAACGTGCCTGTCTTCTGTATGGATTACTGATAAAAAGGTAAAGGAATACCTCGAAATACACGGACGCGGCGAAGCATACAAAGAAATGCTGCTTGAAAAGGTAGTTGCCTATGATAAGCTGATTCAGATTGATTTATCCGAAATCGAGCCTATGATTGCGCTGCCCTTCCATCCAAGCAATACCTATACGGTTGCAGAGGTTATTGCAAACCGCAAAGAGATATTCGACAAAGTGCAGAGAGACGCTGAAGAAAGATACAAAGGCGCGCATCTCAAATACGACAGTTCAACATTTTTGAATGATCAAGGCGTTTTAGTGCAGCAGGGAATTATCGGCGGCTGCAGCGGCGGAATGTATGAAAATATTGAATTTGCTGCATCCGTACTTGACGGCAAATCCATAGGTGTGGATGAATTTACCCTGTCAGTATTCCCCTCAAGCCAGCCTATATATTCAGCTCTTGTTAAATCAGGAGCTGTCAACACATTGTTTGAGTCAGGAAGCCTTGTAAAGACAGCATTCTGCGGCCCATGCTTCGGCGCAGGCGACGTGCCGAGAAACGGCGGGCTCTCTATCCGCCACAATACAAGGAACTTCCCAAACCGAGAAGGCAGCAAGCCCGGCGACGGGCAGCTGGCTGCAGTTGCACTGATGGACGCACGCTCCATAGCGGCCACTGCGGCAAACGGCGGAATATTAACGCCGGCAACTGAGCTTCAGCCTTTTGTATCTGATGCAATATACGAATACAACAGCAAAATATATGAAAACAGAGTATACAGCGGAATTATGTATCCTGATAATAACGTGGAGCTGATACTCGGTCCTAATATAAAGGATTGGCCGCAGATGATTAATCTGCAGGATAATCTTCTTATGTCCGCTGCCAGCGTAATACACGATGAAGTGACTACAACTGATGAGCTTATTCCCTCCGGCGATACCTCCTCTTACCGCTCAAACCCCTTAAAGCTTGCTGAATTTACTTTGAGCAGAAAAGACCCGGACTATGTTCCATTTGCTAAAAAGGTATTCAAGTGGGAAGAGCAAAGGCAAAACGCAGATGATGTAAACGATAGTGAATTCAAAACCGCAATCACGGCATTGGGCGCTACTGACATGAATAACACCATGATTGGCTCATTTATATATGCCAATAAGCCGGGCGACGGCTCCGCAAGGGAGCAGGCCGCCTCATGCCAGAAAGTCCTTGGCGGCTGCGCAAACGTCGCATTGGAGTACGCCACAAAGCGCTACAGAAGTAACTGCATCAACTGGGGAATGATTCCTTTCACCGTAAAAAAGGAACTGCAGCTTGAAAGAGGCGATATGATTTATCTAGAAGGCATTAGAAAGGCCATACAAAATCTTGATAAGTCTATTATAGGAAAATTATACTCAAACGGAAAAGTAAGTGAAATTGAGCTCTATCTTAAGGATATTACAGAGCCTGAGCGGGATATCCTGCTTAAAGGCTGCCTGATCAATTATTACAAAGGCAAGAACTAATATGTAAAATAAGACTGGTTAATCCCAGTCTTTTTTATATATCTCTTTTTCTATTTTCCTTGCAGTAGGTGTATCTGCTATTCCTCCACCTGATGTCTCCCGCAGTGATTCCGGCATCTGCCTGCCCACTTTGTCCATCGCGCTGACAACTTCATCAAATGGTATGATGCTTTCTATACCTGCAAGCACCATATCGGCACTCATCAGGGCATTTAATACCCCAAGTCCGTTCCTTTTTACGCAGGGTATTTCCACCAGCCCTGCAACAGGGTCACATACAAGCCCCATAATGTTTTTAAATGTTATAGAGGCAGCATCCAGCGACATCTTCGGCGTTCCTTCAGCCATATGCACAACCGCTGCGGCAGCCATAGCAGAGGCTGAGCCTATCTCTGCCTGGCACCCTCCTCTGGCACCGGATAGCGATGCGTTGCGCGCAATGATTGCGCCCACAATCCCCGCAGCCAGCAGGCCTTCCACAGCCTTTTTATCATCTAGCTCATATGTTTCACACGCTGAGAGTATTGCAGCGGGAAGCACTCCGCATGAGCCTGCAGTTGGAGAAGCGACCACCCTACCCATTGAGCAGTTCACTTCCATCACGCTCACCGCATAGGCAACTGCCCTTGCAGCACGTTCGCCCAAAAATGCATTTTTTGTTGCAATATATTCATCCATCAGCATTCCGTAGTCCTTGAACATCTTGCCACGGATTTCGTAACCGCTGTCTTTCTTTTTCATGCCCTCCTGTATGGACTTTTTCATCTGTGCGTACGTGAAGAGCATTTTTTCATAGACTTCTTCTTTTGTTACGTCATTTTTCTTCATTTCATATTTGCATGCTGCTTCGCTTAGTGATAAACCCTCTTCCGCGCATAAACGCAGGAGATCCTCACCTGATTTAATATTCATCCAGACTGCTCTCCTTCATGCTTTTTATGAACTTGACTTCCAGCACATCCTCAAGGCTTTCTATGCTCTTTTGCGCATGCTCACTTATAATTTCGTCAACCTGAATAACAAGCCTTGCTGTGTCCCTTTTGCTGTGCCTGAACACCTTCATAAAGGCAATGTTTATCTCGTAGTCGGCAAGTATTTTTGTAATCTTTGATATTATACCGGGGCGGTCAATATGCTTTGTAATAAGTGCTGAGTATTCACCGTCAATTTCGACGTCAGTAGCGTCAATTTTTGTTATAACTATTTTCCCGCCGCCCACAGAGGACCCGACCACCTTTGTCCTTGCGCCTTCCGCATCATACATGCAGATTTTTACAGTATTAGGGTGCACATCGCCCAAATCCGCTTTCAAAAAAGCATATTCTATTCCTCGCTGTTTTGCAATTTCAAATGCATCGCGGATTCTTGAGTCATCATGCGCTATTCCCATTACACCTGCCAGCAGCGCTCTGTCCGTACCGTGGCCTTTTCTGGTTTTATAGAAAGAACCATGCAAATGGAACTCAACCCTATGGGGCTTCTTTCCGTATATTGCACGCGCCATATACCCAATTCTATTTGCTCCGGCTGTGTGTGAGCTGGAGGGCCCTATCATAATTGGGCCTATGACATCAAAAATTCCGTAGCTTTCCATGTTAATCCTTATTAAAATAGATTTATTAAATATTTTAGCACGAAAGAAATCAATTATCCATATATTTAGGTAAGACATGTGCTTGACTTTTTTTATCTGTAACCTTATAATACTCCAAAACATTACATATATTGGAGAATTAATGAGAAAGTTAGTGCAGCAACTAATGTTACTATCGGTCTGTGCATCAAATAAGCAGAGGCTTTAGCTGTGTTGTTGTAATGAGTTTTTTAACAGAATGAACTTCGACGAACTATCAGCTAATGTACTGATAGTTCGTTTTTATTTTAAGGGGGACTTTATATGAAGATAACACTCTACGACCACGCAGATGACTTCCTGAAGGACAACAAAAAAATAATTGAAAGCAATTCACTGAAAGCCGATTTAATGTACGGAAACGCCCACTCTTCACTAGGCAAAGAAGATAGATTTTTCGGAGCGTCCGTCAAAGATAACGGCGAATCACTGCTAAGCATTCAGATACTGCCATACGCCCGAGTGCATTTTTCAGATTGTAAAAATCCCGAGCCATTTACAGATGCTCTGGTTGAAAGTTATATCGAACAAAACAATGTGCCTGATGATATAAGCGGAGATAAAAAAACAATGGAGTCTCTTGTTAATGCATTTAAAAAGCATGGAATAGAATATGCGCTGCATTTTGATATGCTAAAAAGAAAATGTGAAACTTTAGCCGGTGTTCCGGTTCTTGATCTCAAGCTTATGAATGCTGAAACAATAGACTTTGATTTCACTGATTTTTACATAAATTTCGCAGATGACTGCAGCCTTGACTGCGACCCTGATACGGCTAGAGAAAAAGCGGCAGCGCTTAAATTAAGCGGCAATTTATTCGCCCTTGTCGATAATGGCAGTGTCGTAACTATGGCCGCAACCAGCAGAAAAACACACAACGCGAGAGCGGTGAACTTCGTCTACACTCCGCCTGAGCACAGAGGCAAGGGATATTCCTTATGCTGCGTAAAGCAGCTGACTGAGGCCATACTTAAAGATAATGACTGCGCTTTTCTCTATGCGGATATTAATAATCCCATTTCAAACCATGTATATGAGAAGCTGGGATATGAAGTGTTCGATGAATTCTGCCACTATAAGAAACTATAAAATAAATGCATATTATTGCTTGACAATGTATTTATATTAGTGTATTATTTAAAAAAATTAAAGCAAAAGACAATGAAGATGAGTATTAGCCGCTTAGGTTGAATCGCAGAGAGCTGTTGTTTGGTGAAAAACAGCATTTGACAGGCAGTGAACTAGCATCGGAGTCGCTCACCGAAATAGCAGTAGGCTGAGCCGGGTTTCTCCCGTTAATGAGAATAGATATCTATGTACTTTACATACGTATCAATAAAGTGTGTCTGCACAGCAGGCAAATTAGAGTGGTACCGCGGAAGCAGCCTTTCGTCTCTTATATGGGATTGAAGGGCTTTTTTAGTACTAAAAATTATAATTTTAAATACAAAAACAGACAAAAGGAGAAAGAAAAATGAATTACAAAAAGTACGTCCCTCACATTTTTACAGGTCTTAAGGACAGAACATGGCCGGGCAATACTCTAAGCAAAGCACCAATATGGTGCAGCGTAGACCTACGCGACGGCAACCAGGCACTTCCTGTACCAATGAGTGTAGAGAAAAAGCTAACTTTTTGGAATACATTAGTTGATATGGGATACAAGGATATTGAAATTGGCTTCCCTTCAGCCTCTGAAACTGAGTTTTCCTTCGCGAGAAAATTAATAGATGAAAGCCTGATACCTGACGGTGTAAGGATTCAGGTATTAACGCAATCCAGAGAACACCTGATTAGAAAGACATTTGAAGCCGTTGCAGGCGCAAAGCAGGCTATTATCCACCTTTATAATTCAACATCTGTGCAGCAGCGAGAAGTCGTCTTCAAGATGACCAAGCAGGAAATAATCGATATCGCTGTTACGGGTGCAAAATTAATAGTAGAACTTGAAAAAGAATATCCGCAGACAGAATTCTTCTATGAGTATTCGCCTGAAAGCTTCCATGCCACCGAAATAGACTACGCTCTGGAAATATGCGAAGCGGTAATTGAAGTATTCCAGCCTACTCCGCAGAAAAAAATGATAATCAACCTGCCTACTACAGTTGAGGTTGCAACTCCAAATGTATTCGCCGACCAGGTGGAGTGGTTCTGCAAAAACTTAAAAGACAGAGAAAGCATAGTTATTTCAGTACACCCGCACAATGACAGAGGCTGCGCTATAGCTACATCAGAGCTTGCAATGCTGGCAGGCGCTGACAGAGTGGAAGGTACGCTCTTTGGCAACGGCGAAAGAACAGGAAACGCAGATATCCTTGCAATCGCTATGAATCTTTATTCACAGGGAATTGACCCGGGCGTGAAGATCAACAACATTGATGAAATAGCCGATATCTATAAAGAATGCACATTGATGGATATAAACCAGCGCCACCCTTATGTCGGCGAATTGGTATTCACTGCATTTTCAGGCTCTCATCAGGACGCTATTAATAAAGGTTTGAAAGCCTATGAAGCACAGTCTGATGAAATATGGGAAGTGCCGTATTTGCCTATTGACCCTCAGGATATCGGCAGAAGCTATGAGCCAATTATCAGGATCAACTCGCAATCCGGCAAGGGCGGCGTAGCATATGTGCTTGAAACATTCAAAGGATACAAGCTGCCCAAAGCCATGCATCCTGAGTTTGCGAGATTCGTCCAGAAAAAGACCGATGAAACAGGCAAAGAGCTAAGCCCTGATGAAATATACAACTTATTCCATGCAGTATATTTATCCGCAAATGATCGCTACAGATTGGGTAAATACTCAATATCATCCGGCAAAAGCGGAGAAGTAGACATAAAGGCCGATATCACGCTTAAAGGTAAGCAATACACTATGAAGGCACACGGCAACGGCCCAATTTCAGCATTCTTCCATGGAATCAAGGCTTTGGGATACAATGATTTTTCAATAGAGGAATACAGTGAACATGCCTTGAGCTTAGGCGCTGATGCGGAAGCAATAGCATACGTTCAGGTATCAGACGGCAAAGGAAACAAGCATTTCGGTACAGGAGTGGACAGCAACATAGACAGCGCATCAATGAAAGCAATATTGTCCAGCTTAAGCTTTTTCGATGCCTAATAAATATATATAACAATGCAATGTATTTACGCAGCCACTGTGTAAATACATTGTAACGTAATCAGAAACTATTGCAACACCAGAGCATAAGTGATAAAGTATATTCATAGCAATAATTCATTAATATTTTATTATTTATAAAAGGAGAACAATATGTGGACACTGGCAATTGACGCTATGGGCGGAGACAATGCGCCGAAGGAAATAATCGACGGTACGGTAAATGCCCTTGAAAAAAACAAAGATATAAAGGTTCTTTTATACGGAATTGAAGAAGAAATAAAAAAGTACCTTCCAATAGTCCCAGAACGAATGACCATAATCAACTGCTCTGAGGTGATTGAGACATGCGAGCCTCCCCTTATAGCTATTAGAAAAAAGGTTGACTCGTCACTTATAAAGGGACTGCTGGCTGTAAAATCAGGCGAAGCTGACGCTTTTATATCAGCGGGAAGTACTGGCGCCGTAATGGCTGGAGCGCTGTTTAAAGTAGGACGCATAAAGGGCATAGACAGGCCGGCCTTAGCCCCCGTACTGCCTACGAAGCAAGGCAAAGCTCTGCTTATAGACTGCGGCGCAAACGCAGACTGTGATGTCAAGTTTTTGGAGCAGTTTGCACTGATGGGCAGCGCATATATGGAGCTGGTTGAAGATGTCAAAAACCCCCGCGTTGGCTTAATCAACATAGGCGTAGAAGAAGAAAAAGGCAACAAGCTCTACAAAGAAACATTCAAGGCCCTTGGAGTGCTTAACGGAATTAATTTCGTAGGAAATATTGAAGCAAGAGATACGACTGACGGCGAAGCTGATGTGCTGGTATGCGATGGCTTCACGGGGAATATCGTACTGAAGACACTAGAGGGCATGGCAACTTACCTATTCTCATTAATTAAAGAGCAGATAATGCAAAACGGCATCCGCAAATTAGGATACCTGCTTATGAAAAGCGGTTTCCGCAAGGTACGCGACAAACTGGACCATAAGGCATACGGCGGCGCGCCGCTGCTTGGGATACAAGGATGCGTAATAAAGGCCCACGGTTCATCGGACGCATTTGCCTTCAACGGAGCTATAACCCAGGCACTAAAGTATCTTGAAGGCGACGTTACAAACGTCATCAGACAGAAAATAGAAGCTGTATCGGAAGCGGCTGGCTAGATAAATTTGCTTATAAAGCTATTTTTAATTATCGGAACAAATTATTGAAATATTCTGAATAATTGATATAATAAACTAAATAAAGCTAGGAGGACTCATATGGTATTTGATAAAGTAAAAGAAGTAATTGCTGAGCAATTAGAACTTGATGCTGATAGTATCACAATGGAATCATCATTAATTGATGATTTAAAGGCAAACTCAGTGGATGTTGTAGGCGTAATAATGGCTCTCGAAGAAGAGTATGGAATAGAATTCCCCTATGATGATATTGACAGCATTTCAACAGTGGGCGACGCGGTGAAGTATATTGAATCACAGCTTTAACACTAAAAAAGTTGAAACTATTATTGGATATAAGTTTAAGGATAAGGCACTGTTAAAACGTGCCTTAACTCATTCTTCCGCAATTATGGATAACCCGGAACTGTTATCCTACGAAAGGCTGGAATACCTAGGTGACGCTGTGCTTGACCTTTTAGTCACCACCCTTTTATACAAAACATATACTGATAAAAGTGAAGGCTGGATGACAAAAGTGCGGGCTTCAATAGTATCTGAATCTCCTCTTGCGCAGATAGCAAAGGAACTTGACCTCGGGCAGTGCCTCATACTGGGAAAAGGCACCGAGAACGCAGGCGGAAGAGAGCTGCATTCCATATTATCAGATAGTATTGAGGCTATAATAGGCGCGCTATATATTGACGGCGGCATAGCTGTCGCCGAGAAATTCATAATACCCTTTATGGCAAAAAAACTTGCTGAGTCTATTAAACAGGGCAAGTATTTCGACTATAAAACATCTCTGCAAGAGCTTCTTCAGCAGAACGGCAACATTTCAATAAAATACGAGCTGCTAAAGGAAGAAGGCCCTCCCCATGACAGAGTATTCACAACTCAGGTGCTGGTAGACGGCAAAGAAATGGGCAAGGGACAGGGAAAAAGCAAAAAAATCTCGCAGCAGAACGCCGCGAGAAAAGCACTAGAGGAAATAAACCATGAGTAATATGCCTGTAAATAATGAAGATAAATCTTTTTTTAATAAAATCATTGATTTTGTAAAACAATCAATCCAAACAACCTTTAAATATTTCTGGTCAAAAACACTGGCATCTGTCGTGCTTGGACTCATAGGATACGGATTTCTATCGCTGATTAAAATTGAGCACGCAGGTATAATCGGAATTATAATAGGTGTATTCAATCTTGTGCCTGCTGCCGGAGGGCTTATTGCCTCTATCATCTGCGGAATAATTGCAGTCTTTCAGTCACCTCTTAGCGCATTATACGTGGTTATCACAATTTTAGTGCTGCAGCAATTGGATCAATGGGTACTTACTCCGCTTATAGTCGGCAAGTCAGTAAACCTGCCTTCAATTATAATAATTCTTTCGCTTATCGCAGGCAGCCTGATATGGGGGCCTGTGGGCATAATACTGGCAGTGCCTATTGCAGGCATGGTTCGCGCTTTCTATATGGTTTTTTTAAGGCGCGAGAAAGAGCATGATAAGCAGCAGACTGTGGATATAAATAATATTGATGAAGATGACAAACCAGAAAGCTAGGTTTGTTAAATAAATTTTAATTTTAATCAGGAGATTAAGAAATGAAACAGTATTTCACCCCAGCAGTTAATTACTACAAGTCGACAAATCCTGAAGAGCTAGTTAATCAATATGGCTCTCCACTTTATGTTTACAGTGAAGAAATACTTAGAACCAGATGCAAGGAAATGAAAAACCTGGTAAAGTATAAAAACTTCAAACCCCACTACTCCACCAAAGCCAATGCCAGCCTTGAAATCCTGAAAATCATCAGAGATGAGGGAATCAGTGTTGACGCCATGAGCCCAGGTGAAATATTTGTTCTGATGAAGGCCGGATATACAGCAGAAGATATCTTCTACGTGTGCAACAATGTATCTTTGGAAGAAATTAAGTACGCCGTTGATTTAGGCATTACAGTAAGTGTTGATTCTCTCTCTCAGTTAGAATTATTTTCATCTAATTTCCCAGGCTCAAAAGTAGCCGTAAGAATAAATACCGGATACGGCGCAGGGCACCATGAAAAGGTGATAACAGCAGGTAAAAAGACGAAATTCGGCATAAATGACGACAGAATAGACGAAATAAAGAAAATCCTAGAAAAATACAACATGAAGCTTGCGGGCGTGAACCAGCACATCGGGTCACTATTTCTTGAGGAGACCGCATACATAGCAAGCGCAAGGCTATTGTGCAGATTTGCTGGCCAGTTTGAGGACATTGAATTCATAGACTTCGGCGGCGGTTTCGGCATACCGTACATGAAGCAGGACGGCCAGGGACGTCTGGATTTATCTTCCGTCGGCAGAAGGCTGGATGAAGTAATAGATGAGTTTGTGGCTGAATATCATAAGGAAGTAACCTTCAAAATTGAACCGGGCAGATACCTTGTTGCAGAATGCAGCGTACTTCTTGGCACAGTTATGGCACTAAAACAACATGCGGGTATAGAATACGTCGGCACAGACCTTGGCTTCAACGTGCTTCAGCGGCCTGTAATGTACGATGCTCATCATGACATTGAAGTATATAGAAACGGCAAGATTACCTTTGACGGCATGGAAACGGTAAATATTGTAGGAAATATCTGCGAGTCCGGTGACCAGATTGCGATAGGCAGAACACTTCCTAATATTGAAATCGGCGATATAATTGGCGTAATGGATGCCGGCGCATACGGATTCTCCATGGCTTCAAATTATAATAACAGGCTTCGTCCTGCGGAAGTAATTATTGAAAAGAGCGGCACTACTCGCCTAATCCGCAGAAGAGAAGCATTGGAAGATCTTATACGGCACTTTGAATAATACGATTGACACCCAAAATTTAAAGTGTTACAATCAATCAGAACTGAATTTGCATATTGGTGCCTTCAAATGAGGGGTAAAAGGGAAAACGGTTAAAATCCGTTGCAGCCTCCGCTACCGTAAGGCCGACTTGCATTGCATATGCCACTGAACTATGTTTGGGAAGGCGCAGTGCAGGGCTGAAGCTAAGCCGGGAAACCTGCCAATTTGTTTATGTCTTATTTCTTCGGATGGAAGATTTAAGTGATTTAGCATATTTTATTTGTTAGCTTTTTCACCTTCTCATCCGAAATGCATCAAAGGAGGTATGAATGTGAAAAAGACAAGTTTACTCTTATTGGTATTGGTGCTAATTATTTCGGCACTTTCAGGCTGCGAGAAGCCAGAACCCATTGAATCCCCTATTGTTTCTGACCAAGTTACACAGGCAATTGCAGACCAACCTACTGCTGAACCCTTAGATGAGGTTTACAGAATTGTTTCAACCGTACCCAGTGTAACAGAAATCCTTTTTTTATTAGGCAGCGGCGATGAAATCGTGGGTGTTGACCTTTATTCCAATTACCCTGAGGAAGCTCTGGATATTGAAAAAGTCGGCGACTACAGCGGATTCGACATTGAGAAAGTAATTTCTCTGGAGCCGGATTTTGTTTTTGCGGGCAACAAGCTGCAAAGGGAAGAAATTGACGCCTTGGCTGACCTTGGCATTAATGTAATAGAAACAGAACCAAACGGGCTTAATGATATCACATCCAGTATCACAGAAATCGGAGAAGTGCTTGGCAAGCAGGCAGAAGCAAAAGAAATAACTGACAACATAAACTCCGTTATTGAAGCAACCGAGCAGAAAACATTGTTGTCATCCTACCGTCCGACAGTCTATTATGTGATGGGCATAGGCGAATACGGTAACTGGACATCCGGCGAAGGCAGCTTCATAAATGACGCTATGGAATTAGCAGGCGGCATATGCGTGACTGCAGGTTCACCTGTTCCATGGATGGACTACCCTTTGGAAGATTTAATCCTTGCTGATCCCGATATTTTGATTGTCTCCGGCTATATCACCGAAGCTGATCTGCTGGCTGATGCCACCTATGCAGAGCTTACTGCGGTCAAAGAAGGAAATTATTTCTTTATAAACCCCGACCTGATTGAACGTCCGGGCCCAAGAATAACAGAAGCTCTGGAATATTTGCAGGCCAACATTTTAGGAGAATAAAGCTTTGGAAGAAAATAATAAAAAAAAGAGATTCATTAATTTTCTTATAGTATTATTTATTCTCACAGTTTTCTCATTCTTAGCTGCCTTTTTATTTGGCAGCTCAAGAGTGAGCTTTAAAGAACTTATTTTAATATTTAATAATACTGCGCCAAAGAGCACACATATTATATTTTTCAATATCAGGCTCCCGCGCGCACTTTTGAGCTACATAGCGGGCGGAGCACTGGCCATATCCGGCGCATGCCTGCAGGGAATATTCAGAAATCCAATGGCGGATTCATATGTATTAGGTGTCAGCTCAGGCGCGGCACTTGGCGCTACAATAGCCATAGCATTCGGCGTTGACATCGCTTTTCTTGGTTTCAGTTCAGTCACAATTTTAGCCTTTATATTCGCTTCTTTTGTTATTATCGCTGTATACAGAATTTCCAAAATCAATGGAACAATGTCTACTTTTACGCTTCTTTTGTCAGGTATCGCAATAAGCTCCCTATGCTCTGCCTTTATGTATGCCATAATGGTGGCATCAAGAGATAAAATGGAAAACATAATAATGTGGTCAATGGGCAGCTTTACAACAGCAACATGGGATAAGCTCTATGTTGGCGCTCCTGTAATGATAATAGCCAGCGCATTATGCCTGATATATGCAAGAGATTTAAATATAATGCTGCAAGGAGATGAAGCCGCAAGGCATCTGGGCGTAAATCCAAACTCCACAAGGCGCAACCTTATAATCCTTACAACTATAGCATCATCCGCAGCAATAGCCATAAGCGGCATTATCGGGTTTGTCGGGCTAATTATTCCTCACGTTGTAAGGCTGATTATTGGCCCTGACCACAGAAAACTGCTGGTTGCATCGTTTTTTTCGGGAAGTGTTTTCCTGCTAATATCAGATACTATTTCAAGGGTATTGATATACAAGCATGAAATACCTGTAGGCGTAATAACGGCATTCATAGGCGTGCCATTCTTTCTGTATTTACTTAGAAACGGAAGGAAAACGGCATGAATATTATAGATGTAAAAAACATTACATACTCCTATGGCGGCAATACAAATGCTATTGATAATATTAGCCTGGCTGTTGAAAAAGGAGAAATCGTAACCATTATCGGGCCGAACGGATCAGGAAAATCAACTATACTCAAATGCATATCTGGCTATCTTAAGCCGCAGATAGGCGAAATTTCAGTGAACAACAAAAGTATCCGTGAATACAGCGCCAAGGAAATAGCCCAGACTATGGCGTTGATGCAGCAGCACTTTTCGCTGGACTATGATTTCACTGTAATGCAGATAGTCCTAATGGGAAGAAACCCGCATATAAAGAGGATGCAAGGTGAAACACAGCAGGACTACGACATTGCAAACGACTCATTAAAAAAAGCCGGCATATTCCATCTTAAAAACAGGAGCATCACTTCACTATCCGGCGGAGAATGGCAGAGGATGATATTAGCAAGGGCTCTATGCCAGCAGTCAGCGATTATGCTTCTGGATGAGCCTGTATCAGGGCTTGACATAAAGCACCAGATCAATCTGATGAGTATTACCGCAAAGCTATCAAGAGAAAACAATATATCCGTAGTGTGTGTTCTGCACGATTTGAACCTTGCGAATAATTATAGTGACCGTATTATTCTTCTGAAGGAAGGAAGAATTTATAAATCGGGTACGCCCGCTGAAATGATGACAAAAGAAAATCTGGAATATGTCTACGATACACCCATAAACATCATAAATTACAATGAAACTACTATCATTACTCCGGAAATTATAAGTGAATAAAATAATCATTTGAGAGCGGTTGACAATTGTGCGAGATATGTTTATAATGAACACTGCTACGCGAAAAAAATCGCGGAAGGATGACCGAGCGGCCGAAGGTGCATGATTGGAAATCATGTGTACGGAAACGTACCGGGGGTTCAAATCCCCCTTCTTCCGCCAAAGCGATGTTTCTAAAAGAAACGTCGCTATTTTATTTTTCAACGCGAAAGCCCAGCGATAGTTGATTAGGAAGCATAGCTTTCCGATTTTGCGAAGCAAAAAATCAACATATAGCGGTGCAAGTGTAAAAAAAATTATCTCGGCATTAATACCGTCTCTCCGCCAAACAAAAAAGCCCGATGGGCTTTTTTTGTTTGACAAGATATGCACAGCATATCGTAGCCCAAGCTTTTTCTTATAGAAACAGCGACGCCCGAAGAAAGCTGCATTGCAAAATGCGGCGAAAAGGGACTGATTTTATTTTTACACGCGAAAGCCCAGCGATAGTTGATTAGGAAACGAAGTTCTCCGGTCTTGCGAAGCAAGGAATCAACAAATAACGGTGCAAGTGTAAAAGTAATTATTAAATGGAGTTAGTTCTTTTCTATTCTCTATTGGCTATCTTTAGCATCCATTGGGCTATATTATCATTTTTTAAGCAGTACAATTTAGTACCGTATCGTATTGAGAATATACCGTCATCCGGGTTTAGCAGCCTTAGTACAGACATAGTGCCGTCATCATATAATAAAGCAATCCCCGAATCCAGCGCTATAATCTCATCCGGCCTTTCGCACAACTTACTTGCTTGGAGCTGCTGCTCAATCCAGTCAATATCTGCATCATTAGATTTATCAGATAAATCCTCTTTTCCCACCTGAACAATGTTCTTATTTACTATTTTTGCAAGCTCGTCAATTTGTGCAATATCTGCATCACTTTTTTCACAGCCTGCCAGTATCATTACTAAGGCAAATATCAAAAACACTGCGCTTTTTACTAAATAATTATTTTCTATTTTCATCATTTCTCCTATCCTCTTACGGCCTCAAGTGCACTAAGCATAGTTGCACTCCTCGCCGGAAAGAACCCAGCAGTTACGCCAACAAATACTGCAATGCCAATCGCAGACAAATCCAGCCACAGCGGCATAATAAACTTCATACCCGACTGGAAGTACATGCCGAGAAAATTGACAGCATCACCGTATGAAACAACCACATATCCGAATACGTGAGCCAGCATACAGCCTGCAATGCCGCCTACCGCTCCGATTATTGCAGATTCTATTAAAAACAGTGCGCGTATTTTAAGAATGGATACTCCTATCACCTTCATTACGCCAATTTCCTTTTTGCGTTCAATTATACTTGTCATCATAGTGTTTGCTATGCCTATCGCAGAAACCACCAGCGCAATAAGCCCAATTGCCAATAACTGCCCCTGTTGCGCTTTCTGCTGAGCCTTCAGTTCGGTTATCCACTCGGTGTTGGAGTAGGCTTCAAATCCATATGAACGTATTGTATTCAGTATCTCCTGAACATTGTCCATATTGTCTGCGTACACATAAATCGTATCATATCCGTTTATGTCCATATTCAGTGCGTTTGCTGTTTTGTAGTTTTCGCTCAAAACCTTCTGTGCCATATCAAGGCTCATATATACATCCGAGGTTTTGTACTCCTCTTCCTCATTTTTAAGTATACCAGTCACTTGCGCTTTATACAATTTGGATATGGGTATCTCTTCGTTCTCTATCGCCCGAATACCCCCTAGGTAAAGATCAATAGAGGCTGCGAGGAATTCCACATTGGGTCCGGTATAATTCCGCGTGTATTCATCATCATTTTTAACGAAGTAGCTGAATGCCCCCTCACCCATCACTATCTGCATCATTGAGCTGTCCGGATTTATCAATTGCCCTTCTTCAACTTCAGCAAATTTATAAAGATACTCCGAAGGGACCGCAATAGCTGAAAAATAAGATGCATAGTATTCACGAAATTCTCCGTAAAATGTTATACGCTTTTGCGGAATTACATATTCAACATTTTCTACATTTAGAAATGCATTTACTGCCGCGTCATTTAATTTCACTTTGTTCATTCCATTATTCTCATCGGCGAAAACTTCGATTTTTTCAAGGTCTGAATTTTCCAGCATTTTGTTGAATTGAACCAGATTGGTCAATCCCAAAGATATCATAATAACAATGCAGGCAGTGCCTATTACCACGCCTACAACCGTCAGGGCAGTACGCGATTTTCTCCTGTATAAATTGAGCACGGATAATTTTATTAAGTCTAATATTTTCATAGTTTATATCCCTGCTTAGTCATCTAAATGCCCGTATTCTCTTTTGAGCTGATTAATTTTCCTTCTGTATGAAGTAATTCCAATTACAAACGCAGCTATTACAATAAGTATTCCAATAGAAAGCCACCATGTGCCCATTTTGTCAGGCTCTTCTTCCTTTTCTTCATCTTTATTATATAGATCATCAAACACCGGGCGCTCAATGTATGTCTTTACGTCAATAATTTCTGTGTATGCCTCTCCGAACTCGTCCTCGTAATACACCGTTACTGTACCTGCTGACATTCCGTATTTGTAGTCAGTTTCAAGCCCATATTCGCCCATATCCAGTGTACCGAAGAATGCGTATATTTCAGCAGTGCCTTTATCCCCGCTTTCCATGTTGCCAAGATAACTTGCGCCATCAGGGATAACCCCTGGCATCGCTACAGAAACCAGTACATTGTATACAGTTGACTTGCCCATGTTGAATACCTGCATGGATATTGGCATGCTGTCGCCAGCATTAACGGATGAAGGAATGCTTATATCATCGTGTACAAGCCGTATGGGCTGCTGTATTTCAGCGATTATCGAATCCTCCGATGTGCAGGCTGTGTTCATATTGTCCTCATAGCTTAGCTTTATTGTTATCTTCTGTGTGCCTGCCTCCGCATCCTGCCTTGCTCTGAAGTTTAGGACAACTCCTGTTTTCTCCTTGTTCTCAAGTTCATCTATAAATATTGAGCCCATACTGTCTGTGGAAATCAAGTCGGCTTTTTCCGATTCCCAATCCATCCTGATATTATGTGCATGCCAAATATCGCTGGTGTTTTCAAGTGTCAAAAACAGCTGAAATTCATCCCCTGCCTGAATAATATCCTGGCTGTATGAATATTCAGAGATAATAATATCCGGAGCTGAGTGCTTGTCCCTGCTCTTTGGCTCAATATCAGATTTATATTCATATTTATCAGTTCCTGTTGTTATATCAACATAAACTACGAATTGCTGGCTTTGCTCCTCGCCGTCAACTGAATATTCCACCTTAACTTCCACAGGATAGCTACCGTTTACTTTGTTCCAAAGAAGAGGCAAACTGTAATCAATAAGATAGGCATTTTGAGTTGTGTCAGTGCCGTTTATTGCATATTCGCTAGGGCGGAAATATTTCATATAGTTGCCTCTGTAAAAGGCAGTATAGCCTGTAGTGCCTATATCAAAAGTCACCTTTATTCTCTCATTATCAATTAGCTTTTCTGATTCACTGATAAGCGGCAGAAGTATTCGCACGTTGTTGCCTGCAACTTGGGGCGAATATCCGTCCATATATGAAAGTTCCATATTATCGTATGTGTTCAGTAAATCTACGGATAATGCATCTGTGTCTGCCTCTGCTGTAAATACAATGGGCAGCACCATTATCACAAAAGCTAAAATAATTTTTACTTTCTTCTTCATTTTCAACCTCACGCTTCCTGCTCCGATATCATTCCGTCGGCAATTTTTATTATTCTATCGGTGTATTTCACACGTTCCATATCGTGTGTAACCATTAATATTGTTGTTCCTTTTTGTTTGTTTATATCAGCAAGGCTTTTTATAATAATGTCCGCTGTCTGGCTGTCTAGGTTTCCCGTCGGCTCGTCTGCGAATATTATTTTCGGCTCTGCGATAATAGCCCTTGCTATGGATACCCTCTGCTGCTCACCGCCTGATAGTTCATTTGGCTTATGGTGCAGATGCCTGCCAAGGCCATATTCATTCAGTATCAGTTTTGCCCTTTCCATTCGCTCTGCTTTGCCTACGCCCTGCGCCATCAGCGGAAATGCAACATTTTCCTGGGCAGTCAATACCTCGAAGAGATTAAATGATTGGAACACAAATCCTGTGTTTTTAAGCCGGAAATCAACCAGCTGCTCTTCATTTAGTCTGTGTATTCCCCTACCGCCTATCATTATCCTGCCAGCGCTTGGCTTTTCTAGCCCCGCCAGCAAGGACAGCAGTGTCGATTTGCCGCTGCCGGATGTGCCTACAATTGCGGCAAATTCGCCCTGCATAACATCCAGATGGACATTTGCCAGTGCTTTAAGCCTAGTTTTATCCGTTTTATATATTTTTGTTACATTGCGGGCTATTATTAGTGGTTCGTGTTTGTTCTCAATCATATCCCAACTCTTTTCTAGTTTTTTCTGCTTTTTCTGCGAAACTGGTTGAATAAGATGATACGCTTGCTCCATCAACTGCAGAAAAAATCAAGTAGCTGTCACGCAAATCATCCCAATTCTGCGGAATATATCCTCCATTAGATTCATACCAGTCTATCTGTTCTTGTGTATACTCTACCCTTTGTTTATATGTAAACACCCAGCAAGGCGCATACATAAATTCAACAGGATTATTTTTAAGTGGAAGATATACAAGCTTCAGGTCTATTTTATAAAACTCATAAATACTTTGCATATCGTCCATGCTGCCAGTATATCCAAACTGAAGCTTGGAGAATTCACGGAATCTTTCCATAATGTCATCAAATGGCAAAATATCTACATGGTCTGTAAATATATCAACAATTCTTATCGGATTTTGCCAAAGGAAACTTGTAACGTTTCCGTTCTCATCAACATCTACTTTCATTATTTCAACTTCCACAGGAGGAGAAACTTCAAACGCATCCCACTGACTCATTCCACAATTTTTGATATTAAGCGGCATCATTCCGCTGAATCCTCTCATAAAAGTCAAGGAATATCCGCCATATTTTATCTCACCGTAAATATCTTCGTTTTCCGTATAGTATATCTTTTTAATCTCAGATACTTCCATGCCTTCAATCCCTAGGTCAATAAATATTTTCTGTGCCGCTTTAATCGCTTCCTTTTCAGTCATATTTATTTCCTTTTCAGATAAAATTATCTGCTCTGCTGTTTCATAGTTATAATAGTTCCTGTCAGCTTCTCTATAGTTAGCTTCATTGTAGTACAAAAACCTCCAATCTCCATTTACTCTAAAATTGCCTATTATCTGCTCGTCCTTTTGTATTCTGCAAGAAAAATATTCATCTTCTATAGGCATATAGAAGTCGATAGGCTCTTTAATGTCTTCCGCAGGCGCTTTATCTCTTTCTTCCAATAATTGTGCTAACCATTCCTCGCTGCTTTCATCAAAAACATACTCTCCATCAACTAAATAGCCGCGTCTTGCATCCAAAATCCTTTCATCATAGTATTCTTTTGTAGGAACATAGCCGTTGATTAATATTCCGTCTTCTAAAAAATATTCTATAAGCTCCTCTACTCTCTCCTGTTTAAAAGGGTCTGTTGTGATTTTAGCCACAGGCACATGGTCAATGTCCGGCACATTAACATCTGCATCTACTTTTATATCCAAATGCCCCTGTACTATAACGAAAGTTTCAGCAATATGATTTGGTGCTTCATAAATGAAATCTCTGTCTGTATCCTTATTTTCTTCTGCTGACTTAATAATTTCCTGCTCTGTATTGCTCTTTGGTATTACTACCTGATTATCAGGTGTAGCCATGCAGGCTGAGAGCCCGAGTGCAAATAAAAATACTGATAACATAGTAAAGTTTCTCTTTTTAATAATTGGGCTCTCCTTTCTACAAGTTGTTACATATTTAACTTAGTTGTTTTTGTGGTTTTTATCGAGGCTTAATCCTCCGGAATCTTCGTACCCATTTCTCATTCGCTCATCACTTCGTCCTTCAGCTTGTATGCAAGCATTTAATCTAACTGACTAAATTTATCTATCGTCTCTTGCGAATATACAGATACACTTGCTCCGTCAACAGCGGAAAATATAAAATAATAATCAAGTTCTTCATCCCAGCTCTGCATATGGATTCCTAATTCATTCATTCTTACAATCTGTTCATCTGTATACTCAAGTGTTTCCTTATATACAAAGAACCAGCATGGTGCATACATAAACTCATTTGGATTGTTTCTAATCGGCATATAGTAAAGCCCCAGCCTTATTTCGTATACATCCTTTATCATCAATCCTTCGGTATAAAAGTTGCTCATATAAGCAAATTGTATTTGGGACCATTCCTTAAGCCTTTCCATGATTTCGTCAAAAGGAAGAATCTCAACATGCTCTGTCAATGTATCAACTATCTTAATCGGATTTCTCCATGTGAACTGTGTTATTTCTCCGTATTCGTTTATAGCAATTTCCACGCTTTCAATATCTACAGGAGGAGATACGTCAAAGTTGTCGTTAGGACTCATTGACATCCCGGCCTCTCTAGGCGGCAGCAGGCCTCCGAACATGCACGAGAAGTACAAAACGTATCCTCCGCATTCAATGTCTAACCCTTCGCCTTCGCCGTCATAATATATTTTATCGCTTCCGTTTAGTCCCATGTTTTCTATGCCAATTTGCCCGAAAAAATCCTCTGCTATTTCCATTGCCTGCTCTTGTGTAAAGTCAATCTCTTTCTGAGTGAATATCATCTCGTTGTCCAAAATATCATACTGTTTCCTTTCAGCAAGCCAATAGTAAGAGAATGTTTGGTAGAAAATATAGGTTTCCTTCATTGTAAGATGCGCCTTCTCTTCTCCGTCAACTACTACAGTTCCACTTAGACCTGATTCAGTAAATATTGAATAATCTGTTATTGCTTCCTGAATACATTCTTCGGGCGCTTTTTCTCGCTCCTGCATATAAAACTCAATTATTTCGATACCATCCATGTATATAGGTTCATCGCTTTCACTTTGCTGGTATTCCAACTCAGCTGCAATAATCATCTTGTCAAAATCTGATTTTGTGTATACAGAATCATTCATTAATACTCCGTCTTGAGTAAAATAGTTTCTTATCCTGTCGGCCATCTCCTGTGTGATTGTATCAGGCGCAACTTTGGCAACAGGTATCCTGCTAATATCCGGCATTATGACATCTGCATCAATTACCATCTCCAGCTTATCTTGGGCCAGTACGTATCTATCCTCAACATGTTCAGGGACGCTATATTCGAATTCTATTAAGTTTGCATCGTTGTATTCTTCTGCCGACTTAATTATTTCCTGCTCTGTATTGCTCTTTGGTATTACTACCTGATTATCAGGTGTAGCCAAGCAGGCGGAGAGCCCGAGTGCAAATAAAAATACTGATAACATAGTAAAGTTTCTCTTTTTAATAGTTGGGCCCTCCTTCCTGCAAGTTGTAAACATATTTAACTTAGTTGTTTTTGTGGTTTTTATCGAGGCTTAATCCTCGGGCATCGGCGTAGGCATTTCATATTCGCTCATCACTTCGTCCTTCAGTGCCTGCGAATATACTGATACACTTGCGCCGTCAATAGCGGAGAAGATAAAGTATTCATCTCCCATTTCATCCCAGTGAGCAAAATACCCGCCCATGCTGTTTATACTTTCAAGCTGTTCTTCGGTGAATTCCTGCCAATCCTTATAGACGAAGAACCAACATGGAGCGTACATATACTCATCAGGATTGTTTTGAATAGGCAAATAATTTAATCCTAAACGTATTTCATATACATCTTTAATCATCATTGTTTCCATACTATAGCCGCCCATAAAAGCAAATTGTATTTTGGACCACTCCTCAAGCCTGGCAAGTATGTCCTCAAAGGGGAGTATATCTACATGCTCTGTCATTGTTCCTAATATCTTTACCGGGTTTCTCCATGTGAACATTGTTATCTCGCCATATTCATTCACTGCAACTGTTATCATCTCGGTTTCAATTGGGGGTGATACATCAAATGAATCATTAGGGCCCATTCCGAAGCCTACTTCCTTGGCCGGAGTCAGTCCTCCGAATTCGCGCATGAATGTCAGCAGGTATCCGCCATAATCTACATCACTGGTATAGCTGCCCTCAAAGTAGTATATTTTTTCGGTTTCAACCACTTTCATGCCCTCTATGCTAAGTTCCGACAGTAATGCTTGAGCTTTTGCTTCTGCCTGCTCACAAGTAAAGTCAAACTCTCTTTGAGGCATCTCAATCTCTTCACCTGTCATCTCATCATAGTTTTTTCTGTCCGCACTCCTGAATGATTTTTCCGCGTTAAAGTAAAAAGCTTTCTCTGAAGCGGAAACGCTTCCCTTCACTTCGCCGTCTATTACGATTCTTCCGTTAAGTCTTTGACCATTTGAAATTGAGTAATCGGTAATAAGCTCTTGAATATCCTTATCAGGCGCATCTTCCCGCATTTGAAGCAACTCATCCAACCACATCTGGCTATCCTCATCGAAGACATATTCGCCGTCTACAAGGTGGCCTTTTTTCGCTTCCACTATCAGTTCATCAAAGTATTCCTTTGTGGGTGTCCAGGAGCTTACAAGGATTCCGTCCTCCATGAAGTATTCTATAAGCTCATCCGCTCTCTCCTGCGTAAATGGATCAGACCCAACTTTAGCAACGGGCACTCTGTCAAGTTCAGGCATTATGACATCTGCGTCAATCACCATATCCAGGTTTCCTTCCACAATGGGATACCTTTCTGTTACATGCGCCGGTACTTCATAGTCAAATTCAATTGAATCCACGTCTTTATACTGCTCTGCAGACTCCTCAATTTCCTTCTCAGTATTGTTTTTTGAAATCACTGTTCCGTTATCCGGAGTTGGCTGGCATGCAGTGGCTATAGACGCTATTATCAATATCACTGCTGCAAATAAAATTAATTTACTTCTTTTAGTCATTCTCTCTTTTTACCTTTCTCATTTTCTTATTTACCTTATTATTGTCAAGACTCCTGCATCCATCTCGCACACAGTATCGCATAGCTCATCTATGTCCGCTTGATTATGGCTAGCAAGGAGTATAGTCTTGCCTTTTGCCTTTAGCTCTAAAAAGAGCTTTCGCATATCCTTTATTGCGTGCTTATCAAGGCCGTTGAATGGCTCATCCAGAATAAGCATCAGCGGGTCTTCCATAATTGCTTGGGCTATTCCCAGCCTTTGCCGCATACCCAATGAATACTTAGATACATGCTTTTTCATGTCCGGGTCAAGCCCAACTCTTTTGATAGTTTCCTTTATTGTTTTGTCGTCTATCTTTTTTCTTAATGATGCCAGTATCTGCAGATTCTTAAATCCTGACTGATACGGCAGAAAGCCCGGCGTTTCGATAATTATTCCCATGTCTTCAGGAAAGTCCATATCCTTGCCTACCTGCTGGTAGTCAACAAATATCTTGCCTTTGCTAGGATATAAAAATCCACACATGCACTTAAATAAAACGGTTTTACCGCTGCCATTATTGCCCACAATTCCGTGAATTTTTCCTTCTTCGAATTCATGGTTTATGTTGTGCAGTACCTCTTCACTGCCGAATGATTTATATACATTCTGTATGCTAATTGCTATGTCTTGCTTGTTCATCAATCCAGCCCTCCGGTAAATTTAAAGTTATATTTCCTGACTCCTAAATACGAAATAATAAATAAAATCAGTATCACACCGCCATAGAATAGGTACGTATGCCACATCCTAGGCAGCAAATCATACCCGAAGTTATGCATATGGTATGTCGCGTGATTCAAAGGCGACAGCCAGCCCGTAATAACATTTGCTATGTACATCTGCTCGTCCTTCAAGTCAAGCGCTTGCTTGAACATCTGCGGATTAAGCAGAAATCCGAATAGGCTGAATACAAATACGCTGGCTATTCCCCAAAACTTGCCCTTCTTGATATTTACTGCAAACATAATGAATACGCACACCAGTACATACAAAAGCATCAGCAAAAAGATTGTAGCCATGCACTCATAGGGCGTGCTCATCTCCATGGTTTTCACCATGCTAGGCAGAGCTACTGCCTTTCCTGCAGGTGAATACCCCAATATCGCTCCCGTCTCCGACCACATATTGCCGGGGAATGCATTCTTAGCACACAACAATATGCTGGATATCAGGATAAAGACCATATAGATAAACGTCGCAAGAACTATATATAATACCTGCCCTAGCATCCATCTGAAGCGAGTTGTCCTCATCAGATAATACGGTATGCCAACGCCTAAAAACGGCATGTCTGAAAATAACAGTATTAGAAGCAGTGAGGCGAGCAATATTGAGTTGCTGTCCCCAAATGACCACACAAATGGCTCCGCCACCTGCATAATAGTATTATATTCATAGCTGAATTTAACCGCCTTGTCTGTAAGCAAAAAACACAGCACAAAAGCAAGCCCAAACGTTATAAATATTCTAGGATTCTTTTTCCAACTGCGGAAGTTGTATAGGCAGATTTCCCAAACTTGGCTCATTGCATTCATCCTTCTATCCGCCTTTCTATTATATTGAAATTCACTGTACATATAATTACTGTCAAAATAACCATTAGTATTATTGCGCCCCAGCTGCCCAGCGGCCATGTGTGATCGATTATCAGCCACTCTTTGGGATTGATTACATAAAGGCTTCTGAAGTATCTTTCCTGCAAAATAACCAGCACGTAAAAGAATACAAATGGCGATGCGTATGCCATATATTTTGATAAGGATATATTGGCAAGCAGCGCGCCTACACTAGCCCATAACGCGCCTGCAAAGAAGAACTTAATGGCATACATCAGCACATTCATAAACGGCGGTATAGCATACTCGCTGACGTTCTCCATCGGTGAATAGATAAGCTTAGCAATGAAGAAAAATGCTAATATCCCGGCCGCCAGCACAAGACCTCCGGATATGGCAGGGGCTAGAATCTTCCCTTTTATATACTGCCTTTTATCGCATTTCATGAGGTATGATTTGATGTAGCCGCTGCTGTATTCATCAAGGAATGCAGAGGTGTATGGCAGTGTGCAGATAATAGGCAGCGCCATAAGCACAATGTCTGAGCGCAGGGAGTTGGTAAGCATCTGAGCGTGGTAATAGGTCATTAAGCCCAGACTTATGGCATTCTCAGGAAATAGCTGCTTCATTCCTGCGCCAAGCGCTATTACTAGTATCATCACGCCAATATATATTACTGATGATAAATTTACTATGCTTCTTTTAAGGTCTGTTTTTGTTTCTTGCATTTACTTTTAATATCCTTTATTTCTTTACCACTACTTTATTGCACTTAGCTGCTTAAAGTAATCAAAATAGATTAGTTTAATGCTGTCCAACCATTTTAATTATTCCCTTTAATAGCCTAAATTTGCATCAATGATAGTTCCGTCAATAGCACTAATAATAATAAATGTATTTCTCTCTTTTCCAGTTGGCGTCGTATTTTCGGTATAATAGTCTGTATTAATTACTTTGCTACCATTAAAATACCATACTGGTATAGTAATATATGTATTTATATTATTTTTATCAGGCAACCGAACTATTCCATATTCAATATCATCAATTATTATCTCGATTTTCTGATCTTTATCTTCTGCCCATATATAATTATAAATTATATTTTTTTTAAATATTTCAAATATCTCTTCAAAATCCATTGTTGCAGCATTATAATTAATATTCTCCAGAACTTCCGTAGGACTATACCATAAAAAGCTTACTATCCCACTATCATCCACTATAATTTTTATTTCTTCTCCCTGCCAAATCTCAGCAAAATTATAATCTATACTTTCAATATAACGTGATGCTAGATTAAACTTAGCGCCATTAATCGTGTTATATTTTCTAACAAAATAAAACTCATAGCATTGATTACATTCTTGTGAATACTTTATATTGCTAATCCTATCTGGACTAAAATCTGATAGCTCAACTATATTCACATATGTCGAGTATAAAAGGCACATATTATCATCGCATAATATTTTAACTGCTTGTTCTGCAATTTTACTCGCCTCTGAATAAGTCATGCTCATTCCTCTCGCTGATGTTCCTTCATATAATAAGTTTGTCTCAACAAGTTCCTTATTGTAAAAATCTATATGGTAATCGAACAAAGTGCATGATTTACCACGATTAATAACACTCAAAAAACCTATACCACTCTCATTTGGATAATTTTTATATAATAAATATTCACCACTTTCATCTGATTGAAAATTTTTATGAGCATTTAGATTCGTTTGAGGAGCGTTTGCTTCCAAACTTTTAAAATATTCTACTGTTTCATCTATATATTCTTTGTCAGCATTTTCTTCACTTTCAGCTTGTTTTAAATACAGTATTTTTGTTTGCCAATCCTCAGTTGTTAAAATATGATCATAGTAAATATCATCAAAAAAATAATCCAATGCTTTATCAACGAAATTAATATTAAACACTGATGGCTTTACAAACATAATCTGCGTTACTAAAGATGGTTGTATTTTCGAGTCAACCCTTACTGTTAATTCTGTTTTACCCAAAATATCATGTTCTTTAATAACTGTTGTATTCCATTTTATTTCGCTTATCATATTATCAAATTCAGTGTTCACAGGAGCGCTGGTAATTAGAAGTTTCTCATCCAAATTCTCCTTTGAAATTACGATTTCTTCTTCTGGCGTGGGCTGACATGCTAACAAGAAATATGAAAAGAAAAAAATTGATATTAATTTCATTATTTTTATAAACTTATTAAAACTCATCTTTTCTCCTGTAATTCTGTCTTGTAAATTACCAACGTTGTGTTTACTATGCTTCCACTATGCTTCTTTTAAGGTCTGTTTTTGTTTCTTGCATTTAATTTTAATATCCTTTATTTCTTTACCACTACTTTATTGCACTTTGCTGCTTAAAGTAATCAAAATAGATTAGATTAATGCTGTCCAACCATTTTAATTATTCCCGGTCTTTCATTCTCATAATAACTTGTATCAATGATGCTGCCATCTATAGCATTTAAGACTAAAAATGTTTTCCCTGTCTCTTCTTCTGTCATTCCACCTGCTACTTTAGAGGTGTATGTATATTTACTTCCACTAAACTGCCAGGCTGGAACCATATAGTATTCTTTTGGATTGTCTTTTCTCGGTGTGCGTACCATTCCGAAATTAATATCTGTTATCTCAATATCTAATTGCTCTGTGATAGAGGTTGTCCATACTGACGTATAATTAATAGTTTTTTTGAATTGCTCAAATATATCTTCAAATGAAAGCATCTCAACGTTATCATTAATAACACTTGCTATTTCTGTAGGAGAATATCCCCAAAATTCAATAATTCCGGTGTCGTCAACGGCCACCATAATATATTCCGCTGGCCACTTCATACTATACGCATAATCCCACTTTTGCTCATACAGATACCCACCTTGCTCACTGTCACTTCTGTTATGATTGCTTGCCTCAGGTGCATATAACTGCGGAATACCATTATAGGTTCTCGTAAAATAATAAACATAGCATTGATCACGATTGCCATAACCATCTTTACCTAATGCCATTGAAAAGGGTGCAAGCCAGTTTTGGTCTAGCTTGCTCATATTAGCTAATGTTGTATAAACAAGTTGTGTATCATTTCCATATATTTCTCTAACTGCATTAAATGCAATTTCCTTTGCCTCTTCCTGTGGAGTTGTCATTCCGATAGCAGGAATTCCTGTGTATTCGAAGGGTGTCTCACAATAACTTTTATTGACATCATCAACATAATAATAAAAATAAGTATTGCTCATATCACCATTATATAGATAAAATTCGCCAATAGCCCCTTGATAAGGATATCCTTTAAGAAACAGACTCTGATAATCTCCAATAACATTCACAGCCTTGTTTGTTTCCGCAGCGTCATTGTATGATTTCTTCCATCTTTTCAGCAAGCTTTCCGCTACTTGATAATCGCTAATATCGATTTTGGGCAAGAATTCTTCCATTGGTAATATTTTAAGCAAATAATCATCTTTTGTTCTTATACCACTGTAATAAGTGTTACCATAAAAATAGGTTACCGCTTTCTGTATAAAATCAGAACTGAACTTGGTTGGTTTTACTAAGAATACAGCCGCTTTCTTATCAGACAAATCTACTAATGCATCTACCTTTATTTCAGTATTTAGGGTTATATCTCCGATAACAGTTTCTTTCACAATTTCATTTTCATAATTCCATTGAATATGGCTTCCTTCTATATTAGTATTTGAAGCAAGTTCACTATCTGATACTTCCATACTGGCTGAATTCTCAACTAATGATTCGAAGTTGTCCTTTTGTATAACAGTTTCTACTTCTGGTGTGGGCTGGCAAGCTACCAAGAAATATGAAAAGCAAATAATTGATATTAATTTCATCATTTTTATAAACTTATTAAAGTTCATATTCTCTCCTTTACTACTGTCGTGTAGATTGCCAATGTTGTGTTCACTATCATACTTTTTCGGTATGTTTACGTTTTCTTGCATTTATTATTAGTATCCTAATCTTCTATCAATAATAGAGCCATCTATTGCATTAACTGTTAATAAGCTAGTAGCAATATTTATTTTTTCGTCTATATAGTCACTATATTCAATGCTTATATTTCCAAAGAAATCCCATGCCGGAATCAATATATATTTGTCTGATTCATTATCATCAGCTATTCGAACCATTCCCAACTCTATACGCGTAATGTTTATTTCTTTACTTATAATATCAGATTCTGCCATCCATTCATTTGCAATCATTATCTGACTCTTGAAAATAGCTTTTATATCTTCAAATGGCATTAATTCAACATTATTATAAAGGGTGTCAAGAACAATAGTAGGTGCGACCCACTTAAAAAACAGAATACCACTGTCATCTACATCTATCCGGATATATTCATAAAAGTTTGAAGGAGCAAAACCGCCAGAATCACTTGCAACAGTTTCTTCATATGTTTCCGTTACGCCATTTACAGTCCTTTTAAAATAAAAGATATAACATTCAGGTGCATTGGTTTTAATATCACTATTTTGTATTTCATAATTTTTGATTCCGATCTCAGCACATGCAATTTCCATATAATCAATACCCAGGCTGTAGATATATTCCTTTGCAATTTGAGAGGCATCTTCATAAGACATGTCGATTTTCTCAAGTGCAAAGTTTTTTGAACTTACTCCACTCTTTTTAACTCCTCCCGGAGCATTAGTAAATTGAATACTTGAATTCTTTTCATCAAGTGTAATAGCTACTGTACTTGGGAATAGCGAATTTAAATAGGCTTGTCCAATTATTCTAATAAAGCTAGGATTTTTAAGAGACTCTTCAAGTTTTTTAGCATCTTCTTCTGCTCTTTCCTTTTCCTCTCCTGTTAATCCATCCGCCACAACAACATTTTGCTGTACATTTACATTCTGAATCGTATCTATATCTGTATTTACGAGTTTCCTTTCATACGATTCAGGTGCATTCTTAAGCTGTTCTTTAAGTTCTTCAATCATGCCTTCGTATACAACTTCATATTCACTAGTATTTTCAGATGAAGTATTCTTAATATTGTATAATTGCATTTCTAAATTTACAATTTCGTCTTCTATTTCTTGTTTTGTCTTTATTTCACTTATTTCATATAAGTTTTCACCATTAAGAAAAACCATTAAAGCATTATCTATATCCTCTTGCGAAAAAGCCGTTTGCTTAACAGATACGATACTAAACGTATCTGACTCCGGTACTTCAACAGGTGCACTAATCGTTACTGATAGATTCGCTTTTTCTGATTCAAATGTATCTTCCCAAAAATCTTCTGCGATATAATATTGATGCTCTGCTTGTTCTATCACGATACCATCAATCTGATTGTTTTTTATAATAACTACTTCTTGATCAGGTGTATTAATGCAAGATGTTATAAAAATTAAAAATAAAATTATTGATACTATTAAGTATTTTTTATTTGTGCTCATTTTACATATCCTTTATGCGATTTCTAATTATTCGTAAACCTTTAAGCTCAATCAAAATATTTTTAATTCCCTACTAGTTCGGCGAAGAAATTGAATTGTTCTGCATTCTCGTTTCAACCGCTTTTAATATTGCTTATGCATATCAATAATGCTGCCGTCAATTGCATTTATTGTTAAATAAGTTTGATACTCATTTTGATTCTCTGCTGTTCTTTCGAGTCCATTCCATGTTCTTGTTTCCGTACCATAAAAATTCCAAACAGGAATAATTATAAACTCGCCTTCTGCATTAGGTTTCCTTACACGAATCACTTCAAGCTGGATTCTATTTATAGTGATTTCAACCTTGCTTTCCGAATCAAATGTATGGATAGTGCCGCATCTTTCTTGTATTTCTGTTATCTCATCAAATGGCAATAGTTTAGCATCTCTCGTAACTACATTCGAAACAGCTAATGGGGAATAATAGTCTATACCTTGTATATACATGGGTATCTTTTTTGATACTTGAATGACTAGCTGCTCTTGTTTATATGGTCTTTCAGTACTTCCAAGATAGCTTATATCACTCGGAGAACTAAACATTAATGCGCTTTTTATTCCACAATACATTCTCATATAAGTAATTTCATATTTAACTTCATCTTCTTCCACACCCGCAACTACTAATCTATCTCCGAGAAGCTCCACATATGGTTGAGCAAAAGTAATTGCTTCATCTGCTGTTGTATCACCAAATGGCATGTCTGAATAGTTAAGTTTTCGTGTTTTAAAATGCAATTGCTGATTGTATTTATTTTCAGCATCAATGTAATAGTATGTATAATTACAATATGAATCCATTGCACCTAAACTGCAAGGAATACTATCATAATTAGAGGATGTTATTTCTTTTGGTTCCAGCATTGAGGGATAGATTTTAACTCCGGTTTCAGTTTCAAATTCGCCTTTATCTTTTAGCAAGCTAATCGCTTCCTCAAATGTCTCAGGTGCTGTTTCCAATTTAATTGATAGCTCGGAAATTCTCTGATTTATACTTTTTATCAGCTCATTTACATTCTCTTGCGTTATAGGATCACTCGGATTATAAATCTCTTCATAGGGACGGCTTAAATATTCTAGTTCATTAAGCAAACCATCAATACTCGCTTGTATTGTATCTTTGGTTTCAATTTCATTAATTAAATCAATAGAATACAGATCTTCGCTACCCGTTGTCATATTTATAAATTCACTAATTGTTTCAAAGCTTAGTTTCTCAATTTGCACCTCAACTATAGGTAAAGCATATTCAGGCACTATTACATCTGCTTCTATATTCATACCATAATTTTCATATTCAATATAGTTTTTGTAGATCTCAGGAGCTTTATACATTGTACTTGGAATTGTATAATAACTTACATCTTTATCAATTTTGCCCGCTGAAAGACCTTCTTGATTAACTCCTGCAAGCTCAAGCATCTCTTCAAGGCCTTCTTCACCCTTACCTACAACTACTTCTTTGTTTGGCGTTTCCTTACACGCTCCAAAAAAAAGAGATACGAAACAAATTATTAATATTAATTTTTTCATATACTCTCTCCTGTTCTCATTATACTAAGAATATTTCATGCCTTGGTATTAGCGTTCTTGATTAGCATGCATCGCCTTCGCCTAAATAGTGCCTGAGGTGTAGCCTAAAATAATAATTCCATCTAAAAATAGTTATATACGTATCTTGAATTTGTATATTTAAGTCTTAACCTATAACTGGCAAAAAGCAATCAATATTTCAATATTATTGTCTTAATTACCTATTTTAGGTTTTTCATCTTATGTATCGTAACACATTATTAACATATGTGCAATATAAAATTTATAAATTTAAGATTTTTTACATTATTCTAACAGAAATCCAGCCTATTTTATTTCAATCAAACAAAGTAATTGCGCTAATACTAGATATCTTTAAAAGTTTCATTTTTTTATCTTCACCTTTATAAAATATCTGAAAGTTTGACAACATAATTAAACCCGCTGCGGCTGCCTTCATTAGTACAAACAGCCGAGCGGGAAATTATGTGACATATATAAGAATATTTTTATTCTGTTTTTATGCTTTCTGCAATTTTAAAGGTCTCTTCATAGCTCGCCTCTGAAAACAAAGTGTATGTATATGTGCCGTCGTGAAATACTATATTTACAAGGCCTTTTTTTTCGGTACTGTATCCTTTCAGTCCGTTAATATCAATTTCTTTGAAATCTGAGTCTTCATTATCCAATGTTATTTTCACATCTCCGATATATCGAGAAAATCTTATGAATTGGCCGTCGCTATTTATATATGCAATCATGAAAACTGAATCATAATCTTTAACATCGTTTACGACGTATCCTTCCGGTATATAGCCAGGTTCGCCTTCGCATTCAATAACTGACGCCTCGTTTTCTTCTGAAGAAATACCTATCTTCACAAATTTCTCGCTATATTCCAGTACATAATTGGCAAGCGTAGTCCTTATCGGAGGTATTGTAAAGGCGGCAAGGGCAAACACTGTGAAAAACATGCATATTACTGCCGCGGCATTATAGCTGAACCTGCGAAATTTCTTCCAGCTATCCCCTTCTGTGCCGCTATGCCTTTTTGCTTTTGAAAATAGTCTGTTCATTTTTCTCTGATGCCCAGTTGAGAACTCATATTTATCTTCAAGCTCGCTAATTTCAGGAAGGCTGGTAAGCAATTCGTCCAGAGACTTTTCTGCAGCTTTGCTTATTAATGCATCATTTATTTCTCTGACTGTTTGTTTCACTTTTCTCCCTCCCTCTTTACCATTTTATTTAATATGCTCTTTCTTGCTCTTTCGCTTCTTTTTCTAGCAGCGCTTTCTGTTATGCTCATTCTTGCAGCGATTTCTTTATATGTATAGCCGTAGTAATATTTCAGCATTATTATTTCATAATCATTAATGCCCAGCTCATTCATCCGCTTAACCAAATCTTTAATATCCGCATTGCATACTACTGATTCCTCAAAAATCTCTTTTTCATCAGCGATATATTCCAATACGTCAGCGGGCAAGTGATTTCTGCGCTTTTCATATTTATTTTTATTAATAGAAAGCCTCTTAGTAATTAAAACAACTAAGCCATAGGTTTTGTGACTCTCAATTTCCTCAATATCATTAATTACCTTAAGTATTGATATAATAGCATCGTGAACAACTTCCTCAGCATGCTCTTTGTTTTTAAGGATATCCAGCGCTATATACATCATAAGGTTCTTATAATGATTATATAATTTTTCGAGTTTGGTTTTTTCCTCGTCATTTAGAGTGCTTAACAAAAATAAAAGCAAAAAAATCTCCTTTATGGTTGTTTGTTACGTCAAAAATCAACTTTAAGGGTTGTATTAGTTCTGGTCATCCTCCCAAAATGCAAGCGGCATATTCAAGGCCTCACGCATCTTAACATAACCCTCATTTTCGTAGCTTCGCCATCCGTTCCTTGTTGAGCCGTGGGCGTCGCTTTCTATCCTGCAGTCAGGCAGAGCTTCTTTGAGTTGGTCGATTTCCTCCTCTGTAATATAATTCTGCGAACAAAACCACAGCCACTCAAGGCTGTCCATATCCACAAGATACTCTGTTGAATGAATAAGAATGTTGCTTGCGTTAAGATATTTTAGGTTTGGAAGGCCCGTTAGAAAGCTGAGGTCTGATATATTGGTATTGAATATTTCAAGATACTCAAGATTTTCAAGGCTCTCAAGCAGATACGAATCCCTGAAATAAGAAAGGGCAATTATTAGGTGGGTCAGCTTAGGCATGTTCGTAAGGAAGCTCCAGTCCTCTATCCACCACTGATGCCCCAAATCCAGCACTTCCATGTCCGTGCAGTATTTCAGGTTCTCTTCTTCGCCGTTTTCAAAGTAATATCCTCTGCCAATCCATTTGCCGCCTTCGAATTCCTCTCTGTAGCATGTGCCAAATGCCTTGATGTCGGTGCGCATAGTCCACGGCCCGGCTATAATCATCCATACGAATTTCGTATTCGGATACATTTCAATAAGCTCTTCCATCTGTTCATTGGCAAGCCCTGAGTAGCACATATCTATGTATTCAAGGCTTGGGAAATTGGCTATTTGCTCTTTAAATAGGTCAAAGTCCTCTACTTGAATTTCTGAGTAATCTATATCCGTCGTAGTGGATTTGTACACATTGTTTCCAAGGGTAATATTCCAATTAAATACCGTGTCAGGGAATGATGCAATCAGTTGTTCATCGGGCTGCTCATCCCCCAGCGCATCTGCAAATATAACCTCTTTGGGGTTATCAAAATATGCCAGTGCTTCACATATATCATTTTGATTAATGTCTGCACATTCGCTTAAATCAATTGTGTCTTGGTATTCATCCATGACTAAGCCACATATGGATATGCTTAAGATAAAGTTAATATCAGGGTATGCATTTTTTAGTTCTTTGTAATTGTCCGCTGAAATCTGGCCGCTATCAATACGTACTTCATTCAGTTTGTCAAAGTACTTTAGTTTTTCATTCAATTCCTTATAATCAAGCAATCCTTCGCCTGTAAAGTCAACTTCATCAACTATGTTGTCATATTCAGCGCCGTTTATAGCAATAGTCCAAAGCACCTCACAATCCGGCATAGCTTGACGGAAATTTTCAATCTGTAGCTCAGTAAGCGGATTATTTCTAACATCCAACTTTTTTAGCAGCTCCAGCTGCAAAAGAGGCTCAATATCCATTATCCCTTCACCTTTTAGATTAAGCTCAGTAGTGTCTTTGGATATTTCCTCTCCGTTTATTTCAATATATTTTGGTTCAAAAATTTTTTCAGCAAAGTTTGTGCAGGAAGCAGTCATTACTGAAAAAACAGCTATAAAGAAAAACAGAAGTATTTTGGCCTTTATGTTCATTATCTCTCCGATACCAAATTTTAAATTTTATAGTCACTATTTTACGTTATGCCTGTATTCTTGTAAAGCGAATTGCAGCAAAAAAAGCAGCTTTGCAGCTGCTTTACAAATTTTATTCTATTTATTCGTTTGATTGCTTCCTGTTCACTCCTATAGATATTAATACAGCCACAATAATGACAGCAACTAAAATAATCCCGCCAAAAAGAATTAGTGACTTTAATGGAAACGAATCTGTTTCTTCGTCCTCTGCTGCCGCTTCTTCTATATCGCCTGCTTCTGGCGTTGCCTGTGCTTCCTGCTCTATCGCTGCGGTTTCCTCATTAATCTCAGGTGTTTCAGCAGCAGGCGTCTCCAAAGGCTCTGCTGTCGGCGTAGCAGTAAGGCTTTCATCCAGCACGCCATAATCTCCAAGATATGTGTTTAGCGTCGCGCGGCCACCTGTAGCCCAATAGAAAGGTGCCTGAGATGAATATTGCTCCGGTTCTTCTTTGCTCATTAATTCCATTGAAATAAGCGAAAAATACGCATAAGCTGCATCGTTAAACGGCAAATCCTGCGCAACTATAAAAGCCATATTGAATTCTTTCTGCGATTCCAGATATGAAGGAATCCTCTCGCCTCCTTCACTCTCCAATATCTGCTCCATTGTTATTGTTTTATAGCTTTCAGCTGTTATATTATCTGTATCCAATAAATCGGGGTTTTTAAGAATATGTATATCCGGCACTTCAGATGATGGAATAAGCCCCATAAAATAAAGTTCAATAGGAGAATAAGGTTCAACAGTATAATTTGATACCAGGCTCCAAGTTTCATCGCCATTATAAGCGAAATGCCCTACAGATTCGTCATCAAAATAATATGCACCCATCTGCCCCTGGGTATCTACCATACTATTCCAATGGGGGCTCCATTCATCCTTTAGGATTCCCATGTCCTGTCCGATATATGCTGCCCATGAATGCCCCATCTCGTGATCCATAATAGCTATACTTCCGAATGAATGATAAACAAAGGATCTAAGCCTGCCTGCAGAGCCATATTCTTCTGTATGATCTATCATAGGCATCCCAATATTCTCTACATAGTTGGACACAGGTAAATGGTATGGTACATTTTCTGCTAAGTCACCTGTGCGGAAGCATTGCATGCCAGGCATTACTGTAATAAAATCAAATTCGTCCGGAAAAAACTGATATATCTGCTGCGATGCATATGGCATCTCCATGCCGCAGTAAAAGTCTGAGACGGGATAGCCTTCGAAAATCTGATAATCAGGGTCTTCTACAAAAACCGCATATGTTGTTGCCGTTACTCCGTCCCCAAAGTCCTGTACCTTGAAAGCCTCCTTGTTAACAGGGTTTACCTGGCCTATTGCAAGGCCATAGTTATTGCCCATCATTGTGCCGTCCTTCAGTTCAACACGGATAAACCCCCACCACGTGTAATAAGTTTCACTTCTGGTATGGCATGGAATAACCACATCAGCCAAAGTATAAATATTGTCTCCCGGAATTTTGTCTCCGTTTGTGCCGTCATCAAAAAGCTCCCTGCGGCCTTCCGCCTCGTCAGAGCCTAGATCAGTCATCCAAACACGGCTGACATCGTTTCTGCCTTCAATGTGTACTTCAATTGTGGTTGTTGACTCAGGGTCATTAAGCCAAACTACAGAAGGTGTCGCCTGATACCATGCATTTTCCTGTGGGTATTCTTTATCGTATCCATCATCCGCAGCTAAAGCCGGAACAGAAAAAACAAAAAGCACAGCAACCAGAAAATACACTATTTTTATAAAATTTAATCCTTTCATTCTTTTAATCTCCTCTTTTTAAAGCAATTTTGTCTTTAAGAAAAATCCTAACTTTCACGAAGTTATACCAATAGTCATGTGTTGTGTAGTATTCACAAAATCAGTTGAAAAAGTGTTGTAATTTCTGTTGGTTACGGCAGTCGTTTTTAAATTAAATATGGATTTAATTATATCACTAAAAGGCCCGGCAAACAAATCTATGCTTGCCAGGCCCTGCTGAATCTACTCAGCCAATTTCATACTTCTTAATCTATATCTCTAGTCTCTTGACCGTTTCCCCTGCCTCCAATGCATCCATTATCTCCTCAACGTCATCTGGAGCCACTTTGCCGTACCATGTCTGCTCAGGGTATATCATAACAACCGGGCCCATTGAGCACAGTCCTACGCATCCCATATGAGACACCATCACTTCGCTGTCTAGTCCTCTGTCGCTTACTTCCTCTATTATGTTCTGCAGTATCTCGTGAGAATCCTTTTTCTCGCATACTCCCTGAACAGCGCCTTGCAGTCTTGCGCTGCTGCATACAAAAATATGATATTTTGGTTTTTCCATTCTCTCTCCTTTCTAAGCCGTTTCTGTTATATAGTTTCTTATTCTTGAATCCTCTATTGATGATATTTCAATGCAGTATAAATCGTGAAGTACGTCCTTATTGCTTAAAATCTGCACTTTATCGTCCTTATATACTTTACCGTCCTTTATCATCAATACTTTGTCGGCAAATGCCTTTGCCTGCGACGGTGAATGGCATGTTACCAAAAGGGAAAGGTTGTCTGACTTCAATTTAACTATCTGAGTAAGTACGTTAATGGAATTGCTGAAATCCAGGCTGGCTGTCGGTTCATCCATTATTATAAGCTTTGGCCTCTGAACTAAAGCCCTTGCTATCAAAACCAGCTGCTTTTCTCCTCCAGAAAGCTTCTTGAATTTCCTTTTTTCAAGGTGAGCAATATTTAGCTTTCCAAGCGCTTCCCTCGCCCTTGCATAATGCTCTTGACTTGGCTCTCCGAATGCGCCTATTGAAGAGTTGCATCCCATTACTACAATGTCTATCACGGGGTATGAAAACGTGCAGTTGTGGCACTGTGGAACATAGGCAATGAGTTTTGACAGTTCTTTTCTGCTCATCTTTTCGCTATCATTCCCGTCAATTATTATTCTGCCATTATCCGGCTTAATAAATCCAATAATCGCCCTGAACAGTGTTGTCTTTCCTGCACCGTTGCTTCCTAAGACTGCGTATATTTCGCCCTGCGCAACAGATAAATCTATTGATTTCAATACAGGCTTACTGCCATAATTTACAGCAAGCTGTTCTAATTTAAGCAGCATACTTTTCCTTTCTACCAGCTTTTTCTTCCCTTTAGCATAAGATAGAGAAAAAACGGTGTGCCAATCATTGATGTCAGAATCCCAAGCGGTATCTCAGCCGCGAAGCATACCCGTGAAATGTCATCCAGTATAAGCATAAATATTGCGCCGATTGCAAATGACGCCGGAATTACTCTTTTGTAGTCTGGGCCTACTATCATTCTTGCTAAATGGGGGATTACAAGCCCGACCCATGATATCATTCCGCTTATGGATACAACCGATGCCGTAATGACAGTGGAAACCAATATGATAACTCTGCTTAATTTGTGCGTTTCTATGCCAAGGGACACTGCTTCATCTTCATCCAGCGTCATTATGTTGATCTTCCAGCGAATTAAAAACAATACTGCAAGCCCAAGAACAACAGGAATTGCCGTAACAAGCGCATCTTTCATACTTACATCAGATATTGAGCCTAAGAGCCAAAATGTAATTTCTGGCAGGTCGTCATATGGGTCACCTACATATTTAAGGAGCGATATCAATGAAGTAAAAGCAGAGCTTATGACGACACCTGTCAGTATCAGCGTCAGCGTCCTGTCCATCTTTTTTGCGGCAAACCTGCTGACAAAATAAACTATTGTTACGGCTGCAATTCCGAAAATAAATGCCATCGCCTGAATCATGCCTGCCTTAAAGTCAAGTAGTATGGCTATTGCCGCGCCGAAGCCTGCACCGGAAGAAACACCCAGCAGTGAAGGCGAAACCATCGGGTTTTTGAATATCCCCTGATAGCTCGCCCCTGCTGCAGACAGAGCGCTGCCTATCAGCACGCTGGCCAATATCCTAGGCAGCCTGACTTTAAATATGATATTATATACAACAGGTATTTCTTCTTGGGCTCTGCCGCCTGCAAATAAAGAAAATAAAACCTCGCTTAATGATATTTTATACCTGCCAAGGGCTACAGATGTCAAAATCAAAAATCCCAAAACTGCGTACATGAATATGATTTTCGGTCTGCTCTTGCTGTCACTCATGCTATTTCCCCAGCAGCTCGCCTGCTTCTTCATCTGTCAGCTCGCAGCCATAGAACAATCTGAAAAATTCCTTTGTCTCTTCATACATATCGTAATTGTAAACTTCCGGATAAAGCAGATTGCCCAGCCACTTTATTCCAAGTATTCTGTTAACTGATGGCGGCCTGTCGAACCAGTTGAATGGATAATGAGGCACAGATACTACATTGCCTTCCTTCACAGCTTTTACCTCTGCCCATACGCCATCTGTTTTAATCAGTTCAGCAGCCTTGCTTAGTGCAGCGCCTTTATGCCCCACTAATATCACATCAGGATTCCAAACCAAAATCTGCTCTATTGTTACCTCGCCGCTGGTTCCCCCTGCCTCGGCCACTGCTGCGTTTATGCCTCCTACCAGCTCAATTAATTCAGCATTTGCAGACCCTGCAAATTCAGTCGTTAATCCATTATCCAGATACGCATAGTAAATTGTTTTTTTCTCCTCAATTTCCGCGCTTAAGGCAGCCGCTTCATCGAAGGTCTCTCTGTAGTATTCAGCTAATTCCGATGCCTTTTCTTCCGCGCTCAGCAGCTCGCCAAGGAAAGTATATGCTTTGTCGAAGTTTTTAAGGTTGGCAGAAACTACAACAACCGGTATCCCAAGCTTGTCCTGCAGCTCGTCAGCCGCCTGTGTAAGCTTGTCTGATATTTTTAAATCTGTAATCAGTACGATGTCGGGATCAAGTGCAATTATCTCTTCAATATTTGCTTGGCTACCACTGCCGTAGAGGTTGCCGAGAACGGGCAAAGCCGCGGTTTCCGGAATCATATATTTTTTTGATGTTTCGCTGAAGTCAAGATTCCATGCGGCCATCTTTTCCGGCGCAAGAGTATAAAGTAGAATTGAAGAATTGTTATTTGAGCCGAAAACCGTTTCTATTTCAGATGGAATTATTACTTTTCTGCCTGCCATATCAGTTATTTCTATCTCCCACGCTTCAATAATAACAGGATTTGCGCTCTCAAGCATTTCTATCTCTTCAGTTGTCAGCATTTCAACAGGTGCTGCCTCTTGTGTGCATGCTGCTGATAAAAAAACTATAAACAGCGCAGTGCATAATATTATTAATTTTAAGTACCGCATATTATTTTGAGGCGGCATTTATGATGCCGCCGCTCCTTTCTGACAAATTACATAACCAGTTCGAAATCCTCCTCTGCGCATTCCCTGTCATATTGATCCAGAAATGCAGTAGATATTTTTTCAATCAGTCGAATAGCGCCCTGGTATCCTACCGTCGGGAAATAGCTATGTCCTACTCTGTCGAGTATTGGGAAGCCAACCCTTACAAGCGGAATGTTTTCTGCCCTAGCTATGTATTTCCCGTATGTGTTTCCGATTAATATATCAACCGGTGAATTCTTTATCCATTGATGCAGCGCCATAAGGTCACCTGCATTCTGCACATTTGAGTTTTCTATGCCTGCCTCTGAAAGAATTTTGTTTACCTTATTGTCAAATGCCTTCCCCGGTGTTCCTGTAAGCACATGTACAGGTATCATTCCAAGCGATATGACCATTTCAGTCAATGCTATCACAGTGTCCGGATCGCCAAATATAGCCGCTTTTTTGCCATGATAATGGTTGTGAATGTCTACCATCAGGTCAACCAGCTGCCCGCGCTCTATTTCCAGTTCCTTTGGCACCTCCGCCCCTGTATATTCCAGCACACTCATAATGAAGTTATCCGTCGCTTTAACTCCTATAGGCAGCTTAATGACTTTTGATGGCACATTGCATTTTTTCTCCAGCTCGTAGGCTCCGTCTTTTGATGAAAACTCTCCCAGAGCCAAAGTTATCTGCGAGTCACCGGATTTTTTTATCTTCTTAACCGGTGTACCCCCATCAGGATACATCTGATACCGCCCAGTCATTGGCGCGTTTACTACATTGCTGGTATCGGGGAACATTATGTATTTAACTCCCAGTAAATCAAGTATCCTTTTTATCTCTTTCATGTCGCTAGGCTCTACAAAGCCCGGAATTACATTGATGGTCTCATTCTTAGTCTCTGCCTTCGCATTAGCAAGGTATGTGACCATTGCCTTTGTCATATTAGAAAATCCTGTTATGTGCGAGCCTGTATAGCTGGGTGTATTGGCATGTATAACTATTTTCCCCTCAGGCAGGCTGGGCATAGTATCCTTAATAATTTCGCCCATGTCGTCGCCTATTGTTTCGCTCAGGCATGTGGAGTTAACGGCTACAATATCCGGATTATAGATATTGAAAATATTTTCAAGGCCTTTTTTAAGGTTTGATTTTCCGCCGAAAACGCACGCACCCTCCGTAAAGGAGCTTGTCGATGACATAATCGGGTCTCTGTAATGCCTTGTAAGGTGCATCCTATGATAGGAGCAGCATCCCTGTGAGCCGTGGCTATGGGGAAGGCAGTTATGGATACCGAGAGCTGCATACATAGCCCCAATCGGCTGACATGTCTTCGCCGGGTTAACAACCAGTGCGCTGCGCTCTGCTGAATCTTTCTTTGTATAGTTAAGCAATGTTATGCTCCTTTCTCGGCAATTTTGCCCTTCAGTGCCGGCTGTGTGGTCCATGGAGCTTTTATGTAGCTCCATGCAGGAGTGAACATACCCGCGGCAACATCTCTCATGAAGTTTTTCGCTCCCAGATATCCCGCGTATGGTCCGCTGTAATCATATGAGTGCATCTGCTTTGAATACACGCCCATCTTCTGGATGATGTACTTATCCTTGATTCCCGAACCAAAAAATGAAGGCTTAAGTATCTTTATGGCCATCTCCGTCTCATAATGGTTAAGGTCGTCTATCAGTATTGTGCCGTCCGGCATTTCCTTGATCAATCCGTCGTACCTGCTAAGGCCGATTTCATCCTTCAGTTCATCATATTTTTCCTTGGACATACGCAGCCTGTACTTTTGCGGATCCTGCTCAATTGTTATCTCTTCTATGTTTCTGCTGTCTGCATCAAGCTTGATATCTGGTATAATGTCTCTGCCTTCATAATCGTCCCTATGCGCAAACTCATATCCTGCTGCAATCGTTTCTATTCCCATTTCCTTTAAAAGCCCCTGATAATGATGCGCTCTTGAGCCACCGACAAACAATATCGCAGTTTTTCCCTTGCAAAGCTCATAGTACTTTTCGACTTCTTCTTTCAGGTCGTCTGTTTCTTCCTTAATTACCTGCTCAGTCCTTGCGGTAAGTTCCGGATCATCAAAGAATTTTGCCATTGCCCTTAAGCTATTACTCATTGCTTCAATGCCTATGAAGTTTAACTTTATCCAGGGTATTCCGTACTTTGTTTCTATCATGTCCGCAATATAGTTGATTGACCTGTGGCACTGTACTAGGTTCAAGTCCGCATTGTGCGCTTTTGCAATCTCTTCAATTGTTGAGTTGCCTGTCATAGTTGTTACGACGTTATATCCTATCTTGCTTAGTACCCTTGATATTTCCCATTCGTCTCCACCGATGTTGTACTCGCCAAGCAGGTTTATTGAGAATTTGCCTGCTGCCTCATCCGTTTTGCCTATTACATCAGTCATCAGCTTATTGTTGGCTATATGGTGCCCTGCCGATTGGCTGACGCCCTTGTATCCTTCGCAGCTGAATGCCAGAACCGGTATGCCTATCTCCTCTTGTGCCTGCTTTGCAACCTGATGAATATCATCGCCGATTAGTCCTACAGGGCAGGTGGCCGATATGGATATAGCATTGGGCTTGAATATCTCGTAAGCTTCCAGGATTGCTTTCTTTAACTTCTTCTCTCCGCCGAAAACTATGTCGCTCTCCTGCATATCAGTAGAGAAACAATACTGCAGAAAGTTCTTTCCGTCTTCTCTTGCCTTTCCCTTATTCCTTCTGGTTCCCCATGCATAATAGGAACAGCCAATCGGCCCGTGCACTATATGCACCATATCTACAATAGGGCCTATTACTACGCCTTTGCATCCCGCGTAGCAGCATCCTCTGTTTGTTATAATTCCCGGAACAGTCCTCGTGTTCGCCGCAATTTCCTGCTTCTCATTGTCATCTTTTATCAGGATATGCTGTTTTCTGTTTTTCATTACACGAGCGGGATATTTATCTAAAATTTTATCTTGTAATTGCTTGAATTCACTCAATTTTAAAACATCCTTTCTTTTTTGCGAATCTACAGAGCGTCTGCGCCGGTTTCACCCGTGCGCACCCTTATCGCATCCAGTACCGGCATTACGAATATCTTGCCGTCGCCCATGTTGCCTGTCTGATTTTTTTCTATTATCAGCTCCACAACCTTATCAACTTCTTCATCGTGTACAACCAGCATAAGCAGCCTCTTAGCAACAAGCCTGTGAGCCTCCGATATGCTCTCAAGCGTCTCCCTTGACTGTATAGCCTCTACGCTGTTTTCCAGTATTTCCTCAATGAGCGTATAGTCGGCCTTTTTTGCGCCTCTGCCATATACCTTTCTGCATGTTGCAACGGGGAATCCGTTTTCCGATAAATGCCTTTTTGTTTCATTAATTTTATTGATTCTTATTACTGCTAAGACTTCTTTCATGATGCCACCGCCTAAAGCTTCTCTTCGCCGGAGCTCACTGTGAACGCTCTTTCGACATCACTTACAAATATCTTACCGTCGCCAAATGTTCCCTTTTCGCCGGTGCGAGCATTTTTTATTACTAAATGTACAACCTCGTCTACAACCGCATCCTGAACGACCATCAGAAGTATTTCTTTGGGCAATTCATCATAATGTATGTCGCCGACCTTTATTCCTCTTTGCTTTCCTCGCCCTACTACATCTATCTTTGTTACTGCGGCATATCCCGCATCGCTTAATTCATCTAATATTCCGGAAACCTTTTCAGGCCTTACAATAGCTCTAATCATTTTCATAGTTGTTTTTCCTTTCTACTTACGCTTAGCCCATAATTCCGTAATCCATCAGGATCTCTTCAAGCCTCTCCTGAGTCATCGGCTTTGGTATTACAAACATGTCATTGTTGTCTATAGCCTTTGCCAGCGTCCTGTATTCATCGGCCTGCTTTACAGTCGGGTCATAGTCAATTACGGTTTTTTTGTTTATCTCCGCATGCTGCACTACATTATCTCTGGGAACAAAGTGAATCATCTGGCTGCCAAGTTCTTTGGCAAACGCCTCTATCATTTCAAATTCATTGTCTACGTTCCTGCTGTTGCAGATAATTCCGCCAAGGCGTGTTTTCCCTGTCGTCGCGAATTTTTGTATACCTTTTGAAATATTGTTCGCTGCATACATAGCCATCATTTCGCCTGATGCAACTATATATATCTCCTCTGCCTTGCCCTCGCGTATAGGCATCGCGAAGCCTCCGCATACAACGTCGCCTAGCACATCATAAAAAACATAGTCTAAATTGTCCGTATATGCCCCTAGCTGCTCCAGCATATTTATTGATGTGATGATGCCTCGTCCTGCACAGCCTACGCCCGGCTCCGGGCCGCCCGATTCAACGCAGCGGATATTAGCAAAGCCTGTTTTCATTATTTCATCCAGTTCAATGTCTTCGCCTTCTTCGCGAAGAGTATTCAATACTGTCTGCTGCGCCAGTCCGCCCAGAATAAGCCTTGTTGAGTCTGCCTTTGGGTCGCAGCCAACAATCATAATCTCCTTTCCCATTTCTCCTAATGCTGCTGTCAGGTTCTGGGTAGTGGTGGATTTTCCTATACCGCCTTTTCCGTAAATAGCTACCTGTCTCATGTGGTCTTCCGCCTTTCAAAATTATTTAAAGCACCAAGTGCTCTGTTACCAAAAGAAAAAGTCCTGACTACGCAATGAACCAAAGCATAATCAAGACTCCTATGTCTCAACCGACATTAATAAATTATTCAATTTTTCTTTTAATATGACCCCTATAATTTTGCAAGTTGTAAATATGACTTATTCAATATATCGGCATTATACTTGATAAGTATCGATATTGCAATATATTTTGAATATATATTTTTTGATTCCTGCATTTTTGTTTATTTTATATATAATAATATAAAATAAGTGTAGGAAGTTACTAGTAAATATTATATTTTTTATAATACGCGCCCTATTGATATATTCTTTTACCTCTGCCCATAATAAGCATCCTTACCATGCTTCCTTAAGTAATGCTTATCAAGGATATAGCTGCTCATTTTAGCATCGGGATTAATATCCAAAGTATAGTATGCCATCTCAGCGCAGTATTCCAGCACAGCTGCATTTTCTACAGCCT
>JAFGUF010000031.1 GCA_016938675.1 Clostridia bacterium | reverse complement strand
TGTGATATTCTTCTGCTGATGAACGGAGGTTAATATGGCAACAATATATAATATGAAAACAAAATCAGGAATTAAGTATGATGTAGTATTCGACTATTCGGATGAAGAAGGCAACAGGAAGCAGAAAAGAAAAAGATTCAGCAGTAAGAATGAAGCAACGGCATATAAGCATACTATTGAATCAGATAAAGCCAAGGATGAGTTTATTACTCCAAAGGATATGACAGTTTATGAGATGTTTACTAAATGGATTAGTGTATATAAGAATACACACTGGCAGCATTCTCAGTATATGAATGTACTCGGAATAGTAAACAATTATATTAATCCTAATATAGGGGACAAACAGATACAGGAATTAAAACCATATGATATTGAGAACTTCTATGATACCTTAAGAAAGACAAAGATACGCAACCCCAGCAAGAAAGCTATTGAAAACAATAATGTCAGGTGCTTATCTCCTAAATCTATAAGTTATGTGCACAGTGTAATGAAAACTGCGTTCAGTAAAGCTGTGGAATGGCAGTGGCTGAAATACAGTCCTGTAATATGCAAGCCTCCTAAGGTAAGGCAAAAACAGAAAACCATATGGACTGCTGATATGGTTAGAATTGCGTTAGATAATATAGATGATAGTTTACTTCATCTGGGATTGCATTTATGTTTTGTATGTTCACTTAGGCCAGGTGAAGCATTAGGTCTTACATGGGATTGTGTTAACTTTGAAGAAGGCTATATAAGAATAAATAAAACATTACAGCGTGTACCTGTAAAAGCAATAAAGGATTTACCTAAAGATTCTATATTCTCAATACTCCCCTCTAAAACACAGGATGCCATATCCAAATATATTCTTAAGATACCAAAGACTGAAACCAGCAACAGGAAGATATTTATATCTGAACAGTTAAAAAACGAATTAAAAGACAGATTAAAAGAAATCAATTCATTAAAGAAACAGTATGAAGAATTCTATGAAGATAATAATCTGGTATTTGCACTAGATGACGGTAGTCCTATAGAAGTAAATCTGTTAAACAAATGGTTCAAGAAATGGCTTAAAAGAAGTAACCTTGATTTCCCTGAGATATCTATAGGAAACATGAGACATTCCAGTCTTACATACAAACTGCCACTATATAATGGAGACATTAAATCATTACAAGGAGACTCAGGCCATGCTCAGGCTGATGTATTACTAAGAGTATATGCACAGAAACAGGATAAACACCGCAAGAAACTCATTAAAACATTTGAGGATGATTTCTACTCTGAAAAGGCCAAAGTACCCGATTCCGATGAACTGATTGATCGGTTAAAAAGTGACCCTGAATTGCGAAAAAAGGTTCTAGATGCGCTGGTTGCGGCAGATTCGCACTTTCACGGTGTTATATGAATGTTATATTTTTTACAGCATCTGACATATTCAAACTCTCATAAAACCCGAAAAAAACATCCATTAAAATCAATAAAAAACCCAGAACCCCACTGTTTAAAGGCTTTCTACACAAAAAAAGAAGCTTCACTCGAAGCTTCTTTTTGGTAGCGATGACAGGAGTCGAACCTGTGACACTTCGGGTATGAACCGAATGCTCTAGCCAGCTGAGCTACATCGCCATATAAAAAATTTAGCAATAATATTTATAGCATAAACTATAAGGTTTTGCAAGCATTATTTACTTATTTCATAAATTTTTAGATAATTGTTGACAAAACAGATGCTATGTTATATAGTTAGTTGCATAAGTAACTAACTAAGTAACTTACCGAAAGGTGGTGAAACAAATGCGCTTGAATCCGGACAGCCAAAAGCCTCTTTATCTTCAGATAGCTGAACAAATCGAAGAGGATATTTTTCTCGGGAGACTTGAAGAAGAAACCCAGGTACCATCAACCAATGAAGTAGCGCTTGGATACCAGCTAAATCCCGCTACAGTGCTTAAAGGCATGAATATTCTTGTGGATGAGAGAGTCATTTATAAGAAACGAGGCATAGGTATGTTTGTTTGCACAGGAGCTCTGAACAATATAAAGCAAAAAAGGCAGAATAACTTTTATGCCGAATATGTCGACAGCCTTGTAGCAGAAGCCAAAAAGCTAAATATTGAAAGAGAAGAAATAATTAAAATGATAAACAGGAGGTATATAGATGAGTAACATCAATCTAGTCAACATAAACAAAAATTATCGTGATGTTGCTGCCCTTAAAAACGTTAATTTGACATTTGAAAGAAATAAAATATACGGATTACTTGGCAGGAACGGAGCAGGAAAAACAACACTTCTGAATATCCTTTCAAATAGGATATTCCCAACCAGCGGTCAGGTAGTGATTGATGATAAAAATATTAATGATATTCCAAAGCAGATTTCAAATATATATTTATCCGGCGAATCAAACCTGCTGCCGGAGAGCATGAAAGTAAAGGAGATATTTAAATGGACTAAGGAGTTTATCCCATCCTTTGATGGCGAGCTTGCCCTTAGGCTTGCGCAGGCATTCGAACTACCCATTAAAAAAAGAGTACAGTCGCTTTCAACAGGATACCTTACAATCCTGAAGGATATATTAGCATTATGCGCAAATACTGAGTTCGTTTTTTTCGATGAGCCTGTGCTCGGGCTGGATGCAAACCACAGGGAAATGTTCTATAAGTTTCTGCTTGAATGCTACGTAAATAACGATTCAACCTATGTAGTATCCACACACCATATTGATGAGGTTGCTAATATTATCGAGAACATAATCATTATCAACGAAGGCAGCATTATAAGAGATACAACATGCGAAAGCCTGCTTTCGGAAGGTTATACTATATCAGGAAAGATAGAAGACGTCGACAAATATATTGCGGATAAAAATGTTATTGGATTTGACACATTGGCAAACACTAAATCCGCCTATATCCTCTCTGCTGAAAAAATTACAGAACTTCCCGAATCACTTCAGGTAAGTAGGATTAATCTTCAAAAGCTGTTTATTGAGCTGACCAAAAAGGAGGCATCCAAATGAAAATAAGTCCATCAGTGAAATTTCATATATCATCAATAAAAAACGCGATAGTAGTATTCTACATAGTAATCGTCGCAACAATGGGGACTGGTGTTTATTTAACCCAACGCATACAGGGAGTAGTAAAATTCGGCGACATCAGCTTTTCAAGCATTATCTTTTTGTTTGTAATCGGAATTATGTTTTTCAGGACGCCTTTCAATATGCTGATGCAAAGCTCAATGACAAGAAAAGAATTATGGAAAAGTTTCATAATCAGCAGCCTAATCATTTCTGCTTTTATGTCCGCAATAGATACTATTATGGCTGTGGTAAGTTCCTTTATTATTAGTGATGCATCAATCGTATCCGCTATATCAGGCGCATATACAAACAATGCGGGGCTAAGCATAATAAATACTTTCTTCCTTCAGCTTTTTCTTTATATGATTTCCTTCTCCTCTGGATACTTTATCAGGCTCATATACTATCGGGGGAATAATCTATTCAGGGTAATTATCTCGGTTTTTGTGCCCACTTTTCTGTTGATCGGCCTCCCCGTTCTAGAGACATATGTCTTCATTCCGATGAACTGCAGCCTCTTTTCAACAGTTGATTTTCTTGTCCGCGCAATCTCACCCGCAAACATATTAGGGCTGCTTTTCCTTTACGTATTTTTATTTTCTAATTTAGCTTTACTGTCACTATTTAATAAATTGCTGATAAAAAGAGCTGAAGTAAGGTAACTTTTTAAGAGCTCCCAAGGGAGCTCTTTTATCTTAATTACGGTAGACAAATTATTTGTCACATGATATAATTTCATAGCACCCAAACTTGGGACTATAGCTCAGCTGGTTAGAGTGCTACGTTGACATCGTAGAGGTCGATGGTTCGATTCCATTTAGTCCCACCACAATGCGTTTTGTTAATCAAAACGCATTAACTTTCTTAATCAATTTATCTTTCGACCAGAAAGCAGATAATATGTTATCATTCAAAAAAATTACACTTGACCAAAAAGAACTGCTGGAGAAATACCTCCCCTATCATAAGGAACGTTCATGCGATTTTACCGTGGGCGTAGTATTGATGTGGAAAGATTTTTACTCCATAGAATACGAAATTTTCGAAGATACTTTGCTCCTTAAGTACGTTTCTCCGTCCGGGGATATATTCTTCCCTTTTCCGCAGGGCGAAAATCCTATAAAGGGAATAGATGCGCTGAAGAACTACTGTGAAGAAAACGGCATCCGTCTTGTCTTCTGTTTCGTTACAGAAGGCGACCTTGATATAATCAAGGGAATTTTCTCCGAAATTGCGGCAAAAGATGACAGAATGTGGTCTGATTATTTATATGAAGCTCAGAGCATAATAGCCCTGGAAGGCAAAAAATACAGAGGCCAGCGCAATCACATCAATAAATTCCTTCGCCAGTATACGGACTACAGTTTTGAAGAAATCACCCCGGCAACTGCCCATGAAGCAATGGAGTTTTTCGAGAGAATATCCGCAAACTTTGAAAAGGACTCCATATACGCTCAGGAGGATCAGAAAAAGGCAGCGGAAGTAATCCGGAACTGCAAAAGCTACTCCATGTTCGGCGGAATGCTAAAAGTGGATAATCAGATAATCGGAATTTCGTATGGAGAAATACTCAACGATACGCTTTTCGTGCATATCGAAAGGGCAGACACTAACTATTTCGGCGCGTACCAGATGCTGGTTAATATGTTCGCGAAAAACTTCGTGAACGCAGATGTCAAATACATAAACAGGGAAGATGACTCCGGAGATGAAGGCCTGCGCCAGTCGAAGCTGTCCTATAATCCGGTAAAGCTTATTGATAAATACAATGTACGGGTTATAAAATACTGAAGCATTAGTGCCTGAAATATTGCTAGGAGAAATGCAGTGAAAGAGCACATTAGAAAATATGGGATAATATATTTTATGGCGCTGTTTTTGTTTCTGATAACTGCAAGGGTCATAATATATCTGCGTTTTGATTCCGCCATTGAAGACGTAGAAGCAAGGCTGATTGTCAGCCATATTTTCCGTTTCTTTATATGGGCGCTGCCCCCGTTTCTATATTTAGTTTTTATCGACAAAGTGAATCCGTTTACATACCTTAAGCTCAGCACATCATTGAAAAAAGGGGTTCTTTTTTCGCTCTTGCTTGTCCCTTTGGGGGCACTCTGGCAGCTTGCTGAAATGCGCTTTCGGGGAGATACTATCGGCAGCATTTCATTTTTATCTGCAATTACACTTATTGTAATACCTATGTTTGAGGAAATTCTCGCACGCGGATTTGTGCTGAATAAGCTTTCTGATATAATGCCATTCAAATACGCCCTGCCGTTCAGCGCGCTTTTCTTTTGGATGTGCCATATACCCGGATGGATTCTTATTTCTCCGGATGTTATCAGGTTTCACCTGCTTACCTATTCATTTTCAGTATTCTTGGTTGTCGGCATCCTCGGAGGAATGCTGATGAAAAAGTCGAACTCTCTTTATCCAAGCATAATGCTGCATATGATTAATAATTTCATAAGCAGCATTTAAGTTGTAATTATTTATTTTTTGCCTTCAGTTAAATTAGCTGTTTTCGGAAAAGTTCACCTTAATAACTCTTGCTGGGCATGCCTCAACGCAAAGCTCACAAACTATGCATTTGCTGTTGTCAAAGCAGAGCTTAGCATCCTTATCTAGGTAGAGCGCCCCTGATGGGCACACTGCTGTACACGCGCCACAGTGGACACAGCCGTCCTCATCCAAATTGATGCTCTTTGTAAGGATTTCTACGATTACTCCGCTCTCTACAAGAAAATTGATGCCTTTCTCAATATTGCTTTCCCTGCCTATCACTTCGATAATCAGGTCGCCCTTCATTCCCGGCTTAATATGAGCCTGAAATATATTATATACTAGGTCAAAATCCTTAACCAGATGATAGGTCAAAGGCTTGGCCGTAAGGTCGGATGGAAACAATAGTCTTAATTTTGTAGTTTTCATTTTTCATCCTCCTTAAGCTTTAGTGATTTGAATTCACTGAACATCTCAACTTCCTTAATAGGCTGCGTAAGTGAAAATTCGGCTTTTGCTATGCTGTATTTTAATAGCTGCGCAATCTCCCTGGCCATATACAGAGATGACAGAGGCGCAGTGGGCACTGTCTTGCCGTTAAGCTCCACACGGCCGCTTCTTAGCTGGGCATATGACACCCTGCCAAGCTGAGGCATTTTAAGGCCTCCTGTAGAGTAGTCAATAAAATTAGTATACAGCTCTTCATTGGTTCTGGTCAAATCGGCGAATAGATCTTCGTCTAATACAGGTATCGGAATACCAATACCCACATAAAGACTTATGCCGTAGTTTTTCATTACTGCTGCTCTTATATATCTTGATGACATCTTCTTAAGGTCACCGATTACAGCTATTGTGCCGCCGCTGAAATTGACACCGTCTTCGTATTCAGTAACATTTTTAACAGACTGCGTTCCCTGCCATGTAACATACCCTTGAGCTCCACCCAGGAAGATTCTTGTTCCCATTCCTATTGTCCTCATATCGGGGTCTTTAAGGAGCGGTGATAATTCTCCTGATGTTGAGTAGTTGACATTTGCGCAGTCAGGAAAGAGGGTGCCCATGTAAGTGTGCAGTGTTCTTTCCCCCACGTTTGTGGCTGCGGAATAATTCTGATAGCAGTTTCTCGGATTGTACATATACGCCTGATTCAGGTCTTCCAGAGTGATCTCCGCAATTGCTTCCTTCCTTGGGTATGCATCCGTGCCATAGCTTTTCGCATGCAGGTCTACCTTCTCGCCCCTTATCAGCGCCTCAATAACATGCGCGCCGCCATAGGTCATCGGCCTGTCGAGCGAGCCCTGCGTAGCGCCGATATAGGTGTCCACTGCAGCCAGCCCTCCGCTTGCCGGAACATTATTCAGAGTAATTTCTGCCATGCGTATTCTTTTGTCTGTGTGCCCAAAATTCAGAAAAGCCCCTGAAGAGCACATCATTCCAAAGGTGGCACATGTCACTACGTCGATTTGCTCATATGCCTTCTTGTGTCCTTGTTCCCTGCACATTGCTATGGCTTCCTCCGCTGTGAAAACCACTACGTTGCCGGATTTAATCTTTTCGTTGATTTCTTCATAAGTACGTATCAAAACACATATACCTCCTTTGCTAAAATATATTTTGACCATTATATATTAGAACGATAAAATATGCAAACAAAAAATGAGGAAAACCTATAACAGTTTCCCTCACCTGAATTCATCAATAATCCTCAATTAAAATAAAATATTAATCGAACTTAACCAGCGACCTCACCTGATAATTATTTTCTATCAGTTTGTCCCTACCGTTAAGGTATGTAAGCTCCACCAGATAAACGACGCCCGCTACTTCTCCGCCCAGCTTCTCAACCAGCTGAATGTTTGCTAGGGTTGTTCCGCCCGTTGCCAGCAGGTCATCAACCACCAGCACCTTGTCTCCCTTTTTTATGGCGTCAGCGTGTATCTCAAGCGTATTTGAGCCATACTCCAGATCGTAATCATATTTTATTGTATCATATGGCAGCTTGCCAGCTTTCCTAATGGGAACGAAAGCTGCTCCCAGTGCATAGGCAATGGGTGTGCCCAGTATAAATCCGCGTGACTCAGGAGCAACAACAACATCGAACTCAAATTCCTTTGCTGCCTCTATTAGCTTGTCCATAGCCTCCTTGAAGGCCTCTTTATCGCCCAATACTGTGGTTATATCTATAAAGTCTATGCCCTCTTCCGGGAATCCTTCTACATGCCTGAATTTTGATTTTAAGTCCATAATGTATGCCTTTCTGCCGCCTGCTAATGATTAAAAATAAATGGTGCACTTGACAGGAATCGAACCTGAGACCTTTCGGTCCGGAGCCGAACGCTCTATCCGCTGAGCTACAAGTGCACATCAACACATCAAGTATTATAGCATAATGTAATTGATAATCAAAGAATAACATTAATTATTTATTTTTTCACAAAAGGCTATTAACGCCGCGTTAAATCATCCATTAACCAATGGAAAATATTCGTAATTCAATGTATAATGTACATAAGCAAAATTGACAATATCAGTGTTTTTACGGGGGAAGATCACTATGAAAAACAATCTAAAAATCGGTCTGGCACTTAGCGGCGGCGCCATGCGTGGGCTGGCACATATAGGTGCACTGGAAGTTTTGGAGGAAAATAATATACCCATTCATATGATAGCGGGCACCAGCATGGGCTCACTGGTGGGCGGCCTGTATGCCTGCGGAATGCGGCCATCAATGATGCGCAAAATTGCAGAGAGCGTAACGCCTATTGAAGAGAAAAAATATATCGACCTAACAATCCCTCGAATGGGGCTAATTAAGGGCAAAAAAATTGAGCAGGTTATATACACCTTAAGCAAGGGCGTAAACATCGAAGACACTCAGATACCCTACAGGGCCATAGCATGCTGCCTAGAAGACAACAATATAGTATCCTTCGACAGAGGCAGCATAACCACAGCAATACGCTGCAGCATAGCCATCCCCGGAATCTTTGAGCCTGTTTTTATGAAGGGCAAGACATATGTAGACGGCGGAGTATTGGACAGAGTGCCTATAGAGGAAGTCCGCAAGATGGGCGCGGACTACATTATTGATGTGGACGTAAACTCCCGCGGAGGAAAAAACAAAACACCCAAGACAATCTTTGATGTTCTCTTCACAGTATTTGAAATGATGGAATGGCAGGCAATGGAAAGGGAAGTAAGCGACGCAGATGCCGACATACTGCCAAAAGTGCGGCATATAAACCCGGCATCATTAAAGCAGGCAAAAGAATGCATAGACCTAGGAAGAGAAGCCGCCCTTGAATCCATCGAGCAAATAAAAATGGATTTGTCAATGATGGGATACAGCTTTTAAAAAAATCCGGCGTTATGCCGGATTTTTCTCAACCTTTTTTCTTCTTATCGGACGGAAATTCAAGAACCTTACCGAAATCGCCCTCTTTCCAGTCCCTTTGCTTTGCCTTTTTTCTGCTATTTTTATCTTCAGCTTTTTTATCGCTCTTTTTGTACTTGCCCTGTACCAGTGCAGCAAAGAGAAAGTACATTGGAATAAACAATATAAAAATCGCGAAGATTGCCAGTAAACTTCTTGATTTATTCAGCTGAACGACAGCAAACACAAAAATCGCAATCATAGAAAGCCCGCTTAATATAGAAACTAGTTTTGTTTTCATGCGTTAGGCTCCCTTTCCCATTAAAGAGGTATTTTTTCCTCCTTTAGATTCTTAAATATACTTATGTATTTAAACCCTGCCTCCAGCGCTATCTGTCTTGCAACTTCAAATCCCTTTCCAATGTCATTGACTCTATGGGCATCGGAACCTATGGTTATTATTTCGCCGCCTAGCTGCCTATATCTTTTTATTATGGATACAGGGGGCATGACTTCATCACGCTGTCTGCCAAAATTTGAAGTGTTAATTTCAATTCCTATTCCCCGCTTAACAGCCTTGATAAGCAGCTCATCAATAACATCTTTGTAGTCCTCGTATCGGAGCCTATAGTCTTCATAGGGGGAATACCTAGCTGCATAGCCTATGTGGCCTATTACGCTAACTCTGTCATCCATATAATCGATACTGCCTAATATTTCTCGCAGGTAATCATAGTATGCCTGCTCCTTTGTTTTCCCCACATAGTATTCAGGGTAATAGGGGTCAACTTCATCCACAAAGTGGGCAGAATCTATGATGAAATCAAATTCTATAGTATCGAGCACTTTTGATATTTCATCTTTTTTTCTGTTTATATGGCCTATCTCTATGCCTTTTGCTATATAGATATCCGTGTATTTTTTATTGTACTCATCTATTTCACGGCCGTATTTTTCGAGGTCGCGAATTTTCCATCTGTCGTAGAATACTCCGTCCATAAATTCATAGTGGTCGGTAATTGCTATATGCGTTATGCCTATTTCTCTTGCTTTATTTACAACATCACCCAACGCCTGTTCGGCGTCAGGTGATATTTTTGTATGTATATGATAGTCTATCACAATATTATTTTGTCCTTATAATTACATCGGAGGTGAGCCTGAAGTGAACAGCCAGTACAGCAAAGCGATAAATGCAGCTATTCCAAGTATCAGCATCAGCACCTTCCATGCGCTTACAGGCGCTCTACCTGCTATCTTTCCGTTCTCGCCGTTTACCATCACCTGATACTTCTTGCCGGCGTATGTGTATCCCGCTATCCAAAGCGGAACAAGAATATGCTTGTACTTTATGGCTTTATGGTTTACATTAAGCACGATGTTTCTTATTTCGTCGGCATGGACAGCCTGGCGCACGTCATCACGCAGAACGGACAGAATATACTGCTCTGCTTCCTTCCAGCCTTCCTTTACATCTATGCTGTATCTTTCCGCATTAAAGCCGGATAAGAACTGCGCCTGGAACGGATGAAGCTTGCCCAGCCCATATGGCTCCGTCCTTTTAAGCAATCCCTTTTCCACCTTGTTTGTAGCGTATACCTGAATGTCGTCGAAATATTTCGCCGATGCCCCGCTAACCATCCTCCACCGAATTTTCCTGACCTGCTGAGTGGACATCTTGCCGTCTGCTCCGCGGACAGTCTCGGTTACATAGTAGTAATCTCCTGCCTGAGCTGTATACGTATATACCGTGTCGCTGTCATATGTCCAGTAGGGGATATACATTCCTTTAAACTTGTCTTTTCTGCTTTCCTTCTTCAGCTTCCTCGGCGCCATCATCCTCTTGCCCAGCCATTTTGAAAGAGACTCTGTAGCCTGCTTTTTAGTAATTGAAAAAGGAATAACAGATTCCGGAGATATGCCCTTCATCTCCTCTAGTTTAACTATATGTGATGAACCGCAGAATGCACATTCGCGGCTTATGGTGTCGTCTGTTATAACAGTCTGCGCTCCGCAGCTTTCGCACTTAATGTTGATCGAATCCCCTGCCCACTCACCTACAGGCACTTCCTGCTCGTCAACCTTTCTGAAATCATATTCCTTTATTTCATCATTGAGCTTTTCAAAATCGGAAGTGTTGTCGCAGTATTCGCATTTTAGCATTCCGCTTTCCGGGTCAAAATGCATATTTCCGCCGCAGGACGGGCAAGGAAACTTATCGGTATCTTTTATAATGTCATTTTCCATGAAACGTCTCCTTAATAAAAGCAAAGTATAGCCCAAATAAGGGCTATACTGCTCAATCAATTATTTTATGCTTTCGCTCCGCAGTCCGGGCAGAATTTTGTACCTGCCGGCATGCTTGCTCCGCAGCTTGCGCACTTTACTGCCTCCTGGCTCTGTCCGCAGTCCGGGCAGAACTTTGCGCCTTCGTTTATCTGTGCACCGCACTTTACGCAGGCAACCTTAGAAATCGTTGCCTTCTTGCCGCAGCTTGGGCAGAATTTGCTTCCCTGAGGAACGCCTGCTCCGCAATGCGGGCAAGCTGTGGTCGCCTGCTGCTGGCCTTGGTTCATTGATTGTGCCATGGCCTGGCCAAGCACGCTGCCTGCTCCCAATCCAACGCCGGCTCCTGCCATTCCGCCGCCTTCGTTTTGTGCGGCGTCACGCAATGCCTGCGCAGCCTGGAACTGAGTGTACTTGCCCATGTCGCCGATTACGCCCATCGATGTCCTCTGGTCGAGCATCTTTTCCACTTCTTCAGGCAGAGAAATATTCTCAATGTAGAACTGCATTATTTTAAGCCCTAACGGGTTAAACCTATCCTGCAGCTTAACAAGAGCGCCCTGGCTCAGTTCATCATAATTGGCTGCTAAGTCCATAGCGGGTATATTGCTTTCGCCCAGCATATCAGAGATGCCTGATACTATTGATCTTTTCAGCTGGCCGGATACATCATCAACAGTGTACATTGAGTTTGTTCCGAAAACTTCCTTCATGAATTTGGCAGGGTCATCAACTGAGAATGAATAAATACCAAATGCACGCAGGCGCAGCATTCCGAATTCAGCGTCACGCATCATAATCGGGTTTTTTGTTCCCCACTTCTGATCCAAGAACTGCTTTGTATTTACGAAATAAACTTCAGCCTTAAAGGGTGAATCAAATCCGTATTTCCATCCCTGCAAGGTAGCCAATACCGGCAGGTTCTTAGTCTCAAGCACATATCTGCCCGGACCGAAAACATCGGCTATCTGTCCCTCTGATACAAATACCGCTGACTGAGACGGCCTTACTGTAAGCTGAGCTCCGTTTTTAATTTCATTGTCATGTACAGGAAATTGATATACCATAGTATCTTGTGAATCATCTGTCCACTCGATAATATTAATCAATTCACTCCTGATAAAATCACCTATTTTCCCCATAGTTTCTTCCTTTCATTTTACGTTATTGTTCATTTGCAATTATATTTGTCAGCTTTCGCTGTATTATCCTCTGATAAAATGTGTATACACATAATTTGCAATACGTAAACATTGTTTTTATTTCATATATCAGGCTAAAATGTGTCCGTTAACCATTAAAATTATTTTAACATTTTTTATTTACTACTGCAATAAGTATATAGACCCCCTAGGCGACACTTGAATGCCATTTTTGAATAAAAAAGAGGGCTTAAGCCCTCTTTTCTCAGAATATAATACTGTATGATTATTATTCTCTGCTTTCCTGCCACTCATTATAAATATCTATAAGCTCATTCATTTCATCTTCCGCTACGCTTATATATATATCCATATAGTTTCCCACATTGCCGTCATAATACTGCAGCTTCAGAATTATACTATCTGCTTTCGGTTCCTTCAGCCCGTTTTCACGCAAGGCATCTATTGCCCTGAAGAAGTATTTTGCCTCTAAATCATCTTTTCTGTTGAATACCATGGCGTCTTCCATTGGCTCCTCCGTGTTAAGGAAACTAAGCGACAGATGCCGTATGTTTCCCATAGCTCCCGGCTCAATGCCCTTTATAACGGTTTCGGCATCAACAAAATTCATCATGTTCACAGCTTCCATATAGCTAATAGCTGCCTTGGGTGTATAATCAAAGGTAATAAAGTATGTGTCAACCACATCCAGTCCGCTGACTCTACCTCTTACATAAAGCTTTCCAACTACAGCAACTTCTCTTTTATTCAGCAACCATTCTGTTGGCATATGGCCGCGCATATCAACTGACATCACCTTCTCTTCCAGCGGCAATGCATCATACTCGGAATCAAAGACAGTATATACTTCCTTAAGCTCAGCTTCCAGTTTTGCATTAACAATCTCTTCCTTGTTGCTTACGGTAGCCACATTATTAGGTGAAATGTTATCGTAAAATTTTTCTGAATAATCCGGAAGCTGCTGTATCTTTGTAAAGGTATTTCCCACAAAAGTATCTGTAGGGTAATCATAATCGTTATCAAGGAAAACCCATTTATAAATAGACCTTCCGCTTTTCAGATTAAATTTTACAAATGCAGGCATATAATTTCCCCAGTCTTCATCTTTTCTTTCATTATACAAGCTTACAAGTTCTGTTATTATTTCCTCATCTGTGATATCAACTTCACTGGCGTTTATATATCCGTACGGCATCATGTTTGATACAAACACTATCGAGAAGACTTCGTCATATGAAAATATATTTACACTCTTAACATTCTCCGTAGGTATATCCTTTTCCTGTTCATTCAATACTAAGTCCTGAACTCCAATGTTAAGAAGGAACGCAGCCAAAGCCAGAGGTATAAACAGCCATATAATCCGGTTTTTAGGCCTTAGCTTTCTGTGTACAAGTAAATCATAGGCGAACATCAATATAATTGACGCTCCGATGTACGTAAGCATCTCGTAGATATATCTAGTTTTTCTAAATATAATTTCTAACTTGTAATCCAGCGCGCTGATAGTAGCGATATTGAGCATAGCGAAGGGAATAAGCGCCATGATAATATAGTGCAATAATTTGCTATTTGTGTGGTTTCCCGTCAGGTCTCCGCTGCGCTTTTTGAAAAGGAAATATCCAAAGGCAAGATATGCAACTGCTAAGAAAAAAGAAAATAAAATTCCGCCTAAGTACCTGTTGAAATTTATCCCGGGCGCCTGCGATAAAAGCAAATTTATGGGTAGATATAGCGAACGCCTGATAAGAATAAACTGTCCCATACTATCATCAAATCCTGCAATGCGAAGCATTGAATAGTATCTTATAACAGGAAGCAATAGCGGAATTGTAATTATACCAATGGAAAGAATACCTGCCGACAGTACTTTGCCCGTTACGCTTGCTGCAAGGAATACAGCACCCACTATTATAAGAGCAAAAATAAAGCTGTTTAGCAAGTCACTAAGCATATCGCTGACGAAGACAAACCTGCCCAGATATTTAACCGACAGTGCAAAGCCCAATCCCGTTATAATAGCCATCACCGCCGCAAGGGAAGAAATTACCGCCAGCGCCTTTGATGCATAAAGCGCCCCTTTGGTGACAGGAAGCGCATACTCAAAGTCCGCCTTTTTTCTGTTCCATGTGAAAGACAGTGCAGTAGCAGAGAGGGCAAATCCCCCTAGAATTGCGACAAAAATCAGCGCTCCGCCTGCAAAATTATAGGAGATGGAACGACCAGCATATCCCATCATCTGATGCACCGCTGTTTCCCTGGTTAGTACTACCAGAACTGCTCCGATAAAGACAAGCAGAATATTCAGATAGAAAAGCTCCCGCAGTGTCTTTATAAATATTCCTCTGTCAAAGAATTTCTTCATTTCTCGCTCCTCCAATCCATATGGCTGCCGTAGCCCGCAAGCTGCAGCCTGATAACAAAAGTCTCCTCAACTGATACAGGCAAAACCTCAATATACATGGGGTTCATTCCGCTTATCTTTGCCTTAATCTTCTCTTCGTCGCCTGATGCAACTATTGTATATAGTTTGCCATTGCTTTCAATGCTGTATATCTCCATATCCTTGAAGTCTTCTTTTGCTACACTGCCTTCAAAAGCGCAGCGAATTTTAATCAACTGGCCTTTAAGGCTGTCCACATTCCCCTGCACCACTATCTTGCCCTCGTGCAACATTGCCAGGTTGTCACACATATCCTCCAGTTCCTTAAGCGAATGCGACGCAATGACTACCGTCATCTGCCTCTCTAATATTTCATCGAATATCATTTTCTTTGCGTTGATGCGCATAATAGGGTCAAGGCCATCCAGAGTCTCATCCAAAAATAAAAACTCCGGCTGGCATGCCAGCGCAATCGAAAGCACCGCTTGCTTTTTCATTCCTTTTGATAGTTTCTCTATTCTGGTATTCCTTTTCAGGTTAAACATTTCAAGCAGCACATTTAATTTTCCATCGCTGAAATTGTTATAGAATAGCTTGTACCTTTTTGAAAGATTGTTTATGGTTTCGCTAGGCTCATAATGTATCTCATCGCTCAAAAAAAGGATATCAGGCGTATTGATAAGTTTATTATCCAGTTCCGTTCCGTTGTAGGCAATGCTTCCCGCTTCCGGGTCATACACGCCGGATATCACCCTAAGCAGGGTAGACTTGCCGGCGCCGTTGGAGCCAACTATGCCGAAGATTGTGCCCTGCTTTACTTCGCAAGTAATATCATCAAGCACTTTTGCCTCGTCAAAGGATTTACTGATATTTTTTATCTCAATCATATTATGCCTCCTCATACGCCTTTTTAACGATTTTAATTATGTCATCCAGTGTGCTGCCGCTCAATTTGGCGTCCTTTATTATCTCCCTAATTCCCTTAAGGCTTGCCTGTTTCTTTTCACTTAGTATTTTCTTTGCCCCTTTTGATACATACCTGCCGCTGCCAGGCACGCTGATGCATAGCTTCATATTCTCCATTTCATTGTACGCCCTCTGCAGTGTGTTGGGGTTGACACCCAGCTCCTTAGCAAGCGTTCGCACAGATGGCAGCTGATCCTCCCCTGATAAAACATCAGAAAAAATAAGCTGCTCGAACTGCTCGATAATCTGCAGGTATATTGGCGTGGGAGAATATTTATTTATATAAAGCATATCTTCTCCTTTCTGTTACAATCGTACTAACCGTATTAATTGTATTAATACGGTTATATTATACCACTGCTATAAAAATTATCAAGCTTTTTTTATTTTCCGTTTACAAATATAAGATGATGTTGTCATAAATTTGACACAATGCTAAAATATAATTACTAAAAAGGATGTGATAGTGCATGTATAATGTAAAAGTGCTGATCGCCGAGGACGAAAAAGCGCTTAGAGAAATGATTGTAAAGTATCTTAAAAGAGACGGCTATACGCCTCTTATAGCTTCCGACGGAAAAGAAGCAATGGAAATCATTGAAAATGATGTTTTCGACCTTGCCGTCTTGGACGTTATGATGCCCTATATGAGCGGCTTTGATATATGCGCGAAAATAAAAGAAATGCACGAAAATGTGCCTGTAATAATGCTGACTGCGAGAACAAGCACCGAAGACAAGATACAGGGTTTTGAGTCCGGGGCTGACCAGTATGTGCCTAAGCCCTTCAGCATGAAGGAGCTGATGGTACGCATAAAATCCGTGCTTAAAAAGAAAAATATTGCAGCAATGGACAAGGAAATAAGCATGGGAAGGCTGTATATAAATACTAACGCCAGAATAATACGTGTGGAAGACGAGATAATTGACCTCACTCCGAGGGAGTACGACCTGCTATTGTACCTGACCGACAACAAGGACCAGGCATTAAGCCGGGATATGATACTGGAAAGAGTGTGGGGCTACGACTACGACTGCGACGAACGAACAGTTGACACCTTTGTGCAGCGGCTGCGCCACAAACTAAAGAGCGCCGGAAACTACATAGCAACAGTCCGGGCAATGGGCTATAAGTTCCATCTGGATGACGAGGAATAACAAATGGCAGGAAAAGTTCGAGACAAGATTAAAAAAATGTTCAAGGCCAGAAGCATCACTTTTGTAATGTTCTGGCTTAGCTTTATGACCATTGCTTTTGTTCTGCTCATAGGGTTCTTAATCATAGGGATAATTGCGCCGCGAGTATACAGCACGTCCGTAATGAACGAAATAAAGGACAATCTGGCAGCAACAATCCAATACTATGATATTGACCTTAAGGAGCTGTATTTGAATCCCGTTTCTGAAATAAAGGTAGAAGTTGTAGAGCCTTTCGAGAACAAGCAGGGATATTATACGCAGGGCTCACACACATTTTCGCAGTATCTGGTGGACAACCCTGATGACGAGAAGATAATCCAGACCATAAATATAAGCAACCTTTTGACCTCTCTTACTTTAAGCCACGGAGCGATAATAGAAATAGCAGACTCAGAAGGTACTGTCATATATCATACGCCGAACTGGTATGAAGAAAATATAGGAAGCTTGCGTTTCCATAAGAATATCCCTGATTTCATACAGAAAAATCCGCTCCTGATCACGCTGATAGTAGACAACGAATGGATAACCAGGTCTACGCCTATGAAACTGGGAGAGGACTATTTGCTTACAGTAAAGCTCGACCTTCGGGCATTTAATCAAAATTTGGCGATCATTAACCGCCTTTTCATATATATGATAGCAGTAGGTGGGCTATTCGCGCTGCTTTCATCCATCATACTTTCATTTATTGTTACACGGCCATTAAAGGAGCTTAAAAAAATTGCAGTTGCAATGGAGAATATGAACTTCAGCATACGATACGAAAAAGGCCGCGAAGACGAAATAGGGCAGCTGGGCAGCACACTAAACCACATGATGGACAGGCTGGGAACAAACATTAGCAAGCTGAAGGCTGAGCTGCAGAAGGAAAAGCGTACAGATAAGCTTCGCCGCGAATTTGTGGCTCAGGTTTCCCACGAGCTGAAGACGCCGATAGCCATAGTGGCCAATTACACAGAGGCGCTGCTGGATGGAGTGGCCGACACCAAAGATGAACAGGACTCATACCTTAATACGATAGAGGGCGAATGCCGAAAAATGGGGCATATAATAAACGACCTGCTGGATTTATCCCAGATGGAAGCCGGAACATTCAAAATTACTAAATCACGGTTTGATTTCAAAGACCTGCTGGATGACCTTATAGGAAAATACGGCCACATGACAAAGGGCGAATATACACTGAAAACAGAAATCAAAATGGAAAACGCCATTATGGACGGAGACGAGCTGCGCATTGAGCAGGCTATATCCAATCTGATTTCCAACGCCGTAAAGCATACTCCTTTAAAAGGAATTGTTAGCCTTTCTGCTGCAATTGAAAACAACATGGCACATGTAAAAATAGAAAATGACGGCCCGCCTATTGATGAAGCTCTGCTCCCTCATATATGGGATTCTTTCGCAAAGGGCGCAGATGAAAAGGGCGCTGGGCTGGGGCTATCCATCACCAAAAATATTATTGAGCTGCATGATGGAGAATACTATGTACGCAATAACGAAAAGTCTGTAGTGTTTGGAATAAGGCTCCCATTGTAATCTGATTTTATTGCCGCAATGGCGAGCCCAAAAAAAAATCATTATATAGATTTTTATCCATTTTTAATATATAATTGTAATGAGAGGTAGCATTATGATAATATTTCGTGTTTTACGTATAGCCCTTACGGCTGTACTTATTGTCTTCCTGCTTGCAACAGGATTTCTCGCGTTGCTTGCCTATTCCATCAATAATGTGGTCGCAACAAGTGAATATGTTGGAAATGACTTATTATATTCAGGAATCTATTCTGAAATGTATACATATGTAATTGATAAATATGTTCCAATGGAAAACCCTGATGACATGGCAGCAAGGGCGGAAGGCGAAATAACAACCAGCATCATACACTCAATAAAGCCGACAGTTTTTTCAAATATAACTGCGCAGTACCTTGCAGGATGGATGGAATACCTTCTGGCAGAAGTCCCGGACAATCAGATACCCGTGCTCAATCTCGAACCTTATAAAAGCTCCATATTCTCCTCCGCAGTCGCACTCCTGGAGGATGAAGAGTTCCTGATGGCGCTTGTTGATGAGCAGCTGAAAGAAAGAGGAGACAGCATATCAAACTACAATGAAGACGATATAGCAGAGCTTGTAGCCGGAATGAATATTGAGCAGCAATATATGGACTCTGTAGAGCAGGCTATGTCGGCTCCGAATTCAATCTATTATAAAACAGTCTTGAATAATGACCCTCTTGCCATTCTGCGCATTGCAGCTCCGGAATTATCTGATGAAGAAATTACAGCCAAAGTAAAAAGCTACTACGGAATATTAGGCTACTATAAATCTATAGCGAATCTTATATTCGCCGGAATACTTGCATGTATGGGCTTGATTTTTATAATGTGGCTGGACAGGATAAGCATCCCGTTCCTTATTAACGGCCTTGTTACTTTGTTATCGGCAATCCCACTTTTCATAATTTCGACCAGCGAACAGGCATTCAATAAATTGGTGCTTTTCGCAAGCAGGTATATACCTGAATCCGTGCCGGATATTACAAATTTTGATTTTTATAATAACCTCGCTATAATGCCGGTAATTGATTTTATGCTTATTGTCTCTGGCATAGCTATAGCAATCGGACTCATTTTTATATTGCTAAGCATACTTTTGAGAAAAGAAAAAAAGCCCGCTAAGCTCAGGCCTGATCTTTAAAAATTACAGCCTTCTTATATCCTTGCCCTGCACCTGCATAAACGCGGTATTCTTTGTAGAGGAAATCCTTGAAAACACCCTGGCACCATAGCGCTCCTCTATCATCGGAAGGCTCAGGTTGGTGCAGAAGATTGTGTGCTTTTTATTCGAAAGCCTGTACTCTATTATATCGTAAAGGGTTTCAATTGTTATATTCTTTATCATGGGCTCGACTCCCAAATCATCTATAACCAAAAGGTCGCATGACTTGAAAAGCCCCATTACGGAACTATCCCTGTCGTTTATTATTTTCAACATTGCGTCATTTATGCCGCCTGCTGTTGTATTGACTACACTGTAGCCTTTTTTGAGTATATCATTTGCTATGCAGCCTGCCATGAAGCTCTTGCCTACTCCTGTAGCTCCCGCAAAGATAGTCTGCAGCCTGTTTGTCTCCGGAAATGCACTGCACCACTTAACGGCTCTCTCCTTTATATGGAGTATGTGCCCTCTTTGAGTTCTTCCTTCGCTGTCTGTTTTCTCATCATCTGGAAATATGTTTTCATCAAATTTGTCAAAGGTGGAGCCGCTTTGAATATTCCTGCTCGAAAGAGACTTTTCAGTAATTCTGTTTACCACACACTTACAGAAAGACTTCTCATTGTCGCCTGTGTATCCGGTATCTTTGCAATTTTTGCAGACGTATTTTACCTCAAGTTCCTTTTCATCAACTGAGCTTTTTTTGCAGGCTGCCAAAAGGCTTTTATTATATGTATCCTTCGCCTTAGCAATGCTTTCTTTGCCGCCTTCGAGCCTCTTAATAGCGGCCTTGGCACGGGCAGATGAATATTCCTGCCTTGCTTTTCTGAAATCAGGGTTTTCATCCATCAGCTTATTTAAGAGCGCATTTATGCGACGCTCTTCACTTTGCCTGCGCAGTGTATATTCTTCAAGTATATTCCTTATCTCTGTCTTCATTTATATCCTACATCTCTTCCATAGCGCTTAATATATCCTGATAATCTTTATCAGTATAATCATGCGAGATTATGCCTATATCCGCCCTGTTCTTTGCAGAAGCCTTTACAGACCCTGATGCTGAGCTTAATATTGCGTTAATATAGGATATCTTCTTCTCAGCTCCAGCCGCCTTTCGCGCCGCGTCAAGTATCTCTTCATTGCTGCGGCCCTCTCCTATCCATCTGGCGTAGGCCTTCTTCTCAAATACATTCGCGCTTCTTGCCTCGCCTGCGGCGGCCATCATCTCATTGGCAGCAACAGCATTCTGTGCAATGCTGTCCAGCTTGTCCATCATGGCATCGTCATCTGTCACCCCGTCTGCTGCCCACTTATTTATCACCTTATGCATATCTGCAATGGCCTTCAGCCCGTCGCCCTTGAGCGCTATAGCTACCCTCAGAAGAACCTTATGTGAAAATCCCATTTTCCTGATTTCAGTATATTCATTTTCCACTTTTTCATCATACACGGAGGAGCCATATATAATCTTTGCTATCTCCTTCAGCCTTTCCGCGCTGTCTAGGTGTTCCTGTATCTGAGTATATGTGCGTATGCCTTTTTTGTTCCAGTTCGTCAGTATCCCGTCCATATATTTAAATTTATTGCCACTTATTCCGATGGTCTGCTTCCTTGCTTCCTTTATTACGGCCTCATCCATCTCATATCTGTCAGTCCATTTTTTATACATCTTTATTTCATCGACGGTTGCCACCCTGCCCTCATTGAATGCCTTCAAAAGCTTTGTGGCTCCGCTTTCCCACGCGCTGCTTTCCATAAGGTAGTTTTCCGCCTTTTCATAGCTGTCCACTTCCCTTTCATACATCGTGCTGATTACTTTGTCAATGTAGGATACAGATACCCTTGCGCCTTTTTTGTCCACACACCATGATACAACCAGCGCTATCATCTCCGGCGACCATTTGAATACATCAGCCCAGTTTAGCACCTTTTGGGTTTCGAAGGCGTTAAGCAACCTTCTGCCGCCGAATGACTGCTGAATCTGCATGACTAGCTCCTGGTTGCTGTGCATGCTCACCTTCTGCGGCGCGTCATTTTGCAGCATCTGCTTTATATTTCTTACTCTCAGGCTGAATGGCCTCCTGCTTTCAATCTCTATGAGCGAAAGCTGAGCCCAGTATATGATTGCTTTCTTTACATCATCCTCATCCATTCCAAGCTCTTTTGCCACGTCGCCTGTCGTATAGTCGTCATGGGGATAATAGCAGATATTCAGCAAAAAAAGATACACCTTTACATAGTCCCCAGGTGCTCTCATCATGTATTCTGTTATAAACATATTTTCAACCGGGGTAACATCAAACATTGAGCTCCCCTTGGTAAAGCCATTAACCAGCATAATCTAACTCCCTCTATATCACTTAATAATTATACTAACATATTTTTTTTTATTTTTACAGTAGATTTATTTAAATGTTGTATCTTGTTTTACATTTATATATAATTAAATTATTACAAATAGAGAGGAATAGACATGATTTCAAATCAAATAGAAAAGAACCTTTCAAAGTCTTCACTCATAAGAAAAATGTTCGAGGAAGGAAGCAGATTGAAGAGCATTTACGGAGAGGACAACGTTTTTGATTTTTCTCTGGGCAACCCTTCTTTGCAGCCCCCCGATGAGATACTTGATTCAATGGTGAAGCACGCCGTTGAAAAGGACGCCCACAAATATATGCTGAACGCAGGATATGTAGATGTGCGGGAAAAAGTGGCTGAACATCACAATAAAAGCAGCAATGTAGTATTAAGCAGCAATAATATAATCATGACAGTAGGTGCTGCAGGCGGGCTTAACGTGGCTCTTAAGGCTCTGCTTGACCCCGGTGATGAAGTAATAGTACTTTCGCCTTATTTCGTGGACTATCTTTTCTATATCAAAAACTATGACGGAGTCCCCATAATAGTAAACACTCAAAAGGATACTTTTCAGCTTGATTTAGATAATATAAAATCGGCTCTTACAGATCAAACAAAGGCAATCATATTAAATTCCCCCAATAATCCTACGGGCGTAATTTATCCTGAAAAGGCCCTTAAGGAACTCGCGGCAATATTAAAAGATCGCAAAAACCCCGTAGCCGTAATATCCGATGAGCCGTATAATCAGCTCAATTATGATTTGGAAGTACCTAACCTTTTAAATATATTCGATAATGTAATTATTGTTAATTCGTTTTCGAAGTCACTTTCGCTTCCCGGCGGAAGAATAGGATATTTGGTTATCAGCCCGAATATGGAAAGCGCAGACCTAGTCGCAGCAGCCTGCGTGTTCGCAACAAGAACGCTAGGCTTTGTAAATGCTCCATCCCTTTACCAAAGGGCTGTTGCTGATGCACTGGATTTGCCCTCTAATAAGGAACACTACAGAAAGAGGCGCGACGCGCTGCTAAAGATAGTAAGGGGCGCAGGGTTCGAATGCATCGAGCCAGACGGCGCGTTCTATCTATTTGCAAAGTGCCCGATAGCAGACGATGTGGAATTTGCATCCGCTGCTGCAAAGCACAATATACTGCTGGTTCCCGGCTCCGGCTTCGGCTGCCCGGGGTATTTCCGCCTGGCATACTGCGGAGATATCCAAAACATATTAAACTCCAAAGATGCTTTCTATGAACTCGCCAAGGAATATGGGCTATAAGGTTTGATACTTGATAATAGCAAAGCCGGCTGATTTAAACAGCCGGCTTTTTTTATGTATCAATATTATTTGTTATATAGCGCAGCCTTTCAATTATATCCAGATGCTGCGTGCAGGCATTTTCGCACATTCCGCACTCGATGCATTCACTTGACCTCGGCGAGCTCACCAGTGTGCCCCATGAATACTCATTGCCCTGAAGGCGGCCTTTCAGCTGGTCATCACTGTCCCCCCACATCAGTTTTCGGTTGTAAAACTGCATATAACCGGGAATATTGATGTTTTTCGGGCACTCATCCAGGCAATATCCGCATCCAGTACAAAGGCTGTTCATGTTCTCTCCAAGGCTTTTTGATATTTCCTCCATATCCTTTTTTGTATAGGGAACTGAGCTGTCTGCAACATCACAGGCTATATCAATATGTGCTTTTTCTGAAAATCCATTGAGCGTTACAGTAATCGGGCTGGATATGCAAAATCTTAGAGCTGCCTGGGTGGGCGTATCGCCGCCTCTTGCTAAGAACTGCAGCTTGTCCTCATTCTGCGGTATTATTCCGCCGCTTAACGGGTTCATCGCAACAATTCCTAGGTTATCCTCAACGCATGCCTCCACGCCTCTCCACCTGTAGTGTGAATTAAGGATATTTATTCCCATCAGTATGCCTTCCACTTTTCCGTCGTCTGCTATCTGCTTTATCTCGCCTCCAGGCTGATGTGAGGAGCATGCGATGTGCCTTATCAGCCCCTGCTCCTTTGCCTCCAGTAATGCATCGTACTGCATCCCTTCCTTCATGGCGAGTTCATAATGATCCATTTTTCGCAGGCACCATATATGATAATAGTCAATGTAATCCGTCTTTAGCCGGTCTATTGATTTTTTTACAGCGTCAATGAAGTCCTTTTTGCAGCTGCCGTTTGTGGGCATAAACTTGGTTGAAACATAATAGCTGTCTCTGGGCAATAAGCTTAATGCCTTGCCAAGAATTATCTCGCTTTGGTCGCTGCAGTATCCGGGTGCCGTATCAAAATAATTAATTCCCTTTTGCGCAGCATAATGGACAAGCTCTATATTATCCTTTTCATTCTTGGTTATATCAAACCTCATAGCGCCAAATCCCACCGCAGATAATTTGTCGCCTGATTTACCATAGTTTTTATATATCATGCTTAGCTCCTAACTTTCTTTATATATAATTATATCACCAAAAATAAATAAAGCAGAAGAAAAACTTCTGCTTGTATTATCAATTGCTAGTTAAAAATATTAGTCGTTCTCATAAGGATAAAGGAAGAAGTCACCCATTACTACGTCCAGCGTTCCTTTAGAGCCCTTTTTCTGAATAAGCGTTATCTTAAGCTGCAGTGTCCCCTCCGGAAGTATCTTTGTTACTTCGTCAATGTCATCATAGTACATATTGTCTGAATCGTATATTTTCTCGCCGTCTGCATATATTGCTATTTTATATAACCCGTACTCTGATGATATGCCGTATGCGCCCTCTGTATCAACAAACAAATCAAACTGTATTTTCTCAAACAACCCGTTTAGGTTGTATGTCATTGAGTCATTTCCCCACTCTTCTGATATAGACTTGCTGGGCAGGAACATGCCAAGGCCGGAGTCATACGTCTGGTTGGCATTCTGGAAAGGCCTTTGCTTTGAAAAATCCCATTGGCCTGTGCTCAGATGAGCTATCTGGAATTCCTGTGCAATAGGAAGGTTATCGATTAGTACGTATTCCGGCTCAACTACTTCTGGTGTAGCCTCCGGGTCTTCAACCACGACCACCGGCGCAGGCGTGTATGTAACCTCCGGCGTCTGGAAAAGCTCAACAGATGGATCCTGCGCTTCTGCAGTCTGCTTATTGAAAATCCTGGTTATTCCATATATCAATCCGACTGCCACAATCAATACCGCCACCAGTGCCACATATGAACCATACTGGCGCATAAACCTGTTGAATCTGTAATTCGTCGGGATAATATCAGGCTCTTGCCTTTGGGTGCCCATCCCGCTTATAGGAACCCTATATTCAGGGGTAAACTGTCTTGTAGGCACAAATCCGCTCTTGTCTGATTCCCTTGAAAGCCACTGGCCTATTTCACGGCAGTCTGATAGGCAGGCATTGGCAAGGTCTGTCGCACTGTTCATGTCGTTAACTGTCCTGCTGGCTGCAGTCCTTACATTGTGGAATTTCTGCAGTATTTCAACAGGCACATATCCGCATGCCTGGAGAGCCTCCAATTTTTCCAGCTGGGTTGCTCCGCCAGGAACCTGTATTTCATATATATCCAGTGCAATGTCCGCACTCCAATTGGTGAATTTCTCCAAAGACTTCATAGCAGATGAAGGGATTATATCCGCCAGCCTGCTCGCGTCCGCTGCAATTGCTGCCAGTTTGGGCCATTTACCTCGTAGAAAATCAAATTCTGATGCCATTATTTTACCTCACTGTTTCTCGAAGTGTTATCGTATTTATTTTCAGTAAATATTACGATATATTTACAATATCTCTAAGTATATTTTATATATATACCCTAATATGTCAAGTAAAATTAACAAATTGGCGCATACTTAGCTGTCTTTTTTGATATTCCATTTAATTAATGCTAAAGGCAGAGTTCAGTTTTCCGTCATAAACTGCCTTTTCAGGGCATAATAATCATTGACAGAGGCTGATAAGTTAAGTATAATATTTAAGGTATTTATAGGACAATGGGTGATTGTGCCTTTAGAAAAGAGCATATGGACATATATGTCCCTTTATATATATGCACAGGATAAAAAGGAGTATATTATGAAAAGAACGTATCAACCGAAAACAAGACAGCGCAGCAAAGTGCACGGCTTCCGCAAACGCATGAAGACAAAATCAGGCCGCAATGTTTTATCTCGCCGCCGCGCAAAGGGCCGCAAACAACTATCAGCATAGTTAATTCAGATTTATATAGTCGCGAGCATTTATTGTATACATGCGGTAAATGCTCTGTATTATATTTTCCTCAAGCTTAATAATAGTAGAAAACATTCATCGTAAAGTAGGATTGCCATGCTAAAAGCCGAATACAGACTGAAAAAACGCAAAGATTTTGCCTATATATACAGGCGGGGCAAATCTGTACCGGCTCCAAGAGTAGCGATAAATTACATCAAGATCAGAAATGATGAATTGTTAATCGGATTTTCCGCCAGCAAAAAGGTGGGAAATGCAGTATCAAGAAACCACATAAAAAGAGTGATGCGAGAATGTGTCCGCAGCAAAATAGATGAAATACCCCGCGGGTATAAAATGATATTCAACGCGAGAGTAAAAAGCTCTACAGCTGCCTTTAGTGAAATTTCAGAAGATATTAGCTATTTAATAAGCAAATTAAAACATGTTGATGCGAATTCCAAAGGACAATAATTAATATGAAGACAGTTCTGCTGGTATTGATAAAATTTTATCGCCGCGCCATCTCCCCTCTTTTTCCTCCAAGGTGCCGGTTCTATCCCACATGTTCTTCATACGCAATGCAGGCCATCGAAAAACACGGAGCACTAAAGGGCAGCTATCTGGCGGTAAGGCGCATCTTGAAATGCCATCCTTTCCACCCAGGCGGATATGACCCTGTGCCCTGAACAAGAAAAAGGAGGACCCTACCATTTTAATGAATAATTTTATAGCCGACTTCTTCAAGTGGGCTCTTGAACTGGTATATAGTTTTGTCGGCAGCTACGGCTGGGCGATAATCATAGTCACTGTTCTTATGAGACTTGTCGTACTTCCGCTTGATATCAAGCAGAGGAAGGGCATGAGAATACAACAGAGGCTTCAGCCACAGCTTCAAGAAATTCAAAAAAAATACGCGAACGACCAGGCAGCCCAGCAAAGAAAAACACAGGAACTATATAAAGCTGCCGGCTACCACCCTCTTGCCGGATGCCTTCCTATGATAATACAGATGGTTGTCCTGTTCGCTTTCTTTGGCGCGCAGCGCAGCATAGCATTAGATCAGATAAAATCAATGTTTGAAACTGTTTATTCAAATGGATTCAACTACATATTGCCAACCGATACTTTCGAAAGTTTCCTTTGGGTTAAAAACCTTTGGCAGGCGGATACATTCAATATAGGCATATCCCAGATAAACTCCAGCCTTATCCCCACATGGCAGCAGGTAATGGCATACAGCAAATTGGATGGCTTTAATCTGGCACAATCAACATATAATCTTAATATGGCAGCATCCATTAATTACTACGCAGAGCAGGGAATAAGCAACGGCTTGTTCATTCTTCCTGTGCTTGCCACAGTAATGTCATTCTTGCAGTCTAAGTTCACCATGGCCCAGACTCCTCAGCAGCAGCCGCAAAAGCAGGGAGCCAATGATTCACCGATGCCGCAGATGAACTCCAAAATGTTCCAATACATGATGCCTGTAATGTCTCTGGTAATATGTACAACAACAAGTGCTGCATATGCACTCTACTGGACCACTACAACGGTAATTGCAGTTATATCCTTTGCCATTATGAATAAAGCATTCAAAAAAGAAGATGAAGCCGCAGAGCTGGAAGCAGAGCAGAAAAGTCAAAGCAGAAAGATGGAAAGAAAATTACCTAAGATTTAATTACGCTATTGCCTTGAGGCAATTAGGAGGCACATAAATGAAAACAGTAGAAGTAATCGGAAAGACAGTTGAAGAAGCTGTTCAAAACGGACTTAGCCAGCTGGATTTAACATTAGACGAAGCCCATATAGATATACTTGACGGAGGCGGAAAGGGCGTACTCGGGCTGCTTGGCGTAAAAATGGCTCGCGTAAGAGTAAGCGAAAAATATTCCACATCCAACAGAGCGGTGAGCTTTTTGGCACATGTTGCAGACCTTATGGGTTCTCCCGATCCTGGTATTGCGGTAGCAGAGGACGTTGACTGCCTGAAAATAAAAATGGAAGGCGAAAACCTCGGAAATATGATAGGCCACAGAGGCGACACACTGGAAGCGCTGCAGCTGCTTACAGGATTGGTTGTAAACCACCATAACGGCGAGACGGAAGATGACTATATCCGCATAAAGCTGGATATCGGCGGATACCGCAGAAAGCGCGAAGAGACATTGACCAGCCTTGCCCACAAGCTAGCCAACAAAGCCCGCAGGACAGGAAAAAATGTTCAGCTTGAGCCTATGAATTCATACGAACGCCGCATCATACACACAGCGCTCAGCGAAGAGCCGGATATCACCACTCATTCACACGGAACAGGCACCAACAGACGCGTCGTAATCACACAGGAAAAATAATAAATGATACATCAGGCTGCCCTATGGCAGCCTGAACTATATGAAAACAAGGAGCAAAAGAAATGGAAAAAATCGCGAGTTTTAGTATAGACCATTTGAGTCTGCTTCCGGGCATTTATGTGTCCAGAAAAGACAAGATACAAGGTGCTATGCTGACAACATTTGATATAAGGGTCAAGCGCCCGAATTTTGAGCCGGTTATTAATACTGCCGAAATGCACACAGTGGAGCATCTCGGGGCGACATATCTGCGCAACGAATCAAAGTATAAGGATAAAATTGTTTACTTTGGCCCGATGGGATGCCGCACGGGCTTCTACCTGATTATAGGCGAGGATATGACATCTGAAGATGCTGTGCCTGTAATTAAAGAAATGTTTGAATTCATTGCATCCTTTGAGGGGGACATACCCGGGGCAGCCGCAGCTGAGTGCGGCAATTATCTGGATCATAATCTGGATATGACAAAGTACATGGCCAGAAAATATATTGATGAAGTATTGAATGATTTGAAACCAGAAAATCTAAACTATTAAAAAACAGCTGCCTTCATATGAAGGCAGCTGTTTGATTTTGTGATTTATGATTGTTTACCTCTCAAAGGCCATAGCCACGCAGCCCGGCCCCGCATGGGTGCCCACTACGCTTCCTACTACGCAGTCAACTATTTCCTTTGGCTTATAATTTGCAAGTATGAATTCCTTGAGCTTGGCTAAATTGTCCAAATCGTCAGCGTGGCCCAAAAAAATCCTTTTATCATTCAATGTCGTGCCGGACATATCAATAATATTCTTTATTTCCTCAAATGATTTCTTAACGCCTCTTGCCTTGCCTATGGATTCCACCAATCCATCAGCAATGGTTATAATCGGCTTGATATTAAGAGCGTTGCCAATTGCAGCGGATGTCGCCTTTATCCTGCCGCCCTTTTTCAAATATTTTAATGTAGCAATACTCGCATATAGAATAGTTGAATTAATCATGCTGATTACTCTAGCTATTATCTCCTCTGCGCTGGCGCCGTTTTCGCGCATTTCGCATGCCTCAAGCACCATAAGCCCCAACTGAACAGTTACTGTGCGTGAATCAATAATGTGTATTCCCTTATAATTGATATGCTCTCGAGCGATATTCGCAGACTGAAGAGTTCCGCTCATGGATGAGCTGACGTGTATGCATATCAAATCGTCGCCTGCTGCCTTCGCCTGCTCGAAATGCTCCATGTACTGCTCCGGCGTAACCTGAGAAGTAGTGGGAAGATCGTCAGCCTCAGAGAGCATTTTATAGAATTTATCAACCGATAAATCCACGCCGTCTACATATTCCTTTTTGCCGAATATTACCCTGAGCGGCAAAACAATAATGCCGAATTTGTCAACAATCTCCTGTGGCAAGTCCGCAGTTGAATCAGTCAGAATTTTTATCGCCATATTTTTCCTCTTTCCGTAGTACCAACATGTGAATAAAAGAATAAAATAAGTGCAATTTTATTAGTACTACTAACAATTATTCTGATTAATTTTAACATATTTTTGTTATAAGTCAAATGATAAAATTTTAATTTGATTAAGAGGCCTTTTAAAGGGTATCGCTTATCTTAATTATGATGCAAAGATTTGTAGCGCTTATTTTCTTCGTGCTGACCACATCATAGCCTTTTGGGCAGAAGAATTTATAATTTGAAGTCTCCGGCAGGATAATATCAAATATTATTTCGTCGCCCTGCTTGTTCCAGGATACGCTTACCAGTTCATTATTAACGGTCACTAATTTGCCGGAAGCATACTCAAAGTAGGCAACCAGGGAAGGGTTGATATTTACATTGTCATAGCCGGGGGATATGTAATCGAGATTGATGCCAACGATAGAGCGTATGAACCACGTGATATACGAGCCGAACAATGTGCAGTTATGTGAGCCCTTGCCGTTGAATTTCTCCCACAGCGTTGATGATCCCATCTTGCGCATATACCCGAATGACGGATATGTCATCTTGTTCATTGCGTTGTATGCAACTCTGGCGTAGGAATACTTCGTAAGCATATCCAGCAGAATTGGTGTGCCGAACACGCCTGTGTCCAGATGCCCTTCGCACGTATTTTCTATATGCTCAGCCATGTTTTTAGCCACTGCCTTTATGTCTGCTTTTGGCACAGCATTCACCCAGAGGGCGTACGCATTCGCTCCCTGAACATTATGGAAGAATGATTTCCTCGCCGGGTCATACCATTTCTTTGTGATGGTCTTTACTATGTTTTTGCACGCTATCACATACTCGCTGCTGTCTTCATCCAGTTCCTCGCTTACATAGACCATTAGCCTAGCGAGATATGCGTACATGCAAGTGTTTATAAATTCCTTGGGCAGCTCCACTCTGTCCGGCGTGTTTATCTCGCCTTGGAAGAGCTCATTGTCTGTGCCGTCTATAACGAATTCATCATTTGCTGCGGTCTTTAAATAATCCATATAAAGCTGCATTGCTTTATATGTTTTCTGGAGTATTGCAATATCGCCCGTTTCTTGATAGTACTTAAACGGCAGTATGACAATAGAACCGCCCCAGCTTATTCCACCCAGCGCTCCCATATACGGCGCGCTGTTTGGCACATAGCCGGTTACCAAATCCTGAGAATCTAAAATGTCGTCTATCCATTTTCTGACCAGCGAATACGAGCTGAATGTCAAAAGAAGAGGCTCGGAGGCCAGCTGTCCAATTGATGTCAGTCCTGTTCTGTCTCTGTGTGGTGTGTCGGTGACTACGCTACCGTGCAAATTGGCCCTTTGGGAATTGACATACATATGATACAAATCATTATACAACTTGTTTGAGCAGAAAAACGACCCCTGCTGCTTTACATTAGTGCCGATAAACCTAGCACGCAGCTCAAATATCTCCGCCCTGGTCTCAACCTCAATATACCTGAATGAAGCCCAAGAAAATTTGGGCGTGTAGTATTGTATCATTTCGTCATTTAAAATATAGGTCAGCTTTTGTATCTGGTCTGTCCTTCGGGAAGTTGTCGAAGTGTAGTCCAGCACCTTATTATCGTCAATTTCCTCTGAAAAGCTTATAACTACTTCCTGGCCCTTTACGCCGGAAACACCCAGAAGAATCCAGCCTGATATATTCTTGCCGATGTCATATACAGCGCGGTTATAGTCCTTGTATATCAGCTTGGGAAGGTAATTCTGCTGCACCTTGTCTGTTGGGCAGTCCTGCAGCATAAGCGTGCCTGTGGGCGTGTCTGCCCTCTTGGCCTTTCGCCACGTTTCCATGTTGCACTTGGGCAGGCACCAGTCGGGAATGGTTTTATTGGCGTCGAATACCTCTCCGTAATAAACATTGTTATATATTATGGGGCTTTCATTGAAAAACCACGTCTCATCCGATACTATATTGTCCTCTGTGCCGTCTTTGTATTTTATATTCAGTCTAACAATTGTTTTAGGGATATCATAACTAAACGAGTCCGAGTCATTCTTTTCTGTCTGCCTGTAGAAGCCATTGCCCAGCCACATGCCGATGCAGTTGTCGCCCTTGGCAATCTGCTTTGTTACATCATATTGAAGATAATATATTTTTGTTCTTGATTTTAAATTAAGTGCGGGATTTGAGCTGCGGAGTGTGCGGTAATCATAATCCGTCTGCGCGGGCACAAGCACATCGTCGCCTATTCTCATTCCGTTGACATAGCTTTCAAAGTAACCTAATCCGGTGCAAAACAGTACTGCGCTTTCTATGTCCTTATTTGCTGAAAAAGCTTTTCTGAACAAAGGTGAGGCAATCTTCTCATCACCGCATATCCATAAACATGTCTTTAAAAAGTCACTCATTAATCCCCTCGTGAAATGCCAACATAAATTGTATTTTTATACTTATATATAAATCATTATATAATAAAAACGCTGGCATTACCAGCGTTGTTTTTTTGAAATCTAAACAATAATACTATGTATTAATATCCGCTTTCACGTTTCTTTGCAAAACACTCGTCGCAGTATACCGGCTTGTCTTCCTTAGGAAGGAACGGTACCTGACACTCTGCGCCGCATTCATCGCAAACTACTGTGTGCATTTCCCTATGTGTGCGTTGTTGTCTACGGTCATGTTTGCGGGACTGGCGGCAGTCTGAGCAGCGTTTAGGTTCGTTTTGGAAACCCTTCTCTGCATAAAATTCCTGTTCTGATGCGCTGAATACGAACTCTTTGCCACACTCGACGCAAGCTAATGTCTTGTCTTCGTACATACCTATACTCCTTTGTAAATCTCGCTACGCGATTAATCATGGTACATTTATACCAATGCACATAGTATATCAGCCTTTGATATAAAAGACAAGAACTATTTATTTACGGCGTTTTTACACGAACCCCCACTATTAAGGGGATTTTTGGACATTTGGCTGAATACTTTAATGAGAGATGGCTGCTGCTATTGGGCATGGAAGCTACTTCCTTATATATGCTTCTTTTCAAGTTCCAGTAGATTTTTCTTCATCTCCACTCCGAAAGCATAGCCCGTCAGCTGACCTGATGCACCGATTACCCTGTGGCATGGGATTATTATTGGTATCGGGTTTCTGCCTGCGGCGCTGCCTGCAGCACGTGACGCATTTGGATTGCCGGCATCCGTCGCTATTTGACTATATGTACGTGTCTCCCCATATGGTATCCGCATCAAGATGTTCCAAATGTTTTTTTGAAAAGCAGTACCAGACGGATTAAGCTTAATGGAAAAGGCCTTCCTGCTGCCTTCAAAGTACTCTTTAAGCTCTGACTTCACATCATCAAAGAAGCTGTCGTTATATTCCCATTCAGCATCCGAAGCCAGCTTTTTCTTTGCCTCCGGAATATCAAAATACAGTCTTGCAATCCCTTTTTCGTCGCCTACCAGTATCATTGGCGCAACAATGCTTTCATATTTTGTATAAAACATCCCTATCCTTCGCTTTCCACGAATCTTTTCACTGTTTCCGCGCTTACTGCTGCAGCCTTCTTTGCAAACTGCATAAAGTCCACCCCTGCATCCTCACTGCCATTATCGGATACCGACCTTATTATCCCGCACTCTACTCCGTTTACATAGCATACCTGCGCTACAGCGGCGCTCTCCATGTCGAAGGCTATTGCGCCGAACATTTCGTTGATACGCTTTATTTCGCTGCTGTCTGATATAAATCTATCGCCCGTTGCAATAGTTCCCTTTTTGTGGTTTACATTCATGGTGCTGAGCACTTTGTCCAGCATGTTAACCACGCTGTCACTGCATGGAATATGTATAAGGTTAATGCCAGATATCATGCCAATCGGATCACCTATCGGAGATGTATCCATATCGTACTGAACAGTATTCCTGCCTATTACTATGTCTCCAATATTAGTTTCTGACTGTATTCCTGCTGATACACCCGTATTAATAAGAATTTTCGGACTGAAATTTAGTATCATTGTCTGTGTGCAAAGGGCAGCGAAAACCTTGCCGATGCCGCATTTCGCAACGACAACATCCTTTCCGGATAATGTGCCAATTATATATTTTATGCCGCTTATCACCTGATTAGTCGTGTTTTCCATCTCCTCAATTAGGTTGTCCACCTCTATCTGCATTGCGCCTATTATGCCTATCATATATCCTCCGCCTTTAAGTTATTCAAATATCTCATCCAGCACTTTGCCGTCGCAGCTGAATTCATCCAGCCCCAGAATCCTCGCTGCACTTGGCGCGATGTCCGTCACGCTCATGTGCTTTATTTCATGCCCTGCCTTTATGCCGTCGCCCATTGCAAAAAATACGCATTTGTAGTTTTGCTTGTACGGGCTGTATCCGTGAGTAGCGTGAACGATATTTTCATCTGCAAGGTTTCTGATTACAACGCTGCTGTTTTCCTCCTTGAAATGATACCCTGCCTTAGCCTCAATAATATATTTGAGGTTTTTGTCCACATGCAGATTCTGCAGCATATCCCCCGAATAGATATCCTCAATACCTAGCATATCCTTATTTTCGTTCAGCAGAGCTAAAGCCTTCTCCATAATTTCGTCGCTCTTTGCCCTGACTACCGCGCTGCCGCCCATTGACTCAATATAAGCCTTATATTCTTTTTTTCTAAAATTTAATAGCCCATTTTTCTCCATAAATACATTGAGGTATACTTCCTTCTCAACTGTAAACTGGCCGTGGTCTGAAAACATTATTATCGTATATTCATCTCCGCAGGCTTCAATAACCCTGCCGATTATTTTGTCAAGTTCGACCAGCGCTTCGTCTATCTTCGGGCTCTCCACTCCGTAGTTGTGCTTCGCCGCGTCTATGCTTACTAGGTGCAGCATCAGCAAATCCGGCGAGTGCCTTCTGATGCTGTCTATTGCGCACGCCACCGCGAAATTATCAAGTGCAGGCTGCGATATCCCCCGTCGTATACTGCCGTATTTTATCTCGCTCCTCAGGGCGAAAAAGAAGCTGCTGTTTTTCAGCACTTTTACTGCCTGGTTTTCGTTGTCTACTGCCAGTATTTCAGGCACATTATTTTTTATCTTTGCCTTTCCCGTCACATGCCAGAGCACGGAGGATACCTTGCCCTTCTGCCTTCTTACAGCGTCATACAATGTGTCGCTTTTTATCTGGTTTCTGTACCAGAACCACTTCTTGCTTTTGCCCGGCTTGAAAGGCTGGAAATACTGATTATTATATACTCCATGCTTATCCGGGAAATTACCCGTTATAACGGAGGTATGTACGGTGTATGTCTGCGTGGGGTAAACACTTAATGAGCTCTTTGAGTATACCCCTTCCCTAAAAAACCTATTGAAGTTTTTTAGATTCTTAAGCCTTTCAAATTCAGTATCAGAGAGCGCATCCAGTGAAATAAGCGCGGTTTTTTTCATCAGTCTTTTCCTTCCAGTATAGCCGTTGCTGCCGCATATTCTTTTTCGTGAGTTATGCTTATCAATATTCTCGCCGCATTTTTATTGTCATACAGTTCCTTTGCATGCCCCTGTAGATTAACATACGGCTCACCTGATTCCAATGCAAGTATCTCCACTTCATTAGGCGGGCACTTTGATATGCCTGTGCCGAAAGCCTTGGATACGGCTTCCTTTGCTGCGAACCTGCCCGCGAAGAATTCATGGGGCTTAGCCTTCTTTTTCATCAGCTCAATTTCAGCAGGGGTAAGAAGCCGCTCTATGGCGTGCTCGTTTTCCATCAGCTTTTTTATGCGTGATATCTCAACGATATCTATTCCTATTCCTATTATCATGCTATGCCCTTACTGCGTTTTCTATGGATTGTGATACACACATCGCTGCCACTGTACATAGCCTCGTAAACTCCATTTCCTTTTTTCCTGTGCTTAAGGCGAAATATGTGTCCCCGTCAAACATCGTGTGGCTCGGCCTTATGGACACGGCTATTCCATCCTGGCATATGGATGCCAGCTTGTTTGCCTGCACTTTTGTCAGCCGCACATTGGTTGCCAGCACCCCTATTGTTGTATTCGCTCCCTTTATCCCGTGCATTTTCGCATTTCTCAATGAGCTTTGGCGTATGTTCATGAAGCCATCATTATAAGCACCTGCTATAATCTCTCCTTTTTCATCCAGAATGTCGCCCAGCGCGTTAACAGCCGTAACCGCGGCTATAACTATACCGTTTTCAAGCGATATGCTGCATGTGCCTATTCCGCCCCTCTGGGCATACTGAGGTCCAAGCGCTTTGCCTACTGTTGCGCCGGTACCTGCACCTACCTGCCCCTGGCTAAGAGAATCAGAAGACGCATTTTTGCAGGCTGCGTATCCGTTTTCCTTTGTAGGATATACGCTGCTGCTGCCCACACCGAAATCATACAGCACCGCAGCGGGCACTATAGGCACCTTTGCGTATCCTGTGTCCAGCCCGATGTTTTTGTCCCGTAAATATTCCATCACTCCGCAGGCGCTGTCCAACCCGAAGGCCGAGCCGCCCGACAGAACCACAGCGTGCACTTCTTCGACCAGGTTTTCACTCCGCAAAAGGTCTGTTTCCCTTGTTCCCGGAGCAGCGCCCCTTACGTCAACGCCGCAGACTGCGCCCTCTTTGCATAAAATTACCGTGCAGCCGGTTTTGTTTTCTTCATCTGTGTAGTGTCCTGCTTCTATTCCATTTACATCTGTAATGCTTCCTGAATGTATCATCATATACTCCTTAGGCTAAGTTCGCCAGATAATATGTGTTCAGTCTCTCCGTTTGATTCCAACAGCAGCCTTCCTTCTTCGTCAATTCCTTTTACTATGCCCTGATTTGCTGCTTCGCCGGTTATGGTGTTCTTCATAACGGCTTCACTTCCAAGCCATAGCATATGGGATGAATAGTAGTCCATAATGAAGCCTATGCTGCCATGCTTTTCATACTCTACCACGGCCTCCAGCACATTGTCATTTATTAGTGAAGCCATCCGCGGCCTGTCCACAGTATATCCCAGCTCAATAAGTGATATTGAGCTTCCTTTTATATCATTATCTTCAAATCCGGTAGAGTTGTTCGCATTTATACCGATGCCAATAATGATATATTCTGCATTTTTCCCCTGCATAACGGTCTCTGTCAGTATTCCGCATACTTTTCTTGAGCCTATGTATATATCATTTGGCCATTTGATAGCAGGCTTTATATCGGGAAACATCTCCTCCATCGCCTTCGAGACGGCCACAGCGCAAAGCAGCGTAACTGCTGAAAGCCTGTTTAAATCAATCAGTGGTTTTTTTATTATGGTGCACATCCAGATACCCCCGGATGGCGAAAACCATTTTCTTGACTGCCTGCCCCTGCCGCCTTTTTGCACATCCGCTATTATCAGAGTGCCTCTTTCTGCATTATCAGCTATCTTTTGCCTCGCTAGATCAAAAGTGCTGGTGCAGCTGTCATATGCATGCACTTGCCAGTTCCCTTTTTTATGCTTATCAAAATCCTCAGCTTTTAGCGTGCCCTGCAAAATATCAGTCATTAAAACTCAATCCCTTTTCGCGCCGTTACGCCCGAATCCATATAGTGCTTGACAGCCTCAGTTGAGCTGACAAGGTGAGCCTTGTCTATCAGCCAGTCCGGCGCCTGCCTGCCTGTTATTACATATTCGCAGCTATCGGGCTTGCTTTCAATCAATTCCAGTATCTCTTCCTCGCTTACAAACCCGCCGTTATATGCCCCAAGCAGCTCATCGAATATTACGATGTCGCAGCTATTATCCTTCGCAAACTTCACTGTATCTCCAAGGAGTTTCTGCATTTCATTTTTCAGGTTTACCTTTTCCTCGTCGCTCATGTCCCAAACGAATTTCTTTGCAGTTGCATAGCGCATAACCGATATATTATCAATTTTATTAAGTATATTCAGCTCGCTTGTATCCATAGCCTTTAAAAACTGTGCAATCAATACGCGCATCCCCGCGCCGGCACCACGGATAGCCAGCCCGATTGCGGCTGTCGTCTTGCCTTTTCCGTCTCCGGTGTATACCTGTATATATCCTTTTTTCATTTGTTTTATCTTCCTAACTTAGTATAGAATTATATATATAATTTATCACAAATATATAAAATCATCAACGCAAATAAATGACAGCCATTACTTAAAAAAGCGGTTTAATGTCATCGTCATGGTGGTATAAATGAACAAAGAGGTGAAAAATATGACTAAGTATGTAAAAGCCCACACACAATATATTCTTAATCAGCTTAAAGCAGGCAATATTACAGAGGATATACTGGGTTACCACCGCCTGCAAATAGCAAATATTCAGCATGAAAGGCTGATTCACCTGATTGTGCTTTTCATCTTCGCATTGCTGCTAATTGCCTCTGTCGTACTGTTTTTTTACATAGAAAGTATAGAAACGCTTCTTCTTACAGCTTTGTTTTTGGTTGTGGAAGCATTCTATGTAGCTCATTATTATTTGCTGGAGAATACCGTCCAACGCTGGTACAAAATTGAGAACTTCATGATTTCAAAGCTTAAAAATATAGGAACGAACATCGAAAAATTCTAATGTCATTATAAATATTTATATAATATTTAAATGAGCTTTCCCATCAATTTTCGGGAAAGCTCATATTTATTCTCCAAGATATACCCAATGCCACGACTCAACATAATAATTATAGAATCCGTATCTCTCTGCGTTCTCCTGAAAGTAGGGATACAGATTATAGCCGCGGAAGGCGAAAATATTGCACAAATCTAATGCTATGCCAAACTGATGGTTGGAAAACCCAGGTACATACGACTGTACCTGCCTGTCATAGTGCCACGCCCCAGAAAGCTTCGCAACCTGTGCAAAGTTCGTCTTCTTGCTGTACAGAGTTGCCTGCACATCGCAGGTTCTGTATCCGCATTGTATGGAGAGCTCCTCTAAATCCCTATCCTTGGGAAGCTCCATATATAAATAACTGTAGGCTACTGCCGCTTGTACAATAACTATCGCATCAAAATCCTGATTCTCCTCAGCTATGAGTATGGTAGGATCCTTCGGAGAGGCCGTCTCCTCCATCCACTCCATATTCTTCTGATAAAACATAACTTTGTTTTTTGCTATAGTATACTCAATCTGAAGGCCACTGTATTCGCCGCTTTCCTTTTTCTCAGCAAGGTCCGGATATTTTTCCTTAAATTCATCAGTGTCATATATAAACGGATATTCCATGTATGACTTGTATACTTCTTCATCAAGCTTCAAATGATCGTATATGTATCTTTCGGCATCCATCTGCCCGCCGTTTTCATTATAGAGGTTATACTCAACCAATGCGTGCGGAGCAGGAACAAAAGGAAAAATAAAATCATCCTGAGTGCATTCTTCTTTTGTCTGAAGTATCTCTATTATATATCCGTTTGTCGCCTCATCCGGGTTCCCGTCGACATTGTCCCAGAAGGCGAATCTTCCGTAGCTGTTAAATGAATATTCCAGCCGTAATTGATTGAGCTGCAGCTCCAGGCTGAACCTGTCCTTTTTCCCATAGGGCTGCCCTATCAGGCATAAAAGCTGCTGCGCTCTGCGTATCGTCATCTGCTCTTCGCTTATTTCATCGGGCTCTTCCTGCCATGCCGGCAGGCTGTAGTCTATCTGTTCATCGAGCATGGCTTCAACATGATCTTTATCCATTATAACAGCGGGAGTTTTGATTTCGGAGTAGTCGCTTGAGAAAACTATCTCATTATCTATAGTTCCATACATTCTTACTATATATTCACTGCCTTCTTCAAGCCCTTCAATTTTAGCATAATATTTTTCTTCAAATAATATTCCCGGGCTTTCAGTAATTAGCTCACCCGCGTCACTATATATTGCAAACCCCTGCTCTTCAGCCAGTGAATCATTGATTATTCCGCATACTATAGCAGTGCTGTATCCGATAAGCTTTACATCTTCTATTTTCGCCGCAGGTTCGTATGGCTTTTCAGGTATTTCTACGGCATTAGAGGTATCCATGCTTTCAACAGGCGCAGTAGTTATCTGGTCTGTACTTAATTCTTTAGTGTCCGGCTTTTCGCATCCGGAAGATATAAATAGAATAATGCAGCATAAAATAATTAATTTAATTTGTCTCATTTATGTTCCTTAGTAAGCGATTTGTTACAGTAATTATATCTTTTTTACATGCAAAAATGCAAGTGCAACGCCGTTTTGTAACATTTTTACTCTAATATTATAGTTAATTTGCATATTTTTGCCTTATAATAACATATATATCTAATATTATTATAATATATTACGTAAATATTACATTTATGTTTCACTTATATTTAACATTACTGACACATTCTTGACACAATCGTAATATAATATACAAATATCGAAACAATAACATAACATCTCTCAGGAAAAAGAATTTCAGAAAGGTTGTTATATGCGATTAATAAAATCATTATTTGCCGCGATAACAGTGACAATAATGACAGCGGCGGCAGTAAGCACAATAAGCCATCTGATAAACGAAACCGACAGTGTCGATGAAGGCATAGCTTCACTGAAGCATCTGATGGGAATAACCGTACATGCAGCCGAAGCTCAAGACAATGAAGACGACATACAGCTAAGTGCTAATCATACTTCTACTACCTCCTTAAATACGCAAACTCCTTCTACGGTGATTGACGAAACTTATCTCCCTACTCCTCTTAATGAAACGAGTCAATCACCATCAGAGGAGGAGAATGACAAAAGCACTTATGTAGATATATTGGAAGGACTGGTGCCAATATCAGGAGAGGACATAGACTACGAGACAGTGTTGGGCATTAGTCAGGAAAAAATAAAGGCAATCCTAAAGCATTCCGATAAGGATATATGGGCGATTGCCGAAGACGAAGGCGAAGTAAAGCTTCTGGAAAACACCTACTATGCGGTATACCCGGCGAGAATTATCTCTTTAGTGACAGACGAAACTATAACCCAGGAAACCGCAGACATCCTGATAGCAAACGCGATGAAGGACATCGCAGCACATCAGAACACATCAATAGAATTGATGATACAAGAAATAGCCAACCAGGATTAATGTTAATAGTTTTTTCATAAATCCCTAATATAAATTCTCCCTCTTTGACTCCACAGAAAATGTGGAGTCCTTTTTTTGTTTGCTGCTTTAGAAGGATAAATAAAAAAATTATTGACACATTCCAAAAAAAATAGTAATCTATTAATAATTTAATACCGATACAAACCGATGATTAAGAGAAGTAGATTCAGATATCTCCTGATAGAGAGCTGCAGATGGTGGAATTGCGGCAGGCTGAGCTGAATGGAATGGCCTTATGAGGGTGGGATGAAAGCACACGCAAGTAGTCTTCGACGGGGATTCGCACGTTATAGCGAAACCATATTTTAAAAGTATGGAGTTGAGAGGATTGAAAATGCTATAGGCATATTTAATCAAATTAGGTGGCACCGCAGGAATTACGCTCTTGTCCTAAATATTGGATAAGGGCTTTTATTATATTCAAAAACAGGAATTTATGCAGCTATAAAAAAGCTGCAGCAATTATAAAGAAGACTAGACATAAGGAGACTAGAAAATGTTAGAAAAGAATGTTGATTTCGCAGTTTACACAAAGACAACACCCTCAAAAGACGGATACTTCGGCAAATACGGCGGAGCATACATACCACCGCAGCTGGTTGACGAGTTCGAAAAAATTTCAACAGCATACCAGGCCATATGCAAAAGCTCAAAGTTCATCCATGAACTAAGGCGCATCAGAAAGGAATTTCAGGGCAGGCCCACACCAGTAGGCCATTGTGAAAGGCTGTCTAATTCCATCGGCAACTGCCAGATTTATTTGAAGAGGGAAGACCTGAACCACACAGGAGCACATAAACTGAATCACTGCATGGGCGAAGGCCTTTTGGCGAAATACCTCGGCAAGAAAAAAATAATCGCAGAAACAGGAGCGGGGCAGCACGGCGTTGCGCTGGCTACTGCAGCAGCATACTTCGGCTTGGAATGCGATATCTACATGGGCGAGGTGGACATAGCAAAGCAGGCACCAAATGTAGCTCGCATGAAATTATTAGGAACAAGGGTTATCCCTGTATCCCACGGGCTAAAAACACTGAAAGAAGCTGTCGACGCAGCCTTTGAAGCATATATGGGCGAATTCGAAGACACCATCTACTGCATCGGTTCAGTAGTTGGCCCGCATCCTTTCCCAATGATGGTAAGAGACTTCCAGTCAGTCGTCGGTATTGAAGCAAGAGAACAATTCGTCAGCATGACAGGCGAGCTGCCGGATGCAGTAGTCGCATGCGTAGGCGGCGGCTCCAACGCAGCCGGTATAATGACCGCATTCTTAAATGACCCTGTTAAGCTCTACGGCGTTGAACCCCTTGGCAGGGGCACAGAGATAGGTGAGCACGCAGCCAGCCTGACATATGGAAAAGAGGGCGTAATGCACGGCTTCAACTCCATTATGCTGCAGGATGAAAAGGGCGAGCCACTGCCTGTATATTCAATAGCCAGCGGCCTTGACTATCCTTCAGTTGGCCCTGAGCATGCATACCTCAAGGATCTAGGCAGAGTAACATACAAAACAGCATCTGACGATGAAGCAATCGATGCATTCGATAAGCTTTCAAAGCTTGAAGGCATTATCCCCGCATTGGAAAGCGCACACGCAGTTGCATACGCTATGAAGCTGGCTAAAGAGATGGGCACAGGTTCAATCCTGGTTAACTGCTCAGGCCGCGGAGACAAGGACATGGATTATGTAATTGAGCACTACGGCGAACGCCTGGGAATTAAATAATTTTACTGTAAAATAACAAGAATCAGCTGTCTGTGCAATGCAGGCAGCTTTTATTTTGCCCTTTATATCCGCAGAATATTATATACAATTTGATTACACCTCTCAAATGTAATATAATTACAATATATGTTTATACAACTAGGTGAAAAATGAAAAAATATTTTATTATTGCAATTGTTTCTACGGCAGTACTAACGATATTGATATGCAGCTATTTTATTGCTAAAAACCTGCTCTCAGGCGGCAACATGCCCCAAAACAGCTCAACAAAATACGGCTCAGACGAAACTGAGCTGGAAATTGCAGCGCAGCCTGAGGAAGGCCTGCAGAGTATTATGATCAAGGCGGAAAATGGAGAGTACTATGATATTGCAGGAATGTATCAGATGATTTCTGAGCAACAGCAAGGGGCAGCCAAAGATGATGATAATTATTTTTTTAGCTACCTTGCACTCCCCAATACTAAGGGAATATACATTGAAATAAGGCCCGACGGCAAAGGCTATCAAAAGAGATTCGAAAGTGAAAAAGAGCTCTTTGCCTGGCAGTACTTTATGTCTGGGAAGGAAGCCAACGGCATACTAATAAAATTCTTAAGCGGTCAGCCCGATGAACTATGGCGGCTGATTGAAATAAATGAGGGCAGTACATATTTTGACATAGTAAGAATTGATGAAAATGATAAAAACTACGGTAACAGTTTCGAAAGAACACTTGAGCTCAAGAAGCAAAATTCGCTTTTAATTGTTACTGACAGCAACGATATGTGGATACCTCTGCACAAAGAGAGCGTATGGTCGCAGATACAGCACATTAACGAAGACGGCAGCGTATCAACACTCTGCGGCGACATGGCACCGCTTACAATAGAAGAAAGACAGTCAATGATTGACTCCCTCTATGCGGTCAGCAGCGTAAATGAGGCTACTACGTACGGAGAAATCGACCGGGCAATCACATACACGGTTTACAGAATTGAAGGCGATTACATAAATATCTATGGCGCAAGCGGCGAAAACATGATCTCACATGGGGAGGAACTCAGCCTTCCCAAAGAAGAGGGCGAATACCTGATAGCTATAACTGTAGTATGGAAGTTTAATGAAGACCTCTTCTGCGATAAATATTACTTCAAATACCAGCCAGAAAACAATTAAAAAACTGTATTTCAGGCACAAATACATATTATTAGAATAATTTTAAATATTTCATTTGACACTTCTCATCAGTTAATTTATAATGCAAGTAGCCACTTGCAAAAGGAGCAGCGATGGACTCGACAAAAGTAAAAATAATGGAAGCTGCCAAGGAGCTCTTCGCAGAGAAAGGTTATACCTCTGTGCGCACTAAGGAAATCGCCGACTGCGCGGGAGTAAATGAAACCACACTTTTCAGGAACTTTAAAAGCAAGAAGCATCTCTATGATGAAATACTGGTTTCCAATATATCCTCAATAGATTCTCAAAACCTATTCCACAGCGAAATGAGCGGCGATGTACAGCAGGATTTAATAAACGTATCATCACAAATGTTTATGCTTTATAAATCCAGCAGGCAGATAATCAAAATGGTCATGAAGGGCATGATTCAGGAGGAAAACCCGGCGGAGAAATTTGCCGATGAGTTCAGGGGCAGCCATATCAGAAAGCATATGAAAGACTATTTTTCCGGCCTCAATAAAAGCGGCAGGATAAAAGATGACCCGGAGCTTATAACAGAACTATACATGAACTGTGTTAACGGCTATCTGATGAGTACATTTGTGCTGGATGAAAAAGAAGCCGACCTTAAAACATTGATGAAAATGACCGAAAAAATCGCGTCCTGCATTGCATACAGCAAATAATCTATGAAAATATAATAAACACTATAAAAGGAGCATACTATGGAAGAAATGGCCAAATGGATGGAAATAATTTTCGATATATCATACCTGATTGTAATATGGGTACTGGTAATACTGATGTACAAAAACCGTGCAAATGTGAAGGAAGAAAACAAACTTACAGCAAAACTTTTTACTATTGCTTTTTTCCTGCTTGCACTGGGTGACACAGGGCATGTTGGTTTCCGCGCAACAGCATACCTAATGGGCGGACTTGAAGCGAACACTTTGCTTGTAGGTCTTGGCTCGTTGTCTACAGCAATCACAGTTACTTTTTTCTATATGATTGTTGTGGAAATATGGAGAGTGCACTTTGATAAAAAAAGAGGTGTGTTCTGGTGGTTAATGATGATTATTAGTGTAATAAGGCTGATCGTCATGGCGCTTCCTCAGAACAGATGGCTTTCGCAGGACGCGGATTTCATATGGACACTAAGCAGAAATATACCTCTGATGATAGTCGGCCTCAGCATTGCGGCGGCGATTATGATAGACGGTGTCAAAAACAAAGATAAAATATATATCGCAGTCAGCAGCATGATTTTCACATCCTATTTGTTCTATACGCCGGTAATACTATTCGCGCATATAGTCCCGATGCTTGGAATGCTAATGATGCCTAAAACGCTTGCCTATGTTGCAGTTGCAATAATAGCATATAGAAGCTTGTTCATGAAAAAGGCTGCAAAGTCTTAATTTCTAAAAAAACTACCAAATAAAGGCTGACTCTACTGTGCAGAGTTAGCTTTTTTATTGGTTTTTTATAATATTGCCCTATTTACTATTGTCGATAATTGAAAACATAACCATTGAATGTTATAATAAAAAATGGATTTCTATAGTTTGGGGGAATATTTATGAAGGGATTGCTATTTAGCAGAAGAAAGCTGATTTATATAATTCTATTTGCCTTGCTCAGCTTTGTTCTGGTGTATTCATCAGGTGGTACAGAATATACTGCCAGCGCCGCTACAACAAGCGACGGGTATATCTTTGAAAACGGCAGCATAACAGGCTATGAAGGGACAGCGTCGGTTATCACTATTCCGACCTCGATAAACGGCCAGGCCGTAAAAAGCATTGATGGTGCGTTTTCATACAACACCACAATTACCCACGTAACCATACCCGAGGGAATAACAACAATAACCAATATGGCATTCTTCAGCTGCAGCAATCTGCAGAGCATAACCATACCTGCAAGTGTGTTCACTATATCTTCAGGCTCTCTTGGAGGATGCGAAAATCTCTCTGCAATCAATCTTAATGCCGGCAACACTTCATTTGTTATGGTTGACGATATTCTATATAATGCCGCGCAGACAGAAATAGTGCAGCATATCAATACATCCCCTACAACAGCAGTTGTAATACCCGATACTATTACCACAGTAGGTGACTTTGCCTTTGCCAATTCAGCAAACATTGCTACAGTTAGCATATCCGCAAATACTACTGAAATAGGCATGGGAGCGTTTGCAGCCTGCCCCAATCTTACTTCAATTACTGTCAACACGGCAAACCCAAACTATGTATCAATTGGCGGCGTGCTTTTGACAAAGGATGAGAAATCTATTATAGCCTACCCTGCAAATAAATCCGGCACCAGCATATCCATAAGCAGCATATCCCCCAATGTTGAGGTGCTGGCACCGTTCGCATTCGCAGGATGCGTATTCGTAAATAATATAACGCTTTCTGCTAATATCAGCGACGTGCTTTTTGCATTTGAAAATGCACTTAGCCTGACGCAGATTAATGTTGATTCAGCCAATACAACTTTCTCCTCAATTGACGGAGTACTGTTTTCTAAGGACGGCAAAACACTCATTTATTACCCTGCAGGCAAAACAGCCTCTTCATATACCATACCTTCAGGCACATTGACTATTGCCCTTGCGTCCTTCAGCTCGCAGCCCTATCTGGAGACTATAATAATTCAAGACGGATTAACAACAATAGAAACGCTTGCCTTCCTTAGCTGCGAAAATCTGACCAAGCTCGTTGTACCCGAAAGCGTAACGACATTCGGCCTAATGGCTCTGCAAGGGTCTGAATCGCTTGTTGTATGGGGTTACCCTCTTTCAAAAGCGGAGTACTACACCGATACATACGGAGTTCCTTTTGTAGCTATAGGCTCATCTGATGACTGGTCCTATACAGACAACGGCGATGGCACATGCACACTTACGGAATATAAAAGCGCCGATACAAATGTATTGGTTCCTTCTGTTATCGATGATTTATATGTTGATACATTAGGAGTCACAGCATTTTCCGGCCGAAGCGATATAGAATATGTCTCCTTCTATGAGTCAATAACCACTATAGATGCGGCAAACAATGACGGCAGTATTTATCTTTTTCAGGATTGCTCCAAGCTGCGCGAAATCTACCTGCCTGCAAGCCTCGAGAAGCTGACAACCTACTCAGCGCCTTATAAGCCCTTTAAGGGCGCTACATCATTGGTCAATGTAATTGTTAATGAAGACAACAGCATGTTCTATGATATAAACGGAGTTCTTTTCAGCTGGGATAAAAAGCTTATTGCATACCCCAGCGGCAGAACAGCGGAGAGCTACTCTATCCCCAACGGCACAACCGGCGTATCCTATGGAGCATTTGATAATAATTACCTCAAGACAGTAACAGTCCCCGGGACTGTATCCATGCTCAGCAAGGGCCTAGAGCCTACTTTTAAAAACAACATAACAACCGTTTACTTAAGCGAGGGCGTAGATACGGTGGGCGATGTATTTTCTCAAACTAAAGCAATGAATATATATTTCCCAAATTCAGTTGTTGATATTTCCGGATTTGATTACGCAAACGTGCTCCATACATTCTATGTCTATGAAGACAGCGCCCCTCATTTATATGCTGTAGAAAAAAATATAAAATTCGTTTTGCTGTACGTAATAAAATTCAACAGCAACGGAGGCACCAGTGCAGCAGATCAGATAGTGCCCAACGGCTCAAAAATATCTGAGCCATCAAACGTTACAAAGGCCAATAATGTGCTTATCGGATGGTACACGGATGTAGCGCTTACCAATAAGTGGTCCTTCAAAGATGATACAGCCTCCGGCAGCATGACGCTGAATGCAAAATGGGTGGAAGGCTATCCTATTATCTACAACATGAACGGCGGCACAAACGACCCCGACAACCCGCCATATTATGTAAAGGGCACAGTAGTTGAGCTGGATGACCCTACAAAAACAGGATATACATTCGATGGATGGTACACTGACCCAAGCTGCGAACTGAAGTATAAATTCGAAGCCATAGAGAAAGACTCTACCGGCACGGTCGAACTATGGGCAGACTGGTGGATAATACCGCCCACCAGCAGCACCGGAACAAGCACTTCAAGCACAACCCTGGACATCAAAAAGCCTGAAGTCCTTCAGGATGGCCTGCCGGAGTACATATCCTATATGCAGGTCGGCCAAAACATAAAAGTAGAAGGAAAACTATATATACAGTATGCGGATGTGGATGAAATTGCAGTTCAGTATCCAGGGCACACAGATAAACTATACAAATATGAAGAAGGAAGTAAGCGGCTGACTGAATTCAAGTATTCGCATGCCTTTACAGTTGATAACATAAACTATAACCTGGATGAGAAATACGTAATAACACTACGGCTGGCAACAGGAGATGTTTATCAGCACTATATCAATATAAACAAATATCATATGTATACAGAAGCGCTTCATGCACCCGACAACATACTATACATGAGCAGCGACAAGAAATATGAGCTCCGCTCAATGGCTACAGCGAATAATTTCTTTGAAACACTCAGCGCGTCATATGTGACCCTCACGCCTGAAATCTGCGAAATCAGCGCTGATGGCAGCATAAAGCTGCTGGCATCCGGCGAAGCCAAGATTAAAACAATTGTTACCTTGGCCGATGGGGAAAATCTTGAATACGAAAACATATTCAATGTTGTTGAAAAAACATCCTCAGAACCGACACAGCTCGAAAAAGAGCTGATGTGCCCTTGCTACGGCCAGTTCTGTTCAGGGCTGCCAGCGCAGGGTATTGACCCCGAACTTTTGCGATTAATCGAAAAAATCCGTGAAGAAGCAGGAGTCCCTGTATACATTATCACCGGCTACAGGTGCGAAGACTACAACCGAAACATAAACGCCGACGGCGAAAGTGAGCATGTACTGGGGCGCGCAGCGGACCTGTGGTCACCGGATTTAACAGCAGAACAGCTTTATACAATATGTGACTCGCTTAACTTAGGCGGCGGTGTCGGACAGTATCCTTCACATGTACATATAGATACAAGAGGCGCTTACATCCGCTGGATAGATGAATAAAAATAATTGAGGAACAATTAATTTAATGAAGAAATTTATGATTATCGGGAGCATAACTATTGCTGTGGCACTGGGCATTTTGATTTTCGCTACGGTTTTTAATCCGAAGATTAAAACTGCGCACATTATAACGCCTACTCCTTTTGTAGCTACTCCGGAACCTACTCCTACAGCCACACCTGAAATTTTGGTGCACGAGGAAGAATCTCAAGGCAATTTTATGTATCTTGGGTTTTACTCACTTCTCGATATTATGACAACCAGCCAGTATAACTATATAATGATTTCAACAACTGAGTTTTTTAATTCCGTATATCAGGCGGACATAAGGAACTATACATTTGACCTTTATAAGTCGCAGTATGAAGAAATGCTGGATGCCCGTTTTGATTTCGCTGATGATGCAGCCCTGCATATACCATATGACAGATTCATGACTGCATTCGAAACTCCAGGCGGCGAATACAAATTCCTTCTCAATGAATCAAGCATTACAGAAGAAGGAAATAAATATAAATACACAGTTGTTCTGTATCTGAATAACGAAATTTTTGAAGAGTTTTACTTTGTTGTAGACAAAAAAACTTCAATTATAAAAATAAGCTAAATAAAAAAACAGGAACCATAAATGAACAATTTACGCAAAGTTAACTCGACAGAGATATATTCAGCCGTGTACAATATGTTTCTGGAAAGCTGCGTCTACCCGGACGAAAACCTCGAATCAATGCTTGAAACAGCACGCGACAAAGAAACAATACCTCATGCAAAAGAGATATTATCGCAGCTGCTCCAAAACATTAAAATCGCCTCCGCCAGCAATATACCACTCTGCCAAGACACCGGTATGGCGGTTGTTTTCGCAGACATCGGCCAGGATGTGCATATAGAAGGCGAATATATAGAAGAATGCATAAACAGAGCGGTAAGAGACGCCTATAGAGACGGAAGCTTTCGCATGTCTGTATTGACACCAATTGAGAGAAAAAACACCTTAACAAATACGCCCGCAATTATCCATGTGCGGATTGTCAAGGGGAAAAATATTAAAATATCTGTCGCTCCAAAGGGCTTTGGAAGCGAAAATATGTCCCGGCTCAAGATGCTGATGCCCTCTGATGGAATAGAAGGAATAAAGAGTTTTATAATAGAAACCGTTATAAAGGCCTGCGGCAACCCCTGCCCTCCCATCTCATTAGGCGTAGGCATAGGGGGCACATTCGAGCTGGCAGCTATTAACGCGAAGCGCGCGCTGCTAAGGCCATTGGGAAAGTTTTCAGAGGATCAAAAAATTGCACAGCTCGAAATAGAGCTGCTGGATAGAATAAACTCGTTGGATATCGGCCCCATGGGTTTGGGCGGAAGCACTACTGCATTGGCAGTGAATATAATTGAGCATCCGACCCACATAGCAGGCCTGCCTGTAGCAGTGAATGTCCAGTGCCACTGCGTTCGCCACAAGGAGGCAACGATATGATTCACAGGCTTAAAATGCCCCTTACTGATGAACAGATAAGATCTATAAAAATAAAAGATACAGTGCTTTTATCCGGCAGGTTATATACGGCGCGTGACGCTGCCCACAAGAAACTGATTGCTCTGCTTGATTCAAAACAAGAGCTGCCCTTTGATATTAAAGGGCAAGGAATATATTATACAGGGCCATGTCCGCCGAAGGACGGAATGCCAATCGGCTCCTGCGGGCCGACAACCAGCGGAAGAATGGATGCATACACTCCAAGGCTGCTCGACATAGGGCTAAAAGTGATGATAGGCAAGGGCACAAGAAGCAAAGATGTGATAGAAAGCATGAGGAAAAATAGTGCAGTATATCTGGCGGCAACAGGCGGAGCAGGCGCACTTATAGCAAACTGCGTGATAAACTCCAGAATAATTGCATTTGAAGAGCTCTTGAGCGAAGCAATAACAGAAATAGAGGTTGTTAATATGCCCCTTATATGTACAATAGATTCAGACGGAAATTCATTATATAAATAGGTGATAATTATGGCAGATAAATACAAAATCGCAGCTTCAATAGATGTTGGCTCCTCGGCAGTAAGAATGAAGATAGCTCAGGCTGCAGGCAATTCAATGGAACAGGTTGATAATTTTGAATACCCTCTAAACCTAGGCAAGGAATCATTCAATAATAATAAAATACAGTTTTCCACTATGCAGGCATGCTGCGATATCATAAACAAATATTATGACCAGGCACACCAGCTGGGCATAAGCGGCAATGATATAACCCTAACCGGAACCACTGCATTGCGAGAAGCACAGAATTCAGGGTACATATGTGACCAGATCATGGTTAAAACCGGGCACAAAATTGCGGTACTTGAAGACGGAGAGGAAAAGACATATATTTTCCGCCACATGATGCACAGGATAGAGAAAAAAATGAATTCCCCGAAATGCTACATGATGGCATATATCGGAACAGGCGGGCTCGGAATAGCCGTATGCGTCAATTCAAGAGTGTTCTATTCCCAAAACATAAGAATAGGCTCACTGAAGCTAAATGAAACCATAGGAGACATGGCTGAAATGGGCGACGCTAATATTCTGGATGCTGTAAAGGAATATATCGACGCAACATTTGACCAAATACACGAGCAAATAGACAAGCATAAAATCAGCCAACTTTTTATAACCGGCAAAAGCGTATCACTGCTGAGCCATCTTTTCCCCGGCAATAAATTCGAGAAGAAAGAAATCGTTAAATTATATAAAACTGTCTCAGCAATTCAGCCTAGTCAGATTGCTGAGAAATTCAGCCTTTCTTCTGAGCAGGCTGATATTTTCCTTCCTACACTTGCGCTCTATGACAAGCTGCTCAATATATCAAAAACATCAAGCGCGAATATAATGGAAGTTTCCCTATGTGACGTGATGCTTTACAAGTCTTTGTTCCCCACAAAATACAAGCAGATGAAGGTGGACTTTGAGCGCAGCAGCGTGACGAACGCGCAGGCCGTGGCGCAGCAGTACAGATACGACAAAGCCCATGCAGAATCAGTTGAAAAATTTGCATTGACTATATTCGATAACCTTAAAAAAATCCATGGATTCTCCCGAAAGGAGAGGCTGTATCTGGAGGTCGCCTCCATATTGCACGACATCGGAAAATTTGTAAACCTAAAGGCCCACAACAGAATAAGCGCGGATATAATAATTGACTCCGCTATAATCGGATTCACCGAGGAAGAAATCGCCATCATCGCTAATATCGCAAGATACCACTCGATGGATATACCAACTGACCTGCACAGAAAATATAATTCGCTGTCGTCTTCAAATAAAACCATTGTATCAAAGCTTTCCGCTATTTTAAGACTGGCAGATGCACTGGACAGAAGCCACCTGCAGAAAATAAAAACCATCCGCCTTGAGTTGGAAGGAAACAGGCTGAATATTATTGTCTGCAGCAAAAAAGATATCCTGCTTGAGCAATGGACATTCAAGATGAAAAGCATGTTTTTTGAGGAAGTTTTCGGAATTAAATGCGCTCTAGTAAATACGCAGAACTCGTGACGCAACTTTATTTAATAATAAGCTAAAAGAAAAAAACCTTGCCTAAAGCAGGGTTTTAATTATTATTCCAATCAGTTTTCCCCTTCGTAGGCGGCCTTAAATACTCTCTCTACTATTTCCTTTGAGGCGGCGCCTTCATGAAGCTTTTCATCCCCTACATAGAAACAGGGGACAAAATAATAATCATACTGGTCTGCAAGCTTTCTGTTCCTGCTTTCGTCAATTACTTCAAGCTGAATATGCTCATACTGAGGGTTTTCCTTCAAAACTTCGCTTACCCATCTGTTCGCCGCAACGCAGAAAGGGCAAAGCGGAAGCTTAAAATATGTAATTTTTTTCATGCAATCTCCTCTTATTAATCAAAACGTATAAATACCGCTTCATCAGGCATTTCCTGATTCGTATGCCGTTTTAAAGATACTTTCAATAATCTCCTTAGTTACTTCACCTTCATGTACAATTTCGCCATCCAGAAAAAAGCTCGGCGCTGACTGCAGTTTATATTCCTTTGCCTTGTCCCAATTCTTGCTGACGTCTATCATTTCAAATTCGAGGCTGTCATACTGCGGGTTTTCATACATTACTTCCGTGACCCACCTGCTGGCCTCTACGCATGGTATGCATAAAGGAAGGCTGAAATAGGTTATCTTTTTCATTTTGTCTCCTCAAAAATATAAATCACTTATTTAAGCCATTATATCATTTCTGCATATTTGCTAAGTGACAAAATCACCATATTAAAGAAACAGGCCGCTAGGCCTGCCTCTTATTGTTCCTTTATTGCTTTGTTGTGTCTGTTATTCATACCGCAAAGCTTCTATAGGGTTCATCTTTGAGGCCTTGGCCGCCGGATATATTCCGAATATTACGCCTACCGCAATTGAAAAGCCCAGCGCTACCACTACAATTACTGAGTCCAGAGTAACGTTCATTTCCATTATCTGCCCCGCCAAGTTCGTGCCAAGCCTCGCCAGTATTATTCCGAATACTCCGCCCAGACCGGAAACAATAACAGCCTCTATCAAAAACTGTACCATTATATTTGCTCTTGTAGCGCCTATGGCCTTCCGCACTCCGATTTCCCGAGTTCTTTCGGATACGGAAACCAGCATTATATTCATAATTCCTATTCCCCCAACCAGCAGCGAAATGCCTCCGATGGCTCCGAGCAGGTATGTCATTGTCGTGGTAGTTTCATTGAGCATTTCAAGCATTGCTGAAGATGAAAAAATGCTATACGATGTATCGTCGCCCCCTGCCTTTGCCAGCATAAAGTTTTCTATAGCAGACATCGCCGTATCTACGCTTTCACTGTCTTCAGTTCCTACATATATTGATGATATTGAAATATCGCCGAACATCCTCTGACCTGTGGCAAATGGTATAAATGCTACTTCGTCCCCTGAACCCATCATTGTATCACCCTGTTCTTCCAGTACTCCGATAATAGTAAATGAAGTACCACTTAATGATATTTTCTCGCCCACAACATCTCTGGTGCCATAAAGTTCATCCGCTACATCAATGCCTATCACTACCACACGGAGGCGCTTTTCCTCGTCATTTTTCGATATCCATCTTCCCGATATAAGGTTATAGTTGTTAATATCGTCATATTCATCATTACTTGCGGTCACCTGCACATCCATAGACTCTGCAGAATTTTTAAGAGTAAGGCTACCTGAAGTATATGGCGCTACATTCTTAACTCCCTCAAGCTCTCTGATGTCTTCAACATCATTGAGGTCAAATGTATTCTGTATTCTTCTGCCGCGAAGGCTGATGGTTATCTGGGTTGTCCCTTCGTTTTCTATGCTCTCTGTAATAGATGATGTGGAAGACTGTGCAACAGATATTAGGACCGCGACCGAAAATATGCCTATCATAATTCCAAGCATTGTTAGAAAGGATCGCATTTTATTTGACCAAATAGCTTTGAGAGAGGATACTAACGCTTCATATAAGCTCATTTTGCAACTCCTTTCCTTTGCTTCTCGCTGTATTTGTCACTTGTTATTCTTCCATCTAATATATTTATTACTCTTGTTGCGTGTTCTGCTATATCCTTGTCATGAGTTATCAGTATAATAGTATTGCCCTTACCGTGCAGATTTTCTATCATTTCCATTATGTCTTCACCCGACTTTGAGTCTAGGTTTCCTGTGGGCTCATCCGCAAGTATAACAGGTGGATCGTTGACCAACGCCCTAGCTATAGCTACTCGCTGCTGCTGCCCTCCCGAAAGTTCCGTTGGCCTGTGCTTAGTTCTGTCGCCTAATCCTACTGCCTCAAGTGCCGCTAAGGCAAGCTTTTTTCTCTCTTTGCTATCGTTTCCGTTGTACATCGCCGGCAATTCCACATTTTCCAGGGCTGTTGATTTTTTTAGCAGGTTGAACTGCTGAAAGATAAATCCTATTTTTCGACGCCGTATCATCGTCAGTTCCCTGTCACTCATCTTTGATATATCCTGGCCCACTAACAAATACTCTCCTGATGTTGGAACATCCAAGCATCCTATCATATTCATTAATGTCGATTTACCGGAGCCGGAAGGGCCCACAATAGCTACATACTCACCTTTATTTATTTTCAAATTGACACCGTCAAGAGCATGCACCTTCTCAGTCCCCATTTCGTATATCTTGTACATATTTTTCATTTCTATTAGTACACTCATTTTATAACCCGCTTTCCACTGCGCAAGCCTGTCAGCCCGGCCCTGCGCCAATTCTGCCGTCCATGCCACCGAAGCTACTGAAGCCGCTCATACCGCCTGGGCCGCTAAATGCACTTTCAGATGATGAATCAGATTCCGTTGTAGTTAACAATACGATGTCGCCCGCGCTTAGGCCGCTTATGATCTCTATATTTGTTTCATCCTGAATGCCTACTTCAACAATTACTACTTCTCCATAGAGTTGCTCTGCAATATTTAAATTACTGGTATTTATAAAGAACTCCTGCATGTTTCCAAAGCCCGCGTCTCCTGTGTCTATTTCTGGCATTGTGCCATCCTGTATCCCTGTTGGAGAAAAGCCATCCTCTGGCATTGAGCCTAGATTGCCTTTCCCATTTCGCATCTCAGCAATATATTCCTGCATTTCTTTCTGGTCCATCTGAGAAATTTTTTCTGCAGCCTTCTGCGTATCCAATATCTGTGACTTGATTTCCTCTATTTCTTCCTCTGTACGGTCTGCGTAAATCAAAACGTAGGCTGTATTACCCTGATATCTTACTGCCTGAATAGGAACGCTTACCACACTTTCCACTTTTTGTACCTCTATTTCACTTGATGCATTCATGTTTAGCTTGAACCTTTCATCGGAAGGAATTTCAATCTCAACTGTATATGTTGTTACTCCGTTTGAATTTGTACCTACATAGGATATCCTCTGTACAGTGCCCACAAATTCTTCATCAGGTATCGCATCTATTTCAACAACCGCTGGCATTCCTATATCAACGCTGTTTATATCCAGTTCGTCTACGCTTACTGTAGCCGTCCAGAGCGATGTATCTGCAATTGTGAACACCGCTGAATCAGTGCTCACGCTGTCCCCTTCGGAAATATTAAGGCTTTCTATAAATCCGCTTACAGGAACAGTTATATTAAGGTTTTCATATTCTTCCTGCAGTTCAGCCATATCCTCCTCCAGCGATTCAAGCTCTTCATACATATCCATAAGGCTCTGGCTTATGTTTGAATATGAGTAGTACAGTATGTCTCCTTCATTCACTAACTGGTTTGTATATGTACTGGTCGCTTCAATATATCCCTTTGCACCTACAATATACTCCATACCTGAGTATTCAGTTGTACCCCTGGCTATCTTATCCTTGCCGTCAGATGTATATACATCCGCATTTACATTTCCATCATATATATTTGAATCCAGATAGATATATACAGTACCTTCCTCGATTCTTTCGACATATGCCCCACTGTATACGCGCTGGTCGCCATCGCTCTGATGAATGACTGCATCCACTTCTTGTCCTACTTCGAAAAGCTCAGTATTTTCAGTAACCTTAATATACATTGAATTTCCCAATGCAATTGCGACCAGATATCCGTACTCTTTCTCAATATCTTCTGCCCTCTGCCTATATTCTTCAGATACCCCATAGCTCACATACTTTACGTTAATTTCCTTTACTCTCCCTTTTACAGTAGATTTAATAGTATACTCCTGTGTTTCATTATCATACTGGTCGATGCTGCTCCTTTTTGAATCGATGCTTGATTGTGTTGTTTTTATCAGCTCGGTCAGAGTTCCTTCTTCAATTGACGCTATTGTTTCACCTGCGTTCACGAAATCCCCTGGTTTGAAATAAATCTCTGTTACTTTTCCTTGAGTATTCGAAGGTACTGATACAGTGTTCCCGGAGCTTATTGTGCCGCTTGCAGGTATATATATACCAATATCCGTAATAGATGCCACGGCGGTTGAGGGTGTAACTTCAAATTGCTCCATTCTTTCTTTCTTGTCCTTAATCACCTTGCTTATTAATACAACCGCGATTATCAAAACTATAATCGCTATGTATAAAATGATTTTCTTTCTGGTCAACTTTTTCATTTTTAACCTCACATAAAAAATTTATGTGATTATATTAACAATCAATTATCCCAGTTTATTGTACGAAATATGAATAAAAAATCCTTCACATCATGAAGGATTTTTATACTGTCGTCCAAATCATTATTTGATTTTTATATCACCCCATGCAGTTGCGCACTGACCCTCACCGTTCCATCCCGCTGCTAGGGCAGTGCCGTCTGACTTAAGGCCGATTGAATGATAATTCCCTGCGTATACATATATTACGTCTTTCCAGCCCTCAACATTGCACTGGCCGTATGAATTATCACCTGTTGCTATTACGCTGCCGTCAGATTTGATCCCCAGAGTGAAATTATCCCCTGCACTGACATAGGCAATATCCTGCCAATCATCAATATTGCACTGGCCGTATGAATTATCACCCGTTGCTATCACTGTTCCGTCCAGTTTCAATCCTACTGTGTGGTTCTTTCCGGCATCTATCTGCATAATCCCTGTCCAGTCTTTTACCTTGCACTGGCCCTGCACCCATTCGCCAGTCGCCCTGGCTGTGCCGTCCGCTTTAAGCCCGACTGTGTAGTTTTGCCCGCAGCTTATCTGCACAATATTTTTCCAGTCGCCTACCGCGCACTGATTATATAGCGCGAATCCAACAGCCTTCACAGTGCCGTCATTTCGGAGCGCAGCTATGTGTCCGCCGCCCGCGCTTATCTGCACTATGCTGCCCCATTCCTGCGCGTCCTTTTCGCCGTATTCATTATTGCCGGATACCAGCACCCTTCCTTCGGTCGTAAGGCCGGCTAGGAACTCATCTCCGCAGTCAATAGTGCTTATTCCGGTCCAGTTCTTTACTGTGGCTAGCGGGCTGTAATCGCCGGCCAATGATACCGTTCCGTCTTCGTTTACCCCCGCGGAATACTTTATCCCCGCCGATACATAGCGATTATTAAGGTCTATGTAATAGTTCAGTATACGCGATTTTACATCTTTATAGGTCATAATACTCATGAAAATCTCTATCGCCTCAATTGGCTGGCCGTTCTCCATAAGGTATATCGCCTTTAGATAATTTGTCTCTGTTATCTGCTCCTTCGAATCGCTGTATGTGCCTGCAATCGTAAAAAGGGTTATTGCCCCGTCAAATTCATTAAGAGCCACCATCTGCCTTGCCCATTTATAGTATGCCCAGGTCAGGCGGGATTCGCAGTCCTTGTAGTCACCAAGGCTGCCAAAAATATATGAAGCGGCATCATACTGCTCGTTTTCCATAAACCAAAATGCCTTCATATAATATGTTTCTTTCACCTGCTCGGGAGCGTCCTTATAATCCTTGAGGTTTTCAAACATCACTATGGCTTCATCAAACTGGTCTTTATTCCTTAGCTTTATTGCATCCCTGTAGTCGAAGTACTTTATGTCCGCTACAAAGAAAACTATAAGAAACGTTATTATAATTACAAGTAATGAAATGGAGGCAATAGATGCCTTTACTAGAATCTCGTGTTTCCTTTTCTGCTCTCTTGTCAGCCTCTTTTGTGTTTTTGCATGTTTCATGATATATATTTTATCATGTAAAAATTGTTTTTCAAGAATAACTATTTATCAACAAGGATATTTGCCTTAGCATCACGATATTTATTTATATGGGCAGTTGCTGCAGCACTCTCCGCAGCCTGTGCACTTTGCGCCTCTTTTTTTATCCTTTATTATCTTAATAACTGCCAGCACTAAGATGGCCGCAATAATTATTATAACTATTATATTGCCTGTTTTCATACTATACCTCTGCTTTTCTCGGCAGATATGCGTCTTGTCTCTTGCGTTTGAACATCAAGAAGGCAATATACCCGAATATAACAGAAACCGCTGCAAGCCCCCAAATGAACCCGTCTCCGAATGTTCCGGTTGTAAATAGGGTTCCCAGTTGATAAACAAAAAACGAAAGCACATACCCCATTGCCAACTGAAAGGCTATTGCCCCCATGAACCATTTATTTGATTCAAGTTCAGTGCGCATTGCAGCAATCGCCGCAACGCAGGGAGGCGTGAAAAGATTGAATACCAGATACGATAGAGCGGCTACAGAGCCTATTCCGAGCACGCTCTGCACAGCTGCTGCATCACCCACCAAAGCTAGGTCATCTGTGTTAATAAAATTGCTGATTGAGAACACAACTGCCAATGTGCCGACAACATTCTCTTTTGCTATTAATCCGGTGATTGCAGCCGCAGCAAATTGCCACATGCCAAATCCCAGCGGAACGAGAAGAACGGCTGCAGGTGATGATATAATCGCCAAAATACTATCGGAAGTGTTCTGTGCAATCTGAAGGTCCAACGTAAAGGTCTGCAGCATCTGAACAATAACATTGCATACCAGTATCACAGTACCCGCCTTCACTATAAATGCCTTTGCCCTGCTCAGCATGGATAGAAAGGCTCTCTTTATGCTCGGCCATCTGTATTCTGGAAGCTCAATAATAAAGTATGATGTTGAGTTATCACCTGTGATTTTTCTAATAATGACAGCACCAACAACTATGATTGCTATGCCAAGAAAGTACATTATTGTGCCAATCCATCCGTTTTCTCCGAAAAACACTCCGGCGAAAAGCGCAATGATTGGAAGCTTAGCTCCACATGGCATAAATGGTGCAAGCATTGCAGTTGTCCGCCTCTGCCTTATGCTTTTAATTGTGCGGGTTGCCATAATTCCCGGCACTGCGCAGCCCGTTCCAACGACCATCGGAATGATGGATTTGCCGGACAAGCCCACCTTCTTAAAATACCTGTCCATCAGCATAGCTACCCTTGCCATGTAGCCGCAGTCTTCAAGCAATGCCAGAAAGAAAAAGAGCACCATGATAAGAGGCAGAAACCCTACTACAGCCCCTACACCGCCAATTATTCCATCCAGAAGAATGCTCTGCAGCACCGGCGAAACGTTGCCTGCCATAAGCCGCTCAGCCAGCACATAGAGGGAATCTATCAGTCCTACAAGCATGTCGGCAAGCCACGGCCCAAGCCATGCCTGCGACAGAGAAAAAACGAGAAAAATTACTCCCGCAAATATGGGTATGCCAAGCCACCTGCTGGCAACTATCCTGTCGGCCTTATCCTGAATTGTCTGCCTGTCGGAAGTCTTTTTCCTTTTCTCAACCTTCGCTACTATTTGCTTCACATGTTGGAATCTGTCTTCGTCGCTGATCGCCTCATCCCTGTCAGTTTTTTGTGCTACTTTGTCTTCTGCTCCATTTGCAGCAGCCTTATGTGCAGCGTCTATCAGCTCCTTAAGGCCGTTCGATGATGACTTCACTGCTGATGTTTTGATAACCGGGCAGTTAAGCATATGGCTTAATTCGCGCAGGTCGATTTCGTTGCCTTTCTTCTCAAGTATATCAGCCTTATTAAGCGCTATAACAACAGGTATTTTCATCTCAAGAAGCTGCGTTGTGAAAAACAGGCTTCTGCTTAAATTTGATGAGTCAACGATATTAATTATCACATCAGGCTTTTCATTTAAAATAAAATCCTTAGTTATGGTCTCTTCGCTGGTATATGGGGATGCTGAATAAGCGCCCGGCAGATCAATAACGGTTATTCTTTCGCCGGATGGGTTATATATTCTTCTAATGTTTCCCTGTTTTTTGTCAACCGTCACCCCAGCCCAGTTGCCCACATGTTCCTGCTTTCCGGTTATGGAATTGAACAGTGTTGTTTTGCCGCTGTTGGGGTTGCCTGCCAAAGCAATCCTCATAATTTCCTCCTATTGTTAGCCTATGATAACTTTGTTTGTAAAAAAATGTGCTGCTCTATGCAGCGTGCTAAACGTGTATGGCCTTTGCCAAGTCTTTGTCTATGCTGTATCTTGCATCCTTTATGTTGATAATATAATTTGATGAAAGCTTGGATATAATGGTTATTCTCTCACCCGGATAAACACCCAGCGAAAAAAGAAACTTCTTCATATCGTCCCTCTCGATGTCAATCTTATCAACAGTATATGTTTGGTTAAGCTTTACTTCCGATAAAGGCATCTTGCACCTCCTGCTCTATTAGCCTTTGCTAACTTTGTGATAAGTTTATCATAGCTAACTTTCTTTGTCAACATATTATCATCATATGAATGTAACTAATTTTTGAATATTTTTATATACTGATTATTAGCCCTAAATGTTTTATATTTGATTCAATAGGCTAAAGGCTATTACAAAGCCTCAGTCATCAGGATAATTTTCTTATCAATCTCATCGAGAAGCCGCTTATCGCCATCATCAATCCACATGTTTTCTATCATCATACGCTTTGCCTTTTTGTCCCTCTTTATCTCTATCCTGCCCGCCATCTCCTCGCCGTTTAGCACAGGCAGCACATAGTATCCATAGGCTCTCTTAGCAGCGGGAGTGTATATCTCCCATCTGTAATGGAAATCAAATAGCTCGTTTATTATATTTCTATCCCACATCATGTTGTCAAGCGGCGCGATAAATTCCACTCTTTTCATATATTCATCTTCGCTTGCAGCCATCTGCATGATAGGCATATCTTCTGCCTTATAATAAAACGGCTTCTGGATACCGTCTACATGCACTTCTACTATTAGGTTCTGCTTCATTAGATTATCAAATGCCGCATCTCTTTCGGCTGCTTTCATGCCGCCTATGCTGATAAGCGCGTCGCTGGCTGAGCGATGGAGCATGCCTACGCCGCCTATGCGCCTCAATACATGCCAGTCTATCTGCTGCTGCAATGTTTCATTTGGGTTTTTCATGTTCAGCAAATCGTCGTCTATATGCCTCTCCGGCAAGTCATAGAATTTGCGGGTATTCTTCTTGTGGTGAATGATCAGCCTGCCCCTGTAATAGAGCCGTTCCAGCGCCGCCCTCGCAATGGACGTCGGCCCCCAGTACCAGTCGGCCTTTGTTTCCGATTCAATGTCCGATGAGCATATAGCGCCGTTCAGCTTTATATACTCCAGCACTCGTTCAGCAGCCTCGTCCACCTGCGGCCTTTCAGACGCGTCGAAAAGCCCTGTTTTGCGCGCGTTTTCAAAATATGGCCAGTCATCCATAGGCATTATTGACATGCACTTGTCAAACCAGTCAATCAGCCGTCTTTCATCGTATAGCAAGCTGTAAATATCCTCTTTCGAGAACCCCTTCACTTTCGAAAAAAGCACAAGTTCATGATTTTTGCCGCATACGTCTATTGGATCATACTGCAAGCAGCCTGCCTGCCTGACATAGTCGTATATGCCCTGCTTTCCTTCAAATTTATGCGCGCCTAGCAAGCCGTGCTTTAAAAGCAGAAATCTTTTTGCCTGTCTCTTTGTTATTTTCAAAGCATCACCCATATGCACTCTTTTCAGTTAATAACTGCTGTCAGAATAGCTTTAATAAATCCAAAAACCAAGGCAAAGCCCAGGCTGACAACAAGCATTATGATTGATTCCGCGCCGCCGTAACCCTGAGTAAAAAGATAAAGACTGGCCAACGGTCCAAATAAAGCAAATGCAAATAAAAGCATAGTTGATGCTATTTTTATCCTTATAAGCCTATCTCTTTTCGCATCGGACAGCTTATCCATCCATATTATATTATTTTTTTCTGTACTATTTTGCTTGACACCAGTTTTTTCTTTTCCGTTCTCATTGCTGCTTACCAGGTCTATAAATGTATCTTTTTCTTCTTCGGCGCTTTTCCTGCCTACATCGATATTCTGTGAATCAATATATTTTTTTACTTTGTCGGCAATGTCGCTTCTGTATCTGCTCTTTAAAATATCTATTGCCTTTTTGCTGCCCTTAGAGCCCGTGGCTACATACTCATAGCATGTAAAGCATATTTTAATGTTTTTGTAGTCACTGCTCAGGCTGTTTTCCGATAGAAAATTTATCTTCTCTCCGCATATGGCGCATTTTTTGCTCAAATCAATTCTCCTTATTTTCTGCGTAATAAAAAAGTGATACTCATAAAGCATTTCACTTTTAAAATGGTATCACTTTGGTTTTGCCCTGTCAACGTATATAAAAACTCTTCTCGCTTTATTTAAGCTTCCTCAAAAGAGTCGGCAGGAATGAGAGACTCAAAAATGATGACAATATCATGGAAACCCACATCAGCGAAGACACATACATATGCACCTTAAGCGGTGATATCATCAGTGCGCTTAAGGCCATTGCAAAGCCCAGCGCGTTTGCGATAATCGGCCGTGACGAAAACCGCAGCGCCTCTTCAACTGCTTCCTTGCTTGTTTTGCCCTCCTTTTTATATTCTTGATATATTGAAGTGTAATGAATTGCGTAGTCTATTCCTACTCCTATTGTTATGCTGAATATTGTTGTAGTAAAAAGATTCAGCGAAATATTCGTAAGGCCCAGAAAAGCAAACATAAACAATGTAGTCAGTAAAATAGGGAACATTGCAAATAGGCTTACTGAGAATTTCCTTAAGCTTGAAATAAGGAAAATAAACACCAGCGCGAACGCAACGATAAGGCTTATTGCCTGTCCCTGTATCATCATCTGGTTCAGCTCATACATTGTGAACTGGGTGCCTGCGAGCAGTATGTCTCCTTTTTCGTTTGAGAGATTGATAATATTTTCAATCGTATCATTATTCAAATCCGTAGGGTATATAACTATTTTTGAATACTTATCATTAATAAGCTCGCTGTAAATATCAAGGCTTTTAAAATCTATCATAGCTAACATTGATTTATTGGGCAGGTTCTCCTCTACAGCATCCAATATACTATAAATGGACACCACTTTGCTTACATGTCCGCTTTCTAGTAGCGCCGCGGAATATTCCTCTACATTGCCTTTTATTTCATCCGACATTGGTTCTCCGTCGTTTTCAATAAGCGCAAACATAGGTATTGTGCCGCCGTTAACTTCCATAATCTTGTCAAAGCTCTTGGATACTTCTGTATAATCCTTATACATCATCAGCTGATTGAATTCTGTGTTTATCCTCGGTATTCCGATAAAGGCTGTTGCAATAATTATGACAGCGATCGTAATTGAAGGCCAGCCGAAGAGCTTATTGAAAGGAATGTCTATGCTCCTTGCCTTTTTGCTTCTGCTGATATCTATCTTTTCCATGCTGTTAATTGTCGGTACAATCAGCCATGTAATAATGCCCGCCAGCGTTATGCCTATTGATGCAAAGATAGCCAAATCATGCACGGCTGAAGTCTTCATAAAAATAAGCGCGACAAACCCAGCGACAGAGGTTACCGTCGTTATTATCATGGGAACGCCCACCATCTTCAGCGATTTTGTTAGGCTTTCTTTCATAGTGCTGCCTTCACCTAAGTATTCCTGTACGTGGGATGTAAAATGCAGCCCGTCAGCGCTGCCTATGATTATCGTAAATATCGGCGCCAGCACAGTTAGGATAGATACTTGATTGCCGATAAGCCCAGCAAAGCCCAGCGTCCAAAGCGCGGCAATGCCTGCCGGAAGCACCGATAGCAGAGTGCCCTTAATTGAACCCATCTGTATTCTGAAAATTGTAAAAAGTATGATGAGTATAATAGGCGGAATAACAAGGAGTATAAAAAGCAGGTAGTCGAATATCTTATTCTGCATATACTTGTCGCCGCCGATGTAGTACTCTATTTCATCGTCCTTAAGATACTCTTCTATGCTCTTTAGGTCTGAAAAATTAAAATCCTCATTCGGAAATAATACCAGAGTGGCATACTCTTTTCCGTCCACTGTCTTTATAGCGGAGAGCTCCTCTGCCTGAACAGGTATGCTGCTTTCTGTTCCCTTTACGTATTTTATTCCATTCAGTTCAGCTGCAAAGCTTTCAAAACCGTCTAATTTGCCCTTTATATCATCGCTATATTCTGTTACAACGATTATCTGATCGGATGACGGAAAGTTTTCCTCCAGCACTTCCATGTTGCTTATGTATTCGCTGTCCTGCGTCTTGAACACATCAAATGATGTCTCCAACTTCAGCTGCGTCACCCCATATATGGCGAGCAGGTTAAGCAGAACAAACACTATCATAATCGGCTTATTTGCTTTGTAGATAAATTCTATGTACTTTTTCATGTATACCTCGTAAAAATTATTTATTTTTTAAAATATACGATATCACATCGTGTGATATAACGGAACGGTTATAAGCAATATCCATTATGCCTGTCTGGCTAGCGGCAAAAACGCCGTTCTGCAAAATAGCTGCTCCAAAATCTCTCTCCAGAGCACCGTTATATGTTGCTAAGACGCAGTACTCCGCTGCATTGCCGCAAAGAACCACAAAATCAACATCCCTGCTTTTCAGTATTCCTTCAAGCTCAGTTTTCCAGAATGAGTTGTTGTAGTACTTGATAATCTCTATATCATTTTTATCAGCTAGCAATTCTTCAACATTATCATAATTTTCGTCATCGCCGTCAGATAGGTCCCGTACTACGATTACCGGCATGTTCTTCTCCCTGAAAAGGAATGCTGTGTGGTTTATATAATCAAAGGTTCTGTCATATGCTTCCTCGCCCTTGCGATGGCCGATAAAGGCCTTCTGGACGTCAATTATAAGCAGCGCTATATTCATATTCTTCCTCCTTTAGCCATAGCCTTATATTATAATAAAATGCTATCACTTTGCAGCGCACATGTCAATTCCAGGCTGCTCAGCCCGGATTAACATGCACCATTATATGCTTAACCTCAGAAAACTCTTTCTCTATTTCATCGTGAACTTTGTCGGCTATCTTGTGGGCCTCCTCCAGCGATTCATCCTTGTCTGCAGTTATTTCAATATCTACATATATCCGGTTTCCGAACATTCGCGTCTTCAGGCTGTATATGCCTATAACCCCTTCCTGCCTAAGCGCCGCTTCGCTTATTCTTTCTTCTGTCTCCTTGTCGCAGGATTTATCCACCATTTTGTCAATAGCGTCCTTGAATATACTTATAGCAGTCTTCGCTATAAAAAGGCAGATGACGACGCTGGCTATAGGATCCAGCACCGGAAAGCCAAGTCTGGCGCCGAGAATGCCCGCGAAAGCACCGACTGATGAGAGGGCGTCCGACCTGTGGTGCCATGCGTCAGCCATCAACGCGCCAGAATTTATTTTCTTTGCGTTGATTTTTGTATACCAATACATCGCTTCCTTTACAACCATAGAAACAATAGCTGCTATCAGTGCCACTGCGCCCGGCACTGATAGTCCGCCGTAATCGCCTGATATAATTTTAGTTATTCCGCTTTCTCCTATGCCGACAGCTGTAAGCGCAAGTATAGCAGCCAATATTATGGCAGCTACCGACTCCATCCTCTCGTGTCCGTATGGATGCTCCTCGTCGGAATCCTTCGCAGAAAGCTTTACGCCGATGATTACAATGACCGTACTAAAAATATCAGATGCAGAATGTACGGCGTCTGATATCATAGCTCCGGATTTGCCTATAACCCCGGCCAGAAGTTTAAATATAGTCAGCGCGACATTCACAAATATACTGACTATAGAAACCTTTATGGCTGTTCTCTCCGTCATTTTTGTCATGTTAATTTCTTTTGTTGCCATCTTTCCTGCCTCTTTTTTTGTCTGTCCAAAGCGTTTTTTGGAAAATAAAAAACACCTGAAGGATAGTAATCAGTAAACTACTGTCCCACAGATGTTATACACATTTTATCTGCTGTTTTTCAACCCGGCTTCATGATAATAATCACTGCCTGCTCAGTTTGTACTTAGTATTCCGCTATATGCTCAAAAGTATCTTCGTTATTATAACTAATTATCCTTTTAGTGTCAATGCAAAAGCCATTTTTTATAAGGAAAATCTATTATTTTTAATATACTTCACGCAGCGATTGCAGACAATTATTTTTAGTGATACTATTAATTTAGAAAGGACTTCCATATGAATACTAGTGAAAACAAATCAGCAATGCAGATTGTATACTTTTCTCATGGCGGCGGGCCAATGCCTATTCTCAATGACCCAAGCCACTACAGGATGAATGTATTTATGAAAAACCTGCCTTCGCTTATTAAAAGGCCGGATGCAATAGTCGTAATAAGTGCGCACTGGGAAGAAAGCAATGTTGCAGTGCAGACAGGTGCATCTCCTTCGATGCTATACGACTACTACCGCTTCCCGGAGGAAGCATACCAAATAAACTATCCCGCAAAGGGCAGCCCGGAACTGACGAAGGAAATTCTAGAAATATTTAAAGCTGAAAATATACCATGTACGGCAGATGACGAGAGAGGCTTTGACCACGGGCTTTTTATACCCCTTATGATGATGTACCCGGATGCTGATATTCCCTGCTTTCAGGTGTCACTGCTCCACAACCTTTATGAAACGGAACATATACGCCTTGGGAAAGCATTAAGCAAGCTTAAAGATAAAAATATACTCCTTATAGGCTCCGGCTTTTCCTTCCACAACCTTATGGAATTCAGGCTAAATGATAAAAACCAGGATATAAGAAATGACGCCTTTCAGGATTGGCTGATTGAGGTCTGCACGGGCGATATGCCGCAGAATATACGAGAAGACAAATTGATAAACTGGGAAACGGCTCCTAATGCAAGGTACTGCCATCCGCGATCGGAGCATCTGCTGCCGCTGCATGTATGTGCTGCAGCTACTGGCAGAAAAGGTGAACTGGTATTTGATGATTACATCGCAGGCAAGAGAAGCGTTGCTTTTCTTTGGAGATGATTTATTAAAAGGCAGTGTTTTTAATGCTGCCTTTTTGTTTTGTCCATCAGCAGTTTTTCCTTGTTCTCCTTTGTATCATCAAGCAGAAACTCTGCCCACTTGTATTCAACTTTATCAACATTTCTTTCCCAATACTTAAGTGATTCTATATATTCATTAATTCTGTTTTCCACCGCATCAACGCAGTTATCAATTCCTTTTTCGAAGACTATTGCGCTAAGATCATAAAAAGCCAAGCCAATGGCATGCGTTTCAACATGTACTGTTGCACACGCCTGCCCTACAGCATGGCACAGGGCGGCATCACTTGCACTATCCATAATTTTTGCAGCGGCATGAGAATCTAATATTGCTTTTTTTGCTTCCGGCATTTTTATTTCGCCTTGTGCCCATTTTCTGCATTTGATAATTGCAGTGTAAATCCTATTTTCAGAAATATGCCTTTCCTTAAGAATGTCAGCATATTTAGTCGCCCATTCAAGCGCCCACATTACAAGAGTTCTGTGCCTTTGCTGACTAATAAGCACAAGAAGCTCCTGAAGGCATTCGCTCTGTCGGTCGAAAAGAATCTTATTCTTTCTGGCGTATTTTGCTCTAACTGCCAATATCCATTCACTATTCATTGCCGGATATCCCTATTTCACTTCTTTTATAGTTCCTATTTTTATATTTATATTCATCACAGCCCAGTATATCCATAACCCTTAAAGGGTACTTTATAACAAGATTTCGGCAGGCTCTGTGCGCAATGAATTTTGAATTTTTATCATTAAGAGCCATCAGCTCCTCAACCACTGAGAAAATCAGCTCCGGGTGCTTTCGTGACAAGTCGCTTAGGTTGTTACCAACGGATACTCTAGGGTACGAGTCACTCTCCTTAAAAAGCAGCCTTAGAACAGAAAGTGAAAATTCAGGGTTATCGTTTATCCATTTGTTTTCCGCTACGGGACGAAAAGACTCGCTTGCCAGCCTCCTTTTGTTGGCGTCCTCAGACTTTGCCATCTTGATCAAAAACAACCTCGCTTTTTCGGGATGCACCTTCATTATCTTTCTCACGAACATCTGCACAAACTCTTTGGTTTCCCACTGATCGGAAGAGGCAGCTTCAGCTAAAATGGGTAGGATAGCATCAGGCTCTTCTACGCCTACATGGGAAAGCACGCCAAGCCCTAGGCAGCGCACTCTGTAGCTTTGCATTTTTTTATAAAGCAGCATTCCCACATCGTATGGGGAAACGCACTTTTCATATAGCATTTTGCTTAGAATGTTTATTACATAAGTAATTCCGTATGATATACGCTTTTTATCGTCTATATTATCATGCAGCAATCCAATCAATGCTTCTATTCTTTTTTCAAGCTCTGCGATGTCTGAATCATCGGATATGTTTTTGAAATCAACTTCAACAATGACTCTGGCTTCATTTATAATATTTTCAGGCATTACAGGCATTTATTATATCAGCACTCCTTCATCCATTCATCCGCCGTAAGGCTATAGCATATCTCATCTGAATATTTTCCGCCTTTTAGCCGCGCTCTTTCATTAACTCCTGATTTTTTCATGCCTAGCTTAATCATTATTTTTTCTGATGCTTTATTATCTTCATGGCAGGATGCTGTTAGCTTTTGTGCAACGCCGTCCGAGAAAAGATAATTAACTAGCACTGACCCCATCTCGGCTGCATATCCTCTTCCCCAGTACTCAGGCAAAATAAAGTATCCTATTTCGCAGGTTTTGCTGAAACTGTTATTTTCTTTTACAACGTAGTCCACAATTCCTATTTGCTCCATTGTGCCTTTTATGCTGACTATATACTGCTTCCCAAGACTGCTGTCGCTTTGCTCCGAAATAACCTTATCAAATCCCTGCTTCGCCTGCGTTTCTGTCTCATAGGCTTGTACATAAGCGTACTTCATAACCTGCCTGTCGCTATTTAGCAGATAATAAAATTCAAAATCATCTGAATCCATCAGTCTATATGTCAATCTTTCAGAGTCTTCCATTAGCCAATCCCTTATTTCTTTCTATATGCCGGCATTCTAAGGCTTTATCTTTTGCTTTTTATGTTCTCTTTGAAGCATGTTTCCGCTATGAGTTCTGCTCTTTACCGCTTAGTATTTCCTCACTTCTTATAAATAGGTTATATGCTTGCCTTTGTATCAATTCTTTGTCTATCGCTTTCCATTTTTCCATATCATCCGTAAATTCTTCACCAAAGAAAATTTTCGACAGCCTTTTTACAATCAAATACGATGAATAGGGATGCGAAAGAGAGTTATCATTTTTTGATTCGTTTATAAAGGATTCCAGCCTTAAATGTGTCTCCTGATAATAAATAAGCTCTGTAAGTTTTGCCCTGTATTCCAACCCTACTGCTTTAAGATTTGGGTGCTTCGAAAAATCACTTAGGTGCTGTCCTTCATGCTTTAGAAACCACACCTGGAATTTATCGGAGTCCGTATCAATTGTTTCTTCACCAGGGACTACATAATATATTCCTTCGCTTTTCGCCCAGCCGCCAGTATGGTGCTTCCCGAAGGTGGCAAAATGAAGCCAGCTTAGCATAATGAAGCCAGACATGAAAAACACAGTTACCTTTTGCCTGTCGCAGGGCAGCTCCACATGGAACTCCTGCTTTTTTGTCTCCTTCCATATATACGGGCCTCTGTGTGGTATAGTTACCCCACCAAGAAAATTATAGCCTTTTCCTTCGAAGATAGTTTTCAGTTTCTCTTCGATTTTGTTCAAATCTGTTTCGTCATCAGCATCTATTATCTTGCTCAAGCCTGTGGCTAATTGCTTTTCAGCAAGAACCGAATCATCCCCTGTAAGCACCGAAATGAAGTATTTATAATATTCCAGCACAATCTCTTTTATAAAAGGATCATCCGAATCAATTTCATATGCCTCGTCTTTGTCTACAAACCTTTTAATATATTTCTGCTCAATCTGAAGCGTTTCTTCATCTTTGTTTTCAAAGGACTGCAGGTATTGGAGCGCATCCAGCACATTTCCCTGTATGCAAATTGAGTAAAATTTCTTTATATCCATGTTTATTCCTCAATTCAGTTATTCAAATATGCGACGCAGCTCTATCTGGCCCTCGCCAAACCCCTGCGGGTCAGGCATGCGCAGTGCCCACTTCATCGCCTCATCTTCTGATTCCACATCAATTAATATGAATCCTGCTATAATCTCACTCGGATTATCAAATGGTCCTACAACAACTTCCGGCTCGCCTCCCTCAGCTGGATACGAAATTCGTGTTCCTTTTGAGCTGGGATGAAGGCCCTTTGCCATCACACGCACTCCGGCCTTAAGTAAATCCTGATTATATTCCCTCATTTGCTCCATAAGCTCTTCGCTTGGCAGATTGCCAGCTTCCGAGTTTTGAGAAGCCTTTACTATCAGCATAAAAAGCATAATTAGCTCCTTAAATTTTTTTATTAATATTCAATCATCATCGGCTTATACTCATTCGGCAGCTCCTCTTCCTCCAAAAACATAAAACTGTCGTCATTTAGTATAGGCAGGAACACATCATAAGGAATGCGCGAAAACTCGCAGCCGTAGTCGCTGGCGCCGAACCATTTGCCCTCTTTGCTGCTTAGGTTCAGCCCTCTTGCAAACTTTGTATAATTTGAGCAATCGTGCACCGCTATATCCCATTTTCCATCTTCGGCAATTTTCATGAACTTCAATGTCAATTCTCTGCTCCACACAGGGGATATATATCCGTGCCTTGAGATATACATATTTTCACCGAAATAATTGTATATATTGTTTTCATTCAGGTGCAGCTCCGCACAGTTGATAAAGTCTAAGCCCGTTGACAAAATGGCATCCTTCTTTTTGAAAAATGCCTCGTAAAATTCAGGCGTCATGGGCGTCTCTATACCTACTGCTTTAATATATTTTTTTGCAAGCCTGATATTTTCTATTACCTTGTCTGAGCAATTGGTTGCTCCTAGGTTAAATCGTATTTCATCAAGCCCTTCTTCTGCTAAGGCCTTCAGGTTCTCCTCCGTTGCCAGAGTTCCATTTGTATATAGATGCTGATGAATGCCTGCATCGCTGAACTTCTTTACTACCGGATAGTATTTCTCTATCTCCATAAATGGCTCTAAATAAACGTATGAAATTCCGGTGGGTTTTTTATGGATAGACAGCAGCAAATCAATATCCTTCTCGTAGAATTTGGTGCCGCCTATCTCCCATATGCCTTCGCCTACGGGGGGGATATCCTCCAGCTCGCCGTAATTGTAGCAAAACTTGCAGTCCAGATTGCATTTGTTTGTTTTCCTCACCGCGCTTAGGCCCGTACCTAACAGGCAGGAACGGCAGCCGTCCGGGAATTTCGAGTCACAGCCAATGTAATATGTTCTGTTTTCCAGTGTCTTTAGATTTTTTATTTCTGACGCAAGCATGTCGTTTCTATGCTCTACGGCCGCCTCTATCTGGGCAAATACTGCATATAGTATTTCCTGCTCCTTGGATGAGAGCTGCTCATCCTCATCAAGCTGCGTAAAGTAATCAAACCACAGCAATGCGTCCATTTTTGATATTTTCATATATCGCCTTTCATTTTATCGGAACAAAGATTATCCGACAACTTTTCTTAGCTCCCCTGTAACAGAATCTATAACCAAGCCATATACAGCAACCTTATCCGGCATCAGAGGATGCTTTTTGATTATCTCTACTGATTTCCTTATAGAAACATCCAGGTCATCAAAGCCGCTGAGCCATAAGCCGAAATCCACCCCGCAGTAGTTCATTAAATCAATGTTATCCTGCGATATCCCACGGCTCTTCATTTTTTCTATCATCTTTTTGCCGTCTGTGTGCCTTGCGCCGCAGTCCGTATGGCCTATTATCAGTATTTCTGTTACCTCCAGATCATAAACCGCGATCAGCAGGCTTCTCATTACGCTGCCGAACGGATGGGATATAACGCCGCCAGCATTCTTAATAAATTTAGCATCGCCATTTTTTATGCCCAGCGCTGCAGGCAGAAGTTCAGTAAGCCTGGTATCCATGCATGACACAACAGCCAGCTTTTTATCGGGGTATTTGCTGGTTATGAATTCTTCATACATTTTCTTTTCTACAAATGCTTTGTTGTACTCAAGTATTTCATTAATCATACTATTTACCTCGGGTGAACTGATAATTAATAATAGAATATGTTTTTATTTTAGTCAACCGTGGATAAATGATAATGGGTTAGGAGTAAATAGTAATATAATTGATTATAAAAATAATAGGCATTAGATTTCTTCTATCCCAATTTCCTTTAAGTAATTATATGCGCCATCATAAAAATCAGGCTGCATAGTAACATCATTTTCGTCGCCACTTGGAATAAATATTACTAAACCTTGTCTCGCCCGAGTCAGAAGTACGCGATAAGCATTTTTTAGATAAAGCAGGTTCTCTTCTTTATTTATGTTCTGCCACTTTGTTCCGTTAAAATTGTAGTATTCGAAACAGTTTTTGTTAAATCTAAAATTTGCACCCCAGCAAACAATTGTCCAATCAAGCTCCAGACCCTGAATATCAAACTCCGTGGCAGTTTCTTCTAAAAAAAATGAGGAGCGCACATCGTCTTTACCATTAAGAAACCAGTTGGGCGCGTCAATATTATTTTGCACCCATATCCCATACTTCCTTAGCCTTCTAGCGCCAGAGCTCGCAGTAATCCCAAACCTTTCTGAACCGTTTGCTTTCTCCTTAACCCAGTTTTTAGCTTTCTCAATATCTCTTGTGATACATATTGGATAATCTTGGTTAAATTGTTCGTATAGTTTTTTAGCCTTAGCCTTGTCTATATCTAGAAGAGCCTTAACGAAAGATGCAACATTCTCACTTCTAAAAGAACGAAGCGATACAGCCAGATGTAGGTCTTCAATAATTTCGTAATTAATCCCCTTTGTTAGTTCTGAAAAATCATTGCCTTTTGAGTATTCAGCATCCGTTATTTTATCAGATATGTAAACATCCCAATCACTGTAATTCTTTCTTAAAGATTCAAACCACCCAGAAATCCCTGCTGATTCACCCTTGTTAATCTCTTGTCCTCCACCTATTAAGCATATTATTGTGGTCCATCCTTTATGCCGATTAAGTATGCTTATCAAAAATTCTGGCTCTGACATATTAAAATCCAAAACGCCCTTTTTTCTTTTCATAAAGTCAGCCAAGTTTCTCTCATCCCAAGCTCTCTGTGCTTCATCAAATATTGCAACTCTCTCAATAGGGGGTGTGTTTACTGAAATCGCGTCATCTCTAAAGTGGTGAATAATTTGAATGAATTCTTTTGCTTTCCTCGATGCTTCCGTTTTTTTAACGCCATTTCTTTGCACATCATCACGTGCCAGGGCTTCTTGCAAAACATTTACTAATGGTCCGTTTCCAGATAAGAAAACCGCATGTTCTTCTTCATCTACTTTTTGCCGCTCGATAGCTATATTAAGCCCCGCTAAAGTTTTGCCCGCGCCTGGAACACCAGTAACAAAGCAAATGGATTTTTTATCATTAGCTTTACTATAATCAATTATTTGATTTATAGCATTCGTTGTATGATTTAGATTTTTTGCTGTTGCATCGCTTCTAGAAATATCCTTGACGTTATGGCCCATATACAATGCCTGCGCAGCCTCAATGATAGTTGGTGTAGGCATATATATAGAATTGGTCCAATCTTCATAACTAAACTTATCTCTTTTGAAAACCGACGTTACCTGAGAAATGCATTTTCCAATATTGAATTCGTTGCAACAACAAGGTTCAAGAATATTATTTTTTATCCATTCGACTTTCTGAAACTTCTCTGGAGCTTTTGTGCTTATAAGAATCGGAACCAAAAGCTTATCATGGCTTTCTTTGTGAAAATAGCTTAAATCTAAGGCATAATCCGTTACTTGTTCAATAGCATAATTCGGATATCTTTTTTCCCCAACCTTGAACTCCAAAAGAAAGACTATACCTTTATATAAAAGAACGTTATCTATTCTATTACCTATACGAGGAATAGTATATTCAAATAATAAATGCCCGTCTTCTAAATCGGCAAGTTCCCGTTTCAATATTTCAATTTCTTTTTTCCATGTGTTTTTCTGCAAATCTTCAGATGCAAATTGATCATTACTTGTTATTTCACCAAATATGGCGAAATTGCTTTTTTGTAAAAATTCATTCACATTACTTGAATAGTATGCTCTTTTCAAGGTTACTCCTCCCACTCTATCACAATATATCAAGTATTCTTATTTTTATTCATTCGGGAGTTCTTCAAACTTTGGTGCTTTCTCCAGCTCCGTATCCCAGTTTGCTTTACGTCCATAATATATATGTCCTTTTGGCTTTATGTTTATATCACTATCAAGACTTCCCGCAGGGACCACCAGCAGTTTACCATCCATTTGTATGTTGGGGAGAGCCGACCCGCAAATTGTACAGAAACATTTTATGTGCCCTTCTGAGCGAAAGTTAAAAGTTTTAGATTTTTCTTGGCCAGTGAGCCATTTTTAACTTTGCTGTAGAGGAAAACAGATTGGCTGCATGTGCTGAACCTGTATCCTTTCGGCATCGCTCGCAATGACAAAGATAAAAATCTTCAAAATCTCCTTCTATTTCGAAAGTGACTTCACCGCAAAGGCACGACCCTGAATATTTCAAAATAAGATTCTCCTTATTAATAATTTACACTGTTACTTTGTATTAGTTTGTTCTTAACATATCAATATGACATTCAAATTACTTCACAATCCATATACAAGCAACCTATCTTTTGCTAAATTGCTCGACTATTTTTGCAAAGTGCACTTTTAATAGGTGATCAGAAAGTACTATTTCTTTTTAACAGACTAAAAACTCATATAACTATCTGGCTGAGTATAGTATGAGAACCTTTATTACATTCGCTAGTGCCTGGTCAGCAAACAAACACACTCAACATGGTAAGTATGCGGAAACATATCAACTGGCTGGACTTTTTCTATGCTGTAGCCTTTATCGCCAAGTATCTTTGCATCCCTAGCAAGTGTTGCAGGGTTGCAGGAAACGTAAACCACCTTTTTACACTCGGTTTTTGCTATCACATCCAGCAGCTTTGCGCTGCTTCCTTTTCTGGGAGGGTCCATTATTATAACGTCCGGCCGGATATCCGAATTAACAAGCGACGGCAGCATCTTCTCGCAGTCGCCCTTTAGGAATTCAATATTGCGTACATTGTTTCTTTTGGCGTTCTTTTGTGCATCCTCCACGGACTCCACAACGGACTCAATCCCGTATACCTTTTTTGCGCCGTCTGCCAAATGCATTCCTATAGTCCCCACTCCGCAGTAAAGGTCAAATACAGTTTCACTTCCGGTGAGCGCACAGCATTCCTTCACTGTGTCATAGAGCTTAAGTGTCTGAGAAGTATTTACCTGAAAAAATGAATTGGGAGAAATATCAAATTCCATCCCGCCTATTCCGCCTTCAATCGCGGTCCTGCCCCAAAGGAAGGTATTATCTCTTGATAGATTGCCGCTGTCATCATTTGACTTGTTGTGAAAAATTGATACGATGTCATTATTTGCCCTGCGTAGGTTAACAACCAACGAATCAATATATCTGGGTACATCGCCGCTGCCTATAACCCCGGCCATCATCTGTCTATCTTTGCCCACCCTGCCAAACACCTTGTCAAATGGCAGCACAGAAAGAGCCTCCTTAGCGTAGAGATATTTTAGGTGCGCACGCACCACAGTAAGCAAAACATTGAGCTTTTCATCTATTATATGACATTGGTCTATTTCAGCCAGCTGATGGCTGCCAGCGCCATACATGCCCATAGCCGCATTGCCTTTTTTCTTCTCAATATTGAAGACTACTTTGTTCCTGTAGTGCCACGGGTTATTCATGCCTATGGTAGGGAGTATTTTATCCTTTATGTCCAGCCTGGCTTTGCTGAATGCATCCATCACATTTTTTTGCTTTAGCAGCAGCTGGCCTTTGTAGCTGATGTGCTGCAGGTGGCAGCCTCCGCAGCTATTGTAGTCAGCGCATTTTGGCTTAACCCTGAGTTTAGATTCGTTATCTCTAGAGATCAGCTTGCCATAGCCATACTTTGCAAGAGCCTTTGTCACCCTTACCGTGCAGTCCTCTCCCGGCAGAGCATCATTAATAAACACAACATAGCCCTCTACTTTTGCTACTCCCTGTCCGTGGGCATTAATTGAAACAATATGTGTCTTAATAGTCTGTCCTTCTTTTACAGGAATGGCAGGCATAGTCAGGCTCCTTTATTCTTTCATCATTTTACGCTTATTACATACTCCAAATCATTTTTGGAATGCGGATTATGCTGGAAGCAATTATATTTATTCGCCGATGTACAGTAATGATATACAGCAGCGCCTAAATCCAGCATCTGAAAATCATATTTTAAATGCAGGAAAAACTTACGTATTACATAAAAGTGAGCGACACCTTCGTCTATAACTACTCTCCACGGCTGATTGTTGAGGGCACTTGGTGCCATTCTAACCATTTGAAATATCTCTCTTGTTGCCGAATCCTTTATTTTCCCGCCGCTTTGCGCGTCAGCAAAAAGAGTATCAAATTCCAGCCTGCTGTCTGACTTAAGCTTAAGCCTGTCTAAAATCTCAACATCTGACTGCTTTTCTGCCTTTTCGCCTATCGGAGATATGGCCGCTATAATCTCGCCTTCATTCAAGCCAACCTTCAACTCTGCTTCATTCCTGTTGAACGAAGTCGCTGCAAGCCAGCATGTGCTCAGCCCAATACTCTCTGCATACAAAACAACTCTTTCAAAAGTATATCCTGCGTCCAAAAGAGCCTCCTTATTATTCTGAGTAATTACTGCTATGTAATACGGAGCTCCTATTATATCGCCGTATGCTCCGAAAACTGTGTCTTTTTTGTTTTCAAGCAACTCAAACCGAACAGAGCCAAATATACCCTTTCTGTTATCCGGGTTGTTTATGAAGCTTTTTATCTGCCATATCTGTTCATCTGTAAGAGGCCTTCCTGAATAGGTTCTTACGGATTTCCTTGCTAAAATTAATCCTCTTAAATCTTGGGTGTCAAACATATTCTCTCCTGTTTTTTGTGCCGCTTCTCAATCAGGCAAGTTGAATAGACAAATCACCTAAAAAGCGTTATATCCCGCTGCATATCTGTGAATGAATGCAGCAGGATTGTGTTTTTTCTTATATATTATATCATTTTATCTGCGATTTTTCTATTTATTCAACAGTTACCGATTTTGCAAGGTTTCTGGGCTTGTCCACGTCTATGCCTCTTTCCACTGAACAGTAATAGGCAAAAAGCTGCGTTGGGATAACAGAAAGTATCGGCATGAAAATATTCATAGTCTCCGGAACAAGAATTATTTCATCAGCCAGGTCTCTAATGAGATCAGCTTTCTCTGTTGTTATTGCAAGCACATACGCCCCGCGCGCCTTGACTTCCTTAATATTAGATACAGTCTTTTCAAAAAGCCTCTCCTGTGTGGCAATTGTTATAACCAGAGTGTTGTCCTCTATCAGGGCAATCGGGCCGTGCTTTAGTTCACCCGCAGGGAAAGCCTCCGAATGAATATAGGATATTTCCTTCAGCTTCAGTGAGCCCTCCAGTGCAACTGCATAGTCCAGATTTCTGCCAAGGAAATATGTGTCCTCAACAGTACAGTGCTTATGCGCACTTTTCATTATCTGCTTTATGCTGTCTTCTGTTATTATCTCCGCTGCTTTTGCCGGTATTGCTTTAAGCTCCGTTATGTACGCAGCGTAGTCCAGCTCATCTATTGCTCCGCGAACCTTTCCGAATTCCAGCATCAGAAGGTAGAGGCACAATAGCTGCGTTGTGTATGCCTTCGTGGAGGCCACCGCTATTTCCGGGCCCGCCCATGTATACATTACATAGTCAGCCTCTCTCGATAGCGTAGAGCCAACTACATTGGTAATTGCCAGTATCTGCGCTCCTTCTTTTTTTGCCATCCTCATGGCTGCCATGGTGTCCGCCGTTTCCCCTGACTGGCTTATTATGATATACAGATCATCCGGCCCTACAATGGGATTCCTGTATCTATATTCGGATGCAATGTCTATCTCAACCGGTATGCGCAGTTTCTCCTCAAAGGCGTACTTGGCTACAAGCCCCGCATGATATGCCGTTCCGCAGGCTACTATAACAATTTTTTGGATATTCTTTATCTTTCTGTGGCTTATATCAAGATTTTTAAGGTCTATTTCCCCTTCCTTGGTTATCCTTGGCGATAAAGTATCCTTAAGCGCCTTTGGCTCTTCGTGGATTTCCTTGATCATGAAGTGCTGGTATCCGCCCTTCTCTGCCGCTTCAACATCCCAGTCAACCTTGAATATGTCATGCTGCACCGGTATGCCGTATTTATCGAAAACATCCACACCGTCTTTTCTTACCCTAGCTACTTCATCATCATTTAATAGGTATACATTCCTCGTATATGCTAGTATAGCCGGTATGTCGCTGGCTATGAAGTTTTCGCCTTCACCCAGCCCTATAATAAGCGGTGAATCCTTGCGCACTGCGATAAGCTCGTCGGGGTCTTTTTTGGATATTACTGCAAGTGCATAGCTGCCCTCTAGGCGCTTCATAGCTTCCTGTACCGCTTCATAAAGGCTGCCTTCGTAATAGTGGTCTATCAGGTGGGCAATTACTTCTGTGTCTGTCTGCGAAACAAAGGTATAGCCTTTTGTTCCCAGATAGTCTTTTAATTTCATGTAGTTTTCTATTATGCCGTTGTGAACCACCGCTATGTCTCCGCTGGCTGTTGCGTGCGGATGGGCGTTCTCATCTGATGGTGCACCGTGGGTTGCCCACCTTGTGTGGCCTATTCCCATGCCGCCCTCAATCGGCATTTTTATAAGGTCATCCCCAAGAACCTTGAGTCTGCCCTTCTTCTTCCTGATTTCCATCTTGTCGCCGCTTAATACTGCTACTCCTGCTGAGTCATAGCCTCTGTACTCCAGCTTTGAAAGCCCGTCCAATAAAACATCTGTTGATTTCTTCTCTCCGATATATCCAACTATTCCACACATAATTAGTTCCCTTTCAAAAATAAAATTTTACACTGAGTACGCGAAATTTCAATAAAAAAAGCACACCCTTATGGTGTACTGCAAAAGTATAATAAATATACTTACCACATACTCGTTAAGTCTCTGTATGTCCATCCCACTTTGTTCACCTGTTTCCAATGTGCTTTTGTAGAGATTTTGACGGCTGACATAACTGCCGCAGGGCACCCGCCGAATTTTCGATTAACCCTGTCCTCGTCACCCTAAAGATTTTTATTCAAATATCTATAAGGGTCTGGCGCTAGTATTCAATTGTCATTTTCTTTTTTATATCACCTCTTTCTTTTTTTCTGCTATACGAGGTTCTTCTTGATGAGCTCTGCCAGGCTCTCCGCGTCCTGCTTTATCACATCCTGGTCAACGCCTTCTATCATAACCCGTACCAGATTCTCCGTGCCCGATGGCCTGATTAGCACCCTTCCGCTGCCTGCGTACTTTTTATCCAGAGAGTCTATTCTGTCCGCGATCTCCTTGTCATTGCCGTATTCGTGCTTCTTCTTTTCAGAAACCGTTACATTGACAAGAACCTGCGGAAGTCTACTCATTATACCACTTAATTTTGATGATTGGCAAGAATTTTTTGCCAGCGCCTCCAAAAGCCTAAGGCCTGAGAGTACGCCGTCGCCTGTGGTATTATCATTCAGGAATATAATATGCCCGCTCTGCTCTCCGCCCAGGCTGTAGCCTTTCTCAATCATCTTTTCCAGTACATACCTGTCGCCAACTTTTGTAACTTCCATATTTATGCCTGCTTCACGCGCGAAGATAGTCAGCCCAAGATTGCTCATGACTGTTGCTACCAGAGTATTGTCCTTAAGAGTATTGTCTTTCATCATTTCTCTGGCGAATATAGCCATTATCTGGTCGCCGTCTATCAGCTCGCCGTTTTCATCAACGGCCAGCATTCTGTCCGCGTCTCCGTCGAAAGCAAGACCGATGTCGCATTTTGTGTCGCGTACAAGTGCGCTGAGATTTTCCATATGGGTTGAGCCGCAGTTATCATTTATGTTTATTCCGTTGGGATGGTCAAATATTGCTACGTACTGCACATTCAGCCTGTCAAGCAGCTTCGGCGCTATGCTGCTGGCTGCTCCGTTTGCGCAGTCGATAGCCACCTTTATAGTTGAAAGGTCCGTATTGTTAAGCGAAACAAGATAGTCAATATAATCATCTTCTGCGTGCTTCATATCCTCTATTCCGCCCACATGCGCTCCGGTTGCCACCTCTACTTCGCGACAGCCGTTATCGATTATACTTTGTATCCTGTCTTCTATCTCATCCGATAATTTGTAGCCTTTTGAATTAAAAAATTTGATTCCGTTGTATTCCATCGGATTATGGGATGCACTAATAACAACCCCTGCATCGGCGTTGTATTTACGTGTTAGGTATGCAATGGCGGGGGTAGGCATTACATCCACCAGAAGCACCTTTGCTCCAGTTGAGCATATGCCGGCGCACAATGCGCTTTCCAGCATCTGTCCGGATATTCTGGTGTCTCTGCCTACAAGTATTTTGGGGTGATGCGCACCGTCAGTCAACACATGCGCTCCCGCTCTGCCTAAATCATAGGCCATTTGGCAGCTTAAGCCTGTGCCTGCTATTCCTCTTACGCCATCTGTTCCAAAAAGTCTTTGCATATTTCTTCTCCCGGTATCAGCTCAAAATGTCTGTTACAAAATCAAAGCTGACCTTACGACCAGCTGTTTAGAACTTGGATTGATTTTGCAGCAGTGCTACAGATTAAATATTGCGTTCTACCTTGCCGTCTCTCAGGCATGCAGTACATACATAGACTGATTTTGGTGTTCCGCCCATTATTGCACGTACCTTTTGAATGTTCGGTTTCCATGTTCTCTTTGTCTTCCTGTTTGAGTGAGAAACATTGTTTCCGTGTACAGATTTCTTTCCGCAGATTTGACACTTGTTTGCCATAATGTATCATTCCTTTCAAACCATATAGATGGTTTTAATTACTTTTTTAGTTTCTATGTGTATTGCATAATAATAGTATACAGCGTTAGATATTTTACCATTGTTTTGTCTATTTTGCAAGACAAAATATTGATTTTCTATACACCGCGGCAAAGCTTAAACGCAGCAGAGCGTATTTAGCCAAAAATCCTGCGGAAAGCCAGCAATTATTTATATAATTTGCATTAGTGCATACAGTTATTATATAATTATTCTGGAAATAAGCAATGCTTGTTTAATAAAAAATAAGGAAGTTTATTTGTGAAGAACATTTTTTATTATAGATTTACAGCGGTAATAATATTGGTTCTCGTTCTGATGCTCTCCGCCTGCTTCGCTCCTCCGGAGCCTGCAGCCCCGGAAGAATACCTCACGCCGCAGCCTCAGGAAACGGAAGCAGCATACGATAGCACCGTCAATATGGCTTTAGTTACAGATGATTATGTTATGGAGTCGTGGCCTGTAATTAAAAAACTATACGGCCTCTCTGGCGTTAAGGCAAATTTCAAAACCATACGCCCGGTGGACTGGACCGATACCATAGGCAGAATAATGTCCTCCGGTGAAGGGTACGATTTCGTTGAGCTCGACAGCTACAGTGCCTATGTATACAATGACCATCTGCTTGATATAGCCCCATACCTTGATGAATATGCACCGGATTTCCGCGACTGGGCTCTTTCGTGGCCTTCGTTTGCCAGTGCTTATGCCTATGGACAACCTATTACATATTTTCCGTTCAGAGAAGACAGCAATATTTTTATGGGCTGCGCTTTTGCCGATGCATCACTGCGCAATACCAATATACTGACTCTTAATGAGTTCAAGGAATTCATGACGGGTAAGCAATTGATGTTCTATGGCTCAACCAGAGAGCTCGTGCAGCTTATTGCCCCATATTTCGGCACGTCTGACTATTGGTACACAAAAGATGAGCAAATGATATACGGCCCTTCAAGCGATGAATTCCGTGAAATGCTGAAGACTCTTAATGAATTCTACTCTGCAGGAATAATTCCAGAAGACTACGAATACAGCCCGCCCAGCAGGACAGAAATCGGGGCTGCTGATAATACCGCTGGAGTTATATTAGGCACAGAAGATGATTTCGAATGGCTTTATGACGAGGGATACAGCCCTGTAATGCTGAATTTCTCTGAAGATGCATACATCCCTTCTTATCCTCTTGAGCCCTCCAAGACAGGCGGTATAATCGCAGGAACGGGCAACGAAATAAATGTGCTTAAGTTTATTAACTCATGTTTTTCAGAGGACGGCAGAGCGCTTTTAAATTACGGAGAAGACAAGCTGCATACCCTGTCTCATACAGACGGATCCATTGAGTATCTGGTGCCTTTTTCAGGCAGCGGAGATTACCAATGGAAAGAGCAGGGGCTCACTCCTGAAGGACTGCCGGGAATTTACTATAACAGCTGGGCCAAATATGATGAAGCATTATTAAATGAACTCATAGATATGCGAAAGTACCTGCCAGAAAACGGATTTTTAGTGCCGTCAAGCCAGATTGCCTATACTTCGTACCTGCCTAAGCAGATAGTAAGGGATTCCGTTGAAAACTTGCAGTATGAATGGTGGACAGCATTTATAAAGGGAGAAAAATCACTTGACTGGGATTGGGGAGAATACCTGTCCCAGATGGAAAGCGCCGGATGCATGCAGGGGTACCTGTCTTCCAGGTTTAATTGATGCGCCTTGCGTGAATCATTAGGTACCCTTCATCAAGGTCCAGATCATGATAGTCTGTAACTAAGGTGAGAATCTGGTCTTCCTCGGTCAGGTTAACATCCCTTTTAAATTGGGACATCGTCTGGAACATCCTAATATAGGCAAGGTATTCAGTGTTGCTTTCAAATTCAATATCCTTGTAATCAAAAGTAATGCTTGATAAGTGGACGGAAAACACCTGCCATACTTGTGCGCCGTCCAAAAGCTCCAAGGTTATAAATTCGTGTGTATGGAAAAAGTCGTAGTCCAAATATTTATTAAGCTCTCCCAGCCTGCCTGCGGCATCCACGTTTTCGCCGTATATAACAATATGGCGGGATGTTTCCGCGTCGCATTCTGTCAGCATATATGTTGCGGCAACTTCTGAATATGACCTGTCATAGTTTCTATTTTCGTAAAAGAAATTGTCCTCTCCCTGAACGATAGGGAAATCCATATTTGTATCTGCAATCTTAAGATAGCCCACGGTGTCTTCATACTTTCTGATTGCTTCTGTTAGCTCCTGTGAATATACAACGGGCTCTTCAGTTGGCCTTTCAACCCGCTGTGTGGGCGCAGGCGTTATGGACGCCAATATTCTTTCCTGTTCCGCCCAAATATCCTTAACGTTTTGATAATTAATGAAAATCGTTATGGACGCAGTAAGAATGAGTATTCCTCCGAATAAACCTATCTTTTTAAACGCTGATATGCGCCGCTTCTTTTGCTCTTCCTTCCACTCATGGAGATACCCGGAATTTCTTCCGATATTCTTAATGTCTTTTATGTCGCTTCTCTTTTTACTCGGAGTGGTATTTTCAAATATATTATTCGTATTCTTCATCTTATATCCTGAAATTAAAAATGTCCGGCCCTTCATAGTCGTCTATTATGGGCTCAGCATACAAATCGAAGTCCTTCTTTTCACTGTGCTTTTTAATTATTCCAAGCAGAATAAATCCTGTCGCAGCCGAAGCAACAGCGATTGGCACAAAGCCAATTGTCAGCCCTCCCAAAAGCAGCGACGAGTATGCCGTATATATGCAAATGAACACGAGCGATATGATGCCGTACGATATATGCCTGAACCATGCCACAATCAGGAAAAATAGGCTTAGGCCCAATAGGATTACCTGCACCACAAATTCCGTTGTAAGATCATCCAGCAGCGTAATACTGGGCCCTGACATTAGGTAGTTAACTACTCCGAGCATATAATAGAACATCATAATGCCGCTAATGATCATCAGCGTTATTCTTACAATTCTATAAAACAGGGTATTTCCTTTTTTCTCCCCGCCTGAGTTCATTTCATTAAACTGTATCATTCGCGCTCCATGCCTTCTCCACTATTCCTCCGCCGAGGCAAACCTCGCCGTCATAAAATACCGCCGACTGCCCGGGCGTAACGGCTCTCTGCCTGTCATCAAATATAACCTGTGCTGCGTCGCCTTCTACTTTCACTGTGCAGCCCCTGTCCTTTTGCCTGTGGCGCAGCCTTACTGTGCACTTAAACTCATCAGAGGGCGCACTGCCAGCAACGAAGGATAGGCCGGATACCTCGCAGCCTGTAGAATATAACACATCGTCATCGCCCTGTACAGCATAAAGTATATTGTTTTCAATATCTTTACCAGCCACAAACCATGGCTCCGACATTTTTGAATTGCCGCCTATGCCCAGCCCTTTTCTTTGACCTAATGTATAGAACATCAGCCCATTGTGGCTGCCTGCTTTTTCCCCTGTTTTTATGTTGATTATGTCGCCCCCTTCAGACGGCAGGTATTTTGCTATAAATTTATTGAAATCCCTTTCCCCGATAAAGCATATGCCTGTGGAGTCCTTCCTTTGTGCGGAAGCCAGGCCAGCCTCTTTGGCTATCCGTCTTACTTCGCTTTTTTTTATTTCTCCTATGGGGAACATCGTTTTTTCAAGCTCTTTCTGCCCAAGGTTGTATAGGAAATAGGTCTGGTCCTTATTGTCGTCTTCGCCTCTTAACAGCAGCTTTTTGCCATCCTTCTCTGCTATTCTTGCGTAATGGCCTGTAGCCAAAAATGACGCATCCAGCTTCATCGCGAATTCCAAAAAGGCCTTGAACTTTATTTCCTTGTTGCACATTACGTCAGGGTTTGGCGTCCTGCCTGCCCTGAGCTCTTTCAGAAAGTATTCAAACACCCTGTCCCAGTATTCCCTTGTGAAGTTCACCGTGTAATATGAGATGCCAATCTGCTCGCAGACTTTCCTTACATAATTATAGTCTTCATCAGCCGTGCAGACGCCGTCATCATCGCTTTCTTCCCAGTTTCTCATGAATACGCCTATGGTTTCATACCCCTGTTTTTTAAGAAGGTATGCTGCAACAGCGCTGTCAACACCTCCGGACATTCCGACCACTATTTTATTATTCTTGCTGCCCTCAGCCATGCTTACTCCGTTTCTGCATAAAGCAAACTGATTATATCATTTATATGTTCAAAAATCCACTGATGAACGCATTAAAAGGCCGAAGCTAATATTCCGGCCTTCGAGATTGTTTTTTTGCGTTTCCGGTTATTCTTTCACTTCTTTAAGGTTTTCAATCATATAGATAGGCGTATGGTCGAATAGCTCACTGACTGTAATATTCATATATATTCTGCGCACGGCGTCCGCGAAAAGCGGAGCAACCGATATAACCCTGGTTTTCTCGCAGTTTATAACCTCATGGTTTTCTATGGAATCCGTTGTTATCAGCATTTCTATATCAGAGTTTCTTAGCTTTTCAATGCCGTCCTTATTCAGCAGGGCATGAGACACGCACGCTATCACCCTTTTTGCTCCACGATCCTTAAGCTCCTTAGCAACCTCAATTAGAGTCCCCCCGGAAATAGTAAAATCATCGACTATCACGCACGTCCGGTTGCTTACTGTTCCTATTACTTCGAGTATCTCAGCCTTTTCATCATGACCATGCCTGGTTTTATCGCAGATTATAGTGGGCACCTTAAGCCTGCCTGCAAAGCTCCTTGCCTCCTTTGCAAATCCTGCATCAGGAGCAACCACTGAAAACTCGCCCAGCCCCAGCGTCTTAATATACTCTGAAAGAATGGGCGCACCGAAAAGATGGTCTACAGGGCACTTGAAGAATCCCTGTACCTGCGGCGAGTGCAAATCCATAGTGACCACTCTGTCAGCCCCTGCCAGCTCTATGCTCTCTGCGCACACCCTTCCTCTTATGGAAACCCTCGGTTCATCCTTCTTGTCGCCCTTTGCATAGCCGAAATACGGGATAACAGCTGTCACCGATTTTGCGCTTGCCCTCTTGAATGCGTCCATCCAGAAAAGTATTTCTGTAAACTCGTCATTTGGCTTAAGCCCGATTGGCTGAACCAGAAAGACATCCTTAGCACGCACAGTCTCCAATATTCTCACGAAAGTATTTCCCTCGGAAAAAATCTTTGCCTGGGACTTGCCCAAATCCACTTTTAGATAGTCACACATTCTTTGAGCAAATGCACCCCCCGTTGAGCCTGCAAAGATCTGTATGCCCTTACGCCACGCCATATATAAATCCTCCTAAATTTAAAAAGGTTACCTATATTCTGGTAACCTTTTTTATCTTTTTATCCTACACCACCGTCTGGAGTGGTTTTATTTGGGTCCGGCTTCGTATAGTATAACCCCTGTATCAAATCATAATGTGACCTATACCATAACTGTTCAGAAATCAAGTTTCCCTGAGCGTCAAGCAGCCTCTGATAGACATCATAGTATTTCTTCGGCTTGGAGGGAGCATATTCGTAAACTAAAAGCTGAAGGTCTGAATCCCATTCCCATTTAGCGTCGCTATATTCTGTGGTGTCCTTGAGAGCTTTGTATACAGGCTCAGGAGCTACTTCTGATTCAACTAAGCGCGGCTCATAGTCATAGCTCTCGCCGTTAGGAAGAAGCTTTGAATATGCGTTGCAGTATGCATAGTCCGCGTTGTCTGAGCTTCTCCAATGGAGGTATGTATCAAAGTAAATCGGGTACTCAGTATCATTCCTGAATACCAGGTCTGATGTTCCCCAGTTTACCATCGCGTCTCTTGCGTCCTCGCCGTAGTCATCCGCTGCCGTATACAAAGGCCATGAGTGCGAGTCCTTGTCAAGTATTGTCATGCCTGACATGATTGCAGCATTGAATATTACTGTTGCCGCCTGGCATACGCCGCCGCCCCATACAAGCTCGTGCGATTTATCCTGTGCTATTCCCGGAGCCAAGAAGTATCCGTTTGCCTGGCTTCTTTCTCCCGTTGTCTCGTTAAATGATATTGTCTGCCCCGGCCTAATTACGAGGCCGTCAAAGCTATTTAAGGCAACCTGAATATTCATGTCTCTCTCGTAGTTTGATGTATACGCTATGCCTGACTTGGAATGATAAACCAAAGATGTGCACTCAAGTAATTCTTCCTCTGTCAGAGTCGGTTCTACAGGTATCGTTACAATATCAACATTTGCTACTGAGTCGTCAGCCAAATCTGAAATGATGGCGTTTACTGTCGCCTCAACATCCACCACATATCCTGATGAACCAGGGGTGATGGTGAATATATCCGCAGCTACCTGATAATTTCCGTTTGCGTCAACATATACTTCTGCAGGAACACCATTAACCGATACAGAAGTGTCATACTTCAAAGGATTATAAAGCAAAGAGACTTTCTCGTCAATTTGAGTTATCTGCCCTGCGTCCTTGTCGAATTCCAAGTCCGGTTCAACTGCAGGCACATCTATGTCTGCTTTCAATGCTTCAACAATTGTGGTAATTGATGTTTTATCATATCCGAAAGAGATGCTGAAAGTTTCAGGATTATTAAGCACATATTTTGCTTCATTTATTCTGTCTTTCAATTCTCCTACATGCCCGTATCTCATGGCCTCCGCTACTATGCTTGTGATATCGCCGGATGCGCCGATATTGGACGCGTCATATTTCCACGGCGCCATATCACCATGTTTTAATGTTATTGAAAGCTGTCCTATTTTTTCCTGCAGCCTTGAGTTCAGTGCAACTATGGCTTCATCTGCAGTCATTCCGCCAATGTCAACGCCTTCAATTTCTACCCCTGGTATAATTGTTGTATAATCATAAAGATATTTTACATTTGTCCAAAAGAGCACTCCGCCCACAGCTGCAACCACAATAACTACCACAAGAACAACCGCTATCATTCCTGCTATGCTCGCGCCTGCGGGTCTCCCGCCGCCTCTCTGGCTGCTAGTGCTTCTCGATGCTGCTGCGCTGCGCGAACTTCCCGAGCGTGTACTGCCTCCCCTGGAGGAATATCCTCTGGAGCTGGTGCCCCGTGAAGATTCCGTGCTGTGCCGTCTATTATTTCCTGTCATTTTTTCCTCCTTTAGTATTTAAAAAAAGAAATAATCTTTGTATTGCTATAAATATATTAAACGCGTAAACATTGTATAGGATTTTACTGAATATTTCAACAAAAATTACGATTTTCTTTGCTTTTTTTCATTATTTCGTAATAAAAAGGTCACTTTTCCTTAAATTTTTAACAGCGGTTTCTATATCGCTGTTTTCTGCCACCAGAGCCATCCTCACATGATTTTCGCCGTTTTTGCCAAATGCTGCCCCCGGAGTGACAATCACTCCCGTTTCGCTTGCGAGTTTCATGGCAAATTCATCGGAATTTTTAAAATGCTCAGGGATTTCCGCCCATACGAACATTGTCGCCTTGGGTTTTTCAATATTCCAGCCTATGCTTGCCAATCCATCGCACAATATGTTCCTTCTGTGCTCATATGCACTTCTGGTTTTTTCCACAATGCTCTGGTCACCGATTAATGCTTCGGCTGCGCACCTTTGCACAGGTATAAATATGCCGTAATCCATATGGCTTTTTATTGCTGAAATGCATTTTATCATTCTGCTGTTGCCCAAAGCAAAGCCAACCCTTATTCCTGCAAGGTTATATGTCTTCGAAAGTGAATTGAGCTCTATTCCGATATCTTTGGCTCCAGGTGTATTAAGAAATGAACCTGCCCTGTATCCGTCGTATGTCAGCTCGCAGTATGCATTATCGTGCATTACCATGATGTCATATTTTTTTGCAAAGGCCACCAGCTGCCTGTAGAAGCTTTCATCCGCGATCTGGGTAGTCGGGTTATTGGGATAGCTTACTATCATCAGCTTTGCCTTTCGCGCTATCCTTGGCGGAATTTTATCAAAATCTATCAGAGCGCTGTTTTCGCGGCATGGCATCGGATACAGGATATTCTGCGCTATCTGCGGCCCGGCGTGGTAGATGGGGTATCCCGGGTCGTGCACCATCACTATATCTCCAGCGTCAGTAAGTGCAAGGCAAATGTGCGCAAGCCCTTCCTGCGAACCTAAAAGTGACGTTATCTCACTCTCTGGGTTCAGCTCCACTTGAAATCTTCTTTTATACCATGATGCTGCCGCCTGCCTCAGCTCAGCTGTGTCTGTTATAGCATACCTGTAATTATCAGGGTTAAGGCATTCTTTGCTAAGCGTTTCCATTGCATTTTTTGATGGTGCAAAGCTGGGCGAGCCCACCGAAAGGTCGACAACGCTCTTCCCTTCATTAATCAGCCTTTTCTTTATTTCATAAAGCTTCAGGAATATCCCTTCCGCCATCAGTTTTTTCATTCTCTGCGGATAAATCATAGTTTTTTTTCAGCGGCTCTCATGAATTTTTTTCTGTCAACTATGTACCTTATATGTGTAGCCTCAGCAATAAGGCCGGACTTATCATAAACCATTATTTTAAATGTAATCCTATTGTCCAGTATTTTTGTAAGCTTGGCTTCCGCTTCCACCATTATACCTATAGGAGTAGGAGACATATGGTGAAGCTCAATATATGAGCCAACTGTAGTATACCCTGTATCCATTCCGTTTTCAGCCAATTCGAAGGCCGCAGCCTCCATCAATGCCAGGAGCGAAGGCGTAGAGAACACCGCTAGAGAACCGCTTCCCACTCTGTCGGCGGTCATATCCGGCTCAACTATGCATTTAATTGAATGCTTTATGCCTACACCTAAATTCATTTCTTTTCTCCTAGTTTTACGTAATCCTATGCTGTATCGCGTTGTTGCCGAGTGCTTGTCTCACTTCTCTGAAAGCAAGTCAAGCCTGTCTGTTTATTATTTTTTTACATCGGAGATTTTTTCACAAATCTCCTTGCTTTATCTGCTTTTTCCTGCCTCTTGCCCTTTCAGTTTGTTTTCATTCACTATCCCGATATCTCCTGATAAAGGGCGGTGTTAAGGGCGCTGCCCTTAATTATTGGGTGGTGGGCGGGAACAGATTCCACATCATTTTTCTATTTATTGGGTTGGAGATTTTATTCTATAAAATCTCTTCTCTCATAATTATTGAGTATAACATAATTATAAAACAGCCAAAAGCCTTTTTTGCAATTTCTACATTCTTATACTCAAATAAGAAAAAGACCAGCGGCCGAATAAACCGCAGCTTTTTTTAACTTTATGTAAAAAATCAATAACTTGTGCTATAATTACCTAGTAAAATTATTATTCCGCGCTATACGTGCGATTTTCATAGGAGATATTCAAATGACAGGCAGAAATTCAGGCGGCCGTTATCCGGAAAGAGACCGCTCCAGATCAGGAAGATACTCTACAACCACAAAAAGAAAAATGAGCAAAATGGCACACAACCAGAGATACCGCAATGCTCAGGCCGGTGTGTTTATTTTTGTTTTAATAATTATCGTTGTACTTGCAGCGGCTTTATATTCCTACTTTAACTGGGATAGCATTACAGCCGTAGTAAGCAGCTTAAAGGGTGAGGTAATATTTACGCCTACCCCTATGCCTACATCCATGCCTTCGCCTACACCTACATTATCGGGCACAGCAACGCCGGACCCTACAGTTTCGCCAAACCCGCAGCCCACAACGACGCCACGGCCTGAGGTGATCCAGTTTACAATAAGTGCTGTAGGTGATTTAAATTTCTACAACTCTCAGATAGTGGACGCCTACGACCAATACACAGGAACATACGATTTTAGCCATAACTTCTCGGAGATTGCGCCGTATATTCAAGGCGCGGATCTGGCAATTGCCAGCTTCAATTCCTCGGCTGCTGGCAGCGCGGTTGGGTATTCCGGCGATCCGCAGAGCTTTAATGTTCCTGAATCCGCACTAACTGCAATTGCAGATGCAGGATTTGATGTATTGGTAACCGCAAACGAAAGCTTATTCCATCAGGGATGGGCGGGACTGCAGTTCACGACTAACTTTATCCGAGAGGCGGACATGATCTCAACCGGTACCTATTTAAGTGAAGGCGAATATTATAAGCCTCTAATCGTAACTATAGAAGGCGTAAAGATAGCTATTCTCAACTACGCTGACGAAGAAATAATAGATGCGATAAAGCCAAGAATAACCACCAGCCAGATGAGCTATGCAATAAAGGAACTGAAAATGTCAAGCGTCAACCGGGACGTAAATATATGCTACGAATCCAATGTGGACCTGATAATAGCCTATGTTGCATGGGGAGAAATCGGCCATATGTCAGCTTCCGACCACGCAAAAACATATGCGCAGGCCATGATGGAGGCAGGGGTTGATGTGGTGCTGGGCGCGCACCCGCAGGTTCTGCAGCCGATTACCAGAAAAACCGTAACCAGAAATGACGGAACAACGGCAGACTGTATTGTAGCCTATTCTTTGGGCTCTTTTATCACTGCACAGCGGAGCAAATATTATGACAGCGGAGTAATACTCAACCTCACATACCAGCATAATTCAACAACAGGCAAAGTAACGCTCATAGATGTGAATTATGTGCCTACGTGGGTGAGCGTGGATGACACAGATACCGACGACAAAAACTACACAATTATCCCCGTGGGCAAATATATAGACGATCAGGAACTCTTCAGCCAGCTTAATTCAACGGCGCAGGCTCGGCTAAAAAGCGTATGGACGGAGACAACTCAGGTGCTGGGTGAATCGATGATTACCGCGGTTCGGTAGAATAAAAATAATAATTTTAAGGCCCTCTTCAAACTATGAAGAGGGCCTTTTAAGTTTAATTATAAAGTTAGTACCTGTTCCTCTGAACATACTCCGTATGCAGAAGCTCATGGGATACATGACCCAATGGCTCGCCGAGGAAATCCTTATATAGCTGCTGCAAATCTTTGTTTTCGTGTGATTTGCGCAATGTCTTTCCCTCGTCCTCTGCGTAGATGGCGTTCATACGCTTGGCGCGCACGTCAGCATCATCGCTTCTAGGCTGTCCTCCACCTGTTATGCATCCACCCGGGCATGCCATTACCTCAATAAAGTGATACGGGCTTTCGCCTTTCTTTATCTGGTCTAGCAATGTCGATGCACCGGCAAGGCCGCTGGTTACCGCAACTTTCACCTCTACGCCTTCAAGGAACTTCCACTCGTCCTTGACGCCTTCTAATGTAATTGCAGCGCTCTTAATCTTTTCAAGGCCTTTAATCGGCTCAACGTGAAGATTGTCAAAAGGAATCTCTCTGCCTGTCAAAAGCTCATACACTGTGCGCAGCGCGGCCTCCATAACGCCGCCTGTCGCTCCGAATATATCAGCAGCTCCTGATGACAATCCCAAAGGATTGTCAAATTTGCCGTCTTCAAGTTTTTTCAGGTCGATGCCCGCCTGCTTGCACATTACTGCCAATTCGCGGGTTGTCAGCACGGCGTCAACATTGGGGTATCCGCCGTTAACCATCTCTTCTCTGGTGATTTCGTATTTCTTTGCCGTACATGGCATTACAGAAACTACAAACATATCTTTAGGGTCAATCTTTTCCTTTTCAGCGAAGTAGCTCTTTACGAGCGCTCCCAGCATCATATGCGGGGATTTGCAAGAGGAAAGATGCCCTAGCTGCCCATTATAATAGTGCTCAATATACTTTATCCATCCCGGTGAACAGCTGGTTATCATGGGCAAAACGGGCTGCCTCAGCTTTCCTTTGAATCCCAGTTCCTCTGCCTGCTTCTCTGTCACCTTGCCAGCACCTACCATAAATCCGACCAGCCTGCTTAGAAGCTCATAGCCCTCTTCCATAATAGTAAGGTCAGCTGCGAAGTTTGTATCGAATACATAGTCGAATCCTAAATCGTGCAGCGCCTGTGCCATCTTGCCTGTTACTATTGTTCCTGCAGGATATCCGAATTCCTCGCCTATTGCCACGCGTACAGCAGGAGCTGTCTGCACCACTACCTTTTTATTCGGGTCAGCCAAAGCATCCCATACTGTTTCTATCGCGTCTTTTTCATGCAGCGCATTTGTCGGGCATACAGTTGTGCACTGGCCGCAGTTGACGCATGTTGATGTGCCCATCAAGAGGTCGTTGCCCGGGCCAATCAGAGTCGCGAATCCTCTCTCCTGTGCGTTGAGTATTTTAACCTGCTGCACTTCGTTGCACATGGTCACGCAGCGCCTGCAGAGAATGCACTTTGCGCTGTCTCTGACTATTGACTCACTGGATAAATCCACAGTATCGCTTGATAGCTCACCTTTAAACCGGGCTTCATCCGCCTGAATTATGTCTCCCAATGCCTGAAGCTCACAGCTTAGGTTCCTGCCGCAGTTGAGGCAGTCCTTCGGATGGTCAGAAAGTATCAGCTCATATAATACCTTCCTGCGCTCACGCACTCTTTTTGAATGAGTGCATACTTCCATTCCTTCTCTTACAGGCGCTATGCATGATGCCTGCAGCGCCTTTGCGCCGGCAACCTCCACTACACACATTCTGCATGCTCCCATCTCGTGTATTCCTTCCAGATGACACAATGTGGGAATCTGTATATTATTTTCTCTTGCGGCCTCCAATATCGTCATGTCATCACGGGCCTGAATATCTTTGCCGTTTATCTTAATATTTACCATATCGTTATCATCCTTTCCTAACGTCTGTCGCAGCGCAGGCATCTCATTGCTTCTGCGTATGCGTTCAAGCGATGGAATCCCAAAGCAACCTCTTTACAGTTGGTGCATCTTTCTTCCGGTGAGAGGTATTTCATCTCGAATCGCTCATGCTCAACTATTTCCTCATCATCCTTAGGCACAGGTATATCAATCTTTTCACCCTTATTGAGTATTCCCTTTCCGCCTAAATATCTGTCAATAGACTGGGCTGCCTTCTTTCCGTCTGCAATAGCCGTTATAACCACATCTGCTCCGCGCACATCGTCGCCGCCTGCAAATACGCCCGGCCTTGTCGTCATCATAGTGTCAGTATCCACTGAAACAGTGCCCCATCTCGTCATCTTCACTTCACTGCCGCCTATAAATGGAAGGTCGACCTGCTGGCTGACAGCTGGGATAACCATATCAACCGGGAAATCAAACTCGCTGCCTTTGACTTCTGTCGGCACTTTACGTCCGGATCTGTCGAAGCCCTTGAGTTCCATTCGAATGCATCTGATTTTGTCCACCTTTTTCTTGCCCTGCAGTTCAAGCGGAGCAACCAGAGTATGCACCTTTATGCCTTCTTCCATTGCATCGCGTATCTCGCGCTTTTCGGCTGGCATGTCTTCAATTGTCCTGCGGTATAATATGTGCACCTCGTCAGCTCCCAGCCTCAATGCTGTGCGTGCTGCGTCAATTGCGGTGTTTCCGCCGCCTATTACTGCAACCTTTCCGGATACGCTTGTTACCTTGCCTAGGTTTACATCCTTTAGGAAGTCTATTCCGTGGTAGACGCCGCCTAGGTCTTCGCCGTCTATACCTATACGGCGCGATATCTGCGTGCCTGTTGCTGTGTATACAGCATCATGCTTTTTAAGCAGCTCTTCGAACTCTATATCCTCGCCGACTTTTGTGTTGGTCTGTATGTTTATGCCTATCTGGGTAATTGTGTGTATTTCCTTTTCCAGCACTCCCTTCGGAAGCCTGTATTCAGGGATACCAACCGCCAGCATTCCGCCGGCTACGGGCTGCGCTTCATATACATATACGTCATAGCCCAGCTTTCCAAGATAGTACGCGCAGGTAAGCCCTGAAGGGCCTGCTCCCACTATGCCTACCGACTTGCCATTTGATGGGTAAATGATTTCTTTAATCGGTTCGTTGCGCTTCATTACCTCATCTGCCGCAAACCTCTTCAGGTCAACTATAGCAATTGGCTCATCCAACTGCGCCCTTCTGCAGCTCTGTTCGCATGGGTGCGTGCATACTCTGCCGCATACAGATGGGAATGGGTTCTCCTGCCTGATTAATTTGTATGCATCCTCCACTCTGCCCTCTGCAATAAGCGCGATATATCCCGGAACATTGACGCCGGCCGGGCATGCATTTTCGCAAGGAGAGATAAACAGGTCAGCGCATACACCAGCTCTGCACTTTTTGTTCCTTATGTGCTCATCGTATTCTTCGCGGAAATATTTTATTGTGCTCAGTACCGGGTTTGGCGCTGTCTGTCCAAGCCCGCATAGGGCAGTGTCTTTTATGGTTTCGCCAAGCTCAATTAGCTTTTCGACGTCGCCCTCTTCGCCAAGGCCCTTTGTAATGCGCTCTAATATATCCAGCATTCTCTTTGTGCCTATTCTGCACGCTACGCACTTGCCGCAGCTTTCCTCCTGAACAAATTCCATGAAGTATCTTGCTACGTCCACCATGCAGGTATCTTCATCCATGCAGATAAGCCCGCCGGAGCCCATTATAGCGCCCAGCTCAATCAAAGAATCATAGTCAACCGGAGTATTAAGGTGCTCCGCTGTCAGGCATCCGCCGGATGGGCCGCCAGTCTGGGCTACCTTAAACTTCTTTCCGTTTGGAATGCCGCCGCCGATATCAAAAATGATCTCGCCCAACGTTGTGCCCATCGGCACTTCGACTATTCCTGTGTTGTTTACATCGCCTGCCAGAGCAAACACCTTTGTTCCCTTGCTCTTTGCTGTGCCGATGTTATTAAACCAGCTTGCGCCCTTAAGGAAAATTGACGCTATGTTGCCAAAGGTTTCAACATTATTTATTATGGAAGGCTTGCCGTATAGTCCTTTGTCAGACGGGAACGGCGGCTTCTGCCTTGGTTCGCCTCGCCTGCCTTCTATGGATGCCATCAATGCAGTCTCTTCGCCGCATACAAATGCGCCTGCGCCTATCCTTATCTCGATATCAAAGCCAAAGCCCGAACCGAAGATATTGCTGCCTAAAAGCTGTCTTTTTCTCGCTTCCTCAATTGCAGCTTCCAGCCTTTCTATTGCTATGGGGTATTCCGCACGGACATACACAACGCCCTTGCTTGCGCCTATTGCGTAGCCTGCTATAGTCATACCTTCTATTACTAGATAAGCGTCTCCTTCAATCAAGCACCTATCCATAAATGCGCCTGGGTCGCCCTCGTCAGCGTTACATATTACATATTTTTGGTCGCTTTCATTCATAGCCGCCAGCTTCCATTTGAATCCCGTGGGGAATCCGCCGCCGCCTCTGCCGCGCAGGCCGGATTTTTCTACCTCGGCTACCACGTCCTCGGGCTTTAATGATGATAATACATTCTGCAGCGCATAGTATCCATCGTTTGAAATGTATTCTTCCAGTGAGGCATAGTCTATCCTGCCGCAGTTTTTCATGACTATTTTATGCTGAGAATTGAAGTATTCAATATCTTTTATGTTCAGTATGCGCTTTCCGCTGTTGGAATCCACATAGCAAAGCTCCTCAACAATCTTTTTGCCCACCAGGTGTTCGCGCACAATAGTGTCGATATCTTCAGGTCTTAAGTTGCAGTAGAATGCTCCATCCGGCTCAACAGTCAATGTCGGGCCGACAGCGCATGTTCCTATGCACCCGGTCAGCTTAATTTTCACTTTATCTGCTATCTTGTATTCATCGAGCTTTTCAATAAGCTTTTGATGAATTGACTTGCAGTTGGATGAAATGCAGCTTGCTCCGTAGCATACCAATAGCTTATATTCATATGCCTTATCGCTTTCTGCGAATTTATCCTTAATGCTAGTTAAATCGGCAACGTTTTTTATTGCTTCATTTATTGCTTTACTCATATTTCTCTCCTTCCCTATTCATACTGGCTAAGTATCTCGTGAATCTTCTTTGGGTTCACTCTTTTGTATACTTGGTCGTTGATGCTTATTGCCGGCGCAAGCCCGCAGGCCCCTATGCACCGCATAACTTCCAGAGAGAATTTTCTGTCCGGTGTAGTCTCAGCAATGTCTATTCCCAGCTCGTCTTTCAGCGCGTCTACAATCTTCTTGCCGCCTCGCACGTAGCAGGCGGTACCCAGGCAAATCTGTATTTTGTACTTGCCCTTTGGCTGGGTGGAGAAAAACGAATAGAACGTTACCACACCTGAAACATGTGACAATGAAATATCCATCTTCTCAGCAATGAATTTCTGCACTTCTGCAGGCAGATATCCGAATATAGCCTGGGCCATATGCAGAATCTGTATAAGGTTGTCCTCTCTGTACTCAAAGTCTTTGATAGACTGCTCAAGTAATGAGTACTGTTCCTTTTCGGTCATCTGACCGCACTCGTGTACTTTTGCTTCCAATTTAAAACCTCCTATTAAAATATAATTATTTTCATTTAATATTAAAGCCGTTCCTTGGCTTTGTGTTTCTCCTTAAAGCACTTTCCTGTTTGTTAAAATTTTAACACTTCCCCGCAAACCAACCCCAAAAATATAAATGACATATGTCAATATTGTGAATTTTTTAACATAGATGCGCAAAATACGCCGCTTTAAAAAAAGTTATTGACATATGTTTTTATTGTGAATTTTTTAACACACTATATTATATAAATGCCGCAGCGAATTGCGGCCATAATTGCTTTATGCCTTGTTGATCAGCTTTGTCAGTCTCTGAAGCTCTTTAATTTGTTCCCTGCACTTTTCCAAGGCGTCTTCATGCTCTTTGATTTCGCCCAGCAGCCTTAATTTCTCCTGCTCGAATTCTTCAAGTGCCGGCATACTCAGCTCATCCAGCTTTGCGTCAACCGCTTCTAGGTCCTTATTGTAGGAATCCCATACCTCTTTTAGCCTCATATCATAGTTCTTGTCGTTGATATATTCTCGAATTGCGTTAATATGATACTGGAGCTGGCTTTTCTCTCTGAGTAAGTCTACGATTTGCTTCATATTTTTCCTCCCGGCAAAAAATGCATAAATATAATAAGAATATAATCAGATTCTCTGTGTCAGCATCGTAGGGCTGAGCAATCTTTGTATATTATTATACAATGTGCACAAATTATTTACAAGCATTTTTAGAACCTTTTAACAAATTAAGTTGCTTATAATTCATTAATTTACTTTATTTTGACATAGTGGTGTTTTTTTGCCGAGAGTTTATGCAATGCGCAAAAACATCATAATGTATTTTAAGGAAAAAAGCCTTATAATAAATAAAAAGTTTTATTTATTTTGCAATAATTCAGCCTTTCAATCGTCATACATATGAAGCCGGCAGAAAACAAAAAAAGGAGGTGACCGCATATGCTGAAAGAGATAATAGAAGATGTATTCAGAAACGACTATAAAAACTTCAAGTCATATCTTGTTTCTAGGTTCGACCATATAAATGAGTATGACGCTGAGGATATCATTCAGCAGACTGTAGTCAAGCTCCTCTATAAGGGTAACGACGCGCTTAGCATACAGAACATGACTTCCTATATTTATAAGTCGATAAGAAACGGCGCATATGACCTTTTAAAGAAAAGAAACCGGGAAATACTCGGCGATGAGCTTCCCGATGGCGAAACACTGACAGCGGAAGATGAGCTTTTGATAAAGGAACTGAAAAATGTGCTTAAGGAAGCAATAGACAAACTGGACGAAAAAAGCAGGTTTATTTTTATTGAAACGGAGCTTAAGGGCAAGAGCTACAAAACAGTTTCCGTAGAAACAGGAATAAAGCTCGGCACATTGCTCTCCAGAAAATCACGAGCAATGAAAAAGCTGGAACAAATACTAAAAGATTACGTGAAAGGAGCAATATAAAATGACAAAAGAAAACGTGTGCGGCGACAGAGAGATGGCGCGAAAAGGAGCAAAGAAAGTTGTAATGATAATAGGATTCACAATCCTTGGAATAGGCCTGGCAATACTTTTCGGGTTCGTCGTAATGTGGCTTTGGAACTGGCTGATGCCTATGCTGTTCGGGTTAAAAGAATTGACATACTGGCAGGCTGTAGGAATATTCATCCTGGCTAAAATCCTCTTCGGCGGTATAGGAGGAAGCTCAAATGACAGCTCAAAAAAGAAAACAAAGCCTGGTGCGACAATAAGAAAAGAAATAAAAAAAGAATTTGAGAAGGAATTTGACAAAGAATTCGACAAAAAGTTCGACGAGGAACTAAAAAAGCACGAAAACACAAATCAGGACTATGATGAGCTTTACGAAAAATGGTGGGAAGATAAAGGCGAAGAAAGCTTCCGCCAATATATGAAAAACAAGGAAGATGACACAGAGGAATAGATCATCTTGTATTCAAAAGGCTGCCTGCGGGCAGCCTTTTTTAGTTGTCTTCAAAGGTTTCATATCCATCGACTATATCCAGATATACACCGTCAAATCCGGCATTTATGATCTTCATTAAGTAGCTGTTTTCACCCGTAGCTATTATGCTTTGCCACTCGTCATTCCAGTATTCAACCGGGTAATTCCCTTGCCACTCCGGGTTCTCCCCCACGATCCATTCGGGTGGATTATCATAATATTCATCAAGCCAGTAATACCTGTAGTCCTCCGCTTCGCCAATGCTAAGGTATGATATAACAAGCCTTCTGGTGCCGTTTTTCTTGATTTTTAGTTTTTCAACGTCCGTACTATTGAGCATTTTATTATCATCAAAGTAGGCGTCAATTACCAGAATATCATAGTTCGTTTCACACAGCGCATGGATATATGCTTCTTTAGTTGAGTACTTTTCGGGATTAAGAATAATTGCCCAGTTTTTAGCTAAGCTTAATAAATCTACATTATCGCTGTTTTCATTTATTGGCTGACCCTCCGGAAGCTCATCCAAACCATATGATGGGGAAATATAGGATAGAAAGCCGTTTTTCGAATCAAACTCCAATGCCTCTGCAGCCATACCCTCTATGTCGCAGTAATTAACAGACAGTACAGTTATTCCTTGTGCCTGCGCAATATTTAGGAGTCCTGAAATATACTCTCTGCTTTTAGTATCCCTCGGCTTATTGTATTTTTCATTTCCGCAGAAGATGCCCTCCTGCCCTGTTCCGTCAATAGCTGATATAAATTCCTCACAAAGCTCGCCTTCTATCATCCCTGTGCTGGTAAATAGCGGCGCGCAGTTCTGAGGTATAATCAGAAATGAGGAGTCATATGACTTCGCAATTTCGCTTATCTTTATTACCCAGCTGCGCATAGCATCCCTGTAGCTGAATTCGCCCGTTTCACTTTCATACTGATTAGGCGTTCCCCCGCTGCAATCTGCCAGGGCAGACAAAAGCAATATAATAATACTTAAAAATATAATATTTTTCTTCATTTTATAGCTTTAATTATCTGAGCTAAATCAATCGCCGACATAGTTCCACAATACCCACGCGCAGCCTTCGTAGCCTTCCTCTGTATCGTACAGATAAAGGTAAGCATATTTTGTTTCACTGTCGTATTCATAGTCTATTGGGAAATAATATGTCTCTCCGTCTTCATATGTAAGGTAAAGCCTCTGGTCATATACCTCCCAAGTCACATTAATAGTCTCATCAATATAGTCCATTATTCCGGTTCTGTCGGATGAATACATAACCATCATAAATGAATTCATGGTCTCTGTTGTGCCGTCGGGATAAATGTAGTAAAACTCATTCCAGTAGGTGTCCTCAAGATACCATTCAAGATCCTTGTCAGTAAGTTCATACGACAGATAAGTTGACGCATCATAACTTGCGCTTTTATTTTCTGCAAATCCTTCATATAGATAATATTCACTCATTCGCATTTTTTCATAAAGCGTTGTTCCGTCTACGCTTTCCAAAACCATCAGCTCATATCCGTCGCGTGTGTCAAAGCTGACATCTGCTTCTTTTCTTTCACTGCCTTCATAATATACAATTGTGTTGCCTTTTTTGATGTCTATCTGCATATCTTTGTTCTGCAATTCAAAATTCGAGTATATGTCCATTCCTCTGGAGTCTATACCGTAGGCTATGCCCTGCAGCTTTGCGTATTCGTCGCTGCCTTCCTTATATCCTGCAAACACCCAGAAACCCTCCATTTTATCCAGCAGTTCATCCCCGGTATAAACCTGCTCGGTTTCCTCCGGCTCTTCGCAGGCAACCAAAAAAACTGTAGCCAGCACAATAATAAGCATATATATTTGTAGCTTTTTCATATTCTACATCCCCCGGAAATCTATAACTTTATAATAACATATATTAATTAGAAATAAACAAATTTGATGTTTTAATGTGCTCTCATTTTCAGGTAGTGTTTTGTGTATGTAAATTTTTGCATCCAATCACACAATATACATCGCATTATTGCAACTTCTGCCTTAATTTGTGCTATAATATTTGTTGGAATAAACCAACGTAATTTATAACTATTTTACGCAAGCGGTAAAGGAGCCTGAAAATATGAGAATAGCATTGGCGAACGAATCTTTTGCGCCCCAATATGACGGCGTTGCCGTATGCACGCAAAACTACGCAAAAATCATAAATGAAAAATACGGCACTTCCTATGTAATTGTGCCCAAGGATAAATCACGGGACGCCGAATCTTTCCCTTACCAGATCATACAATATCCCGCTACCAAGCCAATTATTGCTGACCAGTACACAATTGGCATACCCATATCTCCAAAGCTTAGCAAGACTTTAGGTGAAATACCGATTGACTTGATTCACTCTCACTGTCCTTTTGTTTCGGGGATACTCGCGCAGAGGCTGGCAAAAAAGAGAGGCCTGCCGCATATATCCACCTTTCACTCAAAATTCAAAGATGATGTTAACAATCGCCTCAGGCTTAACCTGAACCTGCCCGGCGAGCTTGTCGCCAGATATGTATCCGCCTTCTATGATAAGTGCGACTATGTATGGGCAGTAAGCAGCGGTACTGCTCAGACGCTAAAAGAATATGGCTACAAGGGCGAAATAACGGTGATGCCCAACGGATGCGATATGCCGGTTACCTATAGAGACGCAGAAACCAGAAAAAGCATAGCAGAAGAATACGGACTTAATAATGATAAACCCATTTTCCTTTTTGTAGGCAGAATAACCTATACTAAGAATATCCACCTTATCGTTAAGGCACTTGGCGCTCTAAAAAGGCGAGGCAGAGAGTTTTCTATGCTATTTGTGGGCGGAGGAGAGGACATGAAAACACTCCAAAGCCTTGTAAAAAGCCTTGATATGGATGACTGTGTCAAATTCGCAGGCAAAGTAATGGACAGAGAAAAGCTGCGGAATATATATGCATCCTCCGATTTGTTCATATTTCCATCTGTATACGACAATGCTCCTCTCGTAGTAAGAGAGGCAGCAGCATGCGGCTGCGCTTCGTTGCTTATCAAGGGCAGCAACTCAGCAGAGGGCGTAACCGACGGCGAAAACGGAATCTTAACCGAAGAAAGGGTCTCAGATATAGCAATAGGCATAGATGATGCCATCTACAGGTATGACATGAAAAAGATGGGCGAAAACGCCAGAGAAACTATATTTATGTCCTGGGATGAGGTGCTTGAAAAGGTAACAACAGAATACAGCAGGATTATTGAAGAATGGAATAAGACACCCCATAAGCGAAGAAAGAAGATAACCTTAGACCAGATCGATATTCTTGCCGAATTCAACCTGAGACGGACATACAACAAGAAAGATAGAAAGTAAACTCCAATTATTCCGGCATTAACAATGCCGGAAATTTATTATTATGCTATTATATATGTATTAAATATAAAGGAAGCTATTTATGCCTTTTAATATTGTCCGCGGCGACATAACAAAAATGCATACTGATGCCATAGTAAACGCGGCAAACTGCAGCCTGAAAAAAGGCAGCGGAGTCTGCGGCGCTATTTTTGATGCCGCCGCCAGCCCCATGCTCCAAGACGAATGCAACGCTCATGGATATTGCAAAACTGGTGAAGCCATAATTACAAAAGGATACAGCCTTCCGGCAAAATATATTATCCACACTCCCGGCCCCGTGTGGAGAGGCGGCAGCGACGGAGAGCCTGAGCTGCTTCGCAGCTGCTACACCAATTCACTTAAGCTGGCGGAAGAATACGGCTGCCTTTCCATCGCTTTTCCTCTAATCTCAGCAGGAGTCTATGGCTTCCCTAAATACGAAGCTTATCGCGAAGCAATCTCGGCAATAAGTGAATACCTCAAGTCAAGTGACCTTGAAGTGATCCTCGTAATATATGAACAAGACGCCATTTCTTTCGCGCCTGCCCGGTATGCCCATATAGAAAAATATATACACAGCAGCTACACCGGCTTTGCTATGCGCTCCGCCGCCCCGGCAGTACCAATAAATAATCTCACAAAAAAAGAAAAAGCTGATAACTTCAATTTATCCAGCTGCAAGATTGCTAACGAAAAACAACTTGAGGATATACTTATTAAGACTGAAGAGACTTTCTCTGAAATGCTGATGCGGCTTATTGATGAAAAAGGCATGACTGATGTAGAAACATACAAAAGAGCAAATATAGACAGAAAGCTATTTTCAAAAATCAGAACCAATCTTGGTTACAGGCCGGGAAAGCAGACCGCTATCGCCTTTTGCATAGCGCTAAGGCTGAATCTGGATGAGTCCCTTGACCTTCTTGGCAAGGCCGGATACACACTATCCAACAGCTATAAATTTGACCTTATCATAAAATACTTTATAGAGCAAAAAAACTATGACCTCTATGAAATAAATGAAACTCTTTTTGCATTTGAAGAAAATCTTCTTGTCTGATTTGTCGCTTTCCATGCGACCATTTCCATAATAATTGCTGCTATACTTGGGTTCATCAAATAAACGGAGGTATTAAGATGAACTCAAACAAAACAGAATTGGTTTTTATCCTCGACAGGAGCGGGTCAATGTCCGGGCTTGAAAGCGACACCGTAGGCGGATTTAACTCCATGATAGAAAAGCAGAAAAAATTGCCCGATGAAGCCATAGTTACAACTGTGCTTTTCGACAATGAATATGAGCTTCTCCATGACCGCATACCGCTTAAAGATGTATGCGCCGTTACAGAAAAGGAATACTTTGTGCGCGGAACGACAGCACTGCTGGATGCTTTGGGTGCGACAATCAAAAAAATAGCGAAGGTGCAGAAGGCTCTCGGTAGTAATAAAGCAGAGAAGGTGCTCTTCGTAATAGTAACTGACGGCCTCGAAAATGCCAGCAGGGAATACTCAGCAGAAAAAATAAAGAAGATGGTCAAGGATGCCGAAAAAAACGACGGCTGGGAATTTATTTTCTTGGGTGCCAATATAGATGCCGTATCCACAGCGCAAAAATATGGAATATCTCCAGATAAATCCGTCGACTATCGCGCAGATTCAGAGGGCGTTCGCATGAGCTACGGCGCTGTAGCATCAGCCGTTAGTGAGCTAAGGAAAAGCAACCATATATCTCCCGAATGGAAAAAGGACGTGAAAGAAGACTTCGAAAAAAGAAATAGTTAATTAAGTTTCCGGTGCATGATAATATTCAAACTTAAATATTGCCATAATATACATTGAATGAATAGTGCTTCTATGATAAAATACTTGACGGATTAAATTTACGAGGTAGTGCATATGGAGCCGGGCAAAAAACTTTGGAATAGAAACTTTACGATAATGATTGGCGGGTCTGTCATTTCCATGCTGGGCAATGCAGTTTCAGGGTTCGCAATCGGCCTGCTGATACTTGACTATACAAATTCTGTATTCCTGTATGCACTCACAATGGTTCTATATAACCTGCCAAAGATCATTATGCCCTCGCTTTCCGGGCCGTTTTTGGATAAGTTCTCAAGGCGAAAAGCAATGTACGTGCTGGACTTTATTTCTGCAGGCATCTACGCTGCTATAGCTATTATCTCACATACAAATCAGTTTAACTATGCTATAGTGCTGCTATTATGCGTAATTATAGGAACAATTGACAGCATATATATGCTGGCTTACGAGAGCCTCTTCCCTCTGCTTATCGCGAAGGAGAACTACACAAAGGCATACTCTGTATCCGCAGTAATCGGCAATATAGCTCAGATAGCGCTACCTCTTGCTGCTATTGTATATAATTCAGTAGGCACAGCTCCGCTGTTTGCATTCAATGCCGTTACGTTCTTTATAGCTGCAGTGTTTGAAACATTGATACGGGTTAACGAGTCACAGATAAAAGAGCTGGTATCAAAGTACAACATCAAAACATATTTCAATGACTTTAAGCTGGGGCTCAACTATCTGGCTCAGAATAAAGGTCTGATGTATATTGTGCTGTTCTATACTGTGCTTACTTCATTCGGCAGTGTCAACTTTACGCTGACGCTTCCATTCTTCAAGTCAACGGAATGGCTCGGCATAGACAAATATATATATGTCGGCGCGGCGCTGGTTTTAGGCAGGCTGATGGGAAGCGCCTACCACTACAGCACACGACTGAAAGACGCCAAAAAATATATGGTTGCTGTTATTGCCTTCATAATAATGTCTGTTACGCAGGGAACTTATATGCTGACAATACTGCCCATTATGATATTATTTATGTTTATTCAGGGGTTGCTGTCGGTAACTACGTATAATTTGAGAATGTCCTCAACACAAAATTACGTTCCCAATGAATTGCGCGCGCGGTTCAACGGCACATTCCAGACGCTTACAGTATTTGGCGGCTCCGTGCTCGGGCTTATCGCCGGAGCTCTTGCAGAATATATATACATCCCCTACATAGCCTTAGGCGGATCAATCATTGTAATAATAGCAGTATATGTGATTTTAGTAAGAAATAAAGCCGAAGTCAGAAAAATATACAACCACGAGTTTTAAAAATAACAGGCAGTATTAAGAGACATCACCTCTCTTTAATACTGCCTGAATTATTATTTAAAAAAGTTTTCAGCCATTTTCTTGTTCGGAAAGCTTCCTGTATACATTCAACAAAGTATTATAATTTGTTTCCGTGTCGTATGCCTTTTTCGCTCTCTTTTTCGCATTTTCTGATAAACTTAGCGCAAGCGCATCAGACCTGAAGATTTCTTTTACATAAAAAGCCATCATATAGGGCGCGTCATACTGATACAGGAATCCATCAACGCCGTGATCAACCATACTCGCTACTCCGCCCACCAGCGAAGAAACAACCGGCACTCCTAATTTCATGGCCTCAGCAACAGTATTAGGCGCATCTTCCATTGTGGAGGCTGAAATGCACACATGAGTATTCTTGGTCTGCTCACACATCTTTGCCTCGTTTAAGCTACTCAAAAATGTAACATTATTTTCAAGATTATATTTATCTATCAGCTCATAGATATATTTGCCGTAGCCGTTTAGCTTCAATTTTGCTTTCAGCGAATTGAGCGGCGTATAGTAGCCTACAACGTATAGGTGCGCCTCCGGGAACTCCTGCAGTATTATAGGCATGGCTTCAATTACATAATGCAGCCCCTTTGCTGAGTCACCATAGCTGCTAGCTAGAAGCGAATACCTGCTGCATTTATCCAATTCCCATTGGTTTTCAGAAAATGACTTGCGCAGTATCCTGTTGCATTTATAGTAATTAACTTCGGGGTTTATTGATTTTACGCAGGCAAGGTCCCAATCTGTCCTGCCCATTATATTTTTTGTTGTTCTTATGGATTCCAGCTCATACTTTCCGGCTCTCTCATGCCTACGCTTTGCGTTCTTTATGCTGTTATTTAAATATATGTCATGCAGTCTTTTTCTGCGAATGATTCTGTTTGGCAGAGACGCATAGAAATTTTTCGCTATGAAATGGCGTATGCCCTGAATCTCCACAATAGTCCTGTCCAGAAGGTTAAGCTCTTTGCATACCTTAAGCAATGATAATGTCCGCGGAAGTTCCTCACCCCATATATGAATGCAGTCAAAGCTGGATCCTTTTAGTATCCCACGAAATATGCCTTCATATCTTTTATCATAATAGCTGTTGTTTCGCCTTTTATGAGGGATCTGATACGCAGTTACGGCGCCTGCATCTAAAGTTACTGTCTTGTTTACTTCACTGTTTGCATATATTACGTGCAGTTCGTGCCCTTCGCCTACAAGACTTCTGGATATTATGTCCATCCATCCGCCGCCGAAATCAACCTCCTTATTAAGTGCCTCCGAAATGATGGGCAGCTCAATATTACATATCCAAAGAATCTTCATTTTGTTCTCCATTTTATCCTGAATAATCCAGGATACCTTCGTTTTTAAATTCAGTTAACTATTATATCATACATAAAAGTAAGATTAAACCTTTGCAGGCATCATCCATTACGCATAGCGTTTTTCATCCATACTGCATTGTTTATATACCATTTTACTATGCGCTCTATTCCAGCGTCGAACGCAACTTCCGGCTGCCAGCCAAGGTCCCTTGCTATTTTCGATGAATCCAGTGCGTAGCGCCTGTCATGACCCAGCCTGTCTTTTACATGCTTGATTAATGAGCCGTTTATTTCACTGTCTTTTAGCTCTAAGCTCAGGATTTCAATAATTTTATTTACTAAATATATATTTTCATATTCGTTATTTCCGCCGATATTGTATACTTCTCCCGGCTCCGCTTTCCTTAAAACTTTTTCAACTGCTCTGATATGATCCTGAACGTAGAGCCAGTCGCGTATCTGCTTGCCGTCGCCATAGACCGGCAAATCTTCATGCTTCATTGCGTTATTTATAATCAGTGGTATCAGCTTCTCAGGGTACTGATACTCTCCATAATTATTTGAGCACCTTGTAATATTGCAGGGAAAAGCATACGTATCATAATACGCCTTTACAATAAGGTCTGCTGATGCCTTGCTGGCTGAATAGGGGTTATGCGGGGCAAGCGGAGTATCCTCAGTGAATTTGCCGTTTGCGCCCAGCGAACCATAGACCTCATCTGTAGATATCTGAAGAAATTTTTTATTTTCTAAAAAGCCATTTCCTGCGGCCCATGCATTCTTTGCAGCATTAAGTAGTGTATGCGTTCCCAAAATATTGGTTTTTACGAATACATTCGAGCTCTCTATGCTCCTATCTACATGACTCTCTGCGGCAAAATTCACTACGTAATCTATATCATACTCAGCAAATATATTTTTCAAAGTATCTTTGTCGCATATATCTGCCTTTATAAATTTATAATTAGGATTATTCTCAACCTTCTTAAGGTTCTCCAGATTGCCAGCATAGGTCAGCTTGTCCAAATTGATTAAGAAAATATCATGGTGATATTCTTCGAATAGATAGTTTATATAATTGGAGCCAATAAAGCCGGCACCGCCTGTTACCAGATAAGTTTTCATTCATTCGTCCTTCGCTTTTTATGTGCCAATAATCACGGCCTAAATTATTATAACATATTGCTTTTTATGCTGTCAGGTCTTTTGTTGCTGCGGCCGATTTATTGACATTTTATTATATGGATGTATAATACCACTATTCAATATTAAGTTATTTATTAGCATGATAAATGCAACTTCAAATAGAATTGAGCGAAAAATGTATACCCTGCAAATAAAAACAGACAGTAAAAATAAAATCATTCATCTGAATGAGCCGGGCAATCTAGCACAGGTACTTGTATCCAACGGTATCTTTATCGATAGAGCCTGCAGCGGAAAAGGAACATGCGGAAAATGCGCAGTAAGGTTTGTATCCGGTGCTCCTTCGCCTAACAATGAGGATGAAAATATTTTTAATCAAAAAGAGCTTGATATGGGCTGCAGGCTTTCGTGCAAATGCACCGTCAGCCAAGATGCAGTGATTGAAATAACCGAAAGGGCCAGCTACGCCGCTGTTGAGCACGGTATTTCCGGCATAAACGAACTATACTTGCTTGACCATTCTCTGAAAGAAGGATATGGCATTGCGGTGGATTTAGGCACTACTACTATTGTTGTTTACCTGACCAAATTATCAGACGGCAGAATACTTGGCGCAAAATCAGGCATGAATCCCCAAAGACAATACGGAGACAATGTAATAACCAGAAGCGAGTATATCAACTCTCATGAAAATGGGCTTAATGAATTAAGGCTTTCTGCAATCGGCAAAATAAATGAACTTACAGACGCTTTGGCTGATGAAAATAAGATTGATAAGATGAAAATCTTTCGAGCTGCTATCTCTGGCAACACTATAATGCAGCACATACTCTGCGGAGTTAATCCGTTCCCGATTACAGTCGCGCCATATGCACCTGTATTTACTGAGCAGCAAAAGATGCCCGCATCTGTGCTAAGGTTAAACATCATGCCCGATGCTGAATGCATTATTACTAATTCTATCTCCGGCTATGTGGGCGGGGATATCGTCTCCGGCATTCTTGCTGTAGGCATGGATAAAGATATCCGCACATCCCTATTAATTGACATCGGCACAAACGGCGAAATGGTATTGAGCCATAAAGGTAAAATGTATGCTTGCTCCGTGGCTGCAGGCCCTGCATTTGAGGGTGAACATATCAAATACGGCGTCGGAGGCATAAAGGGCGCTATAAGCAAAGCATATTCTGTTGATGGCCAGCTTGCTTTTGATACAATAGGTAACTCTTCACCAGTAGGAATATGCGGCTCCGGGCTTCTGGATATCACTGCCTTCCTAATAGATAGCGGCATATTAGACAGCACCGGCTCGATGGATGAAGAAAAGTGCGGCCAAGCAGACGGCGAAACAGCATATTACATTACAGAAGATATATACATAAGTCAAAAAGATATAAGGGAAATTCAGCTGGCGAAGTCCGCCGTAGCCGCGGGAGCGGAGGTATTGATACACGCAGCAGGAATAGGCTTTGATGATGTTGAAAATGTATATCTGTCAGGTGGATTTGGCACATACCTCAATATTAAAAGCGCCGTAAAAATAGGGCTTATAAACAGAGCTCTGGAGTCGAAATGCATTAGCGCAGGCAACACCGCCGGAATGGGCAGCATTAAGTCGCTGCTGTCTGACAATGTGCTCCAATCACTTGCTGCATTAACACAAAAAGTTGAATATATTGAGCTGTCTTTCAATAAATCATTCAACGATTTATTTATTGAAAATATGCTCTTTTAAAAAAAAAATTTCTGAAAACGCAAAAAGCGGCAGTAAAAACTGCCGCTTTCAATTTGTCTATTCTCAATTTTTGCTTATGAAATCCTCAAGCACCTCCAGCCCGTCCGCGTAACTTTTGCTTCTGGATATATTGAAGGCCAGCCAGCTCTCAAAAGCCTCGTCATCTTTGTATTTTGTTATATCTTCAATGCTTAACTTTGGCCTACTATTATCCCAGGTAAATGGCCTCTTGTAATAGTATTCAACAATCCGATATCTCTCGTCAACTGTAAGCTTATCATAATTATCAAAATAGAGTTCCTTTACCTGGCTGCTGACGTCATCACTTAGCCATGTAATATATTCAACGTCAATTTTTCCTGTTTCTTTATATCTGTTAAGGTTGGAATCTGCCACCCAGCCTTGTATATTAATAAGGCTGACTATCGCCCAGAATCCCACAGTGAAATAGACCATTATGGTGAAAAACTTCATATCAGGCTTATATATCTTTATCGTAAGCAGGACAATGGCGATAAATTCATATACCAGCAATATATATACGAGCAGCCTGTCAACGGACAATCCATACGCATTATAATACAATGTCATCTTGTAGGCTGAGGAAGCAAGAAGGTACACATTGAGCAATGTGAAATAAGTAGTCATATACTTAATTATTTTGCCAGTTAGCTTATTGCTGCCGCGCTGCGCTCTGTTGAAGACCAGCACCATAATAAAATTGATAATTGACAACACAACCAGCTGGAAATACCCTTCTCTTGCAGTTTGTGCAAATGTAGACTTTTCTACTATCGATTCACGGCTTGCAAAAAGTGCACCGAACTGGATTACCGCAAAGAATAAAAATACAGTTCCCATTATAAAAAGTACAGTTAATATAAGTGCGTGGTTGTCCTTGCCATCTACTGCTTTTTCTGCCTTCTTTGAGCCAATCATTTTATCCCTCGTAAAGGTGAAGAGGAATCCGCAAAAAATGATTGCGATTGCGCCCCCCGCTATTATCTTCCAGAAAAATGTCGTAAGGTCAAAGTCTATCTTTATTTTGTCAACAACATTTTGTATAAAGGATTCGAAGGCCGCCTCCGCGCTCATCATCAGTGGAATAACTATAATAAGGAGCACTATAGATATGAGTACGCCCAGAATAATCTGTAAAGACTTATGCGCTTTCTGATTGTCACTTTTCTTCAGCGCCGCAAATCCTGCGAAAATCTTATCAATCCTAGCAACAGGGCCAAACTGCCTGTACAAATATGTAAGAACTCCTTTTTCTGCACTCCTTTTTGATGAAAACATCGAAGTGATTACAAGCAAACCAACCAATATAACTATCGTAAGCCCGTTAAATACCCCATGCCTGAGCCTTAAAAAATATGACGCATATACGATGAAAGCTCCTCCAAAAAAAACAAAGTTCTTTATATCTAGGTTATCATCCTTATAAAGAATGTATCCGATTCCTGAAATTGCTATCAAGCTGAAGAGAAAAAGGTTGATGCCTATATATTCTTTAATAACCAGCAGCGAAAACGCCGCCCCCACAATAATTGAAATGATTACCGCACTTAAGTCCAGGCTGCGGCTGCCAAAAACAGGTGCTCTTCCTGCCTTGGCTTCTAGATTGTTTTCTATTTTATTTTCCATCTTCTTCATCCTCCTGATATTCAAGTATGTCCCCCGGCTGGCACTCCAATGCTTTGCACAATGCCTCAAGGGTGGAAAACCGAATGGCTTTCGCCTTGGAATTTTTAAGTATTGAAAGGTTCGCCCCTGTTATGCCAATTTCATTCGCAAGGTCTCCTGCTCGTTTTTTCCTCTTTGCCATCATTACATCCAAATTTACTATTATACTCATGATACCACCTATATAGTCAGTTCATTGTCCTGCTTATAATACACCGCCTGCTGAAATACATCCGCCAGCACAAAACAGAACACTGCCAAAAGGCCGCTTGCAAGGCCGCCCAGCATTGTCATAATGGAATTAAGTAAAAATATCTTTGCTATAAGAAAAGCCGTGACGACGATCATTGCAGTCCCCATAACATTAAGATATCTTACATTGCTCTGTACAAAGGGATCGCCGTCCACCAATGTCCTGAAAATCTTAAATAAACTGAATTCAACAATCAGCGCACTCAGGCCGCATGGATATAATATCGCAAGAAGAATTGTCTTTTCCGTAGAAAACACATCCAGTATGTTATAATCATGCTCTAAATAAAATGTAATTACCTTCGGAAGGAATATTAAAACCGCCGCGTTTACAACCATAAGCAAAACTAAAATTATCTCCATTGCGAATGATACGGACTTTTTTCCCACATGTTTCATATATGTTACCTGCCCTTTATTATTTCCAAGTGCAGATTAGCATAATAATATGTCTTTGTCAACAATATTTTATTGTTTTTCAATATATTTTTGTTGTTCTTGTTCGAAAATGAGTGTTTATATAAAAAATTGCGCCAAGGAACCCGCTTTCACCTATATTAATTTGTAAATAGGCTTATCAGTTCAAAAATATTCTTCGCTATGCTTCTAAGCAAGCTTTTTGATTTATTCATGCATTCATCCAAGCTCATCGGCCTATCTGCGATTGAAAAAATAGCTTTTACACCGAAGTCATATGCCTTTTCATAGCCTTCGCCAACACTCCCCGCAATCACAATTACAGGAACATTTGCCTTATCAGCGTATCCAGCGATTCCTTGAACAGCCTTGCCATAGGCGGACTGCCCGTCCACTCTGCCTTCGCCTGTTATTATCAGATCGGCTCCCTTTATCCTTTCGCTGAATTTTTTAATCTCCAGCAGCAAGCCAATACCGCTTACTAGCTCCGCCCCGCAGAATCCAAGCAGCGCTGCGCCCATTCCGCCCGCAGCTCCTGCGCCAGATATTTTTGATATTTCTCTTCCAAAGCATTTATTTAAAATATCTTCATAATTACGCATGCCTTTTTCCAGCAAATCCAGAGTTTCTTCATCCGCTCCCTTTTGCCTGCTATATGTATATGTCGCTCCTCGCTCACCTGTCAGCGGATTGGTTACATCGCACATAACTTTGATTCTGCAATTCCGTACCCTTTTATCAAAGTTTTTCAGCTCTATTCTGCTAATTTCAGATAGTTTTTCTCCGTTTCCTGTATTTATTAAATTATTCTCAGCGTCATAGAATTCCGCGCCTAATGCCTGCATCGCGCCTATGCCGCCGTCGTTTGTTGCGCTTCCTCCTATGCCTATTATAATATTCCTTATGCCCTCATCCAGAACATGTTTTATCATCTCTCCTGTTCCCCGGCTGGTGGTTTTCATTGGGTTGCGCAAGCTTTCTGGCACAAGGGTAAGGCCGCTGCACGATGCCATCTCTATAATAGCCGTATCATCCATCATTCCATATTCAGCATTAACTATTTTGCCAAGCGGCCCGCTGACAGCACATGTTTTTTTCACGCCCGCATCATCAAAAAGCATAGCATCCACTGTTCCTTCTCCGCCGTCCGCCAAAGGGACACCTATAATTTCCGCTTCGTCGAAAGCGTTTTTTGCTTCTTTGCCAATAATTTTTATTACCTCTGCTGAGCTCAGAGAGCCCTTAAAAGAATCCGGTGCAATAATTATTTTCATATGTTTCCCTCGTTGATTATTTATTCTAATATTGTAACACTATTTTATTATATATACATATATAAGTTCATATCAAAGCTCCAGCTAATTGATACAAAAAAGGCATACCACATGGTATGCCTTTCAAAGTTATTTAATGAATCCTTATACCGGATGAACCTTTTCTTTCTCATCATATAGTGAAGCGTCCATTCCATATTTCTGTGCGCGCCTGTACTTAAAGAAGTCCATAGCCACCTGCGGGAAAAGAGCGTATGACAATACATCTTCTTCCTGCTCCATGTATTCTTTCATCTCTTCACGGTATTTATCAAGGTCAGCAGGGATATCATCCGCCGGGCGGTGTGTGATCCTCTCTTCGTCTCCCAGCGCTTTTTTCACTACTTCAGGGTTTGGCTCTGCCGGCAGCCTGCCATATTCGCCCTTTAGCAATGCTTTAGACTCTTTTGTAATCATCTTGTATCTTTCACCTGAAAGCACATTAAGAACCGCCTGCGTTCCGACTATCTGTGATGAAGGGGTAACAAGAGGCGGATAGCCAAAGTCTGCGCGTACTCTTGGCACCTCTGCCAAAACTTCGTCGAACTTGTCATCTGCTCCCTGCTTTTTGATCTGCGACATCAGGTTTGAAAGCATTCCGCCAGGAACCTGATAAAGAAGGGTTCTAATATCCACCTGCAGCACACGCGGATCCAGGAATCCATCGTCTCTCAGGCGCTGGGCAACGCCTTTAAAATAGTCAGCTATTTCATTGAGCGCTTCAACCTTTATTCCAGTGTCATATTCTGTTCCTTCCAACGTCTTTACAAATGGCTCTGTCGCCGGCTGAGCTGTGCCTGAGCCTAATGGTGAAAGAGCTGTATCAACTATGTCAACTCCCGCTTCGACAGCCTTAAGAAGTATCATATTACCAGTTCCTGTCGTATTATGTGTATGAAGATGAATAGGAATCTTTACATTCGCTTTGAGTTCTTTAACCAGTTCATATGCTTCATATGGAAGCAGCAGGCATGCCATATCCTTAATGCATATCGTGTCTGCGCCCATTGATTCAAGCTCTTTTGCCATGTTTACAAAATACTCACGTGTGTGCACCGGGCTTGTTGTGTAGCATATGCTTGCCTCTACAATGCCGCCGTATTTTTTAACTGACTCCATAGCCTGCTTCATATTGCGTATGTCATTCAGTGCGTCAAAAATCCTGAATACATCGATTCCATTTTCAACGGATTTCTTTACAAACATATCCACTACTTCGTCGCTGTAGTGTTTATATCCTAATATATTTTGGCCTCTTAATAGCATCTGCAGCTTTGTATTAGGCATAGCCTTGCGAAGCTTGCGCAGCCTTTCCCATGGGTCTTCTTTTAAGAAACGAAGGCATGAGTCAAAAGTTGCTCCACCCCACATTTCCAATGACCAATATCCGATAGCGTCCAGTTTATCAGCTACCGGCAGCATTTCATCTGTACGCATGCGTGTAGCCGCCTGAGATTGGTGGGCATCGCGCAGTATCGTATCTGTTATATATACTTTTGCCATTATTTTCTCCTGATTTTAGATTTAGATTTTGTTAGGATATCTATAAACCATATTATCCTGCCAACATTGACAAGAATACGCCGGCCGCAACAGCAGAGCCTATTACGCCTGCAACGTTCGGGCCCATTGCGTGCATCAGCAGGAAGTTATGCGGGTTCTCTTCCGCTCCGACAGTCTGCGTTACGCGGGCTGCCATAGGCACAGCAGAAACTCCTGCAGAGCCTATAAGCGGATTTATCTTTCCGCCTGATAATACATTCATCAATTTAGCAAGCAACACTCCGCCAGCTGTTCCGAAGCAGAAGGCTATAAGTCCCATTCCAAGTATTCCTATCGGGCTGTTAAACAAGGCTTGCATCGCAGACGCAAATGAATCCGATGCCGCCATTTTCGGGATAAAGTCGAGGAAAGTAGGGCCGGTTGCCGTAGCTCCTACGGTAACGCCTAGGAATATTACCACTATGTTATTAAGTTCATTTTGGGCTGTTTTGTTCAGCCTTTCAACCACTCCTGATTCGCGGAACAGATTACCCAGCATCAGCATTCCGATAAGCGGAGCTGCGGATGGCAGAATAAGGGCAACAACTATTGTAACGGCTATCGGGAAAATAATCTTTTCCTTTTTTGATACCGGACGCAATTGTTCCATTACTATCAAGCGCTCTTTTTTTGTTGTAAGTGCCTTCATAATCGGCGGCTGGATGATTGGCACCAATGCCATATATGAATATGCAGCGACAGCTATTGGCCCTAGAAGCCTAGGTGCCAGCTTCGATGCCGAATATATTGCAGTAGGCCCGTCAGCTCCTCCGATAATTCCTATAGCTGCTGCTTCTTCAGGCAGAAAGCCAATTGCCAAAGCGCCGAAAAAGGCAATAAATATGCCAAGCTGCGCTGCAGCACCAAGAAGCAGAGATTTTGGGTTAGCAATTAGCGGGCCGAAATCCGTCATTGCCCCAACGCCCAAGAATATAAGTGGCGGATAAATGCCCAGCTTAACGCCGATATAAAGCAGGTCTAAAAGCCCGCCGTTTTCGAGGACATGCACTATATCTACATGTGTCTGCTCCTCACTCAGCGTCCAAAGCTCCGAGTGAAAAAGCTCTGCTCCCGGAAGGTTTGTAAGAAGCATTCCAAATGCTATGGGAAGCAGTAGTAAAGGCTCATATTTCTTAACAATGGCCAAATATAGAAGCAGCATAGACAACAAAATCATAATCAAGTTAAGATAGCCTGTGTCCGTATTGAAAAACTGCATAATGCCCATGTCAGAAATAAAAGACCCCATGAATTCTTTTAATTGTTCCATATGTTCCTCCTGGCTTTCATTGTCAGCCTATCGCAGCAATCAAGTCACCTGCATTTACAGTTGCTCCCTTTGCAACGCCCACTGCTACAATTTTACCGGAACATGTTGCTTTTATTTCATTTTCCATTTTCATCGCTTCCAGAACGCAAAGCACATCCCCTTCTTTCACAGTATCACCATTTGATACTGCAACCGAAATTATTGTGCCCGGCATCGGAGCATTAACTTCTGTAGAGCCTGATGGCGCAGCATCTGCTGCTGCCGCCGGTGCAGCTGGAGCTGCTGACGGAGCTGAAACCTGAACAGGTGCAGCTGACTGTATTCCGCCTAATTCTTCTACTTCTACTTCGTAAGCTTTGCCATTAACTTTTATATTAAATTTTCTCATAATACTTACTCCTTATTATACTCTCTTAAAAGAGCTGATCTTGAATTTCTTGCCTTCGCGCTGTGCCATGCAGGCTATTGCAGCAGTAATTGCTGCGATTATTTCATCTTCATTGTCTGCAGATGATACTTCTTGCTTGGCCGGTATGCTTTTAGGTGCAGGTGAATTATTTGCTTTCTTGTCACTTTTCTGAACTATTTTGCCCATTAAAAAAATGAAAAAGATAAGAAGAAATAATACTGTAAAAACCGAACCCAAGCCTAATACTAATCCTGTTATACCCCAGCTTAAATTACTCATATTTCGCCTCCTTAGCAGCAGCCATTTGAAAAGCCAAGCATTTCAAACGCAGCAACCAGTACAGGGCGTGTGTTGATGGGGTCAATAATATCATCAATAAGCCCACTCTTTGCGGCATTTATAGGATTGCCGTTGTATTTTGCGAATTTCTCTGTGTATTCACGGCGTGCCGCAACGGGATCTTCGCTCTCTGCAATTTCCTTCGCATATACAACCTGAGCTGAGCTGACGGCATCCATAGCGGATATCTGAGCGCTAGGCCATGAATATACCATATCCACGCCAAGTGATTTGGAAGCCATCACTGTGTAGCCAGAACCTATAGCATTATTTAAAATCAATGCGACCTTAGAAACAGTGGCGTTGGCATATGCCTGCACAAGGTCAGCCCCTGCGGAGACTATTCCGTGAGCTTCTGCACATGTGCTCTTGCTTAATCCTTTGTTGTCTACTAAAGTAAGCAGTGATATTCCCATTAAATCGCATGTTTCAATAAACTTAGAAGCTTTTTTCATTCCAGATAGTTTTAAGCTTTCGCTTTCTTTTGCCTGGTTGGCAACCACTCCAATTGTTTTGCCGTTTATCCTGATGAGTGAAGTGACTACAGATGATGAAAATCCAGCCGCTAATTCAAATACTGAATTGTTGTCAGCAATTTTTGATATGACGTCACGTACGTCATATTCGCTGTCCATAAACGCGTCAAATTCGGGTATGTCTCTGTTAAGGTCGTCAGAACAGTCTGCAACAGGCATATCGCAGCAACTGGAGGGAAGATATGCAAGCAAATCTTTAAGTCCGGCTATGCAGGCGGCTTCACTGCCATACACTACATCAATAAGTCCTGATTCCTTAGAGCAGTATTCAGCTGAACATATACCAGTACTGTTTTCTTTTCCCTCAATAGCGTCATATACATATCCGCTGTAGGCACCCATTGAGGATATTTCGGATACTCCAAGTACTACATCTGAAATCCTTGCCGCTATCGCGCTTGCTCCTATGCATGGGCCCAAAACAAGGCTTACCTGCGGGATTAAACCCTTAAGCGCTGACGCTAGGCTCATCACTTTGGCGAATGCATCCAGTGCGTCTACGCCCTCGGCAACTCTTGCTCCTGCGCTGTCTAATATTCCGATAACCGGAACGCCATTTTCTGCGGCCATTTTCATAACCTTGCAGATTTTTTCTCCGTTTGCCTTACCAACGGAGCCGTCCATTACTGTGTAGTCCTGAGAATAGATATATACGGGTCTTCCGCCTATTGTTCCGAATCCCGCAACCAATCCTTCGCATGGCACTTCCGCAGTAAAATCATTGGCCCTTGAGGATGCAAATACGTCGACTTCTACAAAAGTAGATTTATCAAGAATCGCATTTACACGCTCCCGAGCAGTCTGCTTGCCGGCACTGTGCTGTGCCTCGACCGCTTCTTTGTTTCCGCCGTGAAGAAGCTTCTCTTTCTGTGCAAGCACATAAGGTGCATTGCTGCCCATGTGTCGTTACCTCCAATATAAAATTTTTTATTAACATTGCTATATGAATGAATAATAATTACTTACATGCATTATTCTTTATAAATAATTAACTAAATATACAACAACGGCAAAAGAAATTCCAATCCTCCGCCATATTCATATATTCTACATATATTCCTTTTTTCCTTCGTGCAATTTTTATTTTATTATATTAACGGCTAATTTGCAAATAGAACATGCATATTTTGCGTATAAATCCCCTGACGAGGCAAATATTAAGAAAAAGCTTTCATTACTCTTATAATAATTATATAATATTCCCGTTAATCAGTTAAATTATTCTGATTGCAAAGGCTCTTTTAAATTTGACAAAAAGCACGCCGTTTGCTACTATCAAATAAATTAAGCGATATTATAATTTAATGAATAATATTAAACCGAAAACTAAACAAAAAACGTACAAATAAGGAGAATTCTCTTATGAGTATTTTTACCGGCAACGCAACTGCGATGATTACTCCGTTTAATGAAAAAGGAGTCAATTATGCTGCGTTTGAAAAGCATATTGAGTTTCAGATAGAAAACGGCACAGCCGCTCTTGTAATCGCAGGAACCACCGGTGAGCCTGCGACAATGTCAGACGATGAAAAAAAGGCGCTCCTTAAGTTTGCAGTCAAACAATCTGCCAAGCGCGTGCCTGTTATATTTGGCACGGGATGCAACAGCACGCAAAGAACAATAGAAAACTCCAAAGAGGCTCAAAATCTCGGCGCAGATGCGCTGCTGGTTGTTACGCCGTATTACAACAAAACAACACAGGAAGGCCTCGTAAGGCACTTTGAAGCCGTTGCCGATTCAGTCAGCATTCCAATAATTACATATAATGTTCCTTCGAGAACAGGGCTTAATCTGGAAGCTGAAACTTTAGCAAAAATAGCAAAGCATGAAAACATAGTCGCCCATAAAGAGGGCAATAATGCCATATTTCAGGTTATGGATATGATCAGGCTGTGCTCAGGCGATATAGATATCTATTCAGGAGAAGACAACCTTACTTTCCCACTGCTTGCATGCGGTGGAATCGGAGCAATCTCGGTTGTCAGCAATATCTGCCCTGATAAGAGCGCTCAGCTCATTTCATCATACATGTCAGGAGATATAGCCAAAGCCCGGCAGATACATTATTCGCTTGCGCCGCTTATAAAGCAGCTTTTCGTTCAGGTAAACCCGATACCTGTGAAATCTGCTATGAACATGCTCGGAATGGATGCAGGCAATGTGCGTATGCCCTTAATTGATATGGAAGGCAAAGATAAGGAGAAGCTTAGGCATATCCTTGCCGATATGCAGCTTTTGTAAGAAGGTTAGAAATATGATAAACATAATGCTAAGCGGCTGCGGCGGATACATGGGAAATGTAGTAACCGGCCTTATTGAAAACGACAGCGAAATGAATATTACAGTTGGCATAGACAAATTTACTACCGAAGGCAGAAAATATCCTGTTTATTCTTCATTCTCTGAATGCAGAGAATCGGCTGATGTCATAATAGATTTTTCGCACCCCAGCGTCCTTAATGATATGCTGGAATTTGCAGTTTCAAAAAAATGCGCTCTCGTTCTGGCAGTTACAGGCTACACAGACGAGCAAAACGAGAAGATACTTATGGCGAGCAGCGAAATTCCCATTTTCCAGTCAGGTTCTATGTCTATGGGAATAAATTTAATGAAGACACTTATTAAGAAGGCGGCATCGGCATTAGGAGATGATTTTGACATCGAAATCATTGAACGGCATCACAGCAGAAAGCTGGATGCTCCAAGCGGCACGGCGCTGCTTTTGGCGGATGCGCTAAATGAAACATTTGAAGAAAAGAAAGAGTATAACTGCACAAGATGCGGCAAGGATGCGAAAAGAAAAAAAAGCGAAATAGGCATCCACGCTGTGCGCGGCGGCACGATTGTCGGAGAACATGAAGTAATATTTGCGGGCCTTGATGAGATAATAGAAATCAAGCACACATCGCTTTCAAGAAATATATTTGCCGCAGGGGCAATAAGGGCCGCAAAATTTATATGCGCCAAAGAGCCCGGACACTACAATATGGATGACATGCTATGAAGAACAGAATTAAGCTGGACCCGACACAGGTATTAGTACTAGGATTCCTAGGCCTTATTCTGCTTGGCTCATTGCTGCTCACTCTGCCTGCAGCTTCCGCCGACGGCAATTCCGCACCGTATTTAGACAGCGTTTTCACGGCAACTTCCGCTGTGTGCGTCACTGGGCTCGTAGTCAGGGATACAGCAACAGAGTGGTCAACTTTTGGACACATAGTGATAATATCGCTCATTCAGATAGGCGGCCTTGGATTTATGACAATGGCGACCGTTATCCTAATTATCATGGGCAGAAAGATACGGCTTAGAGACCGGCTAATAATTCAGGAAGCGCTCAATGAATTTTCTCTTAAGGGGCTGGTGGCTCTGATACAGAAAATCGTAGTGCTTACTTTAGCAATTGAGATATTTGGAGCAGCAATACTGAGCACCCGATTTATTCCTCAATTCGGATTTGTAAAAGGGCTTTCATACAGCCTGTTCCATTCAATATCCGCCTTCTGCAACGCCGGCTTTGACCTGATGGGGTCCTCTTACGGGCCGTATTCATCATTTACTGCATATACTTCAGATGCAGTAGTAAATATAACGTTAATCGTTTTAATTGTTGTAGGTGGCCTCGGATTCACCGTACTTCTGGATATTGCAAGGGAAAAAAGATTTTCAAAGCTCTCGCTTCACTCAAAGGTTGTGCTTTTTATAACAGGCTTTCTGCTTGCAGCTGGGTTCCTTTTTTTCCTGCTCGTGGAATACAATAACCCCGAAACACTGGGCAGCCTGAATTTCAGATCGAAAGTCTTAGCCTCTTTCTTTCAGTCAGTTACAACGAGGACTGCGGGATTTAACACAATAAGCCAGGACGGGCTTTCAAACCCTGGTAAGTTGATGACTATCATACTTATGTTTATCGGCGCTTCCCCTGCAGGAACCGGCGGCGGAATAAAAACGACTACATTCGCAGTTATTATATTAATGATAATAACCGTTATAAAAGGTAATAAGGAAATAACGCTCTATGACCGCAGAGTAAGCAGAACCACTGCGTACAAGGCATTGGCAATCAGCATGATAGCTTTTGCTATCGTAATAATATTCACGATGGTGCTTTCAATCGCCGAGCAGGGCAATGCCAGCGGTCTTGCGTCATTTGAAAATATTCTCTACGAGGCTACATCCGCCTTCGCTACAGTAGGGCTTTCCTCAGGAATAACGCCATCCATCAGCCCGGTGAGCAAAGTATTCATGATCATTACAATGTTTATCGGCAGAGTAGGCCCTCTAACCTTGACACTGGCCTTTGCAAACAGGGCTCGCAACACGAATATAAAATACTCTTTCCCTGAAGGAAAGATAATGGTAGGATAAATACTTAGCATATTTTACAAAGGAATGGTAGAAGTATGAAACAATTTGCAATAATAGGAATGGGACGGTTCGGAACATCTTTAGCGCAGACACTGTATTCACTCGGAAATGATGTGCTGGCAATTGACATAAATGAAGAAAAAATTGCTGCTGTAAGCGATTATGTTACCCACGCAGTCACAGGAGATGCTACAGATGAGCAGACGCTTAAATCACTCGGCATAAATAATCTGGATGTAGCTGTAATTACAATCGGCGGCGACATGCAGGCAAGCATACTTGTGTGCTTGCTGTGCATAGAGCTTGGCATAAAAAAAGTAATCGCAAAAGCACAGAGCGACCTGCATGCTAGGGTGCTGCGCAAAATTGGTGTGGACAAAATAGTATTCCCGGAGCGTGACATGGGCATGCGCCTTGCAAGAAATCTCGTTTCTTCCAACGTGCTTGAATTCATCGAGCTCTCTTCTGACCATTCACTGGTTGAAATAAATGTGCCTGAAAAATGGGAAGATACTTCGATTATGGATCTGAATATCCGTGCAAAATACGGCGTAAACATTATGGCAATAAAACACGGCGGCGTTATAAACGTATCCCCCAAGGCACAGGATGTGCTTGAAAAAGGCGACACAATAGTGGTAATAGGCACTAACGAAGACATAAGAAAAATCGATTCAAGGGCTAAAAACCACAAGTAAGGATAATAATATGGCATTTGACGGCGCTGCGCTGCATGCTGTGGCATTGGAGCTAAATGAGCAGCTTTCAGGCGGCAGGATAGACAAAATCCACCAGATATCAAAAGAACAGCTTAGAATAAATATTAGAACCAAAGCAGGTGCTAAGCGCCTGCTTTTATCGGCGTCTGCAAATGACGCTCGCATTCACATAACAAACCAGCCTGCTGACAACCCTCAAAAGCCGCCCATGTTCTGTATGATGCTTCGCAAGTATATAGGCAGCGGAAAGATCGCAGAAGTACGGCAGCATTCTGTGGAGAGGATTGCAGAAATAGTGATAGATTCCCGTGACGAACTGGGAAACGATATACAGTATGTTTTGATTCATGAGATCATGGGCAGACACAGCAATATCATCCTTTGCAGAGACGGAATGATCATGGATTCTATAAAGCGGATAGATGAGGACAAAAGCAGAGTGCGGCAGGTGCTGCCGAAGATAAAATACGAGTATCCGCCCGAGCAGGACAAGCTAGACCCTTTTATGATGGATAAAGATGCGTTCCACGAATTGATAATTAAAAACGAAAACCTCAGCCCTGCAGTTTCTCTCAACAGAAATATTATGGGACTCTCCATTGCCAGTGCAAAGTATCTTGGCTTTGATGAGATTGATATGGATAAACCCACCAATCAGTTATCCGGCAGCGAAATAGCAACAGCCGCACAAAATATATATGAATACTATAACTGCCTGAAAGAAAACAAAATCGGCTATTATCTGATGGCTGACGCAGCGACAGGGCTTATCGATGACTTTGCTATTCTCCATAAGCCTCCTGTTAATGGCAGCAAAATAACAGAATGTACAAATGCCAGCGAAATGCTTGATAGGTACTATGCGGAAATTGAGCTTAGCACTCAGCTTAAGCAGCTGACAAATTCGCTCAAGCAGACACTCAAAATAATTCTCAAACGAACAAAGAAAAAACTTTCAAAGCAAGAGGCTATATTAGAGGACAGCTCACATGCAGATCAGTACAGACTATACGGCGAGCTGCTTACGGCATTCCAGTCCAGCGTGCCAAAGGGCGCAAATGAAGTGGAGCTCTCTAACTACTACAGCGAAAGCGCAGAAAGAGTGAAGATACCCTTAAATCCGGAAAAATCCGCAAATGTAAACGCGCAGATATACTATAAAAAATACCAGAAGCTAAGCCGCGCAGCAAAGCTGGCCTTAGAACAGGTGCATCAGACAAAAGAGGAGCTGGACTATCTGGAAGGCATGGAAACAGCCATAGAAAACTGCGGGGATATATCGGCCGCTAAAGAAATAATTGATGAATTCATAAGCCAGGGTTACATAAAGAAAACAGCAAAAAAAGATACACGCAAATACACGAGCTCCAAACCCAGGCATTATGTATCAGAAGACGGATACCATATCTATGTGGGGAGAAACAATTCTCAAAATGACCACATGACTATGAAGGAGGCTGGTGCCGATGATGTATTTATGCATACCCAGAAAATACCGGGGTCTCATGTAATTGTAAAATCAATAGACGGCAAGGTGTCTCGCCAGGCATTAAGTGAAGGAGCCATTCTGGCAGCTTACTATTCAAAAGCTAAAGCATCCAGCAATGTTCCGGTCGACTATACGCTTAGAAAGAACATAAAAAAGCCAAACGGAGCTAAGCCAGGGTATGTTATATACTCCACTCACTCCACTATTAATGTAACTCCGAGTGAGGAAAGAATGAATAATATCAAACAAATTTAAAACTATAAAGGAGGCAAAAATGAAACTTCACGCAGACCATTTGCTCGACCGGCTGACAAGGGGCGGAGTGCTGCTCACCTCTAAAGCGGGGGATACAATAAACACAATGACCATTGGATGGGGATCTATATCTGAATACTGGGGCAAAAACGTATTGATTGTTCCAGTCCGAAAGTCCAGATACACCCATGACCTGCTGGAAGAATCAGATAACTTCACAGTGTCTGTGCCAAAATACAATGAAATAGCCAAAAAAATAGGCTACTGCGGCGCTAACTCCGGCAGGGACGTTGATAAATTCAAGGAATGCAAATTTACAGCAAAGCCCGCAAAATCAGTGGATACACCTATCATTGGCGAAGCATACCTGCACTATGAATGCCGGATAATTGCCAAAATAGATATGAACGAAAGCCACATGTCAGAAGCAATTATTAAGAACTGGTACTCAGGCAGCGATTTTCACACGCTGTATTTCGGCGAAGTAGTTGAATGCTATATCACTGACTAAAAGAAATAGAAACTCAATGAATAAAAAAGGAGCTGCCCTCAAATTGGAAGGAACAGCTCCTTTGGTTTTTTTATTCTTCTGTGGTCTCTGCTTCTACGGCCACCTCGTTTGTAGCCCCTTCACCATCTGCCGGCACTTCGGAGTACTTAGCCGCGTGGGATATTACGCATAGCTGTGCATCTGGCGGAGTAATAACATCGATGTTTTTGTCGCCGGATACATCCAGGTCGCTTACCGTAATTGAATCGCCTATTTTGTACTTAGATACATCAAGGTCTACATGGTCAATCAGGAATTTAGGCAGTGTTGAAATCTCGATTTCACTCAGCTGCTCCTGAAGAACGTTGTCTTTGCTTAGGGATTCCTTATTCTTGAATATAATCGGCACTGTTACCTTTATCTTCTCTCCCTTTGTCAATACCTGAAAGTCAATATGAATTACCTTGTAACTCAATGGATCTCTCTGGGCATCTTTGAATATAGCCAGATTCTCATCGCCTTCAATATCAAGAAGCACTTTTGATCCAACTGCGTGGGCTTTTAGAAACTTTGCTGCTTCCAGCTCATTAATCTGGATACTTGTCGGCTCCATATGATGGCCATAAACATTAGCAAGGGTGAACCCTGCCTGTTTGATCTTTTTAGCTTTTACAGCTAAATCTCGTTTTTTACATTTTAATTTGTAATTTTCCATTCTTTCCTCCAATGAACTCATTAACTATATCTTATACCAAAATCTTTAAAAACACAAATTATGCTCCAAATTTTGGATTTTTAGAGGTGAAATATCAGTTCAAATCAAGGCCATCTTGGTCTGCGTATATCGGGTATTTTGCCTGCACCAATATTAATGTTGACAAAATAGGATATTTTTTTACATTCTATCCTACTAAAGCGATAAATTATTTGAATAATTTCAACAAAACCTTTATAATATTCACTATATTTTCTTTTTTGACTTATAAAAAAGATTCCAAAAAAATTTAAAAAGAGGGATGGTTATTTTATGAAATACGTAATTTTGGCTGTTTATGCGCTGCTTTTGATTGGCATCGCAATCTACACATCGAAAAAGGCTAAAACACTTGACGATTTCTTCCTTGGCGGAAGAAAGATGGGTGCCTGGATGAGCGCGTTCGCTTTTGGTACTTCCTATTTTTCAGCGGTAATATTCATCGGATATGCTGGAAAGCTGGGCTGGTCCTTCGGCCTCTCCGCCGCATGGATAGGCGTTGGCAACGCTATCATCGGCAGCCTGCTGGCATGGCTTGTTCTTGGCAAACGCACAAGGTCTCTGACCCACAGAATGGACGTATCAACGATGCCCGAATTTTTTGAAAAGCGTTTCTCAAGCCGCGGAATGAAAATATTTGCTGCAATTTTGATATTTGTTTTCCTTGTTCCATATTCAGCGTCAGTATATCAGGGCCTCAGCTATCTTTTCGAAGAAATTTTCAACATCCCATTCTTATACTGCGTATTAGGTATGGCTGTGCTTACAGCTGCATATCTGGTAGCCGGAGGATATCTTGCTACTGCGTTGTCTGATTTTATTCAGGGAATCATAATGCTCGCCGGAATCAGCCTTGTCATCTTCTTCGTGCTTAAGCACCCGAATGTAGACGGACTGATGAACGGCCTTGATAAACTTAAAGCCATTGAACCGAAACTCGTTGCTCCTGTTGGCCCTCCGGGCTGGTGGCCGCTTTTATCTCTTGTAATCCTCACAAGCTTAGGCAGCTGGGCTCTCCCGCAGATGGTCCATAAATTCTACGCAATAAAAGACGTTAAGGCCATCTCAAGAGGCACCATTATATCAACGGTATTTGCATTCATTATAGCGGGCGGAGCATACTTCATCGGCATATTCGGAAGGCTGTTTTTAACGGAGGTGCCAATCGACCCTGCAACAGGCGCGGCCAACTTCGATATGATTATGCCGAAAATGCTGGAAGCTGCCCTTAACAATGTAGGCGTATTAATCGGCGTAATAGTGGTGCTGGTTTTATCCGCCAGTATGTCCACCCTTTCTTCACTGGTTCTGGTTTCAAGCTCAGCAATCAGCATTGACCTCTTAGGCGCAGTTAAGCCGAATATTGACAAAACAAAAATCAAGACGACAATGCGCGTGCTATGCGTTGTTTTCGTGGCTCTTTCTGTTGTGCTCGCTCTTGGAAAATTTGCAACTATTATTACACTGATGTCACTTTCATGGGGAACGCTCTCAGGTGCATTCATCGGTCCGTTTATATTCGGCCTATATATGAAGCGTACAACAAGTGCAGGAGCATGGGCAGGAATGCTCTCAGGCTTTGCAGTTGCAGTCCTGCTTAATATTTTCATCCCGTCTATTAATTCACCTATGGCAGGCACATTCGCAATGGCGACATCTTTAGTGGTTACTCCGCTTGTCAGCTTTATTACTAAGCCGATGCCTAAAGAGTATTTGAAGACAGTAGGTGTTACAGAATAAGGGAAAGGTTGCGATATGTTTTTTGAAGAGAAAATCGAGACTGCATCAAGAGAAACCATAGAAAACCTGCAGCTTGAAAGGCTGAAAGATGCTGCAAAAAGAGTATATGAAAATGTACCATTGTACAAAAAGAAATTTGATGACGCGGGGATAAAACCGGAAGATATCAAATCTCTAAATGATTTAAAGAAGCTGCCCTTCACAGTAAAGGATGATTTAAGGGATACCTATCCTTTCGGCATGTTTGCTGTTCCAAAGGAGAAAGTTGTCAGGGTACATGCATCTTCAGGAACTACCGGTAAACCGACAGTCGTCGGATACACTCAAAATGACCTTAATATGTGGTCCTCCGTCATGGCGCGGCTATGCTGCGCCGGCGGCGTGACCCCGCATGATACTGCTCAGGTTGCCTTTGGATATGGGCTTTTTACGGGCGCTTTCGGGCTGCATTACGCTCTTGAAAAAATTGGCGCAATGGTTATTCCCGCATCCTCCGGGAATACTGAAAAGCAGATTATGCTGATGAAGGATTTCGAAACCACTGTGCTCATTTCCACGCCTTCCTATGCGCTTTATATTTCAGAAGTGATGGAGCAGATGGGAATTGACCCTAAAAAAGATTTGAAGCTCAAGTACGGGCTTTTCGGTGCGGAGGCATCTACTGAGGAGATGAGAGCCCAGCTCGAAGAGCGGCTAAATATTACCGCCACAGAAAACTACGGGCTTTCAGAAATTATCGGCCCGGGCGTATCCGGGGAATGCACCCACAAATGCGGCATGCACATAAATGAAGACCATTTTATCGTTGAAATAATCGATCCGAAAACTGGTGAAGTGCTGCCGGATGGCACACCCGGCGAGGTAGTTATAAGCGCCGTCAGCAAGGAAGCGCTGCCAATTCTAAGATACCGTACAAAGGATATCTCCTATCTTATACCGGATAAATGCTCATGCGGGCGTACATTGAAGCGCATGGCAAAAATAACGGGAAGAAGCGACGACATGCTGATTATCCGCGGCGTCAATGTATTCCCGTCTCAGATTGAGTCCGTGCTCCTTAGCTCGCAGGATGTCGAGCCGCACTATGAAATAATTGTCAGACGTGAGAACTGGCTTGATCAGCTGGAAGTGCTGGTCGAGCTGGCAGATGAGCGCCTGCTGGACAACTACTCAAAACTGGAAAAGCTGCAAAACAAAATTAAATCGGATTTAAGAACAATACTGTCAATTGATGCTACGGTTACCTTAGTCCAGCCCGCTACACTGAAGCGTTTCCAGGGCAAAGCTCAGCGCGTAACAGACCTGCGGGAGAAAAAATAAACAGCTAATTGAGGTAATAAATGCAAGAACTATATCTAGGCAACGAAGCTGTTGCCAGAGGTGCATGGGAAGCAGGATGCAGAGTCGTCGCTGCCTATCCCGGAACGCCAAGCACTGAAATCACAGAAAACATCGCCAAATATGACGACATATATTCTGAATGGTCACCCAATGAGAAGGTAGCTCTGGAGGTGGGAATCGGCGCGTCCTTCGCAGGAGCCAGGACCATGGTGTGCATGAAGCATGTTGGGCTTAATGTAGCAGCGGATCCATTGTTTACCGCCAGCTATACTGGGGTAAACGGCGGGCTTGTAATAATAGTCGCCGATGACCCAGGCATGCACTCATCACAGAATGAGCAGGACAGCCGCTATTACGCCAAATCCGCCCATATACCTATGCTGGAGCCTTCATCCTCGCAGGAAGCAAAGGATTTTGTGAAGCTAGCCTTTGACCTATCTGAGCGCTACGACACTCCCGTATTAGTCAGGCTTACTACAAGAGTCAGCCACTCTCGCGGGATTGTAGAGCTTGAGGAGCGGCAGCAAGTCGACCTTAAAGACTACGTAAAGGACGTAAAAAAATACGTAATGATGCCGGGAATGGCAAGGCTCAGGCACAAAGTTTTAGAGCAGCGAGAAAGCACATTGGCCGCTGACTGCAATAGCCTTGAAATAAACCAGGAAATAATGAACGGCACAAAAATCGGCGTCATAACATCAGGCCTTGTTTATCAATATACTCTGCAGGCTTTGCCCGACGCATCGGTTTTAAAGCTCGGCATGGTTTACCCCTTGCCTATTGAAAAGATCAAGTCTTTCGCCGCGAAAGTCGAAAAGCTCTATGTTTTGGAAGAGCTTGAGCCTCTGATTGAAAAGGAATTGAAATCAAACGGAATTGACTGCGAAGGCAAGAGCCTCTTTACTGTGCAAGGCGAATACTCGGCAAACATGATTAAAAAAGCAATTCTTGGCGAAGATGCCGGCGAAATAGCAGCTGAATCCGATTTGCCTGTACGCCCGCCTATTATGTGCCCCGGCTGTCCGCATAGAGGCGCATACTATATCATGAAGAAACTGAAGCTCGTTGTTAACGGCGACATAGGCTGCTATACTCTCGGTGCTCTGGCTCCGCTGAGCGCTATGGATACCTGCGTATGCATGGGCGCCTCCATAGGCATGAACCATGGAATGGAAAAAGCCAGAGGCACAGAATCCTCCGGCAAATCAGTAGCCATAATCGGCGACTCCACATTTATGCATTCAGGTGTTACAGGCCTTATCAATGTTGTTTATAATAGCGGCAATTCAACAGTCATTATAGTTGACAACAGAACAACAGGCATGACCGGTCACCAAAATAACCCTACAAACGGCAAAAATATCAAAGGAGCTTCCGCACCGGAAATTGATTTTGAAAAGCTATGCGAGGCAATAGGTGTCGGCTTCATAAAAACCATTGACCCGTTTGATTTGAAAGGCTTTGAGACAGGCCTTAAAGAAGCTCTGAATTTTCAAGGTGCATCTGTTATTATCTCCAAAAGAGAATGCGCGCTGCTCGATAAGAAGAAATGGATGCCTGCATTAAGCATAGACAAAGATGTGTGCATTGGATGCGGCTCCTGCCTGAAACTGGGATGCCCCGCATTAGTAAAAGACGGCAAAAAAGTAAAAATCGATGGCACGCTTTGCGTTGGCTGCGGCCTCTGCGTAAGCGTCTGCCCGACGGGTGCAATCGGGAACGGAGAGAACACATGAATACTCTATCCATATTGATTGTAGGAGTCGGCGGACAGGGAACGCTGCTAAGCAGCAGGATTCTGGGTAAATATGCGCAGCTTTCAGGATATGATGTTAAGGTTTCAGAAGTTCATGGCATGGCACAGCGCGGAGGCAGCGTTATTACATATGTGCGCATGGGAGATAAAATCGCTTCACCAATTATTGAAGAAGGCGAAGCTGAATATATGCTGGCCTTTGAAAAGCTTGAAGCTCTTCGCTATATTCAGCTGATGAAAAAGAGCGGCAAAATAATAGTAAACGGCCAGAAGATTGACCCCATGCCGGTTATAACAGGTACTGCTGACTATCCCAATGGCATAATAGACAGGCTAAAAAACAAAATCGAAACTTTCGTTTTCGACGCAATGAGCGAAGCTAAAGAGGCAGGAAATATAAAAGCCGTAAACACCGTAATGATTGGAAAGCTTGCAAATATAATGGCCGGAAGCAAGGACATATGGCTGGAAGCAGTCCGCGCATGCGTACCGCCAAAAACAGTTGATGTAAATATCTTGGCTTTCGAGCGCGGATATAAGCTATAGGAGGAAATAATGATCTGGAATGAAGCTTGCGAGTGCATGAGCAGGCAGGACATGGAAGACCTTCAGTCCGAACGCCTGAGAAAGCTGGTAGCATACTCATATGATAATGTAACATATTATAGAAAAAAGATGGATGAAGCCGGTGTTAAGCCGGAGGACATAAAAAGCATTTCCGATTTATCCAGGCTTCCCTTTACTGTTAAGGACGATTTGAGGGATAACTACCCATACGACGCCTTTGCAGTGCCGATGAGGGATATTGTAAGGATACACGCATCATCAGGAACTACAGGAAAGCCTACCGTAGTCGGGTATACAAAAGCCGACCTTGAAACATGGGCGGAGGTGATGGCAAGGACATTTTCGGCTGCAGGGGTCAGAGAAGACTCTATTGTACAGGTTGCCTATGGCTACGGGCTCTTCACAGGGGGACTTGGTGCCCACTACGGAGCTGAAAAATTAGGCGCATCTGTTATACCTATTTCCGGAGGAAATACACAAAAGCAGATTATGCTGCTACAGGATTTCGGTTCAGACGCAATAGCCTGCACGCCATCCTATGCCCTTTATCTGGCGGAAGTACTAGGCGAGATGGGCATAGACCCCCGAAAAGACCTGAAGCTTAAATACGGCATATTCGGCGCGGAACCCTGGTCGCACGAGATGAGGGCGCAAATCGAAGAGAAATTAGGAATTCGCGCCACGGATATATATGGGCTGTCTGAAATTATCGGGCCAGGCGTAGCCACCGAATGCGAACTGCAGGATGGGCTGCATATAATGGAGGATCACTTCCTGCCGGAGATTATTAATCCCGAAACAGGAGAAGTTCTAAAAGAAGGTCAGAAAGGTGAGCTCGTTTTCACCACTCTGACCAAAGAGGGCATCCCGCTTATTCGCTACCGCACAAGAGATGTTACGTCCCTTCGTTATGATAAATGCGGCTGCGGAAGGACACTGGTGCGCATGGAGAAAGTGATGGGCAGAAGTGACGATATGCTGATTATCCGTGGGGTTAACGTATTCCCTACACAGGTGGAAAGCGTTCTTGCAAATATGGCTGAGATTGAGCCTCATTACCTGCTGGTAGTTGACCGCAAGAACAATATGGATACACTGGAAATATGGGTGGAGATGAGTGAAGAACTATTCTCGGATGAAGTAAAAAAAATCGAAGAAGTGCGCCAGAAGATCAAAGACAATATACAGTCGCTTCTTGGATTAACCGCCGATATAAAGTTGGTTGAGCCTAAAACCATCGAGAGAAGCATGGGCAAGGCTAAGCGCGTCGAAGACAAAAGAAAGCTGTAATCGCAAGGAGGAAATTATGATTAAACAATTATCCGTTTTTTTGGAAAACTCAAAGGGCAGATTATCTCAAATGACTCGTGTATTGTCTGAAGCAGACGTAGACCTGTTTGCGCTTACAATAGCAGACACCACGAATTTCGGCATCCTGCGCACTATAGTCAGCGATGATGAAAAGGCTGCAAAAGTTTTGAAGGAACACGGCTATACAGTTCGCCTAAACGACGTTATTGTAGTAGCAGTGCCCGACCATCCGGGCGGTCTGAGCCACGTTCTCGATGTACTGACAGACAGCGATATCAGCATAGAGTATCTCTATTCCTTTGTAAACAAGCCTCACGAGAGCGCACTGATTGTATTTAAGGTTGATGATGTAGAAAAGGCAATGAATTCATTAAATGAAAAGAACGTGCCACTTCTATCTAGAGCTGATTTGATGAGATAGAGCTTAAGCACCGCTTAATGAAATGAATTATGCTTGATGCTATTTGCTGCAGGGCAGATAATAGCTTTAGTAGAATCTCTCTTTTGTTTGCTTTGCAATCTCATATCATGCCAAAAAGCCCCGTAAGAGGGCTTTTTCTTTATTCATATAAATTAAATTTTTGTTGCTATTTTGAATAGTTCCTGCTTAATATTGAATAGCTCACATACCCTCCAGCGAGGTTACGCACATTCTTGAATCCATTCTGCATCAGTATTCTGCAGGCCACATGTGCACGCTGGCCAACCAGACAGGACACTACATACTCTTTAGTTTTATCCAGCTCATCCAGCCTGTCGCGCAGCTCGTCTACCGGTATATTGATACTGCCTTCAATGTTTCCGTCCAGCACCTCACCTTCTGTGCGAACATCCAAAATGACCTGATTTTCATTCAGATCCTTAAGCTGAGTAAACAAAATATTGTCAACAGTTCCGCTTAGGATATTCTCTCCGTAATAACCACTCATATTAACAGGGTCTTTTGCAGAAGAGTATGGGGGTGCGTAGCAAAGCTCAATCTCCTCCAGGTCATATACTGTGGCTCCGAAATTAATAGCCGTTGCCAGCACATCAATCCTCTTGTCCACTCCGTCATAGCCTACGCTTTGTGCCCCCAGCACCTTTCCGGTATCTTTATCAAATATCATCTTCAAAGTCAGCGGAAGTGCGCCCGGATAATACCCAGCGTGAGAGCCCGGGTGAGTAATCGTGACTTTGTAATCTTTGTCTATCTCCTTGCCAAGTGCTTTGAGCTGCTTTTCGTTTTTGCCGGTGTTGGCAACTGTCATGCTGAATACTTTTGCAACGGCCGAGCCCTGTGTGCCTCTATATGTTCTTTTCATTCCCGCAATGTTATCCGCTGCCATTCTGCCCATTTTATTAGCAGGCCCAGCCAAAGGAACCATTGTCCTTTCTCCTGTAGGGAAGTCTATGGTATCTACAACATCCCCTATTGCGTAGATATTTTCATCGCTGGTTTTAAGGGATTCATCTATTATAATGCCGCCTCTTTTATTGACTTCAAGGCCAGCATCAATTGCCAGTTTGGAATTCGGTCGAACGCCTATAGCCAGAATAACCATATCTGCATCCAGCGCTTTCCCTCCGTTTGTATTAACTGTTATTCCGCCAGATTTTTCTTCGAAACTTTTTACGCCGTCTCCAAGCACCAGATCCACTCCGTTTTGCACAAGGTGCAAGTGAACCATCTGCGCCATATCCCAGTCAAGCGGCGCCATCACCTGATTAAGCATCTCAACAATTGTAACCTTGACTCCGGCATGGGTTAGGTTCTCAGCCATTTCTATACCTATGAATCCTCCGCCTACTACAACGGCTTTTTTCACATTATTTTTTTTGAGGTTTTCAATTATTACGTCCATGTCAGGAATGGTCCATAGCACGTTTATTTTTTCGCTGTCTATTCCGGGTATCGGCGGCTTCAATGGAGATGAGCCGGTGGAAAGCACAAGTGTATCATAGCTTTCCGTGTATTCTCTGCCGTTTTCAATATCTGTGACTTTTACGGTTTTTCCAGCTCTATCTATAGCTGTAACCTCATTTTTTAATCTGACGTCGACGTTGAATCTTTCATAAAAGCTTTCCTTCGTCTGAAGTATCAGCTCTTCCCTGTCTTCTATCTCGCCGCTTATGTGATAAGGCAGCCCGCAGTTTGCGAAGGAAATATACTCACCTTTTTCAAACATTACTATTTCCGCGCTTTCATCCAGCCTTCTCAGCCTGGCCGCGCAGCTTGCTCCCCCTGCGACCCCGCCCACTATCAATACCTTTTTGCCCATGGTTTACTGCTCCTTAAAATCTTTTTGTATATTATATCACAAAGTTTTTTCTGTTATGTGATAAAATCACGTAGTTATCTGCTTTTAAAATAAGTTGACATATATTTTTATTCGTTGTATTCTTTTCGGGTGCACAAAAAATACTGAAAGGTGTATATATGAATACCCACGAAAAACTAGGACAAACAAAAATCACATCTCTTATATTTAGAATGTCTGCGCCTGCTATCTTCTCAATGCTGATGCAGTCGCTTTACAATATTGTGGACAGCTGGTTCCTTGCTAAATATAATCTTAACGCTCTTTCAGCTGTTTCTTTGGCTTTCCCCATACAGATGATAATAATCTCGCTCTTTGTTGGGCTGGGTGTCGGAATAAATTCCGTTATTTCCAGAAGGATGGGCGAGAAAAAGCATGACGAAGCTGTAAATTCTGCTGAGCACGGCTTCTTTTTCGGCTTCATTATATGGATATTTTTGCTTGCTCTGTCCATTAAGCTTCCCCACATTTTCTTTGCGCAGTTTACTCAGAACGAAGAAATAGTAGCCTTTGGAACCACATATATATCAATTATACTTATATTCTCCATCAGTAGGATTATGGCACAGGTTTTCATTAGCATCCTGCAGGCGACAGGCGACATGATGAGCGCTATGTTTATCCAGGGAATAGGGGCGATAGCAAACATTGTACTGGATGCATTCTTAATATTCGGCCTGTGGATATTCCCGGAAATGGGCGTCGCAGGTGCCGCCATAGCTACTGTAGCAGGGCAGTTTATGTCTTTGATTCTTGCCCTTATCATATATTCCAGGAAAAAAGGCCGGCTGAAGCTGAACCTGAAAAAATTCCATCTAGACAAACAGATATCAAAAAATATTATGGCTGTGGGTCTTCCTGCTATGGTTATGCAGGGCATAGGCTCCATAATGCTCGGCGCGCTTAACAAAATCCTTTCGCAGTTCGGTGATGACGCCTACACTCTCCTTGGAGTATACTTCAAGACTCAGTCGCTTATATTTATGCCAGTTTTCGGCCTATGCCAGGGAATGATGCCGGTGCTTGGATATAATTACGGTGCCGGAAACAAAGAAAGGGTGCTGAAAACTCTTAAAGTCGGCTTAATTGTAGCTGTCTCCATAATGCTTGTAGGAACTGCGGCATTCCAGTTCTTCCCAAGGCAGATACTCAGCATATTCAGCGTGACAGAAAGTATAACGAAAATCGGCGTTCCTGCCTTTAGAATCATAAGCAGCTGCTTTGTTCTGGCTGCCGTAAGTATAGTTTTATCCACTTTCTTTCAGGCTATCGGAGATGCATACCTCAGTATGATAGGCTCAATCACCAGGCAGCTTCTAATAATAATTCCTGCCGCTATCATCCTCAGCCGCGCCTTCGGCCTCCGCGAAACATGGTTCGCCTTCCCAATCTCAGAGGTTATAACTGTAACTTTGGTAATCATATTTGCATTCAGGGAATACAGAAGAAAAATAAAGCATCTGACTCCTATTGATAGACAGCCAGACGCCTTAGATATAACTGATAATAAAATATAGCAGAAATTATACTAGTTTCTCAAATTGTGCTTGGATATGTTGTCTTTCGCCTTGTTTCAATGGCGAAGTTCCACTAAGGGCTATGCAGTTCTTTACTGCTGCGCCTTTTTCATTTAACACACTTTTCATGTATTCATGCACTCTTTGTGCTCCCTCGAGCTTAGTGTCTGCCATTACTGTAGCAATATTTACAGTTTTGCCTTTCAAGTCCGCTTTTTCCATAAATGTATTCATCGCAGGCGTGCTGCTGCCAGCCCAAACTGGTGTGCACAAATATATTTCATCGCATTCTTTTATCTCCTCCCAAGGCGTACCGATGAGCTCTGAGCATTTTTTGTTTACTGCCTGATAGCCGCTCTTGATAAATCCTATTATACCTCTGCGTTTCTTTGTTTCCTCCAGCTTTATTAGCTTTGCACCCAATTTTTCAGCTATTAATTCTGCCAGAATTTCTGTGTTTCCGTTTTTTGAATAATAAACAATTCCTTGCATATTAGCCTCCTTGTCTTTTAATTTGCGCTATTGCGCACTTTTTAAATACATCAATATATGTCTTAACCCTGCTCTCCACAGTATAGAGCCTCATAGATGACAAAGCATTTTCGCGCATCTTCTTCAGCAGGGTATCGCGCCTCATCAGCTCTCGCATTCTTTCGCCCCAGGCCGCCGGTTCGTCAATGCTTTGGATGTATCCTGTTTTATCATTGTGCACCAGATCGTGAACTGAGCCTACATTATACGATGATATCACAGGTGTTCCCGTACTCAATGCCTCCACCACTTGCATTCCCCATCTATCGTATCTTGCAGGATATATCATAGCATTCGATACCTTGTACAGTTCTCTTATCATTTCCTTTGGCTGATAGTCCAGCAAAACCACATTGTTAAGAGCAAGGTCCCTTGCCATCTTATATAATTTCCTTTGCTTTCTTGCATCGCTCACAATCAAAAGGTCTGCTTCCTTAATGCCTGAAAGTTTCCATATTTCAAGAAGAAGGTCTATGCCCTGCTCCTCCGTAAAGTCAATCACTGAGATAAAAACACTGCCTCTTAGGCGAAATCTTTTTATCAGCGCTTTTCTCCTTATGTCTGTTATAGGCGTGGACTGCAGCATATCTTTTTCCATAAAGGCCGCGTAATTGTAGCGGAACACCCTGCTCATATTAACCCCATATGATGAAAGGTAGGCATCGGATGCACTGCCGCATGAAAGATAATAGGATGCGCCTGCCAAATAGCCTGCTTTCTTTCTTTTGGCTAGGCTGCTCTCATTCACGTCAGGGAAGTTTCCTTCACTAGCAATAATATATTTTTTATTACTGATTGCAAATTCTCTTATTGCAGCTCTTTCGATAGCAGATTCACAACCGCCTACTACATACACATCATACTGATATTCATTGATTATCCTTGCCAAGTTCAGTGATATAGCCGCATTTTCATTGATGCTGAGAACCTGAAGAAATATGCTTGTAAAGCTATAACTTTCAGCTATGAATATCCATTCCTTTTCTTCTTTCGGGTATTGCTCAAATGCTATTGTCAATTCACATTGCTTCCCTAATAGGTGCCAGAAATCCACTTTTTCTTTTCCCGGTTTTTTTTCAAGCATTAGTACTCTCAAGGTTATCTGCTGTCCTTTCTTTAAATTACTGCAGTGATATCTCCATCACATGGAATCTATAATTCGGCCTTCTGCCGAAAGCAACATAGCCACGGGCTTCATAGCCCAGTTTACTATATAAATTAACCGCAGCGGTGTTTTCCTCGGCGGTATCAAGGCATATCGAAGTATGCCCCTGCTGAAGACACATTCTGTGGATATATTCCATTAATGCATACGCAACCCCTTTGCGCTGGAATTTCGGGTTTACACTCAGCCTGTGTATGCAGATTTCGGAATTATACTGCAGATCAACGCTGTCATATTCAGCTGGTATATCATTATTTACAGTGACATAGCCGGCTATTTCACCCCGAATCAAAGCAATAAGCATTTCTCCTCTGTCAATATCTTCGAATAAGATTTCATCAGAAGGATATTCATCATCCCACTGACGCAGCCCGGATACAATCATGTTTTTGTATACCAACGGTCTTATTGCCGATATCTGCTGTTTGTCTTCCTTCAGCGCTTTTCTTATCTCCACATCAACTACCTGCTTATTCTGCATCATAAAAACTATTCTACCAAAAATCCTATATGCAGGCAATCTCTTCTGTAAAGAGCCGCCGTGATATCATCCGGCTGTCCCCCGCCTAAATATATAGAAAACCTTCCCGGCTCAATAATCCTGCTTCCGTCCTCTTTTATAATCTGCATGTGCCTAGCTTCTATCGTAAGAGACACCTTCACTTCCTCATTAATCGGAAGGAATACCTTTCTATGCGCAGCCAGCCTTATAAGCGGCAAATCCTCTTTTGACTCCTCGTCTGCAATATATGCCTGAATTACATCCTTTGTTTCATATCTGCCCTTATTTTTTACAAATATAGTGACAGTGATGTCTTCTCCTGCTTTTATCTTTGCCTCCGAAAGATAAATTCGATAGTATTCAACAAACGAATAGCTTAGCCCATAACCAAAGGGATATAACGGCTCGCCTTCATAATATCCGTAGGAAGGATACCCTGTTCTTCCCGTTCCTTCAATATCTTTATAGAATGTCACCGGCAGCTTGCCGCACGGCACTAATCCGCCAAACAGCATGCCCGCTATTATTTCGCCGCCGAATATGCCCGGATGCCAGCACTGCAAAATAGCTGTGCACACTTCTTCAGGCAGAGACAGATCTACCCATTCGTCAGAGAAATTAATCAGCACAGCTGGCACACCTACGCCGCATACTGCATCTATCAGCGTCTCCTGAACAGGGGGTAAAGAATTCCCCCTTTGTCCGCCTGTTTCAAAGCCTGTTGCGATTATCACGACATCTGCCTGCTCAGCAGCCCACACTGCCTCTTCAAGCAATGCCTCATCTTCATATCCGTCTATGCCGCAGCCCTGCGCATAGATCACCTCAGCGCCGCTATATGCCTGCTTCAAGCCATCTAATACAGTTATGCATCTGCTCTCCGTTCCAGCCATAGCATTTTCATTGTCCGCGTTCGGGCCAACAAGAGCGATCTTTTTTACATTTTCCCTCAGAAGCGGCAGCAGTTTTTTATTTTTAAGCAGCACTAGGCTTTCCGCTGCCAGCCTTTTGTTTGTCTCGTTCTTCTTTGCTTCAGTTAATCCGTTATCTGGCTTCATGCTTTCAATGCGCATCTCAGCAAGCATCACTCGGCGTGCAGCGCTGTTGATCAGTTCCTCTTTTATCAGCCCTTTCTTCGCCGCACTATAGATTGCACCTTCTTCTGCGCCTGCTAACATATGGCAGCCATTATTAACTGCCCATGCGGCATATAATATGCTGTTATCTACGTTATTCAACTTTCCGATAATCAGTCCTTGGAATTGCGTTTCGCTTGCTATATTCGCTAAAATAGTCAATACTTCACTGTTTTTGCTGTCTGTATCCTTAGCGTTGATATCAACTATAAATGCTGCGAGGCTTTCTTTGAAGTTCTCGATTGCGGAATAAAGCATTTCATAAAGCTGTCTTTTTGATATGTCATCTTCTAAAATATGATGCCCCATATCTATATGAATGGCATAAGCAGCTTCGCTGTTTTTTTTGTATTCCGTACTTCCTGCTCTTAGAGCTGCAGCGATTTTGGCTGCAAGGCATTTATCTTCGCCATATCTTTTTAATATATCGCTCAGCTTTTCAGTCCTTATTATTGCGCTGCATTCTTTATAATCATCATATCCTAATTGCTCTCCATCTGTGATCCCTGATACATCCTGCACCAGCTCCTCATTAAATGTCGCAGCCATATTAATGCTTGATGGGAAACCTATATTCTGCATTTCACTCAATTCAAATAAACCCCAGTTCTTCTCCGCAATTCCGAGGTTTGGTATAGCTTCTGAAACTGTATTCATCCGGCCCGCCTTTTCCTTCAGCGACATGGCATTGGTCAGATGCACGGCTCTCTCTTCAAATGAGAGCTCTTCATTTTGCCATTTTTTCATGTTGTTTCCTTCCTGCATGAAAAAATCAAAAAGGATATCTTAAAACACAAAGCTCTAAAATACCCTTGTTTCTCTTTGCCAGATATCATGACAAGGCGCTATATTACATCAGCCTATTGAGGTAATCAATGTCCTGAGAATACTTCACTGCGTTCTCTCTGGAGATTTTGCCCTGCTTATACAATCCTGCTATAGAATAATCCATAAGCATCATTCCCTGCTGGCCTGAAGTCATCATAATATTGTTAACCTGTGAGGTCTTTCCTTCGCGAATCATGTTGCTTACTGCAGGCGACCTTTTCAGTATCTCTATTGAGCAGCAGCGGCCATCCTTGTCAGCTCTAGGGATAAGCTGCTGGGAAACTATTCCCTGAATGGATGTAGAAAGCTGCATTCTTACCTGGGTCTGCTGGTGCGGCGGAAAAACGTCCACTATACGGTCAATGGTCTTTGCAGCTCCGGTAGTATGCAATGTTGAGAAAACCAAGTGTCCTGTTTCTGCCGCTCTGAGGGCAATTTCTATTGTCTCAAGGTCGCGCATCTCACCGATAAGTATAATATCCGGATCCTGGCGCAGAGCAGCACGCAGAGCGTTAGCATATGAATGCGTGTCTCTTCCTACTTCCCTTTGGTTTATTACGCTTTTCTTGTGCTTATGCAGATATTCTATCGGGTCTTCAATTGTGATAATATGCTCGCCTCTTGTTGAATTAATCAAATTTATCATTGCTGCAAGAGTAGTCGATTTACCAGAACCTGTAGGCCCCGTAACCAAAACCAGCCCTCTTGTATTATTGGTAAGGTCCATAACTGTCTGGGGCAATCCAAGATCCACCGCATTTGGAATATCGCTCTTAACAAGCCTCAGTGCAGCAGCATAGCAATCCCTTTGCTTATATACGTTTACCCTGTAACGGAATTTTCCTGAAGCGGATATTGAAAGGTCAATTTCCCCTACTTTGTTGAGCTCTTCCCACTGCTCTCTATCCAGTATATCGGTTGCAAATTTCCTTGTATCCGCCGGCATCATCATCTGATCTGAAAGAGGATGAAGCTTTCCGTGCAGTCTGCATATAGGCGGCGAACCTACCGTTATATGAAGGTCTGATGCACCTATTGTGGCAGTATGAATCAGTAATTCCTGTGTATCCATGTTGTCTCCTTATGGCTGCTGTCCATGCTCAAAGCCTTTACTCTCCGGAATATGCAACCCTGTATACTTCGTCTATTGTTACTCTGCCTTCTTTTAGCAGCCTTATGCATTCATCCTGCAGTGTGCTAAGGCCTTTTGAGACTGCGTAGTCTCTCATTGAGTCAACAGAGCTCTTATTCGATATCATATCCCTTAAGTGCCTGTCAATCATCAGCACTTCATGAACAGCGGTACGCCCCTTCATGCCGGTTCCGCTGCAGTTAGGGCAGCCGACGCCTTTTGTAAAGGTATAGTTTTCAGGGTCTTTTATTTTACAGTAATCCAGCTCCTTCTGGCTTAGCTGTATTGGCTGGCTGCAAAATTTGCAATTAAGTTTTACCAGCCTCTGGGCTATTATGCCAACCAGCGAAGCAGCAAGCATAAATTCCTCAATTCCCATATCGCTAAGACGAGATATTGTGGACACTGAGTCGTTTGTATGGATTGTCGAAAGAACAAGATGGCCTGTGATAGCTGCTCTTGTCGCTATCTCAACTGTTTCCGAGTCACGAATCTCACCGATCATTATAATATCAGGGTCCTGGCGCAGGATAGATTTAAGAGCTGTAGGGAAGTCAAGCCCTGCCTTCATGTTTACGTGAACCTGATTAAGTCCCGCTATCTGATATTCAACCGGGTCTTCAACTGTTATTATATTGTCTTTTTCTTTGTTAAGCTCTGAAAGCATTGTGTAAAGAGTAGTCGACTTACCGGAACCTGTTGGACCGGTAACAAGAATGATCCCATGCGGGTTGTGCAACAGCTCTTCAAAGAGAACATCATTTTTCTTTGTGAATCCCAGTTCTGCCTTCGGCCTCAGGAAAGATGACCTGTCTAAAAGACGCATAACAGCCTTTTCGCCGTGAATTGTGGGAAGAGTTGAAATACGGATATCAATTTCCTTGCCAGAAAGGTGCACTTGAGTACGGCCGTCCTGCGGCACTCTTTTTTCCGCTATATTCATAGCTCCCATGATCTTTATTCTTGCAATAATGGAAGGCAGCAGATATTTCGGCGTGTCGAGCACCTTGCGCAGAGTTCCGTCTGTCCTATTGCGTACTCTTACTATGTCTTCCATCGGCTCAATATGTATGTCGCTCGCACCCGTGTTTATAGCCTCTTCAATAATTGAATTAACCAGCCTAACAACAGGAGCATTTCCTACAACATCATTTTCTGATACGCTTACATCATCAACAATTTCTTCCTGAGATGTGCTTACGGACAAATCTTTAAGAGCTTTTTCGGTATGTTCCCTGCTGTATAGTTTCTCAATGGCGGTCATTATCTGCTCCGCTTTAGCAAGGAAAGTTTTTACCTCCATACGGGCAACACGACGCACGTCCTCAATAGCTAGGAATGAGAACGGATCCTCCATAGCCACATATAGAAGGTCGTTTTCTACTTTAATAGGGATTAGTTTGTGTTTTTTTGCAATATTAACAGGAACAAGCTTTATCATCTCCTGCGGTATATTTACACTGCTTAAGTCAATGAACGGAACGCCCAGCTGCGCCTCCAGCACACTCATTATTATCTGGTCGTCAGCATAGTTCAGTTCCCTAAGAATTGTACCCAGCCTTTTACCCGTGGTCTTCCGCTGAATATCCAGCGCCTCTTCCAGCTGCATATTCGTGATAATACCAGCTTCAACAAGCATTTCACCCAAATACTTCTTGTGTCTCGCCATAGCCTCACCTTCTTAATTTAATCGAATTATTAATAAACCCCTCAATGTATAACAATAATATTATATCACAATACCATTTATTTCAAACATAATTTATATTAATATATGCATTTTATCTCTATTTACTTTTTTGTTCACTTTTGTTCACTCTCGTTTTGCATTTCTACCTGCTAGGCTGCCTGAATCCGTCCTTCTCCATTAGGCTGAGCCACTGATTAAGCTTAATTACAAACTCCTCATTTGATGCAGTTTTAGTCATCATATCAACCAGCTGTTCCGTCGCTGTTTCCTGATTTCCGGCAAGCATTTTTCTTACCTTCCAGATGGTTTCAACTTCATCTTTTGTCATCAGTACTTCTTCTCTGCGTGTGCCGCTCTTATACAAATCTATTGCCGGGAATATGCGCCTTTCCTGAAGTTTCCTGTCAAGGTGCAGCTCCATATTTCCTGTTCCTTTAAATTCTTCATATACGATATCATCCATACGAGAACCTGTATCAACAAGGGCTGTAGCAAGTATAGTCAACGAGCCGCCCTCCTCTATGTTTCTTGCCGCTCCGAAAAATCTCTTCGGCTTGAAAAGTGCTGTCGGGTCAAGACCGCCTGATAACGTCCTTCCTGATGGCGGAACGGTAAGATTATATGCCCTTGCAAGCCTTGTTATTGAATCCAGCAGTATAACAACATCCCTGTCCTGCTCTACGAGTCTTTTTGCTCTTTCCAAAACCATCTCCGCTATCCTGCAGTGGTTTTCGGGACGCTCATCAAATGTAGACGATACAACTTCTCCTTTTGTCGAGCGCTGCATATCGGTTACTTCCTCCGGGCGCTCATCAATCAGCAAAATTATAAGATGTATATCAGGGTAATTTGAAGAAATTGCATTTGCTATATTTTTAAGCAATGTGGTTTTTCCTGCTTTTGGCGGTGATACTATCATGCCGCGCTGGCCCTTGCCAACGGGCGCAACCAGGTCAACCAGCCTCAGAGCTATCTGATTTGGGTGCTCTATGCGTTCTAAAACCAACTTTTCATCGGGAAACACCGGTATAAGGTCTTCAAAATGCTTGCGCTTTTGTATTTCTCCTGGTGTCCTGCCGTTAACTTCGGAAATGTAGAGCATGGCAAGGTACCGTTCGTTTTCTTTTTCCGGCCTAGTCAGGCCCTTAACCAGGTCGCCCTGGCGAAGTTTAAACTTGCGTATCTGGTTTATTGATACATAAACGTCCTTTTCACCTTTTTCAATTGACCTCAGAAAGCCGTATCCATCCTGCTGTATATCAAGCACTCCGTATGCTTCTCCGCAGTCTTCATTTTTGATCATTTCGTTTACTGCGCTTGCGTTGTCCTTGGCCTTTTTGCCTTTTCCCTTGCCGGATGGCTTTTTGCCAGATACAACTGCTTCTATATCTTCATTTTCATCAGAATCTTCTTCTTCTTTTTCAAAGTCATATTCTGAATCAAAATCAATCTCTTTATAGTTCTTTTTTTCTGTTGAAGTGTCGCTTTTGGATACGACTATCCCGCCGTTTTCTATCTGTTCGTTCAGTTCAGATATTTTTTTCTGAATTATTTCAATAATCTCGGGTTTTTTCGCTTTCTGCGGCAGCTCCAGGCCGGATTCTTCCGCCAGCTTCTTAAGCTCGGATATTTTCATACTTTCCAGATTAATTTCGTTCATTTCATTCTCCTATATATAATTGAAGGTTTATTGGGTTAACAATGATATTTAAAAACAGTACTCAAATGGGGTTTAATAATGCACCAACCACGAACATCACGCCGCAGCATCAATTTTCGCCTGGCATATCAATACTATATTCACTTATTATTTGAAATTTCTATACTATGTGTGCTAACGGTAAATAAAAATGCGTACACAGTGTGCCCTGAATACTTAATCAAACACAGTTAAACTATTTAATAAATAACCTCAAATAAATTCTACACACAAAGCATTGTTTTGTCAAATATGAAATTGAATAAATATTTACGGGCAAAAATGGTAATAATATATGTCTTTATGTAATGTATGTCGCATTCTTATGTTTTGCTGCATAGGCCAAGAGTATTTTCTCAAAGGCTTAACCTTTTAGATGCGCTTATAAAAATAAAATTTCATTTGATACTCTTTCATGCTTACTAGCAAAATAGCACCTGTCCATATAAAACAATTTTTTAAATAAGCGGGGGATTTTTTGAATAAATGCAACTAACTATATGAAGGAGTTGATGAATTGGACAATAATAAAGCAATTGAAACTTGCAATATAAGCAAATATTTCGGCAGCTTCAGAGCTTTGAACAATATGTCTGTATCTGTTCCATGCGGTGATATATTTGGGTTTATCGGGAAAAACGGTGCAGGCAAGACCACCTTTATGAGGATAGTAAGCGGGCTAATAAAGCAAAGCAGCGGATCTTTGGCTGTTAAAGGACAAATAAGTTTTCTTCCGCAGAATGTAAGGTTTCGTGACAATATCAATGCCGGCGAAGCACTGAGCTTTTTTGCCGGGTTAAGAGGCTGCAGTGCAGATGCAAGCAAAAAGCTCGCAGTTGAAATGGAGATTGATTTGGCAAAAAAAATTAATAGCCTATCTCCGGGCCAGCAAAGAAAGCTGCAGATAGCAATATCTACAATCGGGGCGCCTGAAATACTCTTGCTCGACGAACCTACCGCAGGGCTTGACCCTTCCGGAGTACAGCAGGTAAGGGGAATAGTAAAAAAACTAAAACAAAACGGATGCACAATATTTATTTCCTCGCATGTTTTGATAGAGCTTGAAAACCTATGCGACACCATAGCCGTAATTGATAAAGGAACACTACTCTATCAGGGGGCATGCGGCAGCAGCTATGAGATAGAGACCGGAGGCTTGGACAGCGAAGTATTCCGCCTTTTGGCTATATCCAGAAAAAATGTCTTTGAAGCTGAAGGCAATTTACTAATTGCGGGAATTAATAGGAGTGAAGTCCCCGATGTTTTGCGATTCCTTCACGAGAAACATGTTAAGGTTTTCAGTGTTAAGCGGCAAGGCATAGAAACGCTCTACAATCGAGTAGTTAAGGAGGTAAGCTGATTGAGAAATTTCATCACTTTATTTAAAAGAGATATTAAAAACTGCCTTAACAAAAGATTGGTTATTATGCTGGCTGCCATGATTCTTTTTCAATTTTGGTTTATTCTGGGTTCAGACAGCGCGGAGCAAGTAAAAGCAACAGGAATGATGCACTATATGGCCGTTGTGTTCTCCTTTAATTTTTTTGGTTCCATAGTCGCGCTTACACTGAACCATGATGGGCTATCCAGAGAAAGAAAATCCAAATTTCTTGATCTGATACTCACATCAAACATTGATAAAAAGATGGTGTATTCCAGCAAGATACTTGCGAGTTTTGTAATTTCATTTATATTTGCTGCGGTTTATGTGCTGGTTCTGGCACTGATATATATAACTATGTCCGGAAGTTTCAATATTGGTTTTATGACATTCAGGTATGTCCTGCCGCTGACTGCCTTTCTTTCAATATTCAGCCTGATGGGATTGATGTTCTCTGTTGTTTTCAGGTCTTCGAACACTTCGCTGATTACATCAATAATTATCGGAGGCATAGTGATGCCGCGGCTGTTTATTATGATAGTTGACAGCATTGGCAATATGCTTGGCATGAACGCAAAAGCTACAGAGATTCTATATATGCTTTCGCCGGCAATAATCATGAATTACTTAAACGGATATTCGGAAATAACTTATGTTTGCTGGGCCCTACTCCTGCTTATTATCTATCTGACAATTGTAATAATTACAGGTATGCGTGCATTCATAATTCAGGACGAACTTAACTATGGAGAATAATATAATGTTACAAGGAGATTCAATATGAATAAGAAAACCTCTACAACTGTTCTTACACTTTTTATAATCGGGGCAATATTTTTAGGGCTATTGCTTGTAAATAAGGGAGATGGCCCAGTAATGGGAATGATTCTAGCTGAAAACCCCATCGAAAATACAGCCGATTATAACAAATCTGCGCAAGAGCAAAGCGAAGGAACATACCTGGTCTTGTCAAATGCGTTCAACAAATACCAAGAGGACTATAGCACGAGCATCCCTGAAGGCAGCCCTTTATACGCATCGGTTCATTTTGTGGAGTGCCCGCAGGGCGCGCAGTATACAGGGAAATGGATTTTTGAAGGCGAGCTGCTAAAAGAAGAAACCGGAACACTCTCTACAGGCCCGGAAGGAGTGATATCGTATATGCTGGAGGGCGGGAAAGTTGCCAAAGGCAGCTACACCTTTGAGCTGTATGATGGAGACAAGAAAGTATTTGAGAGGAATTTTTCTGTCAAATAAATGCGTATGCAGATGAATGAGAAAAAAAAGAAAGAATATTTCACTAATCTATATAATCAGGATTTTGACTATGTCTATTCCTATATATATGCCAGAACCGCAGGCAACAGTCAATTGACGGAGGATATAGTGCAGGAGACCTTTGCAGCTGCATGGCTTTCTATAAATACGTTCCGCCAAAGAAGTTCTTCACGCACATGGTTCTGCGCCATAGCTAAAAACAAGCTAAACGAGCACTACCGCAAAGTAATGCGCAAAGGCAAGCATGAACTGCAGGCTGATGATGAGCTTATTGACTTTGCAGGCGACGTTGATATAGAAAAAGTAATTATAGACAGTGAAGCCCGGCACAAAATTCTGGATGTGATGAAGGCAATAAACCCTATATACAGATACGTGCTCATAATGAAGTATATGGAAGACATGCGTATAAAGGAAATTGCCAGAATATCCGGCAAAACGCCAAAGGCCGTGGACAGCATACTGCAGAGGGCAAAGATATCCTTTAAAAAAGAATATTACAAATCGGAAGGTCGTAAACAAAAATGAATGATAGAGAGATGGAAAAGCTAATAAAAGCAATAGATACCGATACAAGCCCGCCTGAAGGGCTGAAAAAAGAGCTTATTAACAAAGTAATGAGTTTGGAAAATAGAGCAGCACCTATATTGACGCCGATTGAAAAATTTCTCTTTGAGAAACCATTACGGGCAGCATGCTTTATATCCTTACCGGTTACAGGAGCAATATGGGCTATTATGGGAAACAGCTTCGCAGCTATGCTAAGCAGCCTAATAGTATAAGAGGTGAAATCAAAATGATAAATGTATTGTACAAGACAATCTTCGCCCCGCTTGAAGTTTTCAGCAGGCAAGACAAAAAAGGCCGGCTGGGAGCATCCGTAACAATAGTTATCTCGACCATAATTTTAGGCTCTGTTATTGCACCTGTTTTATACTTCTATGCAAGTAAAGATAGATACGTAATCAGCCTGAATGCTGAGAGCCTAATTTTAAGAACAGCACTATCTATAGCAACATGGCTCTTTGTATGTGCAGTGTTCTGGCTGCTGTCGAAAGCCTTCAAAAAAGACCTCAGCTACAAAAACATAGCGGCAGCATGGGGCCTCACCTATATACCGAACTTGCTAACTGTTGTTTTGTATACTATTCTTATGGTATTTCCTGAAATAAATAGCGGAAACATCTTGGCTGCTTTTATAATATGCACGCTGTTTATAATGTTTCTTGTATGGAAGGCTATACTTTATTTTATGATTATGAGGTTCGTAATTGACACAACGCCACGGGAAATAGTAATTTACACAATCGTATCGGCTGCAGTATTTACTGCTCTGATTGTTATAGAGTTCAGTGTTGGAATACAGGTGCCCATGCTGTAAAAAATATAGGTCTAAATATAGAGTAAGCAATCCTTTATAAAATTTTTAATACTGCGGGTTCAATTATGTATCCGGAAAGTGGCTGAAAGGCCGCTTTTAGTATGTTATTCGGTTTTATAGCAATAGACACATCATGCATTACTAATCAAAATACAAAGCTAAGCAACGACTCGAAATTAAGCACTTTCATGAATAAATCAAAATAAAAGTGGTATAATAAGTATATAAATATCAGGAGGTAGGTACAGATGAAGAAGGCTATTTTTGCAGCAGCTATACTAGTAAGTCTCGCCTTACTTGCCGCCGGATGCCAGGGCAGATATAAAAACGGCATAGATGTTCCCGCTGACTACCCTGATGAGCTGGAGATATATGATGATGCTATAGTTTTTGAAACAGCGGAAGAAAATAATAAAATAACTCTATTTTATGGTACAGATGATGATATAGAGGACGTCTCTGAATTCTACGGCGCCCTTATGCAAAGCCTGCAGCTTATATGCAGCAGTCAGGACGAAGGCAGGCATGAATACTCCGCCGAAGGAATAGGAAGCTGCTATGATTTTGAAATAAGGGCAGAAGAAGCAGAGGGCAAAGAAAAAAAATACTATGACACAGTAGTTGAAGTAACAGTAAAATTCGATCAAGACAGCACAGAACTTAAAGAAAAGCTGCAAGGCAACTGGATGTACAGTGGACAGGACGGTCAATTATTTTCATATCTCAACAGAAGCGGGATGTATTACTCTATAGATGATAATTCATATATGTACTATGAAAATTTCATTTCCGAGCTTTCAGAAACCTATGTATTTTTTATGGATGATAATACGATAGTCACAAAGAGCGAGGCAGGCACTACCGAGCCATATGAAATAGCATTTGAAGAAATTGCTGGGACGCAAGTGATGACGATGCTTGCAGAAGGATACCCTCCGCAGCATTTTAGTCATATTAAAAATAGCGAGCTTGACAGCTTCAAACAGATAAATGAAACATGGAACAAAATGAAGGGCTTCTGGCAAAGAGTAGGCTCAGGAGGGAAGCTGGGGGATGAATACAGAGACCTTGCCTATAATTTCTCGGATTATCATTTTGACGTCTATATAGACGGGCAGTCAACAACCCTTGGAGTGCTTTATGATTTTGTTGATGCGGACACAATAGAGCATGACTTCGGAAACAAACTGACGACAGCGAATATCATTTTCGAGACGATTGACGGAGTTGACGTAATGACCCTTCAGTATGACGATGCGGTAATGCATTTTGAAAAAACCACATTGGAAGACTACAGGCTGGAGACCGCCCAGACATTAAGCGCGGACACATTGGGAGGTCTGCAAGGGCTATGGTATCTGGTCGGTAAAGAAGGACAGATAACAGAAGATCAGAAAGCTCTGGGGTTTGCTTATGAATTCACGGATAACGAATTTGACACCTACAATAATTATATAATGACCAATTTTGATACGGAATTTGCATTTATTGATGAAGATACATTTGAATATACTACATCAACCGGAGATATTGTTAGTGTTGATATATCTTTCGAGCAGATAGATGGAATTGACGTAATGACATACACTGTCTATTCTACCGAGTACCATTTTATCAAGGTGACTTATGAAGAGTTCCTGGCATATCAGACGCAGTACATAACCCAAACTAAGGAGCAAATGCAGGGCTTTTGGTATATGGTGGGCAGCGGCGGCGAAATAAGCGAGGACAGCAAAAACCTGGGCTTTGCATATAAATTTACTGAAAACAAATTTACATCATACAGCAATTATCACTTGGGCAGCAAGAATGTGGAGTACAGCTTTATAGACGGCCGGACGATATCCTATAAAGGAGCAGATGGCACTCAGTACACCGCGCAAATAAAATTCGAAACCGTTGAGGGCGTTGATGTTATGACATATACATACAACGCAACGGATTACCATTTCGTGAAGACCACATATGAAGAATACATGAAAAACGCCGACCTTTCGCAGGTCGCAATTGGCTTTTGGGTGATGATTGGTTCTGATGGTGCATTAAGCGATGAGGTAAAGGCCGAAGGCAACGCCATAGAATTTACCGAGGATATGATGACTACTTATATGGATTATGCGGTATCTCTTCAGACATCGGATTATGAAATAACGGACGATACTGTCATATATAATTTCGGTACAGGCAGCCTGAAAGCCCGGATAACATTTAAGACTGTCGATAATGAAGATGTGCTATGTGCAGTTATTCTTGGTCAGGAGTATTATTTTGAGCTGTCATCGTATGAGGCGTTTATGGCTGGAAGCTAGAATATTTTTCCTGTTTACCAAATCCCAAAAGAAAATAAATGTAACAACAAATTTTACAATTAAATTATAAATTAATTAAAATGGCTTTTGATTATTCCCTCGATTTTAGTTATATTGTCTTTGGTTTCTTCACTGAATTCCTTCTTAATTAATTTAGCATTATCAGTAGAATCGAAAAACAAAATAGGCAACGCACTTTTTACATCTTTACATCCGGTATTTTTAATTATTTTCTCGCAATCTGATCCTGACAATATATCTTCTAATACAAAATCTCCTTGTTTAATGTCATAAATATAACTGTTTTGGTCAAAGATTCGCTTGAAATACTTACTATAATTCGCCTTTGCTTTTTGTCCTTCTTCGTCATTATCTAATATTACTAAAAATTTATCGGAAAACGAAATTAATATTGATATCAAATCTTTTAAATGACTCGCACCCTGTCCAGGTATAATATCAATATTTCTCAAATTAAAAAACATGCTAAAAAAATAGTAATCATAAATACCTTCTGTTAGCAAACATTTTTTGAATTTTGTATTGAAACCATATTTTAAGTGCAAAGCATGTACTATGGGAGTATATGCACCCAAGCTTTTTTGAACAGATGAGCTTCCAAAATCGGTTAAATCAATAGTGCCTTCATTTTTTGATACAATTTTTACACTACCAATATTAATCTCAGAAGGTTCTAACAAATATTGAGAGTGTGTGCAAAAAATAATTGTATTTCTACTGCTTATTTCTTTTAGTTTCTTCAATAGACCAGTTTGTGCGGCAGAATGCAAATATGATCCTGGCTCGTCAAGTAAGTAAATTGCATCGTCTGGATGATGGCTATACTTACTATTATATTTCAACTTCATATTAAAATTAAAAAACCACTGAAATCCCTTGCTTCTCTCTAAAATATCAAATGTTCTGCTCCGTTCTGTTTCTCTGTCTTTGATTTTGAATTGGAAAGTTTTTTCATGATTATCATACTTTAATGCTAATTCAATGTTTTGAGATTTGTCTTCGCCATCATCAAAGCCTTCATAAAGCTTCTTTAAATGCTCCCAGTCAGTGATAATTTCCTCATTCAGCTTATCATTCACATCCGAAAGATAATCCTCTCTTTTGTCATCATTGTCTAGTTTCATAAATTTAACAAGCGATAATTCCGCATCAATTGCTCTTCCAAAAACTTCAACTAATATTTCTTGCCATTCTCGTTCTTTTCCTGTTGATAGCTTTTGGTCGTTTACATAGTTCTGTGGAAACTTAATAGCTTCTGGAACTCTATCGCTAAAATCATCAAAATAAAGAATATTAGGAAGTCTTTTTACTATTTCTGAGATAAACTTCTTTTTCATGTGTTCCGAACCGAATTCATCAAACTTTTCTACAAGAGAATATTCTTTTGTTAAAATTCCATTAGCAAAGTCTCTTTTTAATGTTATTGGTTCATGATTTTCAAATTTATCCTTTATCCAATCGTAAAGAGGCATATCCATATTGATGCTAATCGATTTACCAAAATCCTCGAATTCTTCTTTATTTTTAAATTCTAATTCTGCAGATATAACGCATTCCTTTTCTTCATGCTCATATATATTTTTTGCATCAATATGCCTTTTATTTAAAAGATTGTCTTTGTTTTTATCAAATGCCAGAATAGCTTGCAAAATTGTAGTTTTTCCGGATTCATTTATTCCGATTAAGGGAACAATTTCACGGTTAATATTTATATCAATTTTCTCGATTGCTTTATAATTTGATATGTGAAATTTCTTATAAATCATATGAACTCCATTTTTTAAGTAGTGTATTTAAACTTTATATAACAATACCTATTTATATTATTATAATGAATGATATTATTATATTAGAAAAACTAGGTAATTACAATAAATTTACATAATATTGGATATATAATTATTCTTAGCATATTATAACAATTTGAATCGGTTATTATAATTTTAACTACATATAATATTAAATAATAACCAGTACTTCTATGAATATATCCTTTCATTCTATTTTCATTTTCGCTCTGTATCCTTTAGTAAAACTAATTATCATAATCAGGAGCAGACTAAATGAAGAAATTCTTATATATATCACTCTACTTCTTAAGCCCTCTGGTACTGGCAGGATTACTAATTTCATTAAATCCTAACAAATACTCAAATATGACATGGCTTACCTCCATGCTGCTTGGCGTATACGCCTACACATGGCTAAGCTGGCAGTTCGTTATTAGCGCTCGCCCGAAATTCATTGAAAGAATATTCGGCATGGACCATCTTTACAGAGTCCACGGAGTGATGGCCATTGTGTCACTAGTATTTGTCGCCATACACAGATATATGAACCTAAAAGTATTCTCAGAAAGCACCCTTACAAACATTGGTCAGATAGCTTTTATAATATTTATTGCAGTCAGTGCGCTCTCCGTTGTGCTTATGGCAACGCCTGCAATCCTAGAAAGAATTCTGAAACCCATAAAGTCTGTAACGACGCGCATAGGTATATTGAAGTACAGGTCACTTAAGCTGATACATAATATCAGTACAGCAGCTTTAGTGCTGGTCCTGATTCACGTATTGATGACCTCTGCTGTTGAAAACAGCCTACCGGTATTTGTAGGATACATGAGCTACTTTATTTTAGCCTCTAGCTTTTATATCTATCACAAAGTTATTAAGCTCTGGGTGGCCTCTGAAGACCGCCATAAGATAACGGGCGTAACGCAGGAAGCTGCCGACATGTGGCGGATTGATTTTGAGATAGATGATGATTTTTATTTCATGCCCGGGCAGTTTGCATTTTTCAGATTTGCAAGCGACAAAAGCAGAGAGCTTCACCCATTTACAATTTCTTCATCTCCTACTGAGCAGGGACAAATGTCAATCACTGTTAAGGAACTGGGGGATTTCACCAAAGGAATAGGAAACATTAAGCCCGGCGACGAGATCATAATGGAAGGCCCCTATGGCAGATTCAGCTATCTTAATTATCCCTACGAAAGACAGATAGTTTTCATTGTAGGCGGCGTAGGCGTGACTCCGGCCTTAAGCATGATAAAGCACATGGCAGATACCCACGAGAGCAGACGGGTGCTGCTGGTATGGGGCGTTAGAAAGAAATCTGACATTATACGAGTAGATGAGCTAACCCAGGCTATGAGGTCAATACCCAACCTCAAAATAATACCTGTAGTGTCTGATGAGCCCGACTATCAGGGCGAGAAGGGATACCTTAATAAATACATGCTCAGCAGGATGCTAGACAAAAGCGGCATATCCATGTATTCCGCAGGGTACTACCTTTGCGGCCCATCTCCGCTGATGAAATCTGCCGGAAAGATATTAAAATCACTTAGAGTGCCAAAAGTTTTAGTCCATGACGAAAGGTTCTCTCTATAATTAAATCAAAAAAATTAGATATTTTACTTTTTCATTTTATTTTCAGTATTTGAATGTAGTATTTTATCATAAGGTCAAAGGTGTATTTAAAATATGTTTGAAAGGATCAATAATGAGTAAGAAAAGTATAGCAAAAATAGTATTAGGCACGATGGTTATCCTAGCTGTTTCTGTTCTTGTATTAGAAGTTGCATATTTAGCAGTATATTTCCCAGCTAATGCTAATTTGAAACAGGAGGAAAGCCGCAGTGAAGTATTGCAGAGCAATGCAAGTGTGGCTGCAGCAGGAAACGACATCGCTTCATTTACTGAAGCAGAACTCAGCCTCTACGACGGAAAAAGCGGACGCCCGGCATACGTCGCGGTAAACGGAATAGTATACGACGTAACAGAATACGAAGATTGGTATAACGGCGAGCACCAAGGGCTTACTGCGGGAATGGACCTGACAGAGGAATTCAATAATTCACCGCACCTTGAGTCTATGCTCAATGATATGACTGTGGTAGGTAAGCTGGATAATGAAGCTCAATATAATACCCTGGAAAATCCGGAAGATCAACAAGAACCCTTACCCGAAGATACTCCGGGATTGCAGCCGGATACAATATCCGCAGCATCAGCCGACATAGCAGAGCCCCTCTCTCCTAGCGGCAGCAGTGGAGGCACAAGCTCCGGAACAGGCACAGGCACCAACGACAACCAGTCTGGCTGGACTCTTGAAATGCTCTCCCAATACGATGGTCGAAACGGAAACCCCGCATATATAGCCGTAAACGGAACTATATATGACGTAACAAATATCGGAGCATGGAGCAACGGGTCTCATCAAGGCTATCAGGCAGGAAGAGATTTGACAGCAGCTTTTGCAAACTCCCCCCATTCGCTTTCTATACTGAACGGCGCTCCCGTAGTCGGCAAGCTTCAATCACCAGTAACGCTATCGTCCCAAGCATCAGGCCAAGGCTATAGCAGCTATGACGACGATGATGATGACGATGAGTATGAACACGAGGACGAGCACGAATATGAGCATGACGACGATGATGACGACGACTAAAAAATTAGTGACTAAAGATATATAACATGAGATAATAAAATGGCAGAAGCGTTTATCCGCTTCTGCCATTTAAGCAGGAGGAAAGAAATGATAGTATTACTTGCAGAAGATGATCAGAAAATTGCAAAGCTCATTATCGGCCTGCTCGTAAAGGACGGCTATCAGGTTGACCATGCCAATGACGGCGAAGAGGCATTGCTATATTGCGAAAACAATGTCTATGATGTCATAATACTTGATTGGATGATGCCTGTGCTTGACGGGCTTGAAACCTGCGTAAAATTAAGAGAAAAAGGCTATAGCGGCGCCATACTGATGCTGACTGCCAAAGACACATTGAATGATAAAGTAATGGGCCTTGAATCGGGTGCTGATGATTACTTGATTAAGCCCTTTGAATACCGCGAACTTCTCGCTAGGCTTAAGGTGCTGGCACGGCGCAGCACACTCACATTGAAAAATGATATCGTAATAAGAGATAACATTTCGCTGAATCGTGCAACAAACACAGTATATATAGATAACATTGACGCAAATCTTTCTAGGCGAGAATACCAAATATTCAGCATGCTCTTTGAAAATGCCGGGCAGGTAATACCCCGTGATGTCCTTATAGACCGTGTATGGGGAATGGACGGCGAGGTGACATCCAATAATCTTGACGCGCATATACGCCTGCTGAGAAAGAAAATAGAAAAGAACGGCAAAAAGCTGATAGTCAATGTAAGAGGAATCGGCTATAAGATGGAGGACGTATAATGTTCAGACGGCTTCAGCTAAGATTGACATTTGTCTATACTCTGGTTTTGGTAATCATTCTTGTCATATTAAATGCCACCATTTATTTGGTTCTGGACTCATATAACACAAACAAGTTGGAATCTGATATAGAGCAGATCCTCTTCGATATCAAGAGCTCTGAATGGCTTAGAGAAATATACGAAGAGAGCGAAAGAAAAGACGGCTCCTATGAATACGAAGATGATTCCGAGGAAGAAGACGACGACCACGCTAGCAGCGAATACGAAACCAGCAGCTACGAAGATTATGAAATTAAAATCACAGATAAATTTGATGTGATTATACCGAATGCAATAAATGCGTTCAGTTACTACTTTATTTACTCCAATGACGGCGAACTTTTAAGATATAAAAGCCCAGATGCTGAACTAAATAATCAGTTGCATGATATAAGCAGTGAACTTGAGATTGACCAGCATCCGATTATAACAGACCTTGCAGATAAAGGCTATGGCATATACATTGCACTTAAAAGGCCCATTATTGTAGATGAACAGCAAGTGGGATATTACACAATATTCGAGGATGTAACCTTCGCCTACTCCACCCTCGATAACCTGAAAACTATCATGATCATAATGACGATAGTCGGCGCCTTTATAGCATTGGGAATCGGCTATATCTTCGCAGGAAAAGCGATCAAGCCAATAAATGAAGCTTACAAAGCAAAGGAAAGATTTTTAGGTGATGCCTCCCACGAGCTAAGGACACCTATAAGTATCATCATGCTCTCTATGGAGGCTTTGAAAAGAGCCGTGAAAAAGGATAACGCAGAGGCAAACGAACTAATAGAGGATGTCAACCAAGAGGCCCTGAAGATGAAGGGACTTGTCGAAAAGCTGCTGTTTATAGCAAGGAATGACGAAGGAACCCTTGTAATAAACAAAGAAGATATTGATGTCTCGGAGCTGATAAAGCGCAATGTTAAAAAGTATAAACTGTTAAGTTCCGACAGGGATATTGATTTCCATGTGGAGTTATCTGATGGCCTTCGTATGCAAGGCGATAAAAAGCTGATTGATTCTGTTATATCCATACTAATTGACAACGCCGTAAAGTACAATAAAGACAACGGGAAAATTTATGTGAGCGCTGGGTATACAACTCTTTATGACAAAAAAAGGTATATACACCTCAGAGTCCAGGACACCGGAATAGGCATTCGGCAGGAGGATGTAAACAGGATTTTTGAGAGATTTACCCGTCAGGATGAATCGCGTTCAAAGGCTATTTCAGGGTACGGGCTAGGGCTTGCCATAGCCAAAGAAATAGCCCTCAGCCATCAGGGAAAAATAAGCGTGGAAAGCACAGAAGGCCAAGGCTCAGCATTCACAGTTCTGCTTAGGTGCTAGATGCTTATCAAGCGGCCTATTCCCTGCAAACATGATTATTTATTTCCAGTCTGGCTGCCATAATATAATTATTGACTAAATATACGCTTCTGCTTATAATTATTAGGACTCCGGAACGAAAACTATAAAAGGACATATTATGATATACAGTAAATGGCTTTTCGGCAAGTCCGATTTCTCAGAAGCCTATAATATACGCAAGCAAGTATTCGTGACTGGCCTAGGCCTTAGCGAGGAAGCCCAGTTCGACGAATATGACGCAAGAGCTTTTCACCTTTTGATTGGCGAGGACGATAAGTTCGTCGCTACCGGCAGGCTCTATGAAACAGGCGGCAGCTTCTATATCGGCGGCATCGCCGTGCTGCCCGAAGTGCGCGGCGAAGGCATTGGCGACCTTTTGGTGCGTATGCTCCTAAACAAAGCTTTTGAGCTGCTTGCTGACGAAGTTTATGTCTACGCGAGAAAAGAAAGCGTCAATTTCTACAAGACGCTTAACTTTACAGAATGTGAAGAAACTCATGAAATGGAGCCCGGCGACATAAGAACCGTTATGAAAGTGACCCAAAAGGATTCTCCTCTTAACCATGCATGCAAAAGCTGCGGCGGCTGCGGCGGACACTAAAAATCACTTAAGGCATATAAGTTAAAGCGTCCGTATTTTTTTATTTGACTTTTGAATAAATCTGTTGTACAATCAATTGGAAATTTACCTTTAAATCAGTTCCGAGAAGCTGGCAAGGTGATGATAAATAAGACTATAGATTATAATTTTCCAATATATAGTCAGATTATATGCAATCATCATTTACGTTTTGAATTACAAAACTCTGCCCGTTTCCGGCAGAGTTTTTTTGCATAAGGAGTACGTAAATGATAGATTTATTTTTCAAGACTGAATTAATGAACGAAGACGCTATAAACAGAGTACTCAGCAGAATTGCTCATGAAATAGCAGAGAAGAACAAAGGTGTTGAAAATGTGGTTATCATCGGTATCCAGCGAAGAGGCGTATCTCTTTCTAAGATGATAGCTGATAAGATAGAAAAATTCGAAGGTGTCCGTCCCCTTTCCGGCGTACTGGATATCACCTTTTACAGGGATGACTTATCCCTGCTTGATGAACACCCCGTAGTTAAGGGCACTGATATACCCTTCAACCTCACAGGCACACAGGTTATACTGGTGGATGACGTGCTCTACACCGGGCGCACTGCACGCAGCGCCATGGAAGCATTGATGGATTTGGGCCGTCCCGCATCTATCCAGCTGGCTGTATTAGTAGACAGAGGCCACAGGGAGCTTCCCATCCGCGCAGACTATGTGGGCAAAAATGTTCCTACATCCAAGGATGAAATCATAAAAGTCCACATGCCTGAATTTGACGAAAAATATAACGTGGAGCTATTTGGCATTGTAAATTCCCAAGAGTAGAAATACTCTTGGTTTTTTATTATTCATAATTTATTTTTGGAGGTATACAATGAGTGAAAAAACCACAAACAAGTTCGACTGGAAGATTCTAATTCTTGGCTTACAGCATCTATTTGCAATGTTTGGAGCAACTATAGTTGTTCCCGCATTAACTGGTTTAGATGTAGGTGTTGCTTTATGCGCAGCGGGTGCCGGAACATGGATATTCCACTTAGTAACAAAAAGGAAAGTCCCCGTATTCTTAGGCTCAAGTTTTGCTTTCATGGGTGCCATTGCCTATATCGTGCAGGCTGAAGGCAAAGAATATGCTACCGGTGCAATTGTTGTTGCTGGTGCACTGTACTTGGTATTCGCATTAATTGTAAAATTGGTAGGCAGCGAAAAAATAAGGAAGATCTTCCCTGCAATTGTTACTGGCCCAGTTATAGTAGTAATCGGTCTTACATTAGCTCCAACAGTTATTTACAACGATATAGCTGCATCATTTGTTGGTGGAGTTCTATGGACAAAATGGGTTGTTGCAGTGTCAGCAATTGTTACAGTTATAGTAGTATCCATTTTTACAAAAGGTTTCTTTAAACTTGTACCAATACTTTTCGGACTTATTGTTTCATATGGAGTTGCTGTTCTTCTTAACTTTACAGTTGCTCTTCCAGAAGGCGTTGCGCCATTAATGAGTTTCGAGCCATTTGCTACTGCAAAATTCTTTGAGCTGCCTGCTTTCCACCTGCCGGCATTCTCTTGGACCGCAATATTAACAATTGCTCCAATATCAGTTGCTACATTTATGGAGCACTTAGGTGATATTACAACAAATGGTTCCGTAGTAAAGCAAGACTTCTTTGAAGACCCAGGCCTTCACAGAACCTTAATTGGTGACGGACTCGCAACAATGTTTGCCGGATTAATCGGCGGCCCTGCAAACACAACATACGGCGAAAATACAGGTGTATTAGCAGTTACTAAAAACTACGACCCAAAAACTCTTCGAGTTGCAGCAACATATGCAATCATCCTTTCAATATTTGGTTTCTTCGGTGCATTCCTGAAAACTGTACCACAGCCTGTTATCGGCGGAATGAGCTTCGTTCTCTTCGGTATGATAGCATCTATCGGTATCCGTACGATGGCAGAAGCCAAGGTCGACTTCACGAAGAGCCGTAACTTGCTGATACTATCTATAATACTCGTGACAGGTATAGCCGTTACAGTCCAAATCAATGATGCCTTCTCAGTATCCGGCATTGCATTGGCTGCACTTGTTGGAATAATACTAAACTTAGTATTGCCTGAACATGTAGATAATCAATAATTTATTTTCGGAGGAGGCTAATGCCTCCTCCATTATTATAATTGCGCTTAGAAATACCAAATGCTGTTTTTAAGCAGAATTATAAACTAGTGAAAACAATTTCTGGAGGAAATATGCAAAGGAAAGATTTATTAGGCTTAGAGGGTGTCTCCCGGAGCGAAATAGAGGAGATACTGCAGACGGCAGTGCAGATGAAAAAAATACTGCTTTCTGGCAACAAGAAAACCCCGCATCTGCAGGGAAAATCGGTAGTCACATTATTTTATGAAAATTCAACACGTACAAGAGTATCATTTGACCTGGCATGCAAATACCTGTCTGCTGCTTCTTCAAATGTATCGGCATCTTCATCCTCCGTATCAAAGGGTGAAACGCTGCTTGATACTGCAAGAACACTGGACAGAATGGAAGTGGACATTTTGGTAATGCGCCATCCAATGGGAGGGGCGCCGCATCTGATGGCAAAGCATGTGAAAGCAGGCGTAATAAACGCAGGCGACGGAATGCATGAGCACCCCACCCAGGCACTTCTCGATATAATGACCATACAAGAAAAGATGGGGCCACTGGATGGAATGAAAATTGCGATAGCAGGAGACATACTCCATTCAAGGGTTGCCCGAAGCAATATATATGGTATGAGCGCAATGGGCGCAGAGGTGCACATTGCAGCGCCGCAGACCATGATGCCATACGGCATAGAGCAGCTGGGGGCAAAGGTGGACAGAACGATTGATGAAGCCGTAGACGGAGCAAACGTAATTATGGGCTTACGGATACAGAAAGAGCGCCAGTCTGCAGGGCTATTCCCCAGCATAAGGGAATACCACAAATTCTTTGGCATTGATGAAAGGCGTGTGGCGCTGGCTGATAAAGACGTGCTAATAATGCACCCTGGCCCTGTAAACAGAGGCGCAGAAATCAGCTCAATGGTTATGGCCGCCGACAACTGCGTAATAGACGAGCAGGTAACCAACGGAGTAGCAATAAGAATGGCACTTCTCTTTATGCTGACAAGGGCAAATAACTAAAGGAATATAAAGATATGGAAAAGCTTTTAATAAAAAACGCGAAAATAGTCTGCGCGAAAAATAAGATAAATAAGGTTGCAGACCTACTAATTGAAAATGGAAAGATAAAAGAAATAGGCGAAAATATAGCAGTTGGCAACGCAGAAACAATCAATGCAGAAAATCTCACTCTTATTCCCGGCATGGTGGACATGCACTGCCATCTGCGGGAACCGGGATATGAATACAAGGAAAACATATATACCGGATCAAGAGCAGCCGCAAAGGGAGGGTTTACATCGATTGCCTGCATGGCAAATACAGACCCTGTTAATGACAATCCTGCTGTTACCACAGCGATCATCGAAACGGCAAAAAGAGACTCCGTTGTTAACGTATATCCCATCGGCGCGGTGAGCAAAAATCTTGAAGGCAAAGAGCTGGTGGAGATGGGCCTTATGAAAGAAGCCGGGTGCGTCGCCTTCTCCGATGATGGCAAGGGAGTAGCAACATCCAAAATGATGTACAACGCGCTGCAGTATGCAAAGCAATTCGAAGTGCCTGTAATTTCCCACTGTGAAGATAAACTGGCTGAAGGCGGCTGCGTAAACGAAGGAATCATGTCCACCCGGCTTGGACTGCCGGGAATAAGCAGAGCAGCTGAGGAGATTATGCTCTTCCGCGAAGTGTCTCTTTCCGAGGCGCTTAATGTACCCGTTCATATAGCCCATATATCCACAAAAGGCAGTGTGGACATAATAAGAAACGCCAAAAAACGCGGAGTAAAAGTAACCTGCGAAACATGCCCCCACTACATAGCAGGAACGGAAGAGATGACAGCAGAATATGACACATCAACCAAGGTGAATCCCCCTCTCAGAACAGAGGAAGACAGGCTTGCAATAATAGAAGGCATTGCAGATGGCACAATTGACGCCATAGCAACAGACCATGCACCCCACCACATAGACGACAAAATGGTGGAGTATCAGCTGGCCTCCATGGGCATATCCGGCTTTGAAACGGCGTTTTCATTATGCTACACAAATCTTGTAGAAACCGGAAAAATATCAATGGACAAACTGGTCGAGCTGATGTGCACAAAACCGGCAGAAATACTGAACATATCAAAAGGTTCGCTGTCTATCGGCGCAGACGCAGATATTACAATAATCGACGAAAACAAAAAGCACAGTATTGACGTAGCCGCATTCGTATCAAAAGGCAAAAACAACCCCTTTGACGGATGGGAAGTAAAAGGGCAGGTTCACACGACCATAGTAAAAGGCACTATTGTATATAAGGCATAATATACATCTTGATTTATAATTATACATTTGCTATAATGTATGAAATTACAGGAGATACCATGATCACAGATAAACTTATTGATAAAATACTAAAAACAGAGGCTCCTATATGCGCAGGGCTGGATACCCACATCGGAATAATGCCGCCCTCCTTTATAAAAGACATTGATGAAAATAATCTTCAGCAATGCGCAGATAAAATCTATGAATACAATAAAATATTGATAGACGCTCTCTGCGATTTGGTTCCCAGTGTAAAGCTGCAGATAGCATACTATGAAAAGTACGGTATACCGGGAATTGAAGCATATGCGAAAACAATAGAATACGCCCACAAAGCAGGACTTATTGTAATAGCCGATGTAAAGCGCGGCGATATCGGCTCAACCTGCACAGCCTACGCATCAGCGCATATTGGCAGTAATATTTTTAATGCTGACTTTATGACCGTAAACCCATACTTCGGCACCGACGGCATGCAGCCTTTTCTGGATGAATGCATAAAAAGCGATAAAGGCCTTTTCGTTCTTGTAAAGACTTCAAACCCTTCCTCCTCTGAACTGCAGGATTTAGTGACTGAGTCCGGGGATAAGATATATGAAAAATGTGCAGACCTTGTAATAAACTGGGGCAATAAACCCGGCAAATACGGATACAATTCCATTGGCGCAGTAGTAGGCGCAACACATAAAGAGGAAGGAGTATCCTTAAGAAAAAGAATGAAAAATACATTCTTCTTAATCCCTGGCTACGGAGCGCAGGGCGCCGGCGCTGAAGACATCGCTGGCATGTTCGACGATAACGGAATCGGCGGGATAATAAATTCATCAAGAGGAATAATTGGAGCATGGCAGAAAGAAAAAACTGACGATTTCGCCAAGGCAGCCTACGATGCCACTGCATCAATGAAGATGGATATAAAAGCCGCTTTGGATAAACTAAAAGGATAATAAGGAGCAAATACATGGCATATCTGGTACTGGAAGATTCAACAGTATATCAGGGTCAGGAATTCGGAGCCAAAATTGATACTGTCGGAGAGGTTGTTTTCAACACCGGCATGACAGGCTATCAGGAGGTATTAACCGACCCTTCATACTGCGGTCAGATAGTGATGATGACATACCCCTTAATAGGCAATTATGGCGTCAACTGGGAAGACCCCGAATCGCAGCACCCGCAGGTTAAGGGCTTTATCGTGCGCGAGCTCTGCGAAGTGCCAAGCAACTGGCACAGTGAAGGCAGCCTAAATAATTACATGGAAAAGCACAATATAGTGGGAATACAGGGCATAGACACCCGGTCACTTACCAGAAAAATCCGCGACCACGGCACACTGCGCGGCGTAATATGCCAGAACGAGCCTACTGACGATGATATTAAAAAGGCTTTATCATATATCAATATAAAGCCTGTCGAGCAAGTAACGTGCGACGAAAAATTCGTTGTGCCGAACTCAGGGCCTAAAGTCGCAGTTATCGATTTCGGGCTGAAGGCATCCATATTGTCCTCATTGAGAAAACGAAAGTGCCACCTCTTTGTTTACCCAGCCAGTGTAACGGCGGAGGAAATCCTGGAAGACAAGGTGGACGGAATAATGCTGACAAACGGCCCTGGAGACCCAAAAGATAACGGGGGCGTCATAGAAGAACTGAAGAAATTAATCGGCAAAAAGCCGATTTTCGGCATATGCCTGGGGCACCAGCTGATGGCCTTAGCCTGCGGAGCGGACACAGAAAAGCTGCGCTATGGACACCGAGGAGCAAACCATCCTGTAAAGGATATTGAGAAGGACAGAATTTTTATAACATCTCAAAACCACGGCTACACCATAGTGGAGGAAACCATGCCCGATGATATGGAAATAAGCCACAGAAACTGGAACGATATGACCATTGAAGGCATAAAATATAAAAATCACGATACCTTCACAGTGCAGTTCCACCCGGAGGCATCCCCCGGGCCAAAGGACACATCGTATTTATTTGATGAGTTCATAGACAAGCTGAACAAAGCATAGTACAGGCAAGGAGATATAAATGCCGCTTAATAAAGATATAAAAAAAGTCATCGTTATAGGTTCCGGCCCGATAGTCATCGGCCAGGCCGCGGAATTTGACTACGCAGGTACACAGGCCTGCAGGGCACTTAAGGAGGAAGGCATAAAAGTAGTGCTATGCAACTCCAATCCCGCAACTATAATGACTGACCTGAATATTGCAGACAGCGTATACTTAGAACCCCTTACAAAGGAAGTAATTAAAAACATAATAAGAAAAGAAAAGCCTGACTCAATGCTCCCAACACTTGGTGGACAGACAGGGCTGAATTTGGCAATGGAGCTCTATGAAGACGGCTTTCTGGAGCAAAGCGGCGTAAAACTGCTGGGCACAAATGTAGAAAGCATATACAAGGCCGAAGACAGGGACGCCTTCAAGCAGACGATGCTTGAAATCGGTGAGCCGGTAATAGAATCTCACATAGTATTTGATGTAGATGAGGCTCTGAAATTTGCAGCCGAGGTGGGCTACCCTGTAATAGTACGCCCGGCCTATACATTAGGCGGCAGCGGCGGCGGAATAGCGGAAGACCCCAAGGAGCTGGCCATGATAACAAGCGATGGGCTGCGCTACTCCAGAACATCCCAGTGCCTTATTGAAAAAAGTGTATCCGGTTACAAGGAAATAGAATACGAAGTTATGCGGGACTCCAAGGGCAACTGCATAACGGTTTGCAACATGGAAAACATCGACCCAGTAGGCATACACACAGGGGATTCCATAGTTGTTGCGCCTTCGCAGACACTTCGCGACGCCGAGTACCAAATGCTTAGGACATCTGCTATAAACATAATAAGCTCCCTTAAAATAGAGGGCGGCTGCAATGTGCAGTATGCTTTGGACACCGACAGCATGAAATACGGCGTAATCGAGGTTAATCCACGTGTTTCCCGGTCATCAGCTCTGGCTTCCAAAGCAACTGGCTACCCCATAGCCAAGGTCGCAACAAAAATAGCAATAGGATACGGGCTGGACGAAATAGTAAACTCCGTAACAGGTAAAACATTCGCGAGTTTTGAGCCCACACTTGACTATGTTGTCGCGAAATTCCCCAGATGGCCTTTTGACAAATTCACAACTGCGCAAAAAACCCTAGGCACTCGAATGATGGCAACGGGCGAGGTTATGAGCATCGGCGCGAATTTTGAGTCAGCATTTATGAAAGCAATATGCTCTCTCGAATTGGATTTTGATTCATTGGAATTTAAAGACGCAAAAAAATATTCAGATGAAGAAATAAAAAACCTGCTTCACTGGAAAAGTGATGAGAGAATTTTTGTGGTTACGGAGGCCTTAAGAAGAGGAGTCACCCCGGATTATATATTCGACATAACCAAAATTGACAGATGGTATCTATATAAACTGCAAAAGCTGGTGAAGACAGAAGAAAAGCTGAAAAAAGACGGCGCATCTCTGCTGAATAAAGAATATCTGCGTTCACTGAAGGAGCGCGGCATCAGCGACAGCGCAATAGCCAGATGGTGCAAAATCGACGAACAGAAAATCCGCGATATGCGCAAAGAGTGGGATATCATTCCTACTTACAAAATGGTGGATACCTGCGGCGCAGAATTCGACGCTGTAAGCCCCTATTATTACTCAACATATCAGGCTGAAAACGAAGCAGACACCGGCAGAAACAAATCGGTTGTAGTGCTTGGCTCAGGCCCCATAAGGATTGGCCAGGGTGTGGAGTTTGACTATTGCTCCGTCCACTCCGTTTGGGCCTTGAAAGAGTTGGGCTACGATACGGTAATCATAAACAATAACCCCGAAACTGTATCCACAGACTTTGATACATCCGACAGGCTCTATTTCGAGCCGCTGACCCCTGAATACGTCTGGAACGTATTAGAGCAGGAGAAGCCCGAGGGCGTTGTCGTGCAGTTCGGAGGACAGACAGCAATAAAGCTGGCTAAATACGTGCAGCAGGCAGGATACAAAATCCTAGGCACATCACTTGATGATATAAACGCCGCAGAGGACAGAGAGCAGTTTGAAAACCTGCTGGAAAGCCTGAATATACCACGTCCGGAAGGAACAACTGTATTCACTGCCGAACAAGCGCTGGCAGTCGCGAAGAAGCTGGGCTACCCTGTGCTGGTTAGGCCTTCGTACGTGCTTGGCGGCCAGGGAATGGAGATAGCCTACTCAGACAGCGACATAGAGGAATACATGTCCATCATCAACAGGTACGGCACCAAAGAGCACCCCATACTTGTAGATAAATACCTGACCGGAAAAGAAATAGAAGTTGACGCAATATGCGACGGAAAAGACATACTAATTCCCGGCATAATGGAGCATATTGAGCGGGCGGGCGTGCACTCCGGCGATTCTATATCCGTATACCCTGCTCACACAATATCCGACGCCATGGAACAAAAGATCATTGATACGACTTATAAACTGTGCAGGGCGCTTAATGTGCTGGGCATGATTAATATACAATACATTGAGTACAAAAATGACCTTTATGTAATTGAAGTTAACCCCCGTTCGTCAAGGACAGTACCCTATATATCAAAGGTAACCGGCGTACCTATGATAGAGCTTGCGACCAACTGCATGATGGGCAAAAGCCTTGCATCATCCGGCTACGGAACAGGGCTTTTCCCTAAGAGAGATTTCTATGCAGTCAAGGTTCCTGTATTCAGCTTTGAAAAGCTTCCGGAGCTCGAAGTATCATTAGGCCCCGAAATGAAATCAACCGGGGAAGCATTGGGAGTGGACAAAAAATTTGAGCTGGCCGTATACAAAGGCTTAATTGCTGCCGGAATGAGCATACCGAAAGCGGGAGGTGTGCTGCTTTCTATATCCAACAGCTTCAAGCAGGAGTCGATTCCTATGGCTGAGGATTTAGTAATGCTTGGCTATACTCTCTACGGCACATCAGGAACAGCGCACTCACTTAATGCAGGCTATGTGCCCGCCTCCACTACAGGATGCTATTTCGACGAAAGCCCCAACCTGCAGGACCTGATAAAGGACAAAAAAATACAGCTGATTGTCAACACGCCAACAAAAGGCAGGGACAATAAGCGCAGCGGATTCAGGGTGCGCAGAATGGCCGTTGAATACAAGATACCCTGCATCACCTCAGTGGATACTTTGGGAGCTCTGATAAAGGCACTTAAGCTTAATCTGGAGGAAAAAGATATCATACCCGTTGCACTGAACGAAATATATACAGATTAATACTTTTAGTGTATTCTAGATATAAATTGAGAAAGGAAGCTTAAAATGACAAAACACGAGCAGGGAATGCTTCTTTATACGGAAAAAGTAGCTATAGATACATATGAGCTGGTTATTGAGGCATCCAACGCCAAAAAAAACGTTGTTCCCGGGCAGTTTATTCATATTCAGGTGCCTAAAAGGCCGGATCTTTTGATGAGAAGGCCCATCAGCATCAATACAGTAGACAAATCAGAATCAACATATAAACTCATAATACAGGCATACGGAGAGGGAACAAAAGTATTATGCTCCCTTCCGCCCAATACTATCCTTGACATAGTCGGCCCTGTGGGAAGAGGATTCTTTCTGCATAAGGATGCAAAAAAGGTAGCAGTCGTAGGCGGTGGACTGGGCGTTGCTCCATTAAGATACCTTATCGAAAAGTACCCTGAAATTCACTTCTCGTCTTTCCTAGGCTTCAGAAGCAAAAAGCATGCCTACCAGCTTCCCATATTCAAATCTATCAGCGATCTTTACCTGCATACAGACGACGGCTCTGCAGGCAAAAAGGGGTTCGCTACTGATACCCTAGAAAACATGCTTAAAACTGAGCACTTTGACGCAGTATGCGCCTGCGGCCCCACACCCATGTTCCGCACGCTCCAGTCTATAATGGGCAAATATGATATACCGTGCTATATATCCATGGAGGAGAGAATGGGCTGCGGCATCGGCGGATGCAAAACCTGCGTATGCAAAACGGTCGAGGATGGCGTAGAAGACTACAAAAAGGTTTGCCAGGACGGCCCGGTTTTCGATATAGGAAAGGTGGTGCTGTAGATGGTCAACCTAAAGACGGAACTTTGCGGAATAACCTTAAAAAATCCTGTTATTGCGGCCTCCGGCTGCTTCGGATTCGGGCAGGAATTTTCACAATATGTTAACCTTTCAGAATTGGGAGGAATAGCACTGAAGGCATTAACTGTGGAAAAAAGGCTGGGTAATCCCTCGCCAAGAATAGCAGAGACACCCTCCGGAATACTGAATGCAGTAGGCCTTCAAAACCCGGGCGTGGATTATTTCCTTGCGGAAGAAATGCCAAAATTAAAAGACCTGGATACCGTGCTTTTTGCCAATGTGGCAGGGAGCACAATTGATGAATACTGCCAGGCATTAGACAAGCTAAACGATGCTCCTGTAGATTTCATTGAGCTTAATATATCCTGCCCTAATGTGTCAGAGGGCGGTGCATCCTTCGGCATGTATCCACAGGCTGTTACAGAAATAGTGACCAACTGCAAAGCCGTATGCAAAAAGCCAATGTTTGTAAAGCTTTCTCCAAATACTGCTGATATCTCAGCCACTGCTATCGCCGCGCAATACGCAGGAGCGGACGGCATATCGCTGATTAACACCCTGAAAGGAATGGCAATAGATGTATACAAGCAAAGGCCTATACTTGCAAATATAACAGGCGGCCTTTCAGGCCCTGCTATTATGCCTGTCGCCTTAAGCATGGTCTACAGCGTAGCACAGGTAATTGACATACCTATAATCGGCATGGGCGGAATATCCTCAGGCGAGGATGCTGCGGCCTTTATGCTGGCCGGGGCAAGCGCAGTAATGGTAGGCACTATGAATCTAGTATATCCTGATGCCACAATGAGAGTCATTAAAGGCCTTAAGGAATATTCGGACAAAATGGGCATCAAGAATATTGCGGATATAATAGGGCAGCTAAAAACCAAATAAAGAGAAAGGCATATTGACATGGACAAAGACATCGTTCTGAAAATATTCGAAGAAATAAAAGTTATTCAAAAGGGACATTTTTTACTTACATCAGGAAGGCACAGTGACACGTATATGCAATGCGCAAGGCTTTTTGAATACCCGGAATACAGCGAAAAAATAGCATCTGACATAGCCGAAGCATTCAAGGACGATCATATTGATGTAGTCATCGGCCCTGCAATGGGGGGTATAATACTAAGCTATGAAGTGGCGCGCAAGCTAAACGCGCGAAATATATTCGCCGAGAGAACAGATGGCATAATGTCCATACGGCGAGGATTCGATATGGCACCCGGGCAAAACATACTGATAGTAGAAGACGTGGTTACAACCGGGGGGTCAGTATTTGAAGTGATTGAGCTCGTAAAAGAAACCGGAGCGAATATCTCAGGCGTAGGCCTGGTGGTAGATAGAAGCAACGGCAAGGTCGATTTCGGATATAAACAGCATGCTGTGCTTACGACGGAAGTCATTAGCTATGATGCCAATGAATGCCCCATCTGCTCGACAGATATACCTCTTAAAAAACCCGGCAGCCGAACACCTGCTAAATAAAAAGACAAATTACTCAAATATACTTATGAACAATTTTTAAATGTTGCGGAATATGCCGCTGTAAAACACACAATCAGTGTGTTTTTTTATATTTCATGTTTACTTAGTTATAAGTATTTGCTAAAATAAAGGGTATGAAAAAATTTGCATTAATCCTGCTTTCAGTTTTATTGCTGGTTAGCAGTTGTACAAATAATAAATCTGCTGAAGATGAATCTGCCGCTGAAAATACAGCAGCAGTGAATACTGATGCAACTGAAAAAGCCGAAGAAGCCACACCGGTGCCAACTGACGAACCCGAAATAGCTCCAGAAGTATTCGACATTGGCTCAATCTCCAAGTATTCACTTAACGGATTGTTAATAAATCAGGATATCCCTGATGAAAGTACGCAGCTTATTTTTGTTGGCGTTGGCCAGCGTGACGAAAAAATGTACCTTATGGAGAAGCAGGAAAACGGAATGTGGCAGATTGTTTACGGCCCTTTTGATGTGCAGATTGGCAAAAACGGGCTCGGCAAGGAAGCTGAAGGCGACGGCAAAAGCCCGGAAGGAATCTATGAGCTGGGCTATGCGTTCGGAAAAGATACACCGCCTGTAGGAACAATGTGGCCATGGCGCGCAACAGAGGATGGCGATATATGGGTAGAAGACCCTAACTCAGTATACTACAATACCTATGTTAAGGAAGGGTCAATTGAAGACCCGGACTGGAAACAATACAGCAATCTCAATATCGCGGCCTTTGCAAGAGCCGTCGAGATAAGATATAATCCCGAAAGAGTATCAGGAGCAGGCAGCGCCATTTTCCTGCATATATGGACGAGCCCCAAAAAGGGAACCAACGGATGCACCGCGATAAGCAGAGAAAACATTGAAACGCTGATTGCCTGGCTTGACCCGGCGAAAAACCCTGTGATAGCGCAGCTTCCATATGAAAGCATCGGAAACGGCAGTCTGGTATATTTGTCTGACTATAATTATGATATTAAAGCGGATATAAAATTTGCAACAGATGACAACATTCTAGGAGAAGCGCTGGAAGGATACGAAGCCAACCAGATAATAACACAGCCAGATGTTGCAAAGGCACTGGTAACTGCAAATGATATGCTCAGCCAGCACGGAGTAAAGCTGATAGTATATGAAGCATACCGCCCTCTTGCAGCATTCGAGCAGATAAGAGACTGGCTCAATAATGTAGAGGATACTACAGGAAAAGAAGAATACTACAAAGACATTGATAAAATAGCATTAAAACAGGATTATTTAACCTATGATTCCGACAGGCTATATATCCGCGCACAGGCCGTGAATGTAAGTTTAGTGGATATCAGCGGAAATCCAATAGATATGGGCGGCAGCTATATGGTATTTGATGACTATAGTTCGTATATGTGCGATGGGCTTAGCGCAGAGCAGATATATAACCGTGAGCTTCTGCGTGATTTTATGATACAGGCCGGTTTTTCACCCATTGAAAACCAATGGTGGAAGTTCGAATACAATCCTTATGTTTACCAGGGTTCTTACGACGAAATAATCCGTTAAATTACTTAAAAAGTATTGTATAAAAGGCTTAGATTGTTTAATATATATTATATAGGTGTATTATATACAAAGTGTGTATTAAAATAAAATTCCATGGAGAGAGGGTATTATGAAAAAGGGTAAAAAGTATATAATTGCTTTCATTTTCTCACTAACGCTTTTTGCTGCGTATGGGGTGAGTTCGGCCGCATATGCTGCCTCCTTATACGCCCCGGATTTCTCAGTTGACAGATTCCTGGATATGCTTAAGGAAATCAGCTGGAACGACCCAGTTCCGCTGAGCATTGTTGTTCCTATGATTGCAATAATAACTTTTTTGTTTATTCTGCTTTCAATATTCAGCGGAAAAGCAAAGAGAAGCGCAAGCAGGGGCGGCGGCGCATATTCATCACAGATAGTTCAATCATTAAACGATCCGATTATCGGCCTGAACAAGAGCGGCAACATCACCTTCGTTAATCCTGCGACTTTGGCCTTATTTGAAGTAAAAGAGCAGGAGCTTCTTGGCAAAAAGCTGCACAATGTGCTTTGCTTTAAGACATCCGGAACAAAATGCCTGGATGCACAATGTCCTGCCAAAAACGAACTGCGCTCTGAATTCCCATCCACCGTAAAGAGCATAACAGACACCAGCAACTTCTCATCCTGTGTTGCATATGAGGTTGCAAAGGCACGCAAGGGAATATTCGTTAAAAACCTTCCGCTTAAGCTCACAACAGACAGCAATAAAACCGTTACGCTGAATCTGAGCATCAGTCCTATTGACAGGTCTGATGTTGATAAGGGAATGATAGTATATCTGCGCGACGTAACAGAAGAGGCGAAAAACGAAGTTCGCCTGCAATATTTGGCTACCCATGACCGCCTTACTACATTACTTAACAGAGACGGACTTATAGACGGCATGAAATCCCTCGATATTTCATCAAGCCAATACGGTGTCATTACCCTTTCCATTGAAAATATAAAAGATACCAAGGATATATACGGACAGAACGCCTTCGACGACTGCGTAAAAATATTCGCTACTATCCTTAAGGAGTATTCGCCGAATAACGCGCTCGTAGCCAAAACAGGCGACGGCGACTTTATGGTGGTTATGCCATACACCGTGGAAACACAGATAGAGAACGCATCCCGCAAGTTTATCAAGCAAGCCTCCCTTATAAGGGGTGGAATATACAACCTTTCAATAAGCTCCGGAATTGCGTATGCGCCTAAGCATTCAGCAAGCGTAGATGAAATAATAATGTATTCTGAAATCGCCAATACCAACGCATCAAAGCTAGGCAAAAATGAGCTGTGCGTTTTCGACCAGAAGATGATTGACGATATCGTAGAAGAGCACAGATGGGAAAATGAAATTGAAAAGGCTTTCTACGATAATGAATTCATAATGTATTATCAGCCAATAGTGGACTTCAAAAAGGAAAAGATAGCTAAGCTTGAAGCCTTGGCTAGATGGAATCATCCAGAAAAGGGAATACTCTCACCGTGGTATTTTATCAACCGTATTGAGCGCATGTCAATAGTACATGAGTTTGCATATATGGTAATAGAGGCAGTTTTCAGAGACTACAACGACTTTATGAGAACAAGATACTGCGTCAATAACCCGGTCAGCATATCCGTAAACGTATCACCGCAGCAACTGTTTGACGATGAATTTACAACAGTGCTTGCGCAGCTTATGAAACGCTACAGCATCCCAAGGGGCGTAATAAACATCGAAGTTACAGAGTCCTTCTTCGAAGGCGACTTTACACGGTCACTAAAGGTTGTGCAGGAAATAAAGGAAGCAGGATGCCTGATATCCATGGACGATTTCGGCACAGAGTATTCTACTCTTTCAAAGCTCCATACTATCAACTTTGATGAAATCAAGCTGGATAAGAGCTTCGTTGATAACATAATGACCAGTGCAATAAGCTTATCCATAACCAAGATGCTTGTTGAAATATCCGAAAAGAACGGATATGAGCTGGTAGCAGAAGGCGTGGAAACAGAAGACCAGCTGCGTCTGCTTACAGACTATGGCTGCAATCTCTTCCAGGGATACTATTTCTATAAGCCGATAAGCAAGAATGACATTATGTACATATTTAACTCAACAATCTAAAATCTCGATTTACACAACTTACTCGCGGCCGCCTGAATATACAGGCGGCTGTTTTTTTGTTTTATCACCATTTTTCATTTTACATGGATTTTACACAGCAAGTATACTTTTATAACTTCTCCCTTGTATTATTACAAAGTAAACTAATTTAGAATTTTTCTTGGAGGTAACATGAAAAAGATATTAATCGTAGCATTAGCTCTGGTATTAGCACTGGCTATTTTTGCCGGATGCCAAAAGGAGACAGAAACTACCGTTTCAGATGCAACTGAGGCACCAGCAGACAACACCGAGACTGCATCGGACGCGACAGAAGCTCCAGAAGCTCCTATGTCATTGTCAGGCGAAGTAACAGTTTCAGGTTCAACATCAGTTGAAAAAATAGGTATCGCGTTAGGTGACGAATTCATGGCAATGTATCCTGATGTTAAGTATACTTATCAAGGCATCGGTTCTTCAGCAGGCGTTAAGAACGCAAACGAAGGCGTAACAATGCTTGGCACAGCATCAAGAAACATAAAAGATAGCGAAAAAGAATGGGGAATGACTGAAGAAGTACTGGCTTATGATGGTATAGCAGTTGTCGTTAACCCAGCTAACACTGCAGTAAGCAACCTGACAATGGAAGAAATCCAGAAAATTTACTTAGGTGAAATTACAAACTGGTCACAGGTTGGCGGCGAAGACACAGCAATAGTTGTTGTTTCTCGTGAAGACGGATCAGGCACACGCGGCGCATTCGAAGAGTTGGTTGAGTTCGAGGATTCATTAACAGCTGACGCTCTCATCTCTGAAGGCAACGGCGGCGTGCACGCAACAGTTGCCGAAAACGAATCAGCTATCGGCTACATCTCATTTACATACATTGACTCAGCAGTCAAGACTGTAACTGTTGAAGGTGTTGAGCCTACAGTAGAAAACGTATTGGCCACAACATATCCTATATCAAGACCTTTCATGATAGTGTATCATGAAGCAAATCTTTCAGACGCTGCAAAAGCTTTTCTTGAATTCACTAAAACTGACTTAGCCAAGGAAATCATCGAGGAAAAGGGCGGCATAGCTATTGACTAACCCAATCTTGCACTGAATAACAGCAAAAAATATGTGAGCATTTAATGCTTGCATATTTTTGCAATTTTAAGGATTTAAATATGAGAAAAACAAAGAAATATGAACCATTAGTTGAATTAATTTTCCGGATATCCTCTGTCATGACAATCGTAGCTGTGGGGTTTATCGTTTTGTTTATTATTAGTAAAGGCGTACAACCTTTTCTTTCATCAAATAAGGAAGGTACTTATTCATTCGTTAAATTCATTTCCGGCCTGGAGTGGCGCCCGAATGATGATATAAACAAAGCACAATACGGCATTTTATATATGATAGTAGGATCCCTGTTCGCCACAGGCGGAGCTATCATATTAGGCGTGCCAATAAGTATCTTTGCAGCTGGATATCTTTCTGAGCTGGCAAATGAAAAGGTAAAAAAGATTGCCAAGGCCGGCATAATGCTGCTTGCAGGTATACCTTCTGTAATATACGGCGTATTCGGCCTTGGCTTTATAGTACCTAAGATAAAGGAAATATCCCCGATGCCGCAGGGACAGTCGCTTCTGGCAGTAATTATTGTGCTAACAATGATGATTCTCCCGACAATGATCGTAATAGCGGAAAATGCAATAGCAAGCGTCCCCAGCGCCTACAGGAACGCTTCCTACGCACTCGGCGCTTCAAAAGTATATACAACAATACATGTTATAATACCTGCCGCCAGAAGGGGAATACTTGTGGGTGTAATTCTCGGTGTAGGCCGCGCAATTGGCGAAGCTATGGCAGTTGTGCTGATTGCGGGCAATGTATCCGGAGGCATACCAACCAGCCTCTTTGAGCCTATACGGCCGTTAACAGCCAATGTAGTGCTGGAAATGAGCTACGCAACGGGGCTTCACTCAGAGATGCTTTTTGCAACAGGCAGCATACTAATGCTCTTTATCATTGGCATCAACCTTGTATTAAGCAGAATAATAAAGAGAATGGGGAAATACTGATATGAAAGCAAAAACTCAGGATAAGGTTTTTAAGGGAATTATGCTTTTTTGTACTGTACTTGTGCTTAGCCTACTTTTCTTGATTTTAGGGTTTGTATTGATAAAGGGCATCGGCCTTATTGATATGCATTTCTTAACTGGTGATTTTGATGCCAAAACTGTCTACGTTGACCTTCAGAATGTAGATGGGCTGAATATAGAAGTTGCTCCCATTGAATATGATACGAAAGATTACCTTAAAATAACATCCGTTGAATCAGGTTCGTCTGTATTGACTGGTATATCCAACGGGGAATCCTTCCCTCTTAAAAAAGGTGACATACTAAGAAGAATAGAAGATAAAAATACTGTAGGAATGACAGTCGATGAATTTAACAGCCTGGACTCGCAACTTTCAGGAAGCATACGATTGAAGGTAACAAGGCCCGGGGAAGGAATTTTCCCATTGATCATAAATACGCTGTCAATAATTGGGCTGTCTTTGCTTATCGCTCTTCCGGTTTCATTATTCTCTGCTATATATCTGGCAGAGTACGCAAAAAAAGGCAAGCTGCTGGATTTAATCCGCTTCACTACCAGCGCGCTTTCCGGAATACCATCCATCGTGTTCGGGCTTTTCGGAATGCTGGCCTTTGTCACAACTCTAAAGCTTGGCTTTTCAATGCTTTCCGGTGCATTGACGCTTTCTATTGTGCTGCTTCCGACTTTGATTTCGCAGTCCGAAGAGGCTGTTCGAAGGGTTCCGCTCACATTCAGAGAGGGTTCATTTGCATTAGGCGCAACTAAACTTCAAACTATCTTTAAGGTGATTCTGCCCAATGCTCTTTCCGGTATTGTAGTGGGAGTGCTGCTTTCAGTGGGAAGAATAGTCGCCGAGTCGGCCGCTCTAGTTCTTACGGCAGGCACTGTTGCATTGATACCGAATACTGTATTTGAGTCAGCTTCAACCCTTACAGTAAAAGCATATACAGTAGCCAAGGAAACAGGAGACATTGCTCTTGCATGCGCCATGGGCATAGTAACCATTGTGCTCATAATAGTTGTAAATTCCGCTGTAGGAATTATCAGAAAATTCGACAAGATGAGCAAATTCAAATAGGAGACTTGAAATGAGTAAAACAAACAAAAGACCTAAAATACAAATAAAGAACTTAGATTTCTATTATAGTGATTTTAAAGCACTAAAGAACGTCAACCTCGATATATTGGAAAACAAAGTTACAGCGTTCATTGGCCCGTCCGGATGCGGAAAATCCACTCTGCTTAGAACAATGAACAGGATAAATGACCTTATAGAAGGCACAAGGATAGAAGGAAAAGTGCTGCTGGATGATGAAGATATTTATCAGGATAATTATAATGTAACTACATTGAGAACACGTGTCGGCATGGTGTTTCAAAAGCCTAACCCGTTCCCGATGAGCATATATGAAAACATTGCATACGGGCCAAAGCTAAACGGAATTAAGCACAAATCACAGTTGGACGAAATAGTGGAGCAAAGCCTGCGCTCAGCGGCATTGTGGGGAGAGGTAAAGGACATCCTCCAAAGTAACGCATTAAGCCTTTCAGGCGGACAGCAGCAGAGGCTGTGCATTTCCCGCGCTCTGGCAGTTTCTCCTGAAGTTCTGCTGATGGATGAGCCAACATCAGCACTGGATCCCATATCCACCCTGAAAATTGAAGACTTGATTGCGGAACTTAAAAAGGATTATACTATAGCTATAGTAACGCACAATATGCAGCAGGGCGCGCGTGTATCAGACAAAACAGCCTTCTTCCTTTTAGGCGAGGTAATCGAATTCGATGATACCGATACGATATTTTCTAACCCTTCAAATCCGAAAACAGAAGAATATATCACCGGTAAATATAGTTAATGCGACTCTAGTCATATGAAACGCAAACACAATAAACAAGGAGAAAAATATGCCAAAAAGAATATTAATGACAGCTCAGCTGGACGTAATCCATAAATCACTGGCAAAGATGACAGCTCTGATAAGCAAATCATTGAACAATATGATAATAGCGCTAAAAGAGCAGGATCTGCTGCTTGCAGACGAGGTAATAGAAGGCGACGAGCAGATAGACGCAATGGAGCTGAAAATAGAAAAGGACTGCATACTTATTTTAGCAAGGCACCAGCCCATAGCCTCAGACCTGCGGGACGTTACTTCTGTTTTCAGGGTAATATCAGACCTTGAAAGAATAGGCGACCAGTGCGCGGACATATGCGAATATATTAAGCTGATTTCCCAAGAGGAATACGTAAAGCCGCTGGTAGATATCCCCCAGATGGCCATCGAATGCGAAAAAATGATAAATATGGCTATCAGAAGCTTCATCTCCAAAGATCTGGAGCTTGCAAAGGAAGTGCTGATGATGGATAATACAATTGACGATTATTTCGAGAACATACGCGAGGAGCTGATAGAAATAATGTCAAAAAAACCTGAAACGGTGCGCCAGTGCACATACCTGATACTAATAGTAAAATACCTAGAGAAGATTGCAGACCACGCTACAAATATATCTGGTTGGCTGATATATAACATAACGGGAACACACTAAAGGACAAATAATTATGAGCAGAATTTTAATTGTTGATGATGAAAAAAATGTAGCTGAACTGATTAACTACAATCTGGAGATTGCAGGCTATGAAACAAAAATAGTCTATGACGGCAAAACAGCGCTGAATACTATTAAGGCAGAGACATTTGACTTGGTTGTGCTTGATATCATGCTGCCTGAAATAGATGGCCTCAGCATACTACGATATATCAAATCGAATGATAAGATAAAGAATACGCCAGTTATAATGCTGACTGCAAAGTCCACAGGCTCTGACGTGGTGCTGGGCCTTGAGATAGGCGCCGACGACTATATCGTTAAGCCATTTAATATCAACGAGCTTATGGCGCGCATAAAAGTGCAGCTGAGAAAGAGCAGCTCCCACGCTCCGGAAGCTGTTGAAAAGTATGAACTTGGCAGCATAATAATTGATAACGAAAGCTACACCGCTCAAAAGGACGGCGAAATTATTCCGCTTACAAACAAAGAATTCGAGCTCCTTGTCTACCTCGTTAAAAAGATGGGTAAGGTATGCACGCGGGACGCTATTTTATCGCAGATATGGGGATATGAATATTTCGGCGGGACAAGGACAGTAGATGTGCACATACGCAGCCTGAGAAAAAAATTATTTGACGAAAAAAGCAGCTACAAAATAACTACAATGATTGGCGTGGGGTATAAAATTGAGAAAAACACTGATTAGAAGCACTATAATTTCGCTGTCGATTCTCGTTATTATCAGCGGTATCTTCAGCTATATAAGGATAAAAAACACACTGATAGCCGAAACATACGCCGACATCGAAGAGAGCCTTGACGGATATATTTATATGCTGGAAAATGACACACAGTCAGACCTTAAGCAAAGCTGCATAGACTTTGGAATATATACTGGCACTAGGCTTACAATTATTGACGCGGAAACCGGTGAGGTGCTTGGCGACAGCTACAATGACATAGAAGCCATGGACAATCATCTCTACCGTGAAGAGGTCAGCGCCGCTATAAGAACAGGAGAAGGCTCCTCCCTTCGCTACTCCAAGACTGAAAAGGTTGACTTTGTCTATTATGCAAAGCCGCTTTTGTATAATGGCCGGCAGCTGGTCATAAGGGCATCTACTCCGCTCTATACCGTAAAAGAAACATACAATTCTATAACCTCATCAATGATAATAGCAATTTTGCTGTCAGCTGTAATTGCGTTCTTTATATCATACAGGTATAACAGGAAGGTAATACAGCCGATAGAAAGCATAACGGAATTTGCACGGTCTATATCGAAAGGCGACTTCGGAAAAAGCGTATATATCAGCTCCTATGATGAGGTAACAAAGCTTTCCAAAGCCCTTAATAAGCTTTCTAAAAGCCTGAAAAAGTCCTTTGACAAAGTATCAACGAAAAACGCACAGCTTGAGGCCATCCTTCAAAGCCTTAGCCAGGGTATACTTGTATGTGATATTGAGGGAAAAGTGCAGTACACCAATGACATGTTCCTAAATATTTTAAAAACCGAGACTCCCCTTGTAAATAAAAATATATATCACAATGTTTTCGATGAAAACATATACGCCATATTGGAAGAGCTGAAAAACATCAAGGAAGATAAGCTTATCATAAAAAGTAATGTACATTTCTCAGATGATACTTTCAGGAATTATAGTGGCTGCTTCATAAAAGATAAGTTTGACGTGAAGAAAGGCATACTCTTGGTAGTGGATGACGTAACCAACATTCAAAAGCTTGAAAGAATGAGAAGCGTTTTCGTATCCAACGTGACACATGAATTAAAAACGCCTATTACCTGTATTTCAGGCTATGCCCAGACGCTGCTAAACGGAGCCTTAGAAGACAAAGAGAACGCAGCACGATTTATAAACATAATAAATGATGAATCCGAAAGACTCAATCTGCTGATTGATGATATACTCACCTTGTCCGGCCTTGAGAGCACAAAGGTACATGTATTTGAAGGAAAAGTAGACCTTACTAAAACAGCTCAGGATGTAATAGAACTAATTAAGCAGAAGTACCCTGATAAAAAAGACGTTAATTTCAATTTGGAATATGACAAGAATGAGTCCTATGTCATGTCCGGCGACAGCAACAAATTAAAACAGGTTCTGATTAATCTGGTGGACAATTCGGCGAAGCATACCGAAAGCGGCAGCATAACAATAGGTCTTAATAAAAATGAAAACAACCTAAACCTTAGCGTTGCAGACACCGGGATAGGAATAGAAAAAGTGCATCACTCCCGCATATTTGAAAGATTCTACCGGGTGGATAAGCACAGGTCAAGGGAAACCGGCGGCACAGGGCTTGGGCTTTCAATAGTGAAACATATTGTGCTTTTGCATAACGGCAAAATATCAATCGACAGCGAGCCCGGCAAGGGCACAAGGATTGATATATCCTTCCCTATATAAAAAGCCAAGAGCTCAGTAAAATGAGCTCTTTTAAAATTTTAGCCGCAACCAGCGAAAATATTAGGGCAAAATCTCTTTACAAAACATTCATCTTATGGTAACATGGTCAAAATCAAAAAACAGAAGCATATTAACAAATTATAAAAAATAATTGTGTGCAGTTTTTGATTCCGTTTTAGTTGTACATGCACAGGCATGTATGTAGATTAGAAAAGATTAGCAAAGACGAGAGGAGACAAGACAAGGTGGGAATCCAGAAACTGATTCCCTACATTAGGTGCATTTCAGGGGACTTAGAGACTCCTGTAACGCTGTATTCCAAATATGTAGGCGAAAGCAAAGGCTTTCTTTTAGAGAGCGCAGAAATGCCCAAAGGGCGTTATTCCTTTTTAGGGAAAAATCCGTTTTTAACAATACGATCTAAAGATGAAAAGGTAGTTGTCGAGCAAAAAGGCAAACTGTCTATTTTTGATGGCAAGGCATTAGACGTAGCAAGAAAATTTATATCCCAATATCAGATAACCAACCATTCAGAAATACCTTTTGTAGGCGGCGCTGTCGGCACAATAGGGTATGATATTATTAGGCAGTATGAAGTACTGCCAAGCACAAATCAGGACGTGCTTGGCCTGCCGGACGCAAATTTAATGTTCGTAAAAGAACTGATAGCATTCGATCACAAATTTCAGCAGATTAACATTGTTGTGCTTGCAGAAGATACAGAAGACGGAAAGAGCCGTGCGGAAAAATCGCTTGATGAGATGGAGGCGGCGCTTCATCAGAAGCCGACACTTACCAACATCAACTCATCTGATATTATCTGCGGCACTCCAAAATCTAACGTATCCGAAGAGCGCTATTATGAGATGGTAAAGAAAGCTAAACAGTATATATATGAAGGCGACATTTTTCAGGTCGTACTGTCCCAGCGCTGGAGCATAGAGTGCAGCGCACACCCTTTCACACTATATAGAAAACTCAGACAGATTAACCCCTCCGCATATCTTTTCTATTTGAATCTCGGTGATTACCAGATAGCAGGCTCATCACCTGAAATGCTGGTAAGCGTACGCGGCAATACAGTGACCACATGCCCCATTGCAGGCACACGTAAAAGAGGAGCTACCGCCGAAGAGGACGCGCTGCTGGCACAAGACCTTTTGGATGACCCAAAGGAGCAGGCAGAGCACGTAATGTTGGTGGATCTCGGCAGAAACGATATGGGCAGAGTCGCAAAGATTGGCACAGTAAAAGTGCCTTCAGTAATGGAAGTTAAAAATTACTCTCACGTTATGCATCTGGTGTCTTTGGTTGAAGGAGAAAAAAGAGAAGACTTGGATTCATTTGATGTGCTCTCTACCTTTATTCCTGCAGGCACATTGTCTGGCGCGCCCAAAATACGCGCAATGGAGATCATTGAGGAATTAGAGCCGGACATGAGAGGCACATATGGCGGCGCAATAGGATACTTCGGGTTCGACGGCGATATGGACATGTGCATAGCAATTCGCACCATGCTGATAAACGAAAAAACCGTTTATATGCAAGCCGGCGCAGGCATCGTGGCGGACTCTGTGCCTGAAAATGAATACCTTGAAACAAAAAATAAAGTTGAAGCGCTTATGCAAGTGCTCAGGAACTAGGGGCAATTATGATTCTATTGATTGATAACTATGATTCCTTCACATACAATGTATACCAATATTTAGGCAGCATAAACCCAGATGTAAAGGTGATTCGCAATGATAAAATAACTGTGGATGAAATTATAAACATGAAGCCTGAAAAAATAATTATCTCCCCCGGCCCCGGCACGCCGCAGGATGCAGGAATTAGCATAGAGATTATTAAAAGGCTGGGTAAATATATCCCTATTCTCGGCATATGCCTTGGCCATCAGTGCATAGGCGAAGCCTTCGGCGCGACAGTAAGCTACGCGAAGAACCTTTTTCACGGCAAATACTCAATGATAAATCTTGAGGACAGCGTGCTTTTTGATGGATTACAAAGCCCTTTTAAAGGCGCAAGGTACCATTCCCTGGCTATCATTGAAAACACAATGCCCGACTGCCTAAAGGTAACAGCACGCACAGAAGACGGCGAAATAATGGCAGTAGAGCACACTGAATACCCCGTGTACGGGCTGCAGTTTCACCCGGAATCCATATATACACCAGAGGGAATGAAGATAATCGAAAACTTTATGAATATAACAACCGGAGGTAAAACCATGATAAAAGCCGAATTAAATAAAATCGTCGCAGGAAACAGCCTTTCAGACGACGAGATGATAAAAGTAATGGACGCCATTATGAGCGGGATGGTCTCCGAAATCGAAATCAGCGCCTTTTTGACAGCGCTTAAGATAAAGGGCGAAACAGTGGGAGAAATAACCGCCGCCGCAAAAGTTATGCGCGACAAGGCAGAAAAAATATACATAGATGACTATACTCTCGATACTTGCGGAACGGGCGGCGACAACAGCGGAACATATAATATTTCAACGGCAGTTGCCTTCATTGCCGCAGCAGCCGGAATCAAGGTCGCTAAGCACGGCAACCGCTCTATAACCAGCAAATGCGGCAGTGCGGACGTCCTGGAAAAGCTGGGCGTAAATATTGCAATTACACCTGAACAGACTAAGGAATGCGTGGATCAATGCGGCATAGGCTTCTTTTTCGCTCCCACCTTCCACAAAGCCATGAAGCATGTGATGGGCGTAAGAAGAACCCTTGGCTTCCGTACCATATTCAATATACTCGGCCCACTTTCGAATCCCGCTGAAGCCAACGGCCAGGTGCTGGGGGTATTCGACGAAAAGCTGGTTGAACCTATGGCTGAGGTTCTTAGCTCACTGGGAGTAGAGCGTGCCATGGTAGTTCACGGACGTGACGGCCTAGATGAACTGACAACTACCGACGCTACCTTTATAGCCGAGCTCAAGGACGGAGTTATTCAAACATATGAAATTACGCCGGAAACCTATGGGATCAAGAGAGCATCAATTGAGGACATAAAGGGCGGTACAGCAGAGGAGAACGCCGAAAGCGTAACCAATCTTTTATCCTGCATGGAAACCGGACCAAAGCTTGATATCCTGCTATTGAATGCGGGTGCGGCGCTATACATCGGCAGAAAAGCAAACAACATTGAAAGCGGAATTAAGCTTGCGGCTGATATCATCGCCTCTAAAAAGGCATATGAATCAATCCAATGCCTTGCTGAATTGACTGCCTCAATGAAATGAGCTGTAGATGAGCACACCTTCCATACTGAAAGAAATAACAGAAAATAAACTAAGCCGTGTCGCGGAGGAAAAGGCCACTGTAAGCCTTGATGAAATAAAGCACATTGCAGCAAGCGCTCCACAAAGGCCTTCCTTTTGCGAAGCTCTGAAAAAAGACGGCCTTTCGATAATAGGCGAAATAAAAAAAGCGTCCCCATCAAAAGGGCTTATAAAGGCAGACTTTAATCCGGCAGATATAGCAAAGGAGTATTCATCCTGTGTTGACGCTATCTCCGTATTAACGGAAGCAGATTATTTTCTGGGAAGCTATGATTATTTAGCAGTAGTATCTGAAACTGTTGATCTGCCTATACTGTGTAAGGATTTCATAGCTGACGAATATCAGATATACAAGGCAAAGGCAATCGGTGCCAGCGCAATACTACTGATTGCTGCTCTGCTTGATACAGAAACAATAAAAAGCTTTTTGGCAACAGCCCATTCGCTCGACCTGGATGCTCTGGTGGAAACTCACAACTCGGAGGAGGCAAAAAGCGCTTTAGCTGCAGGAGCTAAAATAATTGGAATAAACAACAGAAACCTGCACACATTTGAAGTAGACATCAATACAACCATTCAAATTGCAAAATCAATACCAGATGACATTGTGCTGGTAAGCGAAAGCGGAATAAACACAGGCCATGACATTCAAATTATTAAAGAAGCAAAAATTAACGCAATACTGGTAGGAGAGAGCTTTATGCGCAGCGAAAATATAGCGGCAAAGGCAAAGGAATTCAAAGATGCATACAAAGATTAAAATATGCGGCATAAAAAGCCTTGAAGAAATTGAGTTCATAAATCATATGGATATAGACTACATAGGCTTTGTATTCGCAGAGAGCAGGCGGCAAATAGATGCAGCTCAGGCAAAAGTGCTGTCAGCCGCACTGAGAAAAGATATTAAAAGAGTCGGAGTGTTTGTGCAAAAAAGCATCGAAGAAATAAACACGATAATAGATAAAGCTGGTCTCGATATAGTGCAGGTGCATAAAAACTATACAAGAGAAATGATTGCACAGATAGAAGCACCCGTATGGTACGGCATAAGCATAAAAGACGCAGACAGCATAGATGAAGCTAATCAGGCAATTGCATACAAAAATGTTTCTGGAATAGTTACAGATTCCTATGTAAAGGGAATGGAAGGCGGCACAGGACAAACATTCAACTGGGAACTTCTTAAAAATATCCGCAATGATGCTTTCCTTATACTTGCCGGCGGACTAAACCCGGACAACATAGGCGAAGCAATAAAGGCGGTAAATCCACATGTTGTGGACATATCTAGCGGTGCCGAGCATACAATAGGCACAATAACAATGAAAAGCGAAGAGAAAATACGGAAACTCGTAAGTGAGGTGAAAAAATGAACAGCACAAAGTTCGGCGAATTCGGCGGTCAGTACGTGCCTGAATCATTAATGCATCCTTTAAAGGACTTGGAAAAAGCCTACGAGGAAGCAAAGAATGACCCCGAATTCAAAAAAGAATATGATTACTATATTAAAGAATATGTCGGCGGCCCATCGCCATTGTACTTTGCCAGAAATCTTACTGAAAAATTGGGAGGAGCAAAGGTATACTTAAAGCGCGAAGACCTGAACCACACAGGCGCACACAAGATAAACAATGTATTGGGCCAGGTTCTTCTTGCTAAACGCATGGGCAAAAAAAAGGTGATTGCTGAAACCGGCGCAGGACAGCACGGCGTGGCAACGGCAACAGGAGCAGCATTATTCAATATGGAATGCACCGTGTTCATGGGCGAGGAGGACATGGAGCGCCAGAGGCTGAATGTATTCCGAATGGAAATGCTGGGGGCGAAGGTGGTGCCGGCCTTAAGCGGAACCAAAACACTAAAGGATGCAACCAATGAGGCTATCCGCGAGTGGGTACGCACTGCTGAGGATACATTCTATGTAATAGGCTCTGTTGTGGGCCCTCATCCTTATCCCATGATGGTAAGGGACTTCCAGAGGATAATCGGAGACGAAACGAAAAAAGAAATCCTTAAGAAAGAAGGCAAGCTGCCGGATGCCATAGTAGCCTGTGTAGGCGGCGGAAGCAACGCTGCCGGAATGTTTTATCCTTTCCTTGAGGATACTGATGTAAAACTCATTGGAGTAGAAGCAGCAGGCAAGGGCATAGACACTCCACTGCACGCGGCTACATTCGCCAAGGGCAGAAAGGGCATAATCCACGGCATGAAAACATACCTTATACAGGATGATGACGGCAATATCTATCCAGTATACTCTATCTCCGCAGGGCTCGACTATCCCGGCATTGGCCCGGAGCATTCATACCTCTACCATACAAAAAGAGCCCAGTATGTCAGCATAACTGATGATGAAGCAGTTGACGCGGTCTATCAGTTATCTCGCTCAGAAGGCATTATACCGGCCTTAGAGAGCGCCCACGCCGTAGCACACGCACTAAAAATAATTCCTCATATGAAAAAGGACGAAATAGTTGTAATCAATATTTCCGGACGCGGCGACAAAGACATGCATACCATTGTAAGCCTCGCTGCAAAGGAGGAAAACAAATGAACAGAATAACCGCTAAATTTGAAGAATTGAAAAAAGCAGATAAAACCGCCTTTATAGGCTACGTAACTGCAGGGGATCCCGAAATTGAAAAAACAGCAGAGCTAGTATTGGCTATGGAGCAGGGCGGAGCGGACATTGCAGAAATAGGAATACCCTATTCAGACCCATTGGCTGACGGCCCAGTAATACAGGACGCGGCGCTGCGTGCATTTGAGAGCGGTATATGTGTGGCTGATATATTCGCCTGTGTAAAGAGAATAAGAGAAAAGAGCGATATCCCGCTCCTCTTTCTAGTGTATTACAATACAATATTCAACGCGGGCAATGAGGAATTTACATCTAGTTGCAAAGATGTCGGGATAGACGGCCTTATTGTGCCGGATCTGCCCATGGAGGAGAGAGATGAGCTGAAAGTATATACTGATGCCGCAGATATCTGCCTCGTTCCCCTAGTCGCACCCACATCGAAAGAGAGAGTTAAAGAAATTGCACACGAAAAGTCAGGCTTCATATACTGCGTATCCACAATGGGCGTAACAGGCATCAGAGATGAGTTCAACGAGAATGTTACCGAGTATTTAAAAGACGTAAAGCGGCAAACAAATCTGCCCATAGCCGTGGGCTTTGGCATAAGCAATAGAGAAAAGGTAAAGTTTTTCTCTCAGTATGCAGATGGCGTAATAGTGGGATCTGCAATAGTGAAGCAGGTGTATGAAACAGGCGGAGACCCGGAGGCTCTGAAGTCATTTATAAGCGGGCTCACTAACAACAATTAAATATATGAAAAAAGCGCATCTTTTGATGCGCTTTTAAAATGCAATTCTTTCTTCAGCTTACCATAGCTCCTACTACAAAGAGAACTATGCCGCCAATACCGATTATTATTGCCATTACTCCGCAGATTTTCGCTGCGGTCTCGTCGCTCATGTTCTTGTTCAGCTTCATCTTAACCAGCTTCAAAAGTCCCGGGGATTTCTTAATCGCTCCGAAGTATCCCACAAGTGCAAAGTAAGCTAAGCATGCTATTCCGCCTAGTAACCAACCGATTTCCATATTGTTTCTCCTTTCGCTTATAATAATATGTTATTTGTATTATAGCCTTATTTATCCTTAGCTCAGTCCTTCCCTTATCTTAGGGCGTGCCAGGAAATATACAACCAGTGACAGAGCTATTACCATTCCTGTGCATAGAAGCACAGTTGGCCAGTCAGCTGTTTTTGAAAGTATCAGAAGGTTCGCCTTATATGACCAGTAGAAAGGTGACCAGTACATCGTCCACTGCCACTTATCAGCCAGCAGCTCATATCCTGCTATGGAGCCTGCTATCGGAAGGAAAAGCATCTTTACATTTGATGCCGCCTCCATCAGGTCGTCACTGGTGAGCCCCTGTATGAATCCAACAACAAGCGATAATATCATAGACGACAATCCCACAAGTATTATCATAATCCAGTTGATATCTCCATACCCTGTAATAAAGAGCCCTATCACTATGCCTGCCAATGCCGTCAGCCCGCCGAAAAGGCTCTTTCCTATTACGAAGCCTGTCTGCGTAAGCGGAGTTACATTAACAGCGTTAATTGTGTTCTCTGTTTTCTCTTCAACTATGCTTATTGCTATCAGCATTCCCGCAAGCATTACAGTCATTGATATCATCATGTTTACAAACATAGTCTTCAATGGCGGTACTGTGTGCCCGAAGGACATAAGCTCGGCAGTTGTCTCTTCCTTTGTAGCACCTAGCTGATAAAGCGCCTCCAGCACCTTTGTATAGCCCGGCACTGCCTCCGGCTCGTTACCCTGAACCACTATTTCATAGCTGTCACCTGCCGGTACAAGGGCCGCTATGTCATCCCGCTTTTCAACACGGGCTTCCATGTCCTCCACGCTTTCAAAGACCTCTACCTTTGCAAACTGCTCCATATATTCTATATGCGCTGCGTCGTCGCTTTCCAGCATCGCTAGATTAACAGTGGTGTCGTTTAGCCCCGGTGTAAACACCGCTATCGCTATCGCTATAAGTATTGGCGCCATAATTATATACGCAGCCATAAAGTCACGGCGTGAGGTTTTGAAATCCTTTTGAAGCACTTTTAATATTTTCTTAATCATTTTATAGCCTCCCTACACCGTCAAAGTCTTCTTAAATCTTACATTGGCCAGAAGGAATACAATGATTCCGCCCACTAAGAATATTCCGCACTGTGTTAATACATACTTTGCGTCGCCGTTTATCATCATTATCTCCTTGAATCCCTGCATCAGAGGATATGTAGGTACATATCTCATCCATACAGGATCAAAGCTTGGTATGAAGTATGAAAGAGCCGGCAGCATCATAACCATCATTCCGCCAAAAAGGATACCGAAGGCCTTTGTCATATTGTCAAAGAAGCTTGCAATAAACAATCCTAATGCTGCGAATGCAAATGTTGAAATCCAAAGCAGGACGTAAAACAGCAGGTAATTCGGCTGCAGTCCCATTACTGGAATCGTAATAACTGATGATGAGAAAGTAACCGTAGTCATTATTACGAAAGCCTTGCTGAGAAGATACTTCCACACGGCAGAAGGACTGACGGCGAATGCCTTGATAACGCCCTCTCCCTTGTCAAGATAGATATACGCTATCACTATAAAGTACCCCATCATCGACCCCATCAGAACTATAAACGGCGGCACGAGATTCTGCCTGTTGTTCAGAACCTCTACATCGCCGAGCTTCCTAACTGTCAACGAATCTGCAGTATCATTGAGCACCTTTATATCATCATTATGAAGGATGTATAGAAGGCTCTGCATTCTTTCGGTTTCATACCCTTGCGTATAGTAAACATAATGAGACTTATATGAATCGTCCAGCCATATTTTTGCACCTATTGTTTTCTCGCTGTAGGCCAGCCTTATCATATCCTCTTCTGTGTCTGTAATGAACATTGTTTTGTCCAATTCACCAGTATCGGGGTTATATACTTCTATTGCGTCCGCAGTGATAGTTTCTTTTTCGAAAACCTTAGTCTTTGTTTCGCCTGTCTCTTTATCTGTTATTTCGATTTCCTGTGCCTTAACATCAAAATCTACTGGGTCAACGCGCACCATAGTGCCATCCTCAAAAGCCTTTTTGAAAAAAGTATCCACGATTTCTTCGTCCATGTCATAGAAAAGGAATTCCTTCTCTTTGCTCACTGGGCTTTCCTTTACGGCTACCAGCAGAATTATCAGTATTATTGCCGCCATTACAACCTCAATATAGAAATAAAAACCACGAAATGCAATCTTCATTTCTTTCAGGTAAGTGCTAAGCAGTTTCATTTTTATACAAGCCCCCTTCCGGTAACCTGGATAAATATTTCCTCCAATGTCGCTTCTTTTGTGTGCATTGTTTGTATGTCATGCTTTTTGATTACTTCAGCCAGCTTGTTCCTGTCCGCTTCGTCAATTGTCTTAAATGTTTCCTTCTTTGTCTTTCCGCCCTCTAGGTACTCCACATCCACCAGCTTCTGTCCGTACTTAAGCTTCAGGTTTTTCGGCGTGTCGATAAGCTTTATTTCGCCGTCTATAATGAATGCAACCCTGTCGCAAAGTTCATCAGCTATATACATGTTGTGCGTTGTCAAAAACGCAGTCGTTCCTTTGGCCTTCTGGGCGTTTATAATATCCTTTATGGTTGCCGCTATGGCAGGGTCTAGGCCTGTTGTCGGCTCATCTAAAAACCATAATTCGGGGTTGTTTATCATTGAGCGGGCAAATGTAAGCCTGTGCTTCATGCCTTTTGAAAACTCACCAGCACGGACATTTTCCTTGCCGCTTAAGCCTACAAGGTCGATTAGCTCCTGCGCATCCCTCGTCTCCACGTCAAATAGCTTTGCGTAGAATTCAAGGTTCTCTTTTGCTGTCAGTTTTCCATAAACATTTGACTGCTCAAATGATACGCCAATTTTATTAAACCTCTTATTTTGTACATGGCTTACGTCATATCCTGCAACGTTTACTTCACCCTTCTGCAGCTTCAAAAGCCCGGTCAATACTCCCTGAGTTGTGGACTTGCCTGCGCCAGAGGGCCCAAGGAAACCGAAGGTCTCCCCTTTTTCCACCTCAAAGCTGATATTGTTAACAGCCGGTTTTCCCTCTTTATTATATAAGTGAGAAAGGTTCTTTACTGAAATCATTATGCCAGTCCTCCTAATTAAAAAATAAAATGATACTTATAAGTACTGTGTTTAATAAAATGCTTTTTTCAAAACACTTATATACTCGTCTATCTGGTCTCCGAATTTTGCCATATCTTCTGCTGTAAAATTGCCGCCGCTTTTCTGCATAATCTCTTCGGCCCATTTTTCAATCGTCCAGCGGATTATGTTCATGTTGATTCCGATTTTCTCCGGCTCTCTGAACTTTGAATAATCTATATTCTTCTGATATACATTTGTAAAAAGCTCCTGTATGTTTATACCCATCTTTTCGTAGAAGGCATATGCGTCCTCCATGGTCTGCACGTTTTTGTCTTTTAGAAATATATTTACCACAAAGTTAAAAAGCTTTGGGTATACTCTGGATACCTCAATTTTAACAAATGTTATCTGCTTCAGCCTTTCAAATATATCCGGTTCATCCCAGTCGATGGACGAATTAATCTTATCAACAAATGTCTCTATTGCGTACTTTGTCAGTACGTCATATAATTCCTCTTTGTCCTTGAAATAATGGTACAAAAGGCCTCTGGATATGCCGGCATTTTTTACGATTTCATTTGTTGATGCCTTTTCATAGCCATTCGCCGCAAATTCATCAATTGCAGCATTGATTATTTTGTCCCGCTTTTGCGGATCAATATTTTTGAATCTTTCTTCCATGTGATCACTCCGATATTAATACCGACAACTTCTGTCTGTAGTTCGAGTATAACACGACCGACAACATGTGTCAATGATATTTCAACGCTAATTTTGTATAGTTCAGATACTCCATTATGTTTATTTGCGCATATTATAAAGGCTGTATGATTACATTTGTTCATACAGCCTCTTTAGAAGATTTTTGGATTTTTTACTGTTCGTCAATATTTATCAGCAGAGTAACCTTAGTTCCCTTGTTCTTTTCACTCTCTATGCTGACCCCGCATTTATCACAATAGTGCAGCTTCAGCCTCTCATCCACATTTTTAATGCCCACTCCCGAAAGCTTCAGCCTGCCCTTTTCGGCATTTAAACTGTTTACATCAAAGCCTGCTCCGTCATCAGAAATAACAAACTTTATAAATCCGTCTTCCTTAATTGACTTTATTACTATGTGCCCCGGCCCGTCCAGCTCCTTTATTCCGTGATATATTGCATTTTCAACGATAGGCTGTAGTATTATTTTAGGCACCATTATATCCATTATGCTCTCATCCAAGTCAAAGCTGTAGTTCAGCTTGTCCCCGTAGCGCTTTTTCTGAATAAAGAGATACTCTTTTACATGCTCTATCTCTTCCCTGATTGTAATGTGCGATGCGCCTCCGCTTAGAGAAAGCCGGAAGAAGTGCCCCAGCGCCTTCACCATATCAACAACGCCCTTTGTATCGTCATATTCTGCCATCCATAATATTGTATCCAGCGTGTTATAAAGGAAATGAGGGTTAATCTGGCTGGTAAGTGCTGCTATTTCGCTCTCACGCACTTTCATTTCCTTCTCTGCGTTTTCCGCCTGTAGGTCGTTTATCCTTTGTATCATGTCATTATAATGGTTTGTAAGGCTGCGTACTTCGTCGCAGGAGGCAGAACCATCCAGATTAACCTTTGTACTGCTTTCCTTTTCCATTGCGGCTTCCAGCCTGCTAATAGGTTTCGTTATACGCTTCGCGAGAATGCTTCCCGCACTAATAACCAGCAGTATCAAAGCTGCCGTTACAAGCAGAATATCTCTGATAAGCGTTGCTCTCATTTCTTCAAGCTGCTTTAGCTTCGTAACGCTTGTTAATGTCCAGTTAGCCTTATCTATTGTGTATCTATATGTTGCGGTGTTTGTTTCCTTGTCGAACTCCTCGTTATCCAGCATAAATTCTACTAGGCAGTCCCTCTTTTCTCCGTCTGAAAAATACGAAGTGTCTTTATGATAAACCAGGCATTTATTGCTGTCTAGGATAAATACTTCTACGTCCTCATTATTATCCATATTTACGAGATGGTCCTCAACGAACTTATAATCAATGTCGATTAAAAGCACTCCTAGGTTATTATTGGAATCATCCGATATCTCAGTGCTTACCGATATTACCCAAGTGTCCTTATTCATCGTGAATTCATTCATCCGGGTCGCTGTAAGATAAGGCATAGAGCTTGCCGCATTTATATACCAGCCTTGCTGCATCATATCATCAGACATTTCCATTGTCAGGTTTTTTTCATTGCTTATTATTCTGCCGTCATGGGTAACTATTATTATAGACTTTATGAATTCATCACTTGCCATCATATTATTTATGTCATTTGATATCTCATCTTTTAGCTCTGGGTCGTTTTCTGAAATATATTTTTTCAGCTTTGTGTCGTTAGCCATTAAAAATGAAATATCGTATATTTTGTCAATATAGGCGTTAATATACCTTCCGCTGTTTTCTGTGGATGTGCGCGCTGCCTCCAGAGACTGGTCGATAAGTATGCCTGAAAAAGTGTAAAAGAGAACAAGCCCTACTAAAGATATGGCTATCAGTGCAATTACCGAATAGAAGAAAGATATCTGCACTCTTATTTTGCTTAGTTTTTTAATCATTCTTTATGTGCTTTCTGTATCCGTTGGGGGAATACCCCGTCGCCTTTTTGAACATGGCGCTGAAGTAATTAGGGTCCTCAAAGCCTAATGACTCGCTTATTTCATATATTTTCATATTGCTGCTAAGGAGCAGAATCTTAGCCTTGTCTATCCTTAGCTTCATTACATAGTCTCGGAAAGGAACCCCGAAATACTGCTTTATTATCCTGCTTAAGTATCCTGTGCTCAGGTTGATTTCACCAGAAAGCACGGAAAGCGAAAAATCGCTCTCTGCAAGTTTATTTTCAATTATTTCTTCTATCTGCGCTTTGTATTCTCCGTCAGTTCCTGCTTCATTGTCAGAATCCTTTGCTATACTCTCTATTTCGCTCTTTACTTTCCGGTCTTCTATCTTTTCTATCATCTGCCTCAGCACTTTTTCTATATCGCTTTTTGATACAGGTTTAAGGAGGTATTCATCCACACCATAGCGCAAAGCGGACACAGCATAGTCAAAATAATCATACCCGGTAACAAGAACTATTATAATATCTTTATTGTGCTGCTTTGCACTCCTAGCAAAATCCAGCCCGTTCATCTTGGGCATATTAATATCCGCAAGTACGATATCAATGCTATTGCTTTTTACAGCCTCAAGCGCTTGAAGCCCGTTGACGGCCTCAAGCACCTGAGTGATATTCAAAGAATCATAATCTATTAAGTTTTTAATGCCTGTCCTTACGATAGGCTCATCATCAACTATTAACAGACTGTACATTATTGCCTCAATCCTCCAGCAGATATCCGTATCCCTGGGCTTCCATCTCATCAATCGGTATAAACCTTATTGACGCGCTGTTTATGCAGTATCTTAATCCGCCCTTATCCTTCGGGCCGTCTTCAAATACATGCCCTAAATGGGAATCGCCTGCACGGCTTTTTACTTCCGTTCTTATCATATTATATGATGTATCCGTAAATTCTTCAACAACCTCCGGAACAATCGGCTTTGTAAAGCTTGGCCAGCCGCAGCCGGAGTCGTATTTATCGGCTGATGAAAATAGCGGCTCGCCTGTAGCTACATCCACGTATATGCCCTCTTCGTGGTTGTCCCAATATTCATTTGAGAAGGCACGCTCCGTTTCTCCGGTTTGTGTAACGTCATATTGCAGCGGAGTCAACTTCTCTTTCAGCTCCTCGTCGCTTGGTTTTGGATATTTGTTTTCATCTATCATAATGCCCTCCGTTTTAAGAACCGGCTTGTCCAGAGGCACATACGCGTAGTCCACGCTGATGTGGCAATATCCGTTAGGGTTTTTCTTCAGGTAATCCTGATGATAATCTTCCGCCAGATAGTATCCATCCAGAGGCTCTACCTCTACAACCAGTTCCTTATCATGTTTTTTTGCTTCGCTCTCCAGAGCGTATAGTATCACTTGCCTGTCCTCATCGTTAACATAGTATATTCCTGATCTGTACTGTGTGCCCACGTCATTGCCCTGCTTATTCAGGCTGGTCGGGTCCACAACTCGGAAATAATATTTAAGTATCTCAGTCAGGTTTATCATGCTGCTGTCATATGTTACATGCACGGTTTCCGCATGTCCTGTATTTTCGTAGCACACTTCCTTATATGTCGGGTTTTCTGTGTTTCCGTTGGCGTAGCCTACAGTGGCGTCAACAACTCCTGTTACTCTGGAGAAGTATTCCTCCAGACCCCAGAAGCAGCCGCCTGCCAGATAGATATCCCGAAGGTCTTCTTCGTTGTGCATAACCATATCTCCTGAGCCCGCGTCTGCCAAATCTTCAGCAGACATATCAGCCTCGTTAACGGGAGCACACGCCGAAAATAATATCATAAGCGCCATCGCAAGCACAATGATTATTGAATATTTCATTTTTGCTCTCCTTATTCCATTGAGTTAAGATGATCTATTACCACGTCGGTTTGCTGATGGCCGATAGCTGTGCTCTCCACATATCCTGATGAATCGATATAAACGTATGTAGGGAATCCGCGTACACCCAGGCCATTAACCAAAATCCCTTCCTCATCCAGTATTACAATGATGTCGTCATAGTCTTCCAGTGATTTATACCACTTTAGAAAATCCTCTTTGTTCTTTTCGCCTAATAATCCCGGCGATACTACCGTAAGCACCTGTGCGTCCTTATACTCCCCTGTGAAAGCATTGTATTCTTCCATTCCAGACAGGCATATGGGGCACCATGAAGCCCATAGCTTCACCACTGCTTTCTGATTAAGCTTTGCCAGGTTCCACACGTTTCCGTCAATGTCATATAGCACTTGATCCAGCAGGTTGTCTGCCATCTCTTCCGATTCCATGCTCTTGTCCATTTGCTCTGTATCAGCTGCGGCAGATGTGGTATCTTCCATGCTCTGCTCCTCAACCGATGCCTTGTCCATTATATTATCATCTGTTTTAACGGCTGTGCAGCCTGTCAGCACCAACGCCGCAGCCACAGCCAGTATCATTAGCTTTTTCATCTTATATCTCCTTTACTGCCTAAAGTCACAGTAGTATGTTTAAGTTGCCAGTCATCAGCAGAATACCCATAATTACTATTATTATTCCGCCGATAAATTTAATCTTATCAAGGTGTTTGTTTATAGCTTTTACCTTTGTAAGTATTGTCGCTGAAAAGAGCGATATCGCTACAAACGGTATAGCAAGCCCCAGCGAATACACCAGCATCATAAGCCCGGCGTACCATGCACTGCCTGAGCTAGCTGTCAAAGATAGCACCGCTGCCAGTATCGGTCCTACGCAGGGTGTCCAGCCGAAGCTGAAAACCAAGCCCAGCAGAAATACGCTGAAAAACCCTGTAGTCTTTGTTGCTTTTACGTTTATGGTGCGCTGCCTGTTTAGAAACTTCAGCTTGAATAGACCCATCTGGTACAATCCCAGTAAAATAACTATGGCGCCCATAACAATTAAAAACGTTTTGCTGTATAGTACATTGCCGAGTGCCCCTGCGCCGAATCCCATCAGCACGAAGCTGACAGATAAGCCGAGCACGAAAAGCAAAGTCCTTACAACGGCTCTAAGCCTTGCTCTTTCCTTTGTTTCGTCGCCTGTTAATATAGAAACGTACACTGGAAGCACCGGCACGATGCACGGGGAGAAGAACGATAATATTCCTCCTATAAATACTCCAAGTACAAAAATATCTGTGGTCATTTCCTTATCTCCTTTAGGTTTGTAAGTTAATGATATACTTTTTGAGGGGTTATTAATATGATGATATAGGTCTAAAATCTTTGATTTTATGACATTTGGAGGTATAAAGAAATGCATTCCTATTGAACATTCGTTGGTATGTTTATTTAGTGGTAAATTCTTGATGTTTTATATGTGAGGTTTATTTTGTTTTCATTAATATGCCCTATTTTCTTATCTATATCACAGGATTTACTAAATGCTGCTTAAATTAATCACTTAACAATCATAACTCACGGAAAAGTACGTTTATCATTTTAACTTATGTTATAATCATTAGTATACATTTGTGGCAAAAAAATAATGATATATGGGAAACAGTTAGTAAAGATTAGAAAAGAAGATAGAAGTATGATTAAGATAATAAATAGCAAATCAGTCTTCGCTGTATATATTGGCCTGATACACTCAGGCTATAATTTATCTGATGAGATATCAGCCGAATTTATTAGAAAAATTAAATCTCTGCAAATCGATGATGATATTATCAATTACTTCAAGTCTGCAAAAAGTGACTCATGTAAAGTTAACCCATTTTGGCCTTTTGGATTTATTATCACATATTTAGCACTATATAATGAAAACACACAAATACACTTAACTTATAAATTAGTTGCAGAATTAGTATACAAATTAGAAAATGTAGACAGCTCTCTCTTTAGCAAGAATGTTTGCAAATGGTGCGCTAATATTGAGTCAATAGTTCATAGAATCTATAATAATGAACAGTTCGAAAATATTTGGAATGATTACTTATCATTTTCAAATGGAACTAGAGATTCTATGAAAATAAAAAATCCCTTTGTACTGGAACTTATTTCAGAAAATAATATCATTTTTGTTATAAATGAATTGCAAGCGTGCCAATTAACTGATTACGTGTCAATTGACGATAGAACATTCATTATATCTAGTAGGATAGTAGAAACGGACATTATTCATGAATGCTTACACCATTTTTTTAAAGAGAGATTAAATGCAAATAAGCAGTTAATCTCAATTAACATACATTTATTAGAGCCTGTTTACTCTGATATGTTTAGCTATCAATATGCATGGAACAAAGGTGCAGAATCTTGGATAAGAGTATTTGAGGAAAACTTAATAAGAGCAGTAACCATTGCACTTAGTGAATATTCTAGTTCTTATAAGGAACAAACAATTAATATGTATTATGATGAAGGATTTATTTATTGTAAAAAAATATTCAATTATATTAAAGATGATATAAGCAAAATAAAAAGCAGTCAATTTTTCGAGAATGTGTTTACCCATTTAAACTCAAGTGAGTTCTTTGTTTAATACTAATGGTCATCAAATTTCTCAAAATGTCCATGCTCTCACTATTTGCTGAACTCTCCTAAAAATCAGCATATTAGATGGCACTGATCCCCACCTCATGACAAATGTTAGATAAACCAAAAAACGCCCACAACACGTGCAGGCGCTTTATAAATCAAATCGCAAATTTACTTCCCTAAAAAATCAATTATCTTATTCAGCTCATCGCTATTATAATTCTCTATCTTACCCTCATCTGATAGCTTCGCAAATTCAGGGTCAATGGGCAGCTTTGCAATAAGCTCAATGGAATGCTCCTTCGCAACCGCATCCACCTTACTCTCCCCAAAAATATTATGATTGCTTCCGCAGTCCGGGCACTTGAAGTATGACATATTCTCAACCATCGCAACAATAGGCACATTCATCATTTCAGCCATCCTAACGGCCTTACGTGCTATCATTGATACCAAATCCTGCGGAGATGTAACAACTATCAATCCGTCCACCGGAAGCGACTGAAAAATGGTCAGCGGAACATCGCCTGTTCCCGGAGGCATATCTATAAACATATAGTCAATATCGCCCCACACTACGTCCGTCCAGAATTGCTTTACCACATTCGCTATAATCGGGCCTCTCCATACAACAGGGTCAGTGTTATTAGGAAGAAGCAGATTAACGGACATTAATTTTACTCCGTCTTCTGATATAGCCGGCAGCAGCCCTTTATCGTTCTGCATGGCTGGTTCTGTTATTCCAAAAAGTTTTGGTATAGATGGGCCTGTTATATCCGCGTCCAGCACCGCGGTGCTAAACCCTTTTTTATTAATTCCGGCTGCCAGCATCGCTGTAACCAGTGATTTGCCCACTCCGCCTTTTCCGCTTATTATGCCGTATACTTTTTTTACTTTTGATGATTCATTCAGTTTCGCTGAAAAGTCATTTTGCTGCTCTTTCCTGTCTGTACAGGATTCGCCGCAGCTGCTGCAGTCGTTGTTGCATGTGTCGCTCATTTTTTTCTCCTATGTCAATTGTTATTATTTATTGATTGCCTGGCCCATATTCCCCTGACCGCGCCTTCCTCTGCGGCATTGCCCGCATCCATTCATTCTCTCAGCATCGGTGCAAAGCTTATACTCGCCGCCTTCTATTTTCAGCCTGTTTCCATTCACCAGAAACTTAGCCAGCTTTTCTCTCGCGCTTGTATATATCCTCTGCACTGTAGTGCGGGCTACGTTCATCGCGTCCGCGCACTCCTCCTGAGTCAGGTTTTCCATATCTATAAGGCGAATAGTCTCATATTCGTCTACCGTCATTGTAATTATACCCGCATCTGTATTTCTGTCCATGGGCCCATACAGAGTATTGCTAGGCATATAGCATACTTTGCGCCATTTTGTTGGTCTTGGCATTTTGTCCTCCTTTACAGGTTCACAAAAGGCAATCCTGCCGTCTGTTAATTACGAATCCCCAAATAATCTATATACTTATTATAGGGTAAATCACCTTCATGTCAACATAATAAAGCATCTTTTCGGGCATATGCCATTTTCGACGTTTATAATAACACTGCTAAATCAATATCTCAATCTACTATATTTTCAAATTTATTGTTGACATATGTCAATTAATATGTATAATAAACATAAAGGGCATATGTCAATAAACCACAAGGAGGTGAAAATTATGCCAGGAATGAACGGAACAGGACCACAAGGGTCAGGACCAATGACAGGACGCAGAATGGGCAAATGTGCATCTGCAGCAGGTGTCGCTCCACACTACGGATACGGCATGGGCAGAGGCCATGGCAGAGGAATGGGCTACAGAAGATTTAATGATTTTCAGGAGCTTACTCCCGAGCAGCACAAGGAAATGCTTGCAGAGCGAAAATCTTTTTTAGAAAAAGAATTAGCAGGCATTAACGACCAGATAGAAAAACTCTAAAAAGACTTTTACAGATAAGCAGCTTTATTTAAGTTGCTTATCTGCATAAATAATAACAACTCAGGAGAATAAAAATGAAGATAGTTATTCCAACCAACGGAGACTCGCTGGAAAGCGATATAAGCAAATCCTTCGGTAGGGCGCAAAGTTTTATAATAGCAGATGCTTTCACATTCAAATATGAGCTAGTTGAAAATACTCAAAATATGGACTCCGCTCAGGGCGCGGGCATACAGTCTGCCCAGACTGCCGTACAGGCAGGCGGCGATATTTTGATTACGCTTAACTGCGGACCGAAGGCATACCGCGTTCTAACAGAGGCCGGTGTAAGGATATACTTAGGTATAGACGGCAGCGCAAAGGAAAACATTGAAGCGTACAATAACGGCAGCCTTGAAGAGATGAAAGACGCTAATCAGGAGAGCCATTGGGTATAAATTGAAAGCTTTATTTTACATAATACATAAGGAGGTAGCCAGATGATTATTGCCGTTGCTTCCGGCAAAGGCGGCACAGGAAAAACCACTCTTTCAGTCGCTCTTGCATTGTCTGCTGATGAAAAGGTTAATCTGCTCGACTGCGACGTAGAGGAGCCAAACACCGATATATTTCTTAACCTCAAAAATAAAAATGAGGAAACAGTTAATATCGCAATTCCCTATGTAACATTGGATAAATGCAATTTCTGCGGAAAATGCCGCGAAGTATGCCAGTTCAATGCAATATCGGTGCTTAAAAACAAAGTACTGATATTTGATGAGTTGTGCCATAGCTGCGGCGGCTGTATGCTTGCCTGTCCGCAGAATGCAATAAGCGAGAAAAACTCTCCTATAGGAACAATATCATCGTCTGAATCCAGCAATATTTCATTTTTCCAGGGCAGGCTGGACATAGGCCAGGCTATGTCACCGCCTCTTATACGTGCCGTTAAGGCAAAGGAAAAAGATGATATGCTGAATATCATCGACTGCCCACCCGGCAGCTCCTGCCCTGTTATTACCGCTGTAAATGGTGCTGATTACATAGTACTAGTGACGGAAGCATCCCCTTTCGGTCTTAACGACCTTAAGATTACTATCAATGCGATTCGGGAGATAAACATTCCATTCGGAGTAATAATAAACCGCGCTTCAGATAGCTACAAAAATGTGCAGCAATACTGCGAAAACGAAAACATTGATATACTGCTTGAAATACCTGAAAGTGTTGCTGTTGCAAAATCCTATTCAGAAGGCGGCAGCCTGCTGGATGCCATGCCGCAGCTAAAGCCTGAGCTCAGAAAGATACTCGATAGTATCATGGAGAAAAGCCTATGAAAGAAATACTGATAGTCAGCGGCAAAGGCGGCACGGGAAAGACATCCATTACTGCTGCGCTGGCCTCCATCGCAAAGAATTCAGTAATGGCCGACTGCGACGTGGACGCAGCGGATATGCACCTAATTCTAAACCCTGATATAAAAGAGGAAAACGAGTTTATATCCGGCCATCTGGCGCAGATCAACCAATCCAACTGTTTATCCTGCGGAGTATGCCAGCAAAACTGCAAGTTTGATGCCATAAAAATAAGAGACGGCAATTATTCCGTTGACGCTGTTGCCTGCGAGGGCTGCGGCGTATGCGTATGGTCCTGCCCAGCATCAGCTATTGATTTCAATGATAATCTATGCGGCCATTGGTACATTTCAGATACAAGGCTGGGCCCTCTCGTACATTCCAACCTGAAGGCGGCAGCCGAGAATTCCGGCAAACTTGTCAGCAAGGTCCGGGACGAAGCCCGAAAAATTGCCAAGAGCAAGGAAAGCGAATTTATATTAATAGACGGCCCTCCGGGAATAGGCTGCCCTGTAATCGCGTCTATGACCGGCGTAAGCGCTGCAATAATAGTAACTGAACCTACATTGTCAGGGCTGCATGATATGGAAAGAGTGCTTGATTTGGCTGAGCACTTCCAGATAAAAGCCTACGCTTGCATAAACAAATACGATATTAATCTCTCGGTAGCGAAAAAAATTACTGACATTCTCAAAAGCAGAAATGTATCACTCATCGGGCAAATACCATACAGCAGTGAGATAACTCAAGCGCAGATAGAGGGAAAAACTATAATAGAGTATTCAGATGGGGCTGCTTCAAAAGCTATAAAGGAAATGTGGCAGGCCTTCATTGAAATAAGCAACTAAAACTTTTAAGGAGCAATTTATGAAAATAGCAATACCTGTACAGAACAATTTACTATGCCAGCACTTTGGGCACTGCCAGCAATTCTACATTTGTGAGGTCAATGAGTCGCAGAAAGAAATAGTCACCCATGAGCTTGTTACCCCGCCTCCCCACGAGCCTGGCTTGCTGCCGCGATGGCTGCACGAAAGGAATGTCAACGTGATTATAACCGGCGGTATGGGGCAGAAAGCACAGGAACTTTTTGCGGAAAGAGGTATTCAGGTTTTCCCGGGTGCACCTTCAATGCAGCCCGAGGAATTAGTGAAAAAATACCTCGCTGGTGAGCTTATATACGGAGAAAACGCCTGCGATCATTAATTTTTTGTTTAAATTGAAAGAAAATATTTAAAATTAGCACGTAAAGCGTTTGCAAAGCACTATGTCATTATTGTAAATAAGTTTCCCCTATGGTATTATTAAGAATAAATAAAAATAATACACAAAGGAGAAAATTATGAAGAAATTATTTAAATGTTCAGTATGCGGATATATCCACGAAGGCGAAGATGCACCGGATTTCTGCCCAAAATGCGGAGCTCCAAAAGAGAAATTTGCAGAGCTTGACAAAGAAGCTTCTGACAAAGTATATGCTTCCGACAGAACAAATGATATACATATGGAAATCGTAGCTTTGGCTTCAAAAATCCAGAAACTCGCACTTGAAGGCATCGAGATAAATCTTGATCCGCCATGTGTGGCACTATTTAAAAATGCCGTTGATGAAGCATGGGTTATCAAGCAGCGGTCAAAGGCCGAAATTGCCGGGCACGTCGGCAAAGGAAAATGGTAATAAATATATAAAATACATAAAAGGCTAATTGATTTGGCCTTTTTTTGTATACAGGAGGAATAATGCTAGAATTTTTAGGACAGTATTCGCATGTAGTGCAGGCCCTTTTGGGTACACTTTTTACCTACAGCATAACAATGCTTGGCGCTGCGCTAGTATTCTTTTTCAAGAAAATAAATAGAAAAGTCCTTGATGGAATGCTTGGCTTCGCAAGCGGAGTAATGATAGCTGCCAGCTTCTTTTCACTACTGGCTCCTGCCATAGAGATGTCTGAAATGGCCGGCCAGATTCCATGGATTGTTGTGCTGGTAGGCTTTGGATTCGGGTGCGCATTCCTTTTGGGCGCGGATAAGCTGATGCCCCATATGCACCTGACAATGGAGGGCGGACAAAAGGAAGGCCTTCCAAGCAACTGGAGAAAAAGCATACTGCTGGTTAGTGCTATAACTCTGCATAATATACCCGAGGGCTTGGCAGTCGGCGTAGCGTTCGGAGCTGTTGCATCCAATTTCAGCGGTGCAAGCCTCGCAGGGGCTGTTGCTCTGGCAATTGGTATCGGCATTCAGAATTTCCCTGAAGGTGCTGCGGTTTCAATTCCCTTAAGAAGAGAAGGCATGTCCCGCGGAAAAAGCTTCTTCTGGGGACAGCTCTCTGGAATGGTTGAGCCAATAGCCGGCGTCCTTGGCGCGCTGGCAGTTACGGCATTTCAGCCAATGCTGCCATATGCTCTGGCATTTGCCGCAGGCGCAATGATATACGTCGTTGCGGAAGAATTGATCCCAGAAGCTCACAGCGGGCATTCAGATATTGCGACCATAGGAGTCATACTAGGCTTTATGGTCATGATGGGCCTTGATGTAGGATTAGGTTAGGAGCGTTAAGTTAGGAGGATATTAAGATGGTTGAGAGGCTAAATCCCGGTAATTGCTGGACGTATTTATTATCAGACAGAAATAGAGATTGCGTGCTTATAGACCCTGTGATTATCTACAAAGAAGATTACCTAAAGCTTCTGAAAGACAGGCATCTTAAGCTGACCCACGTAATAGACACCCATACACACGCAGATCATATTTCTGCAGGTGCATCATTGATGGAAGCAACAGGCTGCGAGTACATAATGCATAAAAATGCGCATGCCCCTTGCGTCACTACCCGCGTATCAGATGGAGATATAATCAATATCGCCGGGATGCAGGCCAAGATCATAGAAACCCCGGGACACACAGAAGACTCCATATCCCTTTTGTTTGACAATATGATTTTTACAGGGGATTTTCTGTTTCTTGAGGATGCGGGAGCAGGACGCGACGACTTGCCCGGCGGCAGCGCAAATGCCCACTGGGAAAGCCTGCAGAAGTTAAAGCCATTATCAGGCAATATAATTGTATATCCAGCACATGAATACAGAAACCGCGAACCGTCCAGCCTGGATAACCAAAGACAGAAAAATCCTCACCTTAGTATCACCGACAAGGATGCGTTCGTAACATATATCAGCGATTTAAAGCTTGGCCCTGCTGAATGGATGAGATATGTATTGAAGGCTAACCAAAAATGTACTAAAGATCCAGACGCAGCCTTTATACCTACTAATATACCTGCCTGCGAAATAAAAGGAACTATGGCTGAAGATGTAGCACACATTCCCGTTGAATACATCAGCAAAGATGACTTTGACCTTATTAATTTTGCTATACTGGTTGATGTGCGGGAGGAGAAGGACATGAATGGGCCTCTGGGGCATATAGATGGAATAGTCAATATTCCGGTTGCAGAATTAAGCAGGCGCCTTGGCGAGCTATCCCCCTATAAGTATCGGCAGATTATTGTTATCTGCCATTCTGGCGTGCGCTCCGTCACTGCAGCGCAGATTCTCATATCTCAGGGCTTTACCAGCGTTAAGATATTGGAAGGCGGTATGGTCAATTACAGAGCTTGATGATATATTTATAAAGATTTCAAAAACTGTCTGCAGAATCAGACAGTTTTTTATTTTTCTATTGACTCTGACGTTACGTAATAGTTTATAATGTAGATAAATCAGATTTAAAGGTTGTACATATATGAAACCATTAACCATCAATCAGGCTGCAAAGCTTAGCGGAATAACTGTGCGTACGCTTCATTATTATGATGAAGTGGGGTTGCTAACGCCCAGCATAGTTGCAGAAAACGGATATAGGCTATATGACGAAGAGGCATTGAAACGGCTGCAGGAAATATTATTTTTCAAGGAGCTGAATATGCCGCTAAAAGATATCCGTGAAATAATGGATGACCCTGCTTATGACAGAACTGCGGCACTTAAAAAGCACCGAGACCTTCTTATTCTGCAGAGAAAAAGGCTTGATAGATTGATTGAGCTTTTGGACGACAATCTTAAATCTGGCAAAGTAAACCTAAAGGAGTTTGACATGACTGAAATTAAGAAGCAAATAAACAAGTATAAAGAAGAGGTGAAACAGCGCTGGGGCGATACAGAAGCCTACAGGCAAAGCAGCAAAAAAACTGCCGCATATAAAGACGAGGATTGGAAAAGGATTACGACCGAGAACAGCAGAATTTTTGATGAATTCGCAGACTGCATGAACGCTAAGCCCGGCAGCAAAAGCTCCGATGCTTTAGTAATAGAATGGCAGAAACATATAACTGATCATTTTTATGACTGCACGGACGAAATCCTCTCTGGGCTTGCCGATATGTATGTAGGCGACCAACGATTCAGCGACAATATAAACAAGCACGGAGAGGGGCTCGCTGAATTTATATGCCAATCCATAAAAAACTATTTAAAAAAATAAGGGCTTTATGCCCTTGTTTTTTTAATTTATCAGCAGTCGAATTCTGCTTTGCCGCCCTCAATATTATTCATGTGTTCTTTGTGTATTTCTTCCAACGTATTCTGCGATGCTATTTTCATCATAATACTTTTTACAATATTGTATAGCTCGCTTCCCTCGCGATAGTCCGCTTGTGACAAAAAGTCTACCCTGTCATCAATAAGCAGGGAATCTACCTTGTTTTTCTGTCCCTCTTTGTATACGGCTATTGATTTGCCTCCTCTGTCCTTTACCAGCTTCATGCAGGGGATGTCTGTCATCCCGTCGCCTAAATAGATCATGTTGGTAAACGGCGTATGCCTTTCATTCTCCGGGATTACCCTATTTAGATCACAATTATTCGATACATCAAAGACACCTTTGTTGATTCGAAATAAAAACTGGGTCTTATTTGTGTAGTTTATTGACATCTTCGGCCATACAGCCGTTCCGTTCTGGTTGTAGTAATATTCGCAGGCATATATCTGATTAAACTCGCCTGCAATTGGCGTACCCTCGATTATTTCCTTTATGCCGGATGATATAATGTAGTGCTCAACATTAAGCTTGAGCTCCTCTCCGTATGCATTGATTAAATCAAACCACTTTTCCACCCCAGGGAAGAACTCAATCTCTCTGCCGAGCTTTACAAAATCTTCTCTTTTAATAGAATTATGATTTGCGTTGGATTTATCGATCATTTTGTACATGCAGGTAAGTATGCTGTCCATTTTTTCGCTTTTGGAGAATTCGTTGCATTCTTCCCAGAAATCTTTCGGCTCCATGCCAAGATTGGGTATGAAGCTGTACTCCTGCATATCCTTCGTGCACAATGTATTATCAAAATCATACATTATAGCTATGGTTGGTTTCTTTTCTTTCATTTTACTGTTATATAGCAGCCTTTCTCATTCTTTGCTTTCATTACTAATTGTCCACGATACTTTTTCAAATTTTCTTTTTTTACTCTTTATCCTTCTATAGCAATACTCAGACCTTGCGAGCCCGCTATGAACAGGCTTTAAGTTCCTGAATTCATTCTTATTGTTAGCATGCGTATTCTTGTCGCTTCCTATGGCACCCTTGCCTTCGTAAAGGTATGCATTGCCCATTGCAGACAACAGGTAGATCCCATTATATTTTAGAACATCCACCACCATGGCGTCGCCTGCGTCCTTCAGCTTTCTGCTGCCCGGAATGCCAGAAAATGGGTTGTTATCCCTTGGCATACCCTTGGAATCCAGCTTTCCGCTGTTTGGATGCGTGTGCAGAAAATATTTTTCGCCCCTTGCAAGCGCATATTTAAGTGCCGTTGGCCATACAGTTGCGTGGAAGCCCCTCTCGATTTTCGTATAATAATACTTGCCGTTCTTTTCTCTCAAGACAGCCGCATGCTCTTTATTGTATCTGTCGGTAAGCGGTATCGCCCGCCCCGCAAAGGAAGCAATCGCCTCCTCCTTTGTATCATAGAACTTTTTCATATATTGTATTATTATAGCACGTTTCTTAAATTATTTGGTATTTTAATTCGAAAGCGAAAATGCACGTTGTTTTATATTAATCGACAAGATTATATTCTTATGATATTATTGCATTGAAATGATTTCTTGACTGAAAGCATTTTATATTAGCAAAGCAGGAGATTGGAATGAACGCAGAAAAAGTCGGAAAAAAGGGCTATAAAAGATACCAGAAAAGAGCGGACAAATATCTAAACGACAAAGAGAAAGCAATGAACCTTCTAGACAGCGCAAAGCAGAAAGCCGAAAAAAAACACGGGCCTCTGCAGGATGCATGGGAGAAAATCCAGCTTTTTTTCAGTGTGTTTGATGACTGGATAAAGGGACGCTACAAAGTTATCCCATTTAAGTCTATTGCCATGATAACAGTAGGCATCATTTATTTTGTAATTCCTACTGATATAATCCCGGATTTCATTTTTGGGCTTGGCTTCGGTGATGACGTTGCGGTGCTCGCCTTTATTATCAAGCAAATAAGCAAAGATTTAGATGACTACAAAGAGTGGAAGCAAACGCAGAAACAGCAGGAAGAGGAGAACACCGTGCTCATAATAGACCCTGAAAAGAAATAGACAATGCTTGCAGCCTGCCGTTTTTTATACGGCAGGTTTTTTAAATGGTTTTAGTAAAAGTTATAGGTAAACGCTTTCATTTGCTGCATGCTTGAAATGATGAAGATATACTTATATAATAAAGAGTGAAACAAATATAAACAAGTAAAGCCTTAGTAACTTTAACGCTGCAGTTGAGAAAAACAGCCAGAGCTAGAGTAATAATTAGACTAGATACAGTTAGATATGAGGGGAACCTTTTCGTTTTATAGCCCTTGAGACAGTATATATCGGAGGATAAGATGAGAGTGATGGTATTAGGCGGCGGAAGCAACCAGGTAGAATTAATAAAAAAAGTGAAGCAGGAAGGCGATGAAGCAATCCTTATTGATTACCAATTGGACTGCCCTGGTAAAAAGTATGCTGATATGCACATAATGATATCAACGCAAGATGCAAAAAACATAAAAAGAATAGCGCAGCAGCAAAAGATTGATGCCATAGTTACCGCTGGCGCAGACCAGCCTGTTCTGACGGCTGCAATCGTCAGCGCGGAGCTTGGCATTGGCTTCTACGCCGACCCTGAGCTTGCAAAAGCCGTAACAAACAAAATCCTAATGAAATCAATTTTCACAAAAAACAATATTCCCACTCCGAAATACTGCCTAATCAAAAAAGACTTTTCTGAAAGTGATATATCATCGCTGAATTTCCCTCTAGTATTAAAGCCCGTAGACTGTCAAGGCCAGAGGGGAGTATACAAAATATTCAGTACAGATGAAATACGATTAAAAATCGCCAGCACTCTATCGTATTCCATGGAAGATGTAGCACTGCTTGAGGAGTTCTACGAAAATGACGAGATAACAGTTAACGGCTGGCTGGATAATGGAGAGCTGAAAATTATATCTGTAGTGGACAGAATTACAATAAAGCAGGATAATCACATAGGAATATGCCCCTGCCATAACTTTCCGTCCGTCTATTTCAAAAAATACCATGATGAACTCATTAGCCTTACACATGAAATAGTGTCCGCATTTAATATGCTTAACGGCCCTGTTTATTTCCAATACCTTTTAGGTGATGAGGGGCTGAAAGTGAACGAGGTGGCAATGAGAATCGGCGCGGCATACGAAAGCATTACCATACCTATGATAGCAAATATAGACATTACTAAAATGGTGCTGGACTACTGCAAATACAACAAGGCCGATACTTCCGCTTTGAAAGATTACTCAATGGATAATAACCAAATCTATCTTTCTACACAAATGTTCTTCTGTGATGCAGGCACAATAGCCTATATGACCCCTTTGGAGGACATTCTGAACCTGCCGTTTGTTAAGGCTGCACAATACGGATACCAAACAGGAGATACTGTTAAGCGCTTGGTAAATGCTACTGCGCGTGCAGGATACTTCGTAGTTGAAGGTTGTGATTTTGATGATATGCTTATGAATGTGGATTTCGTCTTCGACTATTTTGAGATATTGGACAGCAAAGGCAATAATCTGGTCAAAAAGTATAACAGTTACCCAAATAAATACTTATTCTCATAGCTTAGAAAACATATGGAATTTAGAAAAGAAAAAATGAATAAAGAAGCTGCGCTCTCTATACTGGATTGGAAGTACCCCGCTCCATTCGATATTTATAATTTTTCTTATTCTGATTCTGCACTGGATGAGCTACTAAACGGAGAATTTTTCTGCATATATTCCGGTAGCCTTCTGGCAGGGTATTACTGCAATGGCAAGCCAGCGCAGGTTCCCACGGAAGCTTCAGCTGCATGCTACGCAGATGGTCGCTATATTGTCCGTTATTTTTAAACTCTATCCATAAGCAATTAAAATTGTGTTATAATAATTATAAAATTACAAATGACAAATAGTATAACTCAGCAGGAGCATATGAGCGAAACAAACAACACAAATAGCAAAATAAACCGGGAGTTTTTTGAGTACTACGCAAAATACTCTCTTATAATGTCCTATAGGCGGGACTATAGAAAGCTAAAAAAGGGAGAAAGCCCCGACTGGCACAGCAGCAGCCTTGACACAGGAGTTGAAGTAACCCGTGCAATCAACAAGGATATTTATCTTGCCTATAATATAATAAATGAATATTTCGGCAATGTATTTGTTAAAGATAACATAGCAGAGCAGATAATAGACAGGGAAAGAGAACGGTCAGAATCCGCCAAAGCTGCGGGCATCAGCATAATTGATTACTCAGATATATCAAATATTAATAACCTTAAAAAAAGGTATATATATAAAACAGAGAAGCTTAATAAAAACTATATCCATTTTTCAGAAAACCATCTTTATATGTTCACTTTCAAAAGCATGTCAGAAGATGAAGTTAAACAGTGCTTTGATATTGATTTAGCCAAATACAAAATGAATTTTGATATCTGCTTTATTAATTGCTTTGACAGGCTCTATATATGCGACTTCGTGAACAGGGCTGTGCTGTACTCAGTGAATGAACGTCCAGAAACACTAAACCTGATAAAAAAGAAAGCTTTGAAAAAAAGCCGACTTATATAAAAAGGTGTGCATATAAAATGAATGAAAATGATAAGGAACTGCTTCGCAGAATAGATGATTTGACAGATGCAGCAATATATAAGAACCAAGTGAGTGTTTCTAGGTTTTTAAGCCCTCCGGAAATATCAGCTGCATGCAAAAAGCTGCAGAGAATACCGGGCATAAAATATGAGCTATACGGCGGCTATGAAGGCAGCGAAAGAAATGCTGTTATTATATTCCCGGAAGGCAAAGCTCCCAATCCTCAAGAGTACTTCGCAGCTATTAAAATACATTTCAGCAAATACGATATTAAATACTCTAATCATCGTATGATACTTGGCTCTTTGCTATCTCTGGGAATAAAAAGGGACGGCATAGGCGACATCATAATAGATGACGATACAGCATACATAATCGCAGCAAAGCAGATGGCTGAGTACATATGCCATAATCTTTCATATGTCTCCAGAGCGGCTGTCTCTGCTGAATACATTGATGACTTAAGCTCTCTTAATCTGAATTCAGGTAATCCGGTTATAGTGTCCGGCACTGTCGCATCACTAAGGATTGACTGCGTCCTTTCGCTGGCGATGAAGATCCCCCGCAGCAAAGCGGCGCAACTGATCAATGACCAAATGGTATATGTGAACTGGCAGAATATCGCCAAACCTACTTTTATTGTTCAGGAAGGCCATATTATCTCCGTTAGAAGAAAGGGCCGAATAATCATTAACAATATCGGCGGCGTCAGCAAAAAGGGCCGAACCTATGTGGAAATGGAAGTTAAGTTTTAGCTTTATAATACATCATTATTGGTTATACAGCTTTTATTAGTAATTTTTCTCTGATATAATTAATATCTATATAAAAAGCTGGATATAAAGAAAAGGAGAATTATTAATGAGAGCGGACGGCAGAAGAATAAAAACACTCGACCCAATGTTTCAGATAATACCACATCTTATGACAAAGCGTTACGATGCGCAGGTTTCCGGTGAAGCTGAAATCAACTACTCAAAAATCAAAAAATACATAAACCTAAAGCAAAAAGAAGGCATAAGTATAAGCTTTATGTCTGTGCTTATTGCTGCATACCTGCGCATGATAACCCAAATGCCTGAGCTTAACCGTTTTGTAATGAACAGAAAGGTTTACGCTAGAAAAGGGTTCTGGGTATCATTTGTGGTGCTCAAAAAGGGAAGCATAGTAGAAAACAAAATCGAGACTGTCATAAAGCTGAAATTCGACTATACTGACACAATATTCGAAGTGGCAAAAAAAATAAATGATTCCATTGATGAAGGAAGAAAAGCGGAAAACGAAAACTCATCTGACAAGCTTGCTAAGTTTTTTATGAGCATACCTCTTCTTTCCAGGCTTGTAATAGACGCTGTTAAGCTTGGAGATGTCCTAGGCCTTCTGCCGGGCTCATTCATTGAGCAGCTGCCCTTCCATACCAGCCTTTTTGTTACAAATATGGCCTCCATAAATACGGGCTCAGTATATCACCATACTTATGAGTTTGGTACAACCAGTGTATTCATAAGCATCGGCAAGCCAAGAATTAATCCGCCTGTAAATGGCGAAAGACAGACGCTTATCCCTCTTGGCGTAGTGGTGGATGAAAGAATTTGCGCAGGCGTAACATTTGCCAGGGCCTACGGCCACTTAACAAGGTATCTTTCCCACCCAGAGCTTCTGGAGACTCCGCCCGAAACAGTGAGACAGGACTTAAAATAGACTTTCGCAGGAAACATAATATTTTCTGTTTTTGTTTTATAGGTATGGCAATTAAGTCCTTGTTCGAGTATTGAAATAACTGTATAATTAAATAATCAGATACAAATCATAAAATCTGGTAAAGAAGAGGAGGAATAAACTATGTTCTTGTTTCGCTGGGGAATGAAGGTATACCAACAGATACTTAAGCTGTATGTACTAACCTTCAGAATCAAAAAGACTGTGATAGTTCATGAAGCTGGCGCTTCAAAGAAAATCGCAGAATACCTGAAAAAAGACGGCTTCACAAATATTCTTATTATTACTGATAGAACCATTCTCTCTTTAGGCCTGTTAAAAGGTATGATTGAGGGCTTAGACCAGCAGAAAATAGCCTATCATACATACAGCGATGTTGTGCCGAATCCCACTATTGAAAATATTGAGGAAGCAAAGAAAATATACCTCGATAATAAATGCCAGGCCATCGTTGCCTTCGGCGGCGGCTCTGTGCTGGACTGCGCCAAGATAACAGGAGTCGTCGTGCTCTCAGGAAAGCCAGTAAAGCGCTACGACCTTATGATCCCTATGATAGCAAAGATGGCAAAACTCTACACCGTACCTACCACAGCGGGAACTGGCTCTGAAGTGACAATATCCGCTGTAATCACAGATACGGCCAGAAGCAAAAAAATGCCGATAACAGATAAAAAACTAGCGCCGGATTATGCATTCCTAGATGCTGAACTGATGACAGGGCTTCCAAAGGGAATAACTGCGGCGACCGGGATGGACGCACTAACTCACGCAATGGAAGCATATATAGGCAACTGGAAATTCAAAGTTACTGATGATTATGCCATTAAGGCAACAAAGATAATATTCGAAAATCTGCAAAAAGCATATGATGATGGAAACGATATCGAAGCCCGCAGCCAGATGGCATTAGGTGCAGCATACGGTGGATATGCTTTCCGCACGGCGGGCGTAGGCTATGTCCACGGCATAGCCCACAGATTAAGCGAGCTCTATCATGTGCCTCACGGCCTTGCAAACGCCATAGTGCTTCCACATATATTAAGATATTTTTATTCAGCGATTTATAAAAAACTATCTGATTTATCTATAAAGGCGGGCGTAGGAAGCCAGTCCCGTTCGGAAAAGGAAAACGCTATGGAATTTATAGAGAAAATCGAAGCTCTTAATAAAAGCCTCGGAATACCAGTGTATACAGATAAACTAGAGGAAAAGGATATAAAGCTGATAGCAAAGAGGGCAATAGCCGAAGCCAACAGCACATATCCCGTTCCATACCCTATTACCAGAAAAGAGATGGAAAAATTCCTATTAACCATGCTTCCAAACGCACCAACAGCCAAAGGAGAATAAAAAATGCTAAACGAAAAGATACAAGAAACCGTAAAAATGCAGCATGAATACTTTTTAACCGGAGAGACATTAAATCTTAGCTTCCGCCTTGAGAAGCTGAAAGCTCTGAAATCTGCAATCAAACTGCATGAGAACGAAATATTTGAAGCTCTGAAAAGTGACCTAGGCAAAAGCGAATTTGAATCATACGGAACAGAAATATCACTTGTATACAGCGAAATAAACCACGCGGTAAAGCACCTAAAAAAATGGATGAGGCCCAAGCGCGTAGTTACGCCAATTGCCAGCTTTGGCGGAGTATCCAAGATATACAAACAGCCATTAGGAACAGTGCTTGTAATGTCTCCTTGGAATTATCCGTTTATGCTAACATTGGCGCCGGTAGTTGCTGCTGTTGCTGCAGGCAACTGCTGCACCATAAAGCCGTCATCATATTCACCAAATACTTCTGCTCTGATTCAGAAAATAATAGACGAAACCTTTGACGAAAAATATATGCGCGTATTCCAAGGAAACCGAGAAATAAACCAAGTTCTGCTTGAGCAGAAATTCGACCATATATTCTTTACCGGCAGCGTAAAGGTCGGCAAACTGGTTATGCAGGCTGCAGCAAGTACACTGACCCCCATTACATTGGAGCTTGGCGGCAAAAGCCCCTGCGTCGTAAACAAAGATGCAAATATATCTATGACCGCTGCAAGGATAGTGTGGGGCAAGACCATAAATTCCGGACAGACCTGCGTAGCTCCAGATTACGTTTTGGTGCATAAGGATGTAAAAGATGAACTGGTAAAAGAGCTGATAAAGTACAAAAAGAAATACTTCGGAGAAAGCATGACAGAGTCTGAGGATTTCGGAAAGATAATCAGAAAGCAGGCATTCGAGGGACTGGTTGAGCTGCTTGATGGCCAGAAAATACTTGACGGCGGCAGATATGACGAAAAGTCAATGAAGATTGAGCTTACTCTGCTTGATAACCCTGCCCTAGATTCCCCTGTAATGCAGAGAGAGATTTTCGGGCCAATACTTCCGATAATTTCAGTTGAAAGTATGGATGAAGCGGTAGCTATAATAAGAAAATATGAAAAACCTCTTGCACTCTACCTCTTTACGAAGGATAAGAAAGTGCAAAGGATTGCCACGCATCATCTCCATTTTGGAGGAGGCTGCATCAACGATACTGTAATGCATATAGCAAACGGAAATATGCCATTTGGCGGTGTGGGCGAAAGCGGCATGGGCAACTACCACGGCATACAGGGATTCGATACATTCTCTCACACAAAAAGCGTGCTTAAGCAAAATTTCCTTTTTGATGTGCCGCTTCGTTATGCTCCCTATAAGAAAAAACTGGGCCTTATAAAAATGATACTCAAATAATTTTTTTTACAACGATAAAAATTTTAGGAGAATTCTATGAAAGCAAGGAAGATAATAGCTTATATAGTCATTACATTATACGCACTTTTTCTGCTGGCAGGCTGCAATGAATCTGCGGAAGTTACCGAAGCTCCGACGCCGTCGCCGACAGCTTCTCCTTCATTAGAGGAAACTTTGGAGGGGAAGATATCAGAAGTAATAAATACCAAGATGCATGCACTTGAAACTAAAGACATTGACTCGTACCTTTCTACAGTTACTCAAAACGATGCCTATTACTATAACGAACAATCCCGTTGGTATTCTGAAATGATCCAATCAGTAATAAGCGAAATTCATCTGGAGGTTGTATCTGTAAAGTCAATTGATGAATCAACGCTTGAAGCAGTGATTCATCAAACGCACACCGGAAACGGCGAACATTTTGACTTTACATATCCTTTGCTGTTTAAGCTTGATAAAGGTGAATGGATGGACTATGGCTATAATTTCGAATCCATAGTAACTCCTCGCTATACACTGAAATATATGTCCGGTGAGACGCGTATCAACGAATTCAAAGAGATGATAGACACAGCTTATGACAATCTTGAAGCTGTGTTTGCGGAAAAGGCAGACGACAATTTTGAAATAAAACTGTTTTGGGACAGAGAAATGCTACGCCAAAGAACAATCCCCTCCGCTGCTTTTCTATTTACTGGCTGGGGTGAGCCGAATGAATCACTAAAGCTCTACACTGGGCATCCAGATATCGAGAGTTATCACGGAACTATCCAGCACGAACTAGTTCACCACATTACCATAAAAATCTGTAATAACAATCTGGCGGACTGGCTTCTGGAGGGAACTGCGGTATACTACGGAAACGCATACTACGATTATTCCCTGACAAACTCACTAGCTAATCTGAAAAAAGAAAATATTGCACAAACAATTGACGACCTTAATAATACTGACCTGTATCATGCAGAAAGCCAGCAGCAGGTATGGGACTGGTACAATACAGGATTCGGATATGTAGCATACATCGTCGAAACCTATGGTGTTGATAAATTCATTGAACTCTACAATGAAGCAGGTAAGAAACCTTTCAATGACAGCGTAGCCAACGAATCATTCAAAGCAGATAATATTCAAACGACCAGTGAAGTGCTGAGCGCCGTGCTGGGAATAACACCTGAACAGCTTTCTGAAGATTATTTGAATTGGCTTGAAATTACAGACTTCTTTGATTTCTCCTAATAAAACTTTTAAGAAATATAGATAATTTATCAATTCGATAACAATATTAAAAAAAACAGCAAGCTGTGGAAATTTCCTGCTTGCTGTTTTTGATTATTATTTGTTTAGTTTACCATTTGTTCATCGCATGCTCGCAAAAAGCCAGCATATTGTTTATCTCGACTTTTTTTCCATCAGGAAGTACTATAAATCCACTATATACACCGAAAAGCTGGTGACAGTACATATGAATAAAGGCAATCTTTGTGTCGGCCAATTTATCATATAAAGGAGTAAGAGTAAACTCAAATTTACCGTCTTCATCTTTAAATTTCCATGGCTTGAAATAATCATTAGTGTCTACTTCCACATCCAGCTTGCCTAGCTTGTGTGCCTTGCCGTTCCAAAAGAACATGTTTTCAGTAGCGTTCTTTAGGTCGCCGAAGCCCCAGCCGATATTAAAGCCGAATTTGTTACCGTCCACATACGCAGCGCCATTGCCCCAGAACCACTCCTGCGAGAATGGCCAAACGCCTCTGCCCCAATCCAGCGTAGCAGTTGCAGATTCATCAATATCCAAGCATTTGTCGCCAAACCAAGCTCTGCCCTTTCCGCCAAAGTAGTTTTCCTTGCAGTTAAGATAAAACTTTCCTTTCTTCTCAAATGGTGTTGCTATCACCATCTTCTCGTTTGTTACATCATTATTCAGGTATACATCAATATCTATAGCACCTATTTTCTCATCAGTTGCTTTCAGAAAAAATCTTCTATATGTGTCCTTAACCTCAAAGAACATTTCGTAATCTTTACCCTCAACTTTTATGATGCTTTCCGGTTCAGGGCTTAAGGGCATCTTTATACTTTCAAAAGGCAGCATTCTCATTCTGGAAAATGAATATAGCTCTTTAGTCTTCACATTGAAAAGCTCCGCTGAAAAATCAGCTACATATGATATATTTCCTATTGTGAATTTCAGAACATAGTCACCTGTTATAATTTGATAAAAGTCCCATTCCTTCTTTGCAAAGGGGCTAGCTTTGATGTTTTCCCTGTTGTATTCATACATCATTTTGGTCGCGTACCCTGGCTGAGCTATTTTGCCTTTTTCGTCTAATAGCTGTGTCATTTTTTTGATTTCGTTCTGCATGCTCTCTCTCCTTATTTATTCTTCTTTATATATGGCCGCCAGCAATGTCCATGCAACATCGGCGTTATATGCAGGATATTTGAAATCCGGCAGCACATTCTTTTTAAAATTGCCTATATATTCGTTAACTTTTTCGTCGTCTCCCATCATTGCACCGCAGTATGCAATAATCCCCCAGTAGAACCTGCTATGGCCGTCATTTTTGTGCGAAAGCATCTCCCACTGGTACTGATCGCTGAATCTGCTGTAGAGCTGCTGCGCCCTGTCACCTTTTGCGTCTATTACTCCGAACACAATGGGGAAAAGCTGCGCCACAGCGTCAGGATAGAATTCTGCCCAGCCTTCTGCCTCCAAATAGGCTCCGTTTGAGCTCAGCCCAACTTCATACCTGTTTTCATCCATATTCCATAGCTTTTCATTTATCGCATCGTTCAGCGCAAACCGCGCTCTTTTTACATCAACAATGCTCCGCATCATTGCCCAGTACTCATCGGACCAAAAGTCATATTGATTCAGGAAGACCTGCCCTAGTAATTTATCCGCGCACGAGAGCCCCCAGGAGACCTCGCAGTTATCCATCAGATACTTGGTGTGGTTTGTCTCGCTAACCCTGCTGAATCCATCCTCATCAATTAAAGATAGCATAAGGTCAATTATTCTTAATATATATTGCTGCTTGCTAATCAGATATTCCCTGCTGCCGCCGGACTCCGCATAATTCCACAGTGCCGCCAAAAAAAACGCAGCGTAGGAATCGGCCGAATCGTAGCTTTCCTTTGAAATTTCACTTTGAATTTCACCATTTCTTAGGGATATTTCATAATCATATATTGTACCGTCATGATTCATATGTCCGAAGTACCAGTCAAAATATTTCTCCGCAGTTTTCAGGCTTTTATCATCAGCGCTATATTTAAGCAAGGCAATAACCGCTACAGAGGAAAAATATGGCACAACCGGCTCTTTTCCGTCCTGTATCCCATACATCGGCATAGCGCCGTTTTCAAGCTGTATGTTTATCAGCCAGTCGTTCATCATCGTAAGCTCTTCCTCATCAGCTCCCGCTGCATATGACTGGGCTGCACCGCCAAAAGATAGGAACATTGCAGCTGCAAGCATAATTATTTGTACTTTTTTTAGAAACTTTTTCATGGCAGCTCCATACCTAAAAGGATTAACCCTTTATATAATTATACCACGGTATAAATTATTGCAAAGTTTTTTATAATATAGCAGCGTATACGGGCAATAGTAACTATGTCACTTTACATTTTGAGATAGTTACATTAAAATTAATTTATTAAATGCAAAGGATGCTGATAAAATGAAATCAAGTTTTTCAACAAAATGGGTAAGTGACATGGCATTCGAAACGGAAATATCCGGACACAAAATACTGATGGATGCCTCAGAGGATGTTGGCGGCCATGACCAGGGGCCAAGGCCAAAGCCATTGATTATAGCTGCTCTCACCGGGTGCACAGGGATGGATGTTGTATCTATTCTTAAAAAGATGAGAGTAGAGATTGAAAGCTTCAATATGTCAGTTGAGACTGAAATGACAGAAGAGCACCCAAAAACCTATAGCAAAATTCACATGGTATATGAATTCACAGGAAAGGACCTTGATCCTGCAAAGATTGAAAAGGCCGTATCGCTCTCACAAGATAGATACTGCGGCGTAAGCGAGCTATTGAAAAAGGGCTTAGAGCTGACATATGAAATAAAGATTAATTAAATTGAATTAAATTTCTAAAAGGCGACCTTCCCTAATAGAATGTCGCCCTGGTGGAGCATAGCGGATTCGAACCGCTGGCCTCTGCATTGCGAACGCAGCGCTCTACCAACTGAGCCAATGCCCCAAACAATAAGTATTTTCATTTTTTATTGCCGAATTTCATAATATATCAAAATTACAAAAATGGCAATAGGTATTTCTATATTTATATAAAATTATTAAAGAGCAAATATAAAAGATAATGTAAAGAGTAAAAAGGTTATAATAAAACTTGCCAGCATGCCATATTGCAGTGAAGGATTGATGCTGCCCTGAGGATAAACTATCTGCATAATAACCCTAACCAGCCACAAGACTGATGACATTGCCATTAAAACAATATATCCTTGTTTGCTGTCTTTAATAAAATAAGCAAAAATAATGTTCGATAAGCCGATTAAAACAAGGCTCAAAGAAAAAAATACATTGATTGCACGGACAGCCACCACAAGCTCTGTAGCATTTTCATCCATGTAAGAATACCATTTATAAGCCTTCGGCACAAAAAAATGCCAACCTCCGAAGCCAATTGTGATTACGCTGCCTATGGTACATAAAATTCTGCTAAGCATATTTATAGCCTTTCTATTCTATTCATTAATCATCTGGGTTTATCTGTGCATGCACTTGTAGCACTGATTTAAGATTATTAGTATCGCTTTTACTATATCTGAATCTATTTTGTTTCTTTCCTTAGCAGATTCATTAGATTCAACTTCCACTGCCAAATCGACCAGTATCCCCCTGACTATTGTACGGCACTAAAAGCAGTTAAGATTCTTTACGCCCTCGCACTGCCTCTGCGTTCATAATAACGCCTACAGCACCTTCTAGAATGAGCAGCGCTATATAAAAATAATTGATATAGCGACTAAAACTACTCCGTGGTCTTTAACTTTCTTTAGTCTTTTCTGCTTTAGTTTGTTTGCTTTTCTCATATTAATATAGATTACACGAAAGGCATTCTTGAGGCAATAATTGCCTTCAAGAAAATGAATTATTTTTCAAAATAGTTTTTCTTCCCAAGGATTTCGAAATATTTATACGAGGTCTAGATAACGAGACGGAAATTGAAAAAAAATATTAAATTATGCTATACAAATCTGCATAATCCTTGGTATAAATTTATTAATTGACCTTATCAAAACTATATATCCAATTCCTCCAGCAGCGCATTCATTGCCTCAGTTGCTTTGCCTTCTATAAAAACGTCGGTAATCTGTCGCGTAAAATTTGTCTCTTCAATGTTTATTTCTATTATCTTCGCGCCATTTGCCCTTGCCATAATTGGCACGCTGCTAGCAGGCATTATTTCGCCCGTTGTGCCTATAACGATAAACGCATCTGAATTGTCAATTGAATCATATGACGCAGCCATCGCCTTCTGCGGTATTCCCTCACCGAAGAAGATAAAATCCGGCTTAACAAGTCCTCCGCACTTACCGCAAAGCACCGGCAGCTTCTCAAAATCTACGTCTTCAGCTTTGTATCCTTTGCCGCACTTCATGCAGGTCAGGGTTTTCATTGTGCCGTGATATTCGTACACATTGGTGCTTCCTGCCTCCTGATGAAGATTATCAATATTCTGCGTGATAATTTTATTGACTAGCATTTTATCCTGCATTTTAGCAATCGCTATATGTGCATCGTTTGGCTTCGCTCTGCCGAAAAAATCATAAAATATTTCTTTAATAGCGGCCCAGGATTCTTTCGGATTTGATTTGAAATACCCTAAGTCCAATATTATTGGATTATACTTGCTCCAAAGCCCGCCTTCACCCCTGAAGGGGGGAATTCCACTTTCAACAGAAATCCCCGCTCCGGTGAATACTGTAATATGATTTGCTTTCCTAATTATTTCTGCTGCTCTTTTTGCTTCATTGCTTGTTGTCATCAGTTGTCCTTCATGTGGTAAATAGGTATCACGACTGCGGCACAAATGTCTGGGTATACTTAACTCCGTCAATTGTTATTTCATCCGTTGATACATTGTATGTAAATGTCTTTGATATTAATGTAAAATCAGGATAAAGCTTGCCCTTGTCATTTGCGTTATCGTAGCTAAAGTCGCCGCTTGTATAAAGCACTCCGCCACCGCTTGCGTCAAATGAATACCTGAAATCATCCGTAAACACAAATACTCCATCAGTGCCTGTTTTGCTGTACCACGTACCCAATATATCCGCATTAGGCGAGGGAGTGTATAATGGTATAATAGGATAAAGCGTAAGCAATATAAACGGCGTTGGCGTATTCAACGGAATGTATGTCGGGTTAATAGTAAACCATATCATTGGTGTCGGTGTTGACCCAGGAGCCGCAGACGGTGTGGCAGTGGGTGTGACAGTGGGTGTGGCAGTAGGAGAATTCGTTGGCGTGGCTGTAGCAGTAGGCGTAGGCTCGGAAGTGTTTGTATCCGATACCTGCGGCTCAGCGGTGGGAGTTGCCACAGCAGGAGCTTCCGTAGGCTGAGCTGTTTCCTCTTTCATTGTTATAATTGATTCAATATCAGAGTTATCATCCATTTTTACATATGTCTCTGAGTCCCCTGAGCTGCCGTACACAGTAATGCTTCCATCTTCTGCCTGAAAGCTGTATTCTTCTCCAAAAAACTGCAATGTGCCGCCCTCGCTTTGGCTGCTGTATGTATATTTTCCAATTTGCGCTCCTTGGGGTGTATACATTATTACCTCATTGTCATCTCTGAATTCAAGCACTCTCTCCATTGCCGGGCTATACCATTTCCCCTCTACGTTTCCTGTGCTAGTCAAAATTATAATCAAAACAACTATGAGAGCTGCTAGTACTGTTAGCAGCGCAATTATTATAGGCAATAGCTTGTTTTTGTTAACCGGTGGGCTGCTTTTTTCAGGCTGCAAAGTTTCATCTTTCTTTATTTCAACTTGCTCCATCGGTTTGCCGCAGCTGTTGCAAAACTTTGCACCAGGTGCATTATCTTCTCCGCAGTTTCTACATTTCATAGGTCTACCTCCCTTATTAAAATACATTGCGTAGTTTTTGTCTGTCCATCTATGGAAATTTTAAATAGTCATTTATTTACGAATTAATTCTGCTTATAATCTCCTTTCCTACTGAATTTCTATTTAATATGCAAATATACAATAATTATATTACTCGTTACTTCATTATGCAAGAAATCAACTGAATAATGTCTTAACAGCCCTACTGCAATTTTATTTTATTATTTATAAGTCCATACAAAGATTAGGATTGATATAATTTTCCATTGCTGCTACAATATAATAAAAAGCCGAGAGGTGAACGTATGGATAATAATCTAAACCATGGATTTAAAGAATATAGAGCCTCAAACAGCGAAATGAAAAGAAGGCTAAATGCATTTATGCGGCTTATAATTTGCTTCTACATCAGCGCTTCTATTTGCAGTATAGATTTCATAATAAAGCGTCCTTTTTTAGCTTTACCTATTTTGATAATATCAGCAATCGTCTTGTTTTTGCAATGGCTCATTTTCAGGAATACCTTTAAAATTGAATCCAAAAAAAAGGTATATTTATCAGAAATTGAACTCCTGAGATATTTTAAAAAATCAGAAGAAAAGTATTTAGTGAAAAATATTACAGATATTCGAATCAAGAGAACTACTAATAAAACAATAAGAGAAATAAAAATCGGAATAGCTGACTCGAATAATATCTATATTAACGGGCTTGAAAATTTTGAACAATTTAAAAATGATTTAGTACAACTTGCCCCAGATGTCCCTATAAAGGAAATTAGTGAGCCCATCGACTATGACCACCCTATGTACTATGTGTTTTTCGGAGCAACAACTGGTGCTGTGCTCTCCGGCCTTCTACGCCTTGTTGCATTTTACGGAGAATCCATTATTAAATATGTACAGATAGCCTCTGCGGCTGTTTTAGCAGCTGTCGGTGTCTTCTGGATATTATATAAGCCGATGCAAAGCAGGTATGGAAGCAAAAAGACAATGCAGGATGACATAATGGGCCTATTTTTCCTTTTCGCAGGTGCTGCTATTTTAATTGCTTCAAAATTTTTTTGCTGAGCTATTACTGAACATATTAATATATACGTAAAGGGATGATTCTATCAAGAAACATCCCTCTATATTATTAGGACAGCAAAGCTCGTTCTATTTGAACGTCCATATACTCAATGCCAGCAAAATCTGCCCGATGTAATAAAGAGCCAGGTTGGTGCCTCTTAAGCATGGTTTGGCATTCTCTTGAAATCTTACAAACGCTAAAACGATATCTGAAACTAAAAATAAAGTAGCCCCTATAACTATTAGTGCTGCTGTCATTTGATTAAAGCCGCCCTTATACAATATCGATACGCTCATTGTGTACATAAAGGAAATAATCAACAGATAAAAGAGCACCGGTATCTTCATTTTGCCAAGATTAAGGCTGCTTTTGCTGTATGCAAAAAGGCTTGCCCCCACAAGTGCTGCATAGATTATAATATCATAGTACGCAAATCCGCCGAACCTTAAAAAAGTAACTCCATATATTATCTGCCCCACAAGAAATGCCGCCAGCCCAAGAATGAAGCTTCTAATTATATTAGGAAACACCAGAAACAAATCACCAATGAGGCCCATTATAAGCGCGGCAATTATCCATAGCGCATACTCTCCCGGAGTCTTCATTATATAGTATCCCGTTACACCGATTGCGATAAAAAGCAGCGAAGTTATACCTTTTGTAATAAGCGTTCTTTTCTGCGGCCAGTTGTACTCTGTCCAGATAAAGAAAGCCGCGCTTAGCGCGCATACACCTGCAAGGATTACTGGTATTATAATAATATGCCTCCTGAGTGTGATTTTGTTTATAGTTTAATTATATATTAATGTGTTGTTTAGGGGTAGGGGTTCTTAGCGTACTATTTTTATTGCTAGGATATTGCGGGTAATATCTATGTATGGTAATGGCACCAGAGAGACTGCGCCATATAATAAAAAAGTGGACAAGCCAAACTAAAAGGTTATCCCCTATGCTGGCACTGTTTGTCCTTACTTGAACCTCAATCTTTCAAACTATCTTCCTTGTCTATTTAAATTAACAAACATATCTTCAAAAAATGATTCTGTATCGAAGATTCCATCAGGTACGTTTATCCTTGCTCCTTCACCACTATCAGATATCTTTAAGTATCCCTTCTCTAAATCCTCCAAGGTTGAATTGATATAGATATAATTATCTTCAAAATACTCTGGATGGAACATATAAATAGTTGGAAGCATATCCCACACTACAAAATAATTATTACCAGTTCCAACTTTGTTTAATACCGTCCAGAAGGCACAGAAAAATTCCCAATCAGCAGGAAAGTATTTCAATTTTTTAAAATCACTGAATTTAAATGGAGCATCTAAGCATGCCTGTCCTGTCATTATTGTTACATTTGCACCGCTATTTATCATTTCATATGTAGCTTTATAGTCAGCAGATAAATTCAATTCATCTATCTCTCTGTTACCCATGGTCAAGTCCTCTGTATACCCACCCATAACAGTTATCTGCTTTACATTATTATAAAAGTTATTATCGTATTCATAGGCTGCGGCTAAGTTGCCTACTGGACCAGCTGCAATAATACTTACTTCTCCGGGATACATAGCAACTGTTTCTGCTAAAAATATTGCAGCATCCGTAATACCATCATTTGGCGTTTGTTCACCTTTGAATACTGGTATATCTGTTCTTCCTGCTTTTTCAAGCATATTAACAGTATATTTATGATCGTAGGTTCTATTTCCAAAAGTTGTCGTAACACCCAGTAAATCTGCTTCTGGTTTGTTTAGCAAATAACTTAGAACTAAGCCGTCATCAACTTCCCAAAACGACCCTAGTGAATTGTCACAATCTAAAATCACCTTAATTTTATCTTCCTCATTTACCTCATAGCTATCTTTTGTATAGTCTTCACCATTGCTATTATTAAATATAATTATAGCAAAAAAACCTGCAACTAAAACTACAATAGATAAGATGAAAAAGAGTATCCCTTTTAATATTTTCTTTACTACTTTCATATGTATACCCCGAAATTCTATTTTTTAAATTATATCATACTTATTCCTTATAACTCAATAAAAGCATAACAAAAAGAGATAGATAAAGGTATATTGTAACTTCAAAAGCCCTCAATTGGCGCTAAAAAAGATGACTCCTATGGAATTTAGAAGTCACCTTAATAAGTTTCTTTTTTATTGTACCTTTTTCTTGACACAGAGCATAAAACACCTTGAAATCTTGTGTCGTTGATTTTTATACTTTTAACCTCAATTGCTTTCTGAGTTCAGAGCCAAAATTCCGCGCCCAATAGCTCAATCAACATTTAATCTTTTCTTAAGGCAAGCTTTTTGTTAAGTGCTTTTACATTTAATCTTAAGTATAGGTATATACCGCCCGCAATCAGAATATATATACCAAATGATAACAATCCAACAACCCAATAGTTGACGTACATATCCACTTTGAATATGCTTTTTACCATAATAAGTATCACAAAAAAAGTGATGCTCATAGTCAGGATGATATGTATCATCACCACAAATACCTTGTTCATCTTTGCGTTATATAGCAAAGATAATAATCCGTAAGCAGCTCCAGCGAACATCCACAAGATATATGCATTAATCACCTGCGCCCCGCTTAAATCCCTTGCGAATATATACATCATTATATTTGTAGCGATAAAGCCTATTCCTAGTCCGCCAAATATTCTATCAATTACTCTTTTCATTATTACATTTCCTCCTTAATATACTTCTTCACTTCTCCTACATACCGCCTAGATATAGTTAACTTTCTGTCGCTTTTTGTTGCTACACAATAATTACCTGAAAATTCAATCTGAATATACTTAATATGATTACAATTTAACAATATGCTTTTTGATATCCGGCGAAATCCATATTGGGCATACATCTGCTCGGCTTCAAAAAGCCTGTTAGCCAAGCGATATTCATCTCCCTTGTGATACGCGTATGTCTGTGATGCAATGCTATAGAAGCTCTCGACATCATCTATATGCAGCACATAATCACGATCGTCCCTTTTGCCTATAACGCTCCGTGACACTCGTTCTTCTCCAACGCTGCTCAATAGATCAATCAGGTTCTTCATCTTTCCGCTTGATGCATCCCCTTTTATGATTATCTCTATTTCCTTCGTGGCCACATTATCAATAGTTATCTTCATCTCAATCTTGGCTATTACGTCGCAATAATGCATTAAGTGGTAGGCAAACTGATCTAGATGCTAATTCTTATTCGAAAAATTGATAAGAAAACAGATACCTATTTTATATGAGTGGTTTAACACTTAATTATACACTTTATTTGAATGAACTTTTATTATGAATGGAACGCTTGCTTAAAACAATAGAAATTATCTGAGATACTTTATAAGTTATGCTATTAAACCTCGCTGGCGTTGGATTAGATTGGAGAGCGTTTTATTTGTGGTTTGTAAAGACTGGTGATAAGGAAAATTTATTTCGTATAAATTTCATGTACCTGATACATTTTAAGCATAAATTGCTTATAATGATATACATAGTATAACATTTTATTGCCATTAAAATTGCATAAATGGTACAACTATATCTCATACTCGTAATTAAAAGTATTTTACGGAATAAAGTAATGTGATTTATCTATGCATAGGTCTTCTATTTAGCTCTAATATTTCTACCATAATAACATTAAAAAACCGCCTATTCAGACGGTTATAAATGGTAGAGGCAAGATGGGTCGACCTGGTGTTCCCGTTTTCTAATTAGTAAATTTTGTTACATTTTCTATAATATGTCTATTAAATTTGGGCACACAAGACAAAGAAAATCTATGAAATTTCACTAAATCTATGGTGTGAAGCATCGTCTAAGAAGTTGCAAAACCGACTTGGCGGTTTCAAGTCGGTTTTTTGGCGGATTTTGTACGAAGGGGGGATGACGGGTTTTCCATGAATATGTATTTTTCGTTACATATCATATATTGCTACTACTAGAAGTATCAAATTTTACAACTAGCGAGGCATTTTTTAAATAGCTATCTAATCCTAATGAAAACATATCAACAGCTTTCTTAATGTCATTGTTAGAATATCCCGTAAGCTTAATAATAATTTCATCATTTTCTATTTTGATATTACTAAAATTATTTAAAAAACTTTTTGTTTCATCAAGCCTATTAAACGCTGGATTCTTACAATATGGTCTATCCCATGTCTGCAAACTATCACATAAACAAGCAAAATAAATAAATGGTGAATTTGTAAGTGATATTCTACAATTAATCAATTTTGAATTTAAATAATCTACTTCCCTATCAATTTTTTCGAAATTACCTGGATATATATTGTGCATAATAACTGCCAAAATAACATGATGTAATGTTGCTGAATATTTTTCTATAATTTCACTAACTGATGACATTTGTTCATTGAATAGATTTATAGAATTTCTATCAAAACTTTTCAGCAACCAAAAATAATATTTTATATGCGTCAACAATATTTCTGTAGAAATAAGACTATGGTCATATTTAGAATGCGGGTTTTTATATGATTCTATTATATTATAAGAAATATTTTCTTTTCTAATTCCACAACTAATCAGAATATTCATATATGATTCTTCAAATCTGCATCTAAACAGCTCAATATTATTTTTATGTTTTGTACTTTTGAATGATTTATCTAGATCATCAAAAAATGACTCAAATGATAATGGTGAAGAATATAAATTATTTCCTTCTCCATCAAAATTCAAATTTAACTCTTTTGTTTTAAAACTTCTATAGGATTCAAATATAAAGTCTCTCATGTTTACAATATTCCCATGTTTAAAATACAAGTATTTTATAATTGACTTTTTCTTTGCTTCATCCCTTAATACCAAATCAAGTTTCTTGAACATTTTGTTGGAAAACATTGTTATAACATTATTAATATTGCTATATGAAGAATCCTCTTCTTCATAATTAATGTTTTCAGTCTCTTTAAGCACTTGGCTTAATAAGTCGCTGGAAATATCATCAATACTTTTTTCCAACACTTCTAAATATAATTTTTCTTCTCTATTATCTAGAGACATTAAAAACTCATATACATATTTATATATGTTCATGTATAAGTTTTTTACTGATAGGCTATCATCAATACTAGAAAGCTCATTTCCTTTACTGCATTCATTAACCAAAAATGATACATTTTCGTAAAAATACTCTATTATACTTTCATTCTTTATTCTAGCTATAAAGTACTCACTATTAAAATTCTGAATTAAATACTTGTCTAATTTGTCTTTTGGTTCCACTACATAAAATAGCATCTCAATATTATCAAAGCTATAATACTTATTTGATATTACAATTTCAGGATTTTGCTTTAATTCATACAACAATTTATTATCTTTATCTGATACATCTGAGAGAGCACCTTCATTAATTATAAATTTTACTTTGTCTTTTTTATCACCAATAATACCATCATATTTGTAATAAGCTGCTAATATTTCTCTTGAGTATTTCCTTCTATATAAGATACAAAAATCATTTTTACTATAAACTAGTAAAAAATATTTTAAATCACTTAAATCATTTACATCCTCTAATAGCCAATAATCCTTCATGCTATTTAGTATTTCTTCACCGAATCTAAATCCATTATTCAGGCTGTCATTATATTTCCGCATCTCATATAAATTGTCCGAGTAATTTCTGTTCTTTTCAAAAACTTTTGAAACAATAACAAATAATCGTGAAATAACATCTATTCTAGTTTGCATATTTAGAGAGGTGCCAATCTTAACTTTCATTTTTTCAAATAAATCTATAGAAGCGCTATCGTTAAGTTCCGCTATATATCCTATGTCATGATATAAAACAAAGTACTTCCAGCACCTAACAAAATCCCTTATAGAATCAAGAACAGTACTACCCATTTGATTAGTTCTAGAATAAGATAGTTGATTAATAATTCTTGAACTTAATTTCTTATTATAAAAAAACACATAAATTCCGAATAAATAAAGATGTACTATGTGTATAAAATGATCTTTCCCAATATATTTGTCATTAAAATTATCCTTTTGTTCTGCACGAAAAAGTATTTTATAATATTCATATGAAGGAGTAAAATTAGATTCTAAAGACAATTGTTGTACTATTCTTTTTGCTAATTCAAATCTTTCTTGATTCTGAGTGCACATCAAAAAATTTTTAAATAAATTAATATTAGGGAATATCCTATCTTTTAATAAATCAAATTCTTTTCTATAATTGATATTCTCATTGTTCTCAAAAAGACTTATATAAATAGTTCGCTTAATATCACTTCCAAAATACATATCTTGCTCCTTTTTAAAGCCCTCTCCCGTATAATTTAAATTAAATATACAAAACGATTCCAGCTCTATTGATTAGGAAAACTGTTAATAAAATCTCTCATCATTTTTGTGTTTCTTACAACCCACTCCTCTGAAACACTAGCATTATCTTGACCATATTGATGTATTGCATACTTGAAAACTTTAATTGTTTTTTGTTTCTTAGTAGACATTTTACCCGTGGAAATAAATGACAATACATATTCAAATTCTTCTCTAAACCAATCTTCCTCAACTATTAAAAAATTGTTGAAAAAATTTGCATAGTCATTCTTTTCTAGAGTACTCTTTTCAGGGACATTGTCAAATGCAACCCTAGGTGTAACACCCATTTCTTCTCTTGTTTTACCCAAATTATTGTTCATTGCCTGCATAATATGTTTTCTAGCCAGTTCTGATTTAGACATTTCCTTCCTCCGCAACATTTACATTATATTGTAGTATCATACTATTAATACCATACATATAGTATAACATGTAATCCATATTTTGCAATATTTATTATTATTATCACTTTATCTACTATTAATACATAAATACAATAGTTTTCAAACTGTAATATAATATTTTTTAAGATAATATCAAAGATACTATAATTACGATGTTGATCGATTAACAATAGCTAAATCTGAAATATTTACTGAATATATTACTTAACACGAGGGGAGTACTGCTTTTCTCAAAATGGTTATAAATAAAAACACAGCAGAACTAGATAAAGTATTACTAATTAATTTGTGCACACTAGACAATAAAAATCATTAAAACCTGCATAATTTTTGTGCAAAGCAAAAGCTGAGCAATAATTACACTGAGTTGGCTATTTTAAGGCGGTTTTGGCGGTTAATCATATATTAAATAACATTTAATCTAATGTTATTTCTACACTGTTTTGACTACAATGCATTGTAGAAATTTGGGCATATAAAACAAAAACAAGCTAATTATAAATTTTACTTGTTTTCATAAAAATATTTTATAATTTCAGTTGGCGGTTTTGATGTCGGTTTTTTGTCGGTTTTGTCAAATTATAAGGGTGAACACGATATAAATTATTTGCAATTAAAGCAATATATCTAAATATTTATCAAGCATTTCTTCAACATATACAGCTAGTAAATTAGTCATTTTAGAATGGCTACTATGCAAATGATAATCATTAAAACAATCATAATATTTCTGTCTGTCTGTGAACTTGATATTTATATTCGGATAACCGTTCTTAATCAAATCAAAGTTAAGCAACAATCGACCGCATCGACCATTGCCATCAATAAATGGATGAATGCTCTCAAATTTCAAATGAAACAATGCAGCACGTTCAATAGTATGCAAGTCTTGCATGTCCTTATATTCGGCAATCAGTTTTTCCATAAGAGGTGAAATCATATAAGGCTGCGGAGGCTCATGAAGCGCTCCTGATATCCTTACAGTAATACGTCTGTAAATGCCTCTATCCTCTTGTTTATCTGCTAATACAAGAGAATGTATTTCTTTTATAATTTTCTCTGAAAAGGTTTTTTTGCTATCTGCAAGTTGGAGCATATACTCATACGCTTCTTTGTGCCCTATCGCTTCAAGATGGTCTTTTAGTGGTTTGCCACCAATAGTGACATTATCATTTATTACTGCTTCTGTTTCACTTAATGTTAATGTATTGCCTTCAATTGCATTAGAGTTATAGGTAAATTCCACTAAGAACTCTTTCCTCAGTCTTTCAACCTCTCCCTTAGTAAGTGGACGTCTTTTATTAAGTTCAGATCTTTTATTTTCAATACGTGTAAAAATGCTTTCAAATTCTTGAGGAATATTTTCGCTTATTTTAAGCCTTTTATCTATTGGCTTTTGAGTGTTTTCAGGTATTCTCCATGACTTTCCTTCTTTAAACGCTCCATCAAGCTTGCCTTCATCACAAAGAATACGAACTCTACGATCGCTTATTCCCCATTTTTCGGCTATTTGCTTTGTAGATAAATACATAATTACACCTCATGTGTATTATATGCTTTTATCGGAACAATATCAATATATTTTATTTTTTCTGTTTATATTATTCCGAATCCGTATCAACCATATGCTCTTTCTCCTCGATAGTTGTTAGTTTCCATATCCATACTCTCAGCCTGCCTTAACACAATATCAATTGCATTCTGCTCTTCTTCCGGTGGATACTTATATTTTTTCAAAAGCCGCTTTATCATAGAACGCATCTTTGCTCTGCCTTGGTCTTTTAGCTGCCAATCTATTGTACGATTTTTCCTAAGCATATCTGTAAGCTCATGTGTCATATCAATAAGTTCTTGATTTGAGTAAAAATCATTTATATTCTGTGGTTTTGATATGGCATCATAGAAAGCCAACTACTCAGCGTTTAAGCCCATATCATTTCCTTCTTTATGAGCTTTTGCAATTTCTTCAGCGATTTTAATAAGTTGTTCAATAACTTCGGCATTGGATATCTGACTGTTTCTATACTTTTTCATAAGATCTTCTAGCTTCTTTGAGAACAGCTCGGACTTAACAAGATTAGTTCTAGTATATCCTTTTATTTCGTCAGCCAATAATTTTCTAAGCAACTCTGCCGCTAAATTCTTTTGCTTCATATTCTGCAGACTTAATAGATATTCCGGGTCGAAAATTGAAAATTCTTTGTTATCTTCAAAGATATTAATAATGCCTTCGCTTTTGATACTCTCTTTAAGCAGCTGATTTATTCTAGCGTTTATTTCCCTAACACTTATCTTTCCTGTTCCTGATATTTTAGATATACCACTGCGAACAGCCTCAAAAAATGCAACTTCCATTTTTATTCTTTCATCCAGTAAGGATCGACACAGTGTTTCAGCCTGCCTTAGAGCTGTAGCTTCTTTTAGATATATGTCTTTATTTTCAGGGTCGTTATAGATAAAGTTAATGCCATCTGCGATAACATTTGCTCTGTCTGTGTCGCTTTCACCAAAAAAAGAACTGTAGTCAAGGCCATACATCAAGTCACGCAATATCTCCAGCTTCTCCATAAACTTTGGCAATGCAATTTTACCGATATCATTATTTGTGAAGGCTTTTTTATCACGATTTGTGAAGTCCTTCATGGCTTTTCTTAGTGCGCTTGCTATTCCAACATAATCAACGACCAGTCCACCTTCCTTATCACCATACACGCGGTTAACTCTGGCGATTGCCTGCATAAGGGTGTGCCCTTGCATCGGCTTATAGATATACATCGTGTTAAGGCTGGGTACATCAAAGCCTGTAAGCCACATATCAACAACTATGCATATTTTAAGCTCGCTTTTCGGGTCTTTAAACTGCTTGCCTCTCTCATCACGTTCGGTTTTGCCGCCGATTAATTGGAACCACTCCTCCGGGTCTTTATTGTTTCTGGTCATTACAATTGCCAGCTTATCTTTCCAAGCTGGGCGCATGTCTAGTATTTTGTTGTACATCTTCATTGCGACTTTACGCGAATAGGCTACTATCATTGCCTTGCCTTCAAGGATATGTGCTCTGTCCTCGTAGTGGCTGATGATATCGCCACAAAGCTCGGCTATCGTTTCATCTGCGCCGAGTATTGCCTCCATATTGCCAAGTTCTTTTTGTGAACGCTCTATATGATACGGCTCTGCAATCTCTGCCATGCTCTCGTATTCTTGGTCAATTTTCTTCAGAATATCTTCATCCAGCTTTAGGTTCATTACACGGCTTTCATAGAATATCGGCTTGGTTGCGCCGTCTTCCACTGCCTGTGTCATGTCGTATATATCGATATAGTCGCCGAATATCTCCTGCGTTGACCTGTCCTTTGAATCTATAGGTGTACCTGTGAAGCCGATAAATGACGCATTAGGCAGAGCGTCACGGACATACTTTGCCATGCCATAGCTTAGCTTGCCGGTCTTTCTATCCACCTGTGCTTCCAGCCCATATTGGCTGCGGTGGGCTTCATCTGCAATGAGCACAATATTTCGCCTTTCGGAAAGAGTTGCTGTGCCTTCCTCGAATTTCTGCATGGTGGTAAATATAATGCCGCCTGCCTCTATGCCATCCAGCAGCTCCTTTAGGTGCGCTCTGCTCTGTGCCTGCACAGGTACTTCGCGAAGGTGGCTGGCTGCGCTGGAAAATGTATTGAAAAGCTGGTCGTCCAAATCGTTTCTATCGGTCAGGATAACCAAGGTCGGGTTGTTTAAAATGGACTTGAGCATGGCGGAATAAAAAACCATAGACAACGACTTGCCGCTGCCCTGCGTATGCCAAAATACGCCTGCTTTACCGTCTGACTTGACTGCATGAAATGTTTTATCCACTGCTTTATTTACTGCATAGAACTGATGATACGCAGATAGTATTTTAATGGGTTCATCATCACGAGTGCCGACAAATAGTACAAAGTTTCTGATGATATTCAGCAGGCGGTCTTTATCAAACATGCCTTTAAACAGCGTAGTGAAGCTGGCAAGGCGAGTGTCCTCGTAGCTGCCGTCTGTTGACTTCCAGCTCATAAATCTGTCTTCATCCGCTGTAATTGTGCCTGCCTTTGTATTTATCATATCGGATAGCACACAGAATGAATTATAGGTGAAAAGGCTTGGTATTGCCTGCAGATAATTGCGTATCTGCAAAAACGCCTCGCTGGCATCTGCCTGCTCTCTGCTGCAGGATTTCAGCTCCAGTACAACGAGGGGAAGACCATTAATAAAAATTACTACATCGGGTCTTTTTGTGGCATTATCCACCACTGTAAACTGATTGGAAATGATAAAGCTGTTATTGTCTGTATTGTTAAAATCAACCAGCCATATGTGGTCGCTTTTGTTGCCACCTTTATAATAACTCACCGAAACACCGGCAGTTAAAAGGTCATGAAAGGCTTTATTGTTATGTATAAGGTTTGGGGAATCGCAGGATAGAACCAGCCTTATGGCTTCATCCACAGCCAAGGCATCTGCGGTGGGATTGATGCGCTGGATTTGCTGGCGCAATTCTTTTACTAGAACTACATCTTTGTAATCGCGCTCAAAAGTGTAACCGGGTATATATTCATACTCCAGTTCATTTTCGAATAGTTCTATTATTGCGTTTTCGTAGTTTGCTTCGGTGAATGACGCGACCATATTCTAATCTCCTGTATTATAACTTAATCTCAATTTTAAAAGCTCCAAAAAGCTCACTCGCAATTTTCTCATCATAAAAACTAATATATTCTTGCTTTTTTTTGTAAAATGCTTTAATATCCTCATCAATAAGTTTTGCGTTAAAAGAATATAAAGCTATATTAAAAAATATTGTTCGCGATAATGCAAACCATTCTTCAATAATATCACTCACTTTATTACTAAATAAATACTTCAAACTATTCACAGTTCTTATATCATAGATAAATAGTTCTGCTTTTTCTTTTTCATTTTTTTCTGTTATTCCTAACTTATAGTAAAATCTATCAATAAAAGCTTCTTCGCTTTCAGAATGCATCAAGCAAAAATATAGAGCATAGCTAAAATCCTTAAACTTGCTAATGCACTCTATTTTTTTATCAAATAACGCAATATCATTCTGTTTTTGCAAAAGCTTTTTTTGATCTTTAGCTGTTTTTAAACTAATACAAATTGCCACTACACTTATTAAAAAACTGGCTATTATACTAGAAAGAGCCATCCAGTCTAGTTGATTAGCTTTTGTAAGATATGCTTCTAATTCAGTTAATATTCGTACAATTTGTTCTTGAACTTCTGGTCTTATTGCATCCATATATCTATACCTCAATCTCCCCGCTCATCAACTTCGGCAATAAAGCATCCCTAACTTTTTGTAGCCTTTCATTTTCTACTCCACAATGTATCATCTTTTCAATAGTTGGCATAATAATATCATTGAATCGTTCCACTAAATCCTTATCAATTGGAAAATACGAATTCTCCAAATCAGACCTTTTAATATGTCCCATTGTTGTAGCCTTTGATGATGCAATTAATCTAAATACATCAATAAAATAATGAATAACCAAATATAAAAATGCTCTATTATATCCTTCTTTACTAAGGACATTAAATAGATGTTGATTAAGAAAACAAGTATCACTTGTCCAAAATTTAACCATCAAACTACCTGACCATGAAAATATTAAATCTCCAGCATTTATAATATACTTGTCATCAACTTCTCTACTTGCTAAATCACTGTTTTCATCACAATAACCTTGACCTAGTTCTTTTATTTTTAAAACTTTGAGCTCATCGTTAGTATTCTTGGGAGGGAATCTTTTCAAAGCCAATCCATTAACAAATTCCGCCATATCTATTAAAGATGTAACTTCCCACCCCTTCGGCACATCCTTTCCCAGTTCCTCACAATAAACCATCTCCCCACCACTAGATTTATAAGGCTCGCCATCCTCATTAGGAAACTCAAAATCCACAAACCATCTTTTAAAAATCGCCTGTGCTATTTCTTCCAGCTTTTCTGCTGTTTTGCGGTTGTTTTCTACTTTATTGTCAAGAGAGAATAGAATACACCCAATTTTTTTCTGCACTTCTATTTGTGGAATGCTGAGTTCTAAGCTATTAATCATTGAGCTATTTAAACTTGCTCTAGTCGTCATTGCTGAAAGACTAGCAATTTGATTTCGTATTTTCGAGCTTCTCATATAATAACCCAAATATAAAAAATCAATCTTACTTTTATAATCATCTTTAATTCTTAGCCGCTTTGTAAATCCATTAAAGGTAGCATCTTTATAATCTTTCAAAGCAACGCTACTCATGCCTAATTCATCTTGTGTTTCACTTGTCCTTGTTAAAAACAAATCACCTTTTTCAATAGAACAGGTTTTTCTTTCTCTTTCATTTGTGTTTGCTAAATTTTCTAATTTGGCAGGTAAAAAATAATTATAGAAAACATCTTTGAATGTTAAAAAAGGGAAGCCAAACCCAAAATCTTTTCTGTTTTTTGATAATCCTGAACTAATAATAAATATATCCTCAAATTTATATATTCTCCTTTCATTCATACTATCACCCACAACTAATTATATTCGCACTTATCAAAGTTGCGAACAAAATCACCAGTGTCATTAATGTTATAGCTACAGTACATATAATCATTATTTTGTTTTGTTCCTTCTGTTCTTTTCTTCTCATTTCACTAGAAAGAAACTCAATCGAAACATTACCGCCTTTATTAATTATCTCATCATTAAGAATTTCATATAATTCTTTACTTGATTTATTTTTTACATCATTCCATTTAAAGCTCATACCCAATCCCCTTCAACTGCTCCCGAACCTCATCCTGCAGCCTATCACCCTCTTTAAAAAGCTGTGACAACTCACTAGTCAGCCTATCCATCTTCTCCTCAAAAGGCTCATCATCCTCTTCCTCCTCCGGCAGCCCCACATAGCGCCCGGGGGTGAGAATGTAGTCATTCTTTTTAATATCATCTAATGTTGCCATATTACAAAAGCCTGCAACATCTTCATAGCCGTCATCTTCCTGCCAGCTTTTCACTGTGTCTGCAATTAATTTTATGTCTTCTTCCGTCAGCTCACGCAGCTTGCGGGAGACCATAGTGCCCATGTTTCTGGCATCTATAAACAAAGTCTCGCCTTTGCGTTTTTTATTTCTGGATATAAACCACAGGCACACAGGGATTTGCGTGGTATAGAAAAGCTGTGACGGCATAGCGATGATGCACTCCACCATGTCATCCTCCAGTATCTTTTGGCGGATGTCGCCCTCGCCCGATGCCTGAGAAGAAAGCGAACCATTGGCAAGTACTAAGCCCAGCTTACCATTTGGCGCAAGGTGATGTATCATATGCTGCATCCATGCGTAGTTGGCATTGGCACTGGGCGGCAGGCCATATTTCCAGCGTGGATCATTTGCCACCTGCGACTGCGGCCAGTCCATATTAAATGGCGGATTAGCAAGCACAAAGTCAGCCTTCAATGTTTTGTGCATATCCTTTGTAAATGAGTCTGCATTGTACTCACCGAGGTTTGCCTCAATGCCACGGATAGCAAGGTTCATCATGCACATTTTCCATGTGGTGGGGTTGCTCTCCTGCCCATACACGGATATATCCTGCAGATTGCCTTGGTGTGCCTCCAAAAACTTTGCCGACTGCACAAACATGCCGCCGCTTCCGCACGCAGGGTCGTACACTCTGCCTTTGTATGGGCGCAGCACTTCAACAATGGTTTGAACCACGCACGCAGGGGTGTAGAATTCGCCGCCGCGCTTGCCCTCAGCTTCTGCAAACATAGACAGGCAATATTCATATACTCTGCCTAATGTGTCTCTTTCTTCTTTGCCGTGGAGTTTCAGATTGGAAAATAGGTTGATAACTTCGCCCAGCCTGCGCTTATCCAGCTCCGGGCGTGCGTAGTTTTTGGGCAACACGCCCTTTAGCTTTTTATTCTGGGTTTCAATGGCTGTCATTGCTTCATCCACCAGCTTGCCGATTTCAGGCGTTGTGGCGTTGTTTTGTATGTGGCTCCATCTGGCTTCAGGCGGCACAAAGAAAATGCCTTGCATTGTGTACTCGTCAACGTCCTCTTCGAAGCCTTCGTCTTCTTCCACCAGCTCGTTGTATCTGTCTTCGAATTTATCGGATATGTACTTCAGGAATATTAATCCCAGCACTACGTGTTTGTATTCGCTGGCATCCATGCTGCCGCGCAGCTTGTCCGCAGCTGCCCAGAGTTCTTTTTCAAAGTTAAGTGAATTTTCAGCCATGTTTTTCCCCTGTAATCTATATTAGTTTATGATGTGTTATAATTTTACAATTTAATTAATTATAACATATGTTTGTCATATAAAAAATAGAGTAAATATAAAAAGGCTGAATTTATCAGCCCTATCATTTATAAAGGATTATTTGCTGTTTTATACAAGTTTGGAGTGCAGGAACCACCAGGAGCCACGCAACTGCATTATGCTGGACACATTTGCAGTGATTGGATAATTTGAGGAGCCACCAGGAGCCAATGCAAAATTTACCTATATACAACAAATATGCTTTTGCCCTCTTTTCATCCATCATCAGTTAGGAGCCACAAAAGCACATTCAAAAGCACCTCAATAGCGCCTTCTCATCGAACACGGTTTTTATCCTTTTTTAGGCTTTTATCCATAGTTTTTTGAAAACGTTCTTCTCTATCTTTGATATATTCCTTGCTGTTTTCTATGTTTTTGCATATCCTCAGTTCATCTCTTATGCCTTGAATTTCCTGATTCAATTCAGAACGTTGATTATATAAGTCAACCTGCAATTCTTTTACCTTGTCTAAATCAGCAATGCTATATCCCTTGCACTCCAGTCGCTTTATAGCACTTTCATATATATCACGCTCCGGCTGCATAACATCGCAACCATCCATAAACAATTTGTAAGCCCTCTCATATTGCTTAATATCCTTTAGTGCTTTAAATTCAATCCAGTGCTTTGCAATCTCTTTCTTTATTGGCTGCATCTTCTCTTGGCATTGTTCCAGCTTTAATTCCAAGTTATTTTTATATTCATAAAATTCTGATTCATATTTTATATTATTTTTTCTCAGAAATTCAAATTGCTCTTTATACCTTTCAAACAGCAAAAGATCCTGCTTATAATACTTGCTTACAGGTCTAGGTGCCGTATGCTTTTTAACTAAATTTAGTTTATACATTGTGTGCCAATAACTGCGCTCAATATCTGTCATAAATAATTTAGGTGTTTGCTTGGGTTTCGGCATCGTCTGCCGTTTTAATGGTTCGTAAACCAAAGGCAGGGTTTGTCCTTCCACTAACGCCTTTATATACTCTCTGGTATATTTATCGCCCAGCGTTTTGCCTCGCACAAATCGCTCTTTACCTTGCGGTCTAAAAGAAATGTATTTGCCTACTTTTACCTGATATCCTAGGAACTCCATATCCAAAATAAACTCACCTAAAGAATAGCACACTTTAACCACATGATCGATATCATCTCGAATAATTTTATTCCAAGTAACCTTATCCGTCTTTTCTCCGAGCCATTCAGCATAAGTTAAATTTGTATTTTCTCTGTCGGGTTCTATTATGGATAAACCGTACTGCCAGCATAATTCATCACTTACTTTTCTTATTCCGTTGTAATATGTACTTCGATTGCTTCTGTATTTTTTGCCGTCAATAAATGAAACTGAATTAAAAGTTATATGATTGTGGATATGGTCTTTGTCGACATGTGTCGAGAAAATCACTTCATAATCACTTAAGTATTCTATGATAAATTGCTGTGCAATTTTAAAAGCAACCTTCGGATCAACTTCATCCGGCTTAAATGATTGAATAATATGATAGCCTTTGATATTTCCCTTGCTGCCAAATTGCTCCTTAGTCTCAACCATCTGTCTATATGCTTTATCAATTGAGCAATTTGCGGCACCATGTAATTGCTGATGTTCACTGGTTGTTTTCTCTTCATTCAGCACATAATTAATCGCTAAATCCAGTCTATCATGGATAGCAATAATTTTTGTATAAGCCATACACTACCTCATCTCCCTAATAAGCTCTATACATTTATTAACCAGCAGCACCGCATTATCTGCCTGCATCTTCGTGGTATGTTCCATTGCATTTGCCTGATGAGCAATTTGATTCACATTGTTTCCAATAGCTGAAATTTCATAAATCAGCTGTTTATATGTTTCAGGTGGTTTAGGCTTTATCTCTTTTCCATCCACTAATTTGCGGATATATTCGGCTTTGCTTAGTCCTGCATTAGCAGAATTTTTTATGAGCTTTGCCCATTGTTTATCATTAAATCTTACATGAAATCTATGTTTATTTTCTATAATCTATACCTCACTTCGCATGTAATAAAGGGGTTTGGGTTCACCCAATAAGCAGATGGCATCTTGATGCTATGCTTGCGTGCACTAAAGACTAACTACATCCATAACTCTATCTTTTCAGTTTGTAGACTATCTTTAGATAAGGGTAACCACGGTAACTTAGGTAACCGTGATATATTGGTAACCCTCGTTACCGTTGTTACCGCAGCGTTTATGCACAGTCGAGTTTGTTCTTAGGTATTTTTAGCAGCCGAGTGGGATGCCCTGCTACCTTTACAACTGTAGTTGACCGTCCATCATTCGTGGACAAATAACCTTCTTCCTTTAGTTGCTTCTGCAGACTCTTTGTTGATGCAGTAAACAGTTCTCCTTGCTCGGAGCATAAATTCTTCACCATGCTGTGAGCAATATCTGATAGCAAATAATAGTATTCATTATCTTCATAGCCTATAAACCCATGAGGTTTTATATCCGATGGTGAACTCAAATTATCCGTTACTGCTTTTCCAGAGTCTAGTAGCGTATTCAGTTTTGAAATAAACTTTGTACTCGGTTCATCATTTCTTACAGCACCTGCCTGCTCTTTAATTATTTCATAAATAACATTTGTACCGTCCAGTACTTTCTGATCGTATTCATCAACCGAAAGCATGCCCTTCCACATGAAATATTCCATCATATGCAAAAGACCTATTTTCAAATGAGCCCCAACTTCAGGTAGCCTTGCATGATATGTGATACCATCGGCATTCAGCCTGTGTATTAGCTTTAGTCGATATGTATCGAAGTCTGTCTTCAATGATTCTGCATACGCATGCTCATTGCTCAGTTTAGTTATTTCAATCCACTTGAGATAGTGATACATTGCTGATGACAAATAACCTTTTGCAGCAATGTTTTGCATTTTGCACAATGGCTCAATAGCAATACTATCTTTTTTGATTTCCAGCTGTATAGTTCTTGCAACACCGCTTTCAGTGATATCCGGTGCTTGCTCGCCTGTTATTAATGCATTACCTCTCGGCGGCTTGCCAACAAGCAAGGAGCTATCGCTCCTCAGCTTGTTTCTGCCCACCCTGTCCCCATAGGCTCGCATTATTGTTTGTGCAGTTGAATTCATCTGTTGTTCTTCATTCTTAGTGGATGGATGATAATCATCAATTACTGTCAAAACATCTTTCAGAAAAAATGCATTGTGCACTATGCTGTTTGCTGTATCACGAAATGATAGCGGCAGCTCCGTATTTGTAAAGCTACCAAAGAAAGATAACATCAGTGCTGCTAACGTAGACTTTTTCGTTCCGGTCTTGCCTACCAGGCACATGACTGTTTTGGTTTCACAACCCGCAATCTTCAGAAAATGGTTTAGCGGCGTTAGAAACACAAAACTCAACAGGGGATATAAAATTTCGTCCGGCACAACATTGCAATTGAAAAATTCAAATGCAGATTCTACAGATTTTTTCTCATGCAGAATTTTAAAGAAATAATTCTTTAGTGCGCCTTCAGATTTTACCTTAAAACTTTGCCCTGTCATTAAAAAGTGCCATCTTCCTTCTACCTTTCGCCAGCCAAAGTGATTATACAAAGTCTCTGTTATAACCCTTCTGACAGTGCATTGTATTGCATGGCGTATATGGTCTCTTGAATTATACCCGGGCATAATGTTGCATCTGGCCCCCCAGTGCTTAACTATCCAGTTAAGAGATGTATTGGCTAAGTCGGATGCTTTAAGCTCAATCTCCGGCAAAATATTCCCTTTTGAATCGATGCATTGCAATAATACATATCGCTCGGTATCTACACCGTCATCATGGATTATTTCGCCTGTTATATAGGGCAGAAAGTTACATAGCTTTTTGGTGAGCACGTCACCGTTTCTTTCATACTCCATATAGAGCTCGTTGTTTATTATTATATATGGCTTGGGATATAATTCGTCTGTCCAGTTTGATTTCTGGCAGACTGTCATACTGCCACTCCTGAATTGTCTTCCATCCATTCAATAAACTTATCCCGCAGAACAAGCTTTCTTTTACCGACACGAAGGGTGGGGAAGTTCTTCGAGCCAAGCAAATTATATGCACCTGCTCTGGATAGTCCTAGAATTTGAGATATTTGGGTCGCATTCAAGGTAAGCGGTAAATCGGATAAGTTCTTGAAATAATTGTTACTGTTCATGTAACCTCCGTGTATATTATTTACTCTTTTCTCTCTAACGACTTATAGCCTTCAAATTTGAAATATGCATCTATTTTCGTATACCGACCCTCAAAGAGTATTGGAATATAATTGTACTACTATCGCAAGAACTCGTCAATCATATATGCGAATTATTGTTTGCTTTTAACAAATTTTAATTCTTTAATATGTATATTGTATCAAATGATATGAAAAAAGCCCACACAGGGCATTGTGGGGGCATTATATAACATTTAATCATTATAGTACATAACTATTTGCAATCATATTTATGCTATCGCCAGCGAATCAAAATATTGCTTATAGGCAAGAATAAAAATAGGCAATAGAATTATTTGAATTATAAAATAGGCAAGCCAACCTTGAAACATGTAATTTGTATGAATATAGTCTCAAACCAAATTGTTTAATGTATATTCAGAAGATTAACGCTAATTAGCAGTATGCCAAGATTTGGTTTCATTGTTGCTGAAGAACGACTAAGTGCATACTCAATTTCCTGTTTTTTATATCCATAGGAAATTAAATAATTAAGAATATTTGTATTAACTTTATTCATATCAACATCGAAAGATGAGCCAACTACTTTTGCCTTTGGGGCTCCCCATTCTGCGGGCTTTACAAATATCATTTTCTCAGTTTCGCCTATTGATAATTGCTCTCTTACAGTAGCGATTGAGTGCTCTTGCGAATAATAGTGCTGCACGTTCTCAAACATTGCCATCGCACAAACTTTTTCGTAGTCTTCACAGGCGAATATCCAAACAGCATGTTTATTTTCGGTTTGAGTATTTGCATCAAAACTATTATTTTTATCAGCTTTTTTACTTTTTATCAGCCTTTTTCCTATAAGAATAATAGCTGCAAAGAACAAGATTATTATAATGTTAGCAATTGTATCTTCAGTAGTAGCTATTACTGCCCGCCACTCACTAATTGCATATGCCGAATATGACAGCAGCATAAGAGTTCCTACAATAAGCAAAATATAGCCGAAAAACTTTTTCATTCGGTACCTCCGCAATTTAATAATTATTTATGTTATCTGTGGAACATTATGTTTTGTACATTATAACATATTTGCTAATAAATATATACAGCTTGTTAGTGTATTATTATGTTATATTTGATATAATTATATTTATAAACATAAAAACATAATTTTGAAAGAGGTCTAATATGGGATATAAATTATTTGTTATGCCATTAGGAATAGAGGCTATCAGTGTATGTGACGATATAAATTTTATACTAAAAACAAAATTAGGTATTGATGTAGAGAAGATAAAATTTTCATATCAAAATACCGTTGATAAACTTCAACTAAATCAGGTATCTACTGGACAGCTAGAACAAGACTTGGAGAAGCAAAGTTGTTCAAAATTACCAATTATTTTCATAAACCAAACAAGTCTAATTAATGAATCGGTAATCCCATATTCAGCAACATTTAATAAATTATATGATGAAAACGGAATAAAAATATTGAGTAATGAAAAGGCAATTTATCTGGAGTCTGTTACAGTTCCTGAGGAATCAGAAGAATACAGAAAACTTTATAACAATATGAAACAATATTTGAATATTGGGTATTCAAATATTGTAACCGACGAAGAAAACAAAATATATAATAAAATAGCAAGTAATACAGTAGGTTCGATGTTTTTTGGCTATGCAGGTGCAGTAAATGCCGAGATTACCGCTAATCAAAAGAAACAAAATTTTGCGCTAAAAATGCAATTATATATAGGAATATATTTAATTGCAACAAGATTTTATAAAAATTGGATAAATGAGATACTTGAGCGTTCTAAAAAGGAATGGAATAAAGAAATCAGTTTATGTATTGTAGATGAAGAGCCTAAAAGAGTTTCAAATATTGCTTTTTCAACAGCAGCAATGGTTGAAAAAAATTTTAGTATAAAAAGTTTTGTTGTATCAAAAGAATACTATCAAAAATATAAAAACATTATCTCAGAACAAGCAAAAACTATCTATTTTTCAAAAACAGTTCCTTATGACCCAAGCATTAATCACTTAGCTGGAATGACTGGTGTACAGTTTACTAAACAAGATAGCACATATTATATTTATAATTTATCAAGTACTCGTACACTAAATAACATTAACTATTTAACATATAAAAGTAAAACCGAGGAATTGTTCCCTTTGTTAAGATCTACTTATCAGCTAGATGAAATAATGGGTTATATAATTTTAGTTAAAAAGCTGAAATTTATTTTGTTCAACGAAACAGAAATAGAACCAGATTTATTGCTTAAATCACCATGTCAAATTAATCTTTATCGAGATAAATGTTTTACAGGTTGTGCAATAACTCATACTATTGAACTAAATGGTAAGGTAATAGGCAAGCTATCTAATAATAGCCATCTTGTTACTAAAACTTCTGTTTGTGACAATACAATAAAGATTAAAGCATATGATTTTCGTGAAGAATATCATTTCATTATACAAAATAACCAAGATATTGAAATCCATTATTACGCTGGTAAAATTCTCCCTGAAAAAACTATTATAAAGAATAAAGATAAAATATTATCAGATAATAATTTCAAGTATTGTCCACAGTGTGGAGAACAAGTAAAAATGGGCTCTAATTTTTGTGCAAAGTGCGGAAAAAAAGTGACTAACTAAGGATGAATTACAATTCCATAGGGGTTATACCTCAATTAAAAGGCTTGCTACTGAGCCTTTTATAATACTGAAGGTATTCCTAAAATAATGGACTTATAGAACATTTAAATTGTAAATATTTAAAAGTATATATATAATAATTCAGGTTTTTAGTACATGTAAAATTATAATAATTTCTTACTTTATTGCATATCTGATCATAATCGACAAGTACGGTATAATTTTAAATCTATTTTCCCAAGTCTTCAAATATCTCTTCTGTACTACTAAACACTTTATGTTTTCCCTTTGCAATTCTATCTTTAGCATTCTTTGCTTCATTTTCAAGTTCATCAATATATTTTTTGGGGTAAACAGCCTCATCCAGCCATTCTGTAAAATCATCTTCACTAGCTCCAAATGTAATAAATTCAGAATTCTGATCTTCATACTTTTCATAACCGCTAAATGTAACTTGATCCTCAGTTACATCAATTATTGTCCAATGTCCCTTTATTTCGAAAAATTTCAATTTTTCAATATCAATAATTATTGTTTTTCTCTCATATAATTTACTCATCCAGTTACACACTATGTATTTCTGCTTAAATGGAAAAGCAATAGTCCATGCCCACACATATCCCTTAATTCTATTACCGTCAATATACATATCATAATAAAAATCACCATGTGGTGGTTCACCTGCATATTTTAGCTCAACTACATGATTACTCATACTCAAATGAATAACATGTCCATTTCCTGTATTAAAAATTTTATCATCACAAGATATTGTCACTTCTTTTTCTAATGGGTTCATAATTGCATCCTCTTCCCAATCAACTCACACTCACCCTCATCACACTTAAAAAACCTACTCCCAAAGCTCTCCCTGAATGTATCATAGATGAATTTCCCTAGCAACTGTTTATCACCACCATCAAGCATATAATTTACTACCAACTCTATTTCCTTCTTATAATCTAAATCTTCATCAGAAAATTTCATAGGATTCCATTCATTAATCACACTTACTACAGTTCTATTTGTTCTATCCGCTTCTGTATTATGTTGCTTTACTGCATCGTCTACTATCTCTGCCACCTTATTAATAGCACTGGTTTGTACTGGGTCAAATAGGTGAGTATATATTTTCTTTGTTGTTGACGGCGTGCTGTGACCTAGTGCCTTACCGATATTAAACTCAGGTATTCCTGCTTCGTTGGAAAGTGATGCAAATGTGTGCCGTAGCTCGTGAAGTACTATTCTTGGCAGGTTATTCTTTTCTAAAAATTCCCCGAAAAGTTGGGATAAATAATTCGGGCGATATGGCTTGCCACCATCCATTACTATTATGTAGTCTGTATCGATGTATACAGCTCCTAATTCCCTTCGTCGTTGCTGCTGATGTTTCTGTTCCTTTTCCAGCAAATATTTAATTGTTTTAGGCATAGCCAGTTTTCTTGTCGATGCACGGTTTTTTGTATCCTTTTCAACAATTTCTGAACCTGCGGAAGTTCGTGTTCTCCGGACATATATCATCTCGTTCTCTAAATCCGCGTCTTCCCATGTCAGCCCGCATATCTCACCTCGCCTTAATCCAAAATATGCTGCCAGATTTACTGTCAGCTCCAGCTGGTCACCTTTTACTAAGGTCAGCAATTCTGCCAATTGTTCTGTTGTATAGAATTTTGCTTCATACTGATGTTTCTTAGGTCGCTCAACTTTTTCAAGGGGATTCTTGGTAACGTAATCTTGCCTATATGCAAATCCCATTGAATAATTTAATAGCTCATAATGTTTAATAACTGTGTTTGGTGATAAGTGATAATCGTTGCTAAGACGTAATAAATATTTTTGAATTTGTTGGGCATTAATTTCCTGTAATTTTATTTGCCCAATCAGAGGCTTTATATATTTGTTTTTTATGTTGTTATATGCGTAAACTGTGGTATATGCTGATTTTGGCGCGATAATGCTTTCTACCCAGAAATCCATCCATTCGCCTAATGTTAATTCGGTAGGCATAACAAATGATTTTACTTCAACGGCATGGTCATGTTCAGCTAGTGCTTTCCTTGCATTGCGGAATGATGAGAAGCGTTTGTATTTTCTTATTCGTTTTCCTTCTGAATTTTTCCCGAAATCAAATGTTACTTCGTACTTATCACCGATTTTTCTAATGCTGCCATGTGCCATTTAGTCACCTCTCAAATAGACATATTATCATATAATACACTTACTGACACATATATTATATCATTAGGCATGAATCAAATCAAATCAAACTTGGCGGTTTTTTGTCGGTTTACCGCCACGTAAATTACAAAAAACACAACATGTTGTATCTGATATAAATAAAAACCACAACATGTTGTGGTTTTTTGGTGGAGGCGAGGGGAGTCGAACCCCTGTCCGAAACCGATACTCTATCGCTTTCTACGGATATAGTCACTTTGAAAAATTTCCTATACAGTCCGTCCAAAATGACAAACCATAACTGCAAGTAGCTTCATAAATCTTAGACTATCGCAAAGCTTAGATAGCCGCATCTAGCATTTTTTAGCGCTCTATTCTGTTATGCTAGCCTCGCAGGATATGAGCGGCAGGCTTAAATTAAGCGGCTGCTAATGCGAAATTTTGTGTATTATTTTCTGCATTTAAATTTAATCTCACCTTTTTTAACGCAGATTTTGAGAAACTGCGACCCGCTTACAATAGATCCCCGACCCCGTCGAAAACCAGTACGCCCCCAGATAAATTAATATTTTTGATTTCTGGACATCGCCCTGTCCATCTGCCTTTTCGCGTCAGCTTCCTTTTTGCTGTCGCGCTTGTCGTATAGCTTTTTGCCGCGCGCTATTCCAAGCTCCAGTTTTACGCGACCCTTTTTCAGGTAAAGCCTCAATGGAATCAGCGTCATGCCGTCCTTTTGAGATGCTTCGTTCAGATATGTTATCTGCTTTTTATGCAGAAGCAGCCTTCTCTCTCTGTCCGGGTCAGGATTGTACATGCTGCCCTTTTCATAGGGGGATATATGCGAAGATACAAGGAAAGCCTCGTTATCTTTGATGTTTATATATCCGTCCTTAAAGTTGGCTTTACCCATCCTGCAGGATTTCACCTCGGAACCCTTTAGCTCAATACCCGCTTCAAAAGTCTCCTCTATAAAATAATCGTGTCGTGCTTTTCTGTTCAGCACTAGTGTTTTTTCGCCCTCTGCCATCAAAGCACTCCTCCTCATTATTTGCTATTAGATTATATCACACTAATTTTTGCTGTCAAATGTTTTTACGGAGTCTCTTTCCTGTACTCACCTGCCGATATAGCACTGTAAGCAATGGTACTCAGCTTCTGGTCACCGTTTCCAGATTGCCGCATTTTATACCATATTCCACTCTTGGTCAGGCTCTTCTTTCTCCGGTTCGGTCGCTGCTTCCACGTCCTCCATTCCTTCCAGAGCTGCTGTCGCGTCTGCATGGCCCTGGTCTGCCGCCAACTGATACCAGTATTTTGCGAGCGATAGGTCCTGCTCCACGCCTTCGCCATTTTCATAGCATCTGCCTAGGCTGAACTGCGATTCGTCATACCCCTGGTCGGCTGATAGCTTAAACCAGTAAACAGCCCTTTCGTAGTCTCTTTCTACGCTCCAGCCTTCATAGTAGAAATGTCCCATGTTATATTGGGCGACGTCGCCGCCGTAATTGGCAGCCCTAGAGTACCATAGGAAGGCTAAATCGTAATCCTGCTCCACGCCAAGTCCTGTCTCGAAAAGGTCACCGTAGTTGTTCATGCCCATAGGGTTGCCTTGCTCCGCTGCAAGCTCATAGTAATATGCCGCCTGCTCATAGCTTTGCTCCACGCCTTCGCCCTCGTAGTACATCCATCCCATCATGGCCTGCGCCCAATCGTATTCATCCTCCAGCGCCGGCTGCAGGTATTCCACTGCCTTTTCGAAGTCCACTTCGTAGTAATATCCGTTATAGTAGCACTGGGCCATATAGTAATAGGCTGTGCTGTTTGCCTGCTCCATTCCCATTTCGAGGTACTTAATAGCTTGCTCATAGTCCGGGTCTGTTTCTTCTGTTCCGAACATGCAGTATTCTACCATCCACATGATGGCTTCTATGTCCTCCTGCTCAGCAGCCATAGCGTACCAGTATGCTGCTTGCTTAATGTCTCTTTCAGTATAAATGCCCGACTCATAGCTCCATCCCAAATAATCCTGCGCATATAAATATCCTTGATTTGCCGCGCACTCCATTATGAATATTCCAAGCTCAGTATCCTGTTCCACGCTTTCTCCGTAAATATAAGCATATGCCAGGCTGTACTGCGATGATTCATCCCCCAGCCATGCGCCGCGCGTGTACCAGTATACTGCCTTTTCCACATCCTCCTGTTTCCCCTCACCGAAATAGTAGCAGTCTCCTATCATGCCCATTGCAGTGGGATGCCCTGCCTCGGCGCATTCCAAAAATATTTCGGCGGCTAATTTATAGTTTTCCTCTTCGTAATAATCCATTCCTTCGTCGAATTTTGTTTTTATCTCTTGCGGTATATTGTCCCAGTTAAAGTCTGCAATCCTTTTCTCGTCCAACCTGCTGGGATTAAAGTCCGAAGGCACTTTTATGGTTTCTTCCGCATCTTCTTTTTCTTCCGGTGTCGCCTCAGCCTTTTCATCTTCTTCAGGCACAGCCTTCTCTTCTTCCTCTTCTATATACGGCTCAACTGTAATTTTTACAGTGGTTGAGAAATACCTCTCCAGCTTTGCAGGTGCTTCCTCTGCCTCTATCTCAAAATATATATCTTCAATATATCCTTCCACATAATATTCATCTTTGTAGCTGTCGCTTTCCCACAGTATTGTATAGTCTTCATCATCCAGCTCCTTCTGATAGAACTCGGTAATATCCTCTATTGTTCCGCCTGTTCCGTATTCAATTTCGCATTCAGTCTTGCTGCCATCAAAAGAAAATACTACAGCGTCATCATAAATGGGTATTTTCCTGTCCGGAAAATCACCATAATCGACCCCTTTTGAATATATTGAAGGCACGCAGCCTGCAAACGCAAGAGCCCCTATTAATAAAAGCGCAATAAGCCCGACTATATTCTTTCTTTTCATGTCATTACCCTGCTTTCTAAATGCAATTATACATTTACTATTATATTTTTAAATTTTTTCTATAAAAAGATAAATTTTTTTATGCTTTCTTATATATTATAGCAAAATATCAGCGCGTTTCCTTCTTCAATTTCAATTTTAATATTTTCTTTGGCAGCTATGTTGCTGACGCCCACCGGATAGCTATAGCTGAAAGGCGTATCGTCTGTTATTTTGTATTTTAGGCCTTCCGATGACTTTATTACCAATTCTCCTCCAAAGGGAACTATTGATACAATATCTCCTGCTCTGCATGAAAACTCAATAGCCTTATCGGCCATAAAGGCATAGCCGCCTTTTAAAATCAACTTTCCTTCGCAGCCGGCCTCCTGCAGCCTTTTAAGCAGCATTATGTTGCCCAGCTGATGGTCCATCCTGCCGCCCTCAGCGCCAAGTATATTCACACACTTCGCACCTGCCTTAATCGCGTAATCCACTGCAAGCACGCCGTCGGTTTCATCTTTTTCTTTAGGGACTCTTATGATCTTCGTCTGCGTTTGTATATATCCACTTAATAAATTTTCATCAATTGAGTCCATATCTCCGATAATAACGTCGATAGATATTTTTTGGTCGCTTGCCCACTTTGCTCCGCCATCAGCACATATCACCAATTGCGAATTTTCAATAATTTTTTCTGCTTCCGATGTATATGTTTTATCTCCGTTCAGTATTATAACGCAGTTCATCATATGCCCTTTAGCTGCTTAATTACTTTTTTATAGTTTTTTTGGCTTGTTATTGCGTTGCCAACCACCAGTACGTCTGCTCCTGCTAAGACAGCTGCATCCCGCGTTTCTATGCTTATTCCCCCGTCAACTTCAATCATGAAGGAATACTTTTTCTCGGCGCGAATTTTTTTGAGTGCAGCTACCTTATCAAGCGTATCCTCAATAAGTGCCTGCCCGCCTTTGCCCGGTTCCACCGTCATAATCAGTACCATGTCTACAACCTCTAATACATTCTCTATACTCTCAACTGGGGTATTCGGTTTTATAGATACAGCGCATTTTATACCTTTATTTTTTATTGCTTCCAAGCTTTTTTTAATATCGCTTACGGCCTCTGCATGAATGGTAATATTATCTGCCCCAGCATCGGCAAAGGCTTCAATGTGCTTGTCAGGATTCACTATCATCAAGTGTACATCCAAAGGGACTCTAGTAATCATCTTTATATCGCCAACAATTTTCGGTCCGATTGTAATAGCATCTACAAAACTGCCATCCATTATGTCCAAGTGTATATAATCGCTGCCGCCCTTTTCCAGCTTTCTTATTGTTTTCTCCATCTTCATAAAATCAGCTTTTAGTATAGATGGTGCAATTTTAACCATATCGCTTTTTCCACCTTTCGTTCATCTGCTCAAATATTTTTTTATATCTCTCATGTCTATCTTTGTCTATTTTACCATGCTCCACAGCCTCAATAACGGCACAGTCCGGCTCGCTGTAGTGCAGGCATCCTGCAAATTTGCATCCTTGCGAATGCTGCCTAAAATCAGGATAATAGTCCTTTATATTATTCGGGTCTTCTATTTCCAGCTCCAGCATAGAAAATCCCGGAGAGTCAACCACATACCCATCACCATATTTTAAAAGGTTTGCCTGCCTTGTAGTGTGCTTACCCCTCTGGGTCTTTGCGCTCAGTTCTCCAGTTACTAGGTCTACTCCCGGAAGGAGCCTGTTTAATATTGATGACTTGCCCACAGCGGACTGCCCGGCAAAGCATATTGTTTTCCCTTCAATTGCTTTTTCGAATTTTCTTATGCCTTTTTTTGATTTTGCGCTGATAATAAATCTCTTATTGAGATGCCTATACATATCCGTAGTTTTTTTTGCTTCTTTTTTGTTAAGGTCGGCCTTGTTTACAGCCAGGCATACATCCGCGCCTATTTTCTCAGCATTTATCAGAAGTATATCCACCAAGTTGAGGTCCGGCTTGGGGCTTTCCGGTGCAATTACTATTATCAGCATATCAATATTTGCAACCATTGGCCTCATTAGATGGTTTTTCCTGTCTATTATATCAGTAATATAGCCCTCTTTTTCGTCCGTAGACGGCAGATACTCCACATAGTCTCCTACCATCGGCGTTATGTTCCTCGCACGGAAATTTCCTCTCGCCCTGCAGATATGGGTTTCTTCTCCATCTACAACTGTGTAGTATCCGCCGATTCCCTGAATAATCCTTCCGGTTTTCGCTTCATCCATGCTCAATCCAATACCTCAAATGTAACCCTGTCATGCCCCGATTCAACTCCGTCATAGTAAATTATTATGTCCTTATCACCGGGGGTGTTTGTGTAAAATGTCAGCTTAATGTTATGGTCGCCTTTCGCAAGAGTTTTCTCATAGACTACCTGTGGGTTGCCCTCATCTATATATACAATGCGCACCTTAGTTGTCTCAGCAGTAAGCGACAGAAGCAAGGTTTTATCTATGCTGTACTTTTCCTCCATGCCGTTGCTTACATATAGTACTATTTTCTGTCCATCTTCTATTACAATATCTGCCTCAGGCTCATGATATATTACGATATTCTCTGAATACCCGCTGTCGATAGGTATTACCTCAATTCTATCTATTCCAATATCAATACTATCTAATAGGTAAATAGCCTCCTCAAGCGTCCTGCCAACAACGTTTGGCATAATTGGTATGGTGGTATCCTGCTGAGTGGCTATCCATATGTCCACTTTCTCCCCGATTGGTATATCAGTGCCTGCCTTAGGCTCCTGTCGCACGACATACTCCTTAGGCAGATCGGATACTTCCAGTGATACATCGCCGACTTCAAAGCCTGCCTCTTCTATGATCGCTATGGCTTCAGTAAATGATATGTTCGTAATATCCGGAACAGCAAAAAGCTCGGGCCCCTTGCTTACCTTCAGGTTTATCACTATGCTGCTTTCTACCATCATTCCTCCCTTGGGAGATTGGGATATTACTATTCCTTCAGCATATGCATCATCTTCTACATAATCAATCACATAGTTAAAGCCATTGGCCTTTATCGTCTTTGTTGCCTCATCTACAAGGGTCTTTTCCACATCAGGGACTTCGATTTTTTGATTTAAAGTCGTTACTCTGTCTCCTGTGTCACCAAATATTAATAGCAATACTAATGCTGTAATTATCAATATCACGCCTGCAAGTACAGTTGTCACTATCTTTCTGGTCCTTGATGCCGCCTTTATCCTGTGAATCGTATCCTGGTCATTCTGACGCAGGGTTTCGCTCTCATACCAACCGATATCTGTTATCTCTTTCGGTTTGTTTGCATTCTCATTGAGTGGCTCCTCGCCATTTGCGGCTCCTGAATGCTTAGCTGTAACATTTTCTTTTTTAATCACCGGTATTTCCTTGGTGTCCCCTTCATCGGTGAATATTTCTACAAAGCTGCCAGTCTTATCCTCCATGGATTTGAGCAAATCTTCTTTAAGCTCCTGGGCAGACTGGTACCTTGAGTCCTTATGCTTATTAGCGGCTTTCATTATTATTTTGTTGAGTGATTCGGACAATTCGTGGTTTTTGGTCATTGGCGAAGGCAAGCCGTCATTCACGTGCTTAAGAGCTATTGTAACAGGGGTGTCGCCCTTAAAAGGCAGTGTTCCTGTCAGCATTTCATACATTACTATACCTAATGAGTATATATCAGTTGTATGGTCTACTACGTTTCCCATCGCCTGCTCAGGCGACATATAGTGCACAGAGCCCAGTACATTTGAACCGCCCATTGTCATGGTAGCGGATGTTGTCATTCTGGCAATGCCAAAGTCGCCCACTTTAACTATTCCGTCTTTGTTAAGAAGTATATTCTGCGATTTTATATCCCTGTGGATCAGTTTTTTGTCATGCGCGTATATCATCGCATCACACGCTTGAATCGCAATATCTATAGCTTCATCCTCAGGAATTATGCCTTTCATGTTGATATATTCCTTCAGCGTCCTGCCCTGAACATATTCCATTATCATATATGGACAGCCGTCGGATATTCCTACATCATAAGTGTTTACCATGTTCACATGCCTTACGAATTTGGCAATTTCAGCTTCCTTTTCAAACATAGCAACGAACTCTTTATTATCGAGGAACTCTTCCTTGAGCATCTTTATAGCGATTACTTCATTTGTATCTATGTTTTCGCCTTTATATACTATAGCCATTCCTCCCTTGCCTATTACCGAGTGAATGGCGTACTTGCTGTTTAATACCCTTTGCTTCATGCGGCTACTCGCTTTCTTTATTTGTAGCTATAACAACTGTTATATTGTCGGATCCGCCGGCCTGATTGGACATATCCATCAGCGTCTTTATCGCGCTCTTTCTGTCTGATGCCGCTTCCATTATTTTTTCAATCATCCTGATTTCGATATATTCATACATACCGTCCGAGCATAGCAGAATGTGCTCCCCGGGCTTAATTTCAAGCTTGAACATATCCACCATCACGCGCTTTTCCGTGCCTATAGCCCTTGTTATTACATGTCTGTAATTATGGGTTTTTGCCTCTTCTTTTGTTATCTTGCCCAGGTTTATGTATTCCTGCACTAGAGTATGGTCATCCGTTATCTGTTTCGCCTTATAGTCCGCGGAAATATGATAAGCCCGTGAATCGCCGACATTCAGCACATAAACCGTTCTTCCTACAAATGCAGCCATAATTAATGTTGTACCCATTCCTCGTAAGTATTCGCTCTCGCTTGCTCTGTCATATACTGCGATATTTGCGATATTTACGCTCTCATAGAGCAATTCCTCAATGTCAGTTTTCTTGCTGTATTTCCTGTTTATGAACCTTACAATGGTGTTTACACAGAGCTCACTGGCCACATCTCCGCCTTTATATCCTCCCATTCCATCCGCTACAATAGCCAGGGTTATTTTGTCCCCCGGCTTTGGCGTATAGAAATAATCCTGGTTATTACTTCGGACACTGCCGATATTTGTATCACCTATTATATCTATACAGGCTTTCTTTTTAAATTTTCCAAGCAGCATTAATCTTCCCCTATTATGTTATGTCTTAGTTGCCCGCACGCACCATTTACATCCGAGCCCATGTTTCTTCTCAATATTGCTTTCACTTTATTTTCACTAAGAGCCTTGATAAATTCTGCAGTTTTGTTCCTGCTTGAAGGCGAAAACCCCTCTCTGCCTTCATTAAGCCTAATAATATTTACATTGCAGTTAAGCCCCTTTATCGCCTTAGCCAAATCCTCCGCGTTTTTCCTGTCGTCATTCACTCCATCTATCAGCACATATTCTATTATTATTCTTCTGCCCGTTTTATTGAAATACCGCCTTGCGGCATCTATCGTCTGTGCAATTGCGTATTTATTTGCTATCGGCATTATCTTTTGCCTTGTCTCATCGTTGCCGCCATGCAGCGATATGCACATAGTAACCGGTATGTTTTCCTCAGTGAACCTGTCCATCTTTTCGACCAGTCCGCAAGTAGACAAGGATATGCTGCGGAATCCGATATTGAGCGAATTTTCGCTGTTTATCCTGCGCAGAAACCTTACAGTGTTTTCATAGTTGTCAAATGGCTCCCCGCTTCCCATCATCACAATATTATTTACAGGCCTTTCGCCTCCGGCATCCTTAGTTACCGCAATAATCTGGGCCAGCATGTCGCCGTCTGTCAAGTCTCTTGTTTTTCCGTCGAGCGCTGATGAGCAGAAGGCGCAAGCCATTGAGCACCCTGCCTGTGTAGACATACAGAATGTGTTCCCATAATCGTATGGCATCAGTACCCCTTCAACCAGCACTCCGTCGTGAAGCTCAAAAATATATTTTATAGTACCGTCAATTTCCGATACCAGCTTTGTGTGTATTCCAGCGTGTCCTGTGCTGTAATTGTCCTTCAGAATCTCAACAAGGCTCTTCGGTATATTGGTCATTTCATCGAAAGACGCGCCCTTTTGAAGCCAACTGTAGACCTGCTTATATCTGAATTTATTATTTTCTATTTTTAAAAGCTCTTCTTTAAGCTCATTTATATCTAAGTCAAGCAATGACCTCTTCATTTGATTTTCCTCATTTTTGCTATGTAGAAGCCGGACGTTCCGTGCACATGGGGCAGCAGCTGAATTCCGTATCCGTCATATGAGTCCTTAAACTTCTCATACTCTTCAGGAACAACGATTTCAAAATCCTTGGTGTTCTTTAAAAACTTATCCACTACATCATGGTTCTCGGCTCTGGATATTGTACACGTGGAGTATATCAGGTAACCTCCAGGGATAACTGATTCCGCACAGTTTTCAAGAATCTTTATTTGTACCTCTGCAAGCTTTGCAATGTCTTCCGTTGATTTATTGTATTTTATATCCGGCTGTTTAAACATCGTACCTAGGCCAGAGCAGGGCGCATCCACAAGAACGCAGTCAACCTTCGGCTCAAATGGCTTTTCCGCAGCATCAAACCTATATACTCTTGCTGTAACGTTAAGCCTTTCAAAGAGTTTCTCCATAATATCCACCCTGTGCTGATGAATATCTGTAGCAAAATACTCTGCATCGTTATATATATCCGCCATTGCAGCGGTTTTTCCTCCCGGTGCGGCGCAAGCATCCAGCACGTACCGTGGTTTGCTGTCAACTGCGATCTGTGCTATCAGCATTGATCCCTCATCCTGCACGGCTATCTTTCCATCTGCAAAAAGCTCTTCATTAAGTTCTTCAAATCCTGCCTGTACTCTGTAGGCATGCGGAACAATGTTTCCTTTTTGAAATTGAATCCCTCTTCGTTTCAGCTCATCCTCCAGCATATCATCCGTATAGCCCTTCAGCCGGTTTGCTCGGATTACAATGCCCGAATCATCCTGATAGGAAAGCAGCTTAATCGTCTGCTGCTCTCCAAGCTCATCTATCCACATATTTATTATCCACTCAGGACAGGAAAACTTCACGCTCAAATCCCTCTCAGGAAACTCAAGTGTATTTTTGCCCCTTGCAATATTGCGCAGAACTCCGTTTATAAATCCGGATGCTCCGCCCTTGCCTATAGCCTTAGCCAAATCTACACTGGTTGAGCACGCCGCATGCACTGGAACAGAATCCATATAATATATCTGATATGCGCCTAACCTCAAAAGATTCTGTAGGGCAGCGGGCGATTTTTTCTGCACATAATTCCCGATAATCCAGTCAAGAGTTATCATCTTTTCTATTGTACCGTACACAAGCCTGGAAGCGAATTTCTTCTCCTGCAGATTCAAGTTATTGAACGCCGTTTTAACAGCAAGATTCCCATAGGATTTGTTTTTCATTATATCGTTAAGCGCTTCATAAGCCGCTTTTCTTGATTTATCTATCATTAAGTAAATTTCTTTCCCGTGTCTATTTTAAAGCCTCGTAAAAATGAGTCCGCTGTCATTCTCTTTTTGCCCGGAACCTGCAGTTCTGTTATTTTCAAAGCTTCATCTCCGCATGCGACGATAAGTTCATTGTCGGATTTCAGTATTTCGCCGCTTTTGCCGCTTCCTGATGCCAATTCAGTACGCCATATTTTAAATAGCGTATCATCGTAATAGGCATATGCTCCCGGCCAGGGGTTAACTCCCCTTACCAAATTATGAACCTGCTGCGCGGATTTTTCCCAATTTATCTTTCCGTCTGATTTATTAAGCATCGGAAAATGTGTGGCCTTTTCGTTGTCCTGCGGTTTTGGAATAATAGTTCCGTCTTCAATCCCATGCAAAGTCCGCACCAGAACAGCGCCGCCCAGCTCCGCCAGTGCGTCAAAGAGCTCGCTCGCTGTTTCGTTTTCGCTTATTTCAACTGATTCCTGTAGCAATATGTCTCCGCAGTCCAGTCCTCTTTCTGTCAGCATTGTGGTTATGCCTGTATGCTTTTCTCCGTTGATTACAGCCCACTGTATTGGAGCTGCTCCCCTGTATAGCGGCAGAAGAGAGCCATGAACATTAATGCAGCCCCTCTTTGGAATATCCAGCACTTTCTGTGAAAGAATCTGCCCGTATGCAGCGGTTACCATCACGTCCGGTTGGAGCGATTTGAGTATCTCAATGCTCTCTGCGTTCCTTATTCTTTCAAAGCAGTATACTTTAAGCCCCTCCTTAAGTGCGAATTCCTTAGTAGGGCAATATGTCGCTTCGCCGCTCCTGCCCCTTGGCTTATCGGGCTGGGTTATTACCGCGACAACTTCAAATGCATCGTCCTTAAGCAACGCTTTTAATGAAGGAATAGCAAAATCAGGAGTCCCGAGAAATACTACTCTCATTCCTCGTCCTCCCAGAGTTCTCCGATTACAATATCGGTATATAGCTTTCCGTCCAGATGGTCTATTTCGTGCACCATCGCAAGCGCGAGAATGCCTTCTCCTTCAATCTCGAATTCTTTTCCGTTTCGGTCATAGGCCTTTACTTTCACATTTGCAGGCCGGATCGTCCTCCCCCATTTGCCGACTACAGAAAGGCATCCTTCGGTAACTTCCTGTTCGCCCTCTGCTGATAGTATAACCGGGTTTATCAATTCGATTACTCCCTCTCCCACGTCAACAATTGCAATCCTTCTTAAAATGCCTACCTGAACAGCCGCCAGACCTGCGCCGTTGGCGTGCTCTAATGTTTCTCTCATATCATCAAGAAGCTGGTGCAGTCTTTCGTCAAAAGTTGTCTGTTCTCTGGATATCATCCTCAGCTTCGGTGATTCATCTGTAATAATTGTTCTTAGTGCCATAGTCGTTTCCGTATATATTTTATTTGGATCTTTATAGGGCGATCCATAAACCACTGTAATATATTATTATATCATATTCAACGGGTCTATTTCCAGTGTCATAAACGCCAGAGAAACAGAGTATCGATTTAGAGAACTGAAAAAGCTCATAGCTTTCTGTCCATTCTCATTAGTATAGTATTTTATAAGCAGCTGATACCTGTACTTCCCTTTTATCTTTACATACAGCGTAGGCGCAATATCCATAGATATTACTGAAGCTGCTGCGTCAGGATTCGCCTCTAGGTATTCCCTCATTTTTTTGAATGCGTTTTCTGCTTCATATTTTGCCCCTTCTTCATCTTCGCTCAAAAACACCCAGCGAGAATAGTAAGCAAACGGAGGGTATAGCATAATCTGCCGCATTTTTATTTCTTCTGCGTAGAATGCTTCATAATCATGATTGGACGCGTGTATTATTGAGAAGTTATCAGGATCGTATGTCTGAATAACAACGCTGCCCTTTCTGCTTCCTCTTCCGGCTCTTCCCGCCACTTGCGAAACCAACTGGAAAGTTCTTTCTGTTGCCCTGTAATCGCTTGCATATAGAGACATGTCTGCCGCTATTACCCCAACCAATGTCACATCATGAAAATCCAGTCCCTTGGTTATCATCTGGGTGCCCACTAGTATCTTGGCTCCTTCTTTCTCGAATTCACTAAGTATATCATAATGTGAGGTCTTCTTATTCGTTGTGTCAGCATCCATCCTTATCACTTCTGCTTTTGGAAAGAGCTTTTGGGCTTCCTCAGCTACTTTCTGCGTGCCACCGCCAAAGTACTTTATATATTTGCTGCCGCACTCGGGGCATATACTTGGCGGCTTAATTTCCATGCCGCAGTAGTGGCAGCGCAGCCTAGAGTCCGTCATGTGGTATGTCATTGTTACGTCGCAGTGTTCGCACTTTACTACATATCCGCAGTCTCTGCATGATACATGGGTTGAGTAGCCTCTTCTGTTTAAGAAAAGTATTGCCTTCTCTCCTTTGTCTATGCATGCCTCAAGCTCTGCTTTTAGCTTCCTGCTAATGATGGACATGTTCTTCGCCTTGAACTCCTCACGCATATCCACGATTCTAGTCTCCGGCAGTTCAGCATCACCCACCCTTTCAGGCAGGGAAAGCAGGTTGTATTCTCCATTTATAGCCTGATAATATCTGCTTACTGTAGGGGTTGCAGACCCCAAGAGCAGTACCGCATCATGCTGCGCGCATCTGTACTGCGCCACTTCAACTGCGTCATATCTCGGCTGCGTTTCGCTCTTATAGGATGTCTCATGTTCTTCGTCCACCACTATAAGCCCAATGCTAGCAACCGGCGCAAACACGGCAGAGCGTGCTCCAATTACTATTCTCGCCTCGCCTGAATGTATTCTCTGCCATTCATCCAGTCTTTCTCCCGCAGAAAGCCTGCTGTGCAGCACAGCCCCTTCCTCCTTAAACCTGGCTCTGAAGGATGAAACCATCTGCGGGGTCAGAGATATCTCCGGCACAAGAATAATCACTCCTTTACCTTCAGAGAGCATCTTTGAGCACAAATGCATATATACCTCCGTTTTGCCGCTTCCGGTAATTCCGTGTATTATGAATTTCTTGTTGCCCGTTTTGTTATTGAGAATTTTCTCTATTGCCGCCTTCTGCGCGGAAGTATGGACAAATCTTTTGTCCTGTTTATCTTCCATCGTTCCCATTGGCTTCCTGTAAATACGCTTTTCAGTTATGTTGATCAGCTTCTTTTCTCGAAGCAGCTTTATAGAACCGGATGATTCACCCAAGTCACTGTTTATCTGAGATAGCGGAATATCTTCACCCTTTTCAAGAAGATATTCTATTATTTGTTTCTGCTTTTTGCTGTTTTTCAGAGTCTCAATTATTTCATCTGCAATTTTCAAATCAAAGTTGATTTCTGCATACTTCTGCTGCTTTGCAGATGCACTGCCGCCCCTTACAGGCGAAGGCAGCATAACTCTTAGCGCATATATCAGCAGGCAGGAATATTGCTGCTTCATCCACTGCGCAAGTTCCAGCTGCTTTTCAGTAAACACAGGATATTCATCAAGCACCTTTAATATGCTTTTCATTTTGTTTTTGGGGACATCTGTTGTATCTTTTAATTTAATTACATAGCCTTCTATTTTCCTTCTGCCAAAGGGCACCAAAACCCGGCTGCCTGCGCTTATATTTTCGCAGTCAGCCTGTATATAATAATCAAAAACCCTGTCGATATCAGCGTGCGCCTCATCAACAATTATTTCAGCTATTCGCAAGAAATTATCCTCCAGCATTATACGATAAATATACCATATGAAAATGTATTTATCAATTAACTGAATATACATATCATATGCAAAAAAGAACCGCATTACTAATGCGGTCTGAGATAAAGCAGGATTGATTCAGTCATCTGTCTTCAATTTTGATATATTCTTTGGGCATACATACATTTTTGTAGGCCGGCCTCATAATTCTCGGCTTGAATATCAGCTCCTCTATCCTGTGGGCACTCCATCCAACAATCCTCGCCATTGCAAAAATCGGAGTGTAGAGATCCTTTGGTATCCGCAGCATTTTATAGACCAGCCCCGAGTAGAAGTCTACATTGGCGCTCACCGGCTTATCGCTTCCTTTAATTTTTTTAAATACTTCAGGCGCAATCTTTTCCACTCTGTCATATAGCTGAAAGATTTCGCCGTTGCCGCTCTCTTCCGCCAGCTCCCTTGCCTTTTCTTTCAGTATAACAGCACGTGGGTCACTCAATGTATATACCGCGTGTCCGAATCCATATATCAGCCCACTTTTATCGTGAGCTTCCTTTTTCATAACCCGTGTCAGGTAATCTTCTATCTGCTCATCGGAATAATAATCATTTACATTCTCCATTAAGTCTTCCATCATTTCCATTACTCTTATGTTTGCTCCGCCGTGCTTAGGCCCCTTAAGCGAACCAATAGATGCAGCTACTGCTGAGTATGTATCCGTGCCGCTCGAAGAAACTACATGAGTTGTAAATGATGAGTTGTTTCCGCCGCCGTGCTCGGCATGAAGCACCAGGCACAAGTCCAGCAGTTCCGCCTCAAGCTTTGTGTATTTGCTGTTTTTTCTTAATACATGCAGGAAATTCTCCGCACAGGATAGCGAAGGATCAGGCCTGTTTATAAAAAGGTTGCCCCCGCAGTGGTAGTGATCGTGCGCTATATATCCATAGGCTGCCAGCAGTGGCATCTGCGCTATCAGCCTTATCGACTGGTTAATGACATTTTCTATTGAGACATCATCTGGGTTATCATCAAAAGAATATAAAACCAGAACGCTTCTGGCCAGTTTATTCATAATATCTCTGCTTGGGAATTTAAGTATCATTTCCTCTACAAAACCCTCCGGCAGCTCCCTTTGCTCGGATATTTCCCGGCACATCATGTCATATTGTTCTTTATTAGGTAAGTCTCCAAAAAGAAGAAAAAAGCATACTTCCTCAAAGCCGTACATTTTATTTTTCTGGAATCCGTCGGTTAATTCCTTTATACTTACCCCTCTGTATCGCAGCCTGCCGTCAACGGGAATCTTTTCTCCCTCGTCCAATACATATCCATGAACGTCTCCAACCCTTGTAAGCCCGACCAGGACTCCTGTTCCGTTCTCGTTTCTCAATCCCCTCTTAACATTATATTCATCGTATAGTCTGCTTGGTATTACCGAATTCTTTTTTACGTTTTTTCTGAGTTCCTTAATTAAGTTGGTGTCCATAATGCCTCCTCATTCTATATATTTATAATAGTAAAATTAATTAAAAACAGATACATACATATGTAAATATGCTGAAAAAAATATGTTATGCCATAAAAGTATATGAATAATTATAACATACTTTGTTGTATTTATTCAACTTTGATTGCGGCTACTACTCTCACTTATTCAATATTACGCAAATAAGCGACAGTGAAAAATGCACTGCCGCTTAGAAATTTTTTATTTTACTGTCGCATTACTTGGGTATCACATAAAAATATACCAAAAAGAAATGGCATATTGTACCCGCTAAGACGAAAAAGTGCCATATCATATGATGATACTTAAACAGCCTTATAGCGTAGAATACAACTCCTATCGTATACGAAAGGCCTCCTGCAAGCAACAGAACTACCCCTGCACGCGGAAGCGCCGCATAAACAGAGCCGATAAAAAAGATAATCATCCATCCCATCAGCAGATATATAAGCGTATGAAGAGAGCGCTTTTTATCGTAGAACACTGCGCTGAAAACTATCCCCAATATCGCAAGAAACCACTGTATACCAAGAATAATAAAGCCTTTGGTTCCGCCAATTATTGAAAGGCAAAAAGGAGTATATGTTCCCGCTATCAGCACATAAATGGCGCTATGATCCAGTATCCTGAATACTTTTCTTACTGCTCTCTGGCTCAATCCGAATGAATGGCAGAATGTAGACATAAGATACAGAAAAACCATACTTATACCAAACACCATAACTCCCGTTATATCCGCTGCATCTCCACGTTGGAATCCCGCAACAATCAGCAGCACAAGGCCTGCAATGCTTAAGCCCGCGCCTATTCCATGGGTTATCGCGTTAGCTATCTCTTCACCTAATGATAATTCGATTCTTTTATTATCCAATCTATTTCACCTCTTTTTCAAATACTTAATTCATTATAGATGTAATTTCCTTTATGTCAACTTTACGGCCGATTTCTTAATTTTAATCTTACATTGTTTAGGCAATAGAATTTGTCTTTTTTGAGTATATTATGTAAAAACTTTTATTTTCTATTGCAATTATGCAGAAATACTATAATATAAAAATAATACAAATAGCTATACTTAATACATATCAATTGAAGGAGAAGAGCAATGCTTATTTTGCTGACGCAAAATCTCAGCGATGATGAAAAAGAAAAGATAACTCAGATATATTATGAATATCGCAAGCTTATGATGGCAATTGCCTTAAAGTATTTTAAGGATTCCACGAAGGCTGAGGACGTGGTTCAGGAATCTTTTTTCAAAATAAGAAAAAATTTAACAATAATTTCAAGTTTAACAGGCAATAAACAGCGTGCTTATATCGTTTATATTGTTAAGAGTGTTTCTATTGACTACTTAAGAAAAAACAGCAGGCAATCCAAGAATGTCAGCATTGATGAAACATTTGACATTGAAAGTGCCGATTATTCGCCTTACAATGAACTATACCTTAAAGAAATCCGTCTCAACATAAGCAGAATCCTGCTAGAACTGGATGAGAGGGATGCAAATGTTTTGATCGGTAAATTTTATTATGGTTACACTACAAAGGAGTTATGTGAAATGTTTGAGGTTGAATCTCAAAATACAATGCTATCTATTATACATAGAGCACGAAAAAAATTCATAAAGCTGCTTAGTGAAAGCGAGGATACAAATGAATAAAAAAGCGAAATTCAATATTCTTGCATTTAATGATGCACAGATAAATGATGAACTTATTGATGCGCTAATAAAGGCCGGCGCCCATGAGTACATAGAAAACAAAAATCTATCAATTCCAGATTCAGAAATATCAGATATTGAGTTTTCTGAAGAGCTGGACAAAAGAATACGGCATGATATAGCTGATTATAAAAGACAGACAAGAAAACCAAAGTTTAATAAAATATACGACAAAGCCAAAAAAATTATTATTCGCGCTGCCGCCGTCATTCTCATAATGTTAATTGCAGCCAGTGGATTTGTAATAACCTCCGATGCTGCGCAGGAGCAATTGCTAAAACTCTACCTTGAGCACTCCTCTATTGATACAAGCATGGTCTTCAAAGATAAGGAAAACAAAGAACTATTAAATGAAGACAGCCTGTTTTCTATTCAAGATATTATGATGTATATACCAATCGGGTTGGAGTTAATAAATGAAGACCACCAGCCCGATGTAAGAAGCGCGCATTTCGAAAGCTTGGACGGCGAATACCTAGATATAATGCAGATGACGGGCGGAAACCTTAAGGTTAATTCCGAAGACGCAAAAAACTATACAATAGAAATAAACGGCTACATGTGCTTCTTCTCTGAACACGAAGACATGATAATAACAATTTTTGAAACTAAAAAATACGGCTATAGCATCATTACATCTCTCCCTATTCACGAGGTCATCGAAATAATAGAAAACATAAAAGATTGATTTAATAATTTTATCACAGTTTTATGCAATATTTTTAATAGCAGTTACGTTTAAGTAGTGTAATCATTTTGATTACACTACTTTTTTGAAAGGAACTGCACTATGAAAAAATCAATTGTTTCCTTTATCATATTGGTCTTGCTATTCACTCTTTTTGTGCCCTCCGCATCTGCCGGAGGCTCCGAAGACGCTGATGTTGAACCCGATTCAGTGGATTCCGTTTATATCACTTCCGCTTATAGCACAATAAACATCGTAGGCGGAAGCGCCTATGCTTACAACTCAATTTCGTGCTCAGGCAGCATAAATAAAATTGTAATATCATGCTACATTCAGCAATACAATGGCGGCTGGCAAACAGTATCCCACTGGACAGATACTAGGTATTCAAATAGCGCTACAACTTCACATTCATGCAATGTAAGCAGTGGATATACATACAGAGTTTACACATACTTTTATGCCTATATAGGCAGCACTCTCGTGGAAAGCACCACATCAACGGACTCAGGATACTATTAAGGTAATTTTATGAAATAATTTGTATAAGGTTTTCTTTTGCGGAACATATCGTTCCTACGGTGCAAAGGCATCTAAACCAAGTATAGCAGAAAATTGAATTGTGTTATGTATTTTTATTTGTATTGCTTTCGTTTCTATCCGCTCTAATAAATCAAAAGCGGAAATAATATGATTTGTCTCCTTTCTGCAAAACAAACGTTTAGTCCAACGTCCAAAATCCTCCGGAATTTATGCTCTCCGCAAAAGAATTTTTTTGAGAAACAGCCAATTATTATGGCCAATTATAAGAAAAATCAGGATATTCAATAATCCTGATTTTTCATTATTAACTCAATTTTAATATTTATTAATAATATTCAACTACATCATCATTGCATATGATCGTTCCCTTGCCTCTGCCGTTTAGCGCGTTAAGCAGCGCATCCTCATCATTTAGAGAAACCATTATACAGTCAATATTATTATCCCTGAGAAGAATAGATGCCGTAGCGTCAAAAGCTTTCAGTTCATTTTTCAGAATATAATTATAATTGATTCGTTTATAGGGCTTTGCCTTGGGGTTCTTCCGTGGGTCATCATCATATACTGCGTCAATGTTTTTCGCCTGAATAAACCCGTCAGCGGATATTTCGCATGCCCGAAGCGCTCCCGCAGTGTCGGTAGTGAAGAAAGGGTTTCCGGTACCGCAGGCAAATATTACAACAACATTCTTTTCAAGCAGGTCAATTGCCCTTCTGGTTGTGTAGTAATCTGCAAATTTATCTACTGCTACCGCAGAAAGCACCTCTGCATCTACTCCAGCTCTTATAACATAGTCTTTCATTGCAAGGGAGTTTATCAATGTCGCTGCCATTCCCATATTATCGGCAATGGCTCTGTTCATTTCTTCATCCATTCTGCCTCGCCAGATATTGCCTGCTCCGATAACAACGCCTACCTGCACGCCGGCACTTGCAATCTGAGCAATCTGCTTAGCAACACGCTTCAGTATCTCCGGGCAAAGTACGAAATTGTCATCGCCCGCTAACGCTTCGCCGCTTAGTTTCAAAACTACGCGTTTATATTTTCTATCCATCGGCTCCTCCTGAAATTATATAAAAAAAAGAGACAACAGCCTCTTTTTTCAATATAAGAAATTATTTCATCTGTCCCATTACTTCTTCTGCGAAATTGTCTTCTCTCTTCTGAAGGCCTTCGCCCATTTCGAAACGTTCAAATGCGGCTACTGAAACATTACCGCCCTGTTCCTTAATAACCTGTGCAACAGTTTTATCAGTGTCTTTGACGAATTCCTGTTCCTGAAGGCATATTGTTTTATAGTGCTTTTTGATTCTGCCGTTTACAATATTCTGTGCTATCTGCTCCGGCTTTCCTTCGTTAATTGCCTGTGCCAGGAGTATTTCTTTTTCTTTTTCAAGTTCTTCCATAGGAACTTCTTCTTTTGTATTATATTTCGGATTTGCAGCAGCTATGTGCATGCATATATCCTTAACAACCAAATTGAATTCGTCAGATGCTGCCTGCTCAGGTGAGCAATTTACATTCAAAAGCACTCCGATCTTTCCGCCCATATGAATATATGTGCCCAGAACTCCTTCTGCTGCTTCATAACGGGTAAATCTGCGGATGCTGATCTTTTCTCCGATTTTTGCAACTTTTTCTGTAACTGCCTCAGAAACTGTTTTGCTCTTGTCTGATGCAAAACTCTGCTCCAGCAGAGCATCTACATCTGCAGGGCTTTCCTTAACTATATGTTCAGCCACTTCTTTTACAAAGCTTTGGAATTCATCTGTGAGTGCCACAAAATCTGTTTCACAGTTTATTTCTACTACTGCGCCGATTTTTTTATCGCCTGATAAATATGAACCTACAGCTCCTTCAGCCGCTATTCTGCCGGCCTTCTTCGCTGCAGCTGCCAGTCCCTTTTCACGGAGAAACTCAATAGCTTTTTCCATGTCGCCTTCTGTTTCAACCATTGCCTTTTTGCAGTCCATCATTCCTGCACCAGTGCGCTCTCTTAATTCCTTTACATCTTGAGCTGTAAAATTAGCCATGCTCTTTATCTCCTTATTAATATCGTCAATTAAATTATTCTTTTGCAGCTTCCAATGCTTCGTCTATACTTTCTTCCATTGTTTCCGCGCTGTCGTCTGCTTTTTCCGGCGCATCTTCAGGGACTGATAGTTCTTCGCCCTGCTTGGCCTCTATTACTGCATTTGCCATAGCTGATGCAATCAATTTTACCGCACGGATAGCGTCATCGTTGCCAGGGATAACATAATCAACTTCGTCAGGGTCGCAGTTAGTATCTACTATTGCAACCACTGGAATATTCAATTTTCTTGCTTCCTGTATTGCCAAGTGTTCTTTTTTAGGGTCAACTATGAACAATGCGCTTGGCATTTTTGGCATGTTTTTAATTCCGCCGAGGTTCTTTTCAAGTTTTTCACGCTCGCCCATCATTTTGATGACTTCCTTTTTGGGCCTTAGCTTGAATTCCTCTGTGTTTTCAAAATTATCCAGATATTTAAGCCTGTCAATTCTTCTCTTGATTGTCTGGAAATTTGTCAATAGTCCGCCCAGCCAGCGATTGGAAATGTAGTACATTCCGCAGCGCTTTGCTTCGGATTCCACAGCTTCCTGTGCCTGTTTTTTTGTGCCTACGAAAAGGATTATTCCGTTGTCCTTTGCTACGTCGCGGATAAAATTGTAAGCTGTATCTGCCAGCTTAACTGTCTTTTGAAGGTCCAAAATATAAATTCCGTTTCTTTCTGTGAAGATATACGGCTTCATTTTTGGATTCCATCTTCTTGTCTGGTGTCCGAAGTGCACACCTGCCTCTAGCAATTGTTTCATTGAAATTGCTGCCATTTTAGTCCTCCTAAGTTTTTTCCTCCCCCGAAATCTTCTTTTCTACAGACCTTATAAAAAGGCAACTCTGCAAAAAATCATCCGGGGTGCGTTTTGCCTGTAAGATTATAACACAGAGAAAATATATATTCAAGTGATTTTTCCTTATTTCAGGCGCTTTTGAGCATGCATTTGATCGGTTTTTCTATTGTCTCAATAATCTATCGTAATTAAAATGAAACAATAAGAAGCAGCGTTATTTGCCAGTTTCGCGCTATATACCCGCCAAAATATGAGTATGTGGCAATTAGAATGAATTAATGGTAAAATAAAGTGAATATTGGCATCGCTTTCAAGGAAGGAAACACCCATGAGAAATAAGTTAAGCAAAGAAATAATGCAATCCCGGTTAGTACCTCGTGAGGAGGATTTGCGAGGCCCATATTTCAGGGACCAGACCGCAATAATCCATTCCGGCGCGTTCCGCAGGCTTAAGCACAAAACCCAGGCCTTCTTCGCCCCCCAAAACGACCACATTTGCACTCGCATCGAGCATGTGCTGCATGTTGCTACCATCGGGGAAACCATATGCAAGGGCCTAAATAACGCAGGATGGCATTTGGATACCGAAATTGCCTATGCGGCTGGCTTAGGCCACGACCTCGGGCACGCACCATTCGGCCACTCTGGCGAGAAAGCTATCAATATGCTCTCTTCAAGAGGATTTGTGCACGAAATCAATTCATTGAGGGTAGTAGATACATTATCCAATAACGGACGCGGCATAAACCTGACATTCGCCGTCCGCGATGGCATTCTAAGTCACTGCGGAGAAAAATTCGAGCAGTATCTGGAGCCGGATATAAGTATTACAGATTTAAGCAAAAAAACAAATCCCGATAGAATACCAGCAACCTGGGAAGGCTGCGCTGTACGCTTCGCAGACAAAATCGCCTATTTTGGAAGGGATATTGAAGATGCACTTACAGCCAAAATAATTACCATAAAAGACATTCCTAAAAAAATATCGGATAAGCTGGGAAGCTCCAACGGAGAAATAATAAATACTCTGGTTATTGACCTGATCAACAACAGTGTAAGCCAGGGAATAATGGGCTTTTCTGATAAATACTACGAACTTATGGTTGAAATCAAGAACTTCAATTATTCTAGAATCTATACATCAATTGATAAATCCAATAACGAAGAATACTGCATTAATATAATAAATAAGCTTTATGCCTACCTTTGGGAAAACTATGATAACATTGTATCTGGCAGCCATCATGGCCTGATATTTGAAAAGTCATTTGAAAGATATGTGAAATCAATGGCTGACCTTTACAGCAAAGAAAAGGCAGACAATACTCAGATAATAGTTGACTATGTGTCCGGAATGACCGATAATTATGCATTGGCCAGCTTTAAAGAAATTACTCTGCCAAAGCCGGTAAAATTTTTCTAAGGAGCTTTAGATGAGCACTAAATCCTTTTGGGTAAACTCTCCTAAATTGGGCAAGAACATTCAAATATTTAATAATCGTATCCACTATGTAGAAAGCGAAGGGGAAGAGTGCATTATGCTTCTCCATGGCCTTGGTTTTTCCCTGTTTTCTATGAGGAATATCTACGAAGAGCTGGCAGCTAAAGGCTATCGTGTTATCGCCGTTGACCTTCCGGGCTGTGGCTACTCAACAATAGACCAGAGGCAGAAATTCACAGTTGAACATATGGCTGATGTGCTGATTGAGTTTATGAAAGTGATAAATGTTGAGTCGGCACATTTTGTTGGAGCTGCCGAGGGCGGCATTTATTCAATGTCTATAGCGCAGCTTTATCCTGAAAAAGTAAAAAGCCTGACTCTGTGCTCACCGGGTTCGCTGACGAACAAATACCCGTTTTTCTACAAACAGCTAATCACGCCTATGGTCGGCGAAATATATATGAGCTTTTTATCCAAGAAGAAAGTCTCTCGATTCTTAAATTGGATATATTTCAACAAAACTAATTTGACTCCCGCTATAGAGCGGCAGACCTATGAGCCCTATGAGAGTAGGGCAACGAGAAACTGGCTTCTTTATCTGCTAAGAGACTATAATGACAGTGCGGTATACTCTCACCTCTATATGATCAGCTGCAAAACACTGATAGTATGGGGAGAGTATGACAACGCGCACCCCGTATCCATGAGCGAAAAGCTGATTTCGGGCATCCGAAAATCATCCCTAGAAATCATAAAAAACGTCGGACATATGTGCTATGAACTAAGGGCTCCGCTTATTGCAGGCTATATGGAGAAAAAGCTGCTTCGAAAAGAAGCATCAGGCCTGATTGAAGAGTAATTAGATAGAACAATGTACTTCTTCCTTAAATAATTGAACCCTTATAAATAGTGTGCTATAATCATGAATGTATATCTCATGGGAGGTATTTTTTGCAAAACTTAGACTATAAACTCGGAACGATTGTCACCATGAAAAAGCCTCATCCATGCGGCTGTAATCAATGGAAGATAATTCGTGTGGGAGCCGACATAAAAATAAAATGCCTGGGTGAAAACTGCGGCCGGGTTGTGATGCTTACAAGGCGTGACTTCAACAAAAGTATAAAAACCATTGTAAGCGAATAAAGAAAGGAACAGCGTATGAGAGGCGAGCAAAAAGATAATCAGAAATTTGACGACAATACTGTCGCGCGGGAGATAATGGAGTGGATAGTATCGATAATTGTAGCCGTAGCGCTGGTATTGGTTATTCACAATTATATCGGCCAGCTTGTGCGCGTGGACGGAGCATCCATGCAGCCTACTCTTTATACAGACCAAAGAGTGCTTGTTACCAAAATACCCTACTGGAACGATGAAAACATTGAAAGAGGCGACATCGTGATAACGAAGTTTCCCGGAAGCAGAGAGAATTTCGTCAAGCGCATTATTGCACTGCCCGGAGACAGGATAAGGGTAACTGACGGCGTACTCTACATTAACGACATCGTAATTGACGAGCCTTATATCAAAGAGACAATGTATTCTGACTATACAGAAACCACAGTACCCGAAGGATACTATTTCGTTATGGGCGATAACCGAAATAACAGCAAAGATTCCAGAAGCAGCGCAGTCGGTGCACTTCCCAGGGAGATGATTCAGGGCAGGGCATATGCCATACTATGGCCCTTTGTTGACTTCAAAGTGATTGAACATAAAGAATATACAGAGCTTAACTAAGAATGGCACCTATCGCTGATTTTACAAAAATCGATTTGCATGTGCATACAAGAGCTACATTCGGAAGCAGCATTTCATTAAAAAACATTGAAGATTTTTTGAAGAAAAACCCTGATTTCGGCCTTGCTATTACGGATGTTAACAGCATCGAAAATGCGGCCCTGCTAAAAGCAAAGTATCCCGAAAAAATTATAGTAGGCAGCCAGATAATAACCAGGCAAGGCGCAGTAACCGGACTATTTTTGAAAGAACCAGTGCCTAGCGGTCGGGATATCAATTGGACAATAGACGCAATCATTGTGCAGGATGGGCTGGTATATATACCTCATCCGCTGGACGGAGCACGGAAAAACGTCCTTGACGCGGCGAGCCTTAACTTAGCATTAAAAAGATGTGACATAATTGAAATATTCAATTCACGTACAATATACTCAGATGATAATAAAAAGGCAATTAATCTATTGTCATCCGATATAATCCCTGCATGTGGTTCCGATGCTCACACCATAGGTGAGCTGGGTCAGACTTATATGGAGATAAGTCGCGGAACCGGCTTGAATTCTTCCGACTTCCTAGCAGCACTAAAATATGCAGAGCTGATTTGCAAAAAGGCATCAACCGCCTCCTTGCTTAGGACAAAGCTCTATATAAAATACAACAAAATATTTAAGAAACAGGTGAAATAAAATGATTATGTATGATTGGACTTATTTTTTATTACTGCCTGCGATATTAGCCGCACTATGGGCTCAATCAAATGTGCAGAATACATATAGAAAATATTCAAAAATCAGGTCTTTTCAGGGCTATACCGGCGCGCAGATAGCGAGAAAAATACTAGATGATAATGGCCTGAGCTACGTTAAGGTTGAGTTTGCTCAGGGAGAAGGCCTAACTGACCACTTTGACCCTCGTGCCAACGTAGTAAGGCTTTCAAATGACGTCTATAACTCTACTTCAATAGCAGCAATAGGGATAGCAGCTCACGAAACAGGTCACGCTATACAATACATGGAAGAATACGGACCGATTAAGGTACGTAACGCTATAATTCCGATTACTAATTTAGGATCCAAAGCTGCTTTGCCCCTCGTAATAATCGGCCTAATCTTTTCCATACCGGAGATAGCATTTATTGGAGTATTAGCCTTCAGCATTGCTGTCATATTTCAGGTAATTACGCTGCCTGTTGAATTCAACGCATCAAAAAGAGCAGTCACTATATTAGAAGCGAATAATTATTTGAGCACCGAAGAACTTAGGGGCTCCAAAAAAGTGCTTTCGGCCGCCGCAATGACCTACCTTGCAGCCGCCTTTGTATCATTGATGCAGCTCATAAGGCTTCTGTTAATTGCACGCGACAGCAGGAGAAGATAGATGAATTTAAAAATTGTTATTCAGTTACCGAATAAATTAAAAAACGAAATAGATGACATTGCAAATGACTTGTATGACGATTACAAAGGCTTGTATGTAAAAAAAGATAACTTTTGGATAACTTTGCGAGAAATAAACAATGCAGACAGCTTTATGTTCAGGCAAATTAAATCGGCTTTATATAGCGTTTCCAGCAAAAGCGACCCCTTTGTATTGTATTGCCATGAATTGCAGCTGCTAAATCACAGGAGAAAATCTTCTATGGTATATTCCCTTCGCGGATTAACCAGCAAGCTGGTGAGCCTTCACCAGAATATCAATAGCTCCCTCTTCACTAGAGGCATAGACAGAGACGTCGAGGTGGAAACTCCGAATATTGAAATAGCAAAGAAAGTGTCATATAAGCAGTTGCCCTTCATAAGCACTCCGCAGGTCCCTATAGAGGTGGCCGCTATTGACCTTATTGAACAAAAAAGAACTCTGACAGGGGTTGAATATAAAAAAATAATGGAATATCCTCTTTTCGGTGGTTACCTGCTTGTAACAAAAATTGAGGATGACAAAGTAATTTGTGAGAACTCATTTGGTAAGAGTGTAACATTGGATATGCTTGAAATGCCATTGGATATAAAATTAAAAGATGTTATTGTAAAAACAGGCGCTAGCTATACCATTGCACAAAACGAAACGCGAGTGCGTGCAATACACGAACAAATCCAGAAAGAAAAACAAAAGAATATTGAAAAAGGATAAAAAAAAAGACTTGAAAAGTCTTTTTAATTTAAAAATCGTTTTACTTTATCTATTAAGCTGTTCTGAGCAATCAGCACAGACATTCTTGCCCTTGAAATTTACTAAATCACGGGCATAACCACAAAAGATACATGCAGGCTCATATTTTTTAAATATAATATGTTCACCTTCAACATAAATCTCTAGCGGATCTTTCAGTTCAATACCTAAAGTTCTGCGCAGTTCTATTGGAATAACTACGCGGCCGAGTTCGTCTACCTTTCTTACAATTCCTGTTGATTTCATAGTACATCCTTCCGTTTCTATTTATGTATTTTTATTTGCAATTGCATTATATGTCTATTTTTGTAAAATGTCAATGCATATAATTTGACCTTAGTGTGAATTTTGCTTTATTTGTATAATGCTAGAATGTTTCTTTTTATTTCTTATTATGGAAAATAATATCTCTTTGAACGGTGAAGCTCACAAAATACATAATTACATCGGCAATTATCTTAGCTATTGGGAAGCTAATTCCCAGTGCAGTTGTCGCCAATTTCAATATTATAGTATTAAAAACCCAAATAATCAACACTAACGTAAAATATTTACATGCTGTACTTAATCTAGACACATTCTTTTCTGCCGAAAAAACGACCTTTTTATTGATAAAATAGTTGTAAATTGAGCTGATTATTCGTGCGATCGCAGTGGAAATAATTTCCTTATCATACATTACCCAAGGCATATTTATGCTTAAATTTTCCAATAAACCTACCAAAATCGGCGACCAGATGGTATAGCCCAGAATTGCAAGAGAGTAGTCCAGCACGAAGGCCGAAACTGATGAAATCATAAACTTTATAAATACAAAACAAATTATAAAAATGCACTTTAAGTATCCAAAAAGTGACCTAGGGGCATCTGTTGACACGTCACTTTCCAGAGTGATATATCTGTACGGTAATTTATTATCTTTGATTATAAATCTTTCCCCAACGAGTTCACGGCATATATCGCCTTTTAGATTAATAAAATGCTTTACCATTTGCGCGGGTATCATTTGAATGTTGCTTAAAATGTTACAGGCCTGCTGGCGGTGAACCAAATTGAAAAGTGTGGTAATTATTTTAAGGCCTCTCTGCCTCTGTCCTTTTGCATGATGGCCGTTATCGTTAGATGCAATGATCATTGTATCTCCCGAATCAATTCCGCTAATCAGCTTTTTTGTATCTTCAATTGTTATTGTATCATTGATAAAAACAATATGATTGCCGGGAAAGTCATTGTATATTTGTTTTATGCCATTGCCTAGCACACTTCTTGTTCCGTGGCCGCTATGCTCAATCCTTACTAGGTAAGGAGCATTATAATCGCTGTTGAAATCTCCGTAAATATGGGAATCCGGGAACTCATTGATAAAAGCATCTATATCATTTCTTTGTTTGTGAATTAAAAATACAATATTACTCATAGCACCACATTTTATCATATACTTAAATTTATGTAAATACACTTTGCCTAATGAATTATTTTGCTCTGTTTGCTAAAAAACGCTTAATTTTATTAAGCGTTTTTTTAATGATTGTTGTTTTATTCTATCCGATCAGCTGGTCAGGGTTCAGGCACTTAAGCTCATCCAGAACAAAAAGTCCGTCTTTGCGCACCAGAACGTCATTAAAATATATTTCTCCGCCTCCATATGCAGGTGTCTGTATAAGCACCAGATCCCAGTGGATTGCGGAGCTGTTTCCGTTTGGAGCATCTTCATAGGACTGGCCTGGTGTAAAATGAATAGACCCTGCGATTTTTTCATCAAACAATGTATCCTTCATTGGTGTGGTTATATATGGGTTCACTCCAATAGCAAATTCGCCTACATATCTGGCTCCTTCATCGCAGTCCAACACCTCGTTGATTTTCTTATCATTATTGCATGTTGCTTTTACTATTTTCCCGTTTTCAAATTCGAAGCATATATTCTCATAGGTAAACCCCTGATACAAAGCCGGCGTATTGTATGTTATTTTGCCGTTTACACTATCTCTTACAGGTGCAGTGAATATTTCTCCATCTGGTATATTAAATTCTCCTGCGCAAGGAATAACAGGGATATCTTTAATTGAAAAAGTTAAATCAGTGCCCGGCGCAACCAGCCGTACCTTGTCGGTTTTCTCAAGCAACGCCTTCAGCGGCTTCATCGCTTCGCCCATTTTGTTATAATCCAGATTGCATACATTGAAGTAATAGTCTTCGAATGCTTCTGTGCTCATGTTTGCAGCCTGCGCCATTGAAGGTGCAGGGTACCTTAATACAACCCATTTTGTTTGATTTACTCTTATTTCGCCATGAACCTTTTTACCGTAGATGCTCATGTATTTTCCCATCTTGTCACTGGGTACATCGCCCATTTCTGCGGTGTTGTTTCCGCCGCGTATCCCGATATAGGCATCCATCTGCTTCATGAGTGCCGCATCGTTTTCCGTCATAATTTGCAGGGCTTCATCGGAAATGTCCATAAGCAGGGCTCTTTGAATCTGTGAATTTGTGTTTACCACAAAAGGAATACCGCCAACTGCGTATGCCTCTTTTACAAGCATTGTTCCGAGCTCGTAGTGGTCACCTGTAATCTGTATTAGTACTTTTTCTCCCTTTTTCAGTTTGCATGAATAATTTATCAAATTATGAGCAAGGGTTTCAAGTCTGGTATCTTTCATTTGTTCCTCCTAGTATAATGTATTTCTGCTCCATAGAATAGTGTTGCCATGAGCTTGTTTTGCTTCGCTCGAAACAAGCTGCGGCCTAAATCTTCGCCGCCTATGGCGTCGGAGATAAATCTCCTTGTGTACGCACAAGATTATTATAAACGCTTTTGATCTTTTATAAAAGAAGAAATTAGAATTGTAAATGCGGATTTTTATTCAGTTCATCCGCCATCGTTGTGCTTCTGCCGTGTCCGGGATAGATAACCATATCATTAGGCAAAGTTTCCTTGATTCTTGTCAACGATGCAAGCAAAGATTTGAAATCTGAGTGCGGAAAATCGAACCTTCCAATACTGCCTTTAAACAGAGTGTCTCCGCTGAAAGCATTATTACCGATAATAAAAATGCAGCTTCCCATACTGTGCCCCGGGGTGTGCATCACCTTAATGCCAATGCCCTCAACCGAAAATTCGTCACCGTCACGCATAAGGACATCAATTTTGTCAAAGGATATGCTTTTTCTCATAAAGGTGTCTGACATATTTTCTTCTGCATTCTTTACCAAAGAAGCGTCATTTTCATGTATATAGATTTTTGGATTATACTTCTCTTTTACCTTATCAATAGAGGCTATGTGGTCAAAATGCCCGTGAGTAAGAAACACTGCAGCCAGCCCGCTGGCATGCTTTTCTATCTCTCTGCTCAATGCTGAAATGCTGCACCCTGCATCTATCAAAATCCCGGGCGCGCCCTCCTCCGCTATAAGCAAATAGGCATTTGCGGATAGGAGGCATCCTCCTATAATATGAATGTTCATCGTGTTACTCCCTTCCCTTAAAAAATTATCTATCTATATATTGTGTTATTTTATGCATATTGTAGTATATAATTATTATCTTAAGCATCTGTCGGCAATCCTAAACACTTGGTTTGTATATATTTGTTTTAGTCTGTCGAATCATATCACATTTTATTTCTGTTTGTAAATTTATCGGTTATTATATATAATGTTTTTAATATTTACGGATTCTAGAATCAATATAAAGGAGCTTCATATGTCAGATATGGGAGTAACGTACCCGAAGGGCTTTTTGGCGGCCGGAATAGCCGGGGGAATCAAAAAAAACGGAGCAAAAGATATTGCTCTGGTTTTCAGTCCTTCACCATGCACCTGCGCAGGTGTGTTTACCAGGAATATTGTTAAGGGCCACTCGCTTCAGCTAAGCCAAAAGCACGCCGCGGAAGGCGTTGCTAAAGCTGTATTTATAAATTCCGGAAATGCAAATGCATGCATAGGCGAACAAGGAAATTATGATGCTTTGGCTATATGTGAAATGCTAGGCAGTGCATTAGGATGCCCTCCGAATATGATACTTCCCGGTTCTACAGGCGTGATAGGCGTACCTTTGCCTATGGGCAAAATAGCGCGTGGCATAAACAAAGCGCTTGATCATATGAGTGAAGACGGCGGGGCAGCCGCTGCGCAGGCCATAATGACAACTGACACGCATCCAAAAGAATCCGGAGCCGAGATAATTATTGATGATAAGCCTGTAAGGATAGGCGCTATGGCAAAAGGGTCGGGCATGATATATCCCAATATGGCAACGATGATTTCTGTAATTACTACGGATATTAAAATCAAGAAGCATCAGGCAAAAGCTCTTATAAAGGAAGTTGCCGATTTAACTTTTAACAGGGTTTGCGTGGACGGGGACACCTCTGTCTGCGATATGGTTCTATTTATGGCAAACGGAAAGTCAAATGTATCCTACGACCAATGCCCTGAACAATTTAAAAACGCTTTGGTAGATGTTTGCACTAAAATATCACGTATGCTCGCAAAGGACGGCGAAGGTGCGACAAAGCTATTGAATATTGATATAAAAGGCGCTAATACCGCTGAAGATGCGAAGCTTATTGCCCACGCTATTGCTAAATCTCCCCTCTGTAAAACTGCTGCATTTGGTCAGGACGCCAACTGGGGCAGGCTGCTTACTGCCGCGGGGTATTCAGGCGCACAATTTGACCCCAATCTCTGCGATGTATACATAGGCGATTTGATAACATGCAAAAGCGGAACTGCGATAATATTTGACGAAGAGGCGGCTCTTGAAATACTTAAAAAGGATGAAATAACCTATACCATAGATTTAAATCAAGGTACTGAAAGCTACAACATGTGGACTTGTGATATGTCCGTTGAGTATATACATATTAATGCGGATTATAGGACATAGCTTCTGCTAAATTCTAGTCTAAGCGTCCCATCGGTAACTGCTTTCGCGCAGTGGGCAAGCCCCGACCATCAAAAAAAGACCTTGCGGTCTTTATTTGATGGTCGGGGTGAGAGGATTTGAACCTCCGGCCCCTACGTCCCGAACGTAGTGCTCTACCAAGCTGAGCTACACCCCGATATTCTTTTTATTTCGGCTTTCGAAGATTCCTTCGGAACCATTCTTTCGTCCTGCGCTGCTCCCGCTGACTTTATGCATCCCTTACGGAATGCTGCAGCTGAGCTGCACCCCGATGCCAAGTATATTCAAATTATATGGCGACTCCCTTTTAAGGAAGCCGCCTTGGTGCGAGAGAGGAGATTCGAACTCCCACAAGCTTTTGGCCCACTAGAACCTGAATCTAGCGCGTCTACCAATTCCGCCACCCTCGCATTGCTATAATTTGAGCCAACACCTATTATAATTGCAAACGTCTTTATTGTCTAGTGTTATTGTTATATTATTTCAAAAAATATCCTCCATTTCACCCTTGTTTTGGTTAAATAATTGCTCTCAAATCTCTTGCTAATTGCCCCTTATTATGATATAGTCATTAGGATACCCTCGAGGAGGGTAATTTGTGTTGCGTATATCGCAAAAAATAATTATTCTATATAAAATTTAAGGAGAAATAAGAAGATGGCTTCAACCGTTGAAACCCTTGAAAACAAGCAAGTAAAATTAACAATAACAGTTCCATATAAAGAGTTTGATGAGGCTGTGCAAAAGGCATACCTTAAAATTCGTAAAAACATAATGGTACCCGGCTTCAGAAAAGGCAAAGTGCCTCGTCAGGTTGTACAGAACCATTATGGGGAAGAGATATTCTACGAAGACGCTCTTGAAATAATAGTGCCTCCCACATATGAAGCAGCATTAAAAGAGCATAATGTTGATGATGTCGACAGTCCCGAATATAATGTAGACCAAATTGGCAAGAATCAGGATTTGATATATACAGCAACTGTAACTGTAAAACCCGAAGTTACATTGGGCAAGTACAAGGGCAAAAGCATAAAAGTATATAAGAAAAATATAACGGCTAAAGATGTGGATGCTGAAATAAAGAAAGAAGCCGACAAAATCGCCCGCCTCGTCGAAGTGGAAGGCAGAAGTGCACAAAAAGACGACACTGCAAATATCGACTACTCAGGGTCTATAGACGGAGAGGAATTTGCAGGCGGAAGCGCACAAGGCTATGACTTAATCTTAGGTTCAGATTCCTTCATCCCCGGATTTGAAGACCAGGTTATCGGAATGAATATCGGCGAGGAAAAGGACATCAAAGTTACTTTCCCGGAAGAATACCAAAGTGATGACCTCAAAGGCAAAGATGCGGTGTTCAAAGTAAAATTAAATACCTTGAAAACAAAAGAACTTCCTGCCCTAGACGATGAGTTTGCAAAAGATGTAAGCGAATTCGATACACTTGCAGAATATAAAGCTGATATAAAAGCTAACCTCGAAAAGCAGGCAGAATCAGAATTTGAGACTGAAAGCCAAAACAAAATAGTTGAGCTTCTCGTTAAGGACATGCAGGCGGATATACCGGATTGCATGATAGACAGGCAAACAGACTACACAATGAGAGAAATTGACTACAATTTCAAAAGCCAGGGCTTTTCGCTGGAGCAGTATATTCAGATGACAGGAATGACAATTGACGCATTCAAAGAACAGTACAAAGACCAGTCATTAGAGCAGGTTAAGGCGCAGCTCGCCTTGGAAGCAGTGCAAAAGTTAGAAAACCTGGAAGTGGTCGATGAAGATATAGATGCAGAATTCGCAAAGCTGGCTGAAGAAACCAAAAGAACCTTGGAAGACGTTAAAAAGACTTTCGCCGGCTCAGGTATGGATTATATTAAGGAAAATATCCTCGCGAGAAAGACAATGGATCTCCTTAAAGAGCAAATTACTGTAGAGGCGACAAGCAAGAAGGACAAACCCAAAAATAATGATTAAGAATTGTTGATTACGGGTATTATATAAGGAATACCTATGATAATTCTTATTCCGAAAGGACAATAAAAATGGCCTTAATACCAATAGTTGTAGAGCAAACAAACAGAGGCGAAAGAAGCTACGATATATACTCACGCTTACTGAATGACCGTATAATCTTTTTGAGTGGCACAGTTGAGGACGAAATGGCCAATCTGATAGTGGCTCAGCTGCTCTATCTGGAAGCACAGGACCCTGATAAGGACATATTCCTTTATATCAATTCTCCGGGCGGATCTGTGACCGCAGGAATGGCAATATTCGACACAATGCAGTACATACGCTGCGATGTGTCAACCATCTGCATAGGCATGGCCGCATCCATGGGATCTTTTTTATTAGGCGCTGGAGCAAAAGGCAAAAGAAAGGCTTTGGAAAACGCAGAAATCATGATACATCAGCCATCCGGCGGAATGCAGGGGCAGGTAACAGACATCGCAATCCAGGCCGAGCGCCTTCAGAAGATAAAAACAAAGATGAATGAAATAATGTCTGGCTTTACAGGACAGACACTTAAAAAAATCTCAGCTGATGTGGAGCGCGATTATTTTATGACGGCTGCAGACGCAAAAGAATACGGAATAATCGATGAAGTGCTAAAAAGTAAGGAAAAGAAATAGTTTCAGTGCATGACACGAGGTGAAATAAATGAACAGAATAGATGACGAAAACCAACAACCAAATTGCTCGTTCTGCGGCAAATCCCAGGATGAAGTAAGGCGTTTGATTGCAGGCCCCGGGGTATACATATGTAATGAATGTATAGACCTGTGCCAGGAAATAATAGAAGAGGATTTCATAATGGAGACCTACGATGAGCCAACCGAAATCCCTAAACCACAGGAAATAAAGGCCATACTGGACGAATACGTAATCGGACAGGATTTTGCAAAGAGAGCTATGGCTGTAGCCGTATATAATCACTATAAGAGAGTCTTCTCAGACTCGAAAACAGATGTAGAGCTGCAGAAATCAAACATAGTGATGCTTGGCCCGACAGGAAGCGGAAAGACTCTGCTCGCCCAAACCCTGGCAAGGATACTGAACGTTCCGTTTGCAATAGCGGACGCAACCTCCCTTACCGAGGCCGGATATGTAGGCGAAGATGTAGAGAACATACTGCTTAAGCTTATACAAGCTGCTGATAATAATATTGACCGCGCAGAGCACGGCATAATATATATTGATGAAATAGACAAAATAGCCAAAAAGAGCGATAATCCGTCTATAACAAGAGATGTATCAGGTGAAGGCGTGCAACAGGCACTGCTTAAAATAATTGAGGGCACTGTTGCCAACGTGCCGCCTCAGGGCGGAAGAAAGCACCCGCAGCAGGATTTCATCCAAATTGATACCACTAATATCCTCTTTATCTGCGGCGGCGCTTTTATGGGAATTGAGAAAATTATAGAAAAGCGTATCGGGCATAAAACTATGGGCTTCGGTGCGGACATAAAATCCAACGAGAAAAAAGATATTGGCGAAATATTGAAGAATATTCTTCCCGAAGATCTGCTTAAATACGGCTTAATCCCGGAAATGGCTGGACGCCTGCCTGTTATAGTAACGCTTCACTCATTGGACGAAGACGCACTGGTGCGGATACTTACCGAGCCTAAGAACTCCCTTACAAAGCAGTATCAGGCATTGTTCTCTATGGACGGCGTTGACCTTGAGTTTGAGCCGGGTGCTCTTCAGGCAATCGCCAAAGAAGCAATAGACAGAAAGACAGGTGCAAGAGGGCTGCGCGCATTGCTTGAAAACACTATGCTTGATGTAATGTATGAAATACCATCCAGAGATGATGTTAAAAAATGCATTGTAAACAAAAAATGCATAGAAAAGCATGAGCCTCCAAAGCTCGTAACAATGCAGTCGATTTCCTCAAATCGGGCTAAGAAGCAGGAAATCCAATTCGATGAAAAAACCGACGATCAAGTATCATAAATATTATGGATGGCTGTAAGGCCATCCTTTTTATTTATAGTACACTATATAATATGGATATGATATACTATTGCAATGAAACATTTACCAACAACAAAGAAGGAATTTGAACAAACAAACTGGGACAAGCCCGATTTTGTTTTCGTTTTCGGTGAAGCATATGTCGATCATTTCAGCTTCGGCCACGCTATTATATCCAGAGTGCTCCAAAATGCCGGTTATAAAGTAGCAATGCTGCCGCTTCCTGATTACAAAGATAAAAATTCTTTTACAATATACGGCGAGCCCCGGCTGGGCTTTCTGGTGTCCTCGGGCAATATGGACTCCATGGTAAACCACTATACTGCTGCAAAAAAGAAACGCTCTGAGGACAGCTATGCACCCAATAACGAAGCAGGGCTGCGTCCTGACAGGGCAACTATTGTATACTCCAATATGATAAGGCAAACATATAAAACTGCTCCAATAATATTGGGCGGTGTGGAAGCAAGCCTAAGGCGCTTTTCCCATTATGATTATTGGAGCAACTCCGTGCGCCGCTCCGTGCTTGAAGACAGCAGCGCTGATGTTTTGGTGTACGGCATGGGCGAAAGGGCCATTCTTGAAATAGCCCGTCTTTTGGAAAAAGGCGTACCCGCCTCCTCAATACGCGGTGTAAAAGGAACCTGCATCATAGCAGATACTCCTCCTGATGGTGCTATATTGCTTCCGTCATTTGATGAGGTTGCATCAGACAAGAAAACATTCGCCCAGTGCTTTATGGAGGAACAGAAAAACCAAAACCATATTACAGGGAAAATGCTTGTACAGAAGCAGCACAGAAAATATGTTGTGCAGTATCCGCCACAGTCAGCGCTTTCGCAGGCTGAGCTTGATGAAGTTTACGCCATTCCCCACACAGGGCAGGCTCATCCGATGTACGGTACGAAGGGAATAAGCGCACTTAGTGAAGTGGAGTTCTCCCTTACGAGCTCCCGCGGCTGCTTCGGCTCCTGCAATTTCTGTTCGCTGGCTTTCCATCAGGGAAGGCAGGTGACTTCACGGTCCCATGAATCAATATTGAATGAAGCAAATCAACTGACAAAAAACAGAAATTTTAAAGGCTATATCCACGATGTGGGCGGCCCCACAGCCAACTTCAGGCACCCGTCCTGTGCAAAGCAGGAAAAGAGCGGAATGTGCGTCGACAAAATGTGCCTTTTCCCCGAAATCTGCCCCGCCCTCAAGGTCGACCATCAGGACTATATAAACCTGCTAAAAAAACTCCGAAGTATTGACGGCGTAAAAAAAGTGTTCGTTCGTTCCGGACTCAGGTATGATTATATTATGGCGGATAATGATGGTGCAGCCTTTATAAATGAGCTGAGCAAACATCACATAAGCGGCAGGCTGAAAGTAGCGCCGGAGCATGTGTCCCAAAGGGTACTGAATGCAATGGGCAAGCCAGGCAAGGAAGCATTCAATAGTTTCGTAGGCTTATACACAAAAACAAATGAGAAACTTAAATTAAATCAGCATATTGAACCGTATTTCATATCTTCGCATCCGGGCTCAACATTAGATGATGCAATTGAGCTGGCATGCTATATGAAAGCAATGAAAATTCAACCCAAGCAGGTTCAGGATTTTTACCCAACTCCCTCCACCATATCGACCTGCATGTACTACACCGGCTATGACCCGCGAACAATGAAGAAAATATATGTACCCCGCGGAGAAGAAAAGAAAATGCAAAGAGCGCTGCTTCAGCCATCCGATCCCAAAAACCACGCACTCATAGTAAAGGCTCTTACGTATGCTCACAGGGAAGATTTAATAGGTCACGATGCAAAATGCCTAGTCGCGCCATATAAGATAACAGGTAATAATAAAACCAGCAGCAAATCACCTAAAAAAGGCGGTAGAAGATAAATGCATATGTCTATATTTTACTTCAGCGGCACAGGCAACACCAAATGGATTGCTGAAAAACTATCACAAACGCTAAATTCCAATATGCACACTGCAGATTGCTATACAATAGAAAAACAAAACGAAGAACTTACAGCTCTTATAAATTTAGCGCTGAAGCAATCGGATTATATCGGTTTTGCATTTCCTCTGCACGGAGCTGACGCGCCTAGGGTTATGAAAGAATTCTTTGCCATGTTTGTTTCGATTGCAGCAAAGTTACGCCAAACCTCAGCTAAGCTAATGTTTTTAAATACCTTCGGTTATGTGAACGGAATGGGGTATTTTAGAGCAAAGAAAATGCTTAAAAAATGTGGTATGCCAATTGACTATTATATTAATTTTCGCTTGCCTAATAATTCAGAGTCGAAAAACTATAAATTACTTGGTAATAATATGCCCGAAAAGATAAAAGGCGCTGCACTATCAAAAATAGATCGTCTAGTAAGAGCATTAGAAAAAGGACGAAAAAATATTCAAGGAATCGGCCCTCATCTTCTTCCGGGAATTGTAATCAGAAAGCTATTGGCAGAAAAAATCAAAGAAAGCTATAATAATTTCATAATTGATGCTTCTTTATGTACAAAGTGCATGATGTGCGTCAAAAACTGTCCAACACAAAGCATAGAGTATTCAAAGGATTCCTTTGCTTTCAAAAGCGCTTGCGATGTATGCTGGCGCTGCATTGCCATGTGTCCGACAGGAGCGATATCAATGAATAATAAAAGCGTTTGATTGGCGCGTTTCGCTAATGTAGGAACACTGCTACAAATCCTTGCTATATTTCTATAAATTAATTATAATTGTATTTATGAATTCATCAAAGAACAACCAGCCTATAGGCGTATTTGATTCCGGTGTAGGCGGATTATCAGTATTGCAGTTTGCAGTTGAAATAATGCCTAGTGAAAACTTCATCTATCTGGGCGATTTTGCCAACGCTCCCTACGGAAATAAGCAAAAAGAAAAAATTATTGATATATCCGTTGCAAACGCAGCAAAGCTGACTGATATGAATATAAAGGCATTGCTGATAGCCTGCAATACGGCAACAAGCGCAGCCGCTCATATCCTGCGCAGGGATTTATCCATTCCTGTAATCGGCCTGGAGCCAGCCATAAAGCCTGCGGCACAGTACGCTGAAAATGGCAAAGCCGTTGTTGTGCTTGCCACACCACAGACATTACGACTGAATAAATTTAATGACCTTCTGGAAAGCTTTGACTGCGAAATTGTGCCTGTTGCATGTCCCGGCCTTTCCCGGCTGATTGAAACTGCAGGCCCGAAAAGCAAAGCTATAGATGAATATCTTACAGAGATATTGAGCTTTGTAAATACGGATAATACCTCTTCAATTGTAATAGGCTGCACACATTTCAGCTTTATATCAGATGAGATACAGAAAATCACAGGTGGCATAAGACTGTTTGACGGCAGATTTGGTGCAGCACGCCAACTAAAAAGAGTCATTGGCGATCATTCAGCGGAAGGCTCAGGAAGCATTACACTGATGTCATCAATTGATGATGCACACCATCGGGAAATGCTTGAAAACTTTTTAAAATATAAATTACCAGAGGAATAGTATGTGGCAGCAGTTACACCAGAGGTACACCCCGGAATTAATTGAGTACCTTGAGCTTCATGAGCCTAACACGAGCTCAATAATATCTAATATAAAATTTGCATCTACTGTGTATAACCCGTATGTAATGAGAAGCGGGCATTATTTTATATATATTTCTGATAGAAAAGTGGAAGGCATGATGGTATTCTATAATGATGGAAACGCATTTATACACACCGATAATGACGACGCAAAACAAACCTCAATTAAAATACTCGTTAAGAGCAAGTTCCACTCAGTATGGGGGCTTTCTGACTGGCTGCCGAACCTTAGCCTGCTTAGCACAAATATAGGCATCCAAATGGATGCGCGCGAGCTGCTAACTATGGCCAGGGACAAAACCGTTCCCCTGCCTAAATCACAATACGACCTTGTAAGAATAGATAGAAAATATAACTTGAATAAATATATGCCGTTTCTTAAAACATGCCTTTACGAAGGCTTTGGCTTTCGCCCATATTCCAGGGACTTGAAAAAAAGAATGCGCGAACGCACGGAAGAGGAACCCTATTTCCTGCTTTATGATAACAAAGAGCCAGTTTCGCAATGCCATATACAGGCAGTCAGCAGAACGCATGGATATATCGCAGGAATATGTACGCCGCGTGCGTACAGACGGCGCGGCTACGCGCGGCAGATAACGGCAAGAGCCTGCAGGTTCATTGAGGGAAGAGGCTGCACAAGCGCCTTAACCGTCAACGAGACCAATACGGGAGCCGTCAACCTATACAAAAGCATGGGGTTCGTTGCGATTGATAAAATGCAGGTATATATGAAGTCCAGAAAATTCACAGGAGATGAAAACCTGAATGACTGACAGCAATCCATTAATTTAAAAGGCTATATCCCTGCTTTAGCAAGAGCTCTTCATGTTCGCTCAAGCCTTTTACTATTATGCGGACATGCTCCTCAAATTCAATGCCTAAATCATCCATGGATGCTATCAGCTCATCCCTGTCCACTGCCTTTGCAAAAGCCTTATCTTTCATTTTCTTTTTTACGGATTTTGCTTCCAGCCCCTCCAGCCTAGTCGGCCTCATAAGGGCTACAGCAACAATGAAGCTGGCCATCTTGTCCACTGCGAAAAGGCATTTGCGTACCTGCGAGTTTCTCATGTTTTCCTTGCCTGTTCCGTGAGATACAATTGATTCAATAAAGTCTTCATCAAGATCGTAATCTTTTAGCAGCTGCCTTGCATGTTCCGGATGATTCTCCGGGTATTTATCAAAATCTACATCATGCAAAAGGCCTATCATGCCCCATCGTTCAATATCTTCACCAAACTTCTCTGCATATGACCTCATAGAGGCCTCTACCGCAAAGCAGTGCCGGATAATCTGTTTTGATTCTACGTTTTCTTGAAGTATTGCCAGAGCTTTATCTCTATCCACTTTTGTTTTCCTCCCCGCTATTTTACTCATTATTCTCCTAAATATATAACAGAAACAGACTAAATGCAATAAGTATGAGGCCTTTGGAGTTTGTTTTTTCCGCATTTAGTGTATAATATAGATTGTGTCATAACTGTGAAAGATTATGATATGTTTTGCACCATTATTGCAGTTTGCCTTGATTAGTGTAAAATTAAAATGAGGTAATTTTATGGAAAAGAAACTGATACTAATCTGTGATGACGACCCCGTAGTGCACGAGTCATTAGACATCTATTTTGAAGCGGACGGATACGAAACACATCACACATACGATGGCGAGCAAGGCCTTAAAAAAGCTCTGGAAACAGATTATTCGATCATAATACTGGACTTGATGATGCCAAGGCTGGGCGGTATTGACGTATGCCGCGAATTGAGAAAAACCAAATCTACTCCTGTAATTATGCTGAGCGCCAAAGGCGAAGAGATAGATAAAATCCTTGGCCTTGAGCTAGGAGCAGATGATTACATAGTAAAGCCCTTCAGCCCAAGAGAAGTTGTGGCCCGCACCAAGGCTATCCTTCGCCGTGTAAACCAATACAGCGAGAACACGCAAGATACCGGAATTGTGGAATTCCCGGGGCTAATAATAAATATCAGCCGGTATTCTGTTGAAGTTGACGGAGCAACGGTTCCCTTTACGCCCAAGGAAGTAGAGCTTTTATATATGCTGGCATCCAACCCCGGCAGAGTGTTTACCCGCGAAAAAATCCTTGAACAGATTTGGGGATATGAATATTTCGGTGATACCAGAACGGTCGATACACATATTAAGCGCATTAGAGGCAAGCTGCCTATGGAGGACGCAAAGTACGGACTGCACACAATCTATGGAGTAGGGTATAAGTTTGAGGAGAATTCATGACCCCAGGCAAGCAGAAACAAAGCATTTTTTCAAAGTTTATTCTGGCTGTTTTGCTTGTGATACTGCTTTATGCAATATTGTCTGTAACAGTTTTTTTCTTTGCCAGCAGCTATCAGCTCAATGAAGTAGCTGGCGCTGACATCAGGGCTACAAGCACCAATTCCGAGAACCTGACTAGAAAATATGTGGAAGGGAAAATAAATCTTGAAGATTATCAATCCGCTCTGGCAACAATAGATGCTTCCTGGGTAGGCACTATTACAGTATGGAACGGAGACCACGAGCTGCTATACGGCGAAGATTATTTTAAGGCATTTATTGCAGAGAACGAATCTGCTTCAGATACAAACAAAACACAAAAGGAACTGAAGTATTACCAGACTAACCTGATATATATTCAAAATGCCGGTGAGCTGGAAGCAATAATCCAGGTTACAGACCACACTCTTACTACAAAATACATAGAAACAGTCTTTAATAAAGCCCTGTTTTTCTCTCTTATAATTATTTTCTCCCTAATCAGCATCATAGTATTCCTCGCCTCCTATAAATTCGAAAACTATATTAAAAAGTTCCGCGTGGTAATGAGCAAAGTCTCAAACGGGAATTATGACATTGAGGCAGACGAGACAATGCCTTCAGAATTCGGCGAAATGGCGTATACACTAAATACCCTTACTAAGAATATAAAAACCAATATGAACCAGCTGTCATTGGAAAAAAACAGGCTGAACCATATTCTCAATTCAATGTCTGAGGGCATCATAGCATTTGATAAAGAGGGCGAAATAACCCATATTAATAAAGCAGCTTTTTATCTTACGGGGAATTATTCAGAAGGCAAGATGAACCAGAACATAGTATATGAATCCCTCAAAAAGCTTATAGATGAAGATGCAATTTTATCCATAATCAGAACCAAGGGAATAGCAAGCTATAATATCTCTGTTCATAATGAAAAAATACTGAATATTTCAATCATTCCGCTTTATGATAACGAAATGGTTTCCGGGGCAACAGCAATCATCAGGGATGTGACAGAAGTAGAGCGGCTTGAAAATACGCGAAGAGAGTATGTATCAAATGTATCCCATGAGCTCAGGACTCCGCTGACGGCAATGCGGGGCCTGATAGAGCCTCTTGCTGACGGCATGGTAAAAAGTGAAAAGAAAAAGCAGAGGTATTATGACATACTATTAAGGGAAACTATGCGGCTTTCAAATTTAATAAATGACCTGCTGCAGCTCTCAAGGCTTCAATCTGGTTCGGATAAGAGCCCGGATGCATATTTCTATATAGATGAATTGATTGACTATATTTTCGATAAATACTCATCCATAGCAAAAGGCCAAGGAATAACGCTGAAAAAAGATGTATATGAAGACAATAAAATTTTCTCCAACGAAAACAGGATTGAACAAATAATAACAATATTATTAGATAATGCAATTAAGTATGCAGGCAGCAACTCTACCGTAGGCGTAAAAGTTGAAAAGAAGTCGAATCAAGTGATTTTTAATGTCTGGGATACAGGAAAAGGCATTGACCCGGAAGACATAGACCACATATTTGATAGGTTCTTTAAATCGGACAGGTCCCATAATTCCAAGGGAACAGGGCTAGGCCTTGCAATAGCAAAGGAAATCATTGAGCAGATGGGAGGAAGCATCGCAGTAAAGAGCAAGCCCGGCAAAGGGGCAGAGTTCACTTTCATAATAAAGCCGGTAAAAAAATAGCTGCTGCTACAAAAGTTTAGATTAACTTCATATTCTTGACGCATTCCTATAGTTTAATAATACTGTAAATTCGAACGAATTATAGAAATTCACTTAGTTGATTTCTATATCTGATAATTCTCCATTTTCTCCGACTGTCTTTTCGCTTGACAGTCTTTTTTTTATCAAAATATTGTTTGTAATCGCTCCCGGAATTTGTTAAGATTGATATATATATTTATTTGTTAGGAGCATGCAATATGAATATTTCAAATGAAGCTTTGAACAACATCGACAGCATATTTAAAACAGCACACGACCAGAACAGAACAACACTTTTTGAACACGAAGTATACGGCATCTTAAAATTCGCAGGCATGAACATACCCCAGTATGACTTCGTTGAAAACTCCAGCCAGGTTACATCCGAAATGCTGTCCAAGTACAGCGGAGACATAGTAATTAAAATTGTTTCCCAGGACATTGCACACAAGCAGAAAATCGGCGGTGTTCAAAAAATTGTGCCCCACGATGAATTTTTCGTTCAGTACGTCCTAGACAAGATGAAGGAAAAAGTTATCCAAAACACTCCTGAGGGAACAACATTAAACGGCTTTCTAATTGTAGAAGCAGTCAACTTCAGCCAAGGATTAGGCTTTGAAATCCTATACGGAATCAGCAACGACAGGGCGTTCGGACCCACTCTTACTTTAAGCAAGGGCGGAGATGACGCCGAATTTTTTGCAAAGTACTACGACAGTGCAAATTTATTTCTCCCTCCATTTTCATATGAGAAATCTTTGGATTTGGTAAATCAGCTGAAAATAAGGAACAAGTTTAATTCAATTGGGCATCCTGAATACTTAGAGTATATGGCGCGTACTGCTTCCTTGCTTTCAAGCCTTGCCTACGCCTATTCATCAATAAGTGACAACAACAGGAATTGGAACATAAAAACAATGGACATCAACCCGTTTGTTTTTGCAAAAGACGGGCGATTCCTAGCGCTTGACGGATATGCAGAATTCGAACCTCGCACTTCATCTCTGCTTCCCACTGCAAACACAGATAATCTAGACAAGTTCTTCCGCCCAAAATCAGCCTGTGTACTGGGTGTGTCTACAAAACCCGGCAATTCAAACATGGCCTCAGATATAGTTGGCCTCATGCTTGGAATGGGTTGGGATGACCTATACCTTATAAACCCTAAGGGTGGAGAAGCTACAATACACGGCAAAAATTTCAAATTGTATAAATCTCCTGATGAATTCGACTGCGATCTTTATGTGTACGCAGCGCCGGCTAAAAACATTCCGTTGTTTTTGGAATCCATAGCTCATAAAAAGGATAAAGCCGTAATACTTATACCAGGCCTGCCCAACGATATGCCTTTCAATGAATTTAAAGAAACTATTACCCCTATCATTGCCAATAGTTCAATCAGGATAATTGGCCCTAACTGCATGGGTGTATTTTCAAGTTCAGGCGAAAAATGCGTAGATACTCTCTTTATTGAGCAAGACAGGCTGGAAGTCCGCTCCAACGAGCGCAGCAACGTGGCACTGCTTTCACAAAGCGGCGGAATGGCAATATCTTTGATTGATAAATCCCACAACTCACCTCTCATGCATACAGTTGTAAGCTTCGGTAATAAATACGACGTTAAAATTACAGACCTGGTACAGTGGTTCATGCACGATGATGATATTGATGTAATCGGCATATATGTTGAAGGATTTGATTTCCTTGAAGGAAGGCTGCTTTTTGAGCAGGCCTCACAAAGCACAAAGCCAATTATTATGTACAAGGGTGGAAAGACAGACGCTGGTGCAAAGGCTGCATCCTCTCACACTGCTGCTATGAGTGGAGACTACGCGGTGGTTGAAGCCATGTGCGAACAATCAAACATCATTCTATGCAATAATACAGCGACATTCTACAATTACCAGAAGATGTTCTCAATGCTTGCAGACAGAGAAGTAAACGGCAACAATGTAGCTGTAATATGCAATGCAGGCTTTGAAAGCACTTTGGCCGCAGATGAAACAGGCACACTAAATGTAGCTCCATTAACGCAAGAAACCAAGGACAAGCTGGTGGAGATGGACAAGCTGGGCCTAATGGGAAAATCAACAGCCATAATGGACGTAACCCCCATGACGGATGATGTGCTATACGGCAAAATAATTCAGGCTATGATAGACGACGATACCGTTGACCACATTGTAGTAGGCGTCATTCCCCATGTAGACATAATTAAGACTACCTCGGAAAACTGCCATGATGAAGACGGGCTGGCAAATATAATAGTCAAATTATTTAACAGCACCAAAAAGCCAATCGTTGTTTCAGTAAATGCCGGCGAGGTGTATAAAGAGTTTGTCAAAATTATGGAATCTAACGGAGTGCCTGTTTATGATAACATACGCGATGCCATGACTTCACTCAACAAGTATGTGACATTTAACCTGCCTGAGAACTCAAAATAATCACTTTAATAAACTATGCAAACCAAAAATCGGCTTTTTAAAAAAGCCGATTTTATTTTTTACCTTCCCTTTATATCATCTTAACAAACTAAACCTATAATAAAGTGAAAAATTATATAGATATATATTATGTATGGTAAAGGATAATAAAATGTTTACTGAAAACGAATTCATCGAAATTCTGGAAAGCAGCAGCATAAATGTAAAATTTCAACCGGTAATTGACTTGAGAGATGGCAATATACTGGGATTTGAGGCATATGCAATAGCAGCAAAAAATGATCATTCATATACAACAAAAGATTTAGTGAGAGCTGCAAAGAAACTGAACAAATTATGGGAGTTTGTAACAGTTTTCAGGCGGGAAGTTTTTAAAAAAGCTGAAGCTTCTCTTGGCAGCAGGCTTCTTTTTATAGTCGCTGAGCCTGCACTTCTGGAAGATGATAATTTTCAGATGGGATTTACAAAATCTCTTCTGGCGAACCATACCATAAATGCCGAAAACCTTATTTTTGAAATAAGCCAGAAAACAATCGTAAAAGACTACGAAAGGTTTCTGGAAATACACCGCCACTATAAAAGCCAAAAATACAGGACAGTGGTCAGCAAAGTCGGCGATTCTCATATATCACTTAAAGGAGTGAGTGAAACAAAGCCGGACTTTGTAAAGATAGATAAAAAAATGATCGCGGATATTGACACCGATAAGCATAAGCAGACCGTTGTAAAATCATTTGTTGACCTGTCAAGAGAAAGCCACTTTAAGATAATTGCGGATGGGGTAAATACAAAAGAAGAACTTAAAACGCTGATAGAACTAGGTGTACCCTATGGACAAGGAGACTATCTCTTTGAGCAAATTTCAGATATAGATGAGTGTCCCACCGGCATTAGTTACCTCATTAATGATGCGAAAATTGAAATAAAGCAAAAAGACATCTTTTCGTTTGAAAACAAATCTGTAGGAACACTTATAAGAAAGGTGCCGGTTATTAATGATGATGTGCTGTGCGAAGATGTAATAAAGCATTTCGAAAGCTCCGGCAGCAATACCCTGTCCGTTCTGCACGGATCAAAGCCGCTGGGGTTAGTGAGCAAAAGCGCCTTTGATGCAAAGCTATCCACCAGATACGGCTACTCACTTTACTGCAAAAAGCCAATATCCTCTGTTTTGGGCAACGACACCCTGATGCTGGACATCTCGACTCCCATACATGATGCCGGCCGCATGGCACTGCAAAGAACAAACGAATACGACGACATAATGATTCTTGATAAAGGGCAGTATGCGGGAATAATAACCATGAAGTCAATAATCTCCTATACCATCGATTATGAGAAAAATATAGCTAAAAGCTTAAATCCCCTTACTCTACTTCCCGGGAATACTGCAATAACAAAAAAACTTAAGGATATTATAAACAGCACGAAAACCTGCGGCGTTTTCTACGCAGATATTGATAAATTCAAAGCTTACAATGATGTTTACGGATTTGACGCGGGCGACAGCGTAATAAGCCTAGTCGCGTCAATATTAAAAAAAATTATATCAGCCAGTTACCAAAACAGCAGCTTTGTCGGGCATGTAGGCGGCGATGATTTTATATTCGTAGTAGAGGCATCAGAAAAAGAATATTATTTATTGTGCTCACAGATACTTAATGAATTCGATGAGCAGATTAAATACTATTTCAGGCAAACTGATCTTGACCGCGGATATTTTGAGGCTGCAGGCACCGGACGAAAATTCCCTCTTACTTCAATAACAATAGCCGGAGTCTTCGGACATCTTTCCCGTTTCAGAAACGAGTCTGATATTGCCAAGGCCTGTGCCTATATAAAAGGCGAGGCGAAGAAAAAACCTGGCTCTAATTATCTGCTTAGCGAAATACCGCCCGAAAACATTGGAAATAAATAAAATAATTTGCATCTAAATTCCGATTAATGTCGAAATCGAAAAATTAACAAATAAAAATCTTGCAAACTACTTTTTAATCGGCAAATCTTGTGTTATAATTACTATCCACCTACATTATATAGTATATAGGTAAAGCACAGGGGGTAGATAGATATTATGGCGAAAATAGATTCAATTATTACAAGACACTTCACAAAAAGCCTTGAAAACAGCAACAAGACGGTATATGACCTTTTTGAATATAAAACTGTAGATATCCACATGAAAAACTGGAAAACCGGCGAAACGATTTTGGATATGAAGCAGCTTGAATTTCCGGTAAATTATTCTCTTAACGCATGCAAGATAATTGCAAGCAAATACTTCAGAAAATCAGGAGTAGATAACGAAAGAGGCCACGAGTACAGCATGATACAGGTAGCGGACAGGCTTGTCGGCTTCTGGGCAGATGCTTTGCTTAAGGAGGGCCTTCTTGACGATAAAGCTCAGTGGCAGATAATATACGATGAGCTTGTATACGCCTTTTTGAGCCAGATGTGGGCCCCTAATTCACCGCAATGGTTCAATACGGGAATAATGCGCAATTACAATATACCAGGCGAAAAAGACGGACTTTTTTATTATGATGAAATGCTCAAAAAGGTAGTCCAGTCTCCTGACAGGTATACACGTACACAGGCATCTGCATGCTTTATCCTGTCTATAAAAGATCAGCTTCTGGGTAAACAGTCCATTACAGATCATTATGTAAGTGAAACAAATCTTTTCAAAGGCGGCTCTGGGGTAGGCACGAATTTCTCCGTTCTCCGTGCGAAAAACGAAAGAATCTCAAACGGCGGCTATTCATCAGGAATGCTGAGCTTTCTCCAAGGACTGGATAGAAACGCCGGCGCAATAAAATCCGGCGGCACAACACGCAGAGCGGCAAAGATGGTGATTGTGGATATTGATCATCCCGACGTTGAAGAATTCATTCTTTGGAAAGAAAAAGAAGAGCAAAAGGTTCGCGCATTGGCGAAAATGGGATATGATTCCTCAATCGACGGAGAAGCCTATCAGACAGTAAGCGGCCAGAATTCCAATAACTCCGTTCGCCTGAACAAAGAATTTATGGACAAAGTGCTCAATTTGGATAATGACAAGGACGCGCTTTTCCAGCTAAAAGGCAGAAAAGACAGCGAAGTAGATAAAGAAGTGTCAGTTGATGACCTTTGGAATAAGATAAACAAAGCCGCATGGGAATGCGCAGACCCCGGTCTTCAGTTTGATGATACTTTTAACGCATGGCACACATGCCCTGCTGGCTCCGACGGCGAATACGGTGCAAAACACAACAGAATAAATTCCACAAATCCATGCAGCGAATATTCCTTTTTGGATGATACTGCCTGCAACCTGGCTTCTATTAACGTACACAGATTTTATGATGACAGCACAGATTTGTTTGACACAGCTTCATATATTCATCTGGTCTGCTTTATCCAGATGATACTGGAGGCTTCAATATACTGGGGACAGTTTCCAACAGAGCAAGTGGCTCTAAATAGCTATCTTTTCCGTACCACAGGAATCGGTATGGCTAATTTGGCTTCTGTGCTTTTGTCTGCAGGTATGGCCTACGACAGCAAGGAAAGCCGTGCATTCGCAGGAGCTCTTGCCGGAATTATGACAGGCTATTCCTATTATACTTCCGCGCTTATGGCCGAAAAATTGGGTGCATTCGAAAGCTATGACATAAACAGCAGCTACATGAAATCCGTAATCAGAAACCATGCCAGGGTAGGGGGATACCTTGAGGACGGCTACGAGAATCTTTTCTACCAGCCTGTCAAAGTAAACCACTCTCTAATACCCCAAAATATCAGTGATGCCCTAAAATCAGGATGGAAAATGGCGATTGAAGCGGGTGACGATTTCGGCTACAGAAATGCTCAAGTGAGCGTAATAGCGCCTACAGGCACAATATCCTTTGCAATGGACTGTGGTGCAACATCAGTTGAGCCCTACTACAGCCACGTTGTTTATAAGGAGCTAGTGGGCGGCGGATTTATGGAGCTTGTTAATCCTGTGCTTGAAACGGCCCTTTCTAAACTTGGCTATAAGAAAAATGAGATTGAAGATATATTCGACTATCTGCTTCAAAAAGGTGAAAACGGCAATCTTGTCAACCACAATATGCACAGCGCGCCGCATATAAAGGAAGAGCATATGCCTATATTCGACGCCGCAAATGATATTTCTCCGGAAGGTCATGTACTTATGGTTTCCGCTATTACCCCTCAGATAAGCGGAGCCGTATCAAAAACCGTAAACCTGCCCGCAGAATCTACAGTTGAAGATATCAAGAGTATTAATATTCTGGCATACAAAACCGGAGCGAAGGCAGTTGCCGTATATAGGGACGGCTGCAAGGCAGCTCAGCCATTAAATCTTGGCTCGTCTGAAGATGCTGATAAGCCATTTGAAGAGTATACTTATCTAGAGCTTCTGGAATATGCAAGGTCCACATATCACAGGCCCACAAGGAAAAAGCCAAACGGCGTAAGAATCAGCCGTACGCACGCGGCAAAAATTGGCGATATTGAGCTGTATATAACGATCGGGTTCTATGAGGACGGCGAACTCTCCGAAATATTCGTATCAACAGATAAGGAAGGTACTGTTGTGAAGGGCATTCTTGCATCCCTTTCTAAGGCCATTTCTAATATGCTTCAGTATCAGATAAGCCCCGAGCACATTTCAAAGACTCTTCGCGGACAAAAATTTGAGCCTTCAGGTTTTGTGTCAAGGCATCCTTATATTAAGTCAGCTTCCTCTATCTCTGACCTAATCAGCAAAGTAATTGATATTGAAAGAGGAGATTTTTCCAGATGTCAGGTGAAGCCTGAAAGATTCTCCAAAGTAATCTCCGAAAAATATGAGGCGCAGGAAAAGGAAGAAGAATACTACGAAGAACCCGAACACGAGGATTTAGGCGAAGTAGTATATGGCGAAAGGTGCTCCAGCTGCGGAAGCGAACGATTGATTCGAAACGGCACATGCAAAGTGTGCAGAGACTGCGGCACAACAACAGGCTGCAGCTGATAACATAAATAGAAAAGGCCTTTTTTAGGGCTTTTTTGCTATATAATACTACTTAATTTTATAGTATAATTATAAGATAACAACAAAGGAAGTGATAAAATGAAATTGATATCATGGAATGTAAATGGAATAAGGGCGTGCCTAGGCAAGGGATTTATGAATTTTTTCAATGAGGCAGACGCTGATATTTTTTGTATACAGGAAACTAAATGCCAGGAAGGGCAGGTGGATATAGAAGCAGACGGCTATCATCAATATTGGAACTCCGCCGAAAAAAAAGGGTATTCTGGTACTGCCGTTTTTTCAAAAGCCGAGCCGCTTAATGTGACTTATGACATCGGCATAGAGCATCACGATAAAGAGGGCAGGGTTATTACCCTTGAGTATGATAAATTCTTCTTGGTTAATTGCTATACGCCTAACTCCCAAAGAGAGCTCGCACGCCTTGACTACAGAATGGAGTGGGAAGAAGCTTTCAGGGAATATCTTTCTTCACTAGCTGCCAAAAAGGGCGTAATTCTGTGCGGCGACCTGAATGTAGCACATAAAGAGATTGACCTTAAAAATCCATCCTCCAACAGGAGAAACGCGGGATTTACAGATGAGGAAAGAGAAAAGATGACGAATCTTTTATCCGCCGGGTTTGTAGACAGCTTCCGCCATTATTACCCAGACAGAACAGGCATATATTCATGGTGGTCATATATGTTCAATGCGAGGGCAAACAATGCGGGATGGCGTATTGATTATTTCCTGGTAAGCGAAGACCTTAAAAGCCAAATGAATTCAGTGGACATACTCAACGACATATTCGGCAGCGACCACTGCCCAGTATTATTAGACATATTTTAAAAGGAAGCCTGCATGAAAAACATCTTGCTTATTGGCCTGGGCGCAATCGGATCAATGGTTGCGTCCAAGTTTCCTGACAACAATGTAAAAATTGATATCCTGTTGGATGAAGAGAGATATCAGAGTTATAAAAACAAGCCAATTATTATAAATGATTGTGAATACGCATTTAATTATGTTACCAACAGCAGTTATAATAAAAAATGCGATCTGGCAATCATTGCGACAAAATACGATGACCTTCCCGCCGCTCTTTCTGAGCTGGATGGACTATTAGGCGACAACTGCACCATAATGAGCCTACTAAACGGCATCGACAGCGAGAATATAATATCGGAAAAATTCGGCGAAGAAAGATGCATTTATGCATTCATTACAAAAACCGATGCGACAAGAGTCGGCCGAAGCACCTCTTTTATAGCCGACGGTCACATCTATTTCGGTGAAAAAAACGGGGAAGCAAGCCAAAGGACAAAAACTATATCCGATATATTATCTAGCGTTGGAATGAGTCACAGTATCGTAGATGATATACTAACAAGGCAGTGGAAAAAATTCATGATAAATATCGGCATGAACCAGGTTTCTGCTATTCTCGGCGCTACATATGGCGACTTTATACAGGTTCCTGAAGTGCTAGATTTGACTGTAAAAGCAATGAGAGAGGCTGTTTCTGTTGCAAATGCAATGGGCATACCGATTAAAGAAAGCGACATCCACAGAGCACTGGCATTTCTATCATCGCTGTCGCCTGACGGCAAAACCTCAATGCATCAGGACGTGGATGCAAAAAGAAAAACTGAGGTGAATATGCTTGCAGGTGTACTCATTGAGCTTGGAAAGAAATATAATGTTGCAACACCTATTAATGACGTATTCTATCTTCAGATAAAGGCCATTGAGAAAATGTATGGCAAGTAGAATTAACAATATTTTTTGTAATCCGGTATATGACAAACACGAACAATATGCTATAATAATCAAATAATGTACGGAGGATCGAATGGAGTTTGCAGTAAAATACCACTTCCATAGTGGATTTTCTATTGAGTTTGACAATTATTTTATGCTTTTTGATTTTTACAAGGGCACCCTGCCTGCTGCAGAAACAGAAAAGGCGGAGAAGCCTTTTGTTTTTGTAAGCCATGGGCATGCAGACCATTATAATGAAAGCGTATTAAGCTTAAAAAACAATAACCCTGATACCGTTTATATAATGCCAAAGGACTTAGCTGTAAGCGAGGAAGTTATCTATATGCTGCCTGATCAGAAGCTAAACATTAAGGGAATTCTTATAGAAACCTTTGATTCAACAGACGAAGGTTTATGTTACCTAATTACATATAAGGGCGTAAAAATATTTCACGCAGGGGACCTAAACCTATGGAGCTGGCGAAATGACAGCAAGCCAAGAGAAATAGTCGAATCCGAAAAAAGCTTTTACCGGATAGTAAATAAAATCCTTAGAACGACAGACAAAATAGATATCGCCTTTTTCCCGGTTGACCACCGTATGGTGGATTTCTATGAAGAGGGTGCCGTTAGAATGCTTCGCTCATTTGAAATCACTCATTTTTTCCCAATGCATATGTGGAAGAAATATAGTGCAGCCGATATACTGGACAAGTATAATTTTAAAAATACTGTCATATATAAAATAAATGATAAAAATAAAAATTTTAAAATTCATATACAGGAGACAAATAAAAAATGAGAGCACTTATCAGCGTATCAGACAAAACCGGAATTGTAGAACTTGCAGGCGAGCTTTCCTCCTTGGGTGTTGAGATTATCTCCACCGGCGGAACTTATAAGAAATTGAAAGACGCGGGAATAGACGTTATCCCAGTGGACTCAATAACAGGGTTTCCCGAGTGCCTTGACGGCAGAGTAAAAACACTCCACCCGAAAATACACGCGGGAATACTGGCTATGCGCTCCAACCCTGAGCACATGAAACAGCTGAAAAAGCTTGATGTTGATACTATAGATATCGTAGTAATCAATCTTTATCCCTTCCGCGAAACCATATCAAAAGAAAATGTGAAGCTTGAAGACGCTATAGAAAACATTGATATCGGAGGCCCTACAATGCTTCGCTCTGCCGCTAAAAACTATCAGGATATAGCCGTGGTAGTAGACCCTAAGGATTACGAAAGAGTAGTAAGTGAACTCAAGCAAAACGGTTCTGTGTCAGAAGCTACAAAGTTTAACCTTTCTTACAAAGTGTTTGAACACACAGCAAGCTATGATGCACTCATTGCCAATTATCTTAGGGAGCAGCAGGGCATATCATTCCCCGATATACTTACAGTAACATTTGAAAAGCAGCAGGAACTCCGCTATGGAGAAAACCCGCATCAGGAAGCAGTATTCTACAGGGAACTGGGAAAACTGGACGGCACGCTGGCAGGTGCTGAGCAGCTGCATGGAAAAGAACTCTCATACAATAATATCGGCGATACCAACGGCGCGCTGGATCTGCTTCGTGAGTTCAGCGAGATAACCTACATAGGCGTAAAGCACGCCAATCCCTGCGGAGTAGGCTCGGGCAGCACAGGATATGAAGCATGGAAAAAGGCATATGATGCTGATCCTGTGTCGATATTCGGCGGAATAGTCGTTACTAATACCGCAGTATGCGAAAAGGTGGCCAAAGACATTAATGATATATTCATTGAAATAGTTGTCGCACCCGATTACACAGAGGAGGCGCTTTCAATCCTAAAGAAAAAGAAAAATATAAGGCTACTCAAGCTTCCTACTATTAACTGCAAACTGCCATCGACAACCTGGGATATGAAAAAAGTAGCAGGCGGCCTTCTGGTACAGAATATGGACATGGACTTAATAGGACAGGAAATGGAATTCCCCACGAAAGTAAGGCCCACCGACGAACAGATGAATGATTTAATGTTCGCATGGAAAATTGTTAAACATACAAAATCCAACGGAATAGCAATCGCTAAGAATCTTCAATCCGTTGGAATAGGCCCGGGGCAGGTGAACAGAATATGGGGGGTTGAGCAGGCGATAGAGCATGGCGGCGAAAACACAAAAGGCTCTGTGCTGGCTTCGGACGCATACTTCCCCTTCGATGACTGCGTACAGGCAGCAGCCGCCGCGGGCATAACAGCAATTATCCAGCCGGGCGGCTCCATAAGAGATGAGGACTCCATAAAGGCTTGCGACGAGGCAGGAATAGCAATGGTATTCACAGGCATGAGACACTTTAAGCATAGCTGACATGAAAGGAAAATATCTATGAAAATTCTAGTAGTCGGCGGCGGCGGAAGAGAGCACGCTATATGCTGGAAGCTGCTTGAAAGCACGCAGGTAGACGAAGTAATATGCGCCCCGGGAAACGGCGGGATTTCGCAAATCGCCAAGTGCTTTGACGTTAGCGCAATGGACATAGACGGCATGATAGCCTTGGCAAAAAATGAAAATGTGGATTTGGTTTTTGTCGCACCTGATGACCCCCTATCAGCGGGTATGGTAGACGCTATGGAAAACGCCGGAATACGGGCATTTGGCCCCAGCAAAAAGGCGGCGCAGATTGAATCTTCAAAATCTTTTTCTAAAGATCTAATGAAAAAATATAATATACCTACAGCAGAATATGAAGTCTTTGAAAGCGCGGAAGAAGCAAAACAATATATTATTTCCAAGGGTGCGCCTATTGTTGTAAAAGCGGATGGCCTCGCCCTCGGCAAAGGCGTGTATGTATGCACGGATACAGAATCCGCACTTCGAGCTGTCGACGAAATAATAGTAGACAGGAAATTTGGCAGTGCAGGCGCAAAAGTGGTAATAGAAGAGTTTATGGAAGGCCCGGAGGTCTCGCTCCTTTGCTTCTGCGACAGCAAGACCATAAAGCCTATGGTTTCGTCTCAGGATCATAAAAGAGCGTATGATGGCGATGAGGGCCCGAATACAGGCGGTATGGGCGCATTTTCACCCTCTCCTGAATATACTGATGAAATACAGGAATATGTAGAAAAAACCATTATGATCCCAACAATGGAGGCCATGAACAAAGAAGACTGTCCATTTAAAGGCATCCTTTATATCGGACTAATGCTTACAGCTGAAGGACCAAAAGTACTGGAATATAACGCAAGATTCGGCGACCCTGAAACACAGGTAGTGCTGCCTCTGCTTGATGGTGATTTGTTCGATATCATAAACGCAATAATTGATGAAAAGCTTGATGAAGCAAAATTTTCATTTAAAGATATGAATTCTGCCGTAGTAGTTATGGCATCCGGGGGTTACCCGTTACAATATGAAAAAGGCTGCGAAATTACGGGGCTAGACAAAATAGATAAGAACAAGGCTATGGTTTTCCATGCGGGTACGACTATAAAAAATAATCAATTTTTCACCAGTGGCGGACGCGTGTTGGGAGTAACTGCAGTGGAAAAATCAATGAAGGAGGCATTGCTTTCTGCCTATTCACAGATAGAGAATATCCATTTTGATAATGCACACTACAGGACGGATATCGGCATTAAGCAGCGCTGAAATGAAATCTATAAATGAAAACTCAATACCGGAAGAAATAAAGTATCTGGCAGAGCTGATTAAAAACTCCGGATATAGCCTTTATATTGTCGGCGGGTTTGTGCGGGATCTGTTTATGGGCGAATATGGCAACGCAAACGCAGACATCGATATATGCGGAAACTGCAGGCCCGATGAGTTGCGCAGCATAATTGAAAACAGCAAGGAAATATACCTTTGCGAAGCTAATTACCCCCTCGGTACATTGAAAATTAATATTGGCGGCATCAGCGTGGAATACACCACCTTTCGGAAAGAGTCCTACAGAGGAAATGGATATCATACACCTTCTACAGTTGTGTTCACTGATAACATATATCAGGATGCCTTGCGGCGCGACTTCACCATAAACGCAATTTATCTCGATCCACTATCCTTAGAAATTGTTGACCCTTTTGATGGTCAGCATGATATATCCCATAAAATAATCAAGACGGTTCGTGAAAGCGCTGATGTGTTTTCGGAAGATGCACTGCGGATACTTAGGATGTGCAGGTTCGCTGCAAAGCTAGGCTTTAGTATAGATACAAAAACATTGCAGGGTGCAGAGCAATGCGCCGGGCTTCTTAAAAACATCTCACGAGAACGAATCGGCGCAGAGCTGGACTTAATAATAAGCGATGCTGAGTATATTCAGTATGCGGTTGATGCGCTATTCGCTGCTGATATTTCCGAAGTAATATGCCTCGGCGTTCATAAAGAAACGGCAGATAAGCTGCGCATCTCTCCAAAGGACAGGCATATACGCTGGGCGGTATTTTTAAGTGATTATTCTAAAGAAAAAGCCCGTGAGTATATTGCAAGCCTTTCCCTAGGAAAGCAATTTGCTCAGGAAACTGCATCGCTTATTTCAAGGAGAGAAATATGTTTATTAGAAAAAAGCGAGATCATTATATATTTTGCTAAAACGGGCGCAGCCTTCACAAAAAAATTAATTGATTACATCGCCATATTCAATACAAATGACAGCTTATACCTTCAGGCGATCTTTTGCTACATGAACAATAAAAAGCAGTTTATCAGCTATAGCATGCTTAGCATAACAGGCAGCGACATCAAAAGCATTTTGAATGCGGATGGCCCTGCAATAAAGCACTATAAGGACAAAGCATATGAATACGCAGTTCTTAACCCAGAGAAGAACAATTATGATGATCTCAAGCTTTTTTTACTCAGCTTAATATGAATTTAATCTGAATTTGCACTGAATCACTTGCCATTTTTATATCCACATGTTAAACTCACAAATATATATTTAGAGGGTAAACATTCAAAGATATGATTAAACACGTAATTTTTGATTTTGACGGAACCATAGCAGATACTGTGGGTTTTATACCGGAAGTTATAAACGAAGTGCTCGTTCACTTCAATAAGCCACTGCTAACAGAGGAAGAGATATGCTGTCTTACCAGCCTGCGCATTAGAAAGGCTGCTAAAAAGTGCGGCATCAAATGGCGTGAACTTCCGAAATACGCACTCACTGCACAAAAAATAATGCATGGCAAGCTTGACAGAGTTGAGCTTATTGCTAATATCAAGGATGTCCTTGAAAGCCTTGCAGCGGACTATACCACCAATATTATTTCATTGAATTCAAAAGATAACATAAAAAAGGTTATTACACGCCATGACATAAATACAATTGATAATATTTTTTCAACAAGGGGCAAGCTTACTAAAAAGAAGATACTGAAAAAATATTTGAAAATGTATGGTGTCAAGGAGCACGAAGTAATATATGTCGGGGATGAGCTGGGCGATATATTAGCCTGCAGAAAAAATAATATAAAGGTAATTGCGGTTACATGGGGCTTCGATAGCCGGGAGACTTTGTCTGCCGCTAAGCCCGACCACATTGTAGACTCTCCCTACGATATACCCGCTATTGCTGCAGCATATTAGCCCAATTTATACTATATGTTGATTAATAACCTTCTGTAGTAAACGCAAATTAAAATACAACACTTTTTCAAAATATAAAAAAGGCTGAATTTTCTGTTTGAAGCAGCTATACATGCGATTATATAAAGAATCAGAGACGTTTAATAGAATTGCACCATTGTTTTCAATGTGTGATAATATAATTATACAGATATATACAATATGGGAAACGTAGATATAAAAACGAGTTTGGATTAGCGAAAAAACATACAAGAGGTGTAAAATGGAATATTTGATCAAGTATACTCCTCATACGAGGGGTAAAGAGCAGACGGTATATACTTCCAACGGCGATGTGCTTTTAACGATTTCTGAAAAATTAGACGCATTGTCTGGCAAAGAGATAATTTATAATAATTCTGATGAAATAATTTATATGGTTGATACCTACTTCAAGCAGGATCATCATCAAAGCACAATATATGACGCATCATCTAAAGAAATTCTTACAGTATACTTAAGAAATACATATTCAGGGCTTAATTTATATGTTTCCTGCCCTGACAATGTATACGGTGCAACGCACAAAATGGACATGTCAGCCATACATTTGTATAAACATAGTGAAGTGGCGGCGACCATCAGAATGAAAAAGACAATGTTCGGCAATAACTATTCACTTGATATCAAGCCGCAAAGAGACGAAGCGTTTATTCATCTTTTCGCGATAGTTATAACAAAACTGCTTGAATACAACGTTCAGGACGTTGAACTCGGTGCTTACGCATTCTAGTAAAACATATACAAAGAGCTGCTGAATACTCAGCAGCTCTTTTTTATTTGCTATAATTGACTTTCCTATTCTCCCTGCGGTACTTCTGGCTCTGTAGCCATCGCCAATAGATCAGCCCAAAGAGGATGGTTCCTGTCAAGCACCAGTACAGTATTGCTGTCCAGTGCATTCTCTAGCGCCTTCAGCGACCTCCAGTATCCGTAGAATTCCGGATCTGCCGAATACGCCTGTTCATATATTGAAAGCGCTTCAGCATCGCCCTCAGCCATTATCTGCTCGCTTTCTAAAATCGCTCCGGCTATTGTTTCCCTTGCAATACGGTCAGCTGAGGCTACCTGCTTTGTATAGTATGCTTCGCCTTCCGAGCGCAGCTGCTGGGCTGTCTTTTCCCTGTTAGCTACCATTTTATCATATGTCGATTGTATGTTTCCTGAAGGAAGTATAGTGCGGTGCACCTGCATATCCACAATTTCTATTCCGCTCTCTAATATTTTGTTATTCAGGTTCTCACGAGCGGCCTCCATTTTTTCATTCCAAAGTTCTTTGTTATTAATAAAATCCTTACTGTTTGTATTATTAATATTCTGTATTATCTCCGGGAATATCAGATTGTCCAGATATTTACTCGCGCTTTTATCATCAGTGAATTTTATAGCGAATAATCCCGGATTGGCTATTCTCCATTGAGCATACATCGTGACGATATATCTGTTTTTTTCGTAGGTATGCACCTCTTCTTCATTGGATACATAGGTATACAGCCAGCTGTCGTATTTCTCTACAGTATCAATGAATGGAAGTTTCCACTGCAGGCCTTTGCCGTGCACTATAGTTACATCGGATAAATCTGAGCCCACTATTTGCAATGTTTCTGGATGGTCTTCAATGTATGTATCGCCTTCGGCCATGAATATTTTGGTTATGGCCCCCAGCCTTTTCACAACTGCCCGTTCGTGTTCATTTACAGTGAATGTTGACGCGCTGATTATAATAATTATAAATACAACTATTACAACAAACCATGCGATAAATTTAATTGCTTTTTTCGCTTCATCCATATTTTGTTTTTTGTTTAAATTTATTGTGTTGCCATTCATATTATTCGCCTCCTATCGGCAGGAATTTCAGCGTGCCGTCACCGCCGTCTTCAATAATATAAGTATCCCCGACATTGCCTAATATTCTTTCCATAGTCTCAATATACATGCTCATGCGTGTAATTTCCGGATTAAGCAGATACTTTTCGTATATTGCGTTAAACTGCGCTACTTCGCCTTCTGCTGTTGCAATTGTCTCTGCCTTATAGGCTTCTGCATCCTCAATCATTTTGTAGGCTTCTGCTTCAGAATTCGGTACTACCTGATAATAGTACTTTTCAGCTTCATCAGTTTTTCTGTCCTTTTCATTCTGTGCGTTTATTACATCCTGATATGCGGAGTCTACTGCATCCGGCATTAATACATTCTGGATCTCCACCTTGTCCGCTCTTATGCCAATGTTATATATTTTGAGCATCTTGTTGAAATCCGTCTTAACACTCTCTGATATGCTTGCTTTGTTGTTCATCGCATAATCTAAAGTAACACTTTGAATATTTCTGCGAAGAATTGTCTCAAACGCAAACTGAAGAGTCTGAAATGGTTCATCCACCTCATAGAAAAACTGCGCTGCGTCTGTAACCACCACCTGATAGATGGCCTGCACTATGATAATGCTGGAATCGCTTGTAAGCATTATTGACTCGCTGTAATTATCCTCATATCGCGCTCCCTGCGTAGTTGTGCCCTCTGATATTGTAGTATATCCGTACTCCAGAGTATACATTTCCGAAGTAGATTGCTTCTTGATGCTCTGTGCAACAGGCACATGCCAATATAGTCCTGCTTTCTCGATAGTTTTTGTCAGCTCACCGAAAGTCAGTACCAGTGCCTGCTCTCCCTCCTCAACTCTATAAAAAGAGCCTGCCAGCACAATGAGTATTATCAGGGCAATCACGCCCCAGAAATACCCCTTAATCTTTCCTGCGCTCATTTAGTCACCTCCTAATTATTACATTGCTATTGTACCATCGTTTTGCCTCCTTGCCTATAAATATGAATCAAATGATACAAAATTATGTTTAATCACTTCTGCAGATGGTATAATAATTGCAAGAATAAATCACTAATAAAGGAGCTGAAAATGAATTTTAAATTCGCACATTTCAATTTCAACGTAAAAAATCTAGATGAGTCTATCGCATTTTATAAGGAGGCATTGGGGCTTGAAGAAGTAAAGCGGAATGAACCAAGCCATGGTAAATTTAAAATCGTGTTTATGAAAGATAAATTAAATTCCGATTTCCTGCTGGAGCTGACATGGCTGGCCGACCACCCCGAAAAATATGACCTGGGAGAGGAGGAATTCCATCTGGCGTTCAGAACGGATGACTATGAGGCCGCCCACAAAAAGCATGAGGAAATGGGATGCATCTGCTACGAGAACAAAGATATGGGAATATACTTCATAAATGACCCCGATGGCTACTGGATAGAGGTCATCCCTACAAGATAATTATTTTAAGGAGAGCTAAAGCTCTCCTTTTACACAATTAATATACCCTTCCTCAATGCCAAAAAGCGAACCGCCCAGATTCTTTATAGTCAGCATATACTCTTGTTGCTGCTCGGTAATTATTTCTCCCGGCAGAATCAACGGAACTCCAGGCGGGTATGACCCTGCCAGGCTCGCCGAAACTCTCCCTGCCACCTCCTTAAGCATTACTTTTTCCCATCTGCTTTCAAAAGCCTTATGCATACTTATCCTTCTTTCTCCGGCTTTTGGATATATAGGCGTCTGTATTTGTTTTAAGCTTTTGCCATTCGAAATTTCAGTAAACGCTCTTATCAACTTCTCGTCCCAGCTTATGTCATCCTGAGGAGTAAGAATTCCTACTATATGCTTAAATGAATACATCTCCATAAAGATACCGTATTTACTCTCCAGCATTTTGCCTATTTCAATACCGCTGCCTATCTTGCTTACATCTATAACAAGCCTTGTTTCGTCCTTGTCGCTGCATCCTGCAGCCCTAGCCCATTCAGCATCCAATGCCATGATTCCTTCTATTTCATTCAGCCTAGTGCGAATATTGTCCGCTTGCTCCGCTCTTGCCGCCCATTTCTCTGCGCCTATTTCCGCTTCATATCTGGCGCTGTCCATTGACTCAAGGAGCAGAAAGCTGGGGCTGGTAGTCTGAAGACTGTATATAATGCTTTTCAGCCTTTCTAAGTCAATACTCGTCGATGATACGTGTATATACGCGCACTGAGTCAGCGCGGAAAGCGTTTTGTGTGGGCTATGAACACATATGTCAGCGTATCGCATGGCACTTTGAGGAAGCAAATCATTCATATTAAAATGTGAACCATGTGCTTCATCACAAAGAAGAAGAATGCCCTTTTCCTTGCACAGGATTGCTATTTTCGCCAAATCAATAACCCTGCCGAAATAATCAACTGATGTCAATATTACAGCAGATAGGTTATTTTTATTTATCAAGTCTATATACAATGTCTCATCAAATACAAATGTCTGGAGTGTATCATCATACTCATCTTCTGCAGTAATTATGTCAACTCCAAACATCATACAAGCAGCAAAAATACTCTTGTGCGAATTGCGTGATACAAGAATGGGATAATTGCTTTCAATTGACGCATATTTCACCATCGCCTGTATTGCGCCTGTTGAGCCGTTGACCATAAAAAAAGACTGAACGCTACCATAGCATCTGCTAAGCGCGCGCTGAGCCTTCAAAATCTCTGCTTCAGGGCTATTAAGATTATCTGTTGTGCTGATTTCCGTAACGTCATATATGTTCGCTTTGCCTTTATGCCCCGGCATATGATATCTCGCAGGTTTCATGCCAGCATATTTTCTCAGCATATCTTTTATATATTGCTTCGCCATTTATTTTATCAGCTTTTCTTCATCCAACTCATCAAAGTCCCTTGTTTCAAGGGCCTTTTGCATATGCATTATCAGTTCTTCGCTTGGGTTCATTGTTAAGGCAAATACCGCTCCTTCATGAAGATACTTGATGCAGTAGGCATTGCGTTTTCTTACATCGCAGTAATCAACATGCATTTCTTTATCATTCCAGTCCGTGTCTGCTAGCTTGCCAAAATAGGTTATTTCTCTAGTTTTAATTATTGCCACCTGTGTTATTTTTTTGCCTAGTATTTTTTCAACAATCAGCTCATCATCGAAAAATGAATACCTATACTCCGTAAGGTATTTTCTGATCAAAATATACGCAGCAACAATCAGTATGAGGTATATGATATTCTCAAGGCGCTTTATTCCAAAACGGTTCTCAATGTATCCTACCAAACTGGATAAAAATATTATTCCAACGGATAGGAGGACAACTGTCAGGAATGCTGCTCCGCCCGATTCTTCTCTTTTGGTCTTTTTTTCCCTAATCATTATAATTCTCCAATAGCTAGCTGTTTATCTAGCGTGTCAACATATACTCAAGGCAAAGAAGTGCGTTTTCAGGGTTCTTGCTGGATCTTAGCACTGCAATTCCCAAATAGTCCTTGCTGTCCACTATTCCCGTCAACCCTTGAGATACGCCTAAAGGCAGCCAGTAATAGTGCTCACCTTCTTCATATTCAGGGCATACCATTAAGTAGTCCGCCCAATCAATATCCGGGTACATTGAAAAAATCTTACCTAAATCCATATGTTCGTCAAGTGGGATAAACGCACCGTTTTCAGCTAATGTCTGTATGTACTCACTGTTTAGTACCAAAACATCGTCCTGATTGGCGATGATTCTTGCCAATATTACATCTGGCATTGTAGAATCAGCATATATGCTGGTTACCACCTTCACTTCACGCTGGTCATCTCCAAGAATGCCTAGCATCTCCTGCTCCAGCATGGCGGCATTGTCCTCCGCTACATCGCCTGCATACATCATAACACTGACTCTGCTTTCAGGTGGGTACTCCGGCGCTGTAACACTATATAGCAGGTTTACAGCAACCAACATAACTGCAACAGACGCAATATAATACCATTTGCCATAATGCAGATGGTTTAGAAGTCGTTGTTTTGTAATTGAAAATGTTTTGTTCATATATGTTCTTTCTAAAAGCAATTTTAATTATATAAAAAAATTTGACCTTTGTAAACATCAACATTAGCCAAATTAGAGTCCCGCAATGCCGTCAGACGTCCTATTAGGAACCCGCCGATAAGCAGGTGGGTGATCTGTCGAGGCCTCTGCCTTCCACTCAAAGGAGGCATGACATTAGCAACCGAACCCGGTCTCCCGAAAAAAAACTGTGGTTTTTAATAAAAAGCCCAACGAACACCGCAGGAAATATTCATTTTTCGTGTTTATATTATATCCCCTTAACCGGCCTTTTTCAAGGAAATTGAGCAAAATCTAAATAAATAAAGGCAGTATATAGTTAAGCAAAAACAAAAAAATGAACTAATATTAAAATATGGCAAATATGCTCTTTATTTCTCTGCGCTCTTCAATATCTGCAGCGCACACCGTATTCCGTCCATAGCAGCTGACATTATGCCCCCTGCGTAGCCTGCGCCTTCACCGCATGGATAAAGCCCAGATATTCCGACTGCCTGGAGGTTTTCATCCCTTAATATTCTTATTGGGGCGCTCGTCCTGCTCTCCACAGCAGTCAGCACGGCATCATCCATTGCAAAGCCATTGATCTGCCTATCCCAATATGATGTAGCCTCTTTAATTGCTGCTGCGGTATTTTCACCCAGTATTTTGTTAATGTCAGCCTCGCTGTATCTTCCCTTTATTGAAGGCAATACATTGCTGAAAGCTTTAGTTTTTTTATTGTTTCTAAAGTCGCCCAGCCTCTGCACCGGCGCACTGAAATCGCTGCCTGCCGCCTGAAAGCTAAGCCTTTCTAAATTCCTTTGGTACTCTATGCCTCCCATGGGCTCCTTGCCCCAATCCGACGGATCAATCTGTGCAACAACTGCAGCATTGGAATTGACTCCATCCCTAGCATTATAGGACATTCCATTTACACATAAAGCACCCTGCTCGGTAGAGGAATTTATAACTTCTCCCCCCGGGCACATGCAAAATGAGTACACTGTCCTTCCTCCGAATGAGCCCTTCAAAGAGTACGAAGCTGCGCCCAGCCGCGGATGCCCCGCATACTGCCTGTAGATAGCCCTATCTATCATTTCCCTAGGGTGCTCTATCCTAAGGCCTACCGCAAAGCCCTTTGCCTCCATCTGAAAATTTTTGCTGTTTGCCAGCTCATAAACATCTCGCGCTCCGTGGCCTGCTGCAATAATAACATTTTCGCATGGAATATCCCTTGTGGATGTCTTGATGGAATTAACTTTCTCACCTTTTATATCAATATCAGTCATTTTCTCCCCAAAACAAACCTCGCCGCCTAAGGAAATTATCTTTTTTCTTATGGAAATTAAAATATCAGATAAAACATCCGTGCCTATGTGCGGCTTTGCGTCTACGAGTATATCGGTCGATGCTCCGTTGGCGACAAAAGTATTAAGGATATAATAACTTAACGGATTGTTAACCCTCGTTGTCAGCTTGCCGTCTGAAAATGTGCCTGCGCCGCCTTCGCCGAAGCATACATTTGATTCAGTGTCCAATCGACCGGTTTTCTGGAAATCAGAAATCTGCCTTTTCCTGTCTTCTATTGCCTGTCCTCGCTCTATGAGTATTGGTTTTGTGCCGCTTTCTGCAAGCACAAGCGCAGCAAATATGCCTGCGGGCCCTGCGCCCACAATTACAGGCCTTTCATTCAGTTTTATAGTGCGCGATGGAAAATCAAGTAAAACAGCCGCTTCATCATCATTCGGATTGGCTGTATAGCCTTCAATATCTGCAATAATACCAAGACTGAAGCGCACATCAAAATAGCGTGCGTCTATGGAACGCCTAACAATATCTACTGATTTTATGCGGTTTTCTTTAATTTTTAATTTTATGGCTGCAGCTTTTTTTATTTCGCTGTCTGTATAGTCAACGCTTACTTTTATATCATTTAGTTTAATCAATTATCGTTTACCATAATGACTGTTGCCGTATCATCCGGTATGGTTATATCAGCTACCCGGAATTCCTCAGGCACTTCGCACTGTATTTTCAGCTGGTGCTCGCCTTCTGATAGCCCCGACAAATCAATATATAGCTTAACATGAGACGATGTAAGGGTAGAGACAGTGTTATACGGTACAAGGAGCTCAACTGTCCTTATTTCGTCAAAATTCTCAACTGTCATTCCCGGTGGAATATTGCGCAGCTGCACTGTTTTTTCTTCATAAGTTACTTTTTCCAGTATTTCGCCGATTCTTATTATAAGGCTGACAGAATCAGCGGAAAGTATCTTTATTCCATCCGGTATCAATAGCTTTATAGAGGTATACACATCCTCTTTTTTACCAGCAATATCTATTACTTCGCTGTCAAGGCTTGTAAGTCCTTCCAATAGCTCAGCGCTTCCTGTCACTTCCACTACCTCAGGATACACCTCTATATCCTCAACCTGATATCCTTTAGGCAGCTTGTCCGCTCCTGAAATGCAGTTTTCGCCTAGGATTTTGATCTCCTTCCGGGGCATTATATTCATTTCAAATATTGCTGAGTCTACGCTGGTGCTCAGGGTATCAGAGTATATAATATTGCCATCTGCATCTACCAAGGATAGTTCCTTAGGCAGCGATATTGAAGAAGTCCTTCCGGTTAAATCAATAGTAAATACTGCTCTGTCAACAGTGTCTACCACAGAGCTTGGCCCCGTCACCTGCAATGATGTAGGCTCAACCAGAGGTTCATCATTAAAGTAGCCCTCTTCAAGCGTTCCTGTCATTTCGTACTCTATTGGAACTATCTTGCTCTTTTTCTGATCTACCTGTACAGTGACTGATTCCGGAGATACCTTGTCTATTGTTCCATCAGCTGTATATGCCGTTATCCTTATTACCTGTTCTCCTGTAGTGCTGATTTTAGATAAATCCAGCATTACCTGAACATCATCCGGATTAAACAGCTTTGACTGGCTTCTGCTCATGAGCACAGTAACTTTCACAGACTGAAGATATTCGGATGATTCATTTGCTATAGCAAGCCCTTTGGCCGTAAGCTGCTCAACCCCTATCAGCGTAACAGGTATAGGGTCTGTGATTCTGCTTACAAGAGGGTCTGTGTTCATTATTACCGAATTCCACAGAAACAAAGCAAGCACTAATGAGACTAGCTTCATCCTCCAGTTGTTAGTCAATCTATGTAAAAATAATTTAACTTTTTCCATTGTTTGCCCCTCGCAGCCACTTTACTAAAAGGTTCGGAAACTCGTCCTTACCCTCTTTAATTATCTCTTCCAGCATCTCTCTTAGGCTATTGCCGTCAAGATAGCGTATGAGCTTGCCGCCCTTTGCACATGATAAAATTCCCGTTTCTTCAGAAACGACTATTACAAGTGCATCTGTCCTTTCAGACATTCCTATGGCGGCCCTGTGCCTTGTCCCTACTTCCTGAGCTAGGTATGGATCAACAGCAAGCGGAAGAAAACATCCTGCTGCTATTATTGTATCTTCCTTTATTATTACTGCTCCGTCATGAAGCGGAGTATTGGGTGTAAATATATTTTCCAGAAGTTCAGAGCTGACATTGGCATAGAGCGTAGTTCCGCTCTCTATGATGTCACCTAATGGCTCTCTGTTCTGCACTACAATAAGTGCACCCGTCCTGCTTCCGGACATCCTCTGAACAGCTCTTACGATTTCACCGATTACGGTTCTTTCGTTTTCATCCTCTTCATCTGTATTTTGATTGAAAAATTTGCGCCTGCCCAGTTTTTCAAGCGCCCTGCGTATTTCCGGCTGAAAAAGCAGCACTAATACAATCGCTCCGGCGTCAATTACATAATTAGAAATCCATGCTAATGTAGATAGCTGGAGCCATTCGCTGATTTGCGCCAAAACCAGAATAAGGCCAAATGCCTTTAGTACCTGAGCAGCCCTTGTCTGCATTGTAAATTTGATTAATTGGTATATTAAAAAAGTAACTACCAGAACATCTATAGCATCAAGTATAGTTACTTGTGGGATTATATCTTTAAACCATTGTCCTATCTCTGCCACAAGCTTTCCTCCATTTTTTAGGGCTTCATTATTTATATTCTATCAGAAGCATTGCTACATCGTCATTTAGTTCGCCGCTTCCCATGCCTTCATGGATATCATCCCATATGTTATTAAGGCACTCAGAGAAGTCATCACTTGTTACATGGCTGATTGCAATATCTTCTGCTGCGCTTACACCGCCATATACATTCACCTTGTTTCCGCTAAGCCGCAGTGCGTCAGTAAGTCCGTCTGTAAAGAGAAGAAGCTTTGTGCCTTTGTCAAGCTTCATAGACTCACTTTTGAATTCCGGAGTGTCTGTCCATCTGCATATCGGAAATCCGGGCATCTCTATCCTGTCATGCTGCTTGCCCATAGCAATTACCGGCGATGAGATGTGCCCTGCATTGCAGTAAACCAATTCCCCCGTCTTGCCGTCCAATACTCCCACCCATGCGGTTATATATAGGTGCTCCTCAAGGCCAAGGCCTACAAACCTTGCCCATACCTGCTCAATGAGCTTGTGAGGCATTATCATCTCATTTCTGTTATACATCAGCTGGCTTACAGCCTGTGCAAAAAACACAGTAAGCATCGCTGCAGATACTCCGTGGCCTGAAACGTCTGCCATATAGAAAAGTATCTTATCTTCGCCTATTTTGAAAAAGTCGTAGAAATCTCCGCCGACACTGTCGCATGGCTTATAGAGTGTAGAGATTTCAATATTTTCGGCTTCCGGAGGTTCATCCACCAGCATAGAGTGCTGAAGGCTTCTTGCTACTTCCAAGTCCTTGCGAAGTATGTCATTTTGGCGCTGCAGTTTGTTGCGCAGATGAAAGCTGCCTGTAACATCTCTCCATATCTGCATAACATATTTGCAGTGCCCCACTTCATCCAACAGCGGCGTTATAGACACACTATATATGCGGCCGCTGTGCGAAATTTCGCTTTCTGAATATTTGCCTTCCTTTATAAACTTGCATAGGTCGGAACATTCATGATCATCGCTTATATACGGACAGTCATCCCCTATATTAACGCCAAGTACTTTTGTCATTGCAGCATTCACAAGCATTATTCTGCCATCCTGACCGGTCACGCACACCAGATCGTGCATGGCATTAATTACCTTTTCATATGTCGGAATAAAAAATGTGCTTTTTTCATTGCTGCTCATGCAATATGTCCCTTCACATATAGTCTATAAGACTGTCTTGCTTTCCAGATTTTTTATTTTTTTCTCTATCAATTCGATCATTATGCATGCATTATTATACTCATTTACAAGAGTGTCAACATTTTTTGCCTTAGCGTATATTTCGTCATCTTCTCTTATATATGATATTCTGTTTTGTCTGATATTGCTTTGAAAAAACTCTGTCAGGTCCTCTGAACGCGCACTGATATTTCCTTCCAGCAGGCTTATCTTCTCATAGAGGGAATCCATCAATTTGTTAAGTTCCTCAATGTTGTCCGGAAATTTCGTATCTCTAGCCATGTCTTCCGTTTTTTCTTCAAGCTTTATAGACATTAATCCCTCTTTCGATTGCAGCATAAAATAGAATAATATATATTATTTATCACTTCATGATACACTTATTTCAACAAAATGTAAAGCATAACCCGCCGCTATGAGTGGGCGGGAAGCTATACCTTTAGCAACTATATGATCCAATTACGGCGCTGGTGTATCCTCCGGTTCCGGCGTTGTTTCCGGTTCTGCGCTGGCCTCAGGTGAAGGCGTGGGCTCTGGCTCTTCATATGGTTCCTGCGTAGGCTCATCTTCTATCCGCTCGGGAACATAAACACTTGCAATAGGGCTGTATTCACCGTATAGGAAGCTTCCGTTTTCAAGTGTTACATTCAGATTGTACGGCATAACAAAGTATTTGTTTTCAGCTGCGGGCTGCGCGTCTTTATCAATATATGTAATCACCGCTGAGTTGCCGCTGAATGACCCTATGGAATATGCCTTTGTTTCATCCTCTGTATCTATCTGCCGCACAATTGTGTACATCATATATTCCTGCGCCGGAACAAACGATATTACCGGCTGGTTTTCGTCATCCAGATATACGCTGATTTCCTCTACCTTCTCAGGAACGCTCCAATAGAGCGACAAGTTCGCCGGTTGGGCATTTGCCTTGAAGTATTCATAGAAAGTGTGCTCCGCGGGCGTATATTGCGTCGCAAGAGCTATTGTATGGTAGTTATTATACATTACTTTGTCCAGCTTTACGCTCACCACTCCTTCATCTGACGGGAATGGAGCAGGGATATGAGACGAATACATTTGGCTTAGAATTTCATGTATCATCATCGCCGGATACCTGCCGCCAGTTTCCGATGAGGACATATAGTGCTCGGAGCTTGGCATGTCAAACCCGTTCCACACCGCAACGATATCTTCTGAAGTGTAGGCAACTGTCCACGCGTCATTAACGCCTTTGCCGTTCTGGAACGATACTGTTCCTGTTTTTCCCGCTATCTCCACTCCGTCTATTGCCACGCGGTGGGCTGTGCCTGATTTTACTGTGGTTTTCATAATATCAGTCATAATAAACGCCGTAGATGAATCAACCACTTGAACGCTGTTTGATTCATGCTGATAGAGCAGCTGTCCATAGCTGTCTTCAATGCTTTCAATTACATATGGCTCATTGTATATCCCCTGGTTCGCGTATGGCTGATAGGCCGCTGCTATCTCAAGCGGCGTAACTCCGTATGTAAATCCGCCTAGTGCAAGAGCCAGATTGTCATCGCTTGCGTCAAATGGAATGCCGCTCTTTTCTGCATAGGCCTTCCCGTTCTCCACTCCTATGTCCTGCAGAACCAGCACAGCAGGGATATTAATTGAGTCTTCTACTGCATGTCTCATAGATACCCATCCTGAATATGTGCCGTCATAGTTGCTCGGCGAATATCCGTTAATATCTATTTCTTTATCCTCTATTAATGATGCTCCCGTGTATCCAAATCTGTCTACAGCCGGGCCATATACAAGCACAGGCTTTATTGTAGAGCCCGGCTGCCTTCTGGCGTCAATCGCCCTGTTTATTCCCTTTGCGACGTATTCCCTCCCCGCAACCAGAACCTTAACTGCTCCGGTTTTAGAATCTATTACTACTGCTGCCGCCTCAGCCTTTGCTCCGTCTGACGCGTCCTTTGGAAAAAGCTCATCATTTTCAAAATCTTCCTGAGCTGCTTTCTGCATTGCTGCATCCATCGTTGTGTATATTCTATAGCCGCTGGATATCATTTCTTCGTAGGACATGCCAAGTATCTCGGATGCCTCCTCCAGGGCATAGTCCACAAATTGTCCGTACTCAGTATTGCCGGGCCTTGATACTGCCAGCTGCGGCGCTTCATTTATCGCTTGCTGATACTGTGCTTCCGTTATATAGCCATAGGTCAGCATCTGCTTTAGTACCAGATTTCGCCTTGTAATTGATTTATCTAAATTGATATGGGGAGCATAAGTAGCCGTAGCTTTTATGACCCCCGCCAGCATCGCACCCTCAGAAATAGTAAGCTCACTAACATCTTTATTAAAATAGGAAAGTGCTGCAGCCTCTATTCCGTATGCACCATTGCCGAAGTATATATAATTCAGATACATCTCCATTATCTGGTCTTTTGTGTAGTTTTGCTCCAGCTTAACAGCCAGATACATTTCCTGTACTTTGCGGTTTATTATCTTCTCAGAGGAAAGATGGGTATTTTTTATGAGCTGCTGGCTTATCGTAGAAAACCCCTGCGAGAAGCTCATGCTTTTAATATTGGCCAAAAGCGATCCAAAAAAGCGGATAAAGTCTATTCCGTCGTGCTCATAAAACCTTGTGTCTTCAATCGCTATAAACGCATTTACCACATGATCCGGTATCTTGTCAATAGATACATAGGTCCTATTTTCTTTATTATAAACTCCTGCCGTCTCAACTCCATTTTTATCATATACATAAAGCGTCTGGCTTACATTAGTCAATGATTCCGGATCAAAATCCTCCCATGTTGATGTATCCACTAGCAGCGCAAAGGCTACAACGGAGGCTATGATGCCTACAAGTATGAAGATAGCTATTGCGCTTATTATTTTCCGGAACAAGCCGGGTTTTTTATATTTAGTTCTTCGTCTTCTGTATTCCATTTTTATAAATCCCTCATTTATTGTCTTCATTATAGTTTATTTACGAATGTATAGTTTATTATATATGTATAAATAAAAAAATCAATACGAATAATGCTAATGCATTCTAAGTAATTCTTCAACCAAATTGGGTAATGGATAAAAAAACACATTTTTATTAAAATATTTTTCAGATTTAGCGTGGTTGTCTTAGCATCGTAGTTGATGTATAATTATATAGTAATAACATGGAGTTTATATGAGAAAATCAAACGCGAAATTCGCTTTATTTATAAGTTTTGCCTGTATGGCTGCAATTGGTGCAGGTCTGTATTTTTCAATTCAGCTAGCAAACAAATACTCACAACAATTATCAGTATTTAATGAAAACGGAGAAATGCAAACCCAGATTTCCAATTCATATAATTATTCTGATACTATTTACGGCGAAGAACAAACAAATAATGTTACAGTGCAAGATGCCATTGCTGAGTTTAGCTACAATAATATCAGCTTCATCAGCTACAGTGAGAGCTGGAACAGTGCGAAACTGGAACTACTAGCCCATGAGCTTTTTGAGAATACTCACGGTGATGAGATTGCGTATGTAGCCAGAGTTGAGCTTCACGATGATAATTATGATGAATATGCCGGCCTGCACAGAAACAGCTATGAAAAATATTCTTTGCCCATCGCTATAAACCGCTTGCTTCCCAGTGACATGACACTGGATTTTTCTACATTAAGCAGTGTAATTGTGCTTACAGGAGCAAACGAAAACACGACCGTTGAGTCGATGGCACGGACTTTAAGCCATGAATACGGTCACCATTTTACCCAGTATTATTTTGGATTTACAGGCACACTCGCTGATATGGCTACAAGATATGCCTTGCTCCGCAATGAATCCGGAATGCCTGTTTACTCAGTAATCACTGATTGGGATTCATATCTTGATAATCATATGTGGGACCTGCAGGAAATTGCTGCGGAAGATTATGTTTATTTTATGGGGTCTCCCACTGCAAAGCAGCAGATAGACTTTCTGGATAACCGTGAGCTAGCCTCATTATATGCCAGCAGTGAAAAAGAATACAACGACTATATAAATCAAACTATGCTTACGCTGAATTCATATCCTCATGAAAATCCTGTTCTGACTGCACCCAGCCAAGTGAATGGACTTGCGGAATATTACTATGGTTTTGTTGATAATGAAGTTCCTGCATATACCGAACTGACACCAGTATATGGCGATATGGAAATGAGTATATCCCAGACTGCGCCAGGCTCTTACACGATGACATGGACTAATCCCTGGCCATATAACATAGTTTCCTACACTTTGGTGGCATATGATTCAAATGACTATATACTAAAGCCTATAAAGACCATATCCGGCGACGAGGATGCCTCCGCGCAATTCGGCATACAGAGGCTTATCAGCGGGCAGAACGAATATACCATCAGCGATATAATAGATACTCTTGGATTTGTAAGGTTTCGAATTGTTGCCGTTTTTTCAGATGGCACTGCAGTATTCTCCGACCCATATGATGTAACATTCTGATGAAGTTGCTTTTGCTAAAAAAACACTTTGTTATAGCATTGTCTTTTGTTATCCTTCTTAGCTTTTCAGGATGCGCCAGCATTGTTCTGCGCGGAGAAATAACACCTGATTACCTAGCAGTATACCATGGCGAGGCGGAAATTGACCTGAGCAATTATGATTACTCTCAAATCACTCTTGCGCAGGAAAGCCTTTTAAAGCTAAGCGAATACTGGAAAAGCATTGGGTACGAAAGCCAGCTAAGCGCAGAGGGTGAAACATATCACCTGTATTTCCAAAAACAGGTGCAGTGCGAAAGCTATGAAGATGCTTTCGATAAGCTATTTGAGATGATGACAGATGAATTTTCACCTTTTTCCAGCCTATCATATGAGTATACTCCGTATTCGAATTTTAGTGAATATAAAATAGCAGGCAGTATAGATACACGGGGTATTATTGATTCTGATGCTTATGAAACTATTAATGATGAAATTAAGGGCAATATAGATGAAGAGATGAATAATCTGGACGCGTCAATAGAATTTATTCTTCCGAATCAGGATAGCTACAGCCAGCCGGCAGATTCTGTTAAGACATTTTCTTCACAGATATTGGGCGAAACGGTTAATGATTTTGTTTTCGCAGGAAAGATTTTCAATCAACGTGTAGCTGAGGAAAATAAAGATGTAATTGAGATGTATCAATATTATAACAGGCTTAAATATATACTCGCAATAATATTAGTAGCATTTATTATTCTTACAATAACTATAGCAAGGAAAATGAGAAAAGCTAAACAAAAATAAATATCAGGCTTTTTATACACAATTAATTGTCGAAGTGTTATAATTATCAGGCAGAAAAAAGAAAGGCAAAATATGAGAAAAAAAACCGATAAAGCAAATTCATATAAAAAATCTGTTTTTACGGATTTGGATAATAACATAAAACGCGAAAATCAGGTGTATGTAAACGAAGAAATAATTGAAGCTGTATTGGAAGCAAAGAAAAGCAAAGAGGATTCAGCACTTCGTGATACACCAATTCCTTCAACAATTAAAGACCTGCCTCCTGCAGAGGACGCTGTGGAATTCATTCCGCATGAGACCATATTAAAAGATGCTGATACAGAGAATGATGAAACCGAGATGCATCCTGATGATATGGGCATTTATGACTCGCTTTTTTCAGAAAAAACTATAGTCAGTACGCAGATTTACACACGAGAGATAGACAAAAACCTTGGAGAAGATAACTTCTCAACCGAATGCGTCTACAGGGTAGGGCAGGACACGACTGACGCGGGAACTCTCTTTTCATTGACTCGTCAGGAGCTTGACGGCGTGCTAAATTCCAGCAAACCGCATTCCGCTGATGATATATCATGGTATAATGACCTGGCTGGACTTGGCTTTTCCTATGCCGCAGTGTGCGGAACCTCTGTACAGGGTATAATTATTTGTGAACCTTTGTATTGGAACAATACCTTATATATACGGCACCTGATGGTAGAGAAGAGTAAGCGGGGCAGGGGGATAGGAAAGGGCCTTATCGAGGAATGTGTTCACAGAGCACAATCAGAAGGATTCCGTGCTATTACTATGGAGGTTACATCAAAAAACGGTGCTGCAATTGACTTCTATAAACAAATGAATTTCAATATATCAGGCTTAAATACTGCTCTATATTCGAACAGCGATATATTAAAGGATGATGTAGGTATTTTTATGAATAGAATTATTCTCTAACGAGAATAAAAACATAGAACTGAGGTGCAAAAATGAAAAACTTCAAGCTGGAAAATAAGGGCGTTACACTCGCATGCTATGAATGGAGTGTTGAAAAACCCAAAAAACTATTAATAATTATTCACGGGCTGGCGGAGCATGCACAGAGATATGATGACTTCGCACAAAATATGAATAAAAAAGGTATTAGCGTCTATTCCATGGACTTAAGAGGCCACGGGCAAAGCATTCAGGACGGGCTTGGCGTTTTCAAAAGAAAGGATGGCTGGCAACTGGTGCTTGAAGATATTTCTTTGCTTTATGATTACGCCAAAAGTAAGAGTCCTAAAACTGGCATCATACTCTTTGGCCATTCAATGGGATCAATCTTTGCAAGAGCAGTGCTGCAAACTGCAAAAGATAAATACGAGAAGTGCATCCTTAGCGGAGTAACCATAAATAAGCCTGGTCTACGAGATGTTGCGCCTTTCCTAGCTTCACTATTTCCTGCTGAAAAGCCTGCGAATATGCTCGACAGCCTGACGTTCGGTGAATACAGCAAAGCCTTCAGGCCAAACAGAACAAAATTTGACTGGCTGTCAAGAGATGAGAAACAAGTGGATAAGTATGTGGCTGACGAAAAATGTGGCTTTGCTGCCAGCGGATCTATGTTTAAGGATGTATCTGCTGTACTGCTTAGCACTCTGAAAGCAAAGAACATTGCATCTATGCCCAAAGATACGCCCATCTTCATAATCAGCGGAGCAAACGACCCCTGCGGAAGCTTTGGATATGATGCTAAATTCCTAGAGACTTCCTATAAAGAAGCAGGACTGACCGTAAAATGCAAGCTTTACGAAGACGCGCGGCATGAGCTGGTAAATGAGACTAACAATCAGGAAGTGTATTCAGATATAGCAGAGTTTGTGCTGAACTAAGCAGAAACTGATAATTTTGAATTATTTATGACCAATAAAAAAGATTATTGGTCATTTCTATGTTTTGTGATATAATACTAGACGTCTCTGCAAATCGAAACTGTTTTAACAGGGAGTAAAAATGGTAAAAATCTGGGGTAATATTATTAGAAAAAATAAAATATCCGCAAGCAGCTTTCTATCTTCTGATCAGGAGCCGGATATTGAAATGCTTCTATCTGCAATTCAGCATCTATGTGCTGATTTGGATATTGAAATGCCTGTAATATTGAATAAGCACAAGATAGATATGATGAACTTCAATCTAGTCAGGTTTATCCCTTCAGACTTTATGGAAAAAGTAGATTTTCAAAGATTTGAAATTGAGATATTTATAGAAAAAGATAAAGTGAGTAATTTATAAGGATTTATATGAGAAGAAAAGAAAAGCAAATGTCTAAAGAAAGGATGTACGAATATCTGCGAATATATGATGTCGTACGAATCGCCTTTAATGACAAAGATTATCCCTATGTAGTGCCTATGAATTTCGGATATGAGTGTATAGACGGCAAAGATATCCTATACATGCATTGCGCTGAGGAAGGCAAAAAACTTGATTTGATGAGTAAAAACCCAAAGGTAGGCTTCGAAATGGATGTCGACTACGGCATAACAAATTCCCAAAATCCTTCAGAATGTTCAACGAGCTATACGAGCATAATAGGCACAGGCATTTTGGAAAAGGTGGACAGCTATTCGGAAAAGATATCCGCACTTTCCATACTGATGAAAAGCCTTACAGAAAGAGACGTGCAGGTTTTTGATAAAAGGATCGTGGACAAAACTACTATCCTTAAATTAACTATTAAAAACATGACCGGCAAACAGGACATCCAATCAACGTAAACGACGTTACAAAATATCATCTATTCGCTAAAAAACCGCATACATAATGCGGCTTTAGTTAATTAATTTATATACCAGATTATTTTAGGTTTGCTGCGTAGTCTTCATAGCTATAGGTAACCTCTTCAAGGTCATACGGAGAAAGTTCACTTGTTCCTATATAAAACATTTCTGCCAGTTCTCTATGGTTATATATTTCAGGTACATTTGGGTAAGCTGTTCTTCTGGTTATATAATTACCAAAGAATGTTATTGTTGATGTTGTACCTCCATCCAAGTTATATGCAATCCTGCAGCCTTCATCTTCAAAAACTTGCGCAAGCTGTATCATACTCAGACCCACAGATACCTTGTCATCCCGTCCATCGCAAACTACCATAACATAATGACCCGGCTCAACATACCCTATCGCACTTCTAGGGTTCCTGACAGCAAGCTTGTGATATGCACATTCCTCATCTATTTCGTAGTCTTCCACCAATACCGGGCCAAATGAAAAAGACATTACAGCACCTTGTGAGACCAGCTGCTGCGCTGATATATCGTCACCTCTTCTGTATATCTGCATGCTTCCATCCGCAAAGTAAGCAATCATATCGTATAAAAGAGCATCTTTAATTACTTCCCCATTCCTGATAATAATCCCTCTGTCGGCATTTCTGCTATCTAAAAACATATCCGTATTCTGTCCGTATATAATCTGATACATATCTGATATATAAGACGCCTGATAGGTTTTTACAGCCTTGTCATACCCTGTTCCGTTGCCGGTTTTAAATAAGCTGTAGTCATTTGTAAATATATGCGTTATGTAGACATTTGAGTCATACTCATCCATATATTTTTTCTCAATATATAAATTCATTTTATCATCTTTGTAATGCCAGTACTGCTTATCGGAAATAACACATATTATCGGGGATTCTCCTGCGGCCAAATATATTTCGTCGTCCGTTAGTCTTTTTATAACCTTCGTATTTTCATCCAGCATTTCTTCTGATAATTCCGCATCAACTATCGGCTCAACAATAGTACCTGTTATATCTGAGAAATACAGCTTCCCATCCTTTGTTACTATTAGTTTGTTTTCTTCATAGAATAATTCGAGCGTGTGGTACTCTTCAAGATGAGCATACTCACTTTTTGAGATAGTTTCTTTTGATTCAATATCATAGTATTTTGAAAACTCCTGCTGATACATGCCATGTCTGGAATATAGAACCTTGCTGTCAATAATTCCGTAGACTGTACAAAGATCAGTAAATGCCACTCTGATTTCTTCCTCTGTGCCGCCCAAATAAAGATATTCAGCAGACTCCGTCCTTGCCATCCACTTTAAATACTGCCCTCCATCAAAACTCTGATAGTGCATATTTTCTCCGCTGTCTATCTTTTGTGAGTTGGTACCGTCGTAAAAATATACCGTATTTTCACCGTCATATTCCAGGCTCTCACGAACTGTATAATATATGCCTCCGGGTACTATAGAAAATTCTATAACATTGTGGCTTGAAATAATGCTCTCACCTGAAAAATATTTATCAAATTTAATAAGACCATATTCTCTTGATATTGCATAAGCAGCATCTTTTTCTATAATTAAATCTATAAAGTTCCCCTCGATTTCTATAGTAAGCTCCGTACCGTCCTTTTTCATTCTGTATATATTGTATGGATTATTGAAGACATATCCCGATCCAACCTTCTCACCGGCTATAAAATAAATATAGTCTCCAACTATGTTTATATCAGAGATTTGTAGCCTTGTACCACCTCTGCCTAAAGGGAAGAACTGCGATGTACTTCCATCTTTCTTTATTTTATATATTCCGTCAACATCATCTTCATAAAAGGCTAAATATATGTATTCTCCATCGTAAGCACAGGCATTCATATATGTACTCCTACAATATAATACACTCTCCCAGCTATTTTGCAATGCACTTATTTGCTGCAAATATTCCTGGGCCAAGCTGTAATGATTGTCATCTTGTATCACCGCACTAAAAAGAGCTTGAGCCTCATCATATTTCTTCTCTTCAAAACGAGCAACTGCCAGCTCATAATTTGCGGCTGAATTAGTCAGTTCTTCTTTTTTGGATTGTATTTTTTCTATAGTTTCGTCAATAAGTGAGTATTTATAGCCCAACTCTTTAAGATATAATAAATCTTCCTCTGACATACGTGCTTCTGCTTCTGCACAAATCTTTTCTATCTGAGTATTTATTTCTGTGCTTGCAATCTCGATATATTTTTCATCCAGCTGATTAAGCAAATTAATAGCTTCCGGATAATTCTCATCTGCAAACAACTGACCAATCTGCGCTTTTAAATCTTCTATATACTGTGCTTCTTTTTTTTCATTAAAATTTATTATTAGTAAAACAGAAAAGATAATCAGAATTACAACTAAAGAGATAACTATTATTTTTTTCATATTTGTCCTTTAAGCATTTTTTGATATTATATCACAATTATTATTTAATTTAAATCACCTATAACGCAATGGAAAATTAGTCACTTATCATATGATACTATACCAAAAAACCACTCTATTAGGAGTGGTTTTTCAAAATTGAGACCGGCAACGACCTACTTTCCCGGGGGGTCGCCCCCCAAGTATCATCGGCGCGGAAGAGCTTAACTTCTGTGT